>CAWAYQ010000010.1:0-231743 GCA_963786225.1 uncultured Alphaproteobacteria bacterium
TGATCTCGATCAGGGCGTCGGCGTCGCGCGCCAGGGCCGTCGTCATGAGGAGTTTGTGCTGTTCGCGGCTGCCGGCGACGCTGGCGGAAATGCGCCGGTAACGGTCCGACTGGTCGTAGGCGATCTGCCAGAAGCGCTTGAGCCAGCGGCTCTCGGCGGCGGCGACGATCGCATAGTGGAAGGCGTGGTGGCGGCGGGCCCATTCCGAGGTGACGAGGCCGGTGGCCGGGTCGGTGCTCGGAGTTTTTCAAGCTTGTGGAACGCGGCGACGATCTCGCCTTCCCAAGCGTCGTCGCCATACTTCACCGCTTCGCGCAGGAGCTGATCCTCGATGAGCTGGCGCGTCCGGGTGACGTCCCAGAGATCGTCGAGCGAGACGGGCGCGACGCGAAAGCCTTTCTGATGCTCCACGACGACGAGGCCGTCGGACGCCAGATGCATGAGCGCTTCGCGCAGCGGGCTGAAGCCGACATCGTAACGCTCGCGCAGATCGTGGAGGCGGAGCTTGTCTCCGGGCTTGAAGCCTCCGGCCAGGATGTCTTCCCGCAAAAGCTGCAACACGTCGGCCGTGAGTGTCGTCGCGGGGACGGAAGAGGGCTTCGGCGTCAGCAGGGGCATGGTTCCGGCCAGTTTCGTGCCCGGTCGATTCATCCGGGCTGAGCGAAGTTTAAGCACGACCCCGAGCAGAGTGCTACAAAATTCCGCAAATGCAGAAAATATCGAGATTATGGGTTGAACTCGAAATTCAGTTCCGTTGGAGGCTTGCCCTGTCGCGCCGGCAAAGGGCGCAAGACGGGGAGAGTTAGAAACATGTCCTTTGATCGCGATCGCAGCACCTTCCACCTGTCGCGCCGCCAGGTGCTCAAGGGCGCAGCCGGAACGGCCCTGGCTACCGGCCTGATGGAAGCGCGGCTTTCGCCGCCGATCCGACGGGCCCGGTATTCGGGCGAGGCTGCGGACGCGGTCGGCGACTGGATCGAGAACTTCAAGCAGGCGAGCGGCCTGCCGGCCGATTTCTACCGCGCGGGCTCGGTCAAGCTCGGCCAGAAATTCGAACAGGAAGTGAAGGCATCGCAGATCGGCTGCTCGACCCTTTCGGGCGGCCTGACCGGGCTCTTCCTGAAATGGGCCGATGAGGGGCTTCTCGAAGAATACCGCAGCCACGAATTCGCCGCCTACAACGAAGCCGACCTGATCGGCAACTTCGCCGCCCCGATCAAGGCCGACATTCTCTGCATGGCCTACAATCCGTCTCTCCTGAAAGCGGAAGACGCGCCGAAGACCTGGGATGACCTGCTCGATCCGAAATGGAAGGGCAAGATGTTTATGTCGGAGCCGCGTCTAGCGGCGGCGCGCTGCACGGCTATGCTGGCGTCCGTGATATACGGCAAGTCCTATATCGAGAAGCTCGCCAAGCAGGACGTCCTGGTACGGACGGGACCGGCGAGGTCGGGATACCCTCATTTCTGGCGAGCGTCCGCTCGCCGCGATGGTGCTGCAGTACCACGTTCTCAAGAACATCGCGGCGGGCGCCAACCTCCGCGTCATTTCGCCGGAAGAAGGCGTTCCCGTGGGCTACACCTACATCGCCATCCCGAAGGGTGGAAAAAACCCCGAAGCCGCCCGCA
Source organism: uncultured Alphaproteobacteria bacterium (assembly GCA_963786225.1). GTDB lineage: Bacteria > Pseudomonadota > Alphaproteobacteria > Rhizobiales > Methylopilaceae > Flaviflagellibacter. The sequence goes on from CAWAYQ010000010.1 coordinate 1,629, forward strand.
AATTCATCGACTACACGCTCGGCAAGCCCGCCCAGGACATCTGGCAGTCCAAATACTTCACCTCGTCGCTGCGCAAGGACGCAACGGCTTCGAGCCAGGATACCGGCGCAAAATCCCTGTCGGAGGTGAAGCGCCTCGCGAGTTCCACGAAGGACATGGCCACTTTCTTCGGCCAGCAGACGGAACTGGCGGACGAGTGGAGCCAGCTGTTCAAGTAAGGCCCGGAGAGGATTTGCGGTTTGTCCAAGGTAGAGGTGGCGCCCAGCCCCGTGGGTTCCGGGCGCGTGGCTTCCTGGTCGATGCGCGGCAGCGTCTTCGGGGATCCGTTGTTTTATCTCCAGATCGGGGTCATCGGGCTTTTATGCCTGATGATCCGTGTATCCGGCCGCGCATATTTTCGCGGCGTCGGTGCGCGATACCGACGGATCGTTTTCGCTGCGCTGGTTCGAGCTGGCCTATACTCATTGGTCGCAATTACTGGGCCATCCTCAACACGATCGTGGTCGCCTCGGGAGCCTCGCTCGTCGCGACCGTGGCGGGCACCTTCCTCGCATGGGCGGTGGTGCGTACCGACATGCCGGGACGGCGGCTGATCGAGATGACGGCGATCGTGCCGTTCATCACGACGCCGTTCCTGGGCGCGCTGTCCTGGGTCATGCTGGCAAATCCCACAACGGCCTCCTGAACCAGCTCTGGGTGGCGATCGGCGCGACCGGTCCGCTGCTGAACATCTATTCGCTGACCGGCATCATCTTCGTCGAAGCGCTCGACCAGATGCCGTTCGTCTTCCTGATGGTCGCCGGCGCCCTGCGGTCGATGGATCCGACATTCCAGAGGCGGCCCTGTCGTCCGGCGCGAGCCTCCTCAGGACGACCTTCACCGTCACGCTGCCGCTCGCTCTGCCCGCCATCTTGGCGGCGCCTTTCTCGTGTTCGCGCTGGCGGCCGAACAGTTCGGCGTGCCGGCGGTTCTCGGCGCGCCCTCGCGGATCCGCGTTCTGACGACCAGCATCATCGAGACCGAGGTCAGCTATCGCCGCGCCACGGCCTCGGCGCCGCGCTCTGCATCACATTGCTTGTGATCGCGCTCGGCGGCCTCTGGCTGCAGCGGGCGCGCGCTCGGCAAACGCTCCTATACGACGGTCAGCGGCAAGGGCTCGCGCTCGCAGCGCATCGCGCTTCCGGGCTGGCGCTGGGTCATCTGCGCGGTGTGCGTGGGCTACATCGTTCTTTCGGTCGTGCCTTCCGGTCGGTCACCTGGTGCTCAGCTCGCTCCGCACGATGTGGACCGCGGACTATCGGCTCGACCAGTTCACGCTCGAGCACTACCGCTATGTGCTGTTCGACTATCCGATCACGCATCGCGCCGTCATCAACAGCCTGTTTCTCGCGGTCGTCGGCGCGACAGTCACGCATCCTGCTCTGTGCGGTGGTCTCGGTGCTGTCGCAGCGTACGAAGCTGCCCGGCCGGCGCCTTCTCGACTACCTCGCAATGCTGCCGCTCGGCTTCCCCGGCGTGGTTTTGGCGTTCGGTCTTCTGCAGGCCTGGATCCATCCGCCGATCGTCCTGTACGGCACGATCTGGATTCTCTTCATCGCCTACGCGACGCGCTATCTGCCCGTCGGCGTGCGGGCGACGTCGTCGACCCTGATGCAGATCCATCCCGAACTCGAAGAGGCCTCGCTGTCGTGCGGCGCGGGGTGGTTCCGCACGTTCCGCAACATCACGCTGCCGCTTCTGAAGCCCGGCATCATCGCCGGCTGGGCGCTGCTGTTCGTTGCGTTCACGCGTGAGTTGAGCGCGTCGGTACTTCTGTATTCGCCGACGCTCGAAGTGTTCTCGGTCGCGGTGTACGACCTGGCGCAGGCCGGCAGCTTCCGGGCTCTGTCCGCGCTGGCCGTTCTGCAGATCATCGTCAGCGTCGCCGTTCTCGCGATCGTCAAAAAGGCAGCCGGCGTCGACCGGACAACAGCTAGCGGGCATTGATATGAGTGGACTGCGCGTCGAAAACCTCATCAAGCGCTTTGGCGCGGCCAACGCGATCGACGACGTGTCGTTCACGGTCGGTCCCGGAGAGTTCGTCTCCCTGCTCGGGCCGAGCGGCTGCGGCAAGACGACGACGCTTCGCTGCATCGCCGGCTTCGAGCGTCCGGACAGCGGGCGGATCTCCGTGGACGGCGAAGTGATCACGGACCCGACGGGGGGCGTTTTCGTGCCGCCGAACCGCCGCCGTTTCGGCATGGTGTTCCAGTCCTATGCGGTATGGCCGCACATGACCGTCATGGAGAATGTCGGCTATCCGCTGAAGGTCAGCGGCCGTTTCCAGCGCGCGGAAATCCAGGACCGCGTGCGCGACAAGCTGCGCGTGGTCGGCCTTGCTGGATATGAGGAGCGCTATCCGACGCAGCTGTCGGGCGGCCAGCAGCAGCGCGTGGCGCTGGCGCGCGCGCTTGTAATGGAACCGCGCGTCCTGCTGTTCGACGAGCCGCTCAGCAATCTCGATGCGAAACTGCGCGAGCGCATGCGCTTCGAGCTGATCGACATCCAGAGCGGGCTCGGCATTCCCGCCGTCTACGTCACGCACGATCAGTCCGAGGCCATGGTGATGAGCCGCCGCGTGATTGTGATGGAGCGCGGCGCCATCGCCCAGGAGGGCGCTCCGGAAGACATCTACGGCACGCCGTGCAGCCGCTTCGTCGCGGACTTCATCGGATCGAGCAATTTCATCGAAGGCAAAGTGGTTCAGGAGGAGGGCGAAGGACGCTGGACGGTCGAAGCACCCTGGGGCCCGATGTCATGCGTCAGCACTGAGAGCCACAGCCCCGGAACGCCGGTCGTCATCGCGGTGCGTCCCGAAAGGATCGAGGTCGGCTCCTCCGCGCGGCGCGGCGCGAACACCATTCCCGGCGTTCTGAAGAGCCGCTTCTTCCTCGGGCCGTTCCTCGAATATTTCGTCGATGCGGACGGGATTTCGCTCAGGGTGCAGCGAACTTCGGCGCTCTCCGTCGAGCCGGGCGCGGCGGTCCTTCTCTCCATCGAACCTTCGTATTGCCAAATCGTCGGACGCGCTGATGCGGCGAGGACGCCCGACTGAAGGCTCTTTCTGAACGCTCTCTCTTATCCATCGAGGACAAATCCATGTTCACCATCAATCCGATGCCGACGCAGGTCGATCCCAAGCTGATCGCCGATCTCGTCAAGGTCGAGCCCGCCACGGTGGGCCATTTCCGCAGCCACGGTTTCATGAATCCCGAACTGCGCGCGGTCATCCCCGATCGCCGCGTCGCGGGCACGGCCGTGACGGTGCGCTCGCCGGGTCATGACGGGTTTCTCGTGACCCACAGCCTCGGCCTCGTGCGCAAGGGCGATTTCCTGGTGGTCAGCCGTTGCGGCGACCGCACTCATGCGGGCCTCGGCGGTGTCCTTGCCTACGCCGCGAAACAGGCGGGCGTCGCCGGCATCATCGTCGACGGCTATACGTGCGACTTCGGCGAGATCCGTGCGTACGGCGTTCCGGTCTGGTGTCTCGGACCGGCAGCCAATGTCCACAAATCGCTCGCGCTGGGCGGCTCGATCAACGAGACCATTTCCTGCGGCGGCGTCGTGGTGCGGCCGGGCGATGCGATCGTCGCCGACGAATCCGGCATCCTGGTCCTGGATCCTTCGGAAATCGCGGAGGTGACGGCTCAGGCGCTTCCGGCCCAGACCAACGAGATCACGATCCGCGCGCGGCTCGATGCCGGCGAAAAGATCTCCGTGATCTCCGGGACGCAAAAGCGCCTCGACGAGATCATGGCGCGTCAGTAACACCTCAACATTTGGCAGCGGGGATCCCATGCAAGCCGAAGAAGCCCGGAATTTTCGTCTCCTTGGCCATGATCCGTCGGCCGCGTTCGGCTGCGGCAGCCTGGTCGAGATCGTCAACGGCCATGCCTATGTCGGCTCGGTCGGCGGCTCAGACCCGGACAAGACCGAGGGCTTCACGGTTCACGACGTGCGCGATCCCCGCAAGCCGCGCAAAGTGTTCGAGTTCAAGGCGCCGCCGGGCCTGCATATGCACAAGCTGCGTCATGCCGGCGAAAACATCCTCTATGTGAATTCCGAGACGCTGCCGACCGAGGCCGGAAGGGCCGCGCGCGCGGGCTTCTATATCTTCGACATCAGCAATCCGGCCGTTCCGCGCGAGATCGGCTTCTTCGACATGCCGGGCAGCGGGCCCCATCGCTTCGGCGTCGACCTGAAGCGGAAAGTGGCGCTGATGCCCAGCGACGCCGAGGGCTGGAACAAGCGCGTCGTCTGGACTCTCGACATCGAGGACCCGACAAAACCCGAAGTCGTCGGCATCTGGGGGCTTCCCTGGCAGAAGGCCGAGGGCAAGGGAGAGGGCGGCGATCCCCAGCCGGCCGAAACGACCTGCACGCTGCACGGTCCGCCCATTATCCGCGGAAACCGCATGTACGCCGCGTTCTGGGGCGGCGGCGTCGCGGTGATCGACTGCACCGATCTGTCGGCGATGAACCTCATCGGCCATATCAACTGGTCACCGCCCTTTGTCGGCTCCACGCATACGGCGTGCCCGATCGGCGACCGGCCTTATCTCGTCGTCACCGACGAGGCGCGGGCCAAGCAGAATTACTGGGACAGCCAGTTCATGTGGATCCTCGACATCCGCGACGAGAAGAATCCCATTCCGGTCTCGACCTGGTTTCCCGATCGCGAAAAATACATCAATCGCGGCGGACGCTTCGGCGCCCACAATATCCTCGAGACGATCTCGACGGAGGGGCCCTGGGCGAACACCGTTTTCATCACCTATTTCAACGCCGGCCTGCGTGCCGTCGATGTCAGCGATGTGCTGCGGCCGACGGAGGTCGGCTGTTACGTTCCCGCCGTGGCCGACGGCGCGAGGATGATCCAGTCGAACGATATCGGCGCCGACGCCGAAGGCCGGATCTACCTCATCGACCGGTGGGGCGCGGGCATGCATATCCTGGAATATACGGGCTGACGGATGTGCGGTTCATGCGATGACGACGGGCCGCCGCCCGATCCGCTGGTCATCACGCCGGAACTCATTCGCTATACGCGCGAGATCGAAAGCGATTTGCCGGGCTCGCCCGTGCCCGAAGACGCTTGGCCGGTTTTCTTCGGTGCGCGAGGCGGGAGTATAATCTGGCCGCATTACGAGCGCATGGCCCGCAGCCGCGAGGCCGCACTGGTGCTTGTGTCCATGGGCTGTCGCAGCAGCGCGATTTCGCAGCCCGCGTTCTAAGCTCCGTTTCGCCCGAGCCGGAACAGCGCCGCGCCGAAGCCGACCATTTCGCCGTCCTCGGCAAGGCAGGCATCCACAACGCCTTCGCCGGCGAGAACCGGCCGCAGAACCGGGCCGACCTGGAGAAAGCCGACGATCTGGCCCTCGCGCGTGTGCGTTCCCTTCGGCAGCCATGGGCTCGGCGCGCAGCGGATGGGACGCGTGAAAAATGCCCGCGGCGGGGGCGCGGATATAGAGCGGCGCTTGGGTTGTGCTGACAGGGTCTCTAGCCCGCGCTTCCGCCACGCCCTCCGCCGTTGCCAGCCGCAGCACGCATCCGTCTTCCTCGTATTCGAACGTCGCGACCCCGCGAAGCTCCGCCTGCCGGACGAGGAGCGCGATCTGTTCCAAAGTCATCATTCGGCCGCTGGTGCCTGAAGCGCGCCCGTTTCGAGCAAAGCTTCGAGATGATGGATGTCGACGCCGCCGGCCGCGAACTCGGGCTCGTCCATCAGCAGAAGGTGCAGGGGGATCGTCGTCCTGATGCCCTGCACGATTGTTTCGGAGAGGGCGCCCTTCATGCGGGCGACGGCCTCCTGGCGCGTGCTGCCGTGGGCGAGGATTTTTGCGATGAGGGAATCGTAATGCGGCGGCACCGTGCAGCCGGGGAAGAGATGCGATTCCACGCGTATTCCGGGGCCGCCGGGCGCGACCCATTGATCGACGCGGCCGGGCGAGGGGGCGAAGCTGAACGGGTCTTCGGCGTTGATGCGGCATTCGATGGCGTGGCCGCGAATTTCGACATCGTCCTGCGAAAACGACAGGCTGTGGCCCTGCGCGATCCGGATCTGCTCTTTGACGATGTCGACGCCCGTCACCAGTTCCGTGACGGGATGCTCGACCTGGACGCGCGTGTTCATCTCGATGAAGAAGAACGAGCCGTTCTCGAACAGGAATTCGAACGTGCCCGCGCCGCGATAGCCGATCGCCTTGCAGGCGTTGACGCAGCGCTCGCCGATCCACGCGATCGTCTCGCGGTCCACGCCGACGGCCGGTGCTTCCTCGATCAGTTTCTGGTGGCGGCGCTGCATCGAGCAGTCGCGCTCTCCGAGCCAGACGGCGTTGCCGTGGCTGTCGGCGAGGATCTGGATTTCGATATGGCGCGGATGTTCGAGAAAGGTTTCCGCATAGACTTCCGGATTGCCGAAGGCGCGGCCGGCTTCCTCGCGCGTCAGTTCGAACGCGCTCGCGAAATCGCCGGAGGTACGCACAATGCGCATGCCGCGCCCGCCGCCGCCGCCCGCGGCCTTGATGATCAGCGGATAGCCGATGCCGTCGGCCAGTGCGCGCGCCGCATTCACATCGAGCGGCAGCGCGCCCTCGGAGCCCGGAACGCAGGGCACGTTCGCGGCGATCATCGCGCGCTTCGCCGCGACCTTGTCGCCCATCGTGCGGATCGCCTCGGAGGGCGGCCCGATGAAGACGAGGCCCGCGCGCTCGACCGCCGCCGCGAAGCCGGCGTTCTCGGACAGGAATCCGTAGCCGGGATGGATCGCGCCCGCGCCGGTGAGCCTGGCGGCGAGCAGGATTTCGGATTGATCGAGATAGCTCTTCGACGCGGGGGCGGGGCCGATGCAGAGCGCCTGATCGGCGAGGGCGACATGGCGCGCATCGGCATCGGCTTCGGAATGGACCGCGATGGTGCGGAGGCCGAGTTCGCGGCAGGCGCGCAGGATGCGCAGGGCGATTTCGCCGCGATTGGCGATGAGCACGGAGTCGAACATGCGCGTCACGCCTCCGGTTCGATGATGAAGAGCGTCGTGCCGGCTTCGACCGACGTGCCGTCCGTCACGCAGATCTCGGCAAGCCGTCCGCTCCATTCGGCTTCGATCGGGCTCAGCATCTTCATGGCCTCGACAATGCCGAGCGTCTGTCCTTCCTCGACGACATCGCCGACGGCGACGAAGGGCTTCTGGTCCGGCGCGGGCGCCATATAGATAGCGCCGGAGAGCCCGGCCTTGACGAGATGGCGGACCGGGCCGGAAGCGGACAACGACGTCCGTACCGGCGCCGCTTCGGGCGTGTCCGCGGGCGGCGTGTCGACGGAGACCGAGCCATCGGCGCGGCGCGTCAGGCGGATGCGCGCGCCGCTTTCCTCGTACTCCATCTCGGTGAGGCTGGATTGTTCGAAAATCGCAATCAGCCCCTCAATGAATTTTACGTCCATGACGGGAAACTGAGTTGAGGCGCCGGCACGGGAAGCGGGTTTCCCTCCGACGCGGCGCCGCCTTTCGCGACATCCTGAAGCGAAGTGATGAGCCCGAGCACGGCCGGTTTCTGCAGCGACCGCACGATGAAGACGAGGCGCGAGCTCCGATCCTCGCCTGGCCAGTCGGCGAGTTCCATCGGCGCATGGGCGAGGTGCTGCACGTAATGCACGACAACGGGTCCCGGGCATCCCTGGATCGCGAGCAGGCCTTTGACGCGGAGCAGGTCCGGCGCCCGGAGCGTTCGCAGATCGTCCATCGCGCGGGCGAACGCGTTCCAGTTCAGCGCCTCGTCGAACACGAGGGAGAAGGTGTTGATGTCGGAGAGGTGGCTGACCTCGTCCGCGAAGAAACCCGTCCGCGCCATCTGCTGTCCGGTGTCGTCGAGCAGAAAAGCGGGATCGATCTCGCCGTTCACGGCGAAGATCTGGGCCGCGCTCGGGTTCATCTCGCGCACGCGCCGCTCCACCTCCGCGCAATCCTCCTGCGTCACGAGATCGGACTTGGTGATGATGATGCGGTCGGACAGCGCGATCTGCTTCACCGCTTCCGGGGGCAGGTCTTCGCCCTGGCTCAGGATCGCCGCGTCGACGACGCAGGCGATTGTGAGAAGGTAGAGATCCTTCCCAAGTCCCTGATCGCTCAGGAAGGTCTGCAGGATCGGCCCCGGATCGGCGACGCCGGAGGTCTCGAGCACGATGCGCTCGAAACTCGGCACCGCGCCCCTGAGACGGTCCGTCATCAGATCGCGCAGCGCCTCCTGAAGATCGGAGCGGACGGCGCAGCACAGGCACCCGCGATCGAGGAGGACGGTGGTCTCGGTGCTCGACCGCAGCAAAGCGTCGTCGATGCCGATTTCACCGAACTCGTTGACCACGACCGCCGTATTGGCGGCTTCGGGCAGGCTCAGCAGATGTTTGACGAGCGTGGTTTTTCCGGCGCCCAGGAAACCCGTGACGAGGATCACGGGAATCCGGTGGCCGCCCTCCCGCCGGACACGGCGTCCGAACTTCGAAGGAGAGTAGGTCATGCTCATCGGTCAGAAGTTCATCTCGAGAATGTAGACGCCGGCGGCATGGCGGTCGCTGACGAAGACAAGGCCGCGGTCGTCGACGAACACGTCGTTGAGCGAGATGCACCCGGTCGGAGAGGATGTCGATGCGGGCGGAATGAAGTAGCCGATCTCGGCGGGCTGGAACGGGTTCGAGATGTCGTAGGCGCGAAGCCCGCCGCCGAAGAACGCGCCGATGATGATCTCGTCCGAGAACCAGGAGCCCGGCGTGTTTTCGTGCAGATTGTGCGCGCCGATCCGGTCGACCGGCACGCCCTTGTCGTCGAGGACATGGGAGGGCAGGGCCGAGGTCGGAAAGGTCGCGATCGGGGTCGGATTGGTTTCGTCGCTGTTGTCGACGACCCAGACGAGCTTCGGCAGATCGGAGCCGTCGAGCTTCGTCGCCTCGTCGGTGACGATTGCGAGACCGCGGTTGAACAGCGGCAGGATCGTGTGCGTGAAGCCGTTGAAGGGCGGGGAATTGTCCCAGCGCGCGATCATTTTCGGCTGGGTCATGTCGGAAATGTCGAGCGTGATCATTCCGCCGTCGAGATAGCCCATATAGGTGCGGTCGGGACGCTCGGGATAGACGTTGGTGTTGTGCGCACGGAACCCGCTGTCGGACTTTTTCGGGTGTCGCTTCAGCGGCGGCTCGTCGATCCGCGTGCCGGGCAGCCACCAGCGTCCGATTTCCTTCGGCTTGGCCGGGTCTTCGAGGTCGATGATCTGGTAGATCTGGTCGTCGCGCTGGTCGTGCGGCTGATAATCGTCGGCGCCCGAGCTCATATGCACGTACCGGCCGTCGACGAACCAGGCCTGGTGAACGCCGCGCGAATAGGGACCCGACCTGTCGAGGAAGGACAGGAGCTTCGGCTCCTCCGGAACGGAGATGTCGTAGACTTCGAGGCCGGCGGGCTTCTGGCCCGGCTGGCGCGTCTGGTAGCAGACCACCATGAGATCGCCCGCGACCGCGAGCGAGTTCGAGCGCATGGCCGTCGGCGGAAGGTCTTTCTGCGCAATCAGCTTCGGCTTCAGCGGATCGGTCACTTCGACGGCGGTGAACGCCTTCGGGGGGCCTTCATGCGCCATCCAGAGGATGTAGCGGCCGTCCTTGGTCTTCTGCTGCGCGATGCCTTCGCCGACATTGCCGAAGCCGCCGAGCTCGTGATGCGAGAGAAGCTTGAAATTCCAGATGAGTGTCTGAGTCATTTGGTCGTCTCGATCCCCGTGAAAGAGTGCCGGGCTGGCGCTCGAGGCGATGCCCGGGCGGTTTGTACGTAATGGCTAATGTCCGACCATGGTCGCGGCGACGCCCGAATAACGGTCTCCGTCGACCGCATCGCGGGCAAACAGACGGTCAAGCTCCGCGACCTCGTCGATCTTGAGATGTATGGACGCCGCCTTGGCGTTCTCCGCAACATATTTGGGCCTTCTGGTGCCCGGAATCGGCTGGATGGACGTCTTGCTGTCGTTTTTCGACAGCAGCCAGGCCAGAGCGATCTGCGCGGAGGTTGCGCCGCGCTCGGCGGCGAAGGCCGCGAGCTGCTTGACGAGTTCGGCATTCCTGACCGCCGCATCGCCCTGGAAGCGGGGCAGGTTTGCGCGGAAATCGTCGGCCGCCAGCGTGCCGGGCGCGATGGTTCCGGTGAGGAAAGCGCGACCGAGCGGCCCGAACGGGACGAAGGTGATCCGCAGTTCGCGGCATGCGTCGAGGACGCCGTCTTCGGGGTCCCGCGTCCACAGCGAATACTCGCTCTGCAGCGCGGTGATCGGGTGGATCGCATGCGCTTCGCGGAGCGTCGCGGGACTGACTTCCGACAGGCCGAGCCAGCGCACTTTGCCCGCTTCGACCAGGCGGGACATGGTCCCGATCGAATCCGCCAGCGGAATTTTGGGGTCGCGGCGGTGGAGGTAATAGAGATCGAGCGCGTCCACGCCGAGCCGCTTCAGCGAGGCATCGCAGGCGCGGATTATGTGGGCCGGGGTGTTGTCGAGAGGCTCTTCGCGCCCCGGAAGGCCGCGAACATCGCCCACTTTGGTCGCGATGACGGGGCGCTCGCCGGGCAGGGTCTTCAGGAACCTGCCGATCAATTCCTCATTGTGGCCGTGGCCGTAGGAATCGGACGTGTCAAACAGGTCCATGCCGAGTTCCAGCGCCAGGCGCATGACATCATCGGATTCGGCATCGTCGGCCTGTCCATACGCATGGGAGAAGCCGGAGCAGCCCAGTCCGAGGGCTGAAACCAGAACGCCCGTCCGGCCGAGTTCTATACGCGGAATCATGTTGTGCGCCCTTGATGGAAAATGGTGCGGCCGATGCCGGGGCACCGGCCGCGTTTCAAGCCGGTGTTACGGGTTGGCGGCAATCCGCTTGTTGGCTGCCTCGACGAAGCTGAGATCGACGAAGGTCGGGCTCACGGTGATCTTTTCCTTGAGGAAACCGACTTCATGGGAGAAGGCGATCGTCTTCTGGATGCCGGCAATCTTCGGCAGAACGGCGCCACGGTAATGATTTTCAATTGCTGCACCCAACTCCCCTGGAGACTTGGCTCGACCCTGTGGCTGATACAGGCTGCGGAAAGCGTATGCAGGAATTGAACTGACGAGAACCACCGGGTTCCCGATTTCAAAAATTGGAAAAACCGAGCGTAAGGATCGTCCTTCGTTCGGTGCAGACAGCACCAAGCGAGGCGCGGCGGCACCTTGGGGGCGGCTCGCGGGCGATCATGCGCCTATCCGGACGCGTAAAGCGGCTCGAGGCGCGCTTTGGCCTTCTGCCTTTCCATCTCAATCTGCTGAAGGATTCCGGCGATCGCCATAACAAGCGGGGCCCGGCTCGAGACGCCGGCGCTGATCATCCCGACCGTCCTGAAATATCCGGGCTCCGGAAGCGGAAGGACCCTGACATCGCGGTAGCGGCCGATCGGCAGCCCCCAGTCCGGCATCAGCGCGACGCCCAATCCCTTGGACACAAGCTCCAGAATGGCTTCGAGGGCGTTCATCTCGAACAGCTCCTTCGCGCGGGACTTGGTGTCGTGCAGGTAACTCGAGATGATCTTTCCGGTCCAGTCGTTACGGTCGATCCGGATCAGCTTGTTTTTTTCGAGCGCCGTGCGCGGTTGCCGCGATGTCTCGCCGACATGGGTGACGAGCACGATCGGCTCGTCGCGGATGAACGACCATTTGACGCTCTTGTTTATCGTGAAGGGCGGATGGACGATGATCGCGCAATCGATCGCCTTGGCCTCGATCTGGCTGTACAGGACGTCGGACGTGCCCGGGACGACGAGAAGCTCGATACCGGGATATTGCGCGGCGATCCGCTCCAGCGCCTCCGGCAGAAGGCTTGTCAGCGCGGTCGACATCGCGCCGAGCTTCAGCTTGCCGCTGATCTCGCCGGGATGGGCGATCTGCTTCAGCTCCTCGACCTGGTCCAGGATTTCGCGGGCGAGCGCGACGACGGCGTTGCCGGAGGACGTCAGGGCCATCATGCGTCCGGAGCGAACGACCAGTTTGGTGTCGAGTTCTTCCTCGAGCGCCATCAGCCGTTCGCTGATCGTGGCGGCGGAGAGACCGAGCTTGCGGGCGGCGCCGGTCAGGGATCCGAGTTCGGCGACGGCGGACAGCGCGGTTAGCAAACGAAGATTCATGCGTGCGACCCTTCCAACTCAGCTTTGAGTTGAAGAATGCGCGCGAGATCGCGTGGGCCGAACATGGGCGCAGGGACGATCAAGGCGTTCTCGTTCTCGTTCATCCAGACCACCGATAGGCGGCAGACAGGAATGCTAGTCTGCACGTCTGGAAAAACGTCGCAAGAACGGGGATCAGGTGGGAGGGGCGTGTGCCGGGTCCCGACGCTGGGGCGAGCGAGCAGGGACCATGAACCCGCCGCGAGCCCCATGAATGGCCGTGCATTAAGCCGCCGGCTTCCAGCGCGCCACGAGATCGACCGTGCTTCGGATGTCGTCGATCTCGGCGGCGCGATCCCTGATCGCGGCAATCGCTTCGTCGCGGCCGATTTCGACGAAACGGATGGCGCAGCCGGCGGGGCTCTGGGCGAGCCGCCAGAGATCGGGCTCGATGACGGTGGCGATCTTCGGATAGCCGCCGCAGGTGTTCGCATCCGCGAGCGGGATGATCGGCTGTCCGGACGGGGGCACCTGCACGGTGCCGGGCACGATGCCGTGCGAGAACAGTTCGCGCGGCGCCGTCATGGCGAGAACCGGCCCTTCGAGCCGGTAGCCGATGCGGTTGGCGTCCTTCGTCAGCGTCCATTGCCGCGTGGCGAAGATATCGAGCGCTTCCGCGGTGAACTCGCCATGCTCCGCCGCCGGAAGCACGCGCAGCCGGGTGAAGCCCTCGGCGGCATCGCGCGCATGGGCGAGAACCGATGCCGGGGCCAGCCCGAAGCCCGGCCCCGTTTCCTGCGGCGTGGCCCGCATAGCGGGGCGGGTGGGAATGCGGTCGCCGCGCTTGAGGCCCCGGCCTTCGAACCCGCCGAACCCGGCCTTGAGATCGGTCGAACGCGATCCGAGGACGACTGGAAGGTCGAGGCCGCCCGCGATCGCGATGTAGGCACGGACGCCGAAGCGCGGCGCCGACAGCGCAAGCACTTGTCCCGGCCGGGCCGTCCGCGTCCAGAACGGCGGGATCGGCTCGCCGTCGAGCGCCGCATCGCAATCGGCTCCGGTGACGGCGAACCGCATCGCCGCGTGGAACTTCAGGCGGAACGGGAAGAACGCCACTTCCATGCCGGCCTCGCCGAGCGCGTTGCCCACAAGCGCATTGCCGGCCTGGAGCGCCAGGCCGTCCATGGCTCCGGCCACGCCGACGCCCATATTGCGAAACCCCGTCCGGCCGAGGTCCTGGACCGAGTTGAGCAGGCCCGTGGTCAGGATTTCGATCATGTGAGGATGCCGGCGATGCGGAAGCGGAGCCGGTCGCCCGGCATCAGGGTCGCGGGCGGCATGCGGGACGGGTCGAACATCGAAATGTCGGTACGGCCGATGCTGTGCCAGCCGGACGGCGCCGTGCAGGGCATGATGCCGGCCTGCGGGCCGCCGATCATCACCGTGCCCTTTTCGACGCGCATGCGGGGCACATCGCGGCGCGGGCGGGCGATGCGCAGATCGATCCCCGAGAGATAGATGAAGCCGGGCAGGGCGCCGACGGCGGCGACCGAATAGACGGGCGCCGCATGCGCGTGCACGACCTCTTCCTCGGTCAGGCCGGCAAAGGCGGCGACGAGGGCCAGGTCCTCGCCGGTCGCGCCGCCATAGATCACGTCGACCTCGATCTCGCGCCCGGCATGGGCCCGGGCCGAGCCCGTGCGCCAGAACTGTACAAGGCGGGTTTCGATGCTCTCGGGCGCTGTCGCGACTGGATCGAACACGATCAGGAGATTGTTGACGCCGGGAACGGTCTCGCACACGCCGTCCGTGCCGGACATCGCTTCGGCCACGGACCAGATGCGCTCCTGCACCTGGTCGGCGAACACGGTTCCGGCCGCATCGAGAAGCACGGCGCTCGCGCCGGCCATGCTGATTTTCGGCAGCGGCGAGCTGTCGTCGGTCATCGCGCGTTCGTCCGGGCTCGCGTCATGAAGCTGCGGCGGGCGCGCCGAAGGGTTTCAGGGAAATTCCCGCCGCTTCGAGATCACGGCGGACGCGGCCCGCAATGGCGATGGCCGCCGGGGTGTCGCTGTGCACGCAGATCGAATCTATGGCCGTGGGCAGGCTGCCGCCGGATATGGTTTCGATCGCTCCCGCCCTGACCATGCGCAGCACGCGGGCTGCCGCCACTTCGGGGTCACGCAGGACGGCGCCCTCCAACTGGCGTGAAACGAGGGCTCCCGTCTCCGTGTAGGCGCGGTCCGCATAGATTTCCGAGCGGACTTCCAGGCCGAGATCGCGCGCGATCCGATCCTGCTGGCCCAATGCTATGGCAAGGCAGATGAGGCTCGGATCCACGGCCTTCATCGCCCGCGAGATCGCGGTCGCAACCCCGGCATCGGCCAGAGCCAGGTTTCCCAGGGCGCCGTGCGCTTTCACGTAGGTAATCGGGTGGCCGGCATAGGCGGAGAGGGCCTGCGCCGCGCCGATCTGATAGGCGACCAGCCTTTCGATCTCCCCCGCCGAATGCGGGATGATCCTGCGGCCAAACCCCCAGAGGTCGTGAAAGCCCGGATGAGCGCCGACGGCAACGCCGCGCTCTTTTGCGATCGCGAAAACCTTCGCCATGATTTCAGGGTCGCCGCCGTGGAAACCGCAGGCAACATTGGCCGACGAGACAATATTAAGCATGGCATCGTCGTCGCCTATGCTGTAATCCCCGAAGCCCTCACCTAGGTCGGAATTCAGATCGATTGTTTTGTTCATGTACTGACGCTGCCCTGTTCGAACCTATAATACCATTTACCTGATAATATGTTCGTTTTCCTGTTGACGAGCCCCGGTCAAATCTGTTCGTTGGAGTGAGAAATTGCCTCTCCGCGAGAGGATTGGGAACCCTGATCCACCCGTAATTTGGATTTGGAATTCTTGAGGTTCGCCGGCCGGACGGCTCGCCGTCCGATCCCGGGAGGTCAGTTGTAAGCACACCGGCGCGGCCGAACTCAAGGGAGGAGTCACTTTACCCATGCGTCTCACTGAAAAGGCCGAAGGCGTCTACGCCATCGCGGCAACGCCGTTCGAACCCGACGGGCGCCTCGACACCAAGTCCATCGACACCATGGTCGATTTCTACCTCAAGGCCGGCGTCACCGGCCTGACCATTCTCGGCATCATGGGCGAGGCGCCGAAGCTCGACGCCGACGAGGCGGTGGCCGTGGTCAAACAGGTGGTGAAACGCGGGGGCGATCTTCCCGTCATCGTCGGCGTATCGGCGCCGGGCTTCGCCGCAATGCGTGCTCTGGCCCGCACCTCGATGGATTTGGGCGCCGCGGGCGTGATGATCGCGCCGCCGCCGGCGCTTCGCACCGACGACCAGATCGTCGGATATTACGCGCAGGCCATCGAAGCGATCGGCGACGACATCCCGTTCGTGATCCAGGATTACCCGCTGACCCTGACCGTCGTCATGACGCCGAAAGTCATCCGGCAGATCGTCATGAACCATCCGTCCTGCGTCATGCTCAAACACGAGGACTGGCCGGGGCTCGAGAAGATCTCGACGCTCCGCGGCTTCCAGGCCGACGGCTCGATGCGGCCGATCTCGATCCTTACCGGCAACGGCGCTTTGTTCCTCGATTTCGAGATGGAGCGCGGCGCGGACGGCGCGATGACCGGCTATTGCTTCCCCGAAATGCTGGTCGACGTGGTGCGGCTGCAGAAGGCCGGCGAGCGGGACAAGGCGCACGACCTGTTCGACGCGCATCTTCCTCTGGTGCGCTACGAGCAGCAGCAGGGCGTCGGCCTCGCGGTGCGCAAATATGTGCTGCAGAAGCGCGGCGCCATCGCTCACGACAGCCCAGCGCAAGCCGGGCTCCGCGATCACGCCCAAGGCGAAGGCGGAGGTCGATTATCTGCTGGCGCGGCTGGCGAAGTTCGATCCCAGGGCGGGGCTTTCCCTCCCCTGAATGGGGAGGGCCAACTTGCACGAAGTGCGAGCGGGGTGGGGTGACCTTAGCCTATCGACTTTGCAAGGCCTCCTCCTGGAACCATTGACGGCATGATGCGGACAATAATTACAGCACTGCGCGGTTGACGCCATCACCCCACCCCGCTCGTGCTGCGCACGAGTCGGCCCTCCCCATTCAGGGGAGGGAGGGGCGCTGAGCTCACTCTTTTATCGCGCCCGCAGCCCTTTCATGTATTCAAGCAGGACGACCGCGTGATTGTGCGCGGTGTCGTGCGCGCCATACAGAAGCGTGGTCCGGCCCTTTTTCGCGACAGCGAGCAATTGCTCGACACCTGCCTGGTTGCGATCAAGCTCGGCGCGGTATTTTTCGCGAAACTCCGGCCACCTTTCGGGATCATGGCCGAACCATTTCCGCAGTGCCGGGCTCGGCGCGACGTCTTTGAGCCAGAGGCTCAGATCGGCGCGCTCCTTGGTGATCCCGCGGGGCCAGATGCGATCGACGAGAACTCGCGTGCCGTCCGCGTCGTCGGCGTCCTCGTAAATACGCTTGATCCGCAGTCGGTCACTTGCCATCCGGCATCTCCGGTCCCGGCTCGGCGGCGGGCGCACGCCCGGCGCGCTCGCGCAACACCCTGTTCTCGGCTTCGAGTTCGGCGATGCGCTGTCTGACCGGCGCCAGGGCCTCGCCGAGTTCCGCCTCGCTGAAACGCGGCGTGATGTGTTGCGGGCAGTTCCAGTCAAACGCCTCCAGGTGGAAAAGAAAAGCCCGTTCCGGCTTCGCTTTGTAGCCCGGCGTGGCGAGGCGTTCCGCCAGCTCGGCATCTTCCAGCAGGTTCCTGGCCTCCACATGCGCGTAGATCTTCAACCGGCGACGCCTCGGATAATCCATCAGGATGAGCGCGGCGCGGTCGTCGGCGGTGAGATTGCCGAGGCTGATATATTGGCGATTGCCGCGATAATCGGCGAAGGCGAACGTCTTCTCGTCCAGCACGCGCAGGAAACCGGGCGGGCCGCCACGGTGCTGGATGTAGGGCCATCCGGTTTCCGACACCGAGGCCATGTAGAAGCTGTCGCGCTGCGCGATGAAGGCGGTCTCGGCCTGAGTGAAGCGATCGGATGTGCGTTCGCCCTGGATGTCAGCCCAGAAATCGGCGCCGTTCGCCGCCTGCGCGGCCCTTACGGCGGGCGTTGTCGCGATGTCGAGAAATCCCTGGGCCATGGAAACCTCCGGTGAGCCCGTGCGGGCGTGTTGTGGAACATAGGCCCTACCGGACACGCGCATAATCCGGTATTTTCGGAATGTTACCTCTCGGAAAGTGAGAGTAGATGGACCGCCTGGACGCGATGTCGATATTGGTCGCTTCGGTGGAGGCCGGCAGTTTCTCGGCGGCCGGCCGCAGGCTCGGAGTGCCGCTGCCCACGATCAGCCGGAAGGTGGCGGAACTTGAGGCGCATCTTCAGACCCGCCTTCTTGTCCGCTCGACCCGGAAGCTCGCGCTGACCGAAGCCGGAATTGCCTATGTCGCGGCCTGCAGGCGCATTCTCGAACAGATCGACGAAGCGGAAACCCAGGCGTCGGGAGAATTCAGCGTCCCTCGGGGCGAGTTGACGATGACCGCGCCCATCGTGTTCGGGCGTCTCCACGTGCTCCCCGTCGTGGGCGATTTCCTGGCCGAGTTCGCCGAGATCAATGTCCGCATGATTCTCGCGGACCAGAATGTGAACCTCGTCGACGATCATCTGGATATGGCGGTGCGCGTGGGTGAACTCCCCGACAGCACTCTGATCGCGACACGCGTGGGCTCGGTCCGCCGCGTCGTGTGCGGGAGCCCGGACTACTTCGCCGCTCATGGCGTGCCGGACACGCCGGACGATCTTGCCCGCCATATGTGCGTGACGTTTTCCGCGATGGGATCGGGCGTGTCCTGGACCTTCGCGCCAAAGGGCCGAGGCCGGCCGAAGCCGGTGCGTCCGTTGTGCCGCCTCAACGTCAACACCGCGGAAGCGGCGATCGACGCCGCGATTGCGGGCGTGGGCCTGACACATGTGCTGTCCTACCAGGCCGCGCGCGCCGTCGGCGAAGGCAGGCTTCGGGTCGTTCTGCCGGATTTCGAACCGGAGCCGATTCCGGTGCATCTGATCCACGCGCATCAGGGCCTTCTGCCTCTGAAGATGCGCCGGTTCCTCGAATTCGCGGCCCCGCGCCTCAGAAAATTGCTTGCGGCGGACCAGAGCAGATTGGGTGTTGAACCCACGGGGTAGGGGAGGCTCCCGGCACTCGCATGAGCGTCCGTGACTCGGGTAATATGCTGATCTCCCGCTCGGCCTGCGCCGTACGACAGAGCACAGGAACGCGGCATGACCTATGCCTGCAAGATCATCGCATCGCCGGTCGGCAGCCTGACGCTCGTCGCGAGCGACAAGGGGCTTGCCGCGATCCTGTGGGAGAACGACGATCCGTCCCGCGTGCGTCTCGCCCCGCTGACGGAAAATCCGCAGCATCCGATCCTGCTGGAGACGGAGCGGCAGCTTGGGAAATACTTCGCCGGCGAGCTGAAGCAGTTCTCGGTGCCGCTCGATTTCCAGGGCACCGAATTCCAGAAAAAGGTCTGGCAGGCGCTGCTGACGATTCCGTTCGGCGAGACGAGGAGCTATGGCGAGATCGCGCGTCAGCTCGGGCGGCCGACAGCCTCTCGTGCCGTCGGTGCGGCGAACGGCAAGAATCCGATCTCCATCATCGCGCCGTGTCATCGCGTCATCGGATCGACCGGAAAGCTGACCGGGTTCGCCGGCGGGCTCAAGGCGAAGGAGCTCCTGCTCGGGCTCGAATCGACTGGCGCCGGGAGACAGGGCAGCCTGGCCCTGTCGGCCTGATCAGAACTCGCCTTTGGCGGCTTTGACCAGGTTGTCGCGCAGGTTCGAGACGGCTTTCTGAAAGGCCGGAAATTCCTTGGGCGTCAGGCCGGCGGCCCTCATCGTCAGATCGGCGAAGCCGAAGCCTTTCTCGCGCAGGCGGCGGCCGGCGGCGGTCAGCGAAATCCGGACATTGCGCTCGTCCTCGGTGTCCCGCGTACGCGCGAGATAGCCCATGGCCTCAAGCCGTTTCAGCATCGGCGTCATCGTGCTGGGTTCCAGAAACAGCTTCTCGCTCAGTGCCTTGACCGTCTGGTTGTCGTCTTCCCACAGGGCGATGAGCGTTATGTATTGCGGATAGGTGAGGCCCAGCGCGTCCAGCACCGGCTTGTAGACCCGCGAATAGGCGAGGTTGGCCGAATAGATCGAGAAGCACAGGAAATCCGCCAGCTTCGCGGTCTCGGTGCGGGGAGGGGTGTTCCTGGCCATCGCAGTCTCCAAAAATAATTATCTCGATAATGATTATTGCGCTTGTAATCCGCTTCGCGGGTCGATACAACGCCGATCACATTAGTTATCGAGATAATCATTATCGAGATAAACAAAAGGGAAAGGACCTCGTCATGCATCTCGCCGTCAAATGCCTGCTCGGCCTCGCAGTGCTCGCCGCGCCCTGCGTTTACGACCCGAGTTCTCCCGAACCGTCCCCAATCGCTGCGTTTGTCACCCCGGCGTCCGACGCCGGGCGGCCCGTCCGAACTGGCGGCAGTCCATTTCCCCGACACGCGTCCCGCGCTCGTTCCGTAGTCCAGGGCCCGACCTTCTTTCACCACCACTCGCATAAAGGAAACCAGACCATGACCAAGCTCGAAAAAGTGCTCTACACCGCCCGTACCCACACCAATTCGGGCGGCCGCGACGGCGCGGCCCGCAGCGATGACGGCCGCCTCGACATCAATCTGTCCTCGCCGGGCGGCAAGGGCACCGGCACCAATCCGGAGCAGCTGTTTGCCGCCGGCTGGTCGGCCTGCTTCATCGGCGCGATGAACGTCGTGGCCGGCAAGAGGAAGATCGCGCTTCCGGCCGACACCGCCGTCGACGCCGAAGTGGATCTCGGCACGACCGGCGGCGCCTACGGCCTCCAGGCCCGCCTCAATGTCAGCCTGCCGGGGCTTGAGCGCGAGGTCGCCCAGGAGCTCGTCGAAGCCGCGCACCAGGTGTGTCCGTACTCGCGCGCGACGCGCGGCAATATCGACGTTGTGCTCAACGTGGTCTGATCCGGACGTAATTCGCGGTCGCGGTCTGAGACCCGCGGGCGGGGTGAGAGCCTTATCCCTCCCCTGAATGGGGAGGGCCGACTCGCCGGCAGGCGAGCGGGGTGGGGTGACCTCAGCCTATCGAGGCTGCAAGGTCTTCGATCCTCCTGGCAACGTCGACAGCGCGATGCGGACAATAATTGCAGCGCCGCGCGTTTGACGCCGTCACCCCACCCCGCTCGTGCTGCGCACGAGTCGGCCCTCCCCATTCAGGGGAGGGAGGGCGCTGAATTTTTGTCTGATGTTTGATGCACGAACCCTGCCTGTCCGGGTCGATCGGGCAGGCCATCTCCATCACGCCAGAATCCGAAACCCTCCCTTTCCGAGATCCGCGGGCGGGGTGAGAGCCTTATCCCTCCCCTGAATGGGGAGGGCCAACTCGCCGACAGGCGAGCGGGGTGGGGTGAGCTCAGCTTATCGAGGCTGCAAGGTCTCCGATCCTCCTGGCGACGTCGACGGCGCGATGCGGACAATAATTGCAGCGCCGCGCGTTTGACGCCGTCACCCCACCCCGCTCGTGCTGCGCACGAGTCGGCCCTCCCCATTCAGGGGAGGGAGGGGCGCTGAATTTTTGTCTGATCGGGCAGGCCGCCTCCATCACGCCAGAATCCGAAACGCTGCCTTTCCTTCGTTTCTATTTCCGATATTTCCGCCGCGACTATCTTCCTCCTCACGAACGCCAGCACAGGCGGCCAAGAGGAGATCACCACAATGAGCGCTTACGGAATTCACCACGTCACGGCGATCGCCGGGCCGGCCCGCCGCAATGTCGATTTCTACACCCGCACGCTGGGCCTGCGGCTCGTCAAGAAGACCGTCAACTTCGACGATCCCGGCACCTATCATCTCTATTTCGGCGACGAGACGGGCGCGCCCGGCACGATCATCACCTTCTTCCCCTGGGAGAATGTCGCCCCCGGCCGCGTCGGCATCGGCGAGACTGAGGAGACCGTGTTCCGCGTGCCGGAAGCCTCGATCGGGTACTGGACGCACCGCTTTGTCGAAAAGGGCGTGGCGCACGACAAGCCGGTGAAAAGGTTCGGCGAGACCGTGCTCTCGTTCCGCGATCCGGATGGAATGCGGCTGGCCCTTGCCGGTGTTCCCGGCGCGGACAGCGAAGCGGCATGGAGCAATGGCGAGGTGCCGGTCGAGCATGCGATCCGCGGCTTCCACAGCGTCAATCTTCTGCTCGAGAAGGCGGCGCCGACGGCTGCGATCCTGACCGACGTTCTCGGCTTCACCGAGATCGGCCGCGAAGGCTCGCTGATCCGCCTGAAGGCCGGTGACACCGAAATCGGCGGGATCGTCGACCTGCATGAAGCGGGCGGTTTCCTGCCCGGGCGCATGGGTGGCGGCTCCGTCCATCACATCGCGTTCCGCGCAAAGGACGACGCGGCGCAGGCCGAGATGGTGCGCAAGCTCAGCGAGAGCCACGGCGTGCACACCACCGAGCAGAAGGACCGTAACTACTTCCGCTCGGTCTACTTCCGCGAGCCCGGCGGCGTGCTGTTCGAGATCGCGACGGATGTTCCCGGCTTCGCCGCGGATGAGCCGGTCGCGAGTCTCGGCGAGGCGCTGAAACTGCCGCCCTTTCTCGAGGCGCATCGCGGCGAGATCGAGAAGGTGCTGCCCGCACTCGGCGAACCAATCGTCCTGAATGCATGACCCCTTGAAAGGAAGCCGGCGGAGACGCCGGCTTCCGGAGACACCGACATGACAACGACCACCGAACTCTCTTTCATCCATCGCTACGTACCGGCCACCGAACCCGGCCGGACGCCGCTTCTGCTTCTCCACGGCACCGGCGGCGACGAGAACGATCTCGTCGCGCTCGGCCAGGCCCTGTCGCCCGGCGCGGCTTTGCTGTCGCCGCGCGGCCAGGTTCTGGAAGGCGGCATGCCGCGCTTCTTCCGCCGCCTGGCTGAGGGCGTGTTCGACGAAGCGGATGTGCGCCGCCGCGCGCACGATCTGTCCGCCTTCGTCACCGAGGCGCGCGCGCACTACGGCCTCGCGGCGCCGCTGGCGGTCGGCTTTTCCAACGGCGCGAACATCGCGGCGGCGGCCTTGCTCCTGGAGCCTGAGGTTTTCGCCGGCGCGGTGCTGCTGCGCCCGATGGCGCCTCTGGCCGACATGCCGAAGGCAAAGCTCGCCGGGAAGCCGGTGCTGATGCTGTCGGGATCGCTCGATCCCATCGTGCCCGCGGAAAACGCACGCCGCCTCGCGGATGCGCTGAAGGATAGTGGGGCTGTGGTCGAGCACCGGGTGCTGCCGGCGAGCCATGGGCTTGGGCAGAGCGATGTCGCGCTGGCGCGGGAGTGGCTGAAGGGTAGGTGAGGTGCGCTACCCTCTCCCCCTGGGGAGAGGGCGAAGTCACGCGATAGCGTGACCGGGCTGAGGGGTCAGTGACTAGAGCCGAGAGGGCCTTACGCCCTCACCCCGCTCGCCTGCCGGCGAGTCGGCCCTCTCCCACACGGGGAGATGGGAAGCAGCCACATTTTCCGCGCACCCGACCCCGCTTTACGGCAGGATCGGATTCACTCTCACCATCCGGACCGCGCATGCCCCATCTCCCCGATTTCGAAGCATGGGCGATCTTCGCCAAGGTCGCCGAGCACGGCTCGTTTTCGGCGGCGGCCAGCGAGCTCAATCTGTCCAACGCCACGGTCTCGAAAGCCGTCACGCGGCTCGAACAGAGGCTCGGCACGGCCCTGCTGCACCGGACCTCGCGCAAGATTTCGCTGACCGAAAGCGGGCTGGCCTCCCTGGAACGCGCAATGCGCATTCTCGCGGAAGGCGAAGCCGCGGAGGGGGAGGCGTCCGACCTCGCGTCCGGGCCGCGCGGGCGGGTCCGGCTGTCCGCGCCGATGTCGTTCGGCATTCAGCACCTCGGCCCGGTGCTGCCTGAATTCGCCGCGCTCTATCCGGACATCTCCGTGGACCTCATCCTCGGCGATCAGCGCGCCGATCTCGTGGAGCAGGGGATAGATGTCGCGTTGCGCATCGGCGCCCTGGCCAATTCATCGCTCCGCAGCCGCAGGCTGTTCGCGGTCCGCCGCCCGCTCGTCGCCGCGCCGGCCTATGTCGAACGGCGCGGAGCGCCCGCGCACGCCCGCGATATCGAAGCCCACGACACGATCGTGTTTTCGCATCTCGCCAATCCGGCGAGCATGCAGCTTCATCATGCCAAAGACGGCGCGGTCACCGTAAAGCTCGGAGGCCGCGTCACCACCAACAACGCCGATGTCGTGATGCCGCTGCTGCGCGCCGGAGCCTGCATGGGGTTCATTCCGGAATTCCTGGTCTGGCGCGATCTTCGGGACGGAAGTCTTGTCGAGGTGCTGCCGGACTGGTCGTCCGAGCTCCTGGCGCTGCATGTGGTGACGCCGCCGGGAACGCTGAGACCGGCCCGGGTGACAGCGCTGATCGATTTCCTGGTGCGTACATTCAAGACGGTGCCGTGGGCCTATGACGTGCTGCAGGCTCCCTGAACGGCCGTCGGATTCGTGGTCTTGTCTTTAGCCGTCGCGACGGGAACGGCCGCAATGTCCCATTCCGCGGCGCCGAAACCAGGGCCGCCGCCACCCCGCCGCCATGGCCGCCAACGCCTCCGTGACCACCGCCTCCACCTCAGTGGCCACCACCACCACTAGCGCCGCAGCCATGGCCCCGGCTGCCACCACCGCCGCCACCGCAACCCAAACGGCTGTCGCCAAAATCGATACTGCGCGGATCATTATCGTACTTACACGAACGCTCCGGGGCCTCCAGATGTCTGAAGGCTTCTCGGTATATATAGGTCGTGCAAGTCGTCACCGCATTATACGCGCGGGTATAAACGTAGGTATGAGCTTATCATGCCAAGGCACGCACCAGATAAACCTCCGGAGGGGCTGAGAAACGGCGGGTATTAAAATACTAGTTGCGTATGCAACGGACGGAGCAGTCGAAGATGATCCTGGTATTTAAGATCAGCGTCGCTCGACATTCCCCCGGAGGGGTATGACTTCGGAATACTCCGCGATCACCTGATCGATCAGGTCCAGTTCCTCTAGGTCTCGAAGGGGGCCGGCTCGGCATGCGGTCGCTCGGCGTCATCATCCTGCTTACCGCGATCGCGAACATGGTCGGGGGCTGCGCCATGGGCGTCCTCGACCCGCAAGGTCCGATCGGCGATGCCGCAAAGACGATCCTCTTCAATTCGCTCGCCATCATGTTGGCGATCGTGATTCCGACCATCATCGCGACATTGGGAGTCGCCTGGTGGTTCCGCGCCTCCAACACGCGCGCCCGCTACCGTCCGGACTGGGAATATTCCGGCCGGATCGAGATGATCGTCTGGGCCATTCCGGCAATGGTGGTGTTGTTGCTCGGCGGCATCGGCTGGGTCGGTTCGCATGATCTCGATCCGCCCAGGCCGATCGCGTCCGCGACCCCGCCGATCAATGTCGAGGTGGTCTCGCTCAATTGGAAATGGCTGTTCATCTACCCGGATCTGGGCCTTGCGAGCGTCAATCGGCTCGTCGTGCCGGTGGCCACGCCGATCAGCTTCCGCCTGACATCGGCGACGGTGATGAACAGCTTCTTCGTGCCGCAACTGGGCAGCCAGATCTATACGATGCCGGGCATGGCGACGCGGCTCAATCTGCAGGCCGACAAGCCCGGCACCTATCCCGGACTGTCCGCCCAGTACAGCGGCGATGGCTTCTCCGGTATGCGCTTCGACGCCGATGCGATGCCGCAGGCGCAGTTCTCCGAATGGGTGGCGGCGACGAAAGCCAGTGGACCGCCACTCGACGCCGGCGCCTATGCGGCTCTCGCCCGGGAGAGCAAGGACGTCGCCCCTCGCACCTATGGCTCGGTGACGCCCGGCCTGTTCGAGGCGATCGTGAACACGCAGGCACCGCCCCCGCAATCACGGCATGAGGGCGGGCACAACGCCGCCGCCATGCCGGGAATGGAGAACTGAGCATGCTCGGCAAGCTGACATGGGACGCCATTCCCTTCGACCAACCCATCCCCCTGGCCGCCTCGTTGATGATGATCCTGGCCATCTTGGCGGTCCTCGCATGGATCACGGTCAAGGGCCATTGGCCCTATCTGTGGCGCGAATGGATCACGTCGGTCGATCACAAGCGGATCGGCGTGATGTACTGCCTTCTCTCATTGGTCATGCTGCTGCGCGGCTTCACCGACGCGATCATGATGCGCTCGCAGCAAGCCGTCGCGGTCGCCGATGCCCAAGGCTACCTGCCGCCGGAGCATTACGATCAGATCTTCTCCGCGCATGGCACGATCATGATCTTCTTCGCGGCGATGCCGTTCGTCATTGGTCTGATGAATTTCGCGCTCCCGCTCCAGCTCGGCGTGCGAGACGTTGCCTTTCCGACGCTCAATTCGGTGAGTTTTTGGTTGACCGCATCCGGGGCGCTGCTGGTCAACGTATCGCTGGTGGTCGGCGAATTCGCCCAAACCGGCTGGCTGGCGTATCCGCCGCTCAGCGAGTTGCAGTTCTCGCCCGGAGTCGGCGTCGACTATTACCTCTGGGCCCTACAGATATCGGGGCTCGGCACATTGATGACCGGGATCAACTTCGTCACCACCATCCTGAAGATACGCGCGCCGGGCATGAGTTACACGCGGATGCCGGTCTTCTGCTGGACGGCATTGGCCACCAACCTCCTGATCGTCGCCGCGTTCCCGATCCTGACCGCCACGTTCGCGATGCTGCTGCTGGACCGCTATCTCGGGTTTCACTTCTTCACCAACGACGCGGGCGGAAACGCCATGATGTACATCAACCTGATCTGGGCCTGGGGTCATCCCGAGGTGTACATACTTGTCCTGCCGGCGTTCGGGGTGTTCTCCGAGGTGATCTCCACGTTCTCGGGCAAGCCGCTGTTCGGCTATCGCTCGATGATCGCGGCCACGATGGCGATCTGCATTCTCTCGTTCCTCGTCTGGCTGCACCATTTCTTCACCATGGGGGCCGGCGCCAACGTCAACGGCTTCTTCGGCATCATGACGATGATCATCGCGGTGCCGACCGGGGTGAAGGTGTTCAACTGGCTGTTCACGATGTATGGCGGCCGCGTGCGCTTCACAGCGCCGATCCTCTGGGCGATCGGTTTCATGGTCACGTTCGTGATCGGAGGCATGACCGGCGTCCTGATGGCGGTGCCTCCGGCCGATTTCGTGCTTCACAACAGCCTGTTCCTCGTCGCCCACTTCCACAATGTGATCATCGGCGGCGTGCTGTTCGGCGCGTTCGCAGGCTATACGTACTGGTTTCCGAAGGCGTTCGGCTTCACCCTTGACGAAAGGCTGGGCAAGGCTGCCTTCTGGTGCTGGTTCGTTGGCTTCTATCTCGCCTTCATGCCGCTCTACGCTCTCGGCCTGATGGGCATGACGCGGCGCATGCAGCATTACAGCGATCCCGCTTGGCAGCCGCTGCTGCTCGTCGCGGCGTTCGGCGCGATCGTGATCCTGTGCGGCATTATCTGCCAGATCGCCCAGCTCGTTATTTCGATCCGCACGCGCGACCAGCGTCTCGACATCACCGGCGATCCGTGGAACGGCCGTTCGCTCGAATGGGCGACACCGTCGCCGCCGCCTGTGTTCAATTTCGCGGTCTTGCCGAACGTGCAGGGCGAGGAGGCCTATTGGGGGATAAAGCGGCGGGCCATCGAGGAGCAGCGTCTTGCCGCCGAACCGGATTACCGGCCGATCGAAATGCCGCGAAACAGCGCGACCGGCTTCGTCACCGCCTTCTTCTCCACGGTCCTGGGGTTCGCGATGATCTGGCATATCTGGTGGCTGGCCATTCTCGGGCTCATCGGCGCCTTCGCGACCTTCGTCGTCTTCGCCTGGCGGGACCAGGAGGAATATGAGATCCCGGCGGAGGTCGTGGCGCGGATCGATCGCGAGCGACGCCGCGTACGCACGGAAGTGCTGCTGCCCAGCCTGAGCCGCCCCACATGAGCACCGTGGACGCGCCATACGGGGTCGATCACCCGGTCCACGATCCCCACAAGCTCGGCCGGCATGTCGCGGACGACGCGGCCGGCCGCGTCGAGGGCGGCCCCGCACCCAAGCGGATCGTTACCGCCTATGGCTTCTGGATATTCCTGCTGTCCGACATCGTCATGTTCTCGGCGCTCTTCGCCACCTATGCGGTGCTGAAGGACGCGACCGCGGGCGGGCCGACCGGCGCCGAGCTCTTCAACCTCACCAATGTCGCGTTCGAGACCGCCTTCCTGCTGCTTTCCAGCTTCGTCTGCGGGTTGGCGATGATCGCAGCTTCCACCCGCAACATGGCGTGGACCCAGATCGGGCTCCTGGTCACGGGCGTGCTGGGCGCCGGCTTTCTTGCGCTGGAATTCCGCGAGTTCGCGGACATGATCACGAACGGCGCGGGGCCGCAGCGCAGCGCCTTCCTGTCCGCCTTCTTCACGCTCGTCGGCTGCCATGGTCTGCACGTCTCCCTGGGCCTGCTGTGGCTCGGCACGATGATGGCGCAGATCTTTGCCAAGGGGTTTCGGCCCAACATCATGCGGCGCCTGCTTTGCTTCAGCCTGTTCTGGCACGCGCTCGACATCATTTGGGTGGCGCTGTTCACGATCGTCTATCTGATGGGAGCAACCCAATGAGCGAGCATATCGGAGACGAGCCGTACGATATCGCGCCGGGCGACGAGGACAGCCAGGTTCTCGCCCGCGTCGGCGGCTATCTCCTCGGCCTGGTCCTGGCGGCCGGGCTCACCGTCACGTCCTTCTGGGCCGCATCCACCCATCTGCTCTGGGAGCCGGGCGTACCGATCGGCCTGGTCGTGCTCGCGATTGCGCAGATGGGCATCCACCTCGTTTTCTTCCTCCACATCACGACCGGGCCCGACAACACCAACAATGTGCTGGCGCTGGCCTTCGGCGTGCTGATCGTCTTCCTGGTGGTCGCCGGATCGCTCTGGATCATGGCCAATCTGAACGCCAACATGTTGCCGATGTCGGATATGATGAACCTTCAGATGCAACGCTGACGGGGCGGTGCGGCCACCACGAGCCGACATCCGTTCAGCGCCGCTCCGCGCCACGATTTTTGTCGGCAGCTCGCCGAAGCCGACGTGCAAATCGGCAAGATCAGCCTTGAAGACGACACACCTGAGATCACCTTCACCCCATCTTGGCGCCACCAAGGAGGTTGTCGTGCGCGTTGGCATCGACCCGCCTGAACGTCGCGTCACCCGCGTAATGACATTGGGAAAACAGAATGTCGAAAACACTGAAGACTGCAACGCTCCCGCACAGCCGCCGAGATTTCCTCGGCCTGGCCATTCAGGGCTCGGTGGTCGCGGCAGCAGCTACCTTGCCGGGCATTCCGGCCGCCGCGCAAACAAATGGAGAAACGAGCGTGCAAACAACTACGTCGGAACATTACAGGCCCCCGGTCCGCTTCGGCCTGGGCGGCGTGCCGCTTGGCAATGAATTCGCGGTCATCACGGAGAAGGATGCCTATGCCACGCTCGAAGCGGCCTGGAGCGCGGGCGTCCGCTACTACGACACCTCGCCCTGGTATGGCCTCGGCCTGTGCGAGCGCCGGTTCGGCAATTTCCTCCACACCAAGGACCGCAGCGACTATGTCCTCTCGTCCAAGGTGGGGAAGCTGCTCAAGGCGTCGCGGCAGAATAACGCCAAGGAGTATTTTCCTTTCACGCCGTCTCCGAACGACGTGGTCTTCGACTACACGGCGGATGGCGTGAAGCGCTCGATCGAGGACAGCTTGCAACGGCTCGGCGTTGATGCGCTCGATATCGTCTTCGTGCACGACCTCTCGCCCGACAATTCCCTGCTGCCGACGCCCTGGGAGGAGCAATTCGAGATTGCGCGCAAGGGCGCCTTTCCGGCGCTCACGCGAATGCGCGAGGAAGGGATCATCAAGGGCTGGGGCCTCGGCGTGAACAGGCCGGAGCCGATCCTGAAGCTGCTGGACGTCGCAGAACCGGATGTCTGCCTGCTCGCCTCGCAATATTCGCTGATCGACCACGCGAACGCGCTCCACCAGGTTTTCCCGGCCGCGCGCGCCAAGGGCGTTTCATTCGTGGTGGGTTCGTCGCTCAACGCCGGCTTCATCAGCGGCAGCCAGCGGTACAATTACGGCAAGGAAAACTACAAGATCCCGCAGCCGATCATCGAAAAGCGCGAAAAGCTGCGCGAGGTCGCGGGACGGCACGGCGTCGATCTCCGGACGGCGGCGCTGCAATTCTCCGCAACGCCGGATATCGCCTCGGCCCTGGTTGTCGGCGCCGCCAGCGAGCAGCAGATTGTCGCCGACTACAGCTCAATGCAGGTCAAGACCCCGGCGGAGTTCTGGGCGGAGCTGAAGGAGCGCAAACTCATCGAACAGGACGCGCCTGTTCCTGCCTGACAGGATAGTACGGAGAGCCATCCACGGGAGCGTGTTGGAAGCTGCCGGGGAAGGGCGCAGAACGCGAAGCAATTCTCCATGCTTCTTCGAAGCTATACGAACGTTTGGCCGACTAGCCAAAAAGTGTTGCTTACAGACTTGGCACCACGCGCCATGTAGAACTGGCCTCTTTAGGCGTTCCTCCCAACTCAAGCCCGCCCGGTTCGCCGCGGCGGGCTTTTTGTTTATTTATCGAGCTGGCCTGAACACGACGTAGCCAAATTGACGGCGGGCTTGATCAGCCACCTTTTTGCTCATGAAAAGCTTGAGCAAATGCACCCACCACGGTACGGGCATCGCGCGGTTCAGCTTCGCCAATTCCTCCCACATAAAGCGCACTTCGCTTTTTTCCCAACCGTGGGTTCGGAAGAATCCAAACCAATCGGGCGGATAAAATTTGAGGGGCGCGTTTCGCATCTCCTTCATACGCCGGGGATGTCGGAAGAAACGGTAAAGTGTCGGCGCCGTATATTCGGCAATCCAAAAGGCGAAGGCCGGGTGCTCGCGAAGATCGTCGGCGAGGCTGGCGACCTGTTCTTCGTCCAGATACGGAATCACGCCTTCGGTCAGGATCAGAGCTCTGCGAGATTCCCGGCTCAATCTTGCCAGAATTTTCTGGCGTTCAGGCCGCTTGGTGAGATCCAGGGCGATCCGCTCCAGATTTGTCCTGGGCTTTTCGGCCCTCAACATTTCTTCCTTGTATTCGATCATATGCGGGTAATCGACCTCCACCCACTTCAAGGAAGAGGGTAGATCGAGACGGTAGGGCCTGGTGTCCAGACCGGCTCCTAAATTGATAACCGTGTCGACACCCTCTGCGACTAATTTTTCGATATAGCGATCAATAATCCATGTGCGCAGAACGATCGTGGACTGTGTGTACTTGGCGGTCTCTTTTAAAGTCTTTGCAATAATCCTGCCGCGCTCACCCACCAGTTTCTTGGCGAAAGGATCGAAAAAGAGAGCGTCGGGCCGCTCGGATTCCAGTGCGCGGTAGTACGCGACCCAAATTGCCGTGTCGGAGACATTTTGAATGGCACTCATCTGAAGTCCATCTCCGAGTCGAACAGATGTCCAACGGCACCTTCCATCTGCACGGGACGAGCCAGGTATCATCACGGCGCACGCGGCTTCGTCCACGCCTTTGATGGAGCCGAGCAAGCCGCTGAGATCAGCCGCGAATACCTGCTCACCGAACCGGCTGGTGACCTTGGTTTCGGTCGTCAGCGAGTTCCAGATCTACCGGAACGCGGCCCATCACGACGAGCCAGTCCATCAGCGCAAAGCCGATCGCCTCGGCTCGGCTTGGCTTCGGGTCTGGTTGTTCCGCAATCCAGCTGTCGAGGGCGTCGGAGATCTCGAATGGAAGCTCAACGTAATCCATGTGGCATGTTAGCTGGAAAAGTGGGGGCCTGTCTGTACGACCTATGGCGATAACACTTGCGTATGCCACGGTTACACATTGATGTTACCGCTCGGCGCCACGATGCTTGTCGGCGGAACGTGTACCTACACTGCACATGGCGGCCATAGCGCGACCGGAGGCGGGCGGCGAGGGGATTCACTCCCTCTTCGTCCCGACCGCTTCAGCCATGGTCTGATCACCCGGAAAATATCCCGAGACGCGGCCGCAAAGGCGTCCTAGGGCATCAGCGACACACGAGCCCCAAGATCCGAATGATAGAGACCAATGCGATGCGGGAGATTCTCGCCAGTTTCAATGACCATGGCACCACGGCAAACGCGGTCTATTCCGCGTTGCGGGACTGCATCATCGAAGGCGAGTTCCGTCCCGAAGCGCGCTTCTGAGTGACGATCTTGCGGGCCCCAGGGACGCGGCGTCAGCCGGGCAGACAGCCGGCGATTTGACGGACGTGTGCGATTCGGACACACCTGCGGTTATTCTTAGTTGTCAAATTGACCGGTTGTTAATTTTGTGGATAAACGGGGGCAGATGCGGCGTAGTTGTCGAGTGTGCTGTGGATAATTGAGGTTGTCCGTGAGCGCGCCGACGCACCCAGGGGCTGGGTGTTGTGGGGGGTACTATGCCGAAACTGCTTTGCGCCACATCGGCGCGCGCGATCATGTGCGCTGGCCTGCTTCCTGATGAGCGCCGCGCCGACGCTCTGCCGCCGGTCCGAGCCCTGCCGCAGCAACACCGGTCGCGCCGGCGGCAGTCGTCACAAGCAATCCACAACTCGACACCGTAGGCGCGGGCGGCTGCGCCGACCAATCATACCAGCGCTATCAATCAGGCTAAACGAGATGCCGTAAACGGCCAACGCATGTTGGCGCTTGCGGCAAATGCTACTGGTGCAGCCGCGGATCTGGCAGGCCTGATCGCTCAGGAGGCCTCGGCTGTGGCCGATGCAGCGCTCGTTCACCGCAATGTCTGCCGGACTGGGCGTTACAGCCGCATACGGCGTAGCTCCGGCTCCTACTGCTGCTGCGTGTTCCCGGTAGCGTCGCCGCTGCTGCGGCTGCAGGTGTGCTTGCCGGTTCATCGACAGCGAATGCCGTGGCTCGTGCAGCGAATATTGTCGGCGCAACCGCAACCGTGACCGGGTCGCGTCACAGATTACTGCGCAGGTGTACGGCGACCAGGCGCTGGATCTCGAAGCATACGCAGCCGGGCTCACAACTGCGAGGCAACATTCACCGGCACTGTCACAGCGAATGGCGTCATCTCCAACGGTGTCCTTCCGATTTCACGGGCACGGTCGGTGTGGATGGAGCCTTGCAGTAGGCGCGACTTTGGTGCTAACCAGGTTCATACGGCTCAGGGCATCTCCGCGCATCGGCGGCAAGATCATGGCTCGGCAATCCGGATGGGGTGACGCTATTGCCGACGGCATCACGCTCGGCGGCGGCGTCGCTGGCGGGCGCCGGGAACGGCGCACCTCGGCCGAGACGGATCATGTCGATGCGATCGCCATCGGCAACGGCGCCGAAGCGACAGGCGAGAACGGCACCGCTCTCGGCAAGCGGCGCGACTTGCGGGCGGCACGTTGGCGGTCGACTGGGCGCCGGCGCGACCGCGACGGTAGGCGAATGCGGCCGCGGTCGGCAATTCCGACGCACCGGCGATGAACGCAGTAGCGCCGGCAATGCCGCGGCGCGTGCAGACGGTGCAACGGCTGTCGGTGCGACGGCGAACGCGGGCGGCGCGGGTTCCACGGCGCTTGGTGAAGGGGCGACGTCGACCGCGAACGCGGTCGCGGTGGGCGACGCGACGCAATGGCGGCGCGGGCGCGACGGCGGTCGGCAACAACAGCACGGCTTCGGCGGCCGGTGCCACCGCCGTCGGCGAAAACGCGAATGCGGCTGGCAGACTCCGTGGCCGTCGGCGACGCCGATGCCACCGGGCTCCGCTCGCTGGCGATCGGCAATGCGAGTTCGGCAAGCGCCTCCGGCGCGGCGGCGTTCGGCAGCACGACCAGCGGCACGACGAGTGCTTCGGGCATCGACTCGCTGGCGATCCAGGGCGGGGCGGCGAGCGGCGATGCCTCGTTCGCGGCAGGTATCGGCGCCATGGCCGGTGCGCAGGACTCGCTCGCCGTCGGCACGAATGCAAACGCTTCGGCCCAGTCGGCGACGGCATTGGGCTATGGCTCGGCGGCGAGCGCCGTGGGCGCCATCGCCGTCGGCGACGCGACGGCGAGCGGAACCAATTCGATTGCCATCGGCACCGGCGCCTCGGCCACGGGCTCCGTCGCCGTGGGTCACATGGCGTCCGCCGCAAACGGCGGCGCGGCGTTTGGCGACTTCAGCAAGGCTACGGGCAGTAATGCCGCAGCTTTCGGGCCTCATTCGACGGCGACCGGTGCCTACGGCACCGCGGTCGGCCATCAGACGAGTGCGAACCACGCGGGCTCGGTCGCTATCGGTTCGGATTCGGTCGGAGGCGGAGCTACGGCCAATCTGTCGAACCAGTTTGTGCTCGGCACCAGCAATCACACCTACACCGCGCCTGGTATCGGATCGCAGCTGAGCCGCTCGCGGCAGCTGGGCCAGGTGAATGTCGTGACCAACGACGCATTCGGCAATCTGGCGGACGACGGCGGCGAAATCTTCCGCCGGCTCGATGAGCACGACGCCGGCATAGCCATGTCGATGGCAATGGAGAATCCGAGCCTTGCGACGGGCGAACGCTTCGGCTTTGCGACGGCATGGGGCACATTCGCCGGGGCGCATGCGTTGACGGCGTCCGCCATGGGCGTTGTCGGCGAGGACCTGCTGACGGACGGCGACCGCGTTGCGGTGTTCGCCGGCTTCGGCGCCGGCTTCGAGCACGGCCGCGGCGAAAGTGTTTACGGCGGCCGCCTCGGCATGCAGTGGACGTACTAGAGCGATCGGGACGAGCGATGCGCAACCCGGCCGCCATTGCCCTGCTGACCGGCGTCATCCTGGCGTTCGGCTGGCAGGCGCGTGCGGGAACGCCGGCGAATGCCGGCGCGACCCGGCCGGCCGTCGCCGATCCCGCACCGACGCCCGTGCCGCGTCCCCCCGATGTGCTCCGGGTGTTCGAGAAATTCGCCACGTCCGCTCCCGCAAGGGCGAACGCGCCGCCGCGCGCCGACGGCGTGCCGGACGACTACAAGCTCGCAATGCTGATCCGCACATCGCTGATCGCGCTCAACCAGGCCAATATAACCGGCAATTATTCGGTGCTGCGGGATCTCGGCGCCCCGGCATTCCAGGAGGCGAACAATCCGGCGCGGCTTGCCGAACTTTTCGCAAACCTGCGCATGCGCGCCGTAAATCTCGAACCGATCCTGGTGATCGATCCGAAAATCGCCGAACCGTACATCAACGAGCGGGGAATGCTCCGCATCAAGGGGCTGTTCCCGACAAAGCCCGAACAGGTGAACTTCGAGCTCGCCTTCCAGCCTATCGGCCAG
The DNA here is from genome assembly GCA_963786225.1 of uncultured Alphaproteobacteria bacterium. Taxonomy (GTDB): domain Bacteria; phylum Pseudomonadota; class Alphaproteobacteria; order Rhizobiales; family Methylopilaceae; genus Flaviflagellibacter. Next base: position 36,302 of record CAWAYQ010000010.1, read on the forward strand.
CAATGGCGGCTGTTCGGAATTTCCGTAACGACGAGCCTTGCCGGCCCTCTGGCTGAAAGATCGGCTGCGCCCGGAGCGATCGCCCGGTAAGGCGTAGTTCTCGCGGAAGGCGAAGCCGCGGACGAGAACGACTGTCTCGCTGCGCCGCCTGAGTTTTATCCGCACCGTAACGATGCTGTCTCCAAAAGCTGACATTCACCGGAATGCCAGTATACGGACGCGAGCGGAGAAAAAGTTAAACCCCGCGTAGGATGGGTTTCCAGTATGCTCGCAGGAAATCAACGCACGTCATATCTGCAAGCTCAAGGAACTTCACCACGTCATGGTCAGGGCCCATTGAGTTGATGATCTCACGCTGAATTGCATTCTTATTTGGCGCCGAAATTCCATAACTTGTGCCGAAAATGGCCCGGTCGCCTGCGTGGTCGACGGAGAGCAGTTCCATATTCATGTCTCCGTAGGAGAAGCCCAGATAGACCACGACTTCAGCCTCAATGATCAGCCTCCGGGCCCGTTCAAGCATGTCACCGTCTTCGACCCTCTCGGTGAACGTCCGGATCTGCGCGGCAACCCCTGAAAGATCCTGCCCCTGGAAGTCTTTTCCAAAGGCGGTTGAACCCCTGGGATTCTGCCAGGGCATCCGACCAACTTGGCCATACGGGTGCTCGATCTTCATCTTATTGACCAGAGCCTGGGCCTGGGTTTGGTCAACCTGGAAGTAGTTGGCAATGGCGTGCACCAAGTAATGCTCTATGCACCGATCATAGTTGAACGTGATGAAAGCCACGTTATCGAAGATGCCGTCCAATGCTGAGCGCTGAACGCCCTCAGTCAGCATTTGGAAGAATGGCGTGTACCAACTGTTCGATGCCGCGCGCAGATCAACGTTGTCGCGTTCACGGTTTACCGCCAACTTGCTTCCATGCTCAGCCTCCAGAATGCTGGCAGCAATACCCAGCTTACCTACCCAGGTGACCAAGTCGTCATCCGCATGGGCGTGGAGGTAATTATCGATTGAAATGGCTTGGCTCATGCCCGCCGCAATCGCTCTTCCGGCAGCGTAGTATGGGTTGCCGTCACGCTCCCCCTTTTGGTGCAGATGCGACTGGATGGCGGCGATGACCTTCTTGTCGCCGGACGTAAGGTCCCATCCATTGCTCGAACCGATATGAAGTTTCTTCGCGATGATGCCCGTAAGTTCCGCCCCCATTGGGAAGTTTATTTCGCGGCTGGCACCAGCGCCAACGATGAAAACTGTGCGTCGTTTGAACATCGACTTTTGTGGCCCCAAATTTCATCGTTAATCGCGATCGTACGTAATGCAAAATTACTAGATAGAGCGGGTCAATGGTTGAAATTTAGTCGGTTAGCTCATGCAGCCTGTGGCGAATTTTCTCGAATTGGACACTTAGCGCCTCAAAACCGGCCGCGAAAGCATTTATCTCGGCCGCATTGTAATTGAATACCGGCTGGCTATTGATCCACAGTTTGCTGCGCCGATGGGACGGACATAAGGAGAATGTAGTTATAATTGGTTGGTCGGGGTGCGCGTAATCAGGCCCGTCCGCAGGCGTTATGTCGCCATGCGCAACTTCGTTTCGGCGCTCGGCCCATTTGAGATATGCGGTTAGGGCGGCGATTATATCGGCCTTAATATCGTCAGGTACTGGATTGCTCCTGAAAATATTTTCCGCCTCTTCGCCGACTAAGTCGGCTCTTTGATGAACGTTCCTCGCTCGCGAGAAAGCTTTTTCCATTTCTTCGAGCTTGCTGTTGCGGCTTTTTAGAGCCGCAAAAACTCCTCCGAGTTCGGCTTCTACACGTTCCCACCTTGAAGTCGCCGCCCCGAGAGCGCGCTCGAGAAGACTCTCATCGAGATCTCCGGGTCTGTTGGGATGACAAGTTGGAGCGTCCCAAGCGTTTTCCATACCAATCCTCTTTGTCCCGCAAGTCTAAGCGAATCCGTGTTATCTGATTTGATTTATAGGTACTACCACCTCGGGTGCGGGAGACGTATGTACCAGTATGAGGACTATAGTTCCCCCGCGCACTGTAGTAGTTGAACGGGCAGGTACAACCAAGATCCGTCGAAGCGGACCAGTGTTTCGACAGGGACCACGATTCGCAGAACCAGCAATGCGTACACAAATGCAGTCAACACTGCCACAAGTCGCATTCGATCCCTCGACGCGACGGGACGCGACGCGCTGCCGCTGCAAACTCAATCTATTCCAAAGGGAGGTATTCAAAAGCCTTCGGCAATGCGGACGTAGCGGCGACCCCAAGAGTTGCAATCGCAATGCTAAGTGCCATAGTGCCCATTGGGCGTGGCTTCCATGATGAACACGCCCCCGTGCAGGGCGGTAGCACTCCTAAGGGCGTTCAGCGCGATCTCGTGTGAGCAGCGAAATATCTCATAGCAAGCCTGCTCGCGGCCGTCCTTACGGTAGTTGGCCTCGACCTGATAATCGGTCAGGGAACGCTGGGCTTCGAATTCCACCGAACCAGCCTTCTCTGTCTTAACGACGGCGAGGAGTTGCCAGTCGTTAGCGCCGCCATAGGCGAGGGAGTTGAGAACGCCCTCTCGCTGTCTAGGATCGGCCGCCATGCCGATTTTCAGGAGTTGTGACCGTCTGCTTCCGCCCAGATACGTGTGCGCACTGATGTTTTTGCGGCCTTGGTGGGCGAGGGTGGCCGGGCGGCACTCCACGCAGTGGCCGTATCGTGTCCGCAGCACATGCTTGTCATCGTTGATACACTTGGAACCGTTGACCATCACGATCTCCTTATTCTCGGACATCGCTCGGATGGCTTCCTGCCGGGACAGGCCAGTAGCATTGAAGACTTTGGATAGGGGAATTCTTGTGCCGCTGAATTTCCAGCTTCTGGGCTAAGGTCAACATCAGTTCCCCCCGGGACTGCCTCTGCGAAGTCGGGCTGTCCTTAAGTAGACCGCTTCAATTCAGGCGGTTGCCCGTCCGTGTCAACACGATTGGCCTTAACCATCAAGCGGTTCGCTTCAGCGGAGGAACCGAACTGGTGCTTTTTCTGAGATGTCTCGGGACGAAGCTCACAGCGGGGGCTTGAGGGTGCGAGGAATGCTCCCCGCCGATTTGATTATTAGATTTTCACCCTGACATCGATTTCGATGAACTCAGGAGGAACTCCAAGGTGCTCCGAAAGCATTGCTTTGACGCGGTTCATCACACCGCTTCCTTTCGAACCGTCATTCAGCGGTTCGGCTGACTCCCCGTCGTCGGATCCGACGCCAATACGAATGGTCCACTCGGCCCTCTCGGCAAAACCTGAGCCAGTGAACCTCCAACCTTCTTCGAATTCAGGGCTGAGCCAGGACGGAATGTGCTCCATTCCGCGAGCTACCTTAGCTTGGTGGTTCGCTTCGAAGGCCGATCGGATGGTGGCCTTTTCGAACATGCTTACATGCACCGTCGAACTGTCGCCCGAACGTCGGGCATGAACCACGCAGTCTACGTCGTCCAGGACTGGATATGTGCCGTCAGGAGCGCGAGTGAAAGAAATTCGACCGCCAGTCGTTGTCTTCACCGCGCAAGCCAGGTCCTGGGCCCCACTCTGGAGCCGGAGTTCAGAAAATCTAGGCACCCCTGAGCCGGAAGCGGTGTTTGTCACTCGAAAGCCTTTTTCTTCTAAGGCCTGAACTACCGCCGTTCGAATTTGGTCATCTGAAAGTTTCATTCGATCCTCCCTAATGTCCCTTCTCCTTATAGAGATTAAACATTCTATTGTCAATATTTGTGTAGGATTAAACGAGAATAAAGAAGGGGGAAAATCTCTTCCGCAATATGCGGCTCTTTGCGGCGGTTCGTCCGCGCGCGGGTGCGCGAAGTCGAGGCCGAAGGGCGGTGATCGAAGGCATGACGCAACGTCTCGACCGCGTGATCGACGGACAGAGCGCTGCCGAGCGTCGGGCTCGCAAAGACAGTGCGGGGGTTGAGAGTCAAACGCTCTGCTTCGGCCCGCCGGGCGTGTCTATTCCGGTACTCGTTGGCCGACCGTCGCCACCGCCTGGGGGCCGGCGGGGGCACTGCTTTCCGCCTGCTCGGCGCCGGTGACCTCGGAAACGATATCGGCAGCCATGCTTTCAAGAAGCGCCAGTTCGTGGGGTTCTATGGAGCGCGGCTTCTCGTCGAGGATGCAGAAGGCGCCGAAAACCAGGCCGTCGGGCGTCCGCAGAGGTGTGCCTGCATAGAAGCGAACCCCCCATTCGCGGATCTTTTCATTGTCGGCGAAGCGGGGATCGCGTTCGATGTCGGGGACCACGAGCGTGGTTCCATTCGCCACCACGTAGTTGCAGATCGCTTCCTCGCGCGGAATTGGGCGGACGTGGCCGGTCTCGTCCGTGACGAACTCGGGCAGTTTGCCGCTTTGACCGACAAAATGCTCCGTCTCATCGTCAATCGCCGAAATCACGGCGACGGCCGTATCGAAGACATCGGCCGCTCGCTTGGAGACCGCGTCGAACATCTCGCGATGCCTGGGGTCCAGGATGCCGCTCTTGTGCAGCGCATCGACGCGCTCGGTCTCGTTTTCAGGCGCTCCCGCCTGCTGCGCCGTCAGCGCTTCTTCGGAGTCGACGAGCCGGTGGATGCGGCTCACCGCCTCCTGGAGCGAGGTGACCACGGCATCGGCATGGAGACGCGGCAGGGCCTCATCGTGGAGAAGTTCTTCCGGAGCATTCCACGCGGCGATCACGATCTGCAAATCTGGCCAGCGAAGCCTGAGCCGCTTGGCTAGATGCCGGGCCTGCATCGCGGGATTTTCGCTGAAATAGCTGAGGCAGACCGTCTCGGTGCCCTCCAACTCCAGGTTCGCGACGTAATGCGCATTGACGGTCGCCGCCGGCAGCGCCTTTGCAGCGACGCCCTCCAGGCAGAGCGCGTGGGCAACCATTTCCGCAGCCAGGGCGTCGATGTCCCACTTGCCGCCCAGGCAGACGACGCGCCCGCCAGCGGCCGTGAGCTCCGCGGGATAATCGAGGCGCAGTTCCTCAAGCAGTGTGTCCATGCCGGATGCGAGGCGAAGGCGGTGTTCCGCCGTTGCCCGGCGCAGGTGCTGCTCGCTGGCCTGCCGCAGGACCTGCAGCGCGGTCTCGTCATAGAAGGCGATGACGGACCCGTCGGCGATCTCCTTCTGCGCGATGTCGATCGCCTCATCGACATCGCCCGCGATCAGCCGCTGGTAAATGCGCGTGGGAAGATCGAGGACCGGCGTGGAGCCGAGCAGCACGTCGAGAAACTGCAGTTGGGGAACATTGCGCCCGAGAACCAGCAGGCAGACCGTGATCGGCGTCGACAGGATCAGCCCCATCGGCCCCCATATAGCGGTCCAGAACATCGCCGCCGCGATCAGCGATATCGCGGAGAGGCCGGTGCTCGATCCGTACAGCTTGGGCTCGACAATATTGTTGCTGATGATCTCCAGGGTCACGATCAGAGCGACCGTCCAGATCACCATGCTCCAGCCATCATCGATGGCGAAGGCGAGTGCGATCGGAAACACCGCCGAGATCATCGGGCCGATAAAGGGGACGAAGCGCATCACAGCCGCGACCGTGCCCCAGAGCAGCGCGCCCGGAACGCCGATGAGCCACAGGCCAAGCCCCATCGGCACGCCGTAGCTGACGTTCACGAGAAGCTGCATCAGGAGATAGCGGCTGACGCGGCCGCCCGCCTCCTGCATCGAATCGGTCGAGCGGTGGACATCCCGCCCCAGCAATCTGAGGAAGCGGTCGCGAAGGTCGCTGCGGTCGAGCAGCACGAGAAAAACGAAGACCAGGATGATGCCGGCCGTCGCCAGCGGCTTGGCAGCGCGGCCGAGCCAGAGCATGGCCTGCTCGATGGGGGTTGCGCTCTGCCCCACCACCTCCACCTTCTGGGGCGGTGGCGGCGCCGCTTCCGCCGGTCGCTGCTCCGGCTCCGACACCTCTTTCCTAACCCGCTCGACCGACTGCAGGAGGCGGGCGAAAACCCCCGGCGCCCGTATTTCCTCGCGCAAGTCGGTGAGCTTTTTCGAGATTGTCGACTGATAGGTCGGGAATTCCGCCGCGAGGGACCGGATCTGCGTTCCGAGCAGAATCCCGAAAACGGAGATAAGCGCCAGAACGACCGCCATGACCAGGCTGATCGACAGGATGCGGGGCAGCCCTCGCTTGGTCAGCCAGGTAATGGGTGGGTTGAGCGCGAAGCCGATAAGAGACGCGACCGCCAACGGGATGAGGATATCGCGGCCGTAATAGAGCGCCAGAATAATGATCGATGCCGATATCAGGCCGGCCGCAAGTCTGACAGGGTTGGTCGAGCCGTCGGCATTGCTGCCTGCGGCCTCGATTTCCGGCTCCGTCATCTGCGGAGGCGATGGACCCAACATACCGAGACCTCCGGGGGCGATGCCGGATGCGGCACCACTCCCTATAAGTCGGCAACGTGCAGGTTCTTTCCCGCGTCGGTGCAACTTCTTCTGCCGCGCCGAATCCGGCTAGGGGATTAGCGATGAACGCGATGAATGCGGGCCCCCATTACAACCTTGGCATCATCGGCGGCGGGTTCACCGGCGCAACTTTCGCCGTGCACCTCGCGAATGCCTCGCCCCTCGCTCTGACAATCGACATCGTGGAACCCCGCGAACGCGTCGGAGCAGGGCTGGCTTACGGTTCCTGCGAGGCCGAGCACCGCATCAATGTGCCGAGCGATCGCATGACCGTGTTCGCGGAAGACCCGCTGCACTTCACGCGCTGGCTGAAAGCGAGTGGGGCGTGGGACGCCGATCCCGGAGGGGCTGACCGACGACGGCGATCATTATTCGACGCGGCACGATTTCGGAGCCTACGTCGCCGATCTCGTGCGCGGGACGGCCGCGAACAATCCCTCGGGCTCGACGATCACCCACCGGCGCGCCAGCGCGGTCGGCCTGGCGCGGGACGCCGGCGGCTGGCGCGTGACCTTCGACGACGGCACCTCCGCGCACTACGCCGAACTCGTCCTGTGCGCGACCTATGCCGCGCCGCCCTTTCGCTGGGAACTGGGGGAGGGCGCCGAGGCGCTGCCGCATCTCGTGCGCAATCCCTGGAACTGGGAGGCCATCAAGGTCATTCCCGATACCGCCTCCGTCATCGTCATCGGCACCGGCCTCACAATGTGCGATGCCGTCGTTACCTTGCGGTCGCGCGGGCATCGCGGGCAGATCCGCGCCATCTCGCGCCGGGCCCTGATGCCGCGTCCGCACGCCGAATTCGACAGCGAGTTCGACCTGTTCGAGGGGCGCGATCTGCCGGAAACGGCGCTCGATCTGCTGCGGTTCGTCCGCGCGCGGGTGCGCGAGATCGAGGCCGAAGGGCGCAGCTGGCATGTCGTGGTCGACTCGCTGCGGCGCCGTCTCGCCACTTATTGGCGCACTCTGCCCGTGCCCGAGCGCGCAAAGATCGCGCGACGTCTACGCGCGCATTGGGACGTTCATCGCTTCCGCATCGCGCCCCAGGTGTCCGCCATCATGGAGCGGGGGCGGAGCGAAGGCTGGCTCGAGATCGCGTCGGGCCACATCCATTCCATCACCGCGGTCGACGGGCGCTTCGGTCTCAACTGGACGCCGAAGCAGAGGGATCGGAGGATCACGCCCGCCGACGCCATCATCAATTGCACCGGGCCGGACCCGGATCTCGGCCGCACCGAAAGCCCGTTCCTGCAGGATGCGCTGCGGCAGGGGCTGATCCGCGCGGATGCGCTGCGCATCGGGATCGATGTCGACGGCGAGGGGCGTGTGCTCGGTCGCTCGGGCGAGCCGAGCCCCGGGCTCTGGGCGGCCGGGCCGTTCGCCCGCGCGATGGTGGGCGAGGCGACGGGGGCGACGGAAGCCTCGGCGCATGCGCGCATGGTGGCCGGGGCACTTGTCACGAGTCTTGCTTTGAGGTCGGCCTGAACCAGACCTTTCAGAGGAAGCCTTATGCCGCGTTATATAAGAGTGCCCGCAGCCGCCCCGTCGCCGAAGACCGCGCGCTATTCGCATGCGGTGGAGGCGGGGGGCCTGCTTTTCGTCACCGGACAGCTTGCGGTCGATCCGGACAATTTCGATGCGCCGCTGCCGCCCGGGATCGAGGCGCAGACCGACCTCGTTTTCCGCAATCTGATCCTGATCGTCGAGGCCGCCGGCTACAGACTGTCGGACACCGCGTTCGCCCGGGTGTTCCTCACCCACTTCGAGCGCGACTATGCCGGGATGAACGGGGTTTATAACCGCTATTTCTCCGACGACACCCGCATGCCGGGCCGCACCACGGTGGGGGTGACGAAGCTCGCCCGGGACGGCTTGGTCGAGATCGATCTGGTGGTTGGGAAGGATTGATGAGGTGGCAATCCCTCCTCCGCGAAGCGGGGGAGGGTCGACCGCGCGCAGCAGGCGGGGTGGGGGAGAACCCCACCCGGCCGGCCTTCGCCGCCACCCTCCCCTTGCAGGGGAGGGATTAGGCCCTGCGCCATTTGATGCATTCCGTCATTTTGTCCACGAGGCACGCTTATTGCATTCATTCGTCCGGGCCCTCGCGAACCGGTTTTTCACGGGGGGTGTCTCTTAAGAAACGGGAGCCGTGACGATGAAGAATGTGGGACATCTGGTGGGGCGGTCGCTGGTCGCGACGGCTTTTGCCGCAATGATTGGAATGTCGCTGTCGGCGACAATGGCCAATGCCGCGACGCTCGCGGAGATCAAGGCGCGCGGCTACATGATCGTCGCGACCGAGGACGATTATAAGCCCTTCGAATTCATGGAAGACGGCAAGCCGACCGGCTTCGACAACGAACTGCTCGCGGAATTCCGCAAATTCGTGCCGTTCGAAATCCGCCAGGAGGTCATTCCGTGGACCGGCCTTCTCGCCGGTGTAAGCACGGGCAAATACGATGTCGCCGTCACCGCCGCGATGATCACCAAGGAACGCGTGAAGTCGCTCGACTTCTCGATCCCGATCGCGGACTCGACGCACTATTATGCGAAGCGCAAGGGCGACACGTCGATCAAGACGGTCGCGGACCTGAACGGCAAGACGGTCGGCGTGCAGGCCGGCTCCGCGCAGCTCGAAAAGCTGCCCGAGCTTGAGGCCGAACTCGCCAAGACGGGCGGCAAGCTCGGCAAGGTGATGCAGTACACCTCATATCCCGAGGCGTATCAGGACCTCGCGCTCAAGCGCGTCGATTTCGTGGTCAACACGATCATCAATCTGCGCTCGCTCGTGAAGGACAAGCCGGACGTGTTCGAACTCGGCACCGCCGTGTCCAGCCAGACGGTTCCGGCCTGGGCCGTCGCCGAAGGCAACAAGGACCTGCTCGCTCTCATCAACTCGTTCCTGTCCGAACAGAAGAAGAGCGGCAATCTCGGCAAGCTGCAGGAAAAGTGGCTTGGTCAGGCGTTCCCGGATCTTCCGGACGTGTACGAGCCCTGATCAACCAAAGCCGGCCGCGGCCCCCGCCGCGGCCGGCGGGATATTCGACAGTGACACTCACCGCATTTCTCACTTTGCTGCAGGGCGCCGGCGTGACGGCGCTCGCTTCCGGCTTGGGCATTCTTCTCGGCGTGCCGTTCGGGCTCGTGCTCGCGCTGATCCGCTGGGGGCGCGTGCCGGTGCTCAACAATATCGTCATTGTCTATGTCAGCCTGCTGCGGTCGGCGCCTTCCGTCACGCTTCTGCTGCTGATCTTCTTCGCGGGTCCCGCCGTCACCGGCATCGAAATCGGGGCGTTCACGGCCGCCATCATCATGCTGACGCTGAACACGGCGTCGTTCAATTGCGAGATCTGGCGTTCCGGGCTCGAAAGCTTTTCCAGCGAACAGCTGGAAGCCGCGCGCGCCTTCGGCATGAAGCCCGCGCTCCGGTTCCGCCGCATCATCTTTCCGCAGCTCTGGCGCGCCAGTCTTCCGGCGCTCGTCAATGAAATGACCATGCTGATCAAGTCGACGCCCGCGATCGCGATCATCGGCGTCGTCGAGATCACGCGCGCGGCGACGCGCATCGGCGCCCAGACCTACGATCCGCTGCCGCCCATGATCGTGGCGACGATCCTCTACGTCGTCTTCATTGCCATGTTCGTCGGCCTGCAGCGCCTTGCCGAGAAGTACTATGGCCAGATCGGCGTTGCGTCATGATCCGCGAATTCGGGGTCGTCTGGGCCAATGCTCACCTGTTCGTCGAAGGGCTGATGAACACGGTCGTGCTGAGCCTCGTCGGTGCGACTACGGCGCTCGTGCTCGGCTCCTTCGTCGCCGTGCTTCTGATGTCGTCCAATCGCGGGGTCCGTCTCGTCAGCAAGGGCGCCGTCGACCTGATGCGCTGCGTGCCGTTCCTGATGCTGGCCTATCTCGTCTATTACGGCCTGCCGAGCCTCGGCCTGAACCTCGACAACTGGAGCGCGGGGCTGTTTGCGATCATCATCTACAACACCGCCTATATGGCCGAGATCATGCGCGCGATCTGGAGCCGGCTCGGCCGCGACACGATCGAGGCCGCGACCGCGTTCGGCTTTCACGGCTGGCGGCTTTATGTCCGGATCATCTTTCCGCAGATCTTCCTCGCGGCAAGCCCGATGGTCGGCAACCAGCTGATCCAGATCATCAAGGACACCGCGTTCCTCACGATCATCGCGGTGCCCGAACTGACGCACGCCGCGAGCAGCATCCAGGCGCAGTATTTCGTGCCGTTCGGCGCCTTCGTCGTGGCGGTCTTCGTCTATTGGGGTTTGTGCATGCTGGTGGAAGCGGGCGTGTATACGGTTGAACGGCTTGCGGAGGCGCGACGCTGATGGCGGACGACGTAAAAGCGGAGGAACGCGTTCTCGATATTCGCGGGCTCACCAAGAGCTTCGGCGACAATATCGTGCTCGACGGTGTCAATCTGAGCGTCGCGAAGGGCCAGACGGTGTGCCTGCTCGGGCCGAGCGGTTCGGGGAAATCGACGCTGCTGCGCTGCGTCAATTTCCTGGAGCGGCCGGACCAGGGCGCGATCTATCTGTCCGGACGCCGCATCGGCATGCGCGAGGGCGGCGCCATCCCGATGTCGAACGCCGAACTCGCAAAGGCCCGGGCGCGGATCGGCATGGTGTTCCAGCATTTCAATCTGTGGCCGCATCTGACCGTTCTGCAAAACCTCATCGAGGCGCCGATCCATGTGCAGCGCCGCGCCCGCGACGAGGTGACGACCGAGGCCGAGATCCTGCTGGAGCGCGTCGGCCTCATGGCCAAGAAGGACGTGTTCCCGAGCCAGCTTTCCGGCGGCCAGAAGCAGCGCGTCGGCATTGCCCGGGCGCTCGCCATGAAGCCCGAGCTCTTGCTGTTCGACGAACCCACCTCGGCGCTCGATCCGGAACTCGTGGGCGAGGTCGTGGCCGTCATGAAGACGCTCGCCGACAGCGGCAGCACGATGCTGGTCGTCACCCACGAAATGAGCTTTGCCCGCGAAACCGCCGACGAGGTGGTCCTGATGGACGGCGGCCGCGTCGTCGAACAAGGCGTGCCGGCCGAGTTTTTCACCAAACCCAAAACCGACCGCGCGCGGCAATTCCTTCAGCGTTACGTCAACGCCTGAACCCGCACGCCGCACCGACAGGAGACAGATATGAGTGCAACAAACGACGCGACAGCGGCGGCCGATCTCGACAACGTCGTCTACGATTTCGTCGTGCCTGCGCGCGAGCCGTGGAGCCGCGTGATCAAGGCCGGAGAAACGCTCCGGATCGTGGACCTGGAAGGCCAGCAGGCGGTCGATTTCCTCTGCTACAACGCCAAGGATCCGGGCGACCGCTACAGCGCGATGAACACGATCAAGGTTCAGGGCAACACCTATGTGGCCAAGGGAACGGTGCTCTACAGCGACGCCGGAATTGCCCTGTTCACGGTGACGGAAGACACGCTCGGCCAGCACGACACGGTCTATGGCTGCTGCAGCAACCCCAACAATTTCCTGCGCTACAAAGTCCAAACCACCGAAAGCTGTTATTCGAGTTTCCTCAAGGAACTTGCGAAGCACGGCATGGACCGCTCGGCCATTGTCGGCAACGTCAATTTCTTCATGCAGGTGCCGATCCTGGCGGACGGCGGGGCAGGGGTCGCCGACGGGGTGTCGCCGGCCGGCGGCTATGTCGATCTCTACGCCGAAACCGACGTGCTGGCCGTGCTGTCGAACTGCCCGCAGATGCACAATCCCTGCAACGGCTACAATCCGACGCCGATCCGTGTGATCGTCCGGGCGGCCGCCTGACCCTTGCCTGAGTTCCAATCCTGATTGTACAGACATACGAGGAAGACGTGGCGGAAAAAGTACGCGTTCATATCCAGCAGAACGACGGCCCGAACGATATCTACCGGATCACCGCCGAAAAATACGCGCGCGAGAGCGCGGCCTTTGCCGACATCGCGGAGCGGCTCGACGTGTCGTTCGGCACCGACGACGCCGACGCCGATATCGGGCTCGCCAGTGCGGAGGTTCTGGTCTGCGGCTATTTCGGCTTCAGCGGCCTCGCCACGCGGGCGCCGCGTCTCAAATGGGTGCAGTCCATTTTCGCAGGCGTCGACAAACTGATCCCGGCCATACCAAAGGGCGTGACCCTGACCAATGCCAGCGGCGTCCATGCGCAGAAGGCCGGGGAATATGCGATGGGCGCGATCCTGATGCTGAACAGCGCCGTGCCTCAATTCATCGAGGCGCAGCGCAAAGGGGCCTGGACGCAGATCTTCACGCCGTCGATGACCGGCCGCACCGTGACGATCCTGGGCGCGGGGCGCCTCGCGGCGGCGGTCGCGCAGCATGCGCGCCATTTCGGCGCGCGGGTCGTCGGCATCGCGCGCTCGAGCGGGCCGCGCACGCATTTTCCGGAAGTCTATTCCACCGGGGATCTGCCGGAGATTTTGCCGGCGACCGATTTCCTCGTCCTCATGGTCCCGAACACGGCGGAAACCAAAGGGCTGATCGGGCGCAAAGAGCTCGATCTCCTGCCGCCGCATGCCGGTATTGTCAGTCTCGGCCGTTCGCAGGTGATGGATCACGACGCCCTGGTCGAGAAGCTCGAGCGCGGCGAGTTGGGAGGGGCGTTCCTCGACGTGTTCGACAAGGAGCCGCTGCCCGCGGATTCGAAACTGTGGAACGCGCCGCGTCTCATCATCAGCCCGCATTGCGCGCTCGACGACGGCCCGGACTATGCGCGGCTGAGCCTCGAAATGTTCTTCAGCAATATGCGGCTCTATCTCGACAGCAAGCCGATGATCAATATCGTCGACACCGCACGGGGGTATTGATGGGCGCGACCGAGATCATCCGCGACACGCTGCGGCGCATCCGCATCGAGGATGCGCGCATTCACGCCTTCAACGTCATCGCGCCGGACCCGGCGGGAGAGGTGGAGGGCCCGACGCAGGACCGGCCTCTGGGCGGCCTGCCGGTGGGCGTAAAGGACATACTGGACACCGCCGACATGCCGACCGAATACGGATCGCGCGTCTACGCCGGGCATCAGCCGGCCATGGACGCCGCCATCGTGACGGCGCTGAAGCTCGCGGGCGCGTTCATCGCCGGGAAGACGACGACGACCGAATTTGCGACATCGCCTCCGACGAAGACGCTGAACCCGCGCAACACGCACCACACGCCGGGCGGCTCCTCGGCCGGCTCGGCCGCGGCGGTCGCGGCGGGCATGCTTCAGGTCGCGCTCGGCACGCAGACGCTCGGCTCGGTCATCCGTCCGGCCTCGTTCTGCGGCGTGGTCGGCTTCAAGCCGACCTGGGGCTGGTTCCCGACCTCGGGCATGAAGAGCCTCGCGACCTCGCTCGACACGATCGGCCTTCTGACCGACACGGTGGCGAGCGCCGGACGCGTCTATCGCGCGCTGGTGCCGCGCGATTCCGAGCCGCCGGTGACGAATATCAGGCTGGCGTTCAGCCGCCAGCCGAACTGGGACCTGGCCTCGCCCGATGCGCGGGTCGCGATCGAGCGCTGCATCGGCAAATTGCGGACCTGCGGTTTCGATATCACCGATGTCGAAATGCCGGCCGGGTTCGACGCCGTGAACAAGGCCGCCAACGTGATCCACGATTACGAGATGCGGCGTTCGCTCGGCCCGGAATTCTTCATCGCGCGCGACGAGATCGACCCGGCGCTTGCGCTGCGTATCGAGCGCGCGGGGCAGTGGAACGCCGCCGATTATCGCGACGCTCTGCGCACAGCGGAGAAGCAGCGCGCGGCGCTTTCTCGGTTCATGAAGAGCTACGACGCGATCCTGTGCCTCGCGGCGGCGGGCGAAGCGCCGGAGGGATTGTCGAACACCGGCGATCCGATGATGAACAGCTCATGGACCGCGCTCCACGCGCCGTGCCTGACCTTGCCCGCGCTGAAGGGCGGCAAGGGATTGCCGATCGGGTTGCAGATCGTGGCGGACCGGTACCAGGACCTGAAGCTGCTGCACATCGCGGCGCTGCTGGAGGAGAAGGTGGTGAGGTGAGACGTCTTCTCTTCTCTCTCCCCTTGAGGGGGAGAGCCGACTCGAACCGGCAGGTTCGAGCGGAGAGGGGGGGCTTTCGGGGTCTGTCGCTAGCACTTACCCCCCTCTCGGCTCGTGCTCCGCACGAGTTCGCTCTCCCCCTCAAGGGGGGAGAGGAAGGGGATGCCCGTCAATACTGCTTCACCGGATCGACCACGTTCACCAGCGGCTTTCCCGCCATCAGCAGCTCGACATTCCGGAACACCAGATCGAGCGTCTTTGGCGTGTACATCTCCGCATCGTCCGACGAGCAGTGCGGGGTGATGATGAGGTTCGGCGTGTCCCATAGCGGCGACGACGCGGGCAGGGGTTCCGGGTCGAAGACGTCGAGCATCGCGGTGAGGCGGCCCTTGATGAGTTCCGCGCGCAAGGCTTCGTAATCGATGAGGCTGGCGCGGCTGTAGTTCACGAGGCCGGCGCCGTCCTTCATCAGTGCGAGTTCGGACGCGCCCAGAAGATGCGTCGTTTCCTGCGTGTGCGGCGTCGTCATCAGCACGAAATCGGCCTGCGGCAACAGCTCGCGCAGTTTATCGGGCGTGTGCATCTCGTCGACATGAGGATGCCCGCCGCCACTGCGGCGGATGCCGATGACGCGCAGGCCGAAGGCCTTCGCCCATTTCGCCGCGCCGCCACCGACATGGCCGACACCGATGATGAGCACGGTCTTGCCGGCGATCGAGGAGGAGAACACCTGCTCCCATTTCGCGTGCCGCTGATTGGTGCAGCTCTCGGCGAGGCGGTTGTTGAGCATCAGCAGCGACATGATCGTGTATTCGTCGGCCTTCTCGCCGTGAACACCGCGGCTGTTGGTCAGCACCGCGCCTTTCGGAAGCCAGTCGAACGGCATGAGATGGTTGATGCCCGCGCCATGGGCCTGGACCCAGCGCAGATTGGGCGCGCGTCCCTGGGCGATCACGACGCGGTCGAACTTCCAGCCGAACAAGGCATTGGCCGTTTTCATCTCGGCGCCGAAGATGTCGCCATCGGTGCCGATCGAGATGCGGAGCTTCTCTGAAAGTCCGGGAAACTTCGCCAGCGCTGCGGCGACGCGGTCCGGGCCGGCCTCGAAGACGGGGCCGAGTTCGCGGTTGTTTTCGATGTGGAGGTGCAGGGGTTTCGACATGGGTTCTCCGCGGGCAGCTGCGCGCGCTTTGAGGTACGAAGATGTGCGGATGGTCCGTCGCGCTCTGTCAGTACAGAGCGGCGGGGCTTGAGCCTGGTGCCGGGACATGGCGAACTCTCCGGGGCGCCGCGAAACGCGGCTCAGGGCTCGAAGAGCAAGGAAGAGGCCAGCCGCGCTCAGCGCGGCAGATTGGCGAGGACGGCCTTGGCGGTGCGGGAATTGTGTTCCTTGAGGCGCCGGGAGAGTTCCGCGCCGTCGCGGGCGCGCAGCGCCTCCATGATCCAGGCATGCTCGCGGGCGGATTCGCTCCAGCGGTCCTGGTCGTAGTTCACCATGTAGCGGGCGCGCTGAAGCTTGCCGAAGAGCTGGCCGTAGGTGTTTGACAGGACAGCGTTTCCCGTCAGTTCGATCATCGACCGGTGGAACGCGATGTTCAGCTCGAAATAGCTGTCGCGGTCGGCGGTGTCGCGCATATTGCTCATCTCGGCCTCGAGCTGATCGAGCCGCGCAATGTCGACGTTCGAGACGCGGTCGCAGACGAGAGGGCCCGCCAGCTCTTCCAGGGCGCCGAGGACATCGAAGGTCTGGGCGATTTCATCCGGCGAGATACGGGCGACGGCGCTGCCGCGATGGGGCCGCATCTCGACCAGGCCTTCCGAGGCAAGGATCTTGAGAGCTTCCCGGAGCGGTGTCCGCGAGACGCCGAAGAGTTCGACGAGCTTACTTTCTGTAAAACGCTCGCCCGGCTCAAATTCACAGCGGATGATCATTTGCCGGAGACGGCTGACAATGTCGTCGTGAAGTGGAGGACGCGAAGATGCCTCGTTGTCTTCAAGTTGTTTGCGATTGACGTGCGTGTTCATGTCGGTTTGCCGTCCATCCGCAGGGGCTTGCTCGAATCTTCGCCTCCAGATCACAGGATAGCATTCGGTTGTTGAGCTCAATCACTTATTTTCCGCACTCTGTCACTCCCGCGTGCATATTATTTAAACAGAATTCGATGATGTGATTATGAATGCACCATAGATGTTTTGTATACAAAATTGACCGCGACGTTCCCCGTGCTTTAAGTTGAGCGGATACGTCTTCCAGCGAGCGAGCCCTCCGTGACCGCAAAATCCGCCAGCCCAGGTCCGGTCTCCCGGCTGGGAATGCTGACCCCGTCTTCGAACACGGCTCTCGAGCCTCTGACCTGCGCGATGGCGGCGGACATGCCGAACGTTTCCGCTCATTTCGCCCGGTTCGGCGTTACCCGGATCGGCCTGTCGGCGGCGGCGCTCGGACAGTTCGACAATGAGAGACTGCTGGAAGCGGCCGGTCTTCTCGCCGATGCCAGGGTCGACGTCATCGCGTGGAACGGAACCTCGGCCGCCTGGCTCGGTTTCGAGCGCGACGAGGAACTGTGCGCGGCCATCACCGCGCGCACCGGCATCCAGGCCTGTACCTGCATTCTGGCCTATCGCGAACTCTTCGAGACCTGGGGCCTGCGCAAGATCGGTCTCGTCACGCCCTATAGCGACGACGTCCAGGACAAGATCATGACGAACTGGGACACCGACCGCTTTTCCTGCAGCGCCGAGCGGCATCTGGGCGGGGCCCGCGATAATTTCTCGTTCGCGGAAGTAACCGAAGACGAGATCGCCGACATGGTGCGCGACGTGGCCAAGGCCGGCTGCGACGCGGCCGCGATCGTCTGCACGAACCTCAAGGGCTCGGCCATCGCACCGGCCCTGGAACGCGAACTCGGCATTCCGGTTCTGGATTCGATTTCCGTTACCTTGTGGAAGAGCCTGGTTTTGGCGGGGCGCGATCCGTCCGCGCTGGCTGCATGGGGCGGCCCGTTCAAGGACATTCGCAGAACTAACTGAGCGGGACGGCAGATGGCGGATTTCGATCTTATCGTGCGCGGCGGCACCGTCGTTACAGAATCCGGAACCACACGCTGCGATGTCGGCGTCAAGAACGGCCGCATCGAGGCTTTGGCCGAAAACCTCGACGGCAATGCCGAGACGATCATCGACGCCACGGGCAGGCTGGTTCTGCCGGGCGGGATCGACAGCCATGTCCACCTGTCGCAACCGTCGGGCCCCGGCATTGTCATGGCCGACGATTTCGAGAGCGGGACGCGATCGGCCGCGTTCGGCGGCAACACGACGGTCCTGCCGTTCTGCCTGCAGCAGAAGGGCCAGTCGCTCCGCGAGGCGGTGAAGCATTACCATTCCGAAGCGGAAGGGCGCTGCTACACCGACGTGTCGTTCCACCTCATCATCAGCGACCCGACCGAACAGGTCCTCGGCCAGGAACTGCCGGCGCTCGTCAAGGACGGCTATACCTCGTTCAAGGTCTTCATGACCTATGAGGACCTTAAGCTCTCCGATCTCGAATTGCTGCGGGTGATGGACGTCGCGCGCGAGACCGGTGCGCTGGTGATGGTGCACGCCGAAAATCACGACGCCATCCGTTTTCTCACCGAGCGCCTTGAGCGGGAGGGCCGCACGGAGCCGCGCCACCACGCGACCTCGCGGCCGATCGCCGTGGAGCGCGAAGCGACGCACCGCGCCATTTCATTGGCCGAGCTGATCGACGTGCCGGTGATGATCGTCCATGTCTCGAACCGCGAGGCGATGGACGAAATCCGCCGCGCCCAAGGCAAGGGCCTGAAAGTCTTTGCCGAGACCTGTCCGCAATATCTTGTACTGACGGAGAGCGATCTCGACGGCCTCAATATGGAAGGCGCGAAGTATGTCTGTTCGCCGCCGCCGCGCGATGCCGCGAGCCAGGACGCGTGCTGGGAGGGGATCGAGGACGGCACCTTCGCCGTGTTCTCCTCCGATCATTGCCCATTCCGCTATGAGGACGCGGCCGGCAAGCTGGCGCCCAAGGGACGGACGAGCTTCCGCTGGATTCCGAACGGCATTCCCGGCATCGCGACGCGCCTGCCGATCCTGTTTTCCAAGGGCGTGGGCGAAGGCCGTATCTCGCTTCAGACATTCGTGGCGCTGACCTCGACCAATCATGCGCGCGCCTACGGCCTTTATCCGCGCAAGGGCGACATCGCTCTGGGCTCCGACGCCGATCTCGCGATCTGGGACCCGGAGAAGAAGGTCACCCTGACCCACGATCTCCTGCACGACGGCTGCGATTACACGCCCTATGAGGGCATGGAACTGACGGGCTGGCCGGTGACGACCATCGTCGGGGGCAGGGTGATCGTCGACGACGGCGTTCTCGTCGCGGTGCGGCCCGAAGGCGTTCACGTGGCGCGCGCACAATCGGAGTATGTACACAAGGAATTAGATCATGGGACGGCTTGACGGGAAACTCGCGCTGGTGACGGGCGCCGCGCGCCGCGACAGCATTGGCCGGGAAATCGCGCTCTGCCTCGCGGAGGAGGGGGCGGATGTCGCCGTGGCCGATTTCGAACGCGACGCGGAAGCCGTCGAGGTGGTGGCGGAGATCGAAAAACTCGGACGGCGCGCATTTCCCGTCGCGGGCGATGTGATGTCCGTGGCCGATTGCCGGCGGATCGTCGCGGAGGGCGTCGCCGCTCTCGGCGGGCTCGACATTCTCGTCAACAATGCCGGCTATTCGCGCCGCGCGCCGCTGCTCGAGATCACCGAGGCCGAATACGACGAGATGCTCCACGTCAATCTGCGCGGTCCGTTCTTCGTGGCGCAGGCGGCCGTTCCGCATCTCACCGCGCGCGGCGGCGGCCGCATCATCAACATCTCTTCCGAGCAGGCCTATATTGGCGAGCCGAATTCGCCGCATTACAGCGCCGCCAAGGCCGGAATGATGTCGATGTCCCGTTCGCTCGCGCGCTCTCTCGCGCCTTCGATCACCGTGAACTGCGTGGCGCCGGGCCCGACCGCGACCGCGCGCTTCCGCGCCGGACCGGAATACACCGACGAGGTTCTGGCCTGCATTCCCCTGAAGCGCTGGGGCACGCCGCGCGATGTCGGGCGTTCGGTGGTGTTCCTGGCGTCCGCGGACGGCGATGCCTATACGGGCCAGGTGCTGGATCCGAACTGCGGGACGGTCATGCCCTAGTACCCCGGACAAGCCACGCAAAGCACCCAACTCGGGCTTGCCCGAGATTCGGTGCGCGTTGGGCGTTTGAGCAATCTGTATTCCGAACTCGGGCAGGCCCGAGTTCGGTGTGCAGCTTGTCCGGGATACAAGGAAAAGACGAAAAGACGCCTATAACCCGTCATGATCACGGCCTTTTTCACAGGCCGGAGCCCGTTCACCGAAAGACCACGTTGTCTAATGCGAATTCCCGCGCAATATCCCGTGTAGCGCCGACGGCCTTTCGCGTACGGGTGCCTCCATGGCCCGGTACCGGTTCAAGAAGCCTTTCAAGGGCGCGGAGGAAGCCATGCTGGTCGATACGATCGCCGAAGCCATCTGGAACGAGCATCAGACTGTCGCACCGGAGAAGCCCGCCGTGGCCTGGAAAGACGCCGATGCGGGGGAGCGCGAACTCTTCCTGCGCTATGCGCGCGCCGCGCTCGGGGCCGTGGCCGTTCCGACGCCCGAAATGCTGAGCCAGGGCAACCGCGCGCTTCAGGCGTGGGACGATTCGGAGCACTACCGCAGCCCCATCACCGGGATTTATCGCGCCATGATCTCGGCGGAGCTTCCGCCGAAGGCTCCCGCTCCCCGCGAGGACCGGTACGACGAGATGTAGCGATCCTGAAATTCGAAGTTCGGGTTCTTGAATGGCGCCTTGCGGGGCGCCGGACCTTGAGCCGAAATCCTTAAGTTCTTTCCCTTAAGTCCAATCACGCGCCCCCGCCATGTCCGGCCGGTACGGCCGCTGCCTACCGGAACCCATGAGCAAGCCGCATACGCTGGAGCCCGAGGACGTCGAACCGGATCTCGACCAGGCGCCGGATCCCGTGCCCGACCAGCCCGGAAAACCCGATGTCTGGACCCCGCGGCGCGTCGCAGCGATATCCACCGTCTATCTCGTCGCCGCGGCGCTCGGTTATGTTGCGTTCCGCGCGGGGCTTCCCATTCCCTGGATGATGGGCGCGCTGGCGACGGCAACGTTTTCGCGGCTCGTGTTCCAGTCGAAACGCCCGCCGCGTTTCGCGCGCATCATGGGGCAGGTGGTCGTCGGTTCCGGTGTCGGTCTTTATCTCAGCCCCGATGCCCTGAAGCAGATCGTCGACAGCGCCGCGCCGATCATCCTGATGTCGGTTCTGACCGTTGCCGCGGCTGTCATCATCGCGGTTCTCCAGACGAAAATCGCCGGCGTGAAGCTCGCGACCGCGATCTTCGCCTGCATTCCCGGCTCGCCGGTCGAGATGGCCACCATGGCCGAAGCCAACAAGGGCGATCCGGGGCAGGTGGCGCTCGCGCAGATGCTGCGCATCGTCGCCATCGTCACTCTGTTTCCGCCGCTCCTTATTCTGTCGGGCATGAAATTCGACCCGTTCACACGGCCGATCGGAGTGGTCGATCCCCCGGGTCTCGTCGCCATGCTGGCGATGAGCCTTGCCATTGGCTGGGGGGCCGCCCGGCTTCGCATGATCAATCCCTATTTCCTCGCGCCGATGGCGCTGACCGGGGCCCTGACGGCTTTGGGGATTCACCTGTCGGGACTGCCAAGCCCGCTGATCGCCTTCGCGCAGCTGATGCTCGGCGTCTCGACCGGGTCGATGTTCCGCCGCTCCTTGTTCCGCGATCACAAGGCCACGGCCACAACCTTGATCTCGACCTTCGTGCTTCTCGCCTCGTCGCTGTCGATCGCCTGGCTCATGGCCCATCTGTTCGATCAGGACATCGCCACCATGGCCCTGGCGAGCGCGCCGGGCAGCGTCACCGAGATGACGCTGACGGCGAAGGCGATGCATCTCGACGTCTCGCTCATCGCGGCGTTCCATCTGTTCCGGGTGTTCTTCATCATGGCGCTCGTGCCGGTGCTGTTCGGCGCGGCGGTCTGGTTCGCCGGCGGCGGCCACAAAAGAAAGCGCAAGAACAAGTAGGGAGTTCTTTCCTCTCCCCTTGTGGGAGAGGACGACTCGGCCGGCAGGCCGAGCGAGGTGAGGGGTGTCTTGGCCTCTCGATCGGCGCTGTTACCCCTCACCCCGCTCGAAGCCTGACAGCTTCGAGTCGCCCTCTCCCACAAGGGGAGAGGGGGCGCCTGGTACGTACCGCGATAACGCTACGGCACCCCGGACGCCGCGATTGAACCGCTGTTGATCCGCGCGCGCAGCTCGTCCAGGCCGTCCGCATCGGCGTCCAGCCTTTCCGCCGCTCGATAAGCTGCGCGCGCGTGCCTCATATCATTGCGGTCCGCCGCAAGTTTTCCTCCCTTGATCAACCAGTTCGCCCGGACCGCGACCGCACGGGCGAGTTTCGTCGCGGCACGGTCCATCGCCGGCCGGTCGTCCAGATTGGCGCGGTAGCGGAGCAGGGCGCGCAGGACCGCGATGTCGTCCGTTTCGGAGAAGGCCTCGGCGAGAAGGGGCCCGGCGCCCGCGAGATCGGTTTCGGCGCGCGCCAGCAGATGCCATTTCCGGGCGGTGTCGGTCGTGGGCCCCTTTTTCGGCGATTTCAACGCGCCCTCGGCAAAGAGCAGTTCCGCCTCGGCGGAGTCGCGCTCCGCGCTGGGCGCGGCGCGGCCAAGAGCGACCCATGCGTCCGCCATGAGTTCGAGACCTGCGAGCAGCCGCGCCTGCTCGATATGGACGGAATCCGGCCACTCCGAATATTGCCCGTACAAGGTCGCGGCGGCGGAAAAATCGCCCATCGCCAGCAGGCGCTCATAGGCGGACCTGCGGCCCTGCATCGGGTCGATCGCGGCCAGCCTGTCGGCGGCATGACCCGCATTGGTGTAATTGTCCCAATACAGGAAGTAATCGGACAAAGCCGCGAGCTTCTTCGTGACATCCGGCCCGAGATACGGGGCGACGTCCAGCGAGAAGTTGCGGCGCAGCAATTCATACGGATCGGCATCGCCCTTAGGCTGGACCACGCTCGACAGCCGGACTTCGGAGAGCAGATTGGTGTCGCTGTTGGGGACGGCCGAACCCGCGGCCGTGAGCGCTTCGTCGCGCGACAGGCAGAAATACCACAACAGATCCTGCGTGGTGAGGATGCCTTTGGGAGCAAGCACGGCGGCGAGGCGTGGATCGGCCAGGATCTTGTCGATCCGCGCATAGTCCAGCTCGATCTTCTGCTGCGATCCGATGAGGATCAGATCTCCGGAGGCCGTGTTTATGAAGCTCATTCCCTCGGGAAAGACGTTGTAGAAGGCCTTGAGCAGCGACTGCAGGGTCGCAGCGTCCATGCGGAACAGGCTGATCCACTGGGCGAACACGCCGTCCGGGTTCATCTGCCCGCGCGCGATCCGCCAGAAATTCTGCGTGAAGACGTTCGCCGATCCGGCGAGCCATGGATGCGACGGCTGCGAGACGATGAGATCGTATTTTTCGCGCTCGACCAGAAGCGTGTTGCGGGCGTCGTTGAAGCTGAGATCGACGCGGGGATCGTTCAGCGCGGAGGCGGGACCGGCCGCGATCGTCTGGCTTGCCGCGACGACCGACGGTTCGAGTTCCACGACCTTGATGCGGTCCAGATCGGTCAGTGTCAGCGCGCGGGTCGTGATACCGCCGCCAAAGCCGAGCATGAACGCCGATTTTGGATCGCGGTGCAGGACGTAAGGCAGAACGCCGAGCAGTGTTTCGGTGAGGAGCGCATCGTTCTCGTCGGTCAGGCTGATCTTGCTTTCGTTCAGGCCGTTGTTCTGAACGCGGGCGTATTTGCCGTCATAGGAGACGAGGCTGATGACGCCGGCCTTGCCTTCGCGCAGAAACAGGAAAGCGGGCGCTTTTCCGGCTCTGGCCTCGGCGGAATATTCGACGGAGGAAATAAGCCGCGCATAATCGAGCTTCGGCAATACGAGTGCCGCGACAAGAGCCGCCGCAGAAATGCCGCCGATCACCATGCGAACCTCGCGGCTCCTGAGCCGCGCCAGGAAGAACAACGCGAACACCATGACGCCGAGCGCGACCCAGAACAGGAGCACGTCGGTGCCGTAATTGGGAATGATCCAGAAACCCGCGACGATCGCGCCAAAAATGCTGGCGACAGTATTGATGGCGTAGCCTTCGCCGACCCGGGTCCTGATGCCGGCGAGACCGCCGCAATAGAGCCGGAGGCTGAGCGGAAACAGCGCGCCGAACACGAAGGTCGGCGGGAAAACCAGGATGAGGACCGCGCCGTAGCGCAGGACTTGGCGCGTGCCCTCGGCGATCTGCATTGCGGTGAGGAACCGCTCGAGATCCGGAAGCATGCTCAGGCCGCTGCGGGTCAGCAGCAGGAAGACGCCAAGCACGGCCATACCTATCGCCATCACGGCTTCGGGCGAACGGATCCGGTCCAGCCAATTCTTCATGGCCCAGGATCCGGCTGCGAGGCCGAGGAGAAACACGGTCAGGATGGCGGAGAAGCCGTGGATCGTGCTGCCGATGAAGATCGACAGAAATTTCGTCCAGCCGATCTGTGTTGCTATAGCCGCGAAACCGGTGGCGATGAGCGCGGATGCGGCGATCCAGGAGAAGGGAGCTGCGCCTGTTGCGGCGCGGGTGCGCGAGAGCGAAGGGCGTTCGTCGACCTCCTGCAGCGACCAGGTTCTGGAGACCGCCCAGCCGAGCGCCACGACCGTCAGGTTGAGACCGGCCGCGATCATGACCGCGCCGTCGAGCCCAAATCGCGGGATCAGCAGAAAGCCGGACATGGCCGCGCCGAGAACCGCGCCGAACGTGTTCAAGCTATAGAGCAGGCTCAGCCGCGCGCCGATATCCCGGCTGCGGCGGATGAGGATCGCCGCCATGACCGGGAAGGTCGCGCCCATACAAGTCGTCGGGAGTGCGAGGAGAACGACCGACAGCGCGAATTTCAGCTGGAGCTCGGTGCCGAAGGCGGGCGCCCAGGACAAGATTTGATCGAGGTTCAGCAAAACGGGCAGAAGCGCGAGGCCCGCGAAACCGATGACGGCTTCCAGGATCAGATAGGGTGCGAGTGAATTCAGCCGGCCGCGAGCGATATGCTCGGCCAGAAAACTGCCGAGCGCGAGCCCGAGAAAAAACGCCGAGAGCACGGTGCTGATCGACGCACTGGTCGAACCGAGGCTGAGGCCGATCAGCCGGACCCACGCCACCTGGTAGGTCAGGCTGGCAATGCCGGACAGAACAAGAAACGCAGCACTTACATACAGCATCGAAGGCTCTCGGGCATAGGGAACGGAAGAGCCAGGCCGCCGGTACGCTTACAAAAAATCCGACGGCCTGACCCCCGGGCGGGCGGGTGGCACCCGCCCATTCGGTTCAGCTCTATTTGTTGCCGCCACCCATTCCGTTCTGGCCGCCGCCGTTGCCCATTCCATTCCTGCCGCCGCCGTTATTGCCCATTCCGTTATGGCCCATGCCGTTGTGGCCCATACCGTTACGGCCCATGCCGTTATGGCCCATGCCGTTGTGGCCCATGCCGTTACGGCCCATGCCGTTGTGGCCCATGCCGTTGTGGCCCATGCCGTTATGGCCCATGCCGTTGTGGCCCATGCCGTTACGGCCCATGCCGTTGTGGCCCATGCCGTTGTGGCCCATGCCGTTATGGCCCATGCCGTTATGGCCCATGCCGTTATGGCCCATGCCGTTACGGCCCATGCCGTTACGGCCCATGCCGTTGTGGCCCATGCCGTTACGGCCCATGCCGTTGTGGCCCATACCGTTATGGCCCATGCCGTTGTGGGGGTCCGGGTCCGGGTCCGGGTTCGGGTCCGGGTCCGGGTCCGGAGAATCCGGGGCTCCCCGGGCTCCGGCGGATCGGGCTCCCGGGGCTTCGACGGATCGATTGTGGTCGCGGAGCCGGCAGCCTAGACGTTCGGGAAAAGGCAAGTCCAAGCGGCAATACTGATCCGAGATCGTATCCGAGATATAAGGCTCTCCCGTGAGGGGGCTTGTACCAGTCGTCTCAAGGTCGGGAGAGGTCGCAAGGTCGGGCGTGGTGTCCTGCGCCCACGAGATCTGGCCAATGACAGTCAGCACCGAGCCGGTGCTTATCAGCATAACTCTATTCATTGGGACAACCTCCAACACAACTCTGAGGTGTCCGCCGCATACTCAGTTATGCATGCCGAAAATACATCGTCAACAGGGATTTAACGAGATCGTTAAGATGAAAGCGTACCGGTCAATGTAATCGTCTGGCGATAACCACGTTTCACCGTTAGCCATTTCGCAAAATTTACGGTTTCGGGACGAAAAAGGAACTAAGTCTAGGACGATGACATTCCGCAGACGCGGACATGGGAAGTTGAACGGTGATAAATATGGATAACGCGATACGAAAATTTGCGTGTGCTTCAGTTATCGCAGTCTGGATCTTGGCGAATGTCAATGTTCGTGCCGAAGAGAGTCCATACAGTCCGCGGGCGGACTGGGATATCTACAGCGGCGACAAGCTTAATATGTCGAGCTTCATTTATCGGGACCACAATCGGAGCGGGTATTACGATCTCGGCGATCGACCCATGGCCTCGGTGGTCGTCGACATGACAAAACCGGACGCCACAACGACACGCAGCTGGTCCAACATCAACGGCTTCGCCAATTTCGTGATGTCAGTACAGCAGGACGAGGCCGACATCCAGATTGCAGGTAACTACAGTTTTCGCGTCGTTCCGCCTCCGAACTGGAAAATCACGAGCGGCAACGTCGAGCAGAGTGTTTCCTTCGTACTTCTTCCGGGATCTTACGCCGATATCATCGCGAAAAACCCTGCGGTGCCGGTCGGGCTGGCCCCCGATCTGACGATCACCGGGCGCGCGACGCGGCGAGACGCCAAGGGGGTAGAGATTCCGGCTGCCGGTGCACGCATGACGTTGCGCCAGGGCGGTAAAACCGTAGACGGGCCTGCGCTGGCGCCGGACGGCAGGTTCTCGGTCGATGTGACGGCGGGAGACTGGACGGTCGAGGTGCGCGATCCGGTCACGGGAGCCGAAGCGCAGCGCGCTATAACCGTGAACGACGAACCCGTTGTCATGTCGTCCATCGCGCTGGGCGAGGCCGTGCCGGCGCCTTTGCCTGTCGCCCAGAAAGTCGATTTCGAAAACATCACGCAGGGGACGCTCGCCAAGATTCCGTCGGGGACCGACAACGTCGACTGGAGCAACATGGTTGTGACGGACATGCTGTTCTACGATTCGGAAGGCACCGTGAACGCGACCATGTCCGGGCATTATGTCGGCTATAACGGCTCAGCCCATCCGGTTTCGATCTCGCACGCGGAAGGGTTCGATTTCGTCGGCGGCTATTTCGGCCTGGGCTGGCTGCGTGCCGAGGGAGAAGAATTGCAGGTCGAGGCCTGGCGTGGCGGCAAGCTCGTCGGGACGGAGTCCATTCCGCTGTCGGCCATGGGCCCGGTCTGGTTCGACGCCGATTACCGCAGCATCGACAAGCTCGTTCTGAAGACGAAGCACTACTGGCAATTCGTTACCGACGATCTTCAGCTCAGATTGCCCATCCCCCACACCGGGCCGATGGCGGGCGTCCCGTAGCTACGGCTTTCGAGGGGGTGCGTTCCCCGGATCTGCACTCGAACTCGGCTATAGCCGAGTTGAGCACTCACAATCCTAACTCGGCTATAGCCGAGTTGAGCACTCACAATCCTAACTCGGGCAAGCCCGAGTTAGGTGCTGCGCATAGCTTGTCCGGGGAGTGGCAACCCGTCATGCGCTTTCGCTGGTCCGATGACCGTCTTCAATGACCTTATGCCAGCGGAGCGGCATGTCGCCGATCAGGGCCGCCACACGCGAAGCCGCGATCGCGCGGCTGAACAGGAAGCCTTGAGCCAGGTCGCAACCCTTGCCCATGAGATGACTGGCCTGCGCAACCGTCTCGACGCCTTCGGCGACTGTCCTGATGCCGAGCATTTTCGCGAGGCCGATGAGTGCGCCGACAATGGCTTCGTTGTCCTCATCTCTCTTGTGGTCGGACAGCTTGCGGATGAAGGACTGGTCGATCTTCATGACATCGACCGGAAACTGCTTGAGGTGGGAGAGCGAGGCGTAGCCGGTGCCGAAATCGTCGAGCGCGATCGTTATTCCCGAGGCGCTCAAGGTTCTCAGCGTGCGTTCGACGTTTTCGGCGATTTGCCCGATGAACACGGATTCGGTGACTTCGAGTTCTATGCATGACGGCGGCAGCGCCGCGCGATGAAGTTTTTCCAGCAGTCGTTCGGCGAGGTCTCCGCGCACGAAATCGGAAGCCGACCCGTTGACGGCGATCCTCTGGAACGGGACGCCGTCATCGAGCCAGATGCGGATATCTGTAAGGACGCAATCGATCATCCGGTCTGTCAATTTTGGCGAGAGCTCGGCATCGTCGAACGCGGCCGCGATCGTGCCGGGACCTTGCAGGCCATGCCGATGATCGTGCCAGCGCAGCAGCGCCTCGAATCCCATCACCTGTCCGGTCTTGAGCTCGATCTTCGGCTGGTAGAACG
The DNA here is from genome assembly GCA_963786225.1 of uncultured Alphaproteobacteria bacterium. Lineage (GTDB taxonomy): Bacteria > Pseudomonadota > Alphaproteobacteria > Rhizobiales > Methylopilaceae > Flaviflagellibacter. The sequence continues at coordinate 64,484 of CAWAYQ010000010.1, forward strand.
GAATGATGCTGTCGTCGCGTAGAGCATCGCTCGCGATCGCGAGCATGGCCGACCTCTGGTGGACCGCGGTGCGCATGTCGGGTTTGAACTCGCGGATGACGCCGCGTCCCTGGGCCTTGCCGGCGTAAAGCGCGAGATCCGCGCATTTCAGCAGTTCGTCCGGATCGGGAGCGTCGTGTGGCCACACGGCAACACCGGCGCTCACGCTCGGCGTAAAGGCGTTGCCCGCCGCGAGGAAGGGCGCGTCGAGGCCGGCGAGAGCGGCGCGCACGATGTCCTCATGCGCATCCGCGTCATCGAGGCCCGGCAGGATGATCGCGAATTCGTCGCCGCCGAGACGGGCGACCGTGCGGCCATCCGGCTTGTCGCGCGACAGGCCGTTGGCGATCCAGCGAAGCAGAGCGTCGCCGGCGCTGTGGCCGCGCGTATCGTTGAACATCTTGAAATGATCGACGTCCAGCACGACGAGCCCGACACTCCGCCCGTCGCGTTCGGCGTCTTCCAGCGCGTGGGTCAGGTTTGCGTTGAAGAGGTTGCGGTTCGGCAACCGGGTCAGGGGGTCGTGGTTTGCGGCCCAGCGCAGGTTTTCCTCGATACCCTTGCGGTCCGAAATGTCGAGCATCGCTCCGATAGTCCGTACGGCGTGGCCTTGAGAATCCCGTACGATATGACCGCGCGACAGGATGTCGGCATAGGTCCCGTCGGCTTTCCTGAATCGGTACTCGCCGGTCCAATGCGAGCTCCTCCCCCTGACCGTCGCATCCAGACTGGCGAGAATGCGATCGAGGTCGGCGGGATGGACGCGCTCGGCCCACCAGGAGATCGTCGTTCCTGCCGTGGCTTCCGGATAACCGAGTTGTGAACCGACGGCGTCGCCCCAGTCGATGCGATCGGATCCATGATGCCAGTCCCAGATCGCATCATTGGTCGCCCGCGATGCGAGCCTGTAGCGTTCCTCGCTTTCGCGCAGTTCCTGTTCGGCCTCGACCTGTTCGTGGATGTCCTCGAGCGTTCCATACCATTTGAGGATCGTGCCGTCCGCGTCCCGGCGCGCCTGTGCCCGTGCCCTGAACCATCGGAATCCGTTGTCCCGGGACGGCAACCGGTAGCGTATGTCGACCGGCTCGCCGCTCCGCAACGCCGCATCCCATGCCGCGAGCGTCGGGGCGAGGTCGTCCGGATGAATGACCGCGCTCCACCCCTGTCCCAAAGCCGCCTCGGTGCTTGATCCGACGACGGCAAGCCAGCGCGGGCCCACTTCGAGGATGTTGCCCTCGGCGTCGGCGATCCACGGGATCTGCGGGTTGAGATCGACCGAACAACGATAATGCTCCTGACTCTGGCGGAGCGCGGCCAGCGAAGCTTGCAGACGTTCGTTGTCCTCGGCGGCCCGTTCGGCCATTCGCTGATCGTGTATGGTCACCGCGAAGGCGATGCCCAGCACCGCGACCGCCGCCGTGATGACGAGGGTGCCGAGCCGCGCCATATCCAGAGCTGTTTCCGGCACGACGATTGTCGGATCCGGAACCAGCGTAATCGACGCCATCCCGGTGAAATGAAGCGCGATAATTCCTGACCCGAGCGCTGCCGTCGCCGCGAACGGAGTGCGCGCCATGTGGTTACGCTTCAACAGCCACGCCGAGAGCATACACAGGGTAAGCCCCATAACGAGCGAGCCGACGACCAATCCGGCATCGTACAGGGCGAAGCCGGGAAGTCTTATGGCGCGCATATCGAGATAATGCGCCGCCGCCAGCCCGAGACCGACGACCGCGCCTCCCAGGGCAATTCGTCCGCGTTCGTGGTCGAATGCCAAGAGCCATCCGGCCATCGAGAGGGTAATCCCGGCCGCAAAGCTCGCGGCGGCGGCCGCGGGATCGAAACTGATCGGGTAACCCGGCGTGTACGCGATCATGGCCGCAAAATGCGTCGCCCAGATCCCCGTGCCGGTCACCAGCCCCGAGGCTGCAAGCCACGCGGTATTGAGGCCCCCGGAGGTCGCGATCCCTCGTTGCACCATGATGAGGGAAGTACAGGACGCAAAAAAGCAGAGCACCACTGCCAGGGCGAGAAGTCCCGGGTCGTGCTCCTGGGTCAGGCAGTTAAAAACGCGGAACATAAGTCTCTCGTCCAATTCCCCCAGAACCCGTAAAACCCTTACACGACGACCATTTAACAGTCGTTACTTGACCCATCCGTAAGTGTTTCCTTTAAAAGGATAGGTTTTTCACGGATCGCTCTTCCGGTTACCTGGATGGCAGGTGAGAGGGGGAGGGGCGTCAGGCCGGGGCTTCGCCGAGGGTCTGGATCGCCGCGATGTAGCGCTGCCGCGCCGCCCTGACGTGCCGGCGCATCAGGAGATCGGCGAGCTCGGGGTCGCGCAATTCCATTGCCCTCAGAATGTCCGCGTGGTCGTTTTCCGCCCTGCGGTGGCCGGGGATGAGCCATGTCTTGTACCGGCCAAGGCGAATGAGCGAATAGAGATCGCTGCACAGGAGCTTCTGGAGCCGTGCCGACTGGCTCGCCATCGCGATGCGATAGTGGAAATCATCCTCGGCGACGCCTTGGGAATATGCCGTGTCGTCGCCGGCTGTGGCCTCGTCCCCGTCCCGATTGAGCAGGGTCCGGAGATCCGCGAGTTCGCTGTCGGACATGCGCTCCGTGGCCAGGCGCGCCGCAAGACTCTCGAGGCTTTCGCGCACTTCATACAGTTCGACGAAATCCTTCGGCGTCATCGACACGACGCGGACCCCCGAACGGGCCGTACTGACCACCAGCGAGCGTCCTTCCAGGCGCCGCAGCGCTTCGCGCAGCGGGCCGCGGCTGACGCCCAGGCGCGCGGCGAGCGTTTCCTCACCGAGTTTGCTCCCCATCGGCAGCGCGCCGGAGATGATCTCCGCCTCGATGATCTGAAAGATCCGCTCGGACTGGGTGGATGTCCCACGGCTCAAAATTGTAGACAAAAATGGCGCTCCCACATCTAACAAAGGCAATAGTACACGATCTTGTTGACAATTCATAACCGCAACCGAATTATGAATGCAGAAGGCCGCCTCGAATGCGGCCTCGCCGGCGGCGGGGATATCCGGCCGCCGGGAGACATCGGGAGGATTGGAAAGATGACTGGCTTCAGAAAGTCGCTTGCTGTTCTTTTGGGACTGACCTTCGCCTCCGTGGGCGCCACGGCCGCGTCCGCCGCGGACTATCCCGCCTATCCGCACAAGACCGTCACCCTCATCACGAGTTCGGGTCCGGGCGGTGGCGGCGACGTGTTCCTGCGCAATCTGGTGAAGACGCTCGGCCCGCGCTGGGGCATCAATTTCGTCGTCGAAAACGTGCCGGGAAGCGGCGGCGCCAATGCCATGCGCCGGATCATCGAAGGCCCGGCCGACGGCTCGCTTCTCTACGGCGTCTCCACCCAGCACGTCGTCGTGACCGTGCTCAGCGATCCGCCCTACAAATACACCGACATGCAGCCCGTCGTGAACGTGCTGTTCGACTCGCCGGTCTTCTACGTGCGTGCCGACAGCCCGTTCAAGAGCCTCCAGGATGTCGTCGCCTACGCCAAGGCCAATCCCGGAAAGCTCAAATTCGGCGCCGGCACCGCGGCCTCGATCGACCGCATGGTGGTCGAAACCATGAAGGCCAAGACCAAGCTCGACATGGTCGTTGCGACCCATGACAGCGGCGGGCAGCTGACGCTGAACGTGCTGAGCGGCGCCGTCGACATCGGTTCGGGCGACGCTCAGGACGTGGCGGCCCAGGTCGAAGCGGGCAAGGTCCGCATCATCGCCGCTGTGATGGAAAAGCGTCTCATCAACTTCCCCGAAATACCGACGGCCAGGGAGCAGGGCGTCGACATCGCCGTGACCGGCTGGCGCGGCTTCGTCGTGAAGAAGGGCACGCCGCCCGAAATCACGGAAGCCTGGCAGAAGGCGATCCAGCTCGTTCTGGAAGACCCGGAATACAAGGCCTTCTACACCAAGAACCACGGCATCCCGGCCTATCTGTCGGGGAAGGACTTCGATGCGCTGACAAATAAGTTCGCCGCCGATCTCGATGCCTTCTTCACCGAGATGGGCCTCAAGAAAAAGCCCTGAACTGATACTGTACGCACTGAAAGCAGGAGTGACGGTGATGTTCATGAATGCCGCCTCGGGACTTTTCCTCCTCATCCTGTCCGCCGGATATTACTTCGCCGCGGATGCGATGCCCTCGAGCATTCTGGACACCACCGTCACCTCATCGGCCTTTCCGAAAATGCTCGCCATTGCCGGCGGCTTCCTGTCGATCGCGCTGATCGTCCAGAACATCTTTGTGGTGGCGACCGCCGGACGCAGTGCGCCTGCGAAAGAACCGGACGAACGGGGAGGCGGGGGCTGGCCCGCGCACCGCCGCGCGCTCGGCCTTCTCGCAATCGTCCTGTGCTTCGTGCTTGCGCTTGAAGTCGTAGGGTATCCGGTCGCGATCGGTCTCCTGATCCTCGCCGTGTCCGTCTATCAGGGCTATCCGCTGTCGAAGCTCTCGGTCGGCATCGCCGTCGCGGGCGGTCTCTTCTTCTGGCTGTTCTTCATGGTTTTGCTCGGCATCCACATGCCGCTCGGTATCTGGACTCAGCTGGCCGGCCTTCTTCCTTTCCACCTTCCATTCGCCTGAACCCATTCGCCTAGGCATGGGGCACGCCGGACGCGCCCGGAGAGAACGTCATGGACGGATTGAACATCGCACTTCACACCATCTTCGGGACGCCCGCGGTCCTGTACGCACTGGGCGGCGTCGCGTGGGGCATTATCGGCGGCGCGCTTCCGGGCCTCTCGGCCTCGATCACCATGGCGCTTCTGCTGCCGCTGACGTTCGGCATGGACCCGACCATGGCCATCATTCTCCTGGCCTCGACCTATGTCGGCGCGGAATATGGCGGCTCGATCCCGGCCATCCTGATCCGGACCCCCGGCACGAGCGCGGCCGTGACGACCGTTCTCGACGGCTATGAAATGCACAAACAGGGCAAGAGCGGCGAAGCGCTCGGCATTTCGCTGATGGCGGGCGTCGTCGGCGGCCTGATCGGCATGGTGCTGGTCGTGGCGCTGACCGAGCCGCTGTCGCGCATCGCGCTTTATTTCACGGCTCCGGCCTATTTCGCGCTCGGCGTGTTCGGCCTCAGCCTGATCGCGACCCTGTCGGAAGGATCGCTCATCAAGGGCTTCCTGGCCGCGATCGTCGGTCTCGCGATCTCGACGATCGGCATCGATCCGCTGTCGGGCATCCAGCGCTTCACGTTCGGCTCGGCGGAACTGCTCGGCGGCATCGAGCCGATCCTCGTCCTGATCGGCATGTTCGCGATGGCGGAACTGTTCCAGCAGACGAGCGAGCCGGACTGGGACAAGGCCGCCCACAGCATGCGCATCAGGCTGCCGAACTGGGCGATGTGGAAACGCATCTGGCCCGCGACCCTGATCGGCACCACGATCGGAACGTTCGACGGCGTCACGCCGGGCGGCGGCTCCACGCTTGCCTCGTTCCTGTCCTACAACGAAGCCAAGCGCTGGTCGAAGCATCCCGAGGAGTTCGGCAAGGGCTCGCCCGAGGGCGTTGCCGCGCCGGAAGCCGCAAACAACACCGTCGCCGCCACGGCGCTTATCCCGACCCTGACCTTCGGCATTCCGAGCTCGGGCTCGACGGCGGTCCTGCTCGGCGGCCTCATCCTGCACGGGATCGAGCCGGGACCTGCACTCCTGACCAAGAACCCGCAATTCGTGTACGGGCTTTTCGGCGGCCTCTTCATCGCCAACCTGTCGCAGCTTGCGCTCGGCTTCATCATGCTGCCGCCGTGCATCTGGCTGGTGAACCGGCCCAAGGCCTTTCTCATGGCCTTCATCATCGCGCTCGTGTCGTCAGGCGTCTATTCGGTCAACCAGAACATCGCCGACGTTCTCATCATGATCGGCATGGGCGTGCTCGGCTACATCATGCGGGTGTTGAAATTCCCGATCCTGCCGCTTGTTCTCGCTCTGGTTCTCGGCAGCATCGTGGAGCGTAACTACCGGCGCGGCGTCGACCTCGGCTATGGCAGCCATTCGATCTTCTTCACCGATCCGCTGTCGGCGACTTTGCTCGGCCTGACCGTGGCCTTCATCCTGGCAACGATCGCGCTCGCCTATGTTCGCCGCAAGAAAGACCGCAAGGCTGCGGACAGCGCGCTTTCAGCACAAATCCTCCCCTCATCGAAATCATGATTGGACACTTCATGGAAAGCCTCAGGGACCGTATTGGCGTCGACCTTGGACAACGCAACAAGATCGAGGACGGCCTCGCCGCCGCCGTCAAGCATGGCATCCGCTATATGGATCTGAAGATCGATGTGGCGCCCAACGCCATGGAGACGCTGACGCCCCAGCGCATCAAGGGCATTCGCGACACCTGCGAAAAGCACGACATTCATGTCGGTATCCACACGGCGTCGGCGGTCAACATGGCCGAGTACTCGCCCGACATCCGCGACGGCGCCGAGCGCTACATGATCAACCACATGGATGCGTGCAAGAAGCTCGGCGGCGAGTGGATGGTCATCCATGCCGGCTATCACTTCACGTCCGACGTCCAGCTCCGGATGGAAGCTGGCCTCGAGCGCATCAAGCGCATGGTCGACTACGCCGAGAAGATCGATCTCACGCTTCTGCTCGAAAACATGAACTGGGAGCCGGACGACGCGGAAGTCCATTACCTCGCGCACAATGTCGAGGAGACGAAGTACTATTTCGACCGTCTCGACTCGCCGCGTCTGCGCTGGGCGTTCACAGCGAACCACGCCCACATCGTCGAGGACGGCGTCGACGCCTTTCTCGAAGCCTTCGACATCAAGCGCTGCGACGAGGTTCGGCTGGCGGATTGCTGGCGCAACGGCAAGGAAGAACACCTTCTGCCGGGGCAGGGGGATTTCGACTTCCCGGGCCTGTTCCGCAAGCTCGACAAGCTCGGTTTCCAGGGTCACTACATGAACGCGTTCGGCACGCTCGAGGACATGATCGAAGGTCGCGAAATTCTTGCGCGGCTGGGGGAACCGGTGAACTGAAATATCCGCGCGGCGGACAGCTGTTTTCATTTCAGCCGTCCGCCGCACCCATTTTGAGAAGTGCTGTTTGTCAATCTGTTCCGGCGGGGCACGCCACGTAACCTATTGACCAATATCTGAATCAGTCGAAAATGCGCATGGCTGGAGGAGCGGATCCGGTCGTCCCTAGTCGCTTCTGTATCGCGCGCGCAGCCCGGCCAATCCGGCCAAGTCCAGGACCCTCCCGCCGCCCCATGTTGAAATCCCCGGTTTTTGTTTCAGCGTTCAACGCGCTGATCGCGCTTGCCGTCGGCCTGGCGGGCGGTGCGCTGTTCTATGTCCTGCATTCGCCTCTGCCCTGGACATTGGGTTCGCTGTTTGCGAGCGCGGTGATGACCCTGCTCGGGGGAAAATGGTTTCTGCCGCCCATTGCATGGAACCTGGCGCGCCCGTTCGTGGGCGTGCTCGCAGGCAGCGCGTTCACGCTTCCCGTGGTCATGTCGATCATGGGCTGGGTCGATGTGATGGCCGTTCTGTTCTTCTTTTCCCTGATCGTGACGTTGCTTGGCTGGCTTTTCTTCACCAAGGTCTGCAAATACGACGATGTTACGGCCTTCTTTTCCTCAGCGCCGGGTGGCCTCGGAGAGCTGACCCTGCTTGGCGGGTCGCTGGGCGGCAGCGTGCGCACGCTCGTTCTCATTCACGCGGTGCGCATTATCATCGTCGTGTTTTCCGTGCCGTTTCTGGTGCAGTTCTTTCTGGCTCCCGGGGCGGACCTGTCGGGCGCGCCCAGCCACGCGGTCGCAGCTCCCTCGCTGCTCGACTGGGCCCTGATGGCGGGCTGCGCGGTTGTCGGGTTTTTCATCGGCCGCCCGTTCACCTCGCTCGGGGGCGTCATGGTCGTCCCCATGATCCTCAGCGCCGGCGTCCATATCGCAGGCCTGACCGCGGCCGCGCCGCCATACTGGATCGTCGCCCTGGGCCAGGTCGTAATCGGGTCGATTTCCGGTTCGCGCTTCAAGGGAACGACGTGGCGCGAACTCAGGACCACGGCCGTCTACGCTTTCGTATGGGCCGTCTTCCTGCTGATCGCGGCGGTTGCTGCGGCTTGGTTTTGCACGCTTTTCGCGGACGAACCCTTCCTTGCTCTGCTGTTGGCGTTCGCCCCGGGCGGCATCGTCGAGATCACGATCGTGGCCTATGCCATCGGCGTACACGTCGCATTTGTTGTGACCTGCCAGCTGATGCGCGTCATCCTCGTGCTCATCGCGACGCCCAGCCTGTTCCGGCTGGTCCGCAAGCGGCTGCCCGCTCCGGACGACGACCCGAAGGTCCAATAGCGGAAAAGTATCGGCACCCTAACATCCGGCGAATTGCTCCCATTGGGCGATCTGAACCTGCTATCACAATCTTTACGTGTAGTGGTGAAGCTTGTTGGGGAGCGCAACGGCCTATCTATAAGGAAAGATGAATCTTTCATGCACGAGCTCAGGGGGCGGATCACGGTCGACCGGTTGCTCGTCGATTTCATCGAGCGCGAAGTGCTGCCGGGAACGGACATCGGGGCACCCGCATTCTGGGCGGGGCTCGATGCACTGATCGCCGAGTTCGAGCCTCGCAATCGCGCACTGCTCGAGGAACGCGACCGGCTGCAGGCATTGATCGACAACTGGCATTTCGACAATCGCGCAGGCGGTTTCGACATGGCGCGTTACGAAGCCTTTCTCGGATCGATCGGCTATTTCTTCGCGGAGCCGGACCCCTTCAAGGTCGATGTCGAGGGGATCGACCCCGAGATTTCGGCCGCACCCGGTCCGCAACTCGTCGTCCCGGTGACCAGCGCGCGATACGCCATCAACGCCGCCAATGCGCGGTGGGGAAGCCTGTACGACGCGGTTTACGGAACCGACGCGATCGCGCCGAAGCTCGACGAGACCGCGGCGGATCGTCGGGACGAAGCGCGGGCGCGGCTGACGGTGGAGCGCGTGAAGGCGTTCCTGGACCGGTCGGTGCCGCTCGCCGCAGGGCGTCATGCCAATGTCGTGTCGTACCGCGTGACACCTAGCGGTCTCGAATGCGTTCTCGCCGGCGGCACGGTCACGCATCTTTCGAAGCCCAGGGCGTTTGCCGGCTATCGCGGGCAGGCGGCAAGCCCGTCCCATATTCTCCTGCGCAACCACGGACTGCACATCGACCTGGTCTTCGACCGGCAGAGCCCGGTCGGACGGCTGGATGCGGCGGGGATGTCGGATGTCGTTCTGGAATCGGCGCTGACGACGATCGTCGACTTCGAGGACAGCGTCGCGACGGTTGACGTGGAGGACAAGATCCCGGCCTACCGCAACTGGCTGGGCCTGATGAAAGGCACGCTTTCCGCGACCCTGCGCAAGAACGGCCGGGAGGTGAAACGCGAGCTTGCGGAAGACCGCGATTTCCTCGACGCCGAAGGCAAAGCGTTCGTTCTCCGGGGGCGCAGCCTCCTGCTCGTTCGCAATGTCGGTCAGCATACGACGACCGAGATGGTCTCGACCTATGACGGGCATCTCGCCTCGGAAGCCCTGGTCGATGCCATGGTTACGACCCTGATCGGCCTGCATGACCTTCGCGGCGCGCGGCGCGGCATGAACAGCCGCGCGGGTTCCATCTATGTCGTCAAACCGAAGATGCACAGTCCTGACGAGGTTCAGCTCGCCGTCGACCTGTTCGACCGGATCGAGCGCTTGTTCCGGCTCCCGGCGAACACCATCAAGATCGGGATCATGGACGAGGAGCGGCGGATGAGCGCCAACCTCCAGGCTGCGCTGTACGCGGCCCGCCACCGCGTGTTTTTCATCAATACCGGCTTTCTGGATCGCACCGGCGACGAGATACACTCCATCATGGAGGCCGGACCGGTCGTCCCGAAATCGGCCTTCAAGAGCCAGAAATGGCTCCGTGCATACGAGGACCGAAATGTCGTCACAGGCCTGCGGGCAGGGCTCGACCGCCGGGGGCAGATCGGGAAGGGGATGTGGACCGCAACGGACCGCATGGCGGACATGATCGCGCAGAAGGGCGCCCATCTGACCGCCGGAGCGAGCACGTCATGGGTGCCTTCCCCGACAGCCGCGGTCCTGCACGCGATGCATTACCATGTGGCAGATGTTCGCGACCGGCAGTCGAAACTGCGCTCGGAGCTTTTGCCGCCCATGGCGGACCTGCTCTCGCTCGCGGTCGCCGAACCGGGAAGCCTCGACCGCGACGTCGTGATGCGGGATCTGGACAGCAATGTGCAAAGCCTTCTCGGTTACGTCGTGCGCTGGATCGATCAGGGAATCGGCTGCTCCAAGGTCCCCGATATCGACGGCGTGGATCGCATGGAGGACCGCGCAACCCTGCGCATTTCAAGCCAGCACATCGCCAACTGGCTGTTGCACGACGTGATCAGCATCAGTGACGTCGAGAACAGTTTGCGGCGCATGGCGGTTCTGGTCGACGCGCAGAACAGCGGCGATCCCAAATACGAGCCCATGGCTCCGAAGTTCGACGGCCCCGCATTCCGGACGGCGCAGGCCCTGATCTTCGACGGCCGCGCGCAGCCCAACGGATATACCGAGTATCTCCTCAATGCGGGCCGGCTCGAGCGAAAAGCAGCGCGGCGATAATCCGCTTCCATCTCCCTCTCTAAGACGCTGGCTAAGACGCTGGCCTACCAACCCTTCCGGCTCCGGAACCCGACCGCGCGCGACGGAGTTTAGGGAGGTTGGGGTCGGGGAGGGTTGGATGCAGGAAAAGGTCGACGCAAGCACCACGCAGGCAAAAATCGGCATAGCGGGGATGGACAATATCCTTGCGGGCGGGCTCGAACGGGAGCGCGTCTATCTTCTTGAGGGAAGCCCGGGAACCGGAAAAACCACCACCGCACTCAGCTTCCTGCGCGAAGGCGCCCGGCTCGGCGAAAAGGTTCTCTACATCTCCCTGTCCGAGACCGAGGAGGAATTGCGCGCCAGTTCGGCGTCGCACGGCTGGACGCTTGAAGGGATTGAGGTCTTTGAACTCGTTCCGCCCGAGAGCCTGCTCGACGAGCAGCAGCAGCAAAGCCTGCTCTATTCGTCGGATCTCGAACTCGGCGAAACCACGCGCATGATCTTCGAGGCCGTGGAAAAGCACAACGCGGTCCGCGTCGTGATCGACAGCCTGTCGGAAATCCGCCTCCTGGCGCAAAGCTCGCTGCGCTATCGCCGTCAGGTGTTGGCGCTCAAACACTATTTCGCCAAGCGGGGCGCAACCGTCCTTCTTCTCGACGATATGACCAGCGAGGTTCTCGACAAGACGGTGCACAGCGTGGCCCACGGCGTCATCCGCCTGGAGGAGCTGGCCCCGGAATACGGCGCGGAACGCCGCCGCGCACGCATCATCAAATATCGCGGGCGCAGTTTTCGCGGCGGCTACCACGACTTCGTCATCAGGACCGGCGGCATCGAAGTGTTTCCGCGGCTCGTCGCGGCGGAGCATCGCACCAAATTCGACCGCACGCCGCGCTCCAGCGGCAATGCGGGTCTCGATGCGCTGCTCGGAGGCGGCATCGAGCGTGGATCGAGCGCGCTCATTCTCGGGCCGGCGGGTACGGGCAAATCACTGATGGCTATGTGCTTCGCCGCCGCCGCGGTGGCGCGCGGCGAGAAGGCAGCCCTGTTTATTTTCGACGAGGAACTGGGCCTGCTTTACGACCGAATGCGTCCGCTCGGTTTCGACCTGGAAGCCATGCAGGCGCGCGGCGACCTCGTCGTCTCGCAGGTCGACGCGGCCGAACTTTCGCCGGGCGAGTTCTCGGCGCGGGTGCGCGGCTGCGTGGACAAAAATGCCATCCAGACGATCATTATCGACAGCCTGAACGGCTATCAGGCGGCGATGCCGGAAGAGCGCTTCCTGATCCTGCACATCCACGAACTCCTGCAATACCTCAACCGCCAGGGCGCCACGACCTTCCTCACCGTCGCCCAGCACGGGCTTGTCGGCGAGATGAAGGCGCCGGTCGATGTCACCTATCTCGCCGACACCGTCATTCTGCTGCGCTATTTCGAGGCGCTCGGCCGTGTGTGCCGCGCCGTCTCGGTCATCAAGAAGCGCGCGGGCATGCATGAAAAGACGATCCGCGAATTCGAGATCGGCGCGAATGGGCTGTCCCTGGGCGAGCCCCTCGAAGGTTTCCATGGCGTGCTGCACGGCGTGCCGAATTTCGTCGGACCGGGCAGCGGCTTGATGGGCGATGTATCGGCATGACGAACGACCCGGCCGCATCCGAACGGGTTCTCATCCTGGCTCCGCTCGGCCGCGATGCTCAGATCGCCGCGACGATTCTCACCGAGGCTGCCATAGATGTACATATCTGCCGGGACATCGCGAGCTTTTGCGATGAACTGGCCAAGGGCGCAGCCATGGGCGTGGTGGTCGAGGAGGCCTTCCGCAACGCCGATCTCGCCGCGTTGTCGGACTGGATCGACCATCAGCCGCCCTGGTCGGATTTTCCCTTCGTCATCCTCGCGCCGAGGGGCGGGGGGCTGGAGCGCAATCCCGAAGCCAAGCGCCTGTCGCAGACTTTGGGCAATGTGAGCTTTCTCGAACGGCCGTTTCATCCGACGACCTTCGTCAGCGTGGTGCACACCGCTCTGCGCGGCCGCCTGCGGCAGTACGAGGCGCGGGAGCGCATCGAGGAGATTTCGCGGGGCGAGGCACTGCTGGAAGCGCGCGTCCAGGAGCGCACCGCCGAATTGGAATCCGCGAACCGCCAGCTCGCCTCGCAGATCGTCGAACGCGAAAAAGTGGAATCCGCGCTGCGCCAGTCTCAAAGGCTGGAAGCCGTCGGGCAGCTTACCTCCGGCGTTGCGCATGATTTCAACAATCTGCTGACGGTCGTGCTCGGCAATGTCCGGCAGATGCAGAAGACGACGAAGGACCCCGCTTTGGTGCGCCGCCTCACGATGATGGCGGAAGCGGGGGAGCGCGGCGCGAAACTGACGGCGCAGATGCTGGCGTTTTCACGCCGCCAGAAGCTGGAGCCGAAGCCCGTCGACCTGAACGACACCGTCGCCAGCTTGCGCGATCTGCTTCAAAGCACGATGGGCGGAAGCGTCCGCATCGAAACCATTCTGGCGCCGCGGCTCTGGCCGGCGATGATCGATCCGACGCAGATCGAGCTCGTCATCCTGAACCTCGCCATCAACGCCCGCGACGCGATGACGGTCGGCGGGGCGCTGACCGTCGAAACCGCGAATGTCACGCTCGGAAAGCCGCGGCGGCCGGAAGAGCCGGCGGCCGGGGAATATGTGATGGTGTCGGTCGCCGACACCGGGTCGGGGATGAGCGACCAGGTTCTCGCCAAGGCGTTCGAGCCGTTCTTCACGACGAAGGAAGTGGGCAAGGGTTCGGGCCTCGGGCTCAGCCAGGTGTTCGGTCTCGCGAAACAGTCCGGCGGCGGCGTGCGCATCGACACGCGGGTCGGCGAGGGCACGATCGTCAAAGTCTATCTGCCGCGTGCATCGGTGGTGACGGTGCCGCAGAAGACCCTGAAAAAAGCCGCCGGCCGGCCCTTTGCCGGCCATGCCACAATTCTCGTCGTCGACGACGACAGCGCTGTGCGCGAGATTACGTCGAACATTCTGTCCGATCTCGGCTATCGCATCATCGAAGCCGGCAGCGGCGGCGCGGCGCTCGAAGCGCTCGACAACAATGCCGGGATCGACGCCGTTCTGCTGGATTTCGCGATGCCCGGCATGAACGGCACGGAGGTGGCGCGGGAGATCAGGGTCCGCCGGCCGAACCTGCCGATCCTGTACGCCACGGGCTATGCCGATGCGGAGGCGCTGACCGCCGCCGGAGACGACGTCGTTATCCACAAGCCGTTCGTGGAGGAAGAGCTCGCGGTCAAGCTGGATCAGGCGATCCAGAGTCCGGGCCAAAGTCCGGGGCCGGCGGTGTCGAATGTCCTCAAGCTGAAGCGCTGAAACGCCGAACGACGCAGACCGGAGCGATCCATGGCGCACATATGCGCGGACAGCGGCGTGGTGGCCTCGATCAACGTCTTTACGGTCGAGCCGAAAAACCAGCAACGGCTTGTCGATCTTCTGACGAAGGCCACCGACATGTCGGTCAGCAAGGCGGCCGGCTTCCTATCCGCGAGCCTGCGCCGCAGCGTGGACGGCACGAAGGTCGCCCTGTATGCGCAATGGGCAAGTGCGGAGACTATCGGGCGATGCGCGAGGACCCGACGCCACTGCCGTATCTTCAGGAAGCCTTGACGATCGCCACGTTCGAGCCCGCTCGATACGAGGTGGTGCGGACTTTTATGCCGCGCGGGTAGGGCGCGTCTCCCGGACAAGCTGGAAAAGTGCGCCCTCCGGGGGATGGAGGACGCACCGTTTGCGCACTTGCTCTCAGTACAGCTTCTTCGCGTCGCCGGTCAGTTCGAGGATGGACATCCCCGTATTGGCGCGGTCGACGGCGTAGATGTAGCCGCGATCATCCGTTTCGACGTTATTCGTCTGGATCGCGGTCTTGCAGACGTTCTGGTCGCCGATCTTGCGGCAGCGTTCCTCGGTCTTGTCGGTAACCGGCGGAATATAGTGGGCGATTTCCTTCGGTTGGAAGGGATCGCGCACGTCGAGCACGCGGATGCCGGCGTTGAAATACGCAATCACCGCGATCTTGTTGTAATAGACGCCGTCCATGCTCTCATTGGACGAATGTGCGCCGAAGCGGCCGCCCTTGGAGCAGTAATTGCCCTCGCTCTCCTTCACGTCGTAGTTCGAGACGAACATCGGTTTGGTTTCATCCGTGATGTCCGCGAAAAAGACGTGCTGCTTGGCTTCCTGGCACTCGTTGGCGGTGGATTCGTTGACCACCATCAGGAAGTCGCGCGTTGCGCCCACCGAATGCTTGGCATAGTTCGCGATCGGAACGCCGAGCATCGGAAACGTGGTGTGCGCGCCGACGAGCGGGTTCATGTCGAGCCGTGAGACCTCCGGGTAGAGGAGATTTTCCGGCGTCGGCTCCTTGGGCCCGTTCAGCAGCTTCTCGCGATCCACGATCTGGATGATGCCGCCTTTGCTGGTGCCGTAGCCGAAATAGACGCGGTTGCCCTTCACGATCGGTCCATGCAGATCGGTCGGGACGGCGCCGTCCGAACCCGGCTGCTGTCCGGGCAGGCCGAAATCGCGGATCTTGACGGGTTTGGCCGGATCGCTGAGGTCGTAGATCTGGGTCATGCGCCTTGTGCGCCAGCCCTCGACGCCGGAGATGAGATAGGCGATGCCGGTGTCGCATTCCCAGAAGTTCTTGTGCGTTCCCCTGAGTCCGCCAAGTGTCTGAAGCAGGACAGGATTTGCCGGATCGGTGACGTTCCAGATTTCATGGGCTTTGTTGCCGAAGGTGCGGAGCATGTAATAGGCGCTCTTGTCCGCCTTCGGCAGATCCTTGCCCGCGCAGATGCGCACCATTTGCGCGCCGCCGGATTCCGCGAGGCCTTCGTCGCCCGGCAGATGTTTCAGATATTTCGGCTTGGACGGGTCGGTCACGTCGATGATCGAGGTGCCGTTGAATTCCGCCTGGCCGGTCATCGGGTTGATCGGCTTCGGCACTTTTTCCGTGCCGCCGTGATGGCCGATATAGGCGATGTAGCGGTCGCCCTGACGGGCGATCGTCGGCTGATAGGCGCTGCGCGCCTGAAGGTCGTCGGAGCCCATCAGCTTCATGTCATGGGCGGAAGGTTCTTCAGGCGCTTTCTGAGCCGCCGACGGTCCTGCGATCAGCAGAGCCGTCAGGGCCGCCGACGAAAGCATGAGATGTACGCACGTGAAGCGCATTTGTCTCTCCCCGGGATTTGTTGTTATGAGTTTGCAGTGGCATGCGACAATTAAGGCTCTGCTCTGCGGCGAGGTGACGCAATTAGACAGAAGTTGTATAATGACGAACCAAGCGGCGTGCGTACTTCACAGTACGGTTTCGTACTTCTGTTGTGTGCATTCGTTTTGCTTGTGTTTTTTGTCGTGCCCGGCCGCGCGCAGGTGTTGGGCGACGATATCGCAACACCGCCGGTCGCGGACGGCGCCGATGCGTTCCAGCTCAGTCTCGGCCAGATGCGGCGTTCGTCGGCGCTGAAAGGTTTCGAGATCGTCGGGCATTCCTATTTCAAGATCGGCGAGCGCACGCGCTGGGCCAAGGCCGAGGGCCGCCCGAAGGGCGAGACAGGCGCCGCGTTCGACAGCGTGCGTGTGCACGACGGCATTGCCTATCTCGGCGGATCGACCGTCCTGCCGATCCTGTTTCACGTTCTCGTCGCGGATGTACGCGACCCGGAGAATATGAAACCCCTCACGACATTGCCGTGCAGACCCGGCACGAATTGCGGGCTGTTGCGCGTTGATAATGCACGGAAAATTCTTGTCGTTGGTAACGACACCGATCCGCGCAATCCGAACCGGAAGGCGTCCGGCAGTGAACCCGGCTGGGCGTTCTTCGATATCGCAGATCCGCGCGCGCCGAAGCCGCTCGCCTTCGCGGCCATGGCGCCGGGTTCGGAAGCGCACGGAATGGATCTTGACGAGAGCCATCTCTATGCCTGCGGTTCGGCGGGTCCGGACATCGGGGGCAGTGCGCTCGTGATCTACGACACGTCGGTTCCTGCGGCGCCGCGGCAGATCTCCGAATGGCACGTCCCCGGACAGAAGAAGGGCGAAGAGTACGGCGCGCTCAACCGCAACGGACCGGACGGACAAAAGCAGAAGATCGGCTGCCAGAGCGTCGCCTACAGCAATGACCGGCTTTATCTTTCCTGGGGCGATGCCGGCGTCATCGTGCTCGATGTCACCGATCGCACCGCGCCCCGACAGCTTGTGACCTATGATTACGTGCCACCGTTCCATGGTGGTGCCGCCGGCGCGGCGCATCAGGCGGTGCCGGTCGTCACGCCGCGCAGCCGCCATCCGGACCTTATCGTACAGACCGACGAGATTCCCGATTGCCCGCCGGGCTTTGGACGCATTTTCGACGTGTCGGACCTGCGCAATCCCGAAGTGACGGGGGGATTGCGCCCTGCCAATGTGCAGCCCATTTCCTCGTTCCGGCTGCCGGCCCGCGCGGACCGCTTCGAGGAGCCGCAGCAGGAATTCTTCTGCACGGGCGGCGGCAATACCGGCGGCAAGGTCTACACATCGGCGCATGTGCCGCTGATGGACTGGCGGGCGTCGAGCCTGCTCTACGTCACCTGGTTCGACGAGGGCGTGCGCGCGCTCGATATTTCCAACCCGTTCGCACCGCGCTTCGTCGGCCACTTCCTGTCGCCGCGTTTTGAAGCTCCCGGACGCTCCGACCGCCAGCCGCGCGACATCTTCCAGGACAAGGCAACGGACCTGATCTACGTGACCGACGGCAATGGCGGCGGCCTGTTCGTGCTGCGCTACACCGGACCGATCCCGACCGGCCCGCCGATCCCTGCGGCGAGGTGAAGTCCCGCTCACCGTATCGGAACCGCGAACCTCACCGCCTTCTCCGTGAAGTCGTCGACGAGCACATGCACTTCGAGCGCCCAGTCTCCGGCAAAGGAAAGCTCGGTGCCGTGGTGGACGAAACGTCCCGGTGCCCCGCCCGGACCGAGCGTGCGCCGCGTGGGCTCCATGCCTTCGCGCGGCGGTATAAAGATGAGCCGCATCACTTTCGCAACGAACGGTTTTCCGGTGGTGTCCGCGACATCCATAACCAGTGCGTTGTGGCCGATCCGCGCCGGGGAAATGCCGAGCGTGACGCGATATCCGTCCACGGTCTGCGTCGCGCTGAAGGCGCTCTTGCCCGCGAGCGCCTGTCTGTTGTCGCGCTCCACTTCGGCGCGCGGCGGTTCGGTCGACGCCAGCAGAACCGTCATGACGAGAATGGCGGCGAACAGCACATATTCCCAGCCGATCGCGTGCCGCAATGCGCGCGCGCTGCCGGGCTCGCCGATGACAAGGCGCGGCGTCAGGTGCCATTTGTTGACCATTGCCGTCGCGAGCAGCACGGCGACCAGAGCCAGTTTTACCATCAGCAGGCGGCCGTACAGCGTTTCCCAGAGCAGCGGCAGATGCGTCACCTGGAACGTCGCGAGCGCGACGCCGAGGGCGAGGAGCAGGGTGATCGTCTTTACGGCGTCGCTGGAAAACCGGGCCAGGGTCGCCCGTGCCGCGCTTTCGGTGCGCCGCAAGTCCGACAGCAGCGGCGCCAGCGCACCGAGCCAGAAAGCGGCGCAGGCGACGTGCAGGACGACCGTCGGCGCGAGAAGAAACCGGGGAGCCGCCGTCGCGGCATGGCCACTGACGCCGAACGAGATGAAGGTCAGCGCCGCACCCGCGAACGAGAGGAAGGGCGTGCCGCGGCGCAAACCGAACAGGATCAGCAGAAGCCCGGCCAGCGCAACGCCGACGCTTGCGCCGGTCGAGGAGCGCAGCGCGAGGGTCCAGGTGTATGGATCGGCAAGGGTGGACGGCGCGCCTCCGAGGAGTTGCCCGCCCTTGAGGCCGAGCGATGCGAGCGCCGCGAGCATGCCGGCGATCGAGGCGAGGGAGAGCGTTCTGCGCATCCCCCGGCGGGGCGACACCAGGCTGCCGAGACGCCAGAGCGCGAGCACGCCGCCGCCCGCGAGGAGGCAGGCCGCGACCATCACAAAACGCGCTGCGGCATAAGCGAGCTGCCATAGCGTTTCGAGCGGTGAGGGAGCAGCCGCCGTGAAGCCGGGCGGCGCTTCCGCGCCGACGGCAAACGTCAGCGAGCCCGCGACGGGATGCGCGTCCGCGGAAGTAACGCGATAGGGCACGATGTAGACGCCGTCGGGCAGATCCGGAGGCAAAGGCAGGACAAGCGTATTGCCCTCCACGCGGGGAACGCCGCCGCCGGGCATCTCGGCGGCCTGAAGATCGAGCAGTCGGACGCGCACCGGGGTAACCGGTTCGTCGAAGCGCAGTACGATCTCCCTGGGGGCCGTGCGGACAACGGCGCCGTCGGCGGGCCGGCTCGACATCAGGGCGGCATGCGCCCAAGCCGCGCATGGACTGCCGATGAGGACGAGAAGGGCACCGAAAAGGGCGGATGCGGCCCGCATCGCCGGTACCTTAGTGGCTATGGCCTGCCTTCTTCCCGATGCGAACGACCGGCGCGGGCTCTTCCGGTTCGGCTTCACCCGGCTTCGCAATCTGGATCCAGCGATTGGCGCCCGTCTCGCATTCCTGCACGATGGGGAATGCCACGGTGCCGCCGGCATGATCGGGCATGCGGACCTGGACGACGAATTCGTCGTAGAAATCGTCGGGGAGGCTGCCCTTCCAGCTGATTTCCGATATCCGCGCCGTGACCGGCTGCCCCTCGGGGTTTTTCGGCACCTCGGCCGGGCCCGCACGCGTGACGTCAAGCTGCCAGCCCGCTTTCGGCTGAGGCCGCGCCACGGCCACGGAATCCGGAATGCGAATGCGCACCGTGACCGTGGGAGAGCCGTCGCAGCCATGACCGATGGCGAAGGCCAGTCTGGTCGTGCTTCCGGCCGGCGCTTCGGTGGGTGTCACCGCGATATGCGCCATGGCCGGGCCGGACATGAAAGCGAGGGTCAGCAGGGACAGCGCGGCGTTCCATTTCCCCTGTGTCATGTCTTCCCCCTGTAGTGCTTTCTAATTGGCGCGTTGCAGGACTTTCAGACCGGTTATCTTCGCCGCTGTCACGTCGATCGTAAACTGCACCCGGTCTCCGGACTGCAGACTTTCCAGCAAAGACGGCGGATCGACGGGATAGCTCATTTCCATCGCGGCCATGATGCCCGGAATCTCCTCGTGGTCGATGATGATCCGGTTCATGCGCGGTACCGCGGCGATGATCGTGCCCACACCGTCGGCCGTTTGCGGTGGCGCACTCGGGGAAATGGGGGCAGGGGCGTTCGGCGCGGCGGCGCTCTCCGTGGTCTGGGCGGCCTGCACGATCTGCGCGCTGCCTTTGCCGACCACGAATTCGCCGAGCATGCCGACACGATCGTGCGTCGGCACATGGCAGTGAAACCGGAGCGTAATGTCGGTGTCCGGCGTCACGAAACGCGCCGAGGCCGTGCCACGCCCGGCAAGATTGACCTCGAAGCCGGGGTTCAGCCCGTTGAGCATGATGTCGTGGCGCACCTCGTCCTGGTTCTCGAACAGGATTTCCACGTCCTCGCAGGGCTCGGCGCGCAGAGTGTGCGTATCGAAGCCGAACACCTCTCCTTCACGGGCGAAGGCGCGGCCCGCCTTCAAAGTGAGCCGCCGGAAACTGCGCGGCCTGCCGGCGCAGGCATCCGCGACGACTTTGTGCGCGGCGGTCTCCAGCAGGTCGAGCCGCGGCAGGCCGTCATTGGTGTTCTCACGCGCGGGATAGGACGCTGCACCGCCGACAGGCGGCGTGCCGGGCGGCTTGTAGGTCTCGGGCGTGCTGGCGAAGGTCGATGGGGGAAACACCGGCTTTTCGCCCCGGTAATAGGCGGCGTCGAGGCCGTGGAGATGATGCTCCATGCCTTTCGGCATGCCGTTCGCGTCGAGGCGGCTTTCATAGATGATGGCGGTGTGGTCGCCGCCGGGATTGATGCCCTTGTTGGTCGCGGCGGCGGGCGTGTGGTCGTGCAGCATCCAGACGCCGTCGCCCGAAGCATATTTGGGGTCGTCTCCGGTGCGGAGAAGCAGATCGACGCGCTGCGCCGGGCCGATCTCGATGACATCGCGTGTGATCTGCGCACTTTCGGGCACGGGGTAGCCGTCGAGATGGGTGATCGTCGGATGGTGGCCGTGCGGATGCAGATACAGGGTCCGCCCGCCGGCGTTGAGAACGCGCAGCTTCACGCGCTGGTTCGGCTTCACGAAAATGGGCGTGTCGCGCAGCGTGTAGGGAAACGACCTTCCGTTGACGAGGAAGATGTTGGGCTTGCGCTGCGTCGTGTCGTAATCGCGGTGCATGCGGCGTTCGACGTCGCGCACGTCGGGATAGGCCGCCGCGATGCGGTTCAGCCGGTCGTCCATGTCCTGGTAAACGAGCGTGTATTCGCTGTCGTAGTTCTCGGCCGTTGCCCGGCTCAGGACCGGCGTGGGCCCGGCGCCCATGACGACATGGACGAAATGATTGTCCGGGCGGTTTTCTTCGATGACGAACATGCCGCCCATGCCCATCGGCACATGCGCCTGGTCCTGAACGTGGCAGTGATAGAAGAACGTGCCGGTGTTCTTGGCCGTGAACGAATAGGTGAAGGTGCTGCCCGGCGCGACCGCGTTCTGCGTCATGTCGGGAACCCCGTCCATCTCGTTCGGCAGGATGGGGCCGTGGAAGTGGATCGTGTGCGGAAAATAATGGCTGTTGTGCAGGGTAACGCGCACCTGATCGCCTTGCTCGACGACGAGGGTGGGGCTCGGCAGGCGGGCCGCCGTGCTCATGCCGGAGCCGAGAGGCGCGAACACCCAGACGCGTAAATACTCGCCCGGATAGACCTCCTCCTGGATTTCAGCGACTTCGAGTTGGATATGGATTTCGTCCGCGTCGCCGTCGCCGTCGAGGTCGGCGCCGAGTTCGACCGCGCGCGGATCGGCGCCCGGAATCGGCGCGTGCTCCAGCTCGAACGCGCGACGCTTCGGATCGCCGCCCTCCAGAAATGCTTGCGTCAGGGAGTAGCGGTTGACGGGGACGCCGTCGTCGGTGTCGCTGGAATCGTGAGCCCAGCTCCATGCGGGCGCAAGGAGAGCGCCGGAAAGTGCGATCAACCGTAAGGCCCCCAAGGCCAGCCGCATCTTCGCATCCGCTGTGAGAAGGCGACGGGCCGTGACCGCCGCGCTTCCGTCCCCGATGTCTCCGTCTTTCCGCGGGGAAAGCGCCGCGGGGCGCGAAGACCTGCCGGCAGTCTAGCGCACCGCGCGTGCACCGCCCTCAGCCTTTCGCATGAGACCCTGTTGCGCGGCCGAGATCAATGGCAAAAGGTCCGTCGCGCTTGACTTCTTCCACCACCGCGTAGGTGCGTGTTTCGCGCACGCCCGGAAACGACAGGAGAACGCTGCCGAGAAAAGCGCGGTAGTCTTCGATGTTCGCGACGCAGTTTTTGAATCAGGTAATCGAATCCGCCCGCCACCATGTAACATTCGAGCGAAACCAGGATTATCTTGAGATTGTCGAACGTGGAGCTGGTCCGGAAATGCGTCAACCTCCGCCCTTTGCTCTTTTTGCGGAGCCTGGTGCCAACGGCGAATTGCGGCGGCGCATCACCCAAGCCTACCGGGAACCTGAGGAGGTCTGCGTACCGCCGCTGATCCGCGATGCGCGGCTGTCCGACGCCGCGGATGCGCGGATTGTCGCCCTGGCCTCGGATCTGATCCGGAAAATCCGCGCCAAAGGCTCGGGCCAGGTGGCGGCGCTGATGCAGGAATATCCGCTCTCCAGCGAGGAGGGCGTTGCCCTGATGTGCCTCGCCGAGGCGCTGCTGCGCATTCCCGACGCCGCGAACCGGAATGCGCTGATCCGGGACAAGATCGTCGAAGGCGATTGGAGCGCGCATCTCGGCCACGACACGCCGCTGTTCGTGAACGCGGCGACATGGGGCCTTGTGCTTACGGGGAAGGTGCTCGGAAAACCCGACGAACATATTCTGAACGCGGCGCTCGACGGCGCGATCCGGAATCTCGGCGAGCCCGCGATCCGCGCCGCCGTGGATTTCGCGATGCGGCGGATGGGTGCGCAGTTCGTGCGCGGGCAGACGATCGAGGAGGCCCTGCGCAACAGCCGTTCCCTGGAGGAGCGCGGCTTTCGGTATTCCTATGACATGCTGGGCGAGGCGGCGATGACGGCGGCCGACGCCGAACGCTATTACAACGATTATCTCCAGGCCATTCATGCCATCGGCCGTGCCACGAGAGGCGACGGGCCGATCGAGCGCAATGGAATTTCGATCAAGCTCTCGGCGCTTCATCCCCGCTACAGCCGTGCCCAGAAGGGGCGGGTGATGGCGGAGCTTCTACCGCGCCTGACAGAGCTCGCGCTTGTTGCGCGCGGATACGATATCGGCCTGAACATTGATGCCGAGGAGGCCGACCGCCTCGATTTGTCTCTCGATCTTCTGGAGGTGCTGTGCCTGGAACCGCGCCTGGCCGGCTGGGACGGCCTTGGATTCGTGGTGCAGGCCTACAGCAAGAGATGCCCGGCGGTGATCGACTGGCTCGTGGATCTTGGCCGCCGGACCAATCATCGCCTGATGGTGCGGCTCGTGAAGGGCGCCTATTGGGATACCGAGATCAAACGCGCGCAGGTCGACGGGCTCTCGGGATTTCCGGTCTATACGCGCAAGGCCTACACCGATATCGCCTATGCGGTCTGTGCGCGGAAGCTGCTGGCGGCGCCCGACGCCGTCTTCCCCCAGTTCGCAACGCATAATGCACGGACATTGGCCACGGTCTTCGACCTGGCCGGTCCGGATTACCATCCGAGTCAGTACGAATTTCAATGCCTGCACGGGATGGGCGAACCGCTCTACGACGAAGTCGTCGGACCGCATGGGCTTGATCGCCCATGCCGCATCTACGCGCCGGTCGGCACGCATGAAACATTGCTGGCCTACCTCGTGCGCAGGCTGCTCGAGAACGGCGCCAATTCCTCCTTCGTGAATCGCATCGCCGACGAGGACGTGCCGATCGAGGAACTCGCGCAGGATCCCGTCAGGAGCATTGCGGCCCTGGAGCCGGCAGGCGCACCGAACGCGCACATCAGGCTTCCGGCCGATCTCTTTGCGCCGTCGCGCAGAAACTCGTCCGGATACGATCTTTCCGACGAGATCACGCTTTCGGAATTCTCCGCGACGTTCCGCGACCTCGGAAAACAGCAGGAGTTCACGGCGGGGTCGATCGTCGGCGGACGGGAGCTGGGCGGTGTGGCACGATCCATCATCAATCCCGCCGACCATGCCGATCGTATCGGTGCGGTTCTGGAGCCCGACGCGCAGGCCGTGGAAGACGCCCTGCGCGCCGCGACGGAGGGGCGCGCGCGCTGGGCCTCTGTGCCGGCGCAAGCCCGCGCGTCCGTTCTCACGCGCGCCGCGGACCTTCTGGAAGATCGCAGCGCTCTCCTGATGGCGCTGATGGTGCGCGAGGCCGGAAAAAGCGTCCCGAACGCGATCTCCGAAATTCGCGAGGCGGTGGACTTCCTGCGCTATTACGCGCTCGAGGCCGGCAGGCTTTCCGCCGCATCGCCGCTCGGGACGGTGGCATGCATCAGCCCCTGGAATTTCCCGCTCTCGATCTTCGTCGGACAGGTCGCGGCGGCGCTCGCCGTGGGCAATGCGGTGATCGCCAAGCCCGCGGAAGAGACGCCGCTTATCGCGGTCATGGCCGTGCGCATCCTGCTCGAAGCCGGCGTCGAGGATGATGCCCTGCACGTCCTGCCGGGCGACGGCAAAATAGGCGCGGCGCTCGTCGGCGACAGCCGCGTGCATGGCGTCATGTTCACCGGCTCGACGGATGTGGCGCGTTCGATCGCGCGGACCTTGTCGCGCCGGCTCACACCGGCCGGGCATCCTGTGCCTTTGATTGCCGAGACCGGTGGGCAGAATGCGATGATCGTGGATTCTTCGGCTCTTGCCGAACAGGTCGTCGCGGACGTGCTGTCGTCGGCGTTCGACAGCGCGGGGCAGCGATGCTCGGCGCTGCGCATTCTCTGCCTGCAGGAGGAGATCGCCGACCGGACACTGGACATGCTGAAAGGCGCGATGGCGGAGCTTGAGGTCGGCAATCCCGACCGGCTTGCGACCGATGTCGGACCCGTCATCACCGCTGAAGCGCAGCAGGCCATCGAGCAGCACATTGCCGAAATGAGCGCCAGGGGGTGCAGGATTTTCCGCGTCGATCCCGGAGAGGGCACGGGGACATTTGTCGCCCCGACCCTGATCGAGATTTCCGACATCGCCCAGGTGGAGAAGGAGGTGTTCGGCCCCGTGCTCCATGTGATGCGCTACCGCCTTGCCGAGATCGACCGTCTCATCGCGGATATCGATGCTACGGGATACGGCCTGACCTTCGGTCTGCATACGCGTATGGACACAACCGTCGAGCACGTCACCGCCCGGATCGGGGCGGGCAATATATACGTCAACCGCAACACGATCGGCGCCGTTGTCGGCGTGCAGCCGTTCGGCGGGCATGGTCTATCGGGGACGGGACCGAAGGCGGGCGGGCCGCTCTATCTGCGCCGCCTCGTGACCTCGCCGCCTACGGGAGCCTTGGCCGCACCCTATGCGACAGCCCTGTCGAAAGACTACCGGAACTGGCTGCGCGGAGGGGGCTATGGGGTCGAGGAAAAAGCGGTGGCGGGCTTTGCCGAAGCCGATCCTGTCGGCCTCAGCCTCGAACTGCCCGGGCCGGTAGGGGAGCAGAATGTGTATTCCATTCATCCGCGCGGCGCGGTCCTGCTTCGGCCGCACACGCCGCTCGGCCTGCGCATCCAGCTCGGCGCCGTCATCGCGACGGGGAACGACCCGGTGGTGCTCGTTGCGCGCGGTGCATCGGACCTGGCTGCCGCGATGGCGGAAATTCCCGCCCGCTTTCTCGGGGCGGGCCGGGTGGTGGAGACTATGCCCGACGTCGCCCCCTCGGCGGCACTCGTCGAAATCGGGGAGGGCGGTTCATCCGCCGCGCTGTCCGAAATCGCCGCTCTCGACGGGCCGGTCGCCGTCGTACAGACAGCGAGCGAAAAGGGGCTGGCGAACGGTTCGGAGACCTATCGGCTCGAATGGCTGGTCAGGGAAGTCTCGACGAGCATCAACACCGCCGCCGCGGGCGGCAACGCGGATTTGATGGCAGTGGCTTAAGCCGGGCTCGAGGAACCAACGGGCTTTCCGCCCCGTTCCTAAGTCAGGGTCAGCCAGTCCGGCCGACCGACAAGGATCAAAATTATGAGCGGGACGACAGACAAGATCAAAGGCGTAGCCAATGAGGCCGCCGGCAATGCGAAGCAGGTCGCGGGCAAGGCGATCGACAATAAAGAGATGCAGGTCAAGGGCAAGGCGCAGGAGCTGAAGGGCGAGGGCCAGCAGGCCGTGGGCGATGCCAAGAACACGCTCAAGGACGCCGCCAACAAAAATCTCTGAGCGGTATCCCGGCCGGTGCGACCGGCCGGGTTGGCTTTCCAAAGCACACGTAAATACTATTCGAACAGGACGCCAAGAGGCAGAAACTGTCCGAACCCGTGGGTGAAGAGGAAATACGCCGCGCCGGGCATGACGATCGCAATCAGCGCGTTTCTCTTCCAATTCGCACGCCCGTCCTGCAACAGAGCGACCAGCGCGATGAGATAAATACCCGCGACCCAGTATCCGAGCAGGGTCATCGCAAAACCGGATATCGCAACGCCACCGGCAACCGCCCAGCCGAGCCACCCCGATGGTGTCTCGTCATCGAGATCCTCCGTAGCGGCCTGGTCCGCGCGCTTGACGGCGGCGGGCGCCTCGCGTCCTTCGAGCCAGAGCAGGACACCGACAAGCCAGCGCCGCGACGACGAGGCAGGCCGGCCACACCTTGGCGCTCACCTGCTGAAACGCGAGAGGATCCGGAAGCAGGTACGTGCCGATGCCGACGGCAATCGCGCCGGACAGAAATACAGCGGCAAAGATACGGTCAACGGACGGTGTGCTCATCGCGGCGATCCTTCGGCGAGAACGGGAGGCGCGGCGGCTCGCGCCCGGCGCCGCATCATTACGAGTTTGAAGATGATGAAGGCTGCCGCGCATCCGAGAATCGTTCCGGATATCGGCCGGTTCACGAAAATCATCGGGTCGCCGAGCGAAAGCGCCAGTGAGCGGCGGAACGATGATTCCAGAATATCGCCGAGCACCATCCCCATCAGGATCGGCGCGATCGGATAGTCGATGCGGCGCAGGACGTAGCCCAGAACGCCGAAGCCCGCGAGAATGAGGAGGTCGGTCGGGTCTCCGCGAATGGAAAACACGCTCGTAAATACGAAGAGAACGATCAGGCCGTTGAGCACGGTCGAGGGAAGGTCGAGCAGCTTCGCAAACAGCGGAACCAGCGGGAAGTTCAGGATCAGCAGCATGACGTTGCCGACATACATGCTGGCGATGATCGCCCAGACGAGCTCGGGATTGTTCTGAAGCAGAAGCGGGCCCGGCTGAAGGCCGAACATCAGGAACGCCCCCAGAAGAATGGCGGTCGTCGCGCTGCCTGGAATGCCGAGCGTGATGACCGGGAGGAGGGACCCCTGGGCGGCCGCGTTGTTGGCCGATTCCGGACCGGCCAATCCTTCGATGGCACCCTTCCCAAACTCGTCCGGATGCTTCGACACGGCCTTTTCAACGCCGTAGGAGAGGAACGTCGCGGCGATGCTGCCCATGCCGGGCATCGTGCCGATAGAGAAGCCCAGCGCCGATCCGCGCAACGAGGCCGGAATTATCCGCTTCAGATCCGGCCAGCTCATCCAGCTTCCGGTCGCGATGGGGATGCGCTTCGTCTCGCCTGTGCGGCTCCGGTTGATCTGGAACATGACTTCGGAGATCGCGAAAAGTCCGCTGGCGGCAATGATGAAGGGAACGCCGTCCATAAGCGTCGTGCTGCCGAGTGTGAAACGGGCGAACGAGCTTTGCGAGTCGAGGCCGATCGTCGCCAGGAAGAGCCCGATCAGCAATGTGGCGAGGCCCTTCAACGGAGACTGGTGGGAAAGGGATACCGTGAGGATGAGCGCGAAAGCGGCGACCGCGAAAAACTCCGGCGGGCCGAGCTTCACCGCGAGGGTCGCCAGCGGCGCGGTCAGCAGCATGAGGGCGATGGTGGAGAGCGTGCCGGCGATGAACGAGCCTACCGCCGCCGTTGCCAGCGCCAGCCGCGCCTTTCCCCGGCGCGCCATCGCATAGCCTTCGAGGCAACTGACGACGCTTCCGCCTTCGCCGGGTGTCCGCAGAAGAATGGCGCTCGTCGAGCCGCCATATTCCGAGCCGTAGTAAATACCGGCGAGCATTATGAGCGCGCTGGTCGGCTGCATGCCGTAAGTGAGGGGCAGCAGCATGGCGATGCCCGATACGCTTCCGATGCCGGGAAGCACGCCGATCACGGTGCCGTAGACAACGCCGATCAGGCAGAACATCAGGTTTTCGGGGGTGAGCGCCGTCGACAGGCCCTGAAGGTAAAGATCAAACATGCCGCATCCTCGAGATCGAGATGTACGGGGCGCCGTGTGATGAACGCCGGCGCCCCGTATTCCGGTGGATATCAGCGCTTGGCGACGCCGAGCGTCCGGGCGATATCGAGGATCTGATTTTGGGTGCTATCCAGGTATGTATCAAATCCCTCGATCAGGAATTCGTCACCCCAGCGATTGCGCTCGAGGGTGTCCTTCCAGGTCTTGGTCTTGACCATTTCCTGCAGCTTGCCGCGCCAGTAGGCGACGGCTTCCGGAGGCATGTTGGGTCCGCCCAAAGCGTAACGGAAATTCTGCCATTCGATGTCGATGCCGGATTCCTTGAGCGTCGGGATGTTCGCAAAATCTCCGCTCAGCTTCTTGCCGCTGACCGCAAGGGCACGAACCTGGCCGCTCCTGATGAGACCGGCGATGTCGCTCAGCGTGCTGATCTGGGCCTTTGCGCTGCCTTCGAGCAGGATGGCGGAAGCCTCGCCGCCGCCGCTGAAGGCGACGTAATTGATCTGTGTCGGATCGATGCCGTATTTCGTAAACATCAGCCCGTAGAATATCCGGTCGTCGCTCTGGCCGCCGGTGATCGGGAACGCTTTCGGGTTCGCCTTCAGCGCATCGAGGAAATCCTTGAGCGTCTTCATCTCCGAGTCAGCCCGGACGGCGACGACATAATAGTCGGAGATCAGGCGCGCGAGGGGCGTGACATCCTTGTGTGTATATTCCGAACTGCCGGTCGCGTAGCGCATCATGGCGGAAAGCGACTGAAACGAAACCATGTAAGGGTCGTTCGCATGGCGCGTAACGACATTCTGCATTCCCGCGGCCGATGACGGAAAATTGGTGACGGGCATAGGGACCTTGACCAGGCCCTCCTGCTGCATCGTCGTCGCGACCGCTCGGGTGACGGTGTCGAAACCGCTGCCGGGCGCCGCCTGAGCGATGAAGCTCACCGCGCGCTCCGGATATTCGGCTTGTGCGGACGGCGCAAAAGGCAGCCCCAACGCCACGGCGCAAAGCGCCAGGCGCGCTGTTCTCATGATGGGCATTTCAGATCTCCCCTTGTCGTCTTTTTGGACGCTCCCTCGGTCGTGGACGGGAAGCGAAGGGGTCAGACTTCCCGTTGTTCGTAATATTGTCAATTAAGATGTTGACAATCGTGTTAGCGAAATGAAGATTGCGCTCGGTTCAGAGGAGCGGATGTTGAAGCACGAGGTCAGAGCCTTGCCGGAGGCGAAGGAAAGTCTTCCTCTCGCGGGCATCCGCGTCCTGGAGCTTTGCCACACAATCATGGGACCGACCTGCGGGTTGGTGCTTGGCGATCTGGGGGCGGATGTCATCAAGGTCGAACCCGCGCCCCAAGGCGATCGAACCCGCGCTCTGCAGGGATTCCAGGTCGGCACGTTTTCGTACTTCAATCGCAACAAGAAGAGCGTCGGCATAAACCTGAAGACCACTGAAGGCCGTGCGGTGCTGCACCGCATGGTGCAGGACGTCGATGTCATTACGGAAAACTACGCTCCCGGCGCGGCCGAGCGGATCGGCGTCGGCTATGACGAGCTTTCGGCGATAAACCCGCGACTGATTTATTGCTCGCTGAAGGGGTATCTGCCCGGGCCGTACGATCAGCGGGGCGCTCTCGACGAAATCGTGCAGTACCAAACGGGTATTGCCTATATGACGGGTATGCCGGGCAGTCCGCTGCGAGCCGGTGTTTCGATCAACGACATTCTCGGCGGCGTCTTCGGCGCGATGGCGGTCCTGGCTGCGCTGCGGCAACGCGACCAGACCGGACGAGGCCAGAAGGTCACCAGTTCGCTCTTCGAGTCCGCCGCGTTCCTGGTTGCGCAGCATATGGCCGGGAAGGCGGTAACGGGGCAGGAGCCGCCGCCGCTGCCCGTCAAGAAGCGGTCCTGGGCGATCTACGAAACATTCGACGCCAGCGACGGCCGGTTTTTCCTCGGCCTGACCAGCAACAATCACTGGGACGCATTCTGCCGGGCGATGAAAAGGCCCGACCTCCTGGACGTCGCAGCCTACAAGACGAACGAATTGCGCGTCGAGATGCACGCCGAAATCAGGCCCATCGTCCAGGACATCGTCGCCGCGTTCCCGGTCGATGAGTTGATGGATACCCTGGCGCCTCTCGGAATTCCCATCGCGCCCGTGGCCCGGCCGTCCGATCTGTTCGAGGACGTGCATCTCAACGGAAGCGGCGGCCTTCTCGACACCGTACTGACGAACGGGGTTCACACGAAGCTGCCGGCGCTTCCCATGCATATCGACGGCGCGCGCCTCGGGCTTCGTCTCGATCCGCCGCAGTTCGGCGAGCACACACACGAAGTTCTTTCAGGCTTCGGATATTCCGTCGAGGACATCGACGCCATGATCGCACGCGACACCCTGCGCTAGGACCACTCACATGCTTCAGAACACACCGACAGATGCGGCCATGACCGAGGCTCCCCTTTACGACGTGCTCGCCAGGGCCTTCTACGCCGAGGGCGTGCGCGTGCATTTCACCCTGATGGGCGACGGAAACATGCACTGGGCGACGGCTCTTGCGGCAATGCCCGGCGTTCGTACCTACCATGTTCGTCACGAGCACTGCGCGGTCGCCATGGCAACGAGCTATTCGGCGGCGACGGGAGAGACCGGCATTGCATCCGTGACCTGCGGCCCGGGCCTCACACAGGTCATGACGGCGCTTCCGGCCGCCGTGCGGGCGCGCATTCCGCTCGTCATTTTTGCCGGCGAAAGCCCGCTTCACTCCGCCTGGTACAACCAGGAGATCGATCACGCCCCCTTCGTCACGGCGACAGGTGCGCGCTACATCCAGGCCCACAGTTTTCCGCTGATGCTGTCTCATGTCCGCGAGGCATTCCGGCTCGCACGCATGGAACGGCGCCCCGTCGTCATCGGGGTGCCTTACGACCTTCAGAAGAAGCCGCTGGGCTTTCCCGCGGAATATATACCGTCCGAGAAATTCATCCCCGATGTCGGCCGGATGGAGGCGCCCGCCGAACATGTCGCCCGCGCGGCGGCCAGGATCGACGCGGCTCAGCGCGTGATCGTGCTGGGCGGACGCGGAGCCAAGGAATCCGGCGCGGCTGCGGAATGCGTGGAACTTGCCGATCGTTGCGGCGGGCTTCTGGCGGAGACGCTGCCGGTCCGGGGCCTGTTCGGCGAACACCCCTTCGATCTCGGAATCGCGGGCGGGTTTTCGACGGACGTCACAAAGGAGATGTTCCGCGCCTGCGACCTGATCGTCGCGGTCGGAGCGAGCCTGACCTACCACACGGCTTCGAATGGACGACTGTTCCCCCAGGCCGAGGTGATCCAGATCGATTCCGATCCTGTCGGCGTGAACCAGGGCCGCAAGATTGCCGATCTGTATGTCAGGGCCGATGCCAAGGCCGGGCTTCGCAGCATTCTGAACAAACTCGGCCCGGCGAAGAAGACCATATCGGGCTGGCGTACGCCGGAACTCGTTCAGCGTATGGCGACCGAACTGCCGGATTCTCATGAGTTCGAAGCCGTTCCGGGAAAAGTCGATCCCCGCGCCGCGGTTGCCGCACTCGACAAGGCACTGCCGAAGGACTGGGTCCTGGTCAATGCATCCGGCCATTGTTCGTATTTCACCGCCCAGATGCGCGGCAGAAGCGCCGACAACTTCGTCACCATCCGCGAGTTCGGCGCCATCGGAAACGGCCTGTCCTATGCGATCGGCGTTGCCGCCGCGAAACCGGACCGGACCATCGTCCTGATGGACGGCGACGGCGGGCTTCTCATGCACGTCCAGGAACTCGAAACCGTGAAACGCCACGGCATCCGGCTTCTCCTTTGCATTCTGAACGACGGGGCTTACGGGTCGGAAATCCATAAATTGCGGGCCGACGGCCTGACCGACGAGGGAGCCGTCTTCGGTTACGGCGACCTGCCGGCGATCGCCCGCGGCTTCGGGCTCAATGGGCACACGGTGTCGGATCTCTCGGCCCTCAGTGCCATGGCGGATCGCTTCGCAAAATCCGACACGGCCGAACTCTGGGATTTCCAGATTTCCGACCAGGTGATGTCGCCCGTCATGCGCTCGGCGCTCCAAAGCAAGCATTGACGCAGAGGAACAAGGACATGATTCCGAAGCACGTAAAGATAAACGAAGAGGGGCCCCGCGAAGGGTTCCAGTTCGAAAAGACGTCCATTCCGACGCACCAGAAGATCGAATTGATTGACGCGCTGAGCGATGCCGGGCTCAAGCACATACAGGCCGCGTCCTTCGTCAACCCGAAGCGCGTGCCGGGATGGGCGGACGCCGATGAGGTGGTCGAGGGAATGCGAGCCGCGCCGGGCGTCGAATATACGTGTCTGTGGCTGAACCCGAAGGGTTTGGAGCGCGCTCTGTCCCACCGCGCCAAGCTCACCCTTGTCGGGGCGGTGCGGGTGTGCGCTTCCGAGAAATTCCTGCTGCGGAACCAGCAGATCGACCTGAAGCAGAGCGCCGTTCTGCAGCACGAGCAGATCGAGGTCTACAAGGCCAACGGAATTCCGATCGACAATATCGGCATCATGGCCGCCTTCGGCTGCAATTTTCAGGGCGAGATTCCGGTCTCGCGCGTGCTCGACGCCATAAGTGAAGCGATCGACATCGCGCAGGCCCATGACGTGACGCTGAAGCAGATCCGGTTGTCCGACACCATGGCGTGGGCAACTCCCAACAGTATCCGGAATGTGGTGGGAACGGTGCAGGACACGTTCCCCGACATGGACGTCCACCTGCATCTCCACGACACCCGCGGAATGGCGGTCGCCAATGCTTTCGCCGGGCTCGAGATGGGCGTCGCGAGCTATGATTCGGCGATTGCCGGCCTTGGCGGCTGCCCGTTTGCGGGCCATGGCGGCGCCGCGGGAAATATCTGCACCGAGGACCTGGTTTTTCTCTGCGAGGAAATGGGCGTCGACACGGGTATCGACATCGACCGGCTGATCACGGCGGCTCAACTCGCCGAGCGTATATTCGGCCGCCAGCTTCCCGGTTCGGTCATGCATGGTGGTACTCTCTCCCGTTACCGCAACTGCGGCGGCTTGAGGAGTTCCACGACGTGACCACAGCAGACACACCTTTATCCGAGCGAACGCCCCCGGAACCGGAGGACATCGCCTCCGCGCATGCCAGGCTCGAAGCAGCCGGCTGGCACCGGATGCCGGATGAGGGATTTATCGAACTCGTCGGTCCTTTCTGGCAGCACGGCGTCGACAAGAGCCGGTTTTGTTTTCTGGCGGAACCTCGGCATCACAACCGGCGCGGCATCGTCCAGGGCGGCATGCTCGTCACCTTCGCGGACCGCTCTCTCGGCACGACCGTGCGGAGCGTCAATACGGACCGGCCGCAGGCGACTTTGCAGCTCGATGTTCATTTCATAGACGCCGCCTTTATCGGCGAGGTGATCGAAGCGCGATGCCGCGTGTTCCGGCGCACCAAATCCCTGGTGTTCGTCGATGCGGAAATCCTCGCCGGCGAGCGTCTTGTCGCCACCGTCAAAGGCATGTGGAAGATCATGTCACCCAACGCGCCGAATTATCGCCAGGACATTGCGCCCGCGCCCGCGCTCGGTAGCCCGCAGCCATGAACCTCGCGGAAGCCACGGGCAGGGAGCCCGCACCCGAGAACGATGCTCCTGCGGGCGAGCCGATCAGCGTCATTCTCAAATACATCCGGGACGCGATCGCAACGGGGCGGCTGATGCCCAACGAACGCCTTCTGGAAGTCGATCTGGCGAAACAGCTCAACACCAACCGCGCCAATATCCGCACCGCGCTCGCGGTTCTCGAAAGCGAGGGCCTCGTCCGCCGTGAGGCAAACCGGGGGGCCCGCGTACGCCTCATCAGCGAACAGGAAGCGCTCGAGATTGCCGAGGCCCGGCTTGCGCTGGAAAGCCTGATCGCCCGCAAAGCGGCGGAGCTTGCCACGGACGACGACGTGGCAGTCCTGAGGCAATTGCACGAGGCCATGCGGGTTCGGCTGGAGGCCGGCGATCTGATCGGCGTCTCGGCTCTGAACGGCGATTTCCATCGGGCGATTTTGCGCATTGCGAAGAACGAAACGATCGGCCGGGTTCTGGCCAATCTCCGGCACCAGCTGGTGCGGGTTCAGTTCCGCACGATTCTCGTTCCAGGCCGGGCCGCCAAGAGCTTTGGAGAGCATCTGCGGATCGTGGATGCGATCGCGGCAAAAGACCCCGACGCCGCGGAACTGGCGATGCGGACACATCTCACAGGCGTGACGGAAGGGCTGAAGGAGAGCTTCGCGATGAACCGCGCCGTGCCCTTCAACTCCTGAGCGCCGGGGCCCGAGGCGTATTCTTGTTTCACGAAAGGGAACGGCAATGTCGAACAAGCCGCTGGCCGGCCTGAAGGTCCTCGAATTCAGCCACATGATCATGGGGCCGACCGCCGGTCTCCTGATGGCCGATCTCGGCGCCGACGTCATCAAGGTCGAACCCGCGCCGGACGGAGACCACACCCGCACATTGCCCGGTTTTGCCGCGGGCTTCTTCTCCGGCTTCAACCGCAACAAACGGGCGATCGCGCTCAATCTCAAAGCTCCCGAAGGCCAGGATGCGATGCGGCGCCTCGTCGCCCAATCCGACATTCTCGTCGAAAACTACGCTCCCGGAACCATGGAGCGCCTGCAGTGCGGTTACGAGCAGTTGAAGACGCAGAACGAGCGGCTGATCTATCTCGCGCTCAAGGGCTTCCTGCCGGGCCCGTATGAAAACCGCCCGGCGCTCGACGAGATCGTTCAGTTCCAGGCGGGGCTCGCTTACATGACCGGCCCACCGGGCAGGCCGCTCCGCGCGGGCTCGTCGATCAACGACATCCTCGGCGGCGTGTTCGGCGTCACCGCGGTGCTCGCGGCGGTCGAGGAGCGGCATCGCACCGGCAAGGGCCAGAAAGTCACAAGCGCGCTGTTCGAAACCGCGACGTTCCTGATGCTGACGCATATGGCGGGCTATATCGCGACCGGAAAAGATCCGAAGCCGATGCCCGTCCGCCATCGCGCCTGGGCGATCTACGACGTGTTCGACACCGCGGGCGAGGACCAGATCTTCATCGGTGTCACGAGCGACATGCAGTGGAAGCGCTTGTGCGAGGCGTTCCAGCTCGACGAGCTGTTCGGCGATGCACGGCTCGTCACCAACGCCATGCGCGTGCAGGAGCGTGAATGGATGATCCCGAAACTTCAGGAGGCATTCTCCAGGCTTCCCAAGCCGGAGATCGCCGATCGCTGCGAGGCGGCGTCAATACCGTTCGCGCCGGTGGGCAAACCGACCGACCTTTTCGACGATCCTCATCTCCTGGCGAGCGGAGGGCTGCTCGATGTCGCCGTGTCCACGACGAGCGGAACGGTGAAAAACGCGCGTCTTCCCGCGCTTCCCATAAGCTTCGGCACCGAAAGCGGCCGGGCGACCCTGGAACGCCAGCCGCCGAAACTGGGTGAGAACGGTCCGGACGTTCTGGCCGAGGCCGGCTTTACGCAGGCTGAGATCGACCACCTTGTCGAGACCGGAATCGTGGTCGTCGGCGCGCCGGGAAAAGCGGCAAAATCCGCGATGGAAAAAGCGTAGCCGTCTTTTTTTGCGCAGGGGCAAAGCGGGGCGGGCGGCGTCCCGGTTCTGCCGCCGCCGCACAAAGTTCAGCCGGGCGTATCGCCGTCATGCACCGGGAAGAGACCTTCGTATCCGGACATGAACTTTTCAAACAAAGCGGCGAACGTCTCGACGTCCTTCTCCGGCCAGCCCTCGACGATCCTGGTCACCGTCGTCAGCTTGAGCGCCCGGACTTCCGACAGCAATCGCCGGCCGGCCGGCGTCAATTCGACGACGATGCGCCGGGCATCGGCCCTCGATGCCATGCGGCGAAGAACCTTGCCGCGCACCATGTCGGCCACGATCCGGCTTGCCCGCGACGGATCGATGCGCAGCATGTCGGCGATCGTGCCGACGGTGACCTCGTCCACGCCTTCTGCCTGCCCGACGGCGGACAGAACATCGAGATGCGACAGTTCGAGATCCGGCGCGATGGTCCGGATCACCAGGCGTCCGATCACTCTGCGGCCGGTCATCAGCCGCATGCGCGCCATGCTCCGGCTGATGCGGGGAATGCTGTCTTCGCCGGGGCGGGAAGTATCCGGGGGGAGGGGTTTGTGCATTGACGGGCCGTTCACAGAGCGGGGCCGAAGCCCGGTTTCGTCTACGCCATTGGTCGACTGGCAATTATGTGCTAATAGCACATATATAAGGTCCCCGTAAGTCGGAATAAAGTCTTCTAATGAACATGCAAGTTGCTCCAGCGCCGCTGGTCGCGGATCCCCGTCGCAGGCTCGTCGTCTTCTGCTTCCTGCTGACCGGCCAGTTCATTTCGACGCTGGACGTCCACATCGTCTCGACGGCACTGCCGACGATTGTCGGGGAATTCGGCCATCTGGAGCGGTTCGGCTGGATCGGCTCCGCCTATCTTCTGGCACTCAGCGCCGCCATGCCGGTCTACGGCAAGCTCGGCGATCTGTTCGGCCGCAAATACGTGATGATGACGGCGATCGCCATCTTCATCATTGGTTCGACGGTCTGCGGCCTGGCGGTGTCGATGAACACGTTGATCGCCGCCCGCGTGCTGCAGGGGCTGGGCGGCGGCGGCATCATGGTCTCGATCTTCGCCATCAATGCCGATCTGTTCGAGCCGCGCCAACGCGCCCGGTATCAGAGTTATTCCAGCCTTGTCCTGATGGCGTCGAGCGCGATCGGTCCCTTTCTCGGCGGCATCATGAGCGATCTCTTCGGATGGCGCTCGATCTTCCTGATCAATGTGCCGATCGGCGCCATCGCGCTGACGGGGCTTTTCTTCATGCTCCCGTATCGCAAGCCGCTTCGCCGCCCGAAGATCGACTATGTCGGCGCTCTGCTGCTTGCCATGACGACGACAAGCATCGTGCTGACGGCCGACAGCAACGAACTCTTCGGCTCGCTGCTGTCGCCTCAGAGCGCCGGCGTGATCGCGTTCGGCGTGCTCTGCGCCACATTGTGGGTGTTCGTGGAGCGGCGTGCACCCGAACCGATCGTCCCCCTGAAGCTGTTTCGCAATTCCACGTTCAGCCTGCTTCTCGTCGTCTCGGTATTGAGCGGCGGGATCGCGATCGGCATGGTGAATTACTTCGCGCTTTTCCTGCAGACGACGACGGGCCTTTCGCCGTCCACCGCGGGTCTGTTTTTCATACTCCTGACCGGAGGTATCGTCTGCGGGTCGCTGACCGCCGGACGGATCATCTCGACAACGGGGCGCTACAAGCCTTTCGCCGTCGCGAGCCTCGGTTGCAGCGCGATTGCCTTCGCAGTTTTGTCGCAGGTCCATGCCGGAACGCCGCTTCCGCTCATCGGCGCGCTCATGATGCTGCACGGGATCGGCATCGGCCTGGCCCAGCAGGTTCCGGTCATCGGCGTGCAGAACGCAGCGCCTGCACGCGATGTCGGCGCCGCGACCGGCTCGGTGACCCTGTCGCGCATGGGCGGCGCATCGATCGCGATCTCGATCTACGGCGCGATCATCGCCGCCCAGCTCGGCCGCGTTGGCGTGTCCATACCGGGCCTGGCCAACATCGAGGAAATGACGCCGAAAATGATGGCCGCTCTTCCCGAGGCGGACCCGGCACGCGGTGGCCGATGCCTATGCCGCGGCGTTTTCGCCGCTCTTCATGACGGCCTGCGCGCTCGCGCTTGCCGGCCTTGCGGCGGCGCTGATGCTGAAGCCGGTGCAATTGCCGCGCGGCGGCGAGGTGAAGACGGTGCCGGCGCCGGAAGCGGCGGAGTGAAGTCGGCAAGCGGTATCGTTTCGCCGAAAGGCAGCGCACAGGCCGCCAAGGCTTTCGCTGCCGCTTGCGGAAAGAGCCAATCCGGAAAGGACCGCTCAGCGCCCGATTTCATGCATGTCGGAATTCAACTGGGTGTCGTCGAGATAGCCGTAGACGATCATGATCGCCACCTGATCGCTGAGTTTGCCCTGGAGGTGGTCGTTCATCACGCCTCGCATCGCCCGCCACGCGGCCGGAACCCGGTCCTGTGGTCTCTGTCGTCGGTCGCGACGCAAGGTCAGAATGGAGTCCGAATTATCGACGACGAGCTTCAGGTCCATGACGCATACACCTCTCGACGCAACGGGACGCAACAACATGATTTAGAATCCCGAAACCGGCCTTTCGTTCCAAAGGGAACCAATCCTCCGCGAAAGGATTTCATTCCACGTAATCGGAGTTCGCGTTCCCGGTCCGCCCTGTAGGCGGGCCGGAGAGGAGATCACCCCATGGTCGACAATAAGCAGAGCACCGGGAAACAGGACCGCAATCAGGTTTCCGGCGGCCAGGATTACGAGGTTCGCGACTTTGCGAAGGCTGCGGGCATCACGGTCGAGAAGGCGCAGGAACTCATCAGGAAGCACGGCAATGACCGCAAGACCCTGATGGCGGCGGCGAAGTCTGAAACGGGCACGGCCTGACCGCTTATCCGGGGAACGGAAGTTCGGGATAACCCCTCTAATCGTGAGCGGCGCACGACTCCCGCTTCAGGTCGAGCAGCGGCGTGCCGTCCACGCAGTCGAGGCCCCGCACCGTGACGCTCGTCTCGTCCACGCTGACGACATCGGCCACGCTGGACGCAATCGGGTTGGGCCGCACCGGTGAGCGGAGGGAAAACGTGCCGTGCAGCGCGCCCTTGTGCTCGACGTTCTGCTGAACGAGGTCGCGCCGGGCGAGATGCATCCAGTACAGGACCTGCAGCCGCGTTCCGGGCGTGATGCCTTTCAGCGCCGGACGCCATGGCTCGTCGATCTCGATCGTGCACAACGGCCCGTCGGGCTCTCCGTGGCGCGGGCAGTCCTTGCGGCCCTGAAAAGGCGTGCGGATGCGGCCGATATAGACGAGGCGCGCATCCGTGCGCTCCGGCAGCGCGGCGATCACTTCGCCCGGGCGGATTCCGTCTGAGGTTGTCGTCTGTGTCATCGTCAGGTCCATTGCTTGTTCGGCAGTTCGGCAAAGCAGACCTTGCGGCCGCCGACATCTGAAATCGAAACATGAACTCCATAGAGATCGCGAAGTGCGGTCTCGGTCAGCACGGATGCGACAGGACCGGCGCCGACAAGACCGCCCTGGCGCATCATCGCGACCTTGTCGGCCACGGCAAATGCCTGGTCCGGATGGTGCGTCGAGAACAGAACCGCCAGACCCTGCCGTTTGAGCCAAGAGATGATCTCAAGCACGCGGCCCTGGTTGGCAAAATCCAGGCTCGCCGTCGGTTCGTCGAGTATGACCGCCTTTGCCTGCTGTGCCAAAGCCCGCGCGATGACGACAAGCTGACGTTCGCCGCCGCTGATCTCGGTGAAAGGCCGTTCCGCGAGCGCGGCCACGCCGAGCTTTTCCAGCGCGGCATTCGCCTCGGCACGGTCGTTTTCACCCGGATAGGCAAACAGGCCGAGCCGCGCGGTGCGTCCCATCAGGACCATGTCCCGGACCGGAAACGGAAACGCGGCCGAGATCGATTGCGGCACATAGGCCAGGTTCTGCGCGCGCTGTGCCGGAGACCAGCCCGCCGCATTCTCTCCCGCAATCCGGATCGCGCCGCCCAAAGCAGGCTGAAGGCCGAGAATGGTCTTGAGCAAGGTGGTCTTGCCGCTTCCGTTCGGTCCGAGCAGGCACGTCACGTCGCCCGCGTCGAGCGAGAGAGACAGGTCGCGGCCGATCGGACGGCCGTGGTAACCGAAGCCGAGGTTTTCGATCTCGATCACAGCCATGGTCAGGCCCATGCCCGGCGCGCGGTGGCGAGCAGCCACAGGAAGATCGGCGTGCCGATGACCGCGGTCAGAACGCCGAGCGGAATTTCCACATCCGCGGCGCCGCGCGCGATCGTATCGACGATGAGCAGGAACCCGGCGCCCAGCAGCGCGGATGCCGGGCCGAGCCGTGCGAATGAGGGTCCGACGACGAGCCGCGCGAGATGCGGCAGGACGAGACCGACCCAGCCGATGATGCCGCTGAAGCACACGGCGGCGGCGGTCAGCAGGGTCGCGGCGGCGATGACGGCCACGCGCACAAAGCGCGTGTCGACGCCGAGCGCCTTCGCCTCTTCCTCACCGAGCGTCATCACGTCGATGCGCCAGCGCAGAAGCAGAAGCGGCACGCAGCCGATCAGGGCGGCGGGGGCCAGAGCCAGGACTTCGCTGGCACGGATTCCGGCGAGACTGCCGAGCAGCCAGAACGTGATGGCGGGAAGCTGGTTGTAGGGATCGGCGAGCACTTTCAGGATCGAGATGCCCGCGCCGAACAGGGTTCCGATGACGATGCCGGCGAGGACGAGGACGAGCAGGGGATCGCGCTGCGTGACAGCGCGGGCAACGGCGTAGACCGCGAGCACCGCCACGGTGCCGCCGACAAACGAACTCAGCTGGATGCCCCAGATCGGCAGCGAAAAGAAAATACCGAGCACCGCCCCGAGAGCCGCACCCGAGGAGACGCCGAGAATATCGGGCGAGACCAGCGGGTTGCGAAACAGGCTCTGATAGGCGGCGCCGGCGACGGCCAGCGACGCGCCCACGATCATAGCGGCGGCGATGCGCGGACCTCTTATGCCCTCGATGACGGAAATTGCGGTGGCCGAGGGCGGCGCGGAGCCGGTGAGGCGCCAGCCGAGCCATGTCCCGAACTCGCCGACCGAGACCGGATAGGCGCCGAACGCGAAGGCGCAGAGGGCGAGGGCCAGCAAAACCGGCAGGCCCAGGGTCCATACGCGCGCGTTGCTCACTTCAGGTCCGCATGCGGCATGAGTTCGTCCAGTTCCGCATCGCTCGGACGCCGATGATAGAAGAGGTCGTAGAAATCGCGCGCCTCGGAACGAAGATCGGCGTGGAAGGCGTCCGGGAAAAACAGCTTCGACAGCCACAGCACGCCCATGACCCTGTTCACCGACGGCGGATAATCCACCCACGGAAACGGAAGCTGCGGCGCGAGGACAACCTTGCCGTCCCGCACCGCGCGGAGCTGCGCCCAAAGCGGATCGTTCCGGACCTTCGCCGCGAAGGCGGGATCGAGCGCGACCACGATGTCCGGGTCCCAGGCCAGAATCTGTTCGAGCGAGACGGTGACGAGACCGCCGCCGCCCAGAGCTTCACCGGCGACATTGCGTCCGCCCGCGAATTCCACAGCCTCGACATTGATCGATCCGGCGCGCGCCGTTTCAAAGCCTTCCGCACCGCGCGCGAGATAGACGCGCGGACGGTCGCCGACAGGTATCCCGGTCAGTTTTGCCGTTACCGCGTCAAGCCTCTGCTCGATCCAGGCGGCGCGCGTCTCGGCGGCATCCTGCACGCCGAGCACGTCTCCGAGTTTTCGGTAGGTCTCCGGAAGCGCATCGAGGCGGCCGTCGAACAGGAGATGCGGAACGCCGGTCTGTTCCCGCACGCGCTCGGCAAGCGAGACATAGGTCGGCCCGGTCGATCCGATATCGACGATCACGTCCGGCTTGAGCTTCAGGACGAGTTCGAGATTGGCTTCGCCGCCTCTGCCGGTCAGGCGTCCATACGACGGCTTGTCCGCGTCGTTCGCAAGGAAGCGGAGTTCCTCGGGGGAGGGGGTTCGCGTCCAGCCCAGCAATTTCTCCGGGGCGAGCGAATAGACGATCAGGGCGGCCGGCGGACCGGCGACGAAGACGCGCTCGACATTGTCCGGAACCGTGAGCGTGCGTCCCGTCGCGTCGGAGACATCCCGCGCGGACGCGGTGTGCAGGGCCACGAGGCACGCAAGGCCGGTGAGAAGAAATCCGCGCACGATCATGCTCCCGATACGGGACGATGACCGGAGTATGTCCCGGGGCGGCGAGAAGCGTCGAGCCCGGCCTCCCTCTCCCCTTGTGGGAGAGGGCGACTCGACGCCGAAGGCGTCGAGCGGGGTGAGGGGTAACGGACGCTGATCGAGGGGCCAGACACCCCTCACCTCGCTCGGCCTGCCGGCCGAGTCGTCCTCTCCCACAAGGGGAGAGGAGGGAACTCGATCACACCTCGCGCGGCGGTTCGCGCGGGTCTCCCATCAGGGCCGGCTGGAACAGGACCGCGGACAGCAGCGTGCACGTGAACGACAGCGCCAGCAGCTTGCCCATGCTGGACGTGCCGGGATGGCTCGAAAACCACAGGCTCCCGAACGCGATCGCCGGTAAGCACGGCGCTGAAGAACACGGCGCGCGTCAGGGTCGATTGCAGGAAGGCCGTCTGCCCGCGCTTCCATGCGACGATGTAGTAGATCTTGAACGCCACGCCGACGCCCAGCAGCACCGGCAGAGCGATGATGTTTGCGTAGTTGAGCGGGAAGCCCGTCAGCGCGCAGATTTCGAAGGTCATCAAGGCCGCGACGATCAGCGGGATCAGGGTCGCGCCGACATCGCGCAGGCTGCGCAGCACGACCCAGAGCAGGAGCGCGATCGCAACCAGCGCGAAGATCGACGCCTGCTGCGAAGGCCCAGATGATCGTGCTGCCCCAGTTGAGCGTGTCGGTCGCCGGTCCCGTGGCGTTCGGCTCGACCTGCAGCACCGCGTGCGCAAACCTCAGCAGCGTTTCGTTGTCGTTCGGGTCGCCCTTCGGAAGGATGTCGACCCTCTCGCGTCCGTCCGGCGTCACCCAGTCCTGGAGAAGTTCC
This sequence comes from uncultured Alphaproteobacteria bacterium, assembly GCA_963786225.1. Lineage (GTDB taxonomy): Bacteria > Pseudomonadota > Alphaproteobacteria > Rhizobiales > Methylopilaceae > Flaviflagellibacter. The sequence continues at coordinate 107,429 of CAWAYQ010000010.1, forward strand.
GGCGGAAGCGTCGAACGGGAGACGGGCTCGGCCTGGAAGGCCTTGCGCAGCCCGTTCAGGTTTTCGACCAGCGAGAAGCCGAAGGCCTGCGTCGCTTTTTCCCGTGCGCCGGCATCGGCGGCGGCGAGTTTCTTGAGATTGTCCACGAGGCGCTTTGCGGCGTCCGCTCCCGGGCCGGTCTTGTCCGCCGCGACCTCGGACAGAGCCTGCGCGCCGTCGTTCAGGGCCTTGATGTTCTCCTCGTCCGTGGGCGGCGGAAGCTGCGGCGCGCGGAGAGATCCCCCGAGCACGTCGGCCGCATTCCGGATGAGGTCGAGCTTCTCGGGCTGATCGGTCGGAATCAGGACGTCGATCGTGCGTGTCTGCGAGACTTCGGGAATCTTCGACACCTTGTCTGCGATGGCGACGGCCTCGTCGTGGTTCTTGGCCAGCACCTGCGCGCTCTGCGCGCCCAAAACGGGGTCCTTGCTGAGCTCGATATAGGTCGAGATCGCTTCGGAGTCCGGATCGCGCAGGTGCAGCGGATTGAAGTCGAACTGCAGATGCATCAGAGCGGGCGAGCCTGCGAGCACGATCACCGAGACGAAACCGACGACCCAGAGCCGGTGGCGCTTCAGGAATGCATCGACCGGGATCATGCTCGGCTGCGTCAGCGTCCACTTTTCTTCCGGCGGCCGAACGAGCTTGAACAGGGTCGGCAGCAAAGTGAGGCTGACGATATAGGCGACGATCATGCCGAAGCCCGCGATCTTGCCGAGCTGCGCGATGCCCGAATAGGCCGTCGGCGTGAACGACAGAAAGCCGATGGCGGCGGCGACGGCGGCAAGCGTCAGGGGCGCTCCGACGTAACGGCCGGTCTCGATCAGCGCGTCGTCGCCGTCCTTCATGTCGAAGCGATGCTGGCGGGCCTGGACGCCGTACTGGATGGCGAAGTCGGCGCCGATGCCGACGAACAGAACGGCGAACGCGATCGAGATCGGATTGAACGCGCCGACCAGAAGAATACCGGTGGCGGCTGTAATCACGAGGCCGACGGCAAGCGAGGCCGCGACCGCGAGGACAAGGCGGACGGATCGCAGCGCAAGCCACAGAATGCTGAGGATCAGGATGCCGGTGATCGCGCCGTTGAGGGCCGCGCCGTCGTTGACGCTGGCGAACTCCTCGTCGGCGATCGGCACGGTTCCGGTCAGTTTCAGGTTGGCGCCGTACGCACCCTTGAAATCGAGGTCGGCGGCCGCCTTCCGTATTGCGTCGGTCGAGCGTTTGCCTGGCTGGAGCTCCGACGTGTCGAGCACGGTCGTCACCACAACGATCCGTCTCAGGCCGTCGGGCTGGTCCGGCTTCTGCATGACCTTGCGCCAGGAAAAGCTTGGAAGCGGGGCTGTCGGAATGGATTCGAGGGTGTCCGACGACTGGTTCATGAGCTTGGCCATGTCGTCGAGGGTGAGATCGCCGCCGCGCACGCCTTCCAGCACATCCGTCAGCGCCTTCATGAGGCCGCGAAGCGTCGGGTCCTTTGCGAGCGTGGTGATCAGCGGCTCGGCATCCATCAGATTGTTGGTGGTGTCCTTCAACTGATCCGGCGGCAGGAACAGCATGCCGTTCTTTTCGAAGAACGGACCGCCGGACGCGATCTGGATCGCGGGAAAGAGCGCTTTATTTTGGGACAGCCGGTCGACCAGGGCCCGCGCCGCGGTGTCCGTCAGTTCGGCGGTCGGCGCCTCGACGACGGCGATGATCTGGTGCGAGCGTTCCGGGAACGCCGCCTTGTATTCGAGTGCGCGCTTGCGCCAGGGAAGATCCGGCGAGATCAGGTTGTCGATATTGGTATCGATCGCGAAGTGGCGCTTGGTGTAGACGCCCGAAACGATTGCGAGCACCAGGAACCCGAGGACGACCGCCCATGCGTGTCCGGAACAGAAACGAACGGTGCGGGAAATGAAATTGCTCAGCATGCAGGAAGCCTTCGGAACGCGGGCGCGTGGGTCGCAAAAACTCATCCTGTGGCGACGATGCACGACGCCAGCGCACAAAATTGCCACGATGCGCCACGCGCTTTCACCGCCGCGGCACAGGACGTTATTCGGGAACGAACCGTTGCCGAGGCCGCACCCCCCGTCAATGCACCATTGGGGATGGGTGTCCGTAAGCCAAGGGTAAGAAACCGGGCCCAAAAGGCAAACCTTTGGCGGCGCTGGCTAACCGCTCCCGGGACCGCGGATTGGCGGGAGCCCCTGGCCTGCGGGTAAAATTGCCGCGGCGGCCTGTGCGGCCCGCTCGCCCAAGTATGATTACCAACCACGACCGGCCGAGGCCGGGCCACCCCATCCGGAACCCCAGATGCGCCTGCTGCTCCTCGAAGACGAAGCCGATCTGGCCGGGATCCTTGTCAAAGGCCTGCGCGAGACCGGATTTGCGGTCGATCACGTTACGAGCATCGAGGCCGCCGAGGACTGCCTGGCGGTCAGTTCGTTCGACGTGATCGTGCTCGACCGGCTGGTTCCGGACGGCGACAGCCTCGACCTCCTGCGGCGCCATCCCGTCGCCGGCCTCGGATGCCCCGTTCTGATGCTGACGGCCCGCGATGCCCTGCAGGACCGGCTGGACGGGCTGGAGGCGGGGGCCGACGACTATCTGCTCAAGCCGTTCCACTTCGACGAACTCGTGGCACGGCTGCGCGCGCTGCTGCGCCGGCAGAACGCGCCGCTCGGCGTCCGTCTCGTCAGCGGAAACATCAGCTTCGACACCGCGACACGGATTGCGGAAGTCGGCGGCGAATCCCTCGTTCTGTCGCGGCGTGAGCTTGCGCTGCTCGAGCTCCTGATGCGCCGCATGGGAGGCGTCGTGACGAAAAGCGCGATCGAAAGCGCGCTGTACGCATTCCACGACGAGATCAGCCAGAATGCGATCGAGGTTCTGCTGCATCGCCTCAGGCGGAGATTGCTCGGCGCGGGCGCGACGGCGAAAATCCATACCCTGAGAGGCATCGGCTACATGCTGGAGGATGTGGCGTGACGGACCGGCCCTGGTCTCTGCGACGGCGGCTCATCATCGGCCTCTCGATCGTTCTTGCGCTGGGAACCGTGATCCCGGTTCTCTCCGTCATCGTCACATCCGCGCGCTCGATCGACACGATGCTGGATCGGACGCTGCAGGATCAGGCGTCCGACGTGGTCCGGGCGCTCGATCCCAAGACGGGGACCTTGTCGATTCCCGAGGGTCTCGCCCAGGCGTACCGGCAGTCGAACCAAGCATTTCTCTATGCCGTGTTCGACAGGCAGGGCCGTGTGATCGCGGCCTCGTCGCCGCGCGCCGCGGACGTGCTGAAGCGGGCCGCGGACGCGGAACAGACGGGCGAGAAATTTTCGACGCTCAATCCGGTCGACGGGGGAGGGCCCTGGTATTCCTACACGCATCATGTCGGCGATCTGAGCGTGTCCGTCGCCCAGAGCGGGCTGCACGAGGATGTCCTGGCCGACAGCGTGGCCGGCGAGCTCGCGCGCGAAAGCACGCCCGTTCTTCTCGTCGTCATGCTGATCGGCATCGGCGTTGTATGGTTCACGCTCCGTCAGGCGTTCCGGGAAGTGGACCGCGCGGCGCTGGTGGCCGAACGCATGCAGCCCGGTGAGGGCGTTCCTCCGCTCGGGTCGAAAGCCATGCCGGTCGAGATCCGGCCGTTCGTCGACGCGGTCGGGTCCGCGATGCTGCGGCTGGAAGATGCGCTGGACGCGGAGCGCCGGTTCATCGCCAACGCCGCGCACGAAATCCGCACGCCCTTGAGCATTCTCACGGCGCGGATCGACAGACTGCCCAACACGGCGGACCGCGCCGTCCTTGCCGCCGATGCGGACCGCATCAACCGGCTTGTCGCGCAATTGCTGGAAGCCGCGCGGCTCGAAGCCAATACGATGAAGCTCGATACCGAATTCGATCTGCGGGACGTCGTGGTCGAGGCGGTCGCCGAACTTGCGCCGCTCGCGGTGAAAGACGGCCGCGAAATCGCGATCACCGGCGAGGCGGGCGCGTTGAGGGTACGCGCCGATCCTCATGCCATCGCGCTGGCCGTCCGCAACCTCATCGAAAATGCCCTGAAACATACGCCTCGCGGCACCGCGATCGAGGTCGTGCTGTCGCGGCCGGCAATGATCAGCGTCAACGATCGCGGGCCCGGCATCCCGGCGGCGGATCACGACCGTCTGTTCCGCCGCTTCCAGCGCGGAACCACGACTGCGCCGGGCACGGGCCTCGGGCTTTCGATCGTGCGCGAGATTTTGCGTCAGCACGGAGGATCGGTCGCAATCGGAAGCCGCCCGGACGGCGGCTCCGCTTTCGTGCTGTCGCTGCCCGCCGCGCGGGTGTTGAACGTCTAGGACGTCAGTGGCAGCGAAGTGAGGCAGCGAAGGCCGGGTGTAATGCCCCTGTAAGCTCGATGATCGATATCTCTGCGGGCGGCAGCGGGCTGCGTCAGCCGGGAGTTCCTGTTGAGCGATCTTGCGACCTACGGATCCATGCTGCTGATGGGCCTCATCGCCGGCACGTTTTTGCCCTTTCTGCCCGCTTCGTCGGAGCTCTATCTGGCCGGCCTTCTCGCCTCGCGCACAGGCCAGCCCGAAGTCCTGATCGCCGCGGCGGTCGTGGGTAACGTACTGGGAGGACTGCTTAATTACTGCGGCGGACGCTACATTTCGGGCCTTGCCGGCAAGTCCTGGTTTCCCGCGACCCAAGCCCAGCTCGACTATGTCGGGACGAAGTTCCACCGCTACGGCGTCGGGATCCTCCTGCTGGCCTGGCTGCCCGTTGTGGGCGACGTCATCGCGGTCGTGGCCGGGCTGCTCCTGACCGAGATCAAGCTCTTCCTTGTGCTGACGACGATCGGCAAATTCGCGCGTTATGCGGCAATCGGCGTCGGCGTGGCCTGGGCGCAGTCGTGATGGCGGACGCGTCAACGCCGCAGCGGGCAGGGCAGGGGTCGGCAGGCGGATATCATGCCCGGTAGGCGACAAGCACCGCGCCGGCGGCGATCAGGCAAACGCCCAGCCAGTTCGGCACGGACATTTTTTCGCCGAGGATGATGACGCCGAAGATCGCGACCAGAACGACGCTCAGTTTGTCGAGGGGAGCAACCCTGGCGGCGTCGCCGATTTTCAGGGCCCGGAAGTAGCAAATCCAGGATGCTCCGGTCGCGAGGCCCGACAGGACAAGGAATAAGTATGTACGTGAGGAAATCGAGCCGGCGGGCTGCCACTGGCCCGTCGCCGTGACGATGGCGCCGAGAACCAGAAGAATGACGATCGTCCGCACGAAGGTCGCGAGGTCGGATGCCACGTTCTCCACGCCGACCTTCGCGAAAATGGCGGTGAGCGCGGCAAAGAGGGCGGACGCCAGCGCCCAGAACTGCCACGAGGCGAAAAGGGTCTTCATCGGTTGCAGCCTAAAAGGACGATGTCGAAGCGACCGTTGCCGACCGCGCGACCGCCGTCAATGCGCCATTCGCGCGGCGTGCAGCGCGCGCCGGGAGCGTCGGCGGTAACAGGCCTTTCGCAGGGCCGGTTAACCGAGCCCGTATTTGCCGAAACCGCCCGGACGGCGGCTCCGCCTTCGTGCTGATGCTACCCGCCGAGCGGGCGTTGGACGCCTAGGACGTCAGCGCGGCTTGATGAGCTGAAGGACGCCGATATAGCCGAGGAAAAGTGCTGTCAGCTTGGGCGTTCCGAAGCCCTCGCTTTCGATGATCCACTCCAGTTCGCCGCGCAATTGCGGGCGGACATATTCGTGGAAATCGAAGCGCATCGGAATGCTCGTGATATAGCCGAACAGGGTGCGCGGGCGTCCGTAGTCCGTAATGACAAGACGTCCGCCCGGTTTCAGCACGCGCCACATCTCGTGCATGGCGACGTGCTTCACCTCGCTCGGCAGATGATGGAAGAAGTAAGAACTCGTCACCGCGTCCATGCTGGCCGTCTCGGCGGGCAGCCTCTCGGCGACGCCGAGGCGGAACCGCGCGGACGAACCCTCGTCCGCCGCGCGCGCTGAGGCGAGATCGATCATCTCCGGCGTGGCGTCGACGCCGAGCGCCGTGCCCGCCGGGCCGACCTGCCGGGCCGCGGCAACGGCGAGCTTCCCGGTACCGCAGCCGACATCGATCAGCTTTTGCCCGGGGAAGAGTTCGGCGGCCGCGAGCGTTGCGGTCAGGATGGCTTCCTGCTGGCCGCCGCTGATCATGTTTTCGAGGGTGTCGACCACCCCGGCGCGTCCGGTGACGAGAAGACCCCTCGTCGCGGGAATAGCGTCGTTCGTCATCGCGGGCCTCGTGGGAATGAAGGTGGGGAACGGAGGCCGGCAGGCGGCTCTCCCGAGAAAGGCGATACGTTCAAGCCCCCTGGCCTTACGGCAACCTTACAGGGGAGCGCCGGCGGGTGCAGGGCAGCCAAAGGTAGGAGGGTCGTGCCGCTGTAAGCTGGAGGACCGACATCTCCGGGGACGGTCGCGGGGCCGCCGCAACCCGTAGTTACTGTTGAGCGATCTTGCGACCTACGAATCCATGCTGCTGATGGGCCTCATCGCGGGCACGTTTCTGCCCTTTTTGCCCTTACTCCGCCTCATCGGAGCGCTCTCTGGCCGACCTTCTCGCCTCGCGCACACGTCCGGATCGCCGCGGCGGTCGCGGTAACGTACTGGGAGGACCGCTGAATTGCAGCGCCGGACGTTACGTTTCGGGCCTGCCGGCAAGTCCTGGTTTCCCGCGACCCAAGGCCAACTCGATTATGTCGGGACGAAGGACAAACGCTACGGCGTCTGGATCTCCTGCCGGCCTGGCTGCCCGTCATGGGCGACGTCATCGCAAGATATTCGTGGTGACGAGGGTCGGGACATTCGCGCGATATGCGGCGATCGGTCTCGGCATGATAGAGCGGTATCCCGGACAGCGTGTGCGAAGCACATCGCGTGATCCGGGATCCAGGATTAACTCGCGCCGAAGGCGCACTGAATTTCTGCCGAGTTGATTGAGAGGCGGCTGCGCCCATCTCGGGCCTGCCCGAGATGGGAACTCGGAGCGCTCAACTCGGCTGTAGCCGAGTTGAGGCACTTCGCTCCTGGCCGCTGCAGCTTGTCCGGGGAACGCGCTTACGCGCGTTTCACGATCCCGCCGCTCAGGATCCGGTCGATCGCGGCGGCGACGCCGTCTTCCTCGTTGGATGCCGTCACCACATCCGCCGCCGCCTTCACGGCCTCCGGCGCCTGACCCATCGCAATCGACAGTCCGGCACGAGCGAACATCGGCAGATCGTTCGCCATGTCGCCGATCACCGCGACCTCTTCGAGCGGCACGCCATAGGCGCGGGCGAGGGCGGTGATGCCGTCGCCCTTGTTCGCCTTCACGGCGGTGACGTCGAGAAAATAGGCCTGCGAGCGCGCGACCGTCGCGCGGCCGGCGGCCGCGTTCTTGGCCTCTGTTTCGACGCCGATGAGCAGCGCCGCGTCGTCGCTCACGCCGACGATCTTGTCGATTTCGCGCATGGGCGTCTGCGCACCGGAGCGGAGCGTGGGCTCGACGCCGGCCGACAGGATTTCGCGGGCGGTGTGCGGATTGTCCCGCGAACGCGCATTCCAGAGACCGTTCGCGAACACCCAGATATCGACGCCGGGCCTGTCCATGACGGCGAGGACGTTCGTCACGACATCCGGATCGAGCCGCTCGGCATGCAGGATCGTGCCGTCGCGCCGGAACAGGGTGCCGCCGTTGAAGGCGCCCATCGGGCCGTCGATCCCGAGCGCATCGGCGAGACGGCTGATCCCGGTCGGCGGCCGGGCGCTGATGAGGGTGGATTGAATGCCCGCGGCGCGCAGCCGCGCGAACGCGGCGATATTTGCTTCAGCGAGGCTCTTGTCGTGGCGCACTAGCGTGCCGTCCACGTCGGAGATGAGAAGGCGGATCGGCGGCACCAGTTCTGCTCCCTTGCGCAGGTTCCGTCCGCGCCACATGTCTGTCAGTCTTCTACCCTAATCCGCCCCGCCGATATTCACCCCATGTCCGCTCGTCGCACTGTCCTGAAACTGAGTAAGCCGGAAGCGAGGGCTGTCTGGCTTCGCGCGCAGGGGCTCGACGTACCGGCGCCCTTCGGTACGGGTGCAGAGGCGACGTCCGCCGCGGTCGCTCATCTCGGCTATGTCCAGATCGACACGATCCACGTCATCGAACGCAGCCACCACCACATCCTCTGGACGCGGATTCCGTCCTATCGCCGCGAACATCTCGCGCAGGCGCAGAGCACCGACAAGAGCGTGTTCGAATACTGGACGCACGCGCTGTCCTATGTGCCGGCACAGGACATCCGCTTCTTCCTGCCCGACATGAAGCGCCACAGGCAATCACCCTCCAACTGGTTCAGCTCGGTGAAGAAGGAGGACTTGCGCAAGGTCATGGCCCGCATCCGTAAGGACGGCCCGCTGACCATCCGCGACATCGACGACGACGTCCTGGTGGAGAAGGACCATGCCTGGGCCAGCCGCAAACCTTCGAAGCGGGCGCTGCAGCTCGGATTCTATACGGGCGTTCTGACGATCAGCGAGAGATCGGGAATGCTGAAGACCTATGAGCTGATGGACCGCCATTTCGGCTGGGAGACGCGTCCGAAGCCCGCGACGGAAAAGCAGGTCTGCGAATATGTGCTGGACCGGGCGACTGCGGTCGCAGGGGGTCGTCAGTCTCGATTCCGTCTGTCATCTCGATGCCGGCCGAAAGCCCGCGGTCCGCGCCATCATCGAAAGCCGTGTGCGCCGCCGGCTTCTCGTGCCGGTTACGGTCGAAGGCGCGGAAAAAATCGCGCACTGGATCGAGCCCGGATTGCTCGACGCCCTGCCGGAGCGCACGCACGATCTGGTCCATATCCTGTCGCCGTTCGATCCCCTGGTCATCCAGCGCAAGCGCCTCAAGCTGTTTTTCGATTACGAGCACCGCTTCGAGGCCTATGTTCCGAAGGAAAAGCGGGTGCTCGGCTATTTCGCCCTGCCGGTTCTGGTCGGTGACGAGATCGTCGCGGCCGTCGACATCAAGGCGGACCGGGCCAGGAGCAAACTGCTCATCCAGAAATGGACCTGGATCGGCGGCGGTTCGAAGAAGGCCCACAAGGCCGAGATCGACGCGGCGCTGCACCGTTTCGAGGGGCTTCAGTTCGGCTCGCCGGAAGAAACATGATCAAGCGGCTACTGCCGGCGAGGGGTCAGGCGTCCGCCGCGAGCGCCGCCGGTTCGCGGACCGGTGCGCCGGTTTCGATCGCGCGCTTCAGCGCCAGAACGGCGGCGCGGGGGCTTGTCAGCACGGCGCGGCCGATTTTGCGTTCCACTTCGGGCGCTGCGTCCGCCATCGAGAATTGCGCGAGCATGATGGCGTCGCAGTCCGCGAGTTCCGCGGCGGCCTCCGCCACCAGCCTGTCATGGGTCGCGGCATCGCCGGAATTGAGCGCGTCGAGCGCGCCCTTGGCGAGCACCGTGCGGATCGTGGCCGAAGGCCGGACCGACGCGGCGGCTTCGCGGAATTCCGCTTCCATGGTCGAGATCGCCGGCGCGAAGGTCGCGACCATTCCGATGTTCTGGCCCTGTTCAAGCGCTTCAGCGAACATCGCCTCGTTCGGCTTCAGAACCGGCACGTTCAACCGCGCGGCCGCGCGGTCGATGGCCGGCCCGAACGCCGAGCATGTGAAGAGCACGCCGTCGACGCCCGCGAGGACGGCGTAGTCGGCAAGGCCTTCGATGCGGGCCGAGAGACCGGGCGTCAGGTCCGCGGACGCCGAACGGTCGATCGACAAGGTGTCGTCATGCAGGTTGAGCAAGGTCGCGGCCGGCCAGTCGGCCTTGAAGGCGCGGGTGATGGGGCCTATCGCGGCCGTGACGGCGTGAACCAGTCCGATACGTATGGTCATGCAATGGAGCCTGCATTGGCCGGAAACGCGCGCACGGCCCGAAGCGGGTCGTGCGCGGTACCGGATCATGCGTCCTGATAGACGGTGCCGCCGGAAGAGGGAAGGCCGCGTCCGGGACGGATCACTGCGCCGGCTGCAGCCGTCCGCTCTTCGCGGCCGCCAGGATCGACAACCTCATATTGGTCTCATCCGCGATCCCCTGGCCGGCGATGTCGAAGGCCGTGCCGTGCGAGACGGTGAAGACCGGGATCGGCAGGCCGCCGATGAAGTTCACCAGATGGCCGAACTCCAGCAGCTTGATGCCGGCGTTTCCGTGGTCGTGATACATCGACAGGATGATGTCGAGGCCGAGCTTGTCGATGTCGAGGAAGACGCTGTCGGCCGGGATGGGGCCGATGACGCGGATGCCCTCGGCGCGGGCATCGTCGCATGCCGGTTCGATATCGGTCATTTCCTCTGTGCCCATCAGGCCGTGCTCGCCGCAATGCGGATTGAGGCTCGAGACGCCGATCACCGGATTTTCCAGCCCGACGACGGCGAGGCTCTTCTTCAGCACCTTGATCGCGCGCAGAACATTCGCACGGTTGCAGAGCGCGGAGACCCGGGAGAGGGGGACGTGATTGGTGACGCGGGCGAGATTGTATTTGCGGCCCATGAGAATCTGGATCGAGTTCTTCTCGCCGGTGTAATGGCGCGAGATTTCTTCGAAGCCGGTGTGCTCGTGCCCGCCGTCCTTCATGGCGCGCTTGTTGTTGGGCGAGACGACGACCGCATGCGCGCGGCCGGCCATTGCAAGCCCGATCGCATCCGCGATGCTCTTGCCGCTGAAGCGGCCGCCTTCGGCCGACACTTCGCCGCGCGGGCATTTCGACAGATCGAGCTGGTCGAGCTGCAGAACCTCGACCGTATCCGCGTCGCCCGTCGTCTCTTCCGGGGTGTCGATGACGCGCAGCTTGAGGCCCGGTGCGAAGAGGGCCCGGTCCCGGTCGATCATTTCGGCGCTGCCGACAATGATCGGCGCGCATTTCTGGCGGAGTTCGGGATTGGTCAGCGCCTTCAGGGCGATCTCGGGGCCGATGCCGGCGGGATCGCCGTTGGAGATGGCGATGATCGGCTTTCCGTCGCGGGTTTTCATTGTGACCTCGAAATAGGAGTATGTACGTGAAGGATCAGTCGTCGCCCCAGACGTCCTCGACCATCTCCTGCGCTTCCGGCATGGTTCGGAGCAGGCGGTTGCGGCCGGCCAGGCTGTGATCGCGCAGAATGCGGGAGATGTGCGTCGGGTTTCCGTTGCGGAGCGCGTCGAGGATGATGCCGTGCTCAGAGGAGGAGGCGCGGACATTGCCGTCGAGGATCAGCGCGCGCTTGCGCCAGATGTGCAGCTCGCGGTCGAGCCCCTCATAGATTGCGGCGAGGCGCGCATTCTGGGTGTATCTCATGATTTCGGAATGGAAGCGGCGGTTGAGAACGTAAAAGGTCTCGCCGTCCTGGGCCGGCACGGCCTCTTCCATCGCGTTGTGAAGCGCCTGCAATTCGCCGATCTGCGCGGCCGTGATGCGGCGGGCAAGAAGCCGGCCCGCATGTGAGAACAAAGCGGCGCGGACATCGTAGATCTCCAGCACCGTCTTGAGATCAAGGATCCGGACGAAGAAGCCGCGATTGACCTTGAACTCGACGACGCCGGCTTCCTCGAGACGCCGGCAGGCTTCGCGGATGGGGCCTCGGCTGATGCCCTGGCTTTCGGCCAGAGCCTTTTCGTTGATCCTGTCGCCGGCCCGCAGATCGCCGTCAACGATCCGTCTCTCCAATTCCTTGAAGATCACGGTCGCGAGCGACTGGTTGGTGAGAACCTCAATCGCGTCGAGACGGGTCGGGACAATCGTCATCTTGCGCTCCTGAGCTTTCTTAGGCGGGTGAATTGACGCGTGTCAACACTTTTGCCGTTATCTGGGAGTTGCGGCACGTCCTGGATGATCACCTAAGCCTTACGGCTGTCCTCGCAGATCAGAAACAAGATGAGGTTAGATCATCAACTAGCTGATAGTGAAGATAATTTCTTGCCAGTTCTGAAGGTGTCCGGCGTCACTGCAGAGCCCAAGGCCGTCAAAACAAGTGTTGACAATCGTGTCCGGATTGACGTGACTGCATGCAGAAGCGCTTCACGGTCTGCCTGAACAGAGTCGGGTCGAAGCAAAGGCGTTTCTCTAAATAGCTGATAAATCAGCACGTTCGGAGGACACACACTATGTCAGCACTTTTGGCAGACCGTCTGGGGCGGTCCATGCTCGCGACCGTCGTCGCGGTCGGTCTCGGCATCGCTCCGGCCGCCGCGGCCTGGACGCCGGACCGCAGCGTAAATGTCATCGTCACCAGCTCGGCGGGCGGCGGCAGCGATCTCTTCAGCCGCACGATCACCGGCATCATGACGAAGCAGAAGATCGTCCCGGTGCCCTTCCTGGTCGAGAACAGGACCGGCGGCAGCGGCGCGGTCGGCTTCAGCTACGCCGCCAAGAAGGTTGGGGACCCCTATACCCTCGCCAATGTCAGCGTCAGCTTCTTCACGACGCCGCTGCTGGGTGAATCCCCCGTCAGCTACAAGGATTTCACGCCGGTCGTCGGCATCGCGGACGACGCCTATGTGATGCTCGTCTCCGCCAAGTCGCCGCTCAAGACCATCGAGGACATCAAGGCGAAGGGCTCGATCGTGTCCGGCACGACCGGCATCGTCGCCGATCCGAGCCTTCTCGCGCAGAAGCTCAAGGGCGCGCTCGGCATCAAGGTCAACGTCGTGCCTTACGGCGGCGACGGCGAAGTGACCAGCGCTCTGCTCGGCGGCCATATCGACGTGCAGTTCGGCAATCCGTCCGAAGTGCTGCCGCTCATCAAGTCCGGCGAATTGCGGCCCATCGCCATGAGCAGCTCCACACGTCTTGCGGCGCTGCCCGACGTACCGACATTCAAGGAAATCGGCGTCGACATCGTGCTCGTGCAGCTCCGCGGCTTCGTGCTGCCGAAGGACGTGCCTGCGGACGCCGTCGCCTATTGGGTCGACGCGTTCAAGAAGGCGACCTCCACCCCGGAATGGAAGGCCGAATATATCGACCGCTTCAACGTGGTTCCGATCTTCCTGTCCGGAGCCGAGCTTGCCGCCGAAATGGAAAAGCGCAACGCGGACTACGAGCAGCTGATGCGCGGGCTCGATCTCATCAAGAAGAAGTGAGTATAACGGGCGGCCGCTTCCAGGCGGCCGCCCGCATCTTCCGGAGGAGCCGGTCATGGCCCTGAAGCTTGCCGACCGCATATTCGCAGCTCTGCTGCTGCTGACGGGTGTGTACATAACCGTGGCGGCGTGGCGCTACGGCCTTTACCGCGAAAACATTCCGGGCCCCGGTTTCTTTCCGTTCGGCGCGGGCACCGCACTCACGGTTCTGTCGGCCGGTATCCTGGTGCGCAGCTTCCGCGACGCCGCGAGCGTGAACGGCCGCGTCGAGGGCAAGATACTTCTCTCGGTGCTCGGCCTGATCCTGGCGATGTCGGCGTTTACGCTGGCTGCGCCAGTGCTCGGAATTTCGTTGTCGGCCTTCGTTGCGATGGTCTGGATCGGCTGGGTGTCGGAAGAGCATCACAAGCGCAACCGCGCGTTCCTCATCCGCCTCGTCATCACATCCGCCGCCGTCGCACTCGTCTGCCACCTCATCTTCGCGACCCTGATCGGCGTTCCGCTGATCCAGGGTCCTCTCGGTTTCTGACACACGGGCGCGGTCTATGGAAACGCTGGATCTTCTCTGGGCTGGCATCTTCAACGCGGCGACGTCGCCGGCGCTCCTTCTCGCGGTGTTCGTCGGCGTCGTGCTCGGCCTTCTGATCGGCGCTCTGCCGGGTCTCGGACCCGCAGCCGGCGTCGCCATTCTCCTGCCGCTCTGCGTCGGGTTCGAACCGACTTTGGCGATGGCCTCGCTCGCGGGCGTCTATTACGGCGCGATGTTCGGCGGCGCGATCACCTCGATCCTGCTCGGCATTCCCGGCGACGCGCCGTCCGTCATGACGGTGATCGACGGCTATCCCATGGCGCGCAAAGGGCAGGCCGGCCGCGCGCTCGGCATGAGCGTCTATGCCTCGTTCTTCGGCGGCATGCTCGGCCTGATCGGCCTCACCCTCTCGGCCCAGATCGTGTCGCGTTACGCGCTGATGTTCGGTCCCGCCGAAATGACCGCGCTGATGGTGATGTCGCTCTCGCTCGTCAGCATTCTCGGCGGCACCGATGTGCTGAAGAACTTCGCGTCGCTCGCGCTCGGCCTGTGGATCGGGATGATCGGCCTCGACCAGATCATGGGCGGGCCGCGCTACACGTTCAACACGATGATCCTGCTCGACGGCTTCGACTTCTCGGTCATCGCGGTCGGGCTGTTCGGGCTCGGGCAGATGTTCGAATCCCTGGAAGAGCCCGCGCTGCCGACGCCCTCGACCTCCTACAGCCTGCGTTCGATGATGCCGAACTGGGTCGATCTCTTTGTCTGCCGCTGGGCGCTGCTCTGGGGCTCGGTGATCGGCTTCATCGTCGGCGTCCTTCCGGGCGTCGGCGCGACCGCCTCGACCATGCTGGCCTATGGCGCGGCCAAGAAGACCTCGGCCCATCCGGAGGAGTTCGGCAACGGCGCCATCGAAGGCGTGGCGGCGCCCGAGGCGGCGAACAATTCGTCGTCCTATGCGAACATGGTCACGCTTTTCACGCTCGGCGTTCCGAGCTCGGCGACGACGGCGGTCCTGATGGGCGGCCTCCTGATGGTCGGCCTGCAGCCGGGCCCGCGCATGTTCCAGGACCACGCCGATTTCATATGGACATTGTTCGGCACGTTCTATGTCGGCAATCTGGCGCTCGTCTTCCTGACGATCTTCCTGACGCCCGTACTTGCGGCCGCCATTTTCGTCTCGCGCGGGTTCCTGTTCGCGATCGTGACGGGCATCATCCTCTACGGCGTCTACAGCATCGGCTACGCGCTCGAAGATGTCTGGATCATGCTGGGCTTCGGCGTTCTGGGTTATGTGATGAGCAAGCTCAATTACCCGGCGGTGCCGGCCGTGCTCGGCATCGTGCTGGGGCCGCTCATGGAACTCGGCGTGCGCCGCACCTTGATCGCGTCCGAGGGCGATTTCAGCGTGTTCGTCGCACGACCGATCTCGCTCACGCTCTTCATCATGGCGGCGGCGATCTTCCTCATTCCGGTGATCCTCAGGTTCGTGAAAACGCGGCGTGTGGCGAGGCTGTCCGAAGCCAAGGCGTCCTGAGGCGCGGCTCCCTCTCCCATAGGGAGAGGGCCGACTCGGCCGGAGGCCGAGCGGGGTGAGGGGCGCGAGCTATCCGGAAACGCCCCACACCCTCACCCGGTCACACCTTCCGGCGTGACTCGACCTCTCCCGAGCCAAGTCGGGTTTACCCGACTTGGCCATTTAAGTGCTGAACTCGGGAACACCCGAGTTCAGTGGAGAGGCGCTACGCCTCACACTCAACCGAACTTGACGAGATTGTGCACCGGAAGCGGACCGCCCGGGAACTGGACGAGCCGTGCGCCTACCGCGAGCGCGCCGAGATCGAGCCCGAAAAAGCCGAGCTTCTCGATCAGTGTCTGTACATCCGCCTTGGCCCGCGCATCGTCGCCCGAATAGAACAGAACGCGCCGTCCGCCCTCGGCGCCGGGATCGCCGCCGAGGAGGGCCGCCTGCAGGTGGTTGAACGCCTTCACGACGCGCGCACCGGGAACGAGGTCCGCGAAGACTTCGCTTGACGGACGGCCGCCGAGATCGACCGGCCGGAACAGCGGCGCCTCGATCGAATTGTTGGCGTCGATGACCACGCGGTTATTCCAGGCCGGCAGATCCTTGAGCGCGGGGGCCAGCTTCGTCCAGTTCACGGCCACGAGCACGATGTCCGCCGTTGCTGCCTCCTCGCGCGTTCCCGCGCGGATCGACGGGCCGAGTTCGGCCACGAGGTCCTGGAGCGAGTCGGGGCCCCGGCTGTTGGCGATGACGGCCGCGATATTCTTGCGGGCGAGGGCGCGCGCGAACGCCGAGCCGATCGCGCCAGATCCGATAATGCCGATTGTCATGGTGGTCACTCCTTGTTGGTGGAGTGGATATCGCCCGATTATTCCGTCATGATTAGCCTGTAATCGTGCCAATCAGTTTCAATCAGCGCTTTAAAATATCATGGAAACCCTTGCAAACATTGAGTCTTTCGTCCGCACCGCCGAATTTGGCGGGTTCTCTGCCGCGGCGCGGCGCATGGGCCTTACGCCGGCGGCGGTGAGCCGCAACGTTGCCGTGCTCGAGCGGAATCTGGGCGTGCGGCTGTTTCAGCGCAGCACGCGCAAGCTGACCCTGACCGAAGGGGGCGAACGCTTCCTGTCCCTGATCGGCGACAATCTGGAGGGCCTTCAGGCCGCGATCCTCGGAATGGCGACCGGCGCGGACGAGCCCGCCGGGATCCTCAAAGTGAGTCTCAGTCCGACCTTCGGTATGGACTTCGTGCTGCCCTTGCTTCCCGGGTTTCTCGAACGTTTTCCCCGCATCCGTCCGGAATGGATCTTCGAGAACCGTCAGGTCGATCTCGTGGGCGAAGGTGTGGATGTCGCGATCGGAGGAGCGATCGAACTCGCGCCCGGTATGGTCTCGCGCGCGCTTGCGCCGGCGCACATCATCGCCGTGGCGTCTCCGGATTATATGCGGGGCAGAGTGCCTCCGACCGATCCGGCCGGTCTTGCCGCGCTCGATGCGATCGTGATGCGGTCCTCGCGCACAGGCCGCGTGCGCCACTGGACGATGCGCGACGCGGCGGGCGCTGAAATGGCGGTGGAGACGACGGAGAAATTCGTGGTCAACGATCCGGCCGCCATGTGCCGGGCGGCGTTGCTCGGGCTTGGCGTTACGTTCGTGGCGGTGCCGGACGTGCTGGCCGATCTCGAACGAGGAACGCTCGTTCGTCTCGTGCCGCGCTGGTACGCGGATGCGGGGGCGATCTCGATCTATTATGCAAGCCGAACGCTGCTGCCGGCGAAAACCCGGGCCTTCGTCGATTTTGTCGTGGAAGCGTTCCGCCGCGAAAATCTCGCATCGCGCTTTGCGGGCAGCTTGGGCTGATGTACCGAAGACGGCGCGGCAACGAGTTTCATGCAGACCGACAGATGGCACTGACTTCCGGATGGTGGCGCCTCGTGACGCCGGGGACGCTGCGCGCCGATGCGCTCGCGGGCGTGCTCGGCGCGGTCCTGGTCCTGCCGCAGGGAATTGCGTTTGCAACTCTGGCTGGATTGCCGCCGCAATACGGCATCTATTCCGCGATCGTTCCGACCATCATCGCCGCGGCCCTGGGCTCGAGCTGGCATGTCGTGTCCGGCCCGACCAACGCCAATTCGCTGGCGCTGTTCGCGGCGCTCACGCCGCTCGCGCTGGCCGGGAGCCCGGACTACATCACACTCGCGCTCTCCCTGACGGTGCTGGTCGGGCTGGTTCAGTTCGGGGTAGGGGCGCTCAGGCTCGGGGCGCTCGCCGATTTCATCGCCCCGTCCGTCCTGCTCGGCTTCATGAGTGGCGCGGCGGCCCTCATCGCACTCTATGCGCTCGGAGATTTTGCCGGGATCGCGGCCGCGTCCGGGACGCGGCCCTGGATCGTGCTGGAAGAACTCGCGCGCCATGCCGGATCGTTCGTGCCGTCCGCCGTCGCGATCGGATGCGCCACATTGCTGACGACCTTCGCCGTTCGCCGCTGGGCGCCGCGATTGCCGTTCATGCTGATCGGGCTGATCGCCGGTTGGGCCGTCTCCGAAGTGCTGTCACGAAACGGCGTCGGCGGCACTGTTGCGACTGTCGGTACACTTCCGTCGGTCCTGCCGCCGCTCTCGGTCCCGGTGATCTCGTATGACCGGTTTGTCGCGCTGCTGGCGCTCGTGCCGGCCCTCGCCATCGTGGCGCTCGGCCAATCCATATCGATTGCCAAGGCAGTCGCGCAGCGGTCCGGGCAACGGCTCGACGTCAACCGCGAATTCATCGGGCAGGGCGCGTCCAACATCGTGGGCGGGTTCTTCTCGGCCTATCTGTCCTGCGGGTCGCTGAACCGGTCGCTGCCGAACTACGAGGCCGGGGCGCGCACGCCCATGGCCGCGATCTTTGCCGCGATCTTCCTTGTCGTTCTCGCTCTCGCGACCGCGCCTCTGCTCGCGCGCATTCCGATGCCGGCCGTTGCCGGCCTTCTGCTCTACACCGCGTGGGCGCTGTTCGACGGCAAGGGCTTCGCGCGGTTGCTGCGGCTGAGCCGCACCGATTTCGCGATCGCAGCGATTACCTTCGCGAGCATGCTGGTGCTTCCGTTCCACATCGCCATCGGCATCGGCACATTGCTGTCGCTGGGCGCTTATCTTCATCGCACATCGCATCCCGGCGTCCGGCCCGTCGTTCCCGACCGGGCCAGCGCCGGGCCGTCCGTTCAGGCGGCTCGACGAATTCTCCGAACCGCAGCTCGAATGCCCGCAGCTGAAATTGCTGCGCATGGAAGGTTCGATCTATTACGCGGCGACCGCGCATGTGAGCGCCGAACTCCATGATATCCGCACCGGCGCACCGCTGCAGAAACATCTCCTCGTCATGGCGAAGAGCATGAATTTCGTGGATCTCGCGGGCGCCGATCTCTGGGAGGCCGAACTGAAGCAGCGGCGCGCGGTCGGCGGAGACCTCTACTTCCACAGGCCGCGGCTGCCGGTGCTGAAGACCTGGACCGATACCGGCTTCATCGAACGTCTCGGCGCGGACCACATCTTCCAGTCCAAGACCGATGCGATCTCGACTATTTTCGGGCGCCTCAATCCCGATATCTGCCTTCAGTGCACCGCGCGCATCTTCACGGAATGCAAATCTGTTCCCCCCGTAGAGACCTCGCCGCCGACATGGGACGAGGCGGGGCCGAGCCCGGCGAAGAAGCGGCGGATGCCGAAATTCTGAGCCGGGTTCTTCAGCGGAAGAGCCGCGTGCCGGAAAACGGCGCGGTACGGATCGCATCGACGATGACTTCGCGCACGATCTCGACGAACTGAAGATGAAGCGGCGTCGCGCTGCGCGCCGACGGAAACAGCAGCGCGAACTGAAGCTGCGCGCCCGGTTCCCAGCGCGCGACGCGAATGCGGTCGCCGCCCAGAGCCTGCGCCGAGAGAAGATCGGTCATCATCAGCCCCGCGCCCGACGCGACGAGATGCGTCGCGAGCGTGGTCGTCGACGCCTCGATCTGGACGCGCGGCGTGAAGCCCGCACCGGTCAGGATTTCGTCGCTCTCGGCCCGCAACCGGCTGCCGCTGAGAACCGACACCCAGGTTTCGTTCTCGACATCGCGCACGCCGACGGTGCGCCTTTTGGCGAGCCGGTGATCGTGCGGCATGGCGACGACGGCCGGCGTCTCGAACAAAGGCGTGGCGAAGAGCGATTGATGCGCGATCGGCAGGGCCGTGAAGCCGACATCGAAGCTTTCCCGGAGAACCCATCTTTCCAGCTCGCCGCGCGACAGCATTTCGACCGCCATGCCGATTTCGGGGTGGCGCCGGGCGAAGATCGCGGCCGCCGGAGCCACCACGCTGACGCCGAGACGCGGCGTTACCACGACCCGAAGCCTTGTGATGGCATTGGCGCGTATCTGCTTGGCGATAGTGGGAATTTCGTCGATCCGGGCAAGGATGCGCTGGACCTCGACGAGGAAGGCTTCGCCGGCTTCGGTCGGGATCAGGCGCTTCCTGACCCGGTGGAAGAGTTCGAGCCCGACATCGTGTTCGAGGTTCGCGATGAGGCGGGTCAAAGCCGGCTGCGCGACGTTCAGCTTGGCGGCGGCGGCTGTCACCGTTCCGGCATCCATCACGGCCTTGAAGGCCCTGAGGCCCTTGATGCCGACAGGGGAGCGCGAGGGGACATCATGCTTTAGCGGCATAACATGCGCAACTTTATGTATTGGGCGATGTAGTACCGGGGGAATAACCTGCTTCGACAAGAGCCGCAACAAGCGGCGCATGCAGCGTGCCGGATCGGGCGCGTGCCCGGGGAGGGAATGGATGTCATCAAGTACCGCTCACGGCGGCGCGAGTGATGCCGCGCCGGCGTCCGGTTCCGGCGAGGGGCGTTGTCATGCGCCGCGCTGATCTTTACTCAGCGGCCGTCTTCTTCGTCTTCGCGATCGTGATGATCGTGTTGGTTATTCCGGCCCAGACGACGGAGGGAAATGCGTACGGCCTGCCGCCCGCATTCCTGCCGACGCTTGCGGCATCGGCCATCGGCCTGCTCTCGGCTGTCCTGTTCGTCCAGAAACTCCTCGCGGCACGCGAAGAGCCGGTCCGTCTGATGACGATGCCGCAGGCGCGCACGCTGCTCGCGGCCGTCGCCGTCCTTGCCTGCGGCGTCGCGGGTTTGCGGTATGCGGGGACCTGGGTCGGCGGCTCGATCCTGATCGCGGGCACGATGATCATTCTCGGCACACGCAAGCCGCTACCCATTGTACTGACGATCCTCGTCGTCATCGGATTCATCCAGATCCTTGTCGGCCACATCCTCCATTCGGAGCTGCCGTAGCCATGACATGGGACATCCTGGTCGCCGGGGTCGAAGACGCGATCCAGCCGATGAGCATTCTCTACATCGCTCTCGGCCTTCTCGTCGGATACGCCGTCGGCGTTTTGCCCGGCCTTAGCCGTTCCACGGCGGTGGCGCTCGCCATTCCCGTCACGTTCTACATGTCGCCGCTGCTGGCGATCTCGTTCCTGATCGGCATCGGCAAGGGCGGCGCCTCGGGCGGTGCCATCACCTCGATCCTCGTCAATACGCCCGGCGAGCCGTCCTCGGCGGCAACCTGCCTCGACGGCTATCCGATGGCCAAACAGGGCAAGGGCGAGAAGGCGCTGAAGATCGCAATGGTCGGCTCGCTGTTCGGGGATTTCATCGCGACCGTCGTTCTCGTCATCGTCGCGCATCCGATCGCGAAGTTCGCGCTCCGGATCGGGCCGGTCGAACTCACCGCGATGCTGCTGTTTGCGATCACCTTCGTCGCGGGCCTGTCCGGGAAATCGCTCATCAAGGGCCTGATCGCCGCATCCCTCGGCGTGCTTCTCGCCTGCGTCGGGCTCGACGTCGAAACCGGCACGCAGCGCCTGACATTCGGCTCGGTCAATCTCTACGACGGAATACCGGTGCTGGCCGTCGCCATCGGCGTCCTCGCGCTGGCGGAAATGCTGATCCAGATCCAACAGCGCGATCCCGACGCTGCGGCGGGCGCATTCGTCGAAATGTCGCCTGATCCGAAGGACCGGCAATTGTCGTTCGCGGAATTCCGCGCGCTGGTTCCGACCTTCATCCGCTCGGCATTTATCGGCATCGGCGTCGGTTGCCTTCCGGGCCTCGGCGCGGCGGTTGCATCGTTTCTATCCTACGGCGCGGCGCAGCGCTCCTCGAAAAACCCGCTTCTGTTCGGAAAGGGCTCTCCGGAAGGTGTCGCGGCGGCGGAGACGGCCGACAATGCGGTCGTGCCGGCCAGTCTGATCCCGCTCTTCACCATCGGAATTCCAGGCAATGTCTCGGCGGCGCTCCTGATCGGCGCGTTCATGATCCACGGCATCGCGCCCGGGCCCCTGATGTTCGGCCAGCACCCGCAACTGATCGCGGGTCTTTACGCCTCGATGCTGATCGCCAGCGTCCTTATGTTCTTGATGGGCTGGTACGGACTGCGCATCTTCGTGCAACTGACGCGGCTGCCGGAAGCGGTGGTCGTTTCCAGCGTCATCTTCCTCTGCGTCATCGGCGCCTTCCTCGAAGAGGGCGAGTTCTTCACGATCTACCTGATGCTCGGCCTCGCCGCGATGGGCTTCCTGCTCCGTCTCTTCGAGTATTCGTATGTGACGTTCCTGATCGGCTTCATCATCACGCCGAACCTCGAACTCGCCCTGCGACAATCGCTGCTTCTGACCGACCGAAACCCCGCCGCCCTGACGGGCCATCCGATCGCGCTCGCATTCCTCGCCGCCGCTCTGGTGTCGGCGTGGATGTTCACGCGCAGCGGCAAGGAGCGGCCGATAGAGTCATGACCTGTTCCTCACCCCCAGCACACAAAAAGGAGAACGCTATGCGCGCCATGCAACGGATAGTCAGCTTTCTAGCCTTCGCAGCTGTCGTTCTGCCGGGGGCCGCCGCACATTCCGCCGAATATCCCAGCAAGCCGATCGAACTCGTCATCGGCCGCGCGGCGGGCGGCACATCCGACGTCCAGGGCCGCGTGCTTGCAAAGCTCCTGTCGGAAGATCTCGGCCAGCCGATCAATGTCGTCAACCGTCCGGGCGGCGCGGGCAGCAGCGCGGCCATCGGGATCAAGAACAACAAGCCCGACGGCTATTCGATGTATTTCGGCGGGTCGACGACCTTCACCTTCAATCCGGTGGAAACCAAGGTCGATTTCGCACTCGACGATTTCAGGCATCTGATCGCGCTGTCGGTGTTTCAGGAAGCGATCGTCGCCACGCCGGACCGGCCGTTCAAGACGTTCAAGGACCTCGTCGCCTATTCCAAAGAGCACAAGGGGATGTCGTTCGCCGCCCACTCGCAGATCGCGAAGCTCTCGATGAGCGCGATCTTCAAGAAGGAGGGCATGGACATCCGCATGATCCCGACCCAGGGCGGTGCGCAGACCGTGCCGCTCCTGATCGGAAACCAGGTCGATTTCGGCTACAGCGCCGGCATTCACACGCAGTACACCGCGGCGAACCAGATGACGGTTCTGGCGGCCATGGGCGCGGAACGCATGGCGGGATATCCGGACGTGCCGACGCTGAAAGAGCTTGGCTACGACGTGGCCTTCGATACCTACACGATTGTCTCTGTCGCGAAAGACACGCCGGAGCCGGTCGTCCAGCGGCTCACCGCGGCCCTGAAGAAGGCCTACGACTCGCCGGAATTCGCCGAGATCTGCAAGAAGCTCGAATTCCCGCAGCGCTATATGAGCGAGGGGGAACTCACCCCGGAACTCGTCCGGCAGCAGGGCATCTACAAGCAGCTTCTCGCCCAGAACCCGTAATTACGCCGGGACGGAGCCGGACGCCCGTCAGGCTTCGTACCCGCCCAAATCCAGATATCCGACACGGAGTTTGAAATGCGTCCGAACGTAATCGTTATCACGTCCGATCAGCAGCGAGGCGATTGCTTCGGGTTCGAGGGGCGCAAGGTGAAGACGCCGCATCTCGACGTCATGGCGCGGAAGGGAACGCGCTTCTCGGCCTGCATCACGCCGAGCGTCGTCTGCCAGCCGGCGCGCGCCTCGATCCTGACCGGTCTCCTGCCGCAGACCAACGGGGTGTGGGACAACGGGGTCGATCTCGACGACGAGGTCGGCGAGAAGAGCTGGGCCGGCCAGTTGAGCGCCAACGGCTACAAGACCGCTTTCATCGGCAAGGCGCACTTTTCGACCATGCATACGTTCGAGCCGACCGGCCGGCCGGAATGCGCGAAGAGCACCAATCTCTATCCCGACTGGAACGGCCCCTATATGGGGTTCGACTACGTCCAACTGGTCGTCATGGGCCATAACCGCAACCCGCCGCAGAAGCCGCCCTACGGCCAGCATTACGACCGCTGGTTCCATTCGGACGGCCTGGGCGATCTGAAATGGGAGATGTACCAGACCCGCACGGGTCCGGACGCGGGCGCGACCCAGACCATCCAGTCGGGCCTGCCTTCGGCCTGGCACAACACGACATGGACCTCGGACCGCGCCATCGACTATCTGCGCGATGCCAAGGCGAAGGGCGATGACGGCGAGCCCTTCGCGATGTGGATTTCCTATCCCGATCCCCATCACCCGTTCGACGCACCGGAGCCGTGGTCCCGTATGCACGATCCGGCCGAGGTCGATCTGCCGAAGCACCGCACCAAGGATCTCGAACGCCGTCCGTGGTGGCACCGGGCGAGCCTCGAAGGCAAGCCCGCGCTCGGCGATCCGGACATGCTGGCACACCGCACCAAGAATTCGCGCGTGCCCGAGCAGACGGAAGAACAGCTCCGCCACCTGATCGCGAATTACTACAGCATGATCTCGCTGATCGATCACAATGTCGGGCGCGTGCAGATTGCGCTGCACGATCTCGGCCTGGCCGAGAACACGATCGTCATCTACACCTCCGATCACGGCGACTGGCTCGGCGATCACGGCCTCATACTGAAGGGACCGATGGCATATGAGGGTCTCCTGCGCGTCGGCATGATCGTGCAGGGGCCGGGCGTGCCGGAAGGCAAGATCGTCGACGAGCCGGTGTCGACGATCGACATCGCGCCGACTTTCCTCGATTACGGTGGGGTAACGTCGGAGAGGCCGCTGCACGGCCAGAGTCTGAGGCCGCTCATCGAGGGCAGCGGCACACGCAAATTCGCGCTCAGCGAATGGAAGCTCCATCCCTCGCGCACGGGCATCGAACTCGATCTCCGGATCGTGCGCACCAAGAACGCCAAGCTCACGCTCGATCTGGCGAGCGGCGAGGGC
The DNA here is from genome assembly GCA_963786225.1 of uncultured Alphaproteobacteria bacterium. Taxonomy (GTDB): domain Bacteria; phylum Pseudomonadota; class Alphaproteobacteria; order Rhizobiales; family Methylopilaceae; genus Flaviflagellibacter. The sequence goes on from CAWAYQ010000010.1 coordinate 131,888, forward strand.
GAGATGTACGATCTTGCGAGCGATCCCGACGAGATGGACAATGTCTTCAACCGTCCGGAATATGCCGATCTTCGCCGCGAACTCACGGAGATGATCAAGCAGCGCCCGAACGATTTCCGCGAACTGAAGGAACCCGTCGGCATGGCGTGAGCCGGCGGGCGGCGCAACGCGCGACACAAGTGCCGGATCTCATCCCGTCACGGCGCCGCCGGTACCGACGCCTGAAGCTGGCAGCACCACGACCTTGGCGCCGATCGGCACGCGGCGGTGCAGGTCGATGATGTCCTGGTTCAGGAACCTGATGCATCCCGAAGAGGCCATCGTGCCGATGGTCCACGGTTCGACGGTGCCGTGCAGGCGGTAGAGCGTGTCGCGGCCGCCGCGGTACAGATAGAGCGCGCGGGGCCCGAGCGGATTGCCCGCGCCGCCGTCGAGGCCGCCGGCATATTTGCCGTAACGGTCCGGCTCGCGGGCGATCATGTCGGGTGTCGGCGTCCAGCGCGGCCATTCGGCCTTGCGCGCGATCACGGCCTCGCCCTGGAAATTGAAGCCTTCTTCCTTGCCGACGCCGACGCCGTAGCGCAGCGCCCGTCCGCCTTCCATCACGAGATAGGCGTAGCGGGCATTCGGATCGACGACGATCGTGCCCGGGAGTTCGCCGGTGGAATAGCTCACTTCGCTGCGGAGGAATTTGGCGTCGACCTTGCTCAAATCCACCGCCGGAACCGGAAATGGTTCGCCCTCGATCGCGGCATACATGGCCAGATGCTGCGCGTCCGCGCGGGGTGCGACGCTCGCCACGTCCGGCTTCGCCTGCGCGACGCAGCCGGCAAGCCCGGCTGAGGCGCCGAGCACGAACAGACGTCTGGTGATGGCCACGATCTCTCCCGCTTTCCGATGGATGCGGGGAATAAGCAATCTGGCTCCTCCCATGTCCATTGGTTATAAGGTGATAGCCCCCATAACCAGGAGTAGAGTTTGGACCTCGCCGTCGCGCTTCGCGCCTTCGTCCGCACCGTCGAGCGCGGCTCGGTGACCGCCGCCGCCCGCGATCTCGGCGTGTCGCAGCCCGCCGTCACCAAGGCGCTGCGCAATCTGGAAAAGCATGTCGGCGCGAGGCTCCTGGAACGCTCCTCGCGCGCCGTGCGGCCCACGGCGCAGGGCCAGACCCTGTTCGAGGCCAGCCGCACCGCGCTCGCAACGATCGATTCCGCGGTCGAAGGGGTCCGGCTCGATATGGGCGCCATCGAAGGGCCTCTCAGGCTGCATGTGCCGTCCTGTCTCGGCGAGATGCATGTCCACCCGATCGTGATGGCGTTTCAGGATCTGTATCCAAGGGTCTCCGTCGATCTCGTCCTCGAAAGCCGGAACGTCGATCTCGTCCATGAGAACTTCGACATCGCGATCAAGTATGGACGCCCCGAGGGGCAGGAGCTCGTGATCCGGAGGCTCGGCTTCATTAGGCGCGTGCTGGCGGCATCCCCGGAATTTCTGGCACGCACCGGCCCAATCGAAACATTGGCGCAGCTTTCGAACGTGGACATGATCACGACGCACGCGGTCGCGCCCCGCGACGTGCTTACGCTTCAGCATGACGGACGCACATTCGATCTGGCGGTACGGCCCGTGATCCGCACCAACAATGCGGCGGTGATCTCGCAGACTTTGCTGACCGGCCGCGCCGCCGGGCCGGTCCAGTATCTCCTGGTCGCGCATGAAATCGCGGCGGGGAAACTCGTCCGCATCCTGCCGGACTACGACGTGAAGCCGACCGAAGCCTTCCTGGCTTACCCGTCCGTCCGCTTCATGCGGCCCGTGGTGCGCGCCTTCACGGATTTCATGATTTCCGGCCTGCGCGCGGTCGAGGGGATCGATGCCGCCGAACGCGGGGTGACCGCGCTGGAACCGGCCTGATGTGGCATCCTCCGAGGTGAGGGGTATGGGCCCATCGATAGGCCGCTTACCCCTCACCCCGCTCGACGCCTGCCGGCGTCGAGTCGCCCTCTCCCACAAGGGGAGAGGGAGACCTCCATCACAGCAGCGCCGGGCCGTCTAACGCCTCCGTCCTGAAGCAGTGAGGCCCGGATCGCTCCGGGCCTCGCTCGTTCGTCAGAAGTCCATGCCGCCCATTCCGCCGCCGGGCATCGGGGGCGGGGCGGGGGCTTTCGGCAGTTCGGCGACCATCGCCTCCGTCGTGATCAGGAGGCCGGCCACGGAGGCCGCGTCCTGCAGCGCCGCACGTACAACCTTGGCCGGGTCGATGACGCCGTTCCGGACGAGGTCCTGATATTGCCGGGTCGCGGCATTGTAGCCCCAGTTGTAATCGTCCTTCTCGGTCAGCTTGCCGATGATGATCGAGCCGTCTTCGCCCGCGTTCAGCACGATCTGCCGCGCGGGCACCTGGATTGCGCGCCGCACGATTTCGATGCCGGCTTTCTGGTCGGCATTGGCGGGTTTCAGGGCGTCCAGCGCCGTCGCGGCGCGGAGCAGGGCGACGCCGCCGCCCGGCAATATGCCTTCCTCCACCGCGGCGCGGGTGGCGTGCAGGGCGTCGTCGACGCGGTCCTTCTTCTCCCTGACCTCGATCTCGGTCGCGCCGCCGACGCGGATCACCGCGACGCCGCCCGCGAGCTTGGCGAGACGTTCCTGGAGCTTTTCGCGGTCGTAGTCCGAGGTGGTCTCCTCGATCTGCGCCCGGATCTGGCCGACGCGGCCCTCGATCTGCTGTTTGGAGCCCGCGCCGTCCACGATGGTCGTGGTCTCCTTCTCGATCACCACCTTCTTGGCGCGGCCGAGCATGTTCAGCGTCACGTTTTCGAGCTTGATGCCGACATCCTCCGCGATCACCGTGCCCCCGGTCAGGATGGCGATGTCTTCGAGCATGGCCTTGCGGCGATCGCCGAAGCCGGGCGCCTTGACCGCCGCGACCTTGAGGCCGCCGCGCAGCTTGTTGACGATGAGGGTTGCGAGCGCCTCGCCCTCGACATCCTCGGCGATGATCAGCAGGGGTTTCGTCGACTGAACCGCGGCTTCGAGCACCGGCAGCATGGCCTGCAGGGAAGACAGCTTCTTTTCGTGGATCAGTACATACGGGTCTTCGAGTTCGATCCGCATCTTCTCGGTGTTGGTGACGAAATAGGGCGAGACATAACCCCGGTCGAACTGCATGCCCTCGACCACTTCGAGCTCGGTCTCCGCCGTCTTGGCTTCCTCGACCGTAATGACGCCCTCATTGCCGACCCTTTTCATGGCGTCCGCGAGGAAGCGCCCGATATCGGCGTCGCCGTTCGCCGAAATGGTGGCGACCTGGGCGATCTCGTCGTTCGAGGTGACCTTCTTGGACTTGGCCTTGATCTGCGCCACCACCGCTTCGACCGCGAGGTCGATGCCGCGCTTGAGGTCCATCGGGTTCATGCCCGCGGCGACCGATTTGGCGCCTTCCTTGACGATGGCCTGGGCCAGGACCGTCGCCGTGGTGGTGCCGTCCCCGGCGACATCGCTGGTCTTGCTCGCGACTTCGCGCACCATCTGCGCGCCCATGTTCTCGAACCTGTCCTCGAGCTCGATTTCCTTCGCCACCGTCACGCCGTCCTTGCTGATGCGGGGCGCGCCGAAGCTCTTCTCGAGGACGACATTGCGGCCCTTCGGACCGAGCGTCACCTTGACGGCGTTGGCGAGAATGTCGACGCCGCGCAGAAGCTTCTCGCGGGCGTCGGCGGAAAACTTCACGTCTTTTGCAGCCATTGTTCAATCCTCCTCCAGCCGCCGCCCGGGCATCCCAGGCCTGGCTTGGCGGCTCCATGGGTTGATGCCAAGGACTTACGCGGCCTTCCGGGCCTTGGACGAAGCCTCGATCACGCCGAGAATGTCGCTCTCCTTCATGATGAGGAGGTCTTCCCCGCCGATCCTCACTTCGGTGCCGGACCATTTGCCGAAGAGGACGCGGTCGCCGGCCTTCACATCGACCGGGACGAGCTTTCCCGCCTCGTCGCGGGCGCCGGGTCCGACGGCGACGATCTCGCCCTCCTGGGGCTTTTCCTTCGCGGTGTCGGGAATGATGATGCCGCCGGCGGTGCGCTCGTCGGCCTCGATCCTGCGGACCGCGACGCGGTCATGGAGCGGACGGAACGTCATGGCTATCCTCCGTTGGAAGCGAAAACGGGCCCCGCCGCCTGTCAGGTCCGGCGCGATCCGGTGAACGACGTATGGACGGTTTTTCGGCCTTCAAGAGGGCGCATGAAAATTTTTGGCATCACTCGCAGGTGAGTGCTAACGACCGGGGAACACAGCGTTTTCGAGGCCGAGCATCTTGCCGTCGGCACGAATCCGGCCCTTGCGCCTCCTGCGACTTCTGCCCGTCACAGCACTCGCCGGGACTGCTAACAATCTAGAAACAAGGGAAGATCTTGCCGCCGGCAAGAATCCGGCGCACCGTGATCATGCTCGCGGAGGTGCTCGATATGGTATCGGCGGATTTTGTGAAGCAGGTCGAAGGTTACGGGCTGACCACGGCGGAAATTCTCTACCGCATGCCCGATCATCCGAACCTTCTCCAGACATTCATCTGGCAGTACTACGACCTCGCTCCCGATTTTCCGGTTCTGATCCGTTTCCTCGATTTCTGGCGCGACCAGATCGAAGGCATGCTGCACTCGGTTACCGTGGTGCATGCCCGGCTGATCAGGCCCGCCGAATTTCGCGCGGTCGACGGGATCATCCGGTTTCACTGAAGGGGCGCGTGTCCCGCAATTACGAAGCGATTATTGCGTGGACGCCAGGGGCGGCGCCGGAACCTGCGAAGCCGGAACGGACGACGTTGGCCCAGGCGTAATCACAATGGGTGCGGCCGGCGCGGGCGCAGTCGGCGCGGGTGCGGACGGTACGGCCGGTAGCGGTTCCTGGGTGACCGGCGGCGGGTTCGCCTCGAAGATCGGAACCGGCGAGGGGACGGCCATGCCCGCTCCGGTCCGCGCATTCTGAATGGCTTCCGCGATGACCTTCTGGACGTCGGCATCGTTCAGGAACTGGTCGTGATTGAGGAAACCGCCCGACAGCCCCGACGCATCCACGACCTTCAGGCCGAGTTTTTCAAGCGCCGCCTTGTCGAGGCGGCCGACCCGGCTCCCGCCCGCGAGGCTGGCCGATATTGCGAGCGCCCGGTCGTCGGTCGCGCTGATCACCGTCATCTGGCGGGGCAGGCTTCCCATGCGCCGTACGGACGCGGAGAACACGTCGACGTCGATGTCCGGCGCCGCGAACACGATCGCGCCGAAACGGCTCATATAGCCCTTGTTGCGGGCGTGGACCTGCCGAAGCGCCTCCACCGTCAGCATCCCGCCCATGCTGTGGGCGACGATGTGGACGCGCCCGACATTCGGGTTCGACAGCAGATCGTCGAACATGTCGTCGAGCGCGTCGCGCGAAAAGGACGCGCTTTCGCGGTCGGACATATAGGCCAGCAGCGAGTTGCGCGACGGCCAGCTGAACACGACCGTGTCGCCCCTGAATTTCAGCGCGTCCGAGAGGCGCGCGGCATCGAGCGTCGCGCCTTCGAACGTCTCGTTGAAGCCGTGAACATAGACAAGCACATCGCGCCCGCCGGGGGCGTCGGGCGCCCCGGGCGTCAGGTCCTGCATCGGCGCCAGGCTCTTTATTCGCCAGTCGGCGAGACCGGTCGCGGCCAGTGAGAAGCGTCCGGCGCGATAGGGCGAGGTCAGGCCGACCCGCACGATGCTGGCGTCGGCGCGCCCGGAGCCGAAATATGGCGCCTTCAGCGGATCGGCGGCGGGCTTGCGGGTCGTGACCGCCGTGATCTGGCCCCTGGCCGCGATGTCCGACGGAAAGGATTCGGCATTGTCGGACAGACTGTCCATTCCCGCGCAGCCTGCCAGGAGCCCCGCGAAAAGCGAGGTCACGGCGGTGAGGCGCAGGCCCGGTCGCAACCGCGGCCCCCGGTGACCGGGCGCGGCGATAATCGCTGATGCTGACATGAGTTGGTCAGTGGCAGGCAATCAAGGCGCAGGGAGGGCGGATCGGAGGCGCGATGGCAGCGAAGCGAATTCAGGGATGTCGGGAAAGTGCTATGGCCCGGGAGGTGTGATCAATATGTCTCTTACCAACTGCCCGGAAACCAAGGACTATATTCTTAAGTCCCATAGTTTAAGCGCGGGAGTTCTCGACGAAGCGGAAGCGCTCCGGTTCCTGGAAACCATCGAGAACCTCCACGCGTTGAAGGCAGGCGATATGGGACGCCTGAACGTCAGGGCCGATCTCGCGCAACGGCCGGCTACAGGATTGAACGGATATCTTCGATCACGTTTGAGGAACCTGCGCTCCCCCGTTTTCTTGCCGCGACAGGCCATAGCGGGGGGAGGGTCGGTCGCGAACGTGATCGGTTCTGCTTCCGGCCAGTTTGCGGCGATTTGGGCCTAACCTCTTCAGAGATTGGCAGGCGGCCAGGCAGAAATTCGCCTCCCATGTCGCATCGTGCCGCAGCGCCTCGTCTTCTCGACGACACAAAGCGCATGAATGCCAGCCGGTGGCCCGCATGCGGCAAACCAGGAGTCGAACATGAAAATCGTAGTCATCGGCGGAAGCGGACTTATCGGATCGAAAGTGGTGGAGCGGCTGCGCCAGCGCGGCCACGAGGCGCTGTCGGCCACTCCCGCCTCGGGCGTCAACACCGTGACCGGGGAGGGGCTGGACACCGCCTTCGCCGGCGCGGACATCGTGATCGATCTCGCGAACTCGCCCTCGTTCGAGGACAAGGCGGCGATGGATTTCTTCGAGAACGCCGGCCGCAACATTTTCGCAGCGGAAAAGAAAGCCGGCGTGACGCACCACGTCGCGCTGTCGGTCGTCGGCACCGAGCGGCTTCAGGCAAGCGGCTATTTCCGCGCGAAGCTGGCGCAGGAGAAGCTGATCAAGGAGTCCGGCATTCCCTACACGATCGTCCACTCGACACAGTTCTTCGAGTTTCTGAACGCCATCGTCCAGTCGAGCACGGTCGGGAACGAGGTCCGTCTGCCTCCGGCGCTCTTCCAGCCCATCGTCTCCGACGATGTCGCCGATGCCGTGACGGACGCCGCGCTCGGCAAACCGGTCAACGGCACGATCGAGATCGCGGGCCCCGAACGCGTGCGTCTCGACGAACTCGTCGGCCGCTATCTCCGCGAAAAGAACGACCCGCGTACCGTCGTGACGGATCCTGAAGCGCTCTATTACGGCATCAGGATCGACGACCGTGCGCTCGTACCGGCGGGCGATTCCGCGCACCTCGGCTCGACACGGTTCGAGGAGTGGGTCCAGCGTCCCGTTCCCGCGCACTGAAGGCAAAGCGGGAGCCCAGGCTCCCGCGTCCCTACACGAGACAGGAGGCAGACATGATCGTGAAATTGGCCGCGGCCACGATGTTGGCCCTGATCCCGATCGCAGCTTCGGCGGACGACGACAAGGTGACCGTCGTGTTCGACCACGTCCTGCCCAATGTTCCGGGCAAGAGCATGAAGGGCGTGCTCGTCGAATACCCGCCCGGCGGTTCCTCGCCCGCGCACACGCATCCGGCTTCCGCGTTCATCTATGCGACCGTGCTGAAGGGCGCGATCCGCAGCAAGGTCAATGACGGGCCCGAGAAGGTGTTTCGGGCAGGCCAGAATTTCGCCGAAATGCCGGGTGACCGCCACGATGTCAGCCGGAATGACAGCACGACCGAACCGGCGACGCTGCTCGCGGTCTTCGTCGTCGATACCAACGAAACCAATCTGACGACGCCCACCGGAAAGTGAACCGGCCGGGCCGGGCGAAGCCGGAAGAGGGCTCGGGGAGCGGCACTTTCCCTCCCCTGAATGGGGAGGGCCGACTCGGCCGAAGGCCGAGCGGGGTGGGGTGAACCCCGGTCGCGGAAGTACGCACAGTCGAATCCTGCAACTCGGCTATGCCGAACCCGAGTTCGGATGCTCTCGGCGATCCCCACAGTGGGAGCGAGAGGGTGCCCGCAACCTTCCAGTGCGCGGTATTCCTCTCACGCATCTGTGACCCCGCACGTAATACCAAAGACACATTCCCGGCCGGATTCCGCGCTTTATCGCCGTAAATTTTTTTAGGGCGGGTCATTCATGGCGAAAATGCTGCGCGAGGGCGTCTCGGCTCTCGACCTCACAATGCGTCTGACGCTCGGCGTTCTGGCGCTCGCTTCGGGCGTCTACACCTATCTCGGCGTCCGGGACCTTCTGGACGGTTCGGCGGTGATGGTTTCCTTCGCCGCCTTGATCTACTCGGTCGCGGTTTCCGTCGCGATCTTTACGTTCTGGTCGTTCCTTCTCAGGTTCCTGCCGCAGGTGCGCGATGTCGCAAGCCGTGTTTGGCTGACAGGCGCGCTCGTTCTCGGCTCGCTGATGATCTGCGCGATGTCGGCCTGGCTGAACGCCGCCGCTCTGGCGGGCACCGCCGCCATCGAGCAGCATCTCGCCACGACCTTGCAGGCTTATACCCGCGATCTCGACGCCGCCCATCAGCGCGCGCTCGCCGCGCAGAGTCTGCATCCCGACATCCAGCTCGCATCCTCGCGCTTCGCGCGTCTCGCCGAAGCCGAACGCACGGGCGCACTGACCGGCACCGGCGGTTCGGGCACGGTCGTGCAGCTCCTGTCGCAGATGTCGACGCAGCTCGACGAACTCGGACGCGAGGTCGCGAGCAGCGCCGAGCCCACGAAGACGCTCTATGCGGAAGGCAGCGCCCATATCGGCAAGATGCGCGAAGTCGTGTCCGGGCAGGGCGATATCAACGCGCGCAGCGATGCGTTCGGCGCCGAAGCCATGAAGCTTGTCGGCGTCATCGCCTCGCTCGAGCAGACAAGCATGGCGCCCGCGGTGAAACGCGCGGCCGACGATCTCGGCAAGGGCTTCATCGCGCCGGCCGCCGACGGACGCACGGCCGACCTCGCCGGGCGCCAGACCGCGGTGGTCGGCAATGTCGAGAAGGCGGTCGCCGCGCAGGCGACCGCGCTGTCGCGCGCCGCGTCCGACATTATCGGCAACGGGCCGGTCGAGCCGGCGCGCTTCCAGCCTTTGTCCACGGCCGAAGCCGTGCTGCGCTATGCCGGCGATTTTCTGCCGAGCTGGGCCGGCGCGATCTCCATCGATCTTCTGCCCGCCGTCCTCGTCCTGATCCTCTGCGTGGTGCACGCGTCAATCCGCAGGAGCGAGGATCCGGCCGAAGGCGCGACGATGACGGCCTCCGATCTCATCACCGCGATGCGTCTGCTCAGGCAGGTCGAGGGCGAACGCATGAGCGCCGGACCCGCGTCCGCCTGGGCCGCGGACGACGGCGTCGTGACGGCGCTCGCCACGAGAGGCGGCAAGAAGGAATGAGCATGGCGCGGAAAAGCCTGGCCGGGCGCGTGCTGGCGGTGCTCGGCGAACGGCTTGACGAGATCGTGCTGCGCGCGATCTTTGGCGGCCTCGTCGTCGCGACGGTTTTCGTCGTCGGTTTCGATGTCTACGAGCGCAGCCAGGCCGCGCGCGCGCGACGCTGCTTCCGGGAGAGAAGTCGCGCGTCGAGCCCTTCCTTCCGTCCGTACGTCCCGACGTGAAGAATCCGGGCAGGACTTCGAAAACGGCTCCCCAGGAACTTCGCGAGGATATGACGATCGAACTCGCCCCCGGCGGGCGGCTCGAAGCCACCGGCATGATCACGCCCGGCACCGCGGAACGCTTCCAGGCCGAACTCGAACGGCGCGGAGATTATGTGAAGACCGTCGTTCTCAATTCGCCGGGCGGTTCTGTGCAGGACGCGATCGCCATGTCGAAGCTCATTCGCGAAAAGGGATATGCGACACGTGTCGAGCCGGACGGCCATTGCGCCTCGTCCTGTCCGCTCGTCTTTTCCGGCGGCGTCGAGCGCAGCGCGGGAGCGGGCGCCACGATCGGCGTCCATCAGATCATCTCGTACGGCGCGCCGGACAGGGCGGAGGGCGCGGTTCAGGACGACGTGCAGCGCATCTCGGCGTCATGCCAGCGCCTGCTGGTCAGTATGGGGGTCGATCCGCGTGTCTGGGTTCATGCGATGGAGACGCCGCCCCAGGAGCTGTTCTACTTCACCGAACAGGAACTGGCGGAGCTGAAGCTGACGACGCCGGCCAAGATCGCGGTGGGGGCGAAGCCGGCGGGCTGATCGCTCGGTCGTCCCGATCGCGTCACGCGCGCGCGAACGCCTTCAGGTCCGAAGCCGCCTTGCTCGCCAGGACATCGCCGCGCCGGATCTCCGGCGGAACCGCGAACAGGTCATCCGCCTGCTCCATCAGCGCCGAGGCGACTTTTCCCGACAGATGCGCATTACGAGACATTTCGTCAGGGAAGAAATCGACGATGGCGAACAAGTCATGGCTGAGGCGCAACGCGTACCAGGACAAAGTCCCCGGCTCGGCTTCAACAAACGTCTTCGCGCTGGTGAGGAACGCGCCCACGGCATTTTCCTGTCCGGGCCGCGCCGTCATCGGCACATGCAGACTGAACGCTACTTGCCCGGCCGAGGTCAGGGGCTTTGCGGCCAGGACATCAGCCGAGCGAATTTCCGGAAGGCCGTCCAGGATCGTGAACGTCTTCAGGATCAGGGATCGCCCGACATGTCCCAGCAAGTGCTTGAGGCGTCCGGCACTTCCGGAAAACGTGTCGAAGATTGCGAACTGCGCGGTAGCGAAACGGATCGCATACCAGTCGCGGGTATCCGGTTCTTCCTCCACGGGCTCAAGCGTTTCACGGAGGAACCGGGAGACCTCCGCTATCTTTTCGGGGTCGGCCTGGATGCCGACGAACAATGCCTTGTTGTCCATGTGCCGCTCCGTTCACCACGCAACGGCCCGGTCAATCCACGGACCGCGCTCGTAAGATAAACGCGCGAAGCTGCGGCGCGATCCAAGGGTCTATGTGTGTCGACCGAGGATCGCTCCGACGCCAACAGCCGACCAGACAACAACTGGTTCAACGCAAGAGGACTCGTCCCTTCGTTCCCCCACGGGTCAAGCCTGGGCAAGCCCCGCCGCCGGTTTCATTTATGCGATTCCTATTCGGCGGCACTCTCCTCCACATCGAACGGAAATGGGGGCGGTCTTAACTTCGGGTCCGGCGCAAAATCGCGTCGTTCAACCCAAGAAAGACACATGAAACCCCTCAGTACCCCCGCGATGATCGATATGCCGGCCATCGCAAACCATCGTCGCTTCACCGTCGGCCCCGATGCGGCCGGCCATTGGCTCGCCGTCGAACAGCACGGCCTCGGTGGCGGCATTTTCACATCGCAGGATGCAGCATTGGATTACGCCTCCCGGGAGTGCGATCGCCGTCCCGGCGCGGTGAAGCTCGTGCGCGAGGCTATCAGCCTTCAGTAAGATCAGCCTTCAGTAATTGAAGAGGCCCGCCCTTCGAGGGCGGGCCGAACCTGTGGTGCATCATGCGCGGCGGCCTTTTTACATCCATGCTCACCCCCTTCCGGGGAGATCACGTCGACGAGCCCCGTCTTGGCGGCTTTGGTGGAACGCCAGGCCGCGGCCGAAGTGGACGGGCTGGTCGTGTGCGCTCTTCCCGGAGAGGGGCCGACCCTCACCGAGGAGGAACGCAGGCGGATTGTGCGGATCGCCGTCGACGCGGCGCGGGGGCGCATGCCTGTCATCGCCGCCACCGGCACGGGCTCCACGCAAAAATCGATCCACTTGACCCGCGCCGCCGAGGAGGAGGGCGCGTCCGCCGTGATTGTGGTTACGCCCTATTACTCGCGGCCGACCCAGGAAGGCATACGCCGGCATTACGAGGCGATTGCGCGCGCCGGCTCACTGCCCATCGTCATCGAGAATGCGCCCGAGCGCACCAATATCGAGCTCGCGCCCGAGACGATCGCTCACCTTGCGGAGATCGAGGCGATCGTCGGCTTCGTCGATGAGACCCGCAGCCACCTGCGAAGGCTGGAGAATGACCTGGCCTGCGGAAACCGGATCCGGAAGTTTGTGTCGGGCGATCTGGCGTGCCTTTTCAATGGCCCGCGTCCGCAGAGCTTCATATCGGTGGCGGCCAACATCGCCCCCGCGTTCTACCGGCGCGTTTGGCTGAGCCAAGCGCCTATGGGCGGCGGGGAGACCGACGACACGCTCCGGCGCGCGGCCGAACTCTGCCGCGCATTGGGCGACGAACCCGAGGCGGCGACCGCCAAATATGCTCTTTCCCAGTTGATCGCCGATTTCGACCCGGCTGTGCGGCTCCCGCTCGTTCGCCCGGCCGATCCGCGCCTGAAGCTGATCCGCGACGCCATCGCCGCTCTCCCGGAATCGGCCCGCGAAGTTTGACCTTCATAGGCGCGTTCCGGAGCCCCGATGAGCTGCAATCGCCTCTTGAAACGTTGTCCCTAAAGTCGCGGGCGGTGCGTCGGGCCAAGCCTGCCCGCGCCAAGCTCTTACCGAGGCAGCAATGACAGTTGTCGCAGCCTATCTCTATCGTAACGGAAAGCGTGTCCGCGCGCTTTCAATCGACGAGAAGGTCAATTGCCCGGCCGACAAGTCCGAATTCGTATGGATCGGCATCGCCGATCCGGTCGAAGCGGAGCTGCGTACGCTGCAGGAGAAATACGACCTCCACCCTCTCGCGGTCGAAGACGCTCTCAAGGCCGACCAGCTGCCCAAGATCGACATCTATGGCGATCAACTGTTCGTCGTGGCCCGCACGGCCCAACTCGAACACGGCCAGATCGCCTATGGCGAGACAGCGATCTTCCTCGGTCACAGCCACATCATCAGCGTCCGTCACGGCTCGGCCCGTGCGCACAGCGCGCTGCGCGAGGAGCTCGAGGCGGCGCCGACACTCCTCGTTCACGGCGTCGATTATGTCCTTCACGCCATCCTCGACTTCATCGTCGACGGCTATCTGCCGGTGGTCGAAACCATCGAGGAGGAAGTGCTCGCAATGGAGCAGCGGACCGTGGACCACTTCCTCGGCCGGCACGAGATCACGCGTATTTTCTCACTGCGGCGGGAGCTGATCCGCTTCCAGCGCGTGCTCGTGCCGATGAGCGAGGTCGCGAACAAGCTGGTGCGGATCGATCTACCCTGCGTGGACGTCGCGACGCGGCCCTATTTCAACGATGTCCTCGATCACGTCCGGCGCGTCCAGACAATGGTCGACGACCTGCGCGAAGTACTGACCTCGGTCTTCGAGTTCAGCACTCTCCTGGAACAGCAGCGTACCGGCGTCATAACCCGGCAGCTGGCCGCCTGGGCCGCGATCCTGGCCGTGCCGACAGCCATTGCGGGCATATACGGCATGAATTTCGAATATATGCCGGAGCTGAAGACGCAATACGGCTATTTTGTCGTGGTGGGCTTCATCGTCCTGACTTGTACGGTGCTTTACATACGGTTCAAGCGCGCCAAGTGGCTGTAAGGGCCCCGCGCCGAGTGTAGCCGGGCCGGCGCTCAGGGGTGGCGGGGTGGCCGAACAACAACTTACTGGTGTGTTGGCGTCCGCACAGAACTGACCGGGCAAGGGGCGAGGGGACTTGCCTGCGGGCAGGGGACAGCCCGACTTATCCACAACTAAGTTCTCGTTTGCCGGAACCTTGCAGCAACTGCCGCGTTTGATCGCGTTGCATGCGTTGGGGGCGCGTTGTGGACAGAACCTTTCAAAGTTTCTCTTGGCTCGGCTCCGGACCTTGTGTTCGGACGCTTTGCAATGCCCTCATATCCGCCGCTTTTTCGCCGATTACCCGGCCCACATCACCCGGCTTCTAAGCCCGAGGACGACCCATGCCCGCCACGGCAGCCCCCAAAACCTCACCCGCGCTGAATTCCCGCCATCTTCTCTCGGCGCTCCGGGCTTTCCGGAAAGGCGATTTTTCGGTGCGGCTCCCCTCCGATCTGACCGGGATCGACGGCGAAATCGCCGAGGCCTTCAACGATGTGGTCGAGCTGAACGAGCGCACGACGCGGGAGCTGGAACGGCTCGGCGACATGGTCGGCAAGCAGGGCAAGATCGCCCACCGCGCGCGCCTGCCCAATGCGCAGGGGTCGTGGGCCGCCAACATCGACACCGTCAATACATTGATCGGCGACACGCTGCAGCCGACCGCGGAAGTGGCCCGCGTCATCGGCGCCGTGGCGCGCGGCGACCTTTCGCAGACCATGAACCTCGATATCGACGGCCGCGAACTCAGGGGCGAGTTCCAGCGCATCGGCAAGGTCGTGAATACGATGGTGGGCCAGCTCGGCTCCTTCGCCTCGGAAGTGACCCGCGTGGCGCGCGAAGTCGGCACCGAAGGAAAGCTCGGCGGCCAGGCCAAGGTGAAGGGCGTCGCCGGTACGTGGAAGGACCTGACCGACAACGTCAACGCGATGGCCGCGAACCTGACCGGTCAGGTGCGCAACATCGCCGAGGTGACGACCGCCGTCGCCAACGGCGACCTGTCGAAGAAAATCACCGTGGACGTGAAGGGCGAAATTCTCGAACTGAAATCCACCATCAACACGATGGTGGACCAGCTCAACGGCTTCGCCTCGGAAGTGTCGCGCGTGGCGCGTGAAGTGGGCACCGAAGGCAAGCTCGGCGGCCAGGCGCAGGTCAAAGGCGTCGGCGGCACGTGGAAGGATCTGACCGACAACGTCAACGGCATGGCCGCGAACCTGACCGGGCAGGTGCGTAACATCGCCGAAGTCACGACGGCCGTCGCCAACGGCGACTTGTCGAAGAAGATCACCGTCGACGTGAAGGGCGAAATTCTGGAGCTGAAAAACACCGTCAATACGATGGTGGACCAGCTCAACGGCTTTGCCTCGGAAGTGTCGCGCGTGGCGCGCGAAGTCGGCACCGAGGGCAAGCTCGGCGGTCAGGCCAAGGTCGAAGGCGTCGCCGGCACGTGGAAGGATCTGACCGACAACGTCAACGGCATGGCCGCGAACCTGACCGGGCAGGTGCGTAACATCGCCGAGGTGACGACGGCGGTCGCCAACGGCGACCTGTCCAAGAAGATCACCGTCGACGTGAAGGGCGAAATTCTCGAACTGAAATCCACCATCAACACGATGGTGGACCAGCTCAACGGCTTCGCCTCGGAAGTGTCGCGCGTGGCGCGCGAAGTCGGCACCGAGGGCAAGCTCGGCGGCCAGGCCAAGGTCGAGGGCGTCGCCGGCACGTGGAAGGATCTGACCGACAACGTCAACGGCATGGCCGCGAACCTCACGGGCCAGGTGCGTAACATCGCCGAGGTCACGACGGCGGTCGCCAACGGCGACCTGTCCAAGAAGATCACCGTGGACGTGAAGGGCGAAATCCTCGAGCTGAAGAACACCATCAACACGATGGTGGACCAGCTCAACGGCTTTGCCTCGGAAGTGTCGCGCGTGGCGCGCGAAGTGGGTACCGAAGGCAAGCTCGGCGGCCAGGCGCAGGTGCGCGGCGTCGGCGGCACGTGGAAGGATCTGACCGACAACGTCAACGGCATGGCCGCGAACCTCACGGGTCAGGTGCGTAACATCGCCGAGGTCACGACGGCGGTTGCGAACGGCGACCTGTCCAAGAAGATCACCGTGGACGTGAAGGGCGAAATTCTCGAACTGAAGGACACCATCAACACGATGGTGGACCAGCTGAACTCGTTCGCCTCGGAAGTGTCGCGCGTGGCGCGCGAAGTCGGCACCGAGGGCAAGCTCGGCGGCCAGGCCCAGGTGAAGGGCGTCGGCGGCACGTGGAAGGACCTGACCGACAACGTGAATTTCATGGCGGCGAACCTGACCGGTCAGGTGCGAAACATCGCCGAAGTGACGACCGCGGTGGCGACGGGCGATCTTTCCAAGAAGATCACCGTCGACGTGCGCGGCGAAATTCTGGAACTGAAGAACACCGTCAATACGATGGTGGACCAGCTCAACGGCTTCGCCTCGGAAGTGACGCGCGTGGCGCGCGAAGTGGGCACCGAGGGCAAGCTCGGCGGCCAGGCCAATGTGCGCGGCGTCGCCGGGACGTGGAAGGACCTGACCGACAACGTCAACGGCATGGCGGCGAACCTGACGGGCCAGGTGCGAAACATCGCCGAAGTGACGACCGCCGTCGCCAAGGGCGACCTGTCGAAGAAGATCACCGTGGACGTGAAGGGCGAAATTCTGGAACTGAAGAACACCGTCAATACGATGGTGGACCAGCTCAACGCCTTCGCCTCGGAAGTGACGCGCGTGGCGCGCGAGGTCGGCACCGAAGGCAAGCTCGGCGGCCAGGCCGGCGTGCCGGGCGTCGCCGGTACGTGGAAAGACCTGACCGACAACGTCAACATGATGGCCGCCAACCTGACCGGCCAGGTCCGCGGCATCGCCGATGTCGTGACGGCGGTGGCGCAGGGCAATCTGAACCGCAAGCTGACCGTCGACGCCAAGGGCGAAATCGCCTCGCTCGCCGACACCATCAACGGCATGATCCAGACGCTCGCGATCTTCGCCGACCAGGTGACGAACGTCGCCCGCGAAGTCGGCATCGAAGGCAAACTGGGCGGTCAGGCGCGCGTGCCCGGCGCCGCCGGCCTGTGGCGCGATCTGACCGACAACGTCAACCAGCTCGCCGCGAACCTCACCACCCAGGTCCGCGCCATCGCCGAAGTCTCGACCGCGGTGACGAAGGGCGACCTGACGCGGTCCATCACCGTCCAGGCCTCGGGCGAGGTCGCGGCGCTGAAGGACAACATCAACGAGATGATCCGGAACCTGAAGGATCAGACGCTGAAGAACACCGAGCAGGATTGGCTCAAGACCAACCTCGCCAGGTTCACCCGCATGCTGCAGGGCGAGCGCGACCTTTCGACGGTGTCGAACATGGTGCTCTCGGAACTTGCCCCGCTCGTCAACGCGCAGCACGGCGTGTTCTACGTCAACGCGGCGGACGACGGCGGAAACGCCAACGCGCTGACGCTCGCGGCGAGCTATGCCTCGAACCAGTCGAACCCGCCGCCCGGCCATTTCAAGCTCGGCGAGGGGCTGATCGGCCAGTGCGCATCGGAGAAGGAGCGCATCCTGCTCCGGCAAGTGCCCGGCGATTACGTCAAGATCAGTTCCGGCCTCGGCCAGTCGACGCCGCTCAATGTCATCGCGCTGCCCGCTTTGTTCGAGGGCGAAGTGAACGCGGTGATCGAACTCGCCTCGTTCAGCGAGTTCAGCGAGACCCATCAGAGCTTCCTCGACCAGCTGATGGAATCGATCGGCATCGTGCTCAACACGATCGCGGCGAACATGCGGACCGAGGGCCTGCTGGAACAATCGCAGCTTCTGACCGCCGAACTTCAGTCGCAGCAGGAAGAGCTGAAGAAGACAAACGACCGTCTGGAACAGCAGGCGGCAACCCTGCGTCAGTCGGAAGAATTGCTGCGGTCCAAGCAGGACGAACTCCAGAACACCAATGCGGAGCTCGAGGAAAAGGCGCAGCTTCTGTCGCAGCAGAACAAGGCGGTCGAAGCCAAGAACCGCGAAGTCGAGCAGGCCAAGATCGAGATCGAGGACAAGGCCGAACAACTGGCGCTGACCTCGAAATACAAATCGGAGTTCCTGGCGAATATGAGCCACGAACTGCGCACGCCGCTGAACAGCCTTCTCATTCTCTCGAAGCTGCTCGCCGACAACGCGCAGGGCAATCTGACCGACAAGCAGGTCGAGTTCTCCCGCACCATCAATCACGCGGGCACGGATCTGCTCGGTCTCATCAACGACATCCTGGACCTGTCCAAGATCGAGTCCGGCACGGTGACCCTCGATGTCGGCGAGACGGCGTTCGGATCGCTGCGCGAGGACATGGACCGGACGTTCTCGCAGATCGCCCAGAACAAGAAGCTGTCGTTTGCGATCGAGCTCGGCGAAAACCTGCCGTCGTCGATCTACACCGACGACAAACGCCTGCAGCAGATCATCAAGAACCTCCTGTCCAATGCGTTCAAGTTCACCGAGCAGGGCCATGTCCGGCTCAGGATCGAAAAGCCGGACTCGGGCTGGAGCGTCGGGCATTTCGGGCCCGGAATGGACGTCGTCGCGTTCATCGTCGAGGATTCCGGCATCGGCATCGCGCGCGAGAAGCAGCGTCTGATCTTCGAGGCGTTCCAGCAGGCCGACGGCACCACCAGCCGTAAATACGGCGGGACGGGCCTCGGCCTGTCGATCAGCCGCGAAATCACGCGCCTCCTCGGCGGCGAGCTGACCGTGACTTCGGATCCGGGCGTCGGCTCGACCTTTACGCTCTATCTGCCGCTCAACTTCGCGCCGTCTGTCCAGAATAAGAGCGCGGGCGTCCCGATGCGCGGATTTGCGGGGATCCAGCTTCCCGAATCCACGACCGAGCGCATCCCCGACGACCGCGACCACATCAACAGGGGCGATCCCGTGGTTCTCATCGTCGAGGACGATCCGCGTTTCGCCTCGGTCCTTCTCAACATGGCGCGCGAAGCCGGCTTCAAGGGTCTCGTCACCGCCGAGGGCGCGTCGGTCGTATCCCTGGCCCGCCGCTACAGTCCCGATGCCATTACGCTCGATATCGGCCTTCCCGACATGGACGGCTTCGCGCTGCTCGATCTGCTCAAGCGCAATCCCGAAACGCGGCACATCCCGATCCACGTCATATCGGGCCTGGACGACACCGCGCTGAGCCTCAACATCGGCGCCTACGGCGTCAGCGGCAAGCCGGTGGAGCGCGAGACCATTCTGGCGACGCTCGACAAGGTGAAGGCGTTCGGAGGCCGCGCCGAAACGGCTTCTCGCGGTGGAGCCTGCGGCCCGCAAAGGGGCGCTTGCCGCGACACTCGGCGCGGCCGATGTCGAGACGCTCAGCGTGTCGAAGCCGAGGGAGATCACCCGGATGCTGTCACACGACGAGTTCGATTGCATCGTGCTCGATCTCGCGGATACGGGCGAACCGCTGAACGCCGATGTCGTCGAGGCGATGCGCGCAACGGACACGCCGGTGATCGCCTATCTGCCGGAGCCGAACGTCGTGGTGTCGCAATCGCTGTCGCGGCTCAACCGGCTGCGCACGGTGCGGACATTGGCGCAGCTTCAGGACGATGCGGCTCTGGTCCTGCACCGCCCGTACCAGAACCTCTCGGAGGCGACGCGCGACGCCATGCAGCAGCTCCGCCGCTGCGATCCGCAACTGATGGGACGAAAGGTGGTCGTCATCGACGACGACATCCGCAACATCTTTTCGCTCACAAGCGCTCTCGAAGAGCACGGCATGGAACTGCACTACGCGGAAAGCGGCCGCTCCGGTGTGGAATTGCTGCAGCGCATACCGGACGCCGATGTCGCTCTGGTCGACATCATGATGCCCGGTATGGACGGCTACGAGACCATCCGCGAAATCCGCAGGATGGCGAACTTCGCGAACATGCCGATCGTCGCCGTCACGGCGAAGGCGATGAAGGGCGACCGGCAGAAGTGCATCGAAGCGGGCGCGTCCGATTATGTGGCCAAGCCCGTCGACATGGAGCAGCTCGTTTCGGTGCTTCGCGTCTGGCTTCAGCGGGCCGACCAGATCGGGCCCTCGAAATCGAACGACGGCCCCAAGGTCCTCGTCTTTCCGCCGTTGGCGGGCTGAGGCGAATGTCGATCGAGCCTAAACTTCCGAACCAGGTCATATCGGCACCGAGGGTGTCCGGTGCGGACACGCCGCGTGCGAAAATCCTCATCGTCGACGACGACGAGCGCAATGCGCTTGCCGTCTCGACGGTCCTGGAGGAACTCGATCAGATCCTGGTCGTCGCGCGGTCGGGCGAGGATGCGTTGCGTTGCCTTCTCAACGACGATTTCGCGGTCATCCTGCTCGACCTGCACATGCCCGGAATGGACGGCTACGAGACGGCGGCGCTGATCCGCGCCCGCCGCCGCAGCCAGCACATTCCGATCGTGTTTCTGACGGCCGTCTTCCGCGACGAATCCCATCTGATGCAGGCCTATTCCGTCGGCGCCGTCGACATGGTGTTCAAGCCGGTCGACCCGTTCGTCCTGAAAAGCAAGGTCTCCGTTTTCGTCCAGCTCTATCTCAAGCAGGCGGAAGCGGCGAGGGAGGCGGAGCTTCGCCACAGGCTCCAGGAGGAGAACTTCCGCGTACGCACGGAAAAGCTGATTGCCGAGCAGGAGCTCCAGCGCACGCAGGAACGCCAGGAATCCATTCTCCGGTCGCTGCCCGTGTGCTTTCATTCCCGGTCTATTTCCTATCCCTTCGGCGCGCTGTTCGTCAGCGACGCGTTTGAACGGCTGACGGGCTTCAAACCGGCCTATCTTACCGGCGATCCGGAATTCGGCCTGAGCCGTGTCCATCACGACGATCTTCCGCGTGTGATCGAAAGCCTGAACGGCGCCATCGCGAGCGGCGCCTATTCCTGCGAATACCGCTGGCTCTGCGCCGACGGCACCTACCGGGTGTTTCTGGATCAGGGCATCGCTCCGGCGCCCGAAGGGGAGGCTCCGAGCGAGATCATCGGGACGCTGCTCGACGTGACGGACCTGCGCATGCTGGAGCAGCAGCTTGTCCAGGCGCAGAAAATGGAGACGGTCGGCCAGCTCACCGGCGGGATCGCGCACGACTTCAACAATCTCCTGACCGTCATCCTCGGCAATCTCGATCTCATCGGCCGCAACGTCACCGGCGAGCGGATGCAGCGGCAGATCGGAGCCATGCGCCATGCGGCGGAGCGCGGGCAGAGTCTGACCGGGCATCTGCTCGCCTTTTCGCGCCGCCAGCTCCTCAGCCCCCAGACCCTCGACGTGAACGGGCTCGTCGCGCGCTTCCAGCCTTTGGTGCGCCACGCCATCGGCGAAAGCGTCCAGTTCCAGACCGAGCTTTCGGAGGAGCCGATTGTCTGCGAAGTCGATCCGGCACAGCTCGAGACGGCGCTTCTCAATCTCGCCGTGAATGCGCGGGACGCCATGCCCCAGGGCGGCACGCTGAAGTTCATCGTTCGCCGCCTGACCGAGGGAGACGATCTCCTGGCGGATCAGCCCTCCGATGCGGCAGGGCCGTGGGTGGCGATCACCGTCGGCGACACCGGCACCGGCATGGCGCCGGAGGTTGTGGTACGCGCCTTCGAACCGTTCTTCACCACAAAGGAGATCGGGAAGGGCAGCGGACTCGGCCTGTCGCAGGTCTACGGCTTCGTGCGGCAGTCGGGCGGGTTCGTGTCGATCCGAAGCGCGCTCGGAACGGGCACGGAGCTGTCGATCTGCCTGCCGATCAGCTCGAAGGTTCCGACCCGTCTCGCGGACTTGGTGGAGATACCCCGGCCCGCGCCGGCGCGTGCCGAACGCGTTCTGCTGGTGGAGGACGACGCCGCCGTCCTGGCGCTCGGCATCGAGATATTGTCGGACCTCGGCTACCAGGTGACGACCGCCTCCGACGCCAACAGCGCGCTCGAGATTCTGCGCCGCGGCGACAGCGTGGACGTCATCTTCTCGGATGTCGTCATGCCGGGCGGCAAGACCGGCGTGCAACTCGCCTCCGAGGCGAGGAAAATTCGTCCCGACATCAAGGTCTTGCTGACATCGGGCTATACCGGCGAAGCGCTGAGCCGGCACACCCAGGACGACGAAGTATTTCCGCTCATCACCAAGCCGTACCGCCAGCAGGAATTGGCGGTCCGGCTGCGCGAGGTCATCGACTCCGAGGTTTAGTTGGTTCGGAAAGGCCAGGCGGTCCTGTTCCAGCGATGGGGGAGGGGGCGGAGCGTAGTCGCGCGTGGTAGAGTATGTACGTCGCCGGAAACTCGGCCCTGTCTCCCGGACAAGCTGTGCGCAGCACAGCGCTGATCCGGGACCCAGGAGTTGAGATCGCGCCGCAGGCGCACAGCATTCCTGCTGCTTGATATGGAGGCGGCTGCGCCGCCACTTCGCTCCTGGACCCCGGATCTGCACTGCACTTCGTGCAGCTTGTCCGGGGTACGGCTGGAACCGCGCCCGCACGCCGCCTCTGCCGAAGATGCGGCTGGCTCCGTCGTCCTCGACCGAGGACCCTCGGCCTCGGCGCAAGAAGTCCGCTCAAGCCCGCGCAGATGATCGATGCGTACGTGATCGTGTGGCTGAAGCAACAGTATAACACAAATGGCATAACCATTACGTATAGGTTTAAATCGACATGGCGCGACCTATATCGGAGAAGCTTTCAACTATTTTGGTCGTCGCCCCATAGTCTCGGATTCCAAGATCATCACAGTGTCGTGCCATAAGCCGGTACCGAGCCTGCGTTGGGTGGCTTTGAGAACTTAATTCCGCAGGACGCGATCAATGAACAACAAGTTTGTAACCTCGCTCGCCGCCGCAGCCCTCGTCGCTGCGGGAAGCTCGGGTGCCTTTGCACAGACGCCAACCGGTGGCCGCACCCAACCGGGTCGGACGATTCAAAACACGGTTCCGTCGATTCAAAACACGGTTCCGTCCATGGCGACGCCACTTCTCTCAAGCCGGGCTTCGACGACGATGCCGCCATTGGTGCCATCTCCCTTTGTGAACCCGAACAGCACCGTTGTTCCCAGCGCGGCCACGATGCCGGGGGCCGGCAGCCAGATTCCCGCGCCGCTGCCGGGGGGCGGCAGCCAGGTTCCCGCGTCGCTGGGATCCGGCATCCGCACAACGGTGCCGATGTTCGGCACGGCGAATACGTCGGAGCCGTTCCTGTCCGGTGAACTCGGCCTCGGTGTTATCGGCCAGTTCGAAGGGTCGCCAGGCACCGCTTGCAGCGGCGTCGCCGCGCAAACCGACCTGAGCATCGGTATACTCAGCACGATGACTTCGAACTGCATCAGCGGCGGATCGCCGACGGCGAACGGGAGGAGCATGCCAAGCGGGCTCAGCACAACGTCAGCGAACGGGCTTGGCACGACCACGACGCGACCGAGCGGGCTCGGCCTGACGTCAGCGAACGGGCTGGGCACGACCACGACGGCACCGAGCGGGCTTGGCCTGACGTCACCGAGTGGGCTTGGCACGACGTCGCCGAGTGGGCTTGGCACGCCGTCACCGAGTGGGCTTGGCACGCCTTCACCGAGCGGCCTTGGCACGACGTCCGGAGCGACATCGTCGCCGGGCTCATCGCCGAACGGATGACAGGCCCATAAGCCCGCTGCTGGTCCAGCGTCGGGATCCTCCCGGCGGTTCCCCCGCCATAGAGCGTCTCGGAGGCATGTTCGTCGAGAACTTCGTCCGCTTCCAGGGAGACGTCAGCGACGGGGTGCCGCGCGCACGCGGCCGGAACAGATCTAGGTGACCGGCTTCGCAGCGTCGGCGCGTATCTGTACTTTGCTTCCCTCAGTGATGTCGACCGCCGGGTTGAGGATCACCTGGTCTCCGTCTTTGACGCCATCGCGCACTTCCACGTGCGTTCCTTCGTCTCGCGCCACCGTTACCTTGCGGATGTGGACGGTGCCGTTTTCGACTACGGCGACGTGCACCCCCTCGCTGTCGAAGACGATTGCATCCGCAGGCACCGTAAACGACGGCGTCTTGGGCGGGATGTGCAGTTCCGCCGTGCAATAGATCCCGGGCGACAGCGCTCCGTCCGGATTGGGCACGTCGATCTCGGTCAGCAATGTGCGTGTGCCGGGCTGCAGCGCGTCGGCGATCCGGGTCACCTCCCCGGGGAAGGCGCGATCCGGGATTTCGGGGACACGCACGACCGCCTTGACGCCGGGCCCGAGGCCGAACGCCTCGTCCTGCGGGACGAAGACCTGGACGCGAATGACGTCACTCTGCATGATATTGAACATGAAGGTGCCGGAGGATGCGTCCGCCTGCACCAGGGCGCCGACATCGATATTGCGCTGGGTTATGACGCCGTTGAACGGCGCGACGACACTCTGATAGTCCTTGTCCTGGTGGAGCACCCGAAGCAGGGCTTCCTGAGCCGCGACGGTGGCCTGCGCAACGCCGACTGCGGCTTGCTGGGCCTGAACGGTCAAGCGATCGGTGTCGCCCTGCTGCCGTGTCAACCAGCCGTCCTTGACCAGTGGGCGGTCGCGCCCGTCTGTGATTTGTGCGAGATCGGCGCTCGCCTGCGCCTGGCGCAAGTTGGCCTGATCCTGGACAAGCGAGGCCTCGGCTTCGGCGATCTGATGATCGAGTTCGGGGGCGGTGATCTGTGCAAGGATATCACCAGCCTTCACATGATCGCCGATGTCGACGTTACGTTTTTCGATATAGCCGCTGGCACGGGCAAAGATGTTCGCGGTGGCGAAAGCCGAGGTCGTGGCGGGCAGGGACACGATCTTGTCGGCGGAATTCGCTTTCACCGTCGCTCCCTTGACGCTGGGAACGAGATCGCGATGCTGCGCGGAGGTCTCCATGACCTCCTTCTGCTGCGAATAATGATTCCGTGCGCCGACGGAGAGCGCGCCGGCCAACACGACGAATATGGCAAGTCCGAACAGCCGGCCGCCCGATCGGCGCGGCTGGCCGGAACCCTGCTCCGGCGGATTTTCGATCACATGATCCACGCCCGGCTCGTCCTTGCGATCCGGAGGTTCATTTCCCGGCAGCTGCCCAGCGTCACTCATGCGATTTCCTCTTCGAACACACCATGGGCGGTTTTGCCGTCGCGTCCCTTCCGCAGCATTGCGAACAGATAGGGCACGACGAACAGGGTTGTGGGAGTGGCGAACAGCAGGCCGCCGACGACCGCACGCGCCAGCGCCGCATTCTGTTCTTCGCCCGCGCCGCCGATCGCCATGGGGATCATGCCGACGATCATCGCCGCTGCGGTCATAAGCACCGGACGGATACGGGTATGGCCGGCGTCGATCGCGGCCTCGAAAGCGGGCTTGCCGGCGAGTTGTTGCTCGCGGGCGAAGGTGACGAGCAGGATCGAGTTCGCCGAGGCGACGCCGACCGCCATGATCGCGCCCATCAGCGACGGCACGTTGAGCGTCGTGCCGGTGATGAACAGCATCGTGAGGATGCCGCAGAACGTCGCCGGCAGAGCCAGTATGACGACGAAAGGATCCATGAAGTTCTGGTAGTTCGTCACCATCAGCAGGTAGACGAACACCGCCGCGAACAACAGGCCGATGCCTAGATTCCGGAAGGAGCTGTTCATGCTGTCGATCTGGCCGACGATCTGGATCGTGTTGCCGGGAGAAAGCTTCGTCTGCTCCTCAGCGACGATCTTGCTGATGTCGGCTGAAATGCCGCCGAGGTCGCGCCCCTGTGCGCTCGCATAGACCTCATAGACCGGCTGGATATTGGTCTGGTTGGAGTTGGTCGGAATCGTCTCGCGCTTCACTGTTGCGACATTGCTGAGCATTCCCGGTACCGGGGTCCCTGCGGGCGACAGTGCCGTCGTGACCGGCGTGTTCTCCAGAGCGTTGAGCGAGTTCACCTCGCGTTCCGGGGTCTGGACCGCGAAATAATAGGGAATGCCGGATTTCGGATCGACCCAGAAATTGGGCGTTACCTGCTCGGAGGAGCTGAGGCTTACATTGAGGTTGTTCGCGATCGTGCTCGCGTTGAGCCCCAATTGGGCGGCCCGCGACCGGTCGATATCAGCGAAGAACGCCGGTCCATCGGTCTCCTGCTGGAGATGGGCATCGGAAATCCCCGGGATTTCGGCGATGCGCCGGCGGAGTTCCTTCGCGACCTCGAGGTTCTTCGCCTTGTCATAGCCGACGGTTCGGACGTCTATCTGCGCCGGAAGGCCGAAATTGAGGATCTGGGTGACGATATCCGCCGCCTGGAAATAGAAAACGCTTTCGGGGAAGGCCGCGGGTAGCACCTGGCGCAGCTTCCGGACATAGTCGGCGGTCGGCTTATGGCCTTTCTTGAGTGCCACCTGGATGATGCCGTCATTGACTCCGATGGTCGAGCCGTCGGTGAAGGCGAGGTTATAGGCGCGCGCCGGCAGCCCGATATTGTCGACGATCAACTCGCGTTCGTTCTCGGGTATGACGCTTCGGATTTTGTCCTCGACCGCCTGGAAAATCTTTTCAGTGCTCTCGATACGGGTGCCGGCGGGAGCGCGGACGTGGAGCTGGATCTGGCCGCCGTCGATTTGCGGGAAGAAATCGCGGCCGACGAAGGTGAACATCACAGCGCCGAGGCCGAGAATGGCGACGGCGACGCCCGGGACGATCCAGCGCCGGGTGAGCAGCACATGGAGCATCCGGGCATAGCCCTCGCGCATGTGCTCGAAGCCGCGCTCGAACGCCGCGTGAAAACGCCGGAACGGATTGCGGGAGCCGGTCGCCGGACCGTGATGTTCGCTCTTCAGCAAGAGGCCGATGGTGATCGGCGTCAGGGTCCTCGAAAGCGCGTACGAGGCCAGCATGGCGAAGACGACGGCGAGCCCGAGCGGCGTAAACAGATAACGCGCCGGGCCGTCCAGGAAGACCACCGAGGTGAAGACGCAGCTGATTGCGAGCGTCGACACCAAAGTAGGTATCGCGATACCCGCCGCGCCGTGAAGGGTCGCCTCGGGCAAGGGCATGTGTTCTTCGTTGAGCAGCCGGTGGGTGTTTTCGATGGTGACGGTTGAATCGTCGACCAGAATGCCGACCGCGAGCGCCAATCCGCCCAGCGTCATCGTGTTCATCGTCTCGCCGAGGAAATACAGCACGACGAGGGATGACAGGATCGCGAGCGGTATCGAGATCATCACCACGATGGTCGAGCGCCATGAGCCGAGAAACAGCAGGATCATCAGCGCGGTGAGGCCGGCGGCGATCGCGCCTTCGCGCAGCACGCCCGTGATCGAGTTCTTCACGAACACCGACTGATCGAACAATTCATGGATTTCCATCCCCGCAGGGGCGCTGGCGCGGAGGGTGGTGAGCGCCGAACGGACCGCGTTGACGACGTTCAGCGTCGAGGCATTGCCGTTCTTGATGATGCTCAAGAGGACCGAGCGGTGACCGTCCTGGCGGACGATGTTCTGCTGGACCAACCATCCGTCATGCACCTGGCCGACGTCCTTCATGAACACGGTGACGCCGTTCACCTGCTTGATCGGGAGATTATTGAGGTCGTCGATCGAGGCGGGCTCCGCATTGGTGCGGACGGTGTATTGCTTGTCGCCGATCTTCGCGGTCCCGGACGGCAGCGTCAGGTTCTGCGCATTGACGGCGTTCACGATGTCGAGCGGCGTCAGGCCCTGGGCCAAGAGCTTCTTTTGATCGATGTCCACCATGATCTGCCGGTACTTGCCGCCGGCCGGGGTGGGCAGGGTGATGCCGGAAATCGGCGCCAGTTGCTGGCGTATCCGATAGATGCCGTAGTCATAGAGCTCCTGCTCGTTGAGTTCGTTTGAACTGAGGCTGAGCTGCAGGACGGGCACGCTCGACGCGTTATACTGGACGATGATCGGCGGCTGGATTCCGGGCGGCATCAGGGCCCTGATCGCATTCGTCGCCGAGACAACCTGCGCGATTGCGAGGTCGAGGTTAACATCCGGTTGGAAATAGAGTTTCTGGACCGACAGGCCGTCCAGCGTCTGCGACTCCATGTTCTTGATGCCGTTGACGTTGGCGCTGATCGAGTACTGGCTGTAGGTGCTGACCCTCTCCTCCATCTCGGGCGTGGTGAGGCCGGTTTCCTGCCAGATCACCGTCACGACCGGGATGTTGATCTGCGGAAAGATGTCGGTCGGCATGACGCGAATCGCGATGGCGCCGAGAAACAGAATAAGCGCGGCCAGCACGTAGAACGTGTAGGGAAATTTGAGCGCGAAGCGGACGATGCCCATTTACTGGTCCTGGATTTGCGATTTTCGCTTCGATCCGAACGGACGCTGTACACGGCAGCGCACGCGACGAGGCCAATTACCTAGGAAGGCGCTATGCACGCGGGTTTCGCTGCATTGCTGCGGTGCCTGGTCAGGTCGGCATCCGACTAGCGGCGGAATATAAGTCGTGGGGGCCGGCTCAAAATTATACGCGTAGATATGCCATATATACCTTGTAATGGCTCGAGCCTGACGATCCGGTGCTCCTGACCGCGTTTGACGCATCCGCGAGTCAAACATGTCGGCTGGAACATCTAACTCGTGGCCGAGTACAGCGAACCGGCAGGCGTTCGGCTCTGCGTGCTACTCAGACGAAGGCCACTCGATCGCCGTTCGGCCTTGGCGGCGTGCAGCCAAGCGTCGTCATGCACGTCGGCGGTGCCACGTGGATTGATCGCGTAGTCGAGTATGTACGTCGCTGGAAGCTCGGCCTTGTCTCCCGGACAAGCTGTGCGCAGCACCCAACTCGGGCTTGCCCGAGTTCGGCACATTGAGTGCTCAACTCGGCTATAGCCGAGTTGAGTTGCAGATCCGGGACCCAGGATTGAATCGCGCCGAAGGCGCACTGAATCCATGCTGCGTTGAATGATGAGGCGGCTGCGCCGCCACTTCGCTCCTGGCGCAGTGCATACCTGGGATGGAGTATTAGGCGCGCGTCGCTCCGGCCCGGATCGGCGCTGGCTTCGCGCAGCTTGTCCGGGGTACGGGAGCAGCGCCTGAACACGATGGCGCGGTTGTCACGGGCAGGGACTTGGGAATGCGATGGGCCGTCTTCGGGTCAACTCGGCTGGAGCGCAGTAGGTCCAGTGAGATCCGGGACCCAAGGATCGACGGGCCCGAAGGCGTGCTCGATTCGCTGCTGCGTTGAACGATCGAGGCGGCTGCGCCGCCACTTCGCTCCTGGACCCCGGATCGGCGCTGCACTTCGTGCAGCTTGTCCGGGGTACGGGAGTTTGGGACATGCGTTCGGTCGCGAAGCGCTCCTGGGACATGCGTTCGGTCGTCTTTCCCTCCCCCTTGTGGGGAGGGCCGAGAGCGCGAAGCGCTCCGGGGTGGGGGTGCGGAGTTCGAGGCGGCTCTCATGTATCGATAGGTCATCACCCCACCCCGCTCGTGCTTACGCACGAGTCGGCCCTCCCCATTCAGGGGAGGGAGGGCGCAGAAGTCGCGGCGGGCCTCACTCCGCGGCCTGAAGCACGCTGTCGCGCCAAACCGGCGACGAGAGGATCTGCTTCGACCCGCACGAGGGGCATTGGAGAGCGGGACGGAATGCGTAGAAAACGGCGTCGTCCGGATATTCGTCGAGGCTCACCGGCCGAGTGTAATTACACTGCATGCATCTCGCCCGAACCGAGCGCACGCCGAGTGCGCGCATATAGCCGATGGTGATGGAATAGCCTTCAGGGCCGCCTGGCGCGCTCACGATACGTCTCCTAGCCGTTTTGATGTTCTATGTTTGTTCTCTTTCGCGCAGGAGTCAACAGCGGTCATCGTCGGAATGCCGAAGCGCTTCAAGCATCAAGACAGCGCGAATTAGACGGGAGTCCCGACCACCACGACCGTGATGTTGTCCGAGCCACCAGCATCCAGCGCGGCCGAGACCAGCGCCTGCGCAGGATGCGTCGGCCGAGGCGAGAGGATGCTCCCGATCTCCTCATCCGAAAGCATGTCTGTCAGCCCGTCCGAACACAGGAGCAGCCCTTCGCTGCCGGATAAAATTCTGCCCTTGATGTGAGGAGTGAAGGGGATGCGCCTGAAGCTCCCGCCGAGCGCCTGCGTGAGGGCATGGCTTCGGACTTTCCGGTTCGGAAGCGCTCCGGTGAGGGTGTCGTCGACACTCTCCAGGACCAGCTCAGCTCCGCGCGTCAGATAGAGCCGACTGTCTCCCACATTGAATATCAGAGCCGCCTGCCCGCGCAGGACGACGCCGACCACCGTGCTTCCCATGGCCACGCGACCTCGGTCGCCGTACATCTCTTCGTAGATAAGGTCGTTGGCCGCCTCGAGCATCCGCGCGATATCCAGTTCTGACCGGGCGCCTTGCGCGAGTCCCATAATGGTCCGAACCGCCAACTCGCTGGCTACTTCGCCGGCATCGTGACCACCCATGCCGTCTGCGATGACCGCCCAACTGGGAGCGCAGTCGACGAGCCCGTGCCAGGAGGCATTCCTACCGGCGCTGAGCCAGTAGTCCACACAGCAATGATCCTCATTCGCGGGCCTGACATGACCCACGTGGGTCGCCGCCCAAACCGGCCGTGCACTAGCCAACGCGCTTCGCCTCTCTCATCGTTGATAGCAGCGTCTTGCGGATTGCCGTCACGCTGTCGGGAGGACGAGTCACTAACCCCGTCAGCCTGATACCTCGGTGGGTTTTTCGGCCTTCACCTCGAGCTTCAGTCCGCCCGATCACAATTCAGTTTCTGGCGGCGTTGTCCTTACGCGGACAACTCCCGTCATCGGAGCCCCTGAGCCACAGCCAGTCCAGTCCCGAACTCGCGGAATGTCAACGAGGTGCCGTTCGCAGCCACTCGAGCCCGCCGGGGTCCAAATGGGTGTGCTTTCCGAGCTGGGACGCTGGGATGTCTCCGCTGCGGCAGCGCTGCCGCGTCCGTGACCGCCGTCCACCCCGGCAAGGACACCTGAAACTCTCTCCCGAACGAGAATGCACGGATTTTTTTCATCGGTGCGGTTCCGCGCGGGGAACGGGAAGGCGTCGCACAGGTTGAGATTAGAGCAAGCGGCACTGTGCCGTGCACCCCCAATCAGGAAGCAACGCCATGAGCGACATTCCATCGGCAGGCAATTCGCCTTCTTCTTCGCCCGCGTCCCCGGGCGAAACGATCGATCGCATTCGCGAGGAGGCCAACCGCAGGGCCCGCGAATTCGAGAGCCAATCGGAAGCCGCCGCCGGTTCGCTGAAGGACCAGGCGCGGTCTGCGGTACAGGCGGTCGGCGATGAAGCCTCCGACCTTGCCAGCGATCTGAAATCCCGTGCGCTCGATTATGCCGAGACCGGCAAGCGCACCGGCGCCGATCGCCTCAACAGTTTTGCCGGCGCCGTCGAACGTGCCGCCGCGGACATCGAAAAGGACGCTCCGGAGACGGCGCACTTTATCCAGAAGGCCGCGCAAGGCACGCAGCGGTTTTCGTCCCGGCTCCGCGATCGCAGCATCAACGATCTCGCATCCGACGCGCGCGACATCGCGCGGCGTCAGCCGCTGCTCGTGTTCGGCGGCGCGGTTGTCGCCGGTCTCGTCATCGCGCGCTTCCTGAAGAGTTCCAGCGATCGGCAGACAGCCGAATCCTTCGGGCCGGAACCCCGCCGTTATGGAGACTCACATGACTACGAATGAGGACTTCCACTCCACGGGTTACGGCCCCGACCGCCAAAGATCGACGCCCGGTCTGATCGCCGATCTCATGAGCCAGGCCACCGGCCTGTTCAACTCGGAAATCCAGCTTGCGCGCGCGGAGCTGTCCGAGAAGGTGACGCAGGGCGTCGCCGGTCTCGGGCTCGCGATCGGCGGCGCGGTGCTTCTCATCGGCGCGGTGAACGTCCTGCTCGCGGCGGCGGTTGCGGCACTGATCGAAGCCGGGATTCCGGCGCCGTGGTCTTCGCTGATCGTGGCGGCCGTGGTCGGCCTGATCGGGTGGCTGCTCGTCTCCATCGGCCTCGGCCGTCTGAAAGCATCGCGTCTCGCTCCGGGCCGCACCGCCGGCCAGTTGAAGCGCGACGCCGCAATGGTGAAGGAGAAGGTGCAATGACACACGATAAAGGCCGGTCGAGCGCGGCGATCGAACGCGACGTCGAAAAGCGTCGCGCGGATCTTCGCGGCACGCTCGACCAACTGCGCTATCGCATGACGCCGGGGCAGGTGCTCGACGAAGCGTGGCAGTTCGCCCGCCGCTCGGGCGGCGGTTCCTATGTCCGCAATCTCGGAACCAGCGTTCGCGACAATCCGCTTCCCGTCGCTCTCGTCGGCGCCGGGATTGCCTGGCTGATGTCGGGGCGGGGCGGCGGCCTGCCGGGCGTCTCGCGCGATGACGAGGATATCACGCAGCGCGAGCCGCCGCTTCCCGCATCCGGGCCGGGATTTTGATCAGGGGATTCCCGATCCCGTGACCTCGCTCGAAGAGGACGTTTATGCAGAGGACGACGGATCGGAAGGCGACGGCGTTGCCCAGAATCTCATGGACAAGGCCCGCTCCGCCGTGGACGGCGCACGCGATGCGGCCTACAGCGCAGGCGACAGTCTGTCGGAGACGGCAGGCCGCGCAGCGACAGCCTGTCGGAAACGGCAGGCCGCGCGGTCGAGGGTCTGGGCCGCGCACGCGGCACGGCAGGCGAGCGCGCCTCCGCCTTCGGGCGCGACGTGTCACGGCGTGGCCGAAGGCTGGGCCGGAGTGCGTTGCAGACCGGCCGGGATGCGCAGGAGCGCGCGCTCCGTCTGGCGGAGGAGCAGCCCGTCACCCTCGTCATTGCGGGCATTGCGCTGGGAGCGCTGCTCGGCGCGGCGTTCAGATCCACGCCGGCCGAATCCCGCCTGATGGGCGAGGCCAGCGACCGCGTGAAGGATCAGGCCACGAACCTGGCGGAGCAGGGCATCAACGAGGCTGCCGCCGCCGCCGGGCGTACCTACGACGCCGTGAAAGAGGAAGCCCAGGAGCAGGGACTCACGACGGAGGATGCGGCGAACATCACCGGCAGCGTGACCGAACGTGTGAAGAAGGTCGCGGAGAAGGCCAAGGCGAAGCTCAAGGAGGAAGTCGCCCCGACAAAGAGCGGTACCGCCTCGCCGAAACCCGCCGAGAGCGACCTGCTGTAATCGGGACGCAAGCGACAACCGGGCCCTTCTTCGGCTGACGCCGGAGGAGGGCCCTTCTGTTTTGGCACGGTCCTCCACAGGCCGATGGGGCGTGTGTGCCCGTCCCATCTGACGGCCCTCGAGGCGGCGGTGTAGGCTTTGCCGCCGCGATCGTGCGGCGGGGGCGCACACAATGCTCAACACGTTCCTTCTTGTCGTCGCGGCCATCTTCCCGGTGGTCAATCCGCCGGGGTCGGCGCTCGTTTTCCTGGGACTGACGAACGGCGTCTCGTCCAAGGATCGCCGCAAGATTGCGCGGCGGGTCGCCATCAATTCCTTCGTCGTGCTGATCATCTCGGTTCTGCTGGGCGCGCTCGTCCTGGAATTCTACGGCATTTCCATTCCGGTCCTGCGCGTTGCCGGGGGCTGCATCGTGGCCGTCGCCGGATGGAGGCTTCTCCATGGAGGCAGCCAGAACGAGGTCGAGGCTTCCGCCGATGGGGTGTCGCGGACGGACCCGATGAGCCAGGCCTTCTATCCGCTCACTCTGCCGTTGACGACGGGGCCGGGCACCATCGCGGTCGCGATCAGCCTCGGTCTGTCCAAGATGCATTACCAGAGTACGGCGGAGGAACTCCTGTTTGTCGCGGTGTGCCTTTGCGCGATCGCGACGATCGCCGTTACCATCTTTGTGTGTTTTGCCTACGCGGACCGCGTCCAGGCTTTGCTCGGGCAGGGGGGTACCGATATTGCGGTGCGCCTGTCGGCATTCATCCTGTTCTGCCTCGGCGTGCAGATCGTGTGGTCGGGCGCGAGCGAACTTCTGACATCGGTTTTGCACCCGGGGTCGGGGTCGCTCGTCAGCGGAACGAGTACCGTACGGACGCCGTAAGCGGCCTTCGGCGCTCCGTTCCTGGCGCCTGGAGTGCAAGGCATGCCGACATCGCCGGCAAGCCGAGAGCAAGGACCGCAATCACGGTGCCGGACCGTCAATCTGCGGCCCACCCTCGACCGGGTTCTGCCGCAGCCATTCAATGAGCAGCACATAGCCGATGGCCAGCAGCACAGGCCCCTCAAACAGGCCGAGAAGGCCGTCGGCAAGCATGCCGCCGATGACACCAATGAGAATCACCGGCATCGGCACTTCCGATCCGCGGCCGAGCAGCAATGGCCTGAGGACGTTGTCGCTAAGCCCGGCGACGAAGGTCCAGACCGAAAAGATGATCGCCGGCGTCGTCGCTTCGGTCGCGAAGACATAGCCGATGACAGGCAGGGTCAGAACCATAAGGGGCACCTGCACGATGCCCAGCAAAAGCGCCACCAGCGTCCAAAGGCCGGGAGCTGGAAGGCCAATGGCGAAGAAGCCGACCCCGAGGAGCAGCGCCTGGATCGCCGCCACGCCGACAACACCCAGCGCAACGCCGCGGATCGTGGCGGCGGTCAACCCAACCAGCTTGGCCCCGCGCGCCTTGCTGCCGGTGACCCGTTCGAACAGGTGCTGCGCAAATCCGGCGACACCCGGGCCATAAGCGATGAGGACGGCGGCGATCGCGAAAGAAAGGATGAACGAAACCGCGCCGGCGGCGAGGCCGCCGGCGGACGACGCCAGCCATGCCGCAGGCTCGGTCAACATGCGACCGTATTTGGGAAGCGCCGCCGGCAGGTTGGTGGCGACGAGCGCCCAGGCCTCCGTCAGTTTCTGGCCGATCACCGGGATGTCGGCGAGCCGTGATGGCGGCGGCGGCACGGTCAGGCTTTGGTTCTGCAGGCCCGAGACAAGCGAGTATATGGACGACCCAAGCGACGT
The DNA here is from genome assembly GCA_963786225.1 of uncultured Alphaproteobacteria bacterium. Lineage (GTDB taxonomy): Bacteria > Pseudomonadota > Alphaproteobacteria > Rhizobiales > Methylopilaceae > Flaviflagellibacter. Next base: position 166,258 of record CAWAYQ010000010.1, read on the forward strand.
CACCAGCATTGCCATCGGCACCAAGATCACCGTGACGCCGACCAGCCCGATCAGAAGGGCCGACCAGCGGTTACCGAGCCGGACAGCCAGGCGCAGATGCAGCGGATACAGCATCACCCCAAGGAGCGCCGACCAGAGCAGGATGCCGGTAAAAGGCAGTATGATCCGGATGCAGGCGTAGGCCAGCAAGGCTACCAGTCCGATTCGAAGCGCAGCATCGAGCATCGTCGAGCGCGAAGGCGTGTGATCAGCGTTTGGCGTGTTCGCGTCGATCATTTTCGTCCCCTCGCATTCCATTCAGGTAGGGGCGCGTCGGCGTTCATCCTGTTCTGCCTCGGAGTGCAGATCCTGTGGTCGGGCGCGAGCGAACTTCTGGAACCGCTTTTGCACCCGGGGTTGGCCTAGCTCGTCAGCAGAACGATCACCGTGCCGAACGTCGTAAGGATGATGTTGCCGAGCGCATAGGGAACGGTGAAGCCGAGGATCGGCGCCTTGCTCTTCGCGCGTTCCTGCACCGCGACCATCGCGGCCGTCATGGTCTGCGCGCCCGACACGCCGCCGAGCAGAAGAAGCGGGTTCATGCGGAGCACGTATTTGCCGAACAGGACGCCGACCAGCGGCGGCACGCAGGTGCAGATGATGCCCGCGATGAACAGCGCGATGCCGACATCCTTCAGCCCGCCGATGAAATCCGGGCCCGCGTGAAGGCCCGTGATCGCGACGAACCCCGCGAGGCCGAAATTGACGAGGAAGACGCGGGCGGGCTCCGGAATATTGCCGACGACCCAGGGTTTGCGGCTGTGCAGCCAGCCGAGGAACAGCCCCGCGAGAAGCGTCCCGACCGAGGTCGACAGGGACAGCTTGACGCCGCCGAGGAAAATCGCGGGCAGGCCGATCAGGCAGCCGATCGCGATGCCGATGCCGAGCGTGAACATATTGGTCAGTACGCTCGGCCGCTCCCAATAGCCCATTTCCCCGGCGGCTCTGCCGAGCGATGCCGGATTGCCGACGAGCCCGACGATGTCGCCCATCTGCAGACGGGTGCCGAGCGTGATCGGGATCGGCTGCCCGCCGCGCATCACGCTGGTGACGAAGACGCCGCGCGCATAATCCTGTCGGGCGAGATCGGCGAACGTCTGCGTTTCGATCTCGGGCTTGGTCACGATCACGTTCGCGGTGTCGATCGGGATGTCGAGCAGGGCCGCATCGTCGTGCTCGCGGCCGATGCGGCTCGCGAACTGCAGGATGGAGAGGCGCTGGCCGGCGAGGGCAAGTATGTCGCCGGGCGCCACGACGGTCGCAGGCGTCGCATCCTCGATCCGGTCGCCGTGGCGCACGCGCAGAACCAGGAGGCGCAGGCCGTCCGCTGCGGCGGCCGCCTCGATCTCGGCGACGGTGCGGAACTCGCTGGTTTCGAGCCGGAGAGCGCGCGCGGATTGCAGGGAATAGGCCGAATGTATCGTGCTCTCTTCCTTCATGCCGAGCTTGCTTTCCAGCTCCTTGGCTTCCTTTTCGAGATCCATGCCGAGCAGTTTCGGGAGGATAATTGCGACGAAGAACACCTCGCCCCAGAATCCGAACAGGTAGCAGACGGCATCGGCAATCGGGATCTGATTTGCGAGCCTCTGCTGCTCCTCGAGCGGCAGCGGCAGGTTCATGATGGCCTCGGTCGCGGTGCCCATCGCGGAGGATTGCGTCAGCGCTCCTGACAGAAGCCCGGCGGCGTAGCCGGTCTCCAGGCCCATGATCCGCGACATCATCCAGACCATGAACAATCCGGTGAAGCACACGACCAATGTAAGGAATGAGCGGCGCCACGCCGTCATGACGCAGCGCGCGGAAGAATTGCGGTCCGGCGCCGTAGCCGTTGGCGAACAGAAACAGCAGGAGAAAGATCGTCTTGATCTCGGGGCTGATGTGGATGGCGAGCTGGCCCATCAGGAGGCCCGCGAACAGGGCCCCGGTGACAAGCCCGATCGCATGGCCGCCGAACTGGATCTTTCCGAACAGATAGCCAAGCGCCAAAGTGAGAAAGAGCGCGATCTCGGGGTGATCGCGAAGGACCTGAGCGAGGCCTTCGATCATGGATCGCTCCCTTTGAGCTGCGAGAGCAGGACGGCGAAGATCGCCGCCGTGGACCAGCCGAGGAGAAGCGTTCCGTTGATGGCGGTGAGCGGGCCGAGCAGGCGCCATTCGGGCGACGGAAGCATGTCGCCGTAGCCGAGCGTCGTGAAGTTCACGAGCGCGAAGTAGAAAGAGGCTCCCTCAGGTCCGATCCCGAGAACGCGGTAGGCCGCGGCCCAGACCGATACCTCGATCAGGTGCGCGATGTTCAGCACGGTGACGACCGCGATCATGAGGAGGACGAGATGGACGTGGAAGCCGAAGGATCGCCGCGCGTCGCGCCGCCGCTTGAACACGGCGAGCACGAAGGTCATCGCGATCGAGTGCACGACGATATTTGTGAGGCTGAGAGCACCTCCGACCGTTAGCTGACGATACATGCGCGCTCCCCCGTGGGCCCAACCCGAATCATGACGTCGCGCGCGGCGGCGGGCCATACGGGGAATTCCTGAGAACGTCTGCAAATTCCCTTCCGCCGCCTCGGATAAAACCCCGAGATCCACGCCGGCTCAGGCTCTCAAGTGCCTGCGAACAATTGCCAATTTCGCGTGTTGCGAGAGCTCGCGGCCCTTGGACACCGGTCTCGGAGCCCGTCGACCGGGGATGCCGGTCCCGTAAAAAGCGGCATAATTCCCAACTTGTTACGGTTACGTACTAACCTCAGAGACATTCGATATAAGGTCGATCGTGCTGACTTCGACATTTGGAAGGGTGTAAGATCAATTTGGCTGACTCCGAGTACTTGGAGGAACCATGACCGCCCAGATCCTGATCGCCGATGAGCATGCCGTTGTCCGTCGGGGGTTGCGAAGCGTCCTCGAACAGCATCCGGATTTCACCGTATGCGCCGAGGCGAGCGACGGCCGGGAGGCGGTCGAACTGGCGCTGCTCCATTCCCCGAACGTCGTCGTGCTGGAAGTCGCCCTGCAATGTCTCAACGGCATCGACGCGGCGCTGCAGATCCGCAAAGCCCTGCCGTCGACGGAAGTTCTCGTATTCACGACGCAGCACAGCCCCGCGATCCTTCAGCGGGCGATCAGTGCGGGGGCGCGGGGATATGTTCTGAAGAACGATTCCGACGAACAGCAGATCGTGAAGGCCGTTGAATCCCTTCTCCGCCACCGGCCCTATTTCTCAAGTGTGGTCTCGGAAGCGTTGCTGGACGAAATGCTGCGTGGCGGCCGGAGGGGCGAGGGCAACTTCCTGACCGCCCGGGAGCGCCAGATCGTCCAGCTTGTTGCGGAAGGACTGAGCAACAAGCATATTGCGCTGTCGCTGCGCATCAGCGTCAAGACCGTGGAGACGCATCGATCGTCGTCGATGCGGAAGGTCAAGGTGCGTACGACGGCGGAACTCGTGCGATACGCGGTCCGAAACAGTCTGGTGGAAGCCTGAGGGAACCCTGCATGAGCCCGTCCGTTAACCCACTGGCCCCGCACCATTTACCGGCGTTTATTACCGCCCCGGGCGAGACCGACGTCCTGATGACCGCGGTCGCCATCTTCATGGTGTTCGTCATCCTCGGGATCGGCGTTCTTTTTCTCACGCTGCACACCCTGCCGGAGCGCCTGGCGCATAAAGGGCAGAAGCTGCAGTTCGAGATCGTGGCGGTGCTCGGCCTGCTCGCGCTTCTCACGCATGTACATCTTTTCTGGGTTATCGCCCTTCTTCTCGCTTTGATCGATTTCCCGGATTTCGGGGGACCGCTCGGCAGGATGGCGCCCTCCCTGGAGAAGCTGGCGGGGGTCACGCCGGAAGAAAGCGCACCCGCTGAGGTTCATAAGCCCGATGAGGTTCGCAAGCCCGACGAGGTTCGCAAGGACGAGACGCATCCGGCCGAGCCGCCGAAGCCCGTGCGCGTCGCGCCGAAGCCAGTGCCGGCAGCCGAGACAGGAGCGGGCAATGTTTGAACTTCTTCTCTGCTCCGTGCTGACGATCCTGCCGGATTATCTCTACCGGCGTTACGGGCAGGGCAAGACGCATCGGCAAGGAGATCACGCTGTATTCGATGTTCTATGAGCTTCGATACGGCATCACCGCATGCCTCATGCTGACCGTGGGCCTGATCACGGTCATCTTCTACAATCATCCCTCCACCACCAGTGCCATTCTGTATTTCAGAGCCGTCCCGATCGTTTCCGAAACGAACGGGCGCGTCGCCGAGATCTACTCGGGCATAAGCGAGCCGATCAAACAAGGGACGCCGATCTTCAGGCTCGACAGCTCCACGCAGGAGGCGGCCGTGCGGCCGCCCGGCGCAAGATCGCCGAGGTCGACGCGGCCCTGGCGGTGGCACCGAACGAGGTCGCGGCGGCGGAAGGCAAAATACAGGAGGCGCGGAGCGCCCATCAGCAGGCGTTGGACGAGTTGGAGACCAAGCAGGAGCTGAGCCGGCGCAACTCGGGCACCGTTACGGCGCGCGAGCTCGAGCGGCTCCAAAACACGGTCGACGGCCGGCAGGGAGCCATCGCGGGAGCCATTGCCTCAAGGGACGCGGCCGAGGCGCGCATCCACACTCTCCTTCCGGCTGAAAAAGCCAGTGCCCAGGCCGCTTTGGCCCAGGCTGAAGTCGACTTGAGCAAGACCGTCATCCGCGCCGGAGTGGACGGGCGGGTCGAGCAGTTCGCGTTGCGCGTGGGCGACATCGTCAATCCCTTCATGCGTCCGGCCGGGGTCCTGATCCCGGAAGGAGCCGGGCGAAGAGCCATCCAGGCGGGCTTCGGGCAGATCGAGGCGCAGGTCATGAAAGTCGGCATGGTGGCCGAGGTGACGTGCATCTCGAAGCCCTGGAAGGTTATCCCGATGGTGGTGACGGTGGTCCAGGACTTCATCGCCGCCGGCCAGTTTCGTGGCGGCGAGCAGTTGATCGACCCGCAGCAAGTGGTGCGGCCCGGAAGCATTCTGGTCTTTCTCGAGCCGCTGTATGAGGGCGGGCTCGACGGCGTGACGCCGGGCAGCAGCTGCATCGCGAACGCCTATTCCAGCAATCACGACAAGATCGAGTCGCCGGACACCGGCACCTTCGAGGGCATTGTTCTGCATGCCGTGGATGCCGTCGGGCTTGTACATGCAATGATCCTGCGGATGCAGGCCCTGGTGCTTCCGATCCAGACTCTGGTCTTCGCCGGACACTAGCGGCATGCCCGACAGTTCCGGTCCGGATGCGGCCGAACGCTCTCGGGCCACCGAACGGCGAGGAGAAGCCGGCATGAACAGATCGCGTTGCGCCGGATGACGGAACGCGGTCGCGCGCAGTTCGTCTATGTCCTTGCCGGCATCATGGCCGTGCTCGCCGCCGGCGTGCTGTTCTGGTCGGGCAGGATCGTCTATCGCCATATCCTGTTCAGGCAGCCCGCCGCGACGACCTCCGATCTGATTGCCATATCGATCTCGGTGATCACCCTGCAGGTTGCGTATTGGGGCATCCTGGTCGACAGCCCGCCGTTCCGCCTGCCGAAAAACATGCTGGTGGCGAACATGCTGCTGTTCTGCAGCCGGATCAGTTTCCTGCTGGCCGGCGCGCTGTTCTCGGTCGTTATTCTCGTCCGTTTCGAGGAGCTGAGTATCCGCTTGCCCGGGCTTGTGCTTTTCCCGCTGGTCCTGTTCACGATCTTCTGTTTTCGCGATGGCTCGAGAAGCTCGGCCGCGAGATGGAGGGCAGCCAGGACCGCGGCCGCCCCGAAGGCTGACCGGCGAGGACGCCCGGCATTCGTTCCGGCCTCCGCTGTGCTTACTTCACCTTCGCGGGCTTCGAGCGCGCCGTGAGCACATCCGCCTTCAGGAGTTTCAATCCCCGCGCGGCCTCATAGCCGTGGATTTCCTTCACATCGAGCTTGCGCATGAAGTCGACGGTTTCCTTCGTCAGCACCTGTCCGGGAACCATGATCGGGAATCCCGGAGGGTAGGGGATGACGAAGTTCGCGGAGACAAGCTCCGGCCCGTTCTTCAGCCTCTTGTCGACGTCCGGATTGTTCAGCGGGAGGAATTCGCATTCGTCTTCCTTGTAGGCGCCGAAGAAGGCGGTTCGCATATCGCCTTCGTTCGTCTTGGCGCCGGCGTCGGTGCGGAACGCGCTGTGGAAGTGGCTGAAGTTCGGAAGGTCGGGCACATCCTCCATCAGGTTTTTGACGCGGGCGGTCCATGCCGCCTTGGCGCCGTCGCCGCCGGTCCTGAACGTCTTTTCCAGATCGCCGCAGATCTCGACCAGGACGCGGATGAGATGCGCGACGTCGCTGCGCGTGTTGTTGATGTTGGATTGCAGGAGCACGGAGTTCCGCGAGGTCTTGTTGACCTGGATGTTGAAGCGGTTGGCGAGCAGCCCCTTGAACGAGGTGCCGTCGAAGCCCGCCGTTCCGCAGACAAGCGTCATGCGCGTCGGATCGAGATAGAATTCGTCCTCGCGCATGGACTTGACGACATCGGCCCAGGAGACGCCGGGCTCCAGATAATCCTTGAAGCCCGATTGCCGGAACTCGGCCGGGATCAGGTCGCTCGCGCCGAGAACCCGGAAATATTTCGAGATGATCGGATGGGTGTTGATGGCGCGCCGGATCTTCAGCGCGATCGAGATCGCGTTCATCACCAGCCCATAACCCTCAAGCTCCATCTGCCGCCGCGCGACTTCGAGGCTCGCGATGAGCTGCTGGTTCGGGCTGGTCGAGGCATGGGTGAAGACGGCCTCGCGAAACTGGCTGGCGACCTTCGGATAGTCGACGTCCTTCACCAGCACCATCGAGCCCTGGCGGATGGCCGACATGGATTTGTGCGTCGAATTGGTCTGGTAGACCCGCAGCCGCACCTGGCGCGGATCGGGGATCAGCCTGGTCTTCATCAGCTTGTCGTCCGAGGGGTTCTTGCCGAGCTCGGACTGCTGGCGCTCATAGGCCTTGACGGAGGCGGGATCGGCCAGCCATTCCTCGAGAGCGGCCGCGGCGCCCATGGCGGTGCGGGGCCGAAGGAACGGCGACCAGCGGGCAAACCCGGACCATGCCTCGTCCCACAGGAAGATGAGGTCGGGCTTGATCGCGAGGCATTCCTCCATGACGCGGCGTGTGTTGTACATATGGCCGTCGAACGTGCAGTTCGTGAGATCCAGCATCCGGAGCCGGTCGAGACGGCCTTCGCTCTGGAGATCGAGCAGCGCCTTCTTGATCGTCGCGAGCGGCACCGCGCCGTACATCGAGTACTGCACCAGCGGAAACGCATCGACATAGAGCGGCTGGCCGCCGCCGAGAACCAGCCCGTAATGGTGCGATTTGTGGCAGTTGCGGTCGACGATCACGATGTCGCCGGGCGCGACGAGCGCCTGCACCACCATCTTGTTGCTGGTCGAGGTTCCGTTGGTGACGAAGAAGACGTGATCGGCGCCGAAGGCGCGGGCCGCGTCTTCCTGCGCTTTCTTGATGTTGCCGGTCGGCTCCAGCATGCTGTCGAGCCCGCCGGTCGTCGCGCTGCTTTCGGCGAGGAACAGATTGATCCCGTAGAACTCGCCCATGTCGCGGATCCATTCCGAACGGAACACCGATTTGCCGCGCGCGATCGGCAGCGCGTGGAAGGTGCCGATCGGCCGCGTCGTGTAGCGCTTCAGATTGTCGAAGAACGGCGTCTCGTAGCGGGCGCGGACGCCCTCCAGCACCGCGAGATGCTGTTCGAGCGGCTCCTCCACCATGTAGAAGATGCGGCGCACGGCGGATGCGGCCTTGTCGCCGGCGAGCGTTTCGACGTCCCGGTCGGTGACGAGATAGAGATCGAGATCGGCGCGGATCTTGTGCAGGATTTCGGCAAGCTTCAGTCCCGATATCGAGCCCGCAAGCTCGCCGACGAGCGGATCGAGGAAGGCGCGCAGAGCCGGCACCTGATGGCGCGAGCGGAGCGGGGTTCCGTCGTTGATGATGACGGCGGCGATCCTGGAATTGACCACGACGGCGCAGATCGCATCCTCGATGCTGCGCACGATCACCGGCTCGTAGATGAACCCGTCTTCCGGACGCCTGAGACGCCGTATTTCGGCGGCGAGCGCCGGAAAGCGCTCGGGCGGCTGGTTGCTGACGAACAGGACCTCGAAATAGGACCGGTGCTTCCTGCGGCCGCCGAACACGCTCGGCAGGACATCGAGCCGATCTTCTCCGGTCTCGTCCGCCTCGACGTCCGAGGCCATGCTGTTGGTGAGGATCGCATCCGAGATGCGGCGGATGAGACTGGACGCCCGCGCGGCATCGTCGGTCGCGATGAGATCGCGAAGCTCCTGCATCACCTGCAGGCCCGGATAGGCGTGAAACTCCTCGATGACCTGCAGATCCACCAAGGCGGCCTCGACGTCCTCGCCGGTTGCCTCGCCCGCGACCCATCTTTCGGCGGTCGTAAGCACATTGCGCCACTGGTCGGTGCGGGCGTCGTGCATCAGAAAGAACTGATCTATTCTCAGTTGCTCCGCCATCTGGGTCTCCCTCTCGGCCTTCGGGCCGATTGTGGTGCAAGTCCCGGTCTTTCCTTCACGTCATCAGCATGACGATGACCATGCCCCAGATCGTCAGCAGCGTGTTGCCGACGGCGTAGGTGACGGTGTAGCCGAGCCCGGGAATCTGGCTCTTGGCGCGGTCGTTGATCATGCCGAGCGAGGCTGTGGTCGTACGTGCGCCCGAACAGGCCCCGAGCAGGATGGCGGGATGGAAGCGGAAGACGTATTTCCCGACATACATCGCCAGGACCAGCGGCACGGTGGTCGCGAAGATGCCCCACAGGAACAGGCTGAAGCCGAGCTGCTGGAGGCCCGCGACGAAGCCCGGTCCCGACGAGATGCCGACGACCGCGATGAACACGTTGAGGCCGACCGAATTCATGAACCAGACGGTCGGCGAGGGGATACGGCCGAAGGTCGGGCGCACCGAGCGCAGCCATCCGAAGAACAGGCCGGAAATCAGCGCGCCGCCGGAGGTGGACAGAGTGAGCGGCACGCTGCCGATCTTGTAGACGAGTGCGCCGAGCAGGGCGCCGAGCGCGATCGCGACGCCGATAAAGGCGACGTCCGCGACATCGGTCTGCCGGTCGAGCCGGCCGAGCGCATGGGCCGCCGCCGTCGTGTCCTGCGTGCGCCCGACGACCGTCAGGATGTCGCCGCGCTGGATCGTCGTATTGGGCAGGATCGGAATATCCGTCGCGGTCGCGCCGCGCGCGATCTTGCGGAGGAAGACGCCGCGCGCCTCCGGAATCTGGGCGAGTCTCGGCAAGCGTCTTGCCGTCGGCGTCCTTGCTCGTGACGAAGATGTCGACGCCTTCGACGGGCACCGCGAGCAGTTCGGGGTCCTCGACCTCCACGGCCTGCGGGCCGATCAGCTTGACCAGGACCTCGCGCTTGCCGGCGACCGCCAGTATGTCGCCGCCGCGGATCACGGTATCGGCCGTCGCATCGAGGATCTTGCCGGCGCGCCTTATGCGCTCGATGAAGACGCGGTGTTCCGGAAACAGGGCTTCGGCGTCCCGCGCCGTCTTTCCGACGACCACGCCGTCCTCGCGCACCGCGAAGGCGCGCAGTTCGAAATTGTGCCAGGCCGTGCCGGTTTCGCCGCCTGTCTTCTTGCCGCCGAACTCCTCCTCGTAGCGCTTGCACTCGGCTTCGAGATCGATGCCGAGCAGAGCCGGTCCGAACAGCGCAAGGACGATGGCGGAGCCGACCGTGCCGAAAATATACGTCACCGCATAGGCGACGGGCATGGCGTCGAGGAGCTGCTTGGTCTGGTCCGGCGGCAGTTCCAGACGGTTGATCGCATCCGTCGCGAGCCCCATCGATGCCGAGATCGTCTGGGAGCCCGCATATAGACCTGCCGCCGATCCGACATCGTATCCGGCGAGCTTGGCGGCGAGAACCGGAGCCAGGAGACAGAACACGGTGACGACCACCGCGAACAACGCTTGCGGAACGCCGTCCTTGGCGATGCCGCGCACGAATTGCGGTCCGACGCCGTAGCCGATGGCGAAGAGGAACATCAGGAAGAACGTCGCCTTGAGCGGCGGCGAGATGGTGATGCCGAGCTGGCCGATGATGACCGCCGCGATGAGCGTCGCCGTCACCGCGCCGAGACCGAGGCCCTTATACGTGAAGGAGCCGAAATAATATCCGAGCGCCAGCGAGATGAAGATGGCGATCTCGGGATAGGCTTTCAGCGTCGTTACGAACCAGTCGACCATGACGTCACACCTTTTCAGGTTGGCCTCGGTGAGTGTGCCGCGCGCTCAGTGAGCGCGCGCTTTGGTCTTGACCTTTCCGGTTGTTTTTGGCTCGGGCGGCGGCTTGCCCTCCGCGTCCCTGGAGAAGCGGTAGGCTTCGACATAGGTCGACGCGACCGCGCGCACGATGCGTCCGATATCCTCGTAGACCTCGTCCGGCAGGTTCGCGAACGAGACCCTGACCGACCAGTTGGGCGCGTCGAACCCGCCGCCGTTCAGGAGAACGAGGGCGTGGTCGTGCGCGAGGCGGTAGACGATGTCGAGCGGGTGGTAGTTCTTCTTGATGAATTCCGCGGCGTCGTTGCCGATATATTTCCGGACCCAGAATTCGAAATCGATGATGCCGTAATAGCCGGCGAAGAGCGGGCTGGTGCCGGTGCGGGCGTCGATGCCGAGCCCCTTCGACCGTGGCGGCCACGCGCCTCTGGCAGATTTCCATCGTCGCCTTCCGGTAGCTGTCGTCCTTGTCCAGGAGCTGGAACAGCGAGAACAGGGTCATCTGCACCTGCTGGGGCAGCGACAGGCCGGCCGTGTGGTTGAGGCAGACATCGCGGCTGTCGGCCACGATGCGGTCGATGAATTTCAGCTTGGTCGGATCGAGCGAGAAGCGAGCCGTAGCGCTTGTTGAGCTGCTCGGTGATCGCTTTCGGATGCCGCTTGATCATCTCGTCGATGACGTTGTCCTCGTGGATCGCGATCACGCCGAGACGCCAGCCCGTGCAGCCGAAATACTTGGAGTAGGAGTAGACGCCGATCGTGTTGCGCGGCAGGTCCGCCATCAGCGAGCGGAAATTGTTGACGAAGGTGCCGTAGACGTCGTCGGTCAGGATCAGGAGATCCGGGCGCTTCGTGCGTACGAGCTTGACCAGCTTCTGGATGACGGCCGGAGCGATCGCGCCCGATGACGGATTGCCCGGATTGACGATGAAGAACGCCTTGACCTTGGGGTTTTCGAGCTTCTTCAGTTCGGCGTCGGAATACTGGAACTCGTTTTCCTGCGTCGCGCGGATGTGGACGACGTTGAAATCGTAATCGTCGAGTTCGGCTATTTCGATGTAGGGCGTGAAGATCGGAACACCGAGGGCGATCGTGTCGCCCTTGTGCAGGATGTGGTTCTTCATCAGGGATTTGAACGTGTAGCACATGGCGGCGGTGCCGCCCTCGACCGCGAACAGATCGAACTTTCCCTTGGGCGGGCGGCTGTCGCACATCGCCCACATCAGATATTCGTGCACGACCTTCTCGGCGTGGACGAGCATCCGGTCCGGCACCGGGTAATTGTCGCCGATGATGGAATCGACGAGTTCATGGACGAAGGCGTCCGGCTCGAAGCTGAACTTCTTCACCGCATACGGCACCATCGCGCGCAGCATTTCCGCGCCGGGCGCCTCGTGATGAAGCTTGAGGAAATTGCTCGAACCGTCGCGCGATCCCGGGCGCCTTCGGCATGCCGCCGAGATCGGGCAGGTCCATGACCCTCTTGCATTCCTCGATGGCGAACTGGCCGAGAAGGAAGAAGGCCTCACGCGGCGTCGTCGCAACCCAGTTCGGATTGCCGCGTCCGGCGTTGAGGAATGCGAGATCGGACTTCTTCGAGCTTTCGTGGGCGAGCTGCGCGAGCTTGTCCTTGATCTCGAACGGGCTCAGCTTTTCGTAGGGCAGGAAAGGGGTCTGATCCGGAATGATCGAAGGAGTTTTCATGGCGTATTCCACCCTCGCTGCTGGTCGCACTGCTGGATGAAATGATCATTGCGCCCGCGCCGCCCGGTACACATCGGGCCGTGACCCGAGCCCGCCGCAGGAGACTGCGGAAGGCGTCTAGGGGTTTTTGCTGATAGGTTTCGTGTCCCGGACAAGCTGTGCGCAGTCAGCGTAGGCCCGGGACCCAGGATCGCACTTTATTCCTGGCGAGTTGATATAGAGGCGGCTGCGCCGCCGCTTCTGGCCATGGTTCGAGACGCGATGCTGCGCATTGTTCCTCACCAGAAGGCGTGCAGAGTGACCGTTCTCGATCATCTCGACGCCTTTTCAAACTCCAGCAGTATTAGCGCCTGCCTGCTCGATTAACGGGTCCACCGCGATTCGCCGGGGTTCCCGGCCGCACTCCAACCCCTGGGGCGCCGACGCCGGGGGTTACTGCCCGCCGCGCGACGGGGCGCGCGCGCAACACGACGCCGGGCCTCGCAACGCACCCGGCAGGATACGAAACGTATTGGCAGTACACCACGGCACTGGCCTGTTCGGTGCTTGCACCCATGAACCCGGTGATCAGCAGCGTGGACAAAGCGATCGAAAGTTTCATTTTGGCCTCCTCTTTGGTCGTTGTTGTCGATGAGTTTCTGGACTTTCTCCCTTTCCCACCTAATCCGCCCGCGACCGGCGCCGCTGGCGGCATACGCGGCCGAACTCGCGCGGCGCGATGCCGGTCCATCTCCGGAACGCCCGGGTAAAATGAGCAGGGTCCGAATAGCCGAGCTGGTAGGCGGTTTCCGTGACCGTGTTCTCGCCGCTCTCGATCAGCCCGAGTGCGCTCTGGCGGCGGGCTTCGTCGAGCAGCGCCTCGAAGGTAAGCCCGACGTCGCGCGTACGACGCTGCAGGGTCCTCACGCTCATATTCAGGCGCCGGGCGAGCCGTTCGACGGTCGGCCGCTCATGGGGCAGCACATCGCGGATCAGATCGCGCAACTGCCGCACCGTGTCGAGATGCGCGGCGGCTTTCGGGAGCGGCGAGCGTTCAGCCGACGGGCGCGGAATCGACGCCTTCGTCGATCAGGAGGACCGGAACAGGCACCCGCGTAGACACGTGATGCTCTTGATAGTCCTCTGACATCGCGGGCTCCCAAGTGAGGACGCACAACTATCAACCTCGTCAAACCCAGGGATTCACATAGAGCGCGGAGACCGGGAGTAAACGCCGGCGTAACGTGCGCTACGCGACCGGCAGCGGTTCCGCCCCTCCGCCCCTCCGTCAATCTCGTCTCCGCCCGGCAAAATTGGCGCGCAATGGCAAGCGGCCGTTCCGTTTATCGCTGTAGGCTTTCGGGAGGCTGCAAGCGCTTTTGAAAACAAGGCGTCGAGAGAATTCGACCCCTTGAAGGAGCCTTGCGGGAGTGGACCGCGGCAGTGGCGCTGTCGCGATTGCGTGGGAAGGCCGGTTACGGCTGCTACCGATCCGTCATGCATCACCTCACCGAGTGGAGCTAATCTTCTGAAGGGAGATCTGCCATGAAACTGGCTACGACATATATGTACGGAACACTTGGCCGTGCCGCGCGGATTCCCGCAATTGCGCTCATTGCGCTCTTTTCGGGGTTACCGATCGCGCACGCTCAGGACGACGCCAAAATGGAAAACCCCGCCGCCAAAATTCTCAAGGCGATGTCGACCTATGTCGCGGCTCAGAACTCAATCTCCGCCTCGTTCGACTCGGATATAGAGGTGATCACACCCAGCGTGCAGAAGATCCAGTTTACGAATTCGGGACAGTTGCAGATAGGCCGTCCCAACAAGCTGCGTGTGAGCAGGACCGGCGGCTATACCGACGTCGAACTTGTTTTCGATGGGACAACCGCGACGGTTCTCGGTCGGCACAGTAATATTTTCGCCAGCGTCAATGCTCCCGGTACGATCGATCAACTCATCGACCGGCTCAGGGACGAGCACTCGTTCTCAATTCCCGCCGCGGATCTTCTGCTGGCCGACAGTTACGATCGTCTTGCGGAGGATGTCATCGAAGCCAGGCATATCGGCGAGGGCGTGATTGACGGCGTCGAATGCGACCATCTTGCATTTCGCAATATGGACACGGACTGGCAGCTCTGGGTCGAAAAGGGAGACAATCCCGTACCGAGGAAATACGTGATCACGAGCAAGGGCGTTGCCGGTGCGCCGCAGTACACAATCAAATTCAGGGACTGGAAAACAGACGCGGTGGCCGATGCCAGTGCTTTCGTATTCAAGGCGCCCGCGGATGCCAGGAAGCTTGAGATAAAGGACGTGCAGGATATCGACGAAATTCCGGTAGGCAGCATCGCAGGAGGCGAACAATGACCCGCAGACATCGAATGGCTTTGCGTTATGTATTTGCCGCCATCGTAGGCATAGCCGGCTTGCTGATGAGTGAGCGATCCGTCCTGCTCCAGGACGGACCCGGGATAACGGGCGCGGAAGCAAGGGTCGGACGACCTCTTACACCTATGAGCTATGCCGGTGTGGCGCGCCGAACCACTCGCCGCGCCGTTGGTTACGGAGCCGTTGGTTACGGAGCCGCGGTTGCTGCGCCGCTCGCGGCCGGGGCGGTCGTAGGTCGACGGTGCGTCCAGGAGGCCGACCCTTACGGCCGCCTGGTCAGGCGGTGTTACTGATAGCGACAAGGTAGGTACGCGGCTCCGGCCGCGTACCTGACCGGAGGCAAGGATGGTCTCCGGATAGAGACGCATGAAAGCAATGAACAGACCTTTGGGCTAAGTTGGCGGCCTTGCATGCTCGAATAGTGAGTTCACTAAAGCAGGCCACTGGCCCGCGATGCACCCGGCCGCCAGCGCCGAGTGAACAAGAAGCGCCGGCCAAAGAGCTACGCCTGACAGCCCAAGACCGATGCGAGCATAAGCGAGGAGCGCGCTCGCACCGATGTTGTAGATCAACATGGCTGCCGTCGGTCCCGCCAACATGCTGCTCTTTCGGCCAAGGCCGGCGAACCAGCACACTATGCCGAGGGAAAACAACGCCAATCCGGCCAACCGAGCGATTATTATTGCGGGAGACGCGTCAAGCGACGAACCCAGCAACAGCCAAGCCAGTGTCGATGGCGACACAATCAACGCCAAGCCGGTCGCTGTTT
Organism: uncultured Alphaproteobacteria bacterium; assembly: GCA_963786225.1. Taxonomy (GTDB): domain Bacteria; phylum Pseudomonadota; class Alphaproteobacteria; order Rhizobiales; family Methylopilaceae; genus Flaviflagellibacter. The sequence continues at coordinate 181,445 of CAWAYQ010000010.1, forward strand.
CGAGGGCCGCCATCACAATGAACAGAGTTTTCATGCGCGGGACCCCGTTGTGCCGTCATTTCAGAATACGACGATGCGTACCGACATCCAGAGAGCCTTCGCCACGAGGCCAGGGTCTGGTCTTTCATCCTGCCATTTCCCTGTCGCTGGAGCCGCATCCGTCGGAGCGACTCCAACTTCGTTTGCAGGAGTTTCCGTCAGCAGGCCCAGTGACTGCCGGTCGTTTGCAGTTTCGCCAGGACCTCGTCGAGCGAGACGCTGCCGGGCTTCTGCCGCGGCGGGAACGCGACGTAGCTCTGTAAGTGCCGGCTTACGAAAGCCTGCGCCGGCACGAGCAGATATGTCCGGTCGATGCTCCACTTGTCGTACTCGCCGGCGGTACGGCTGGCGATCTCGGAGGGATCGGCGTGGAAGTCGAAGATCCTGGGGAGCCGCAGTGTCACAGGCGGATCCTGCCATACGGCCGGGCCTTCGGCGCCTTGCTCCGTGAACAGGATCTTCCAGCGGTCATAGCGCAGCCCGGCGAGGTTGCCGTCGTCGGTCCAGTAGAAGAACTCCGCGCGTTTGCCCGGCCCGGTACCGGCCAAAAGATCGCGCTGGTCGTAGCCGTCGAGGTGAACCTTGAACATCTTGCCGGCCGCCTCATAGCCGGTCAGCAGCTTTTCCTTGATGTCCGGCTCGCCGGCCGCGGCCACCAATGTCGGCACCCAATCTTCGTGCGACACGATCTCGTTGATCTCGGTTCCCGGTCTGATGACGCCCGGCCAACGCATCAGGGCGGGAACACGGTAACGAGGTTCCCCATCGCTGTTCCTGTCGCCGTTGCCGGCGGTAAACAGAACGATGGTGTTGTCGGCGATACCGAGGTCGTCGAGCCGCTCGAGAAGCTGGCCCACCATGGCGTCCATCTCGACCATGCCTTCCGACTCCGCCTTGATGCGAGTGCGTATGTGCCTCGGGCTGAACCAGCACAGGAACGGTCGCGCCGCCGCGTGCTGACGGTCGATGAAGTGTTTCGCCGCGTCGAGGAACGTCTCGTCGAGGAACTCGTCGAAGCCGCGGTCGCCGAAGTGGTTCTTGCCGAACTGGCCGGTGGCGTAGCCCTGAGGCTTGAGCAATTCGGCGAGCGTCGGGTCTTTCTCGGACAGTCCTCTCCTGGCGCCCGGCAGACCGGCCTTGAGCAGGCCGGTCCGCAAGCAACTCTGACCGGTGATGAATGCCGCGCAGCCGGCGGTGCGGGACTGCTGGGCGTAGACGTCGGTGAAGATCGCACCTTCCCTGGCGATGCGGTCGATGTTGGGTGTGCGGTAGCCCATCATTCCGCGATTGTACGCGCTGATATTCCAGTAGCCGACGTCGTCACCAAGCACGATGAGGATGTTGGGCCTGGGGCCTTGCGCCTTCGCCCGCGTGGGTATTGCGGAGGCGAAAGTCGAAATGGCGAGCAGAGATCCCCCGGCCAGTAAGATGTCGCGCCGGTTCGGTTGCCGGCTCGGACTCGCTCGTTTGTCGCTCATCTGAGGTTCTCCTGTTTTCGATCGGCTTCTCCGCTACTGCCCGAAGGCAAAGATGTTCTTCCAGTCGTGCTTCATGTCGACCACGATCCACCGATTGTCCGCCGCGGCGTCGAGCACCAGGTCGAGCCGACCGACTTTCGACCAGCGATCGTACGCATATTCACGCACCGCATCGGTGTGGTGCACCACGACGCCCAGGCGGCGGCGTGTGCCCGCCTCGGTCGTCCATTGCAGCATCCCGAGATCTCCGTCGGAGTTTCCGAACGCGGCGACGGGGCGGCGGCCGATATGGTCCTCGATGCCGACGGGTTTCCCATCCCCGTTGTCGACGAAGTTTATCTGCGGCAGGCGGAACAGCATGGGCATGCCGTCGGGCCTCTCGAGTTCCGTGACGATGCTCGAGCCGATGACCTGCTCGGGAGGAATGCCGTACCGCTGTTCGGCAAAGGCACGGATGAACTCGATGCCCCCGCCCGAGACGATGTACGTCTTGAACCCGTTGGCGCGCATATACGTAAGGACCTCCAGCATGGGCTGGTAGACGAGTTCGTCGTAGCGGCGGCCGTAATGGGGGTGCCTCGCCTTCGCGAGCCAGTCCTTGACGGTTTGCCTGAACTCCTCCGGCGTCATGCCCGCATGCGTCGCGGCAATCATTTCGGCCGCTCCGTGGTCTCCTTCGGCGGCGATGGTCGCCATATCGCCTTCGAGCGCGGCCTTGAACGGCTGCGTGTCCTCCCATTCGGGATGCAGCGGCGCCAGCGTCTTGACCCGATCCAGGGCGAACGCGATTTCGACGGGAATGGGCTGCTCGACCCAGAGCGTGCCGTCATTGTCGAACGTGGCGACCCGTTCGGGGCCCGGGACGAAGTCGGGAGACCCCTCGCGGGTGACGTCGGTGACGAATGCGACGATGGATTGCTTCGCCGGGCCCTCGTTCCATGAGGGCAGCGGATCGGTTTGCGCGGCGGCGCCCGAAAGCCAGACCGTAACGAGCGCCAGAACGCCAAGCCGAACCAGACGAACGCGCATAGGTACCCGCGTCTCTGGCGTTGCGTCGGCGCGCGGAGAGAGCGTGCGATAACCGTTCATGCGATGCTCTCTTTCCTGGAGAATGCATCGAAGCCGATGTGTTGTCCCTCCAGCCTAGGCTAAACCCGGTGTTCTAGATAGAGACCGAAAGTAATTCCAAACCGGCTTTCATTGCGGTCGCGGCGGGTTTTCATCCATGGCGTCGCGGCTCTGCCTGGCTAAAGCCTTGCGGGACAAGCACGAGATTGGCGTCCAGGCCGTCGCGTTTCGACGTGATCCGGAGGCGGTAAAGGTCGCCCGCCTCTGATCGGTCTTGCCGCGCACCGGAATAGGGATAGAGTCTCTCCTGCAGGTGTCCGGGCTGGCAAACACGCAGGTGCCCAGGCCATGATTTCGAGACGCTCGTTTCTGACGCATCTGCTTGCCGCAGGCGCACTGGTGCCGCTCTTTCACGTCGGGCACGCCAATGCCCGGCAGATGCCAGGCGGCGCGGTAAAGCCTTCCAGGAACCGTCCGCGCACGACCGGCCCCCGCCGCCGTCAGGTGGCCTTGCGGCAGCCGCGCAAACCGGTTCCGCGCCGGCCTATTGTGCCCCGCGACCGGCTAATCGAGGGCTATCAATATAATGGGTGGATGGATCCGCACTGGTACCGGAGTTCGGGCGATCCGTTCTACGATCCCTTCCTCTGGAACAACTGATTGCGGTGCGTACCTTTTGTCCGGGGAACGGAATGTATGTCCCGGGGCCACTCCAGAAATCCTAGCTCGGGCAAGTCCTGGTCAGGTGCGGAGCCCAGGACCGATACGCCGTGACGCCTCGGCTCCGCCTCACGGAGCTTCCGGGTCATACGCAGACCGGGCAAGGTAATTACATAAGAACTACGTCGATATTGAATTGTACAGCGTCGTCTTCCGGCGCAGAGTGCCAAGACCGGATTCACCCAAAAGGCCGACAATGACCGGAGACCGCACGCTCACGGTACTGGTTGCGCTCTTGACCGCGATCGCGGCCATCGCGGCGCTCTACGCCGCCAGCTCCATTCTCGCGCCGGTCACCTTCGCCCTTTTCATCATCGCGGTCGTCTGGCCGGTGCAGCGCGAGCTTCAGGCGCGTATGCCGAGGCTGCTGGCGATGGCGGTGACGGTGCTCGCAACGATTTTTGTCGTCACCGTTCTCCTGTCCGTCGTCATCTGGGGCTTCAGCCGGGCAGGGCAGTGGCTGATCGCCAATGGCGACCGCTTCCAGGCGGTCTACAGCGAACTCGCGGTCTGGCTCAAAGGACACGACATCTTCGTGGCGAGCCTGTTCGCCGAGCATTTCAATATGTCCTGGCTCCTCCGCATCGTGCAGACCATCGGGGCCCGGTTTCACACCGTCCTGACCTTCGCCGTGGTGACTTTGGTCTTCGTCATTCTCGGCCTCCTTGAAGTCGAGGCTTCACGCCGCAAGCTCGAACAGCTCGAAAACCGCCGGATCGGCAAGGCGCTGCTGATCGCATGTGCGGACACATCCGCGAAGTTCCAGAAATACATGCTGATACGCACCATCATGAGCGTGGCGACCGGCGCCGCGGTCTGGGCTCTGGCCTGGCTCTACGGCAGCCCGCTTGCGCTGGAATGGGGCCTCATTGCCTTCGTCCTGAACTACATCCCGTTTCTCGGCCCTCTGTTCGCGACCGTGTTTCCGACCTTCTTCACCGCCGCGCAGTATGAATCCTGGCAGATGGCGCTGACCATGTTCCTCGGCCTGAACGCGATCCAGTTCGTGCTCGGCTCCTATCTCGAACCGCGCATTGCAGGGCAAGCTCTCTCCATTTCTCCGTTCATGGTGCTGTTCGCCGTGTTCTTCTGGAGCTTTCTCTGGGGCGTGCCGGGCGCCTTTATCGGCACGCCGATCCTGATCGCGTGCCTGACCTTCGCCGAGCATTCGTCATCCCTGCGTCCGATGGCGGTTTTGCTCGCCGGAAGCGAAGCCGACGGGGACCGGACCTAGACGAGTAAGCGCGTACTGTTCGTTGCAGCCGTTCCGACCACTTGATTTTAGAGGAGACGCAGCATGGACCAATTCACCGGCGGTTGCCTGTGCGGCAATGTCCGAATTGTGGCGTCGGGACGCCCATACCGGGTCGGCCTTTGCCACTGTCTCGACTGCCGCAAGCAGTATGGGGCTCTTTTTCACGCGTCCGCGGTGTTCCCTCAGGATGCGGTGACGATCCACGGCGAAACACGCGACTATAACGGGAGGTTTTTCTGTCCAAGCTGCGGCTCGTCCGTTTTCGCACGCAGCGCAGACGAAATCGAAGTGAGTTTAGGATCCCTGGATGCCCCTGACCAACTGATGCCGACCTACGAAAGCTGGATCGTCCGTCGCGAGTCCTGGTTGCCGCCGTTTCCACTCACGAGACGATACGACCACGATCGTGATGCCACGGGTCGCTTCGAGGAGTAGGTCGCATGAACGGTGCGAAACCGTTCCCCGGACAAGCTGTGCGCAGCACCCAACTCGGGCTTGCCCGAGTTGGGCACAATGGAAGCTCAACTCGGCTATAGCCGAGTTGAGTTGCAGATCCGGGGTCCAGGAGCGAAGATGGCGGCGCAGCCGCCTCAAAATCAACTCAGCAGAAATTCAGTTCGCCTGCGGCGCGATTCAATCCTGGATCCCGGATCTGCACTCAACTCGGCTGTAGCCGAGTTGAGCACTCACAATCCTAACTCGGGCAAGCCCGAGTTAGGTGCTGCGCGTGGCTTGTCCGGGAGACAGATCTCCGCTTCGCAGCCCGGGGTCCCGGAACGTTCGTTATCTTCGTGAAAATTCAGCAAAAAGCCGGCCAAATATCAACTTAACTAGGCATAAACACCCACCTTCAAAGTGATTTGACAGGGTTGATAAGTTGTAAGAAGCTCCAAGAGCGTACAGACGAGCCCAGAATACTTGGGTCAACAGCGTCTCGATCCGACCAAACCCGGCCTGGAGAGCGATCTCGGCCAGCGGAGAGGGTTTGTACGTACAGTTTTCCTGGCGATCAGTTCACGCAAAGGAACACGATATGGCAACGACAACCACCCATCAACCTTCGGTCAAGTACTGCGCCAACAAGGTGGACGAGAAGTACAGCCACGGTAGACCGGATGCCGAATTGGTTCCGTCGCGCTACGCGCACCGGGTCGGCGAGATTGACGTGCTGGTGGTCAGCGATGGGGTGCTATCGCTGCCAGGCGCGATGTTGGGCCACAACGTCGACCCGTCCGTCCGGGCGACCTGGCTGGAGGACATGTTCCTGCCGCCGGACGTGCTCGAGTGGGCGCTGAACACGGTCGTGGTGCGCAGCGGCGGCCGGACCATACTCATCGACGCTGGGATCGGGGGAGAGTTCCCGGACTTGCCGCGGGCCGGGCTGTGGGCCCGGCGACTGGAGGCCGCCGGCCTCGATCTCGCATCCGTGACCGACGTGGTGCTTACCCACATGCACATGGACCATTGTGGCGGGCTGCTCGCCGACGGGGTGAAAGAGCGGCTGCGGCCGGACCTGCGGGTCCATGTGGCGGCCGCCGAGGCCGAGTTCTGGGAGGAGCCCGATTTCTCCCGCGTCTCCATGCCGCCGGGGTTCCCGGACGCGCTTCGGCGGACGGCCAAGCGGTTCTTGAACGAGTACCACGGCCAGATGCGGACGTTCGAGAACGAGTACGAGGTGGCGCCGGGGGTGGTCGTCCAACGCACCGGCGGCCACACCCCCGGGCATAGCGTGGTCCGCCTGGCGTCCGGCGGCGACCGGCTGATGTTCGCCGGCGACCTCGTGTTCCAGGTCGGGTTCGAGCACCCCGACTGGTACAACGGCTTCGAACACGACCCCGAGGAGGCGGCCCGCGTCCGGGTCCGTCTTTTGCGGGAGCTGGCGGCGACCGGCGAGGGGCTGGTGGCCACTCACCTGTCGTTCCCGTCCGTCTGCCATGTGGCGGTCGCCGGCGACCACTTTCGCTGGGTACCGGCGCCCTGGGAGTACTGACCCGGAATTAGGCAGCAAAAACCACCGGATCCCGGTAGCCCATTTCGGTCGTCTCCCGCCTGATGGCGGGGGACCGAGATGGGCGTTTGCGAGGACCTGAAGGACAAGCGGCAGGATCGCCGGGCGGATCGCGGCCCTCGTTGCGGAGGTGGATACGCTCAGGGGCCAGGTGTTGGCCTTCCCACCCATTGTGGAAGTTCGGCTGCTACGCGCCCACGATCGTCATTTCGCGCTTCCTGGATGCCAACTTCATCGCCTCGACCTGTTTCCGGCATCGCAAGTGCGAGGACAAGAAGCGCGACCCCCGCGACGGCTCCTGCCATGAGGAATGCGATCCCGTAGCCGAAATGGTCGACGACAAGCCCGGCGGCCAAGGCGCTGAGTGAAGCGCCAACGCCCTGCGCGGTCGCGACGGCACCCAGCGCCAGATTATATCGGCCGGTGCCGCGCATCAGATCGGCCACGACGAGCGGCGTCAGCGCACCGAAAATTCCGGCGCCCACGCCGTCGAGCAGTTGGACGGCGATCAGCCAGGCGCTGTCGTCCGAAAACGTGTAGAGGACAGCCCGGACTGGCAGGATCGCGAACCCAACGAGCAGGATGCGCTTCCGCCCCCATCGATCGGCTCTGTGGCCGGCGAACAGCGCGATGGGCAGCATCACCAACTGCGCTGCGATGATGCAGCCCGACATCATCGCCGTCGCGAACTCCTTGTTCGCGAGGGCGAGCTTTTGTCCGACCAGCGGCAGCAGTGGAGCGTTGGCGAAATGGAACAGAAAGGCGCAGGCCGAGAAGACGACCAACGGCCGGCACTCGATGACCGTTCGCCAGCTCGAGCCTTCTGACGTGGCGACTTGCGGATCGGCACCGCGCGCGCGCTGATGATCGATGGAGCCTGCCGGTATCGACAGCACGGTGCCGGCGGCAAGCACGGCGAAGAGCGGAACGAGGAGGAAGACGGCGCGCTGGCCGAAGAGCCAGCCAATCCCTCCGGCAAGGACCGCGATAGTCACGTTGCCGGCGTGATCGAACGCCGCGTTGCGTCCCATCCGGCTTGCCAATTGCTCGCGTGCGTACAATCCGAGCGTCAACGCGGCAACCGCCGGCCCGAAGATGTCGCCGACGACGGCCATGACCGTGTTCGCCACGAGCACGGGCCAGAAGGTGGGCGCCGCGAAGATCGCGACTGCGCCAAACGCCAGCACCGCGAGCGCCAGGACGACGACGCCACGCTTCGCCCGGGTGGCGTCGATCGCCGCCCCCGCCGGCATCTGCGCCGCGAGCCCAATCAGGCCGCCGACCGTCGTCATCACCCCGACGGAGGATTGGCTCCAACCCTGCTGCGTTACCAGAAACACATTGAGATAAGGCCCCAACGCACCCCGCACGTCAGCGAGGAGGAAGTTGATCGCATCGAGCGAGACCGGGCGGAATCGAGCAACGCGCGGCGACAATGGCGCTCTGGTGGTCATCGGGGATCCATCACGAGGCCGGTCAGCGCAAGCAGCAGCGCGGGGACCATGACAACCACTCCCAGCCGGAAAAACCTCCACGTGCTGACGTCTTGACCATCCCCCGCAGGGCGACGAGCCAGAGGATCGTCGCGAGAGATCCAGTGACCGAAAGGTTCGGTTGACCGAAGGTAGGCTCGGGCCTCGCCGCCTGAAATCATCCGTGGGTTTGGGGGTTACCGCGTAAGGTTTACCTGGCGGGTGTCGACGCCATCCCTCGGGCCACCTGTCGTCACCGAGCGGCTTGGCACGACGTCACCCACCCAGATCTCGGGATCGATCCGGCATTTCAAGCGGCGCGTCAGCGTCCCCACGCCGTTTTGCCATTCGGCCGCAACCCGCTGATCGACCATTGCCCGGTTTCATAGGATAGTTCGCTGCATCTGCTCACGGCAGCAAGTGGCCCCAAGCCAACGTGGTGGGCCGAAGTGGTGGGCCGCTTTTGCGCCGCTGTTGGGGGACAAGCGGACATCAAACGCGCCTCGTCCGGCTCCGCCGATTTACGCGTAACGGCGGCTCAAGCTATTCTGAAGAACCTGGGATGGAGAACTTATAGCATGGCGAAGCTCGTCTTCGGATTGAACCAGTCTCTGGACGGCTACGTCGACCACGAGGGATTTGCGCCCGGCCCCGCGCTCTTCCGTCACTGGATAGAGCAAGTGCGCGGCCTGACCGGCAGTGTGTACGGTCGCCGCATGTACGAGGTCATGCGTTATTGGGACGAAGACCGTCCTGAGTGGACCCCGGAGGAACGCGACTTCGCGGCGGCGTGGCGGCGCCAATCGAAGTGGGTCGTGTCGCGCTCGTTGAAGTCAGTCGGCCCCAACGCCACTCTTGTCGAGGATGACCTCGAGGCGGTGATACGCGGGCTGAAGGCTCAGCTCGTTGGGGAGATTGCGGTTTCCGGACCAGACCTGGCACGAAGCCTGACCGATCTTGGTCTTATTGATGAGTATCGGCTCTACGTCCACCCCGTCGTGCTTGGTCGCGGCAAGCCATTCTTCGCCGGCCCCCGGCCGCCGCTCCGCCTTGTGGCCAGCGATTTAATCGGCGAGGACGTGATCAGGTTGACGTACGTTCCTGCCTAGCAAAAGACCCAGATTGGCGGATAGCGGCCTGTCCGTTTCTTGCGATCGGAAGGGACAGGCCGCCGTCAGAGGGCGCTATTTCAGCGGCAGAAAAAGTTCCGCGACCGCTTCATGCTCCGGCACCTCCGGGAAGAAGCTCAGCCGCTGACAATAGATCGGGAAGTCGCGTGCTTCCTCGCCGCTGGCCGCAAGCCAGTCGCGATAAAGGTAGAGCGCGGCGGGCTCCAGATTGTCGGTGTTGCCGACGACGCGCAGCACCGCGCAGCGTCCGCCAGGGATCTCGCCGGCTTTGATCTGCTCGCCGTTCGCCTCGATCGGTTGGTCGGTCCCGACACAAAGGTCCACGCTATAATCGGCAGGCGACGCAGGACGCCGCTCCGAACGCCAGACATTGAAGGTCGGACTTGTCTTGGGGTGCAGGCCAGCGGCCGTGCGCCACGCGATGAACCGCTGGATGGTGGCGCCGAGCGTCGCCGGGTCGCCCCGATGCTCCATGATCGCCACCGGCGTGGGGGGCACATCGCGGATCGTCACGTCGTCAGTGGTAAAAGTCTTCTGCATGAGCTTGCTCCTCGCATTGTCGAGAGGCCCGAAGGCCGCAAGCCACGGCTCCCAGTCGGGAGACTTCCGGAACGATGAAGGCGATTGCCCGAACCGTTGCCGAAAGGCGCGGGCGAAGGCGTCCGGTGCATCGTAACCGGCGTGCATCGCTATGTCCGTGACGCTTTGGGCGTCCATGTAGGCCAGCTGGTGCGAAGCGCGCTTCATACGGGCAAGCTGGACATAGCGATGCACGGATAACCCGAAGGTTGCCGCAAACTGCCGGTGGAAATGAAACTTCGAGAAGGCCGCAACACCGCTCACCGTTTCCAGGTCCAGATCACTGTCAAGATGCCGGTCGATGTAGTCCAGCACGCGCTGCATCCGGGCATGGTAGTTTTGAAGCGCCGCCTTCATCGTCCCTCCGTGGCGGCTCCAGTTAGTCGCTGACGGCCATAACGTGCTCGACCGATCTTGCGGTTTGGCATGGATCGACCCGAAATATCCGACGACCACTTACAGGCAAGTCTGATCTACGCACGATCCTATGGATGTTCTCGATGGCATTTGTTGATCGGGCCGGTCTGTTGCGCGATAGCCGCGTTTTATACCCCTAAATGTTGTCCTGAAGAATGCATGCGGGAGGAAGTGATGAAAAAGCCTGGTAGCGTAAAGAGCCTGGAAGGCCTCGGTCGCGTGAGACTCTCCAAGAGCTTCTTTATGCGCGACTTCCTCTATTCTGAGATCGCCAATTTCTACGGGATGCAGAACATTCCCGATGATCCTGATCTCGCCATAGCGGCGGGAACCAAGCTGTGCGAGGAATTGCTCGAACCGCTTCAGGAACGCTTTGGGCGCATCTCGATCCGGTCTTCATTCCGCTCCTGCGCAGTCAATGAGTTCGGGAATGAGAAAGGCCACAACTGCGCGTTAAACGAAGCCAACTACGCGGGTCATATCTGGGACCGGCGTGACGCCAATGGCTTCATGGGAGCCACCGCCTGCATCGTGATCAACAACTTCATTCCATATTACGAAGCGACAGGACGGTGGGAAACAATGGCGTGGTGGATTCACGATCATCTTCCCTACAGCGAAATGGAGTTCTTCAAGGCCTTCTCAGCTTTCAACCTCAATTGGCATGAAAAACCGGAGCGACGTATTTACAGCCGAATACCCCACTATAGCTGCCTGACCAAACCCGACATGGCGAACCACGGCGGCCGGCATAATGTGGAGTATGCGGACTTCCTAAGGTCGCTTTGAGAGTTCCCGCACTCCCCGGCTCGGGCTTGTCCGCGCAGCCTATCCAACAGCTTCCGGGCTCCGGGGGCTTGTCGCCGGTCAGCAGAATCGGCACACAAACGAGATAGAGGCGAAAAATTACTGTTTTCAATCAGTAGCTTGCATGATCGATGGGCCGTCCGCTTCTGCGCCGCTGTTGGGGGACAAGCGGACATCAAACGAGCCTCATCCGGGTCCGCCGATCTATGAGTACACGACCTGGAAGCCGAGGTCCCGGACGTTCGCTATCTTCGTGAAATTTCAGCAAAAACCGGCCAAAAATCAACTTAACTAGGCATAAACACCTACCTACAAGTTATTTGACAAGATTGATAAGTTGGCAGAAGGTTCAAGATCGTACAGACGAGCCCCCGAATACTTGGGCCAACAGCGTCTCGATCTGATCTGACCCGGCCTGGAGAGCGATCTCGGCCAGGGGAGGGGGTTTGTACTTGCAGTTTCCTGGCGATGAGTTCACGCAAAGGAACGCGATATGGCAACGACCACCGCACCAGCGACGCCATCCTCCCAGCCGGTTCGAACGGCCCAGGTCGAGAAACTGAAACTCCCGATCCTCACCGCGATGGTCGTCGGCTCCATGGTCGGCGCCGGCATCTTCTCCCTGCCGCGCACGTTCGGGCAGGCGACCGGGCCATTCGGCGCGATCATCGCGTGGATCATCGCCGGCGGCGGCATGTACATGCTGGCGCGCGTCTTCCAGAGCCTCGCCGCCCGCAAGCCCGATCTCGATGCCGGCGTCTATGCGTACGCCAAGGCCGGGTTCGGCGATTATCCCGGCTTTCTGTCGGCGCTCGGCTACTGGGTCGGCTCCTGCATCGGCAACGTGTCGTACTGGGTGCTGATCAAGTCGACGCTCGGCGCGTTCTTTCCGGTGTTCGGCGACGGCAACACGATCGCCGCCATCCTCGTCGCCTCCATCGGCATCTGGGCGTTCCATTTCATGATCCTGCGCGGCATCGAGCAGGCGGCCTTCATCAACACGGTCGTGACCGTCGCCAAGATCGTGCCGATCCTCGTCTTCATCGCGATCCTCATCTTCGCCTTCAAGATGGATCTGTTCCGCGCCAATTTCTGGGGCGGGCCAGGGCTTGAGTATACGAGCCTGTTCGACCAGGTGCGGGCCACCATGCTCGTGACCGTGTTCGTCTTCCTCGGCATCGAGGGTGCGAGCGTCTATTCGCGCTATGCCGAAAAGCGCGCGGATGTCGGCACCGCGACGATCCTCGGCTTCCTGAGCGTGACCTGCCTCATGGTGCTCGTCACGCTTTTGCCCTACGGCGTGATGGAGCGCGGGGACATTGCAATCCTGCGGCAGCCCTCGATGGCGGCCGCGCTCGAAGCGGTCGTCGGCCATTGGGGCGCGGTCTTCGTCAGCATCGGCCTTCTGGTCTCGGTGCTCGGCGCCTATCTCGCCTGGTCGCTGATCTGCGCGGAAGTGCTGTTCTCGGCGGCCAAGACCCGCGACATGCCGCAGGTGTTCGCGACGCAGAACGCGAACCGGGTTCCGGCCGCCGCGCTCTGGCTCACCAACATCATCGTCCAGCTCTTCGTCATCACCACCTATTGGTCGAACGACGCCTTTGCGCTGATGCTCAACCTGACGAGCGCGATGGCGCTGATCCCGTATCTCCTCGTCGCCGGCTTCGCGGTGCTGCTGGCGAGGCGCGGCGAGACCTATCTGGATGACCCGGAAGACCGGAACCGCGATCTCATCATCGCGGGGATCGCCTGTGTGTACACGATCTTCATGATTTTTGCGGGCGGCATGAAGTTCCTGGTCCTGTCCTGCATTCTCTACGGCCCCGGCACGCTGCTCTACATCTGGGCGCGCCGCGAGCAGAACAAGACGCTCTTCACGCCGATCGAATGGGCCATTTTCGCCGCCGCCCTCGCGGGCTGCGCGGTCGGCATCCACGGTCTCGTGACAGGCTACATCACGATCTGATCGAACGGAGGTTGTCATGCCCCATGCCGCGAGTATCGAGAAGACGTCCAGGAAGAAATCCGCACCCGAATTCAAGGCCAAGTCCAAGCCAAAGGCCAAGGCCCGGTTCGGCGTGCATTCCGAGGTCGGCGTGCTGCACAAGGTCCTGGTCTGTGCGCCGGGCCTCGCGCATACGCGGCTGACGCCGACCAATTGCGACGATCTTCTGTTCGACGACGTGCTCTGGGTGCAGAACGCCAAGCGCGATCATTTCGATTTCATCACGAAGATGCGCGAACGCGGCGTCGATGTCGTCGAGATGCACAATGCCTTGGCCGAGACGCTCGCAATCCCCGAAGCGAAGAAATGGCTGCTCGACCGGCAGATCACGGTCAACGAAGTCGGGCTCGGCCTCGTCGAGGATGTGCGGGGCTATCTCGACAGCCTGAAGCCGCGCGCACTCGCCGAGGTGATGATCGGCGGCCTGGCGGCGACGGAAATCCCGGACAAGTACGATTCCAAATACATGGCCATGGTGAAGGAGGCGACGGGCGCGCGCGAATATCTGCTGCCGCCGCTGCCCAACACGCTCTACACGCGCGACACGACGTGCTGGATCTATGACGGCGTGACGGTCAACCCGCTGTTCTGGCCGGCGCGTCACGAAGAAACCCTGCTGACGACCTCGATCTACAGGTTCCACCCGGACTTCGCGGGCAATGTGAATGTCTGGTGGGGCGATCCCGAGGAGAATTTCGGCTCGGCGACACTCGAGGGCGGCGACGTGCTGGTGCCCGGCAACGGCGTCGTCATCATCGGCATGAGCGAGCGGACCTCGCGGCAGGCGATCACCCAGGTCGCGGCGAAACTGTTCGGGGAGGGGGCGGCCTCGCACGTCATCATCGCGGCGATGCCGAAGCTGCGCGCCGCGATGCATCTCGACACCGTGTTCACGTTCTGCGACCGCGATCTCGTCTCGATCTATCCGACCATCGTCAATACGATCCACGCGATCTCGCTGCGTCCCGGAAAGGGGCCGATCGGGGTGGAGGTCACGGTCGAGAAGAAGCCGTTCCTCGATGTCGTGGCCGCGGCGCTGAAGCTGAAGAAACTGCGCGTGGTCGAGACCGGCGGCGATTCCTACGCGACCGAACGCCAGCAATGGGACAGCGGCAACAATTACGTCGCGCTCGCCCCCGGCGTGGTCGTCGCCTACGACCGCAACACCACGTCCAACACGATGCTGCGCCAGCAGGGCGTCGAGGTGATCACGATCGTCGGCGCGGAACTTGGGCGCGGACGCGGCGGCGGCCATTGCATGACCTGTCCGCTGATCAGGGACCCCGTGGATTTCTGAAGGGTAAAAGCTGGGGGGCGTTGCGCAGGATGTGACGAATGAGAATGCTGGCCGTCTGGTCGACAATTCGGCCCGGTGTGGGTCGCTCGGTTGTCGCGCACGTCCTCCTGGTCGCGGTCGTCCCGTCGATCTTCCTTGCGGGATGCGACAGAGCCGAGGCGCCGCCGGTCGCGGAGGTGCGCCCCGTCCGCGTGATCACCGCCGAACAGCAGCCGGGCGGCAACACGGTGTCGCTGACCGGCACGGTACAGGCGCAGACCGAGGTCAATCTCGGCTTCCGGATCGATGGCCGGATGACCGAACGGCTCGTCAATATCGGCAATCATGTGGAGGCGGGGCAGGTCGTCGCCCGCCTCGATCCGCAGAACGAGGACAACGAGCTCCGCGCCGCGCGGGCCGCCGTCGCGGCCGCCGCGGGCCAGGCGGCTGAGGCGCGCAGCGATTACGACCGCCAGAGCCAGCTTCTCGCGGGCGGATGGGTGTCGCGGGCGCGCTACGACCAGGCCCAGCAGCAGCGCAAGACGGCGGAAGCCCAGCTCGACAACATGCACGCCCAGCTCAATGTCGCCGAGGATCGGCGTGCCTACGCGGACCTGATCGCCGATTCCGACGGCGTCGTGACGGCGCGCGGCGCCGAGCCCGGCGAAGTCGTGCGCGCCGGGCAGATGATCGTGCAGATCGCGCGCAAGGACGGACGCGACGCCGTGTTCGACGTGCCGCCCCAGATCAAGGACGAGGCGCCCGCGAACCCGCTGATCGAGGTCTCGCTCACCATGGACCCGTCGGTGAAGGCGGAAGGGCGGGTGCGCGAAGTCGCGCCGCGCGCCGATCAGGCGACGGGCACGTTCCAGGTGCGCGTCGGATTGTCGGATCCGCCGCCGCAGATGCGCCTTGGCGCGACCGTCACCGGACGGATGTCGATTGACCGCGATGCCGGCATTTCGCTTCCCGCCGGCGCGCTGACCGAGCTCGGAGACCAGCCCGCCGTCTGGGTGGTCGATCCGAAGGACATGACGGTGGCGCTTCGCTCCATCGAGATCGCGAGTTTCGACCAGGTCCGCGTCGTGGTCGCGAACGGCGTCGAGGCCGGGGACGTGGTGGTGACGGCGGGCGTGCAGGCGTTGCGGCCGGGCCAGAAAGTGCGTTTTCTCGGGAGTGAACGGGCGGCTGGACCTGAGGCCGGGTCATGATCGGGCCGAACCTGTCCGACTGGTCGATCCGGCACCCCTCGCTGGTCGTCTATCTCATGATCGCGGCGGTGCTCGCCGGAGGGCTCGCGTTCTTGCGGCTCGGCCGCGCCGAAGATCCCGCGTTCACCTTCCGCAGCATGATCGTCCAGGCCTCGTGGCCGGGCGCGACGCTTCAGGAAACCGTGGAGCAGGTGACGGAGAGGATCGAGCGCGCGATCCAGGAAGTGCCCAATCTCGACAATGTGCGCAGCTATACGCGGCCGGGTCTCACCACCATCTTCGTCGACCTCAAGGGCTCGACGCCCGCAAGCGAGGTGCCCGATCTCTGGTACCAGGTGCGCAAAACGGTCGGCGATATCCGCCACACGCTTCCGCAGGGCGTGGTCGGTCCCGGCTTCAACGACGATTTCGGCGACACGTTCGGCATCATCTACGGCGTGACCGCCGACGGCTTCACGCACCGCGAACTGCGCGACTACGCCGAGGACATCCGCTCCAAGCTCCTGCTCGTGCCCGACGTGTCGAAGATCGAGATCATCGGTGCGCAGGACGAGCAGATCTTCGTCGAATTCTCGACCGAGCGCCTCGCGGCCCTGGGCCTCGATTTCCAGTCCGTCATGGCGACGCTTCAGGCGCAGAACGTGGTGCGCCCGGCCGGCGTGATCGAGACCGGACGGGAGCGGTTGTCGCTGCGCGTCTCCGGCGCATTCGAAACCGCCGAAGATGTCGGAACCGTCAATGTGGTGGCGGGAGGGCGGCTGATCCGCCTCAGCGACATCGCCGACATACGCCGTGGTTACGCCGATCCGCCGCAGCCGCTGTTTCGCGTCAACGGCAGCCCGGCCATCGGGATCGCCATCGCGATGCGGGAATCCGGCGACATCCTCGCGCTCGGCCGCAACATCAAGGCCGCGATGGCGACCATCACCACCGATCTGCCGGTCGGCGTGGACCCCGTCCTTGTCGCCGACCAGGCGGTGACGGTCGACACCGCGATCAACGAATTCACGACCTCGCTGTGGCAGGCCATCGCCATCATCATGGTCGTCAGCTTTCTCGCCCTCGGCATCCGGGCGGGGGCGGTGGTGGCGTTGTCCATTCCGCTCACGCTCGCGATCGTGTTCGCGGTCATGTCGCTTGTCGGGATCGACCTGCAGCGCGTTTCGCTCGGTGCGCTGATCATCGCGCTGACGCTCCTCGTCGACGACGCCATGACGACCGTGGACGCGATGATCCGGCGTCTTGGCGCCGGAGACGCGCCGCAGGCCGCCGCGACCTATGCCTATCGCGCGCTCGCGACGCCGATGCTGGCGGGAACGCTCGTCACCATCGCCGGCTTCGTGCCCATCGGTTTTGCCAGGAGTGCTGCGGGCGAATACACGTTTTCGATCTTCGCCGTGGTCGCCATCGCGCTCGTCGTGTCGTGGTTCGTCGCGGTGATCTTCGCGCCCCTGATCGGCATGGCCATCGTCCGGGCGCCGAAGCCCGGGACGACGGAGGGCCCCGGCATTCTCGAACGCGTCTATGTGCCGTTCCTGAGATTTGCGATGCGGGCGCGCTGGCCGACCATCGCGCTCACAATCGCGGCGTTCGTGCTCGCGGTGTTCGCGATCCGCTTCGTGCCGCAGCAATTCTTCCCGGCGTCGGACCGGACCGAACTGATCGTCGATCTCAGCCTGCCGCAGAGCGCGTCGATCTACGCGACCGACGACGCGGCCAAGAAGCTCGACGCGATCCTGAAACAGGAGGAGGGCGTCGAACGCTGGAGTTCCTATGTCGGGCGCGGCGCGATCCGCTTCTATCTGCCTCTGAACGTCCAGCTTCCGAACGACTTCTTCACCCAGACCGTGGTCGTTGCGAAGAACGTCGCTGAACGCGACCGGCTGCACGCAAAGCTCGAGACCGCGCTCGCCGAGCAATTCCCCGACGCCGTCGGCCGCGTCTATCCGCTCGAACTCGGACCGCCCGTCGGCTGGCCGCTGCAATACCGCGTCGTCGGTCCCGACGCCGGAGAGGTGAGGGCGATCGCGCTCCGCGTCGCGACGACGCTCGCGGGCAATGGCGACGTCCGCAACATCAACTATGACTGGATGGAGCCGAAGCGGCAGTTGCGCGTGCGGATCGATCAGGACCAGGCGCGCACTCTGGGCCTGAGTTCGGAGAGCCTTGCCTCGGTGCTCAACGCCGCCGTCAGCGGCGCTCCGGTCACGCAGGTGCGCGATCACATCTATCTCGTGGACGTCGTGGCGCGCGCGACCGACGAGCAGCGTGTTTCGATCGAGACCCTGCGCCATCTCCAGGTGCCGCTGCCGAACGGCCGCACCGTCGCGCTCAGCCAGTTCGCGACCTTCGATTACGGGCAGGAACTGCCGCTGCTCTGGCGCAGGAACCGCGAGCCGACGCTCACCGTGCGCGCGGATGTCGCCGGCGGCGCATCGCCCGAGGCGGCGGTGACGGATCTCGCGCCTGCCATGGCCGCGCTCAATGACGATCTGCCGCGTGGTTACAGGGTCGATCTCGGCGGCATCGCGGAGGAAAGCGCGGAGTCGCGCGCCTCGGTGCTCGCGGTCGTGCCGGTGATGCTGCTGCTGACCGTGACGATCCTGATGTTCCATCTGAAGAGCTTCGCGCGCACCGCTCTTGTCCTGGCCGTCGTGCCGCTCGCGGTCATAGGTGTGGTCGCGGCACTTCTCCTGTTCAACCGGCCGCTCGGCTTCGTCGCCATTCTCGGCATTCTGTCGCTGCTCGGAATGGTCGCGAAGAACGCCGTCATCCTGCTGACGCAGATCGAAGCCGACCGCGCGGAGGGCCTCGACATCTGGAATGCCGTGATCCGGGCCAGCAATTCGCGCGTCCGGCCCATCATCCTGACGGCGGGATCGACCGTGCTCGGCATGATGCCGATCGCGCCGACCGTGTTCTGGGGGCCGATGGCGTTTGCGATCATGGGCGGGCTTCTCGTCGCCTCGGTGCTGACGCTCGTCCTCCTGCCGGTGCTGTACGTCACCGTATTCGGCGCCCGGGAAGAACCCGCTCCGGAACAGCCGGCGCGCGCGCGGAGCATGCCGGCATGATCGCGCTCGCATCGGCCCGCGGCGGGTTTCTGGCCGCCGAGGCTGGCCCGTTTTGTGGCGCCATCGCAGTCCGTTACGCGACATTCCTTATATTGTGGTTCGGCCTCGGCCGCGGCATGGACCGCCGCGAGCGTGTGGCCGCAGTCCGATGACATAGGGCCGAATTCTGGGAGGGCTCGACACGTAGGTACGAGGAGCATGCCATGATTTTGCGAAGATCGTTCCTGATGCAGCTCTTTGCCGCCATCGCAGTGTTGCCCGTGCTCGGCACCGAGGACGCCGACGCGCAGCGCCGGCGAGAAAGCGGAGGCGGAGGAGGAGGGAGCCGAGGCTCGGGAGGCCGGAGTTCGGGTTCGGGTACGCGTTCGAGCAGTCGCCGCCGTCCCAGCACCGGCGGCAACCGTCCCGGCAACCGTCCCGGCAATCGTCCGGGTACGCGTCCCGGTACCCGCCCGGACGTTCGTGGCGGCCGCCGCCGGTATTGGCGCCGTCGTCCGGCCCTGCGCTGGGAGCGCGTTCCCGCCAGGCGCCGCGACTGGCGGTGGTATCCCGGCCATTGGGTCTGGAGCGACAGAGCCTGGGATTGGGTCTGGGTGTCCGGACGTTGGGTACGGTTCCCTGGCTGGTTCTGACCGGTTTAACCCTCCCCCGCGAGAACCGCGGGGGAGGGTTACCGCGCGCTATTGCATTGTGGCGGTGCCGGGCTTCGCGATGGCGCGGTCGATCCGGTCGATCATGTAGGGAAAGAACGGGTTCGACGACATGCGCAGCAGCGAATCCAGGTTGACGATGAGGGCGCCGCGTTCGCCGCGCGCGGCCAGCGCGCCGAGCTGGATGCCGAAATTCTCCGCCGGATCGGGGTGCGATCCGTACAGCGCGTCGCTCGGCGGGAAGGGCAGCGCGACATGCGACAGCGAATAGACGTCGATCGGATAGAACAGGCCGAGCGCGCGTTCCTGTTCCGTCGTCGCGCCGGCCTCCGTCACCCGCTCGACGACTTCGGCGCTGTCGGGCGTCGCGTTCGCAATCACGCTCGTGCGGAAGCGGCGCGGCGGATCGGGCAGGATCCGCCTCAGCACCGTGTCGGAGGCCGCATTCATCAGCGGGCCAAGTTTGGTGTTGCGGTTGATATCGAACAGAACGAGTTCGCTGCCGTTCGCGGGAAGACGTGCATACAGCCGCGATATGACCGCGCGGGTGCTGACGGTGAAATCCAGGACCGACTGGAATGTCAGGATGGGCGGCAGGTCGTTCCACTTCTGCGTCGCGGCCAAAGTCGCGATCTTCGCCTGCAGGGCCATGGTCAGGAGATGGGACTGGCGGGCGCCGTTGACCGGAAACGAATTGTATTTGAACGGATTGAACTCCGGCAGCACGCCGAGCCATGCGGCCTTGGCGAAAGCGGGCAGGAGCGCCGGCAGTCCCGCAAGCCCCGCGAACCGCGCAAAGCTTGTAATGCCGACCATCGGCGAGATCAGGACGAGGCGCGCGGGCTTCGTCAAGGTCTCGTCCTCGAGCGCGTCGAGCGCATAGAGCAGCGCGAGCGCGCCGCCGTTCGAGAAGCCGACAATGTGCAGCGGCGTGTTCGGCCCGCCGAGGAGGCGCGCTTCGCGCACCGCGAGCTTGGTTGCCTCAAGCCAGTCTTCCCAGTCGATATCGGTGAGCGCCGCGGGCACGGTGCCATGCCCGGGCATCCGGATCGCGACGACGGCAAAGCCCCGCTCGCGATAAAGCCGCGCGATGTGGCGCAGGCTGTAGGGCGAATCCGTCAGGCCGTGCAGAAGAACCACCGCGCCCGCCGGCGGCCCGTCGGGCTTGAGGACGTAGGACCGGTTCCAGTCCTGCGCGAAATGTCCCGGATAGACGGTGCTGCCCTCGAAATAGCGGTTGATCGGTATGCGCTCGTCGGGTTCGAGCTTCTGCGTCACCTCGCGCTTGAGATCGGCGAAGATTGCCTCTTCCGTCGCGAGATAGCTCCGCCAATCGGCGTGCGCGAGTTCGTCCGTAGTCCAGTTCGTGCGGCACATGGGTGTGCCAGACATGAAGCGGTTCGCCGCGCTGCGTCTGCCAGATGCGTCCGGCAAGGAGTGTCACGCCCACGACGAGCACGAGGAGTAGGATGCGCCTCAGATATTTCAGCAGGCTGGAGGTCATGGTTCACCTCTCACCTCAAAAGCCTAGGCGCTCGCGGCGCGGCGGCCAAGGCGCGCGGACGCATGTAAGGGCCCGCGCGCGTCGACATGGCAAACAATCATGAAAGATTCCGTGCACCCACAAGAGGTTGCATCACCCGCCGATGTGGGGAAGCTCCCGGTCCGGGCGCCGGCGGCGATGGTCGCGGGGTCGGTGGTCGGCGCGGGCATTTTCTCGGTGCCGCGGATCCTGTCGCGGCAATGGTTCCTATTTCACGCGGCTCTTCACCCTGCCGGATATTCGTTGGTCTCGCGGCTCGGCATGCGCGGCATTGTACGGACTGCCGAAAGGAATAATCATCGTTTGAAACATTAAATCCGACCACGCCCGCAGGGGCCGCACGAAGGCAGAAGGAGTATTCGGGATGAGTTCGAAACCTCGACCAGACCAATCATACGCTGTGCCGGCGGCCCGCTCGCGGCAGTGGGCGGCACGTCCATTTTTGGTTCTTGCGGCTCTGCTGTCGGTTCAAATCATGTGCGGGGAGAGCTTGGCCCAGCCAGTGCCGTCTCAAACCGATGGTCCAACGACGCTTTTCCGGAACGTCCGCATCTTCGACGGCAAGAGCCCCGCGCTCTCGGCTCCCTCGGAGGTATTGGTGCGGGGCAATACGATCGCTTCGATCTCCGCAGAGCCGATCGCGGGCGAGGGCGGATCCACCCGCGTCATCGACGGCGGCGGCCGGGTGCTGATGCCGGGGCTCATCGACGCGCACTGGCACACGATGCTGGTGCGGCCGACGCCGCCGCAGCTTATCGCCAACGATATGGGTTACTCGACCCTTGTGGCGGCCGCGGAGGCCACGGCCACATTGATGCGCGGCTTCACCACCGTCCGCGACCTCGGCGGCCCGAGCTTCAGCCTGAAGCGCGCGATCGACGAAGGGCTGGTGTCCGGGCCGCGCATCTATCCCTCGGGCGCGATCATCACGATCACCGGCGGCCATGGCGATTTTCGCCAGATATCCGATTTGCCGAGGACGATCGGCGGCATGCTGAGCCGGATCGAACAGCTCGGCGGAGCCATGATCGCCGACAGCCCGGACGAGGTGCGGGTTCGCGCGCGCGAGCAGCTTCTGCAGGGCGCCTCGCAGGTCAAGCTCACGGCGGGCGGCGGCGTCGCGTCGCCGTTCAGCCCGCTCGACGCCTCCACGTTCACCGAGCCCGAGCTTCGCGCCGCGGTCGAAGCCGCCGAGAACTGGGGAACCTATGTCGGTACGCATGCCTATACGCCCGTCTCGATCCAGCGGTCGATCGCGGCCGGCGTCAAGGTCATCGAGCACGGGCATCTCATGGATGAAGAGACGGCCAAACTGATGGCGGAGAAGGGGATCTGGCTGAGCACGCAGCCCTTTCTCGACATGGCAGGCGTCGAGATGCTCGGCCCGCAACAGCAGGCGCGCATGCGGCAGGTGGTGACCGGCACCGACAAGGTCTACGCGCTGGCGAAGAAGTACAAGATCAAGACCGCCTTCGGCACCGACGTCCTGTTTTCGCACGCGCTTGCCGAGCGTCAGGGCGGCTTTCTCGCCGACATGACCCGCTGGTACACGCCCGCCGAAGCGCTGATCATGGCGACGTCGACGAACGGCGAACTGCTCCTTCTGAGCGGCCCCCGCAATCCCTATCCCGGCAAGCTCGGCGTCGTGGAAGAGGGCGCGCTCGCCGACCTCGTTCTGGTCGACGGAAACCCGCTCGACAACATCGACCTCGTCAGAGATCCCGCGAAGAATTTTCTGATCATCATGAAGGATGGGCGGATCTTCAAGGATGCGGTGAAGAGGTGAGGCTCTCTTTCCTCTCCCCTTGTGGGAGAGGACGACTCGGCCGGCAGGCCGAGCGAGGTGAGGGGTATCGTGCCTCTCGATAGGCCCGTACCCCTCACCCCGCTCGACGCCTGCCGGCTTCGAGTCGCCCTCTCCCACAAGGGGAGAGGGAAGCCTGCGGCAAAAGCCCGAGCTTGTTCCCGCACCGCCAGAACCCATATGAGCCGTGTGAGAGGACGACCTCCCGCTCTGGGAAACACTTCGGGACGACCCGGTAAAAGGAGCCGAATATGGCTTGGGTCTATCTCGTCCTCGCCGGAATCCTCGAAATCGTCTGGGCCTTTGCGATGAAGCAGTCGCACGGCTTCACGCGCACCTGGCCGACGGTGATCACCCTCGTCGCCGGGATCGGCAGCTTCGCGTTGCTCTCGATCTCCATGCGCAGCCTGCCTCTCGGTTCGGCCTACGCGATCTGGACCGGGATCGGCGCCGTGGGCGCCTTCGTCGTCGGTATCGTCGTCCTCGGCGAACAGGCCACCGTCATGCGGATCGGCGCGGCGGTGCTGATCGTGTCGGGGCTTGTCATGATGAAGGTTTCGACGAGCGCGTGATGGGGGCGTTTGAGTGAAGCTCATGTCCCGGGGCCCCTCAACTCGGCTCTAGCCGAGTTGAGCATCTTTAGTTCTTAACTCGGGCAAGCCCGAGTTAAGTGCGGAGCCCGGGACCCATACGCCGTGAGCTCTCGGTTCTATCACGACCCTCACGGAGTATGGGTCCCGGACAGCGGCTGCGCCGCTTCCGGGACATACGCCACGCAAGCCCCGGAGCTAGGGGGCGGAGCCGCCAAGTTGCCCCACCCCTCCCATTCCCCCATATTACCCCCGTGGACACGGTGCGGCGTTCGATCCGGAGTCAGGTTCGCAAGCTGGTCGGGAGCAATTCCGCTCGGGCCGAGCGGCTGGATGATGGGCTGTTCGGCCCCGGCGCCGCCGCCTGGAAGGTGCACGGCGATTTCACCACGATGATGATCGGCGGCATCTCCTCCCTGCTGCTCCAGATGCTGCATCCCGGGGCGCTGGCCGGGGTCTGGGATCATTCGAGTTTCCGCACGGATATGGCGGGGCGGTTGCGGGGTACGGCCCAGTTCATGTCGGGCACGACGTTCGGCGACACCGCGCGTGCGTCTCAACTGATCGAGCGTGTCCGCGCCATTCACGACAAGGTCCACGGCACGCTTCCCGACGGACGTCCGTACAGCGCCAACGATCCGGATCTTCTGGCCTTTGTCCATGTCGCGGGCGCGAGCAGTTTCCTCAGGTCCTATATCCGCTACCGCGATCCGCAGTTTTCGCTTGCGGACCAGGACCGCTATTTCGCGGAAACATCGGAGATCGCCCGCCGGCTCGGCGCGATCTCGGTTCCGGAAAATCTGCGCGATGTGAATGCCTTTCTGCAGGATGTGCGGCCGCAGCTGAGGGTCGACCACCGGACGAGGGAGGTCGCACGCGCGCTGCTGTATCAACCGGCGCCGAGCCTCGCGCTTGCGCCGTTTCAGCGGCTCGTCATGGATGCGGGCGTGGATCTGCTTCCGGAATGGGCGGCGGACATGCACGGGCTTCATGTGCCGATGATCCGAAGGCCCGCGGTGCGCGCGGGTTCGGCAGGGGTCGCCCGGGTGTTGCGCTGGGCGTTGAGCGTGAAGGGGTGATGGTTTCCCTCTCCCATAGGGAGAGGGCCAACTCGGCCGGCAGGCCGAGCGGGGTGAGGGGTGTGGAGTATCCGGATACGCACAACACCCTCACCCGGTCACGCCTGCCGGCGTGACTCGACCTCTCCCCACGGGAGAGGTTGACCCGGCACTCCTCAATCCAGTTCGCTCATCCCGTCATGCAGCGCATCGATCGCCGCGAACCTTTTCTTCGCCGCCGGGCCCAGGCGGTTGATCACGCCTTCCGTCAGCGCGTGCGCAAGAACCACCGCCGAGGCGTGGTCGTCGACCGGGCCTTTGGTAACTGACTGGCAGCGCAGGACCCACTCGGCGCCATGCGTGTCGGCCATTCCGGAATCCGTCAGTACGGCGACCCGCGCTCCGGCACTCCTGAACATTCCGATCAGCTGGCGCGTCGCGGGAATGCGGCGCCGCATTGCGAGCATGATGGCGACATCTCCCTTGCCGACATCGACCAGGGTCTCGCCGAAGGTTTCGCCCGCGACGGGAAGCAGACGCACCTCGTCGCGGACATGGGCGAGCGACCAGCGCAGATAGCCCGCGATGTAATAGCCGTGCCGGAAGCCGTTGATCCAGACGCGCCGCGCATCCGCGATTGCGGCGAGAAGCGCCGACCAGGCCAGAGGGTCGATATCCGCAACGGTGCGCTGGACATTCTCGACGACGGTGTCGGCATGGCGCCGCAGAATGTCCGGATCGGCAGATTTCGTCCGTCCCATGAGCGCGACGGGCGATCCGTTTTCGCTCTGGTCGCGCGCGAACACCCGCATTTCCTCGTAACCCGAAAAGCCGAGGCGGCGCACGAACCGGCTGACTGCGGCATTCGACGTCTTCGCCAGTTTGGCGAGTTCCGCGCCGGTATAGCCGTGCAGCTCCCCGGGAAAATGCAAAACGAGATCGGCAACGAGCCGCTCGGCCGGCGCCAGTTCGTCATAGGCGCCGCGCACCCGGTCGTGCAGCGAAAGCCGCGCCTTCGCCCTCGAACTCCCTGCCGCTTCTTTCATCACACTCTGCCTAAGAAATTTGCTTTTCATAATTGTACAGTTCTGAAATTATTATTTCAATAACGCGGTCCGCATCGAGGAAAAAATGGCGTTTGCAGTCGACCTGAACGGAAAGTCCAATTTGCCTCTGACCGGCGTCCAGAGCGACGTCATCGCCCCCACAATGGGGTGGGCGGGTCTTGTAAAGGCCGGCCAGTACATCCGCGTGACCGACCCGAAGGGGCGCCAGTGCGCCGATTTCTGGGCCTTCAACGCCGAGGACATGGACGAGCATCTGTCGGGCATGCACACAAGGGTCTGGGTCAACAAGCTCTGTCCTCTGCCGGGCGAGAGCTTCCACTCCAATCATCGCCGGCCGATCCTGCAGATGATCGCCGACACCTGCGGCGTCCACGATCTGCTGACCGCCGCCTGCGACGAGCACCGTTACCGCCTGTACGGGCTCAAGACCCATCACCGCAGCTGCGCCGGCAATCTGCGCGAGGTGATGGAGCCGTATTTCGGCACGACGCGCTTTTACGTGCCGCAGCCCTTCAACATCTTCGCCAATGTGCCGGTCGGGGCGGACGGGTCGGTGCTCAACGGTCCGGCGCCGTCCAAGCCCGGCGATTACGTCGTGATGAAAGCCTGGATCGATGTCGTCGTCGCGATCTCGGCCTGTCCGCAGGAGTTCAACCCGATCACGGGCTGGTATCCGAGCGAAGTCCTCGTCGACATCATGGAACCGGAGCTCAGCCATGTCTGAAGCCGTGCTTACAATTGCGGGCGGCCATGGCGGCGCCTTTTCCGCCAAGCGCGGCGAGACATTCGCGCTGACCGATGTGGCCGGCCAGCAGGCGGCGGATTTCGTGGCGTTCAACGCCCACGATCTCAGCGAAACGCTCTCGACCGCCGAGACGCGGCTCGCCCTGAAATCGCTCTACATCAAGGTCGGCGATGTCCTGATGACGAACCGCGGGCGCCCGATGCTGGAAATCGTGTCCGACACGATCGGCATCCACGATTACGCCGTGCCGGCCTGCGATCCGAGCCGCTTTGCGGTCGATTTCGGCTGCCCCGGACACCGCAACTGCCTGGAAAACATGTACGAGCCGCTGCGTGCCTACGGCGTGAAATCGCCGCTCGCGGTCCCTGAGCCGTTCAATTTCTTCCAGAACAGCCCCGTCGTCGAGGACGGGCGGACGGGCGTCGTCGATCCGCCCAGCCGGGCAGGGGACCGCCTCGTCCTGATGGCGCTGATGGATGTGGTGTGCGCCGTGTCGTCCTGCCCCCAGGACATCATCCCCGGCAACGGCCTCGTGCCGACGCCGATCGAGATCCGTTACAAGGCGGAGGCGGTCTGATGCCCCTGATGATGATCGACCAGGCCGCGCCGCCCGCGGCCGAGCAGATCGTGCTCGTTCCCGGCGGCGAGGTGCGGGCGTTTTCGGTGAAGCAGGGCCAGCTTCTCGCGATCTCCGATGTCGAAGGCGGCCAGCCGGCGTCGCTGTTCGCGATCGCGGAGGACGACCCGGAGCATTTCCTCTCGCCGCATCACACGCGGGTGTTCTCGAATTCCTTCGTGCTGCGGCTCGGCATGCGCCTCGTCACCAACCGGCGCCGCCCGGCAATGGTGCTCGGCGTCTCGCGCGGACATCTCGCGCACGATCTTCTGATGCCGGTGACCGAAGGCGCGAAAGACGGCGCCGACGGCCTGCGCACGCGCGTGGCCGAGGCCTTGCGCCAGGCCGGCGGCGCGCCGGTCAAGATCGCCGATCCCATCAATCTCTTTCTCGACGTGGAGGTCGGGCGCGACGGCGCGCTGACGCCGCGCGGCGTCTCGTCCGAAGCGGGCGACACGATCGTCATGCGCGTCGTGATGGACATGGTCGTCGCGGTCGCGGCGCCGCGCGCCGACGGGGGTCTGTGGTCGCGGCCCGATCCCGGCCCGCTCAGGGTCCAGGTCCGCAACGAGGTCGCGCATATCCAGGGCATTCAACAGAGGGGATGAGTCATGAAACTTAAAAGTCTGGGCTATCTGACCGCCGCCGCGTTTGTCGGTCTTGGCCTTTCCGTAGGAGTGTCCGACGCCGCCTCGCTGAAGAGCGTCAAGGAGAAGGGCAAGCTCGTCGTCGCCATCGATCCGACCTTCTCGCCGTTCGAGTTCACCGATGCGACCGGCAAGATCGTCGGCTACGATCCGGAGATCATCGAGGCCGTGGCGGAGAAGATGGGTCTCAAGGTCGAATATCAGGTCATGGCGTTCAGCGGCATCCTGCCGGGCCTCATCGCGGGCGGCTTCGACGTGACGCCGACCCTCAACGTCACGGCGGAGCGCGCCAGGAAGATCGACTACGTGATCCCGACAGCCGCCTCGACCAACGCGGTTCTTGCGCTCAAGGGCAGCAAGGTCACGGCCAGCACGATCGAAAGCCTTTCGGGCCTGACCTGCGCCGTGAAGCAGACGACGCAGCCCGAGCAGATGATGATCAAGCTGAATGAGGCGCTTGCCGCCGGCGGCAAGAAGCCGGTCGAGCTTCTGGGCTTCGAGACCATCGAGCAGACGATCGCGGCTCTGGTCGGCGGCCGCGCGGACTGCGTGGTCGACATCAAATCGGTCGTCGTCGAAGCGGTCGCCAAGCGCAAGGACGTGCCGCTCGTCATGGTCGGCGATATCGGCGACTCGACGCCGATCGGCTGGGGCGTCAACAAGGCCGATGCGGACCTGACCGCGGCTCTGTCGGCGGAAGTCAGCAAGCTCAAGGCGGACGGCACGATCGGCAAGCTGCAGATGAAATATTTCGGCTACGAGACCGCCCTGCCGGAAAAGGACTTCGTGCCGGCGCAGTGAAGAATTGGCCTTTAGTAACGACAGGCGTTTCGGGACGTGAATGAGGGAGCGCGGGGGAGGGATGTTCGATATCGACCTTTTCCTGCGCTCCGCGCCCGCCATCGCGGACGCGGCGCTCGTCACCGTCGAACTCACTCTGGCCTCGGCCCTTGTCAGCATCACGGTCGCGATCGGGGCCGTCGCTCTGCAGGCCAAGGGTGGTCCGGCCGGATATTTCGCGGGCCGCTTCTATGTCAGCCTGATGCGCTGCACCCCGCTCTATGTTCAGCTTCTCGTCGTCTATTTCGGCCTCGCCTTCGCGGGGCTGACCGGGCAGGCCTTCATCGCGGCGGCGCTCGCCATCGGGCTGAACTCCGGCGCCTACACGTCGGAAATCCTGCGCTCGGCCATCGCCGCCATTCCGCGCGGACAGATCGAGGCGGCGGAGGCCATCGGGATGTCGCAGCCGCGCGTCTGGACGCGGGTCCTGCTGCCGCAGGCGATCATCACCAGCCTGCCGCCTCTGACCGCCGAACTGACCATCATCCTCAAATCGACGCCGCTCGCCTCCGTCGTCGCCGTGACCGAGATGACCTATGCCGGCGTCCTGATCCAGTCGCGGAACTACTCGGCGGTCGAGGTCTTCGCGCTCGTCGCGTTCGGCTACATCGTGATCGCGCAGGTCCTGCTGCGCGGCTCGCGGGCGCTCGAACATCGCTTCCGGCAGTACCGCGCATGACGGAAATCCTCACCGTCCTCTGGGAGTACGGCCCGATGCTGGGTCAGGGCCTGCTCGACACGATGTGGATCACCCTGATCGGCGCGCTCTGCGCGCTCAGTGCGGCGTTCCTTCTGCATGCGGCGTCGGCCAGCGGATACTGGCCGCTGGCCGGAATGGTCCGGCTCTACACCGAGCTGATCCTCGGCCTGCCGATCCTCGTTCTGCTCTACGTCGTCTATTTCATCGGGCCGAGCGTCGGCATCCGGCTCGGCGCGGCCACCGCCGGCGTATTGACGCTGACTCTGTATTATTCGCCGTATATGGCCGAGGCGATCCGCGCCGCCGTGGCCGCGATCCCCGCCGGCCAGACGGAAGCCGGACGCGTCATCGGCATGTCGCCGTCGGAGATCGCGCGCCGCATCGTCCTGCCGCAGGCGGCGGCTTTGATGCTGCCGACCTTGACGGGGCTTCTGATCGGGCTTGCCAAGGACACCGCGATCCTGTCGGTGATCTCGGTGAAAGAGCTTTCCTACATCACCAAGCAGGTCGTCTCGCGCAGCTTCATGCCGTTCGAGGTGTGGGCCGCCGTGGCCTTGATCTACTGGGTGTGCCTGTCCTGCTTCGACCTCGGAATGCGCCGGCTCGAAACCCGTCTGACCCGCTACCGGAAAGCCTGAGCCATGACTAAACCCGCAAGCTCCGGCCCCATCATCCGCGTCGACAAGATGTCGAAGAGCTTCGACGAACGCTGGGTCGTCGACCGCGTCTCGTTCGAGGTCGCGCGCGGCGAAGTCGTCTGCGTTCTCGGGCCGTCGGGCTCGGGAAAATCCACCATGCTGCGCTGCCTGAACTGGCTCGCCCCGCCGACGGAAGGCGCGATCTGGCTCGGCGGCGAACGCCTCGGGGTGATCGAGCGTCCGGACGGCACATTGGCGCCCGTTCCGGCGGCGGCCTTGCGCAAGCAGCGCGCGCGCTTCGGCATGGTGTTCCAGCAGTTCAATCTCTGGCCGCACCGCACCGCGCTCCACAATGTCATGGAGGGCCTCGTCGTCGTGAAGGGCCTGCCGAAGCCGCAGGCGCGCGACATGGCCCGGGCCGTGATCGCGAAGGTCGGCCTCGAGGCGCGGCAGGACGCCTATCCGTCGCAGCTCTCGGGCGGCCAGCAGCAGCGCGTCGCGATTGCGCGGGCGCTGGCGATGGAGCCGGAGATTCTGTTGTTCGACGAGCCGACCAGCGCGCTCGATCCGGAACTCGTCGGCGAGGTGCTCGACGTGATCAAGGATCTGGCGAAACGCGACGTGACGATGATCATCGTGACCCACGAAATGCATTTCGCCGCCGAGGTGGCCGACCGCATCATCTTCATGGACGAGGGCCGGATCGTGGAGCAGGGGCCTCCCGCCGAGTTCTTCGCCAATCCGCGCGAGCCGCGCGCCCGCCAGTTCCTGGAGCGGATGCTGGCGCGGAACTGACGTAACTACAATGCTTCAACACGGGAACGCCCTCGCGGGCCGGAGACAGTCATGACCAAGATCAAGATCCAGGCGGGACCTTTCGCGTTCGAGGCGGAGCTGCTGCCGGATGTGGCGCCGAAGACCTGCGAGAAATTCCTGAGCCTGCTGCCCTACAGGGAGCGCATCATCCACGTGCGCTGGAGCGGCGAGGGATGCTGGATCCCGCTCGGCGAGACGGATTTCGGCCTCGGCTACGAGAACGCGACGAGTTATCCGGCGCCCGGCGACATCATCCTCTATCCCGGCGGCTACAGCGAGACGGAGATTCTTCTGGCCTACGGGCCCGTCAGGTTCGCCAGCAAGATGGGGCAGCTTGCCGGCAACCATTTCATGACGGTGACGAAGGGACGCGAGAACCTGGTGGCGCTGGGGAAGAAGACCCTGTGGGACGGCGCCCAGGATATTCTGTTCGAGCGGATGTGAGGTTGTCGTTTCGGCTAGCGCGTTGCCGGTTCAACCGCGATGTCGAAATGCATCACGTCCTCGCGAACCCCAAGGCTCTCGTAAAGCGCGATGGCCGGGTCGTCGCCGTAATCGGCCTGAACGTAGACGACCCAGGCGTCGCGTCGCGCGGCAATTTCGCGCAAATGTTCGATGAGAGCTGTTGCGATGCCCTGCCGTCGATGCTGTTCGGATACGGCAAGGTCATAGATGTACACTTCGCGTCGTGCCCTCTCGAACTTATCGAGTTCGTAGGCGACGAGCCCGCCCACGACCTCGTCGCCCGCGAGGGCGACGAGAGCAACAACGTGTTCTTTCGCGAGCAAGCCCTCGAGGTAGGCGTCGGTCGGCGGCGCGGCCCCGTATGTCTCTGGGTCGGCAAATGCAGTGCCGAACATTGCGTTCAGCTTCCGAAGAAGCGGCACGTCGGCGGGGCTGAGGCGGCGGAGGATCATGGGCGCGGGGGACATTATGGCGTTTGTATCGCGTCAACCCTCCCGGACCAAGTCCGGCGGTTTCTGCGCGCGATCCGAAGTCCGGAGCCAAGTCGGGTTTCCCCGACTTGGCCATCCGGAGAGCTGAACTCGGGCTCACCCGAGTTCATCTAGAGAGCTGAACTCGGGAACACCCGAGTTCAGTGTGGCCCGTCACCCCTTTATGAAGCCCAGCAGATCGGCGTTGATCTGTCCGGCATGCGTGGCCGCCATGCCATGCGGAAAACCGGGATAGATCTTCAGCGTGGCGTTCTTGAGCAGCTTCGCCGACAGAGGCGCGGCATCGGCGACGGGCACGATCTGGTCGTCGTCGCCGTGCATGACGAAGACCGGGATGTCGATCTTCTTGAGGTCTTCCGTGAAGTCGGTTTCGGAAAACGCCTTGATGCAATCGTACTGCGCCTTGATGCCGCCCTCCATGGCCTGCCGCCACCAATTGCGCCTGATCCCTTCGGAGACTTCGGCGCCGTCGCGGTTGTAGCCGTAGAAGGGCAACGTGAAGTCGATATAGTACTGGGCGCGGTTGTTGGCGACGCCGGCGCGGATGCCGTCGAACACCTCGATCGGAAGTCCGCCGGGGTTCTTGTCGGACTTGACCATGATCGGCGGAACGGCGCCCATCAGCACCGCCTTTGAGGCGCGGCTCGTGCCGTGACGCGCGAGAAAGCGCGCGACTTCGCCGCCGCCGGTCGAATGGCCGATATGTACAGCCTTTTGCAGGTCCAGCGCGGTGACGAGTTCCAGCAGGTCGTCGGCATAGGTATCCATGTCGTTGCCGGTCTCGGTCTGCGTGGAGCGGCCGTGCCCGCGGCGGTCATGGGCGATGACGCGGTAGCCCTTGTCGAGAAAAAACAGCATCGCGCCGTCCCAGTCGTCGCTGCTGAGCGGCCAGCCGTGGTGAAACACGATCGGCGGACCCTTGCCCCAGTCCTTGTAGAAGATTTCGGTGCCGTCCTTGGTGGTGATCTTAGGCATGGCTGTGATCCTTCCAGGGAGTTGCGAGGCTGATGGCCTGGCCGTCCCGGCTCTCCCGGATCACGGCCGCGAGCATCGCCTTTAAGCTAACCCGAAAAATGGCGGAGTGGTGCAGAACCTCCCGCGGAATGTTCCGTTCCCGCGCGGCAAGCCTGGGCGGATGACGCCCGCCGGAAATTTTGCTACCCGATGCCGGGACTTAAGGAGTGCGACAGCGTGTGCGACTGCGAAGACGAAACCGAGGGCACGGCCTATCCGGGCATCCCGGCCGAGGCGCTGACGGCGTGCACGCGCGAGATCGAGGCCGATCTGCCGGGCGAGCGGGTGCCTGAGGAGGCGTGGCCGGTGTTCCTCGGCGAGGCCAGCGGCAGCCTGATCTGGGACCACCACGAGCGCATGGCCCGCAGCCGCGAGGCGGCGCTGGCGATGCTGTCGCTGCGGGCAGGGCGCGGGTAGGGGATCCGTCTCCCGGCCAAGCTGTGAGCAGCACAGCGCCGATCCGGGACCCAGGATTGAATCGCGCCGAAGGCGCACTGAATCCTCTCCCCTTGTGGGAGAGGACGACTCGGCCGGCAGGCCGAGCGAGGTGAGGGGTATCTTGACCTCTCGATTAGCGCCCGTACCCCTCACCCCGCTCGAAGCCTCCGGCTTCGAGTCGCCCTCTCCCACAAGGGGAGAGGGAGGCGCACCTCACACCCCGGCGGCAGCTATGATCCGGCGGCGCATGTCCGCATCGGGCAGGGGGCCGGCCCCCGCCTTTGCATTGCCGCGCATATGTTCCGGCCGGCGCGTCGCGGGGATGATGCAGGTCACGGCCTCGTTGGAGAGGATGTATTTGAGCGCGAGCCCCGCCCAGTCCGTACAGCCGAGTTCGGCGGCGAAATCCGGCAGTTTCCGGTTCTTCAGGCGCTGCACCAGCGCGCCCTTGCCGAGCGGCCGGTTGATGAGAACCGCGACGCCGCGCTCGGCGGCGAGCGGCAGCAGGGTGTTTTCCGCCGCGCGGTCGTCCAGCGCGTAATTGAACTGCACGAAATCGACCGGTTCGGCCCGCATCACGGCCGCGAGCTCATCGTGCGCGCTCGTCGTGTAATGGGTGATGCCGAGATAGCGGACGCGGTTCTCGTCCTTCCAGGCGCGCAGCGTCCGGAGCTGGGTTTTCCAGTCGAGCAGATTGTGAATCTGGATCAGATCGACGGGATCGGATTTCAGCAGGGCAGCGGACCGCGCCATCTGCGCCGCGCCGGCCTCGCGCCCTTCAGTCCATACTTTGGTGGCGATGAAGGTCTTGGCGCGCAGGTTCTCCTCGGTCACGAGATCGCCGACCACCTTTTCCGCCGTGCCGTACATGGGCGAGCTGTCGATCAGGGATCCGCCGCTCTCGACCAGCGCGCCCAGCACCTCGCGCAGGGGCGCGCGGGCGGCAGGGTTCTCTCCGACATCGAAGGTCTGCCAGGTTCCGCAGCCCACGACCGGCAGCAATTCCCCGCTCGACGGAATTGGGCGTTTCAGCATGAACGGGAGTCTCCAAGGGGTGATGTCCGATTATATCAGAACGGTTGGCCGATGGAGTATTGGTCTCCCACGCGCTCGTCCTGCGAAACGAGGTGTATGTCCCGGGGCTGCGAAGCAGAGCCCGGGACCCATACTCCGTGAGCTCACGAGTTTATCATTAGCCTCACGGAGTATGGGTCCCGGACAGCGGCTGCGCCGCTTCCGGGACATGCGCCGAACCCACCGCGTTCAGTTCGCGGCCGTATGGACGCCGGGCGCCGGCCGGAACGTCCGAAGCCTGAGCGCATTCGTCAGTGACGAACACGCTCGACAGCGCCATCGCGCCCGCGGCGAAGATCGGCGACAGCAGGATTCCGTCGACCGGGTAAAGGACCCCGGCGGCGATCGGGATAAGAGCGACGTTGTAGGCGAAGGCCCAGAACAGGTTCTGCCGGATATTGTCCAGAGTGGCGCGGGAGATCGCGATGGCATTCGCCACATTGCGCAGATCGCCCGACATCAGCACGACATCGGCGCTTTCGACGGCGACATCGGTTCCGGTGCCGATCGCGATGCCGACATCGGCGGCGGCAAGGACGGGCGCGTCGTTGATGCCGTCGCCGACGAAGACCAGGCTCCCATCGCCCACGCCGAGACGTTTCAGGGCTTCAGTCTTGCCGGCGGGAAGGACGTCCGCGACCACGTCGTCGATCCCGAGCTTGCGCGCCACCGCTTCGGCGGTGCGGCGGTTGTCGCCGGTTATCATCGCGACCCTCACACCGAGCGCGCGCAGGGCGGCGATCCCGGCCATGGTCGTCTCGCGGATCGGATCCGACACCGCGAGAACCGCCTCGACGCGCCCATCCACGCTGACATAGAGCGGCGACTTGCCTTCGTCGCCGAGGCGCGATGCGATCTCGGCGAACGCGCCGAGTGCGGACTCGGGCATCATGCGGTCGGCTCCGATCTCGACGCGGCGGCCCTCCACGGTGCCGCGCACGCCGTGGCCGGGGATTGCGGTGAAGTCGTCCACGTCGGGGACCGCAAGGCCCCGCGACCGCGCCGCCGCGACCACCGCCGCCCCGATCGGATGCTCGGAGCGCGCCTCCACCGCCGCCGCCAGCCGGAGCACCTCGTCCTCCGGCATGGTTCCGGTGACGAAGAGATCGGTCAGTTCCGGGCGGCCCTCCGTCAGCGTGCCCGTCTTGTCGAACGCCACGACCTTCGCGGACCGCAACGTCTGCAAGGCGTCGCCGCGCCGGAAGAGCACGCCCATCTCGGCCGCGCGCCCGGTGCCGACCATGATCGAGGTCGGGGTCGCAAGACCCATCGCGCAGGGGCACGCGATGATCAGCACCGCCACCGCATTGACGAGGGCATAGGACAGAGCAGGCTCGGGGCCGAACGCGAGCCACGCCACGAAGGTCGCGAGCGCCGCGAGCAGCACGGCAGGCACGAACCATGCGGTCACCCGGTCGACGACGGCCTGTATGG
The DNA here is from genome assembly GCA_963786225.1 of uncultured Alphaproteobacteria bacterium. Taxonomy (GTDB): domain Bacteria; phylum Pseudomonadota; class Alphaproteobacteria; order Rhizobiales; family Methylopilaceae; genus Flaviflagellibacter. The sequence continues at coordinate 216,614 of CAWAYQ010000010.1, forward strand.
GCAATTTCGAACCCTGCGCCTGTTCGACCAGGCGGATGATCTGGGCAAGAACCGTATCCGCGCCGACCGCGGTCGCGCGGAAGGTGAAGCTGCCGGTCTGGTTGATGGTGCCGCCGACGACCGTGCTGCCGGCGCTCTTGGCGACGGGGACGGGCTCTCCCGTGATCATCGCCTCGTCCACATAGGACGTGCCGTCCAGGACCTCGCCGTCGACCGGGATGCGGTCGCCCGGGCGCACGAGGACGACGTCGCCCTTGGCAACCCCACTCAGCGGGATCTCGACGGTCTCGGTTCCGCGGATCACGCGCGCGGTGTCCGGCTGCAGGCCGATGAGCCGCTTGATGGCCTGGCCGGTGCGGCCCTTGGCCCGCGCCTCGAGAAAGCGGCCGAGCAGAATGAGGGCGACGATGACGGCGGCCGCTTCGAAATAGACGTTGCGGGTGCCCTCCGGCATCCATCCGGGGAAAAACGTCGCGACCGCCGAATAGGCCCAGGCGGCCGCCGTGCCGATCGCGACCAGCGAGTTCATGTCGGGCCCGCCGCGCAGCAGCGCGGGCACGCCCTTCACGAAGAACCGGCGGCCGGGACCGGCGAGGATCGCCGTCGTCAGGACGAACTGGATGATCCAGCTCGTCTCCAGTCCCAGCACATTCATCACCCAGTCGTGCAGCGCGGGAATGAAATGGCTGCCCATTTCGAGCACGACGACCGGAACGGCCAGAACGCTTGCGATGACCAGCGCCCGGCGCAAGCGAACGAGTTCGGCGTCCTTTTCGTCGTCACGCCCGGGTCCGGCCTGGACGAATTCCGCCGCGCTGATACCCGGCGCCGTCGACCGCTTGTATGAGGTCGGCGACGGAGGTGGCGGACGGCGCGTAGCGGATGCTGGCCCGTTCCGTCGCCAGATTGACCGTCGCGGCATGGACGCCGGGGCGGGCGAGGATCGCCTTCTCGACCCGGCGCACACAGGACGCGCAGGTCATCCCGTCGATCGCGAGCTCGACATTCTGCGTGGCGGGCTGCGTGGCGGGCCGGGTGGTTGGGACATCTTCTTCAGTCAGCGTGGTCACGGCACATTCCTTTCTTGTGAGAGAAAGGTGGGGCTTCCCCCTATGGGAAGGTCAAGGGCCGTTCCTCACGTCTGCGTGTCCGCCTGTCGAGGCGTCCGGAAGCTCTTGACCTTGCCATTGGGGGAAGGTGCAGGTTTGAGCTTCCAGTGTGAGGAGAGTTGTGTGACCAGGTTCAAAGTGCCGGACATGAGCTGTGGCCATTGCGCGAAGGCTGTGACCGAGGCGGTGCATTCGGTCGATCCCGATGCGTCGGTGGACGTCGATCTGCGGACCAAGCTCGTTTCCATCGCCAGCGCCACTGACGCCACGGCACTGGCGGCCGCGATCAAGGCGTCCGGCTACGACGAGGTTGCGGTCGTCCAATGAGGCCGCACTATCCAGGCAGCACGAGAACCGAACCATGAGCCGCGATACCAGAATGCGATTGCAGGTCGGCGGCATGCACTGCCAGGCGTGCGAGGTCGCGCTCGAGCGGGCCCTCAGGGCCGTGCCCGGCGTCCGCAGCGTGAAGGCGAGCCATGCGCGCGGGTGGATCGACGTGGACGGAGATGCGGCGCGTTCGGATCTGGAGGCTGCGGTCGAAGAGGCCGGCTACACATCAGGAGATAGCGTGACGTCACGCGCGGCCGGTGTGGAATATCTGATCGCGGCCGGCGCGGTCGTTTTTGTTGCGTGTACGTACGTTGCTCTGCGGCGCCTCGAACTCCTGCCGGACACGATCGCGCTGCCGGATACGGTTTCCTATGGCGCGGCCCTTCTGCTCGGGCTTGCGGCGTCGGTTTCGACATGCATGGCCGTGACCGGCGGATTGCTCGTCGCCGTTGCCGCCCGCCACGACGCCGCGCATCCGGGCCGCCAGGGCTGGTCGCGGTTCCAGCCGCATGTCTGGTTCGCCGTCGGCCGCATCCTCGCTTATCCGCTGTTCGGCGCCGCCATCGGCGCGCTCGGCGCCGCGGTGACGCCGTCGCCGGCGGCCAACGCGGTGCTGATCGGCGCCGCGAGCGTCCTCATGATCCTGTTCGGGCTGCAAATGCTCGGCCTGCTGCCCTCGCTCGGCCGGTTCCAGCCGCGCATGCCGCGTTTCGTCGCCAGGCGGATCGATCGTCTCGCAGGTCCGAGCGGCCGGGCAGGGGGCTTCACTCTGGGCGTGCTCAGCTTCTTCATGCCGTGCGGCTTCACCCAGGCCTTGCAGATCTATGTCCTTGCGCAGGCAGACGCGGTGGCGGGGGCGTGGATCATGTTCGCGTTCGCGGCGGGAACGCTGCCGGCTCTCCTGTCCCTCTCGGTTCTTTCCAGTTTTTCGACCGGCTCGTTCCGGCGCATTTTCGTGCGGTTCGCCGGTATCGCGGTCGTGCTGCTCGGCGTGCTCAACATCCAGAGCGGGCTCACGCTCGGCGTGGTGGCCGGCATGGGCCCGGCGGCGACGGCGGAGGCCAATTCCAATTCCAACGCCGCGAGATCGTCGGCGGGCGGAATGTCGGTCGCGCCGCAGGCCGGCAAGCAGGTGGTCGAGATGAAGATCGTCGGCTACGACTATATCCCGAACCAGTTCAGCGTGGTCGCCGGGACGCCGGTCGAATGGCGGATCGATGCGAGCAGGGCCGCGGGGTGCGGCCGGATCCTGCTCGCGCCGTCGATCGGCGTGCAGCAGATTTTGTCCGCCACCAAAACCAACACGATTACCTTCACGCCCGACACGGAAGGCACGATCGCCTTCAATTGCGGGATGGGCATGATGACCCCGAACTCGCGGTTCGTGGTCCGGCCCGGCCTCCTGAGACTTTAGGGTGCAGCGGACCGTCGCGGGATTCGTACCCCGGACAAGCTGCACGCAGCGCAGCGCCGATCCGGGGTCCAGGAGCGAAGTGGCGGCGCAGCCGCCTCTCTATCAACACAGCATGGAATTCAGTGCGCCTTCGGCGCGATTCAATCCTGGGTCCCGGATCTGCACTCAACTCGGCTATAGCCGAGTTGAGCACTCACAATCCTAACTCGGGCAAGCCCGAGTTAGGTGCTTCGCGCAGCTTGTCCGGGAGACAGGGCTTGCGCGGCTCCGCATCCCTACCAAAAATACGCTCACAGGAGAATCGAAATGAGGATGATCGTAATGACGGCGGTGCTCGCCGCGATGTCGGCGGGCGGCGCGGCGGCGCAGACCGCGCAGCCTTATGCCGGCCTTGAGACTCGCCCGGTGAAGGCGCTCTCGGATCGGCAGATCGCCGATCTCAAGGCCGGGCGCGGCGCCGGCTTCGCGCTCGCGGCGGAGCTGAACGGCTATCCCGGTCCGTTGCACGTGCTCGAACTCGCCGCGCCTTTGGGGCTCAGCGCCGAACAGAAGCGTTCCACGAGGAGCTGTTCGACGCCATGAAGGCGGAGACCGTGCCGCTCGGCGAAACCATGGTGGCGCAGGAGGCGGGACTCGATCACCTGTTCGCGACCAAGAGCGTGAAGGTAGAATCCCTGGACGACGCCACGCGCTCGATCGCCGAGACGCAAGGGAGGCTGCGCGCGGCGCATCTGCGCTATCATCTCGCGATGATGGACGTACTGACGCCGGATCAGGTCGCGCGCTATTCCACGCTGCGCGGATACGGCTCCGGTAAGGGCGCCGCGCCCGCACACGGGCATGGGTCCCATCCACGGTAACGACGGACCGCGTACCCCGGACAAGCTGTGCGCAGCACAGCGCAGATCCGGGGTCCAGGAGCGAAGTGGCGGCGAAGCCGCCTCTCTATGAACGCTGCATCAATTCAGTGCGCCTCCGGCGCGATTTAATCCTGGGTCCCGGATCTGCACCGTGCTTCGCACGGCTTGTCCGGGAGACAGGGAATGCGCGCGGCCTCACGCGCCGTGCCTGCCGGCGGACGCCGTGCGGACCGTGGCTTTAGCGTCTGCGTAGAAGATATGGTTTCCCACCCGGCCCAGCCGCGTCAGTTTGGAAGACCAGCGCGGCCGGACCGACGTGGAGTGAAAGTGGGTGGACCGGGCTGCAATATTGCCCGGGCAGTGGGTTCCGCAGGACAGCAGAGTTTTCGCGCGTTGCTCGATCTGCCTGTAGGTACGCGTGTCCGAGATCCTGTCGGGGACGCCGTCGCAGGCGAAGGAGAACTGGCAGCCATTCCTGCGATTGGCGCCCTGATAGACGACGCCGCACACCGTCGAGGGATATGCGCGATCGGCAGCGCGATTCAGGATCACGCGTCCCACCGCCATCTGCCCGTCTTGCGGCTCTCCTCGCGCCTCGAAATACATCGCCGTGGCGAGACAGGAGAGGTCGCTGTGGGCCGCGTGCATTTGTGTGCTGCGGGCTGCGTGGGCTTGTGTCGCTCCGAACTGAATGACGATGGCGCATGCGGATACGATCCCGAGCGCGCGGGCGCTTATTTTCCAGGTACTCATGGGTCCCCTCTCAGCTTCCCCAGCGGCGCGGAAGCTCGCAACCAATAAGGGCAGGGCAAGGCCGGGGATGGGGCGACAATTTGTAGGACGCAGCCAAAATGCAGCACGTTCTTGGCGCGGATTCTGCAACCACTCCGGGTGGAGCGAGATCACATCAAGGCGGGGTAGCGTACATACGTGTGCGGATTGGCGGCCGCATAGGGGGCGCCGAAGCGCCCCCTATCTTCAAGTCAGGCTGTAATTTTCAATTTTCACTTGTGTGCCGCCAGCCATTTCTGCATCTCGTCGATTTCGTCCTTCTGGGAGACGATGATTTGCTGCGCCAGCTCCATCATCTCCGGGTCCTTGCCATATTTCAGCTCGATCTCGGCTTGGTCGACGGCCGCCTGGTGGTGGGGGATCATCATCATGACGAAGTCCTTGTCCTGATCGCCCGTCGGCTGGACGGCGTTCATCGCGTCCTCCATTTTCTTATGGGCCTGCATCCGCTCCTTGGCGGCCGGCGTGTCGGCCATGGCGCCGTGCTGCATCTGCGCGGCGGCCGGCAGCGTCATGATCGCCGCGACGAATGCGGACAAGGCAAAAGTCCTGATCGTGTTGTTCATGCTCGTCTCCATTGAAAATCCAGTCGTGGCGCCGTTGCGGTCCCCGGCCGTGACGGCTTTCGAAGTGCGGGCTCCCGTTCAGCAATCCGGGACTTGAAAAAGCGTTCCCGGGGCGCCGTCGGGGGCTTTCTCGACCTTCCAATCATGGTAAGGTCAAGCCCAACCTTCAGGAGGCGCGCCATGAATATCGGCGAGGCCGCGAGAGCCTCCGGCATCTCGGCGAAAATGATCCGCTATTACGAATCCACCGGCCTTCTCCCGGCGGCGGACCGGCGCGAGAGCGGCTACCGGGATTATGGCGAGGACGATCTGCACCGGCTTCGCTTCGTCCGGCGCGCGCGTGAGCTGGGCTTTTCGATGCATGACATCGGCGAACTTCTGGCGCTGTGGAGCGACCGGAACCGGAGCACGGAAGAGGTGCGTGTGGTTACACGCAGGCACGTCGCCGAACTCGAGGCGCAGGCGGTCAAGATCCAGGAAATGGTCGGAACGCTGCGCGGTCTCGTCGCGCAGTGCGCCAAGGGGGACCGGCCGCATTGTCCGATCATCGTCGAACTCGGCGGCGGAATGGAAACCGCTCCCGCGGCCCCACGAGCGCGCGTTCGCGGGTGAGGTGGCCACCTTCTGTCTCCCGGACAAGCTGCACGCAGTGCGGCGCAGATCCGGGACCCAGGATTGAATGCGCCGAAGGCGCACTGAATTCCTGCTGAGTTGATTATTGAGGCGGCTGCGCCGCCACTTCGCTCCTGGACCCCGGATCTGCGCCGCACTTCGTGCAGCTTGTCCGGGGTGCGGGAGTTTGGGACATGCGCTCTTTCCTCTCCCCTTGTGGGAGAGGACGACTCGGCCGGCAGGCCGAGCGAGGTGAGGGGTGTCTTGGCGTCTCGACTGGCGCCCGTACCCCTCACCCCGCTCGACGCCTGCCGGCGTCGAGTCGCCCTCTCCCACAAGGGGAGAGGGAAGCCGCAGGCCGCGTATTCACGCTATTCTATCGATTATCAATATAATCGCTGCGACCTATTTGATTGTCTGGATTCAGCTTTCTTCCTAGCGTCTTGCCGGCGTCATAGTTCCGAAGACGCGTCTGGGAGATGAGCTCATGTCGCAACAGGATAAAAACTTTCCGCGTCGACAGTTCCTGATCGCTGGTGCGGCCGCCCTGGCATCGCCGGTCGCGCTTAATTTCGCTGTCGCTCAGGAAAAATTCCCCTCCAAACCCATCGATCTGCTTGTGCATGCCGGAGCCGGCGGTGGCAGCGATCTGGTGACCCACAGCATCATCGCCGGCGCGCGGTCGGAACTCGGGTGGGATATGGCGTTGGTGCGAAAGACGGGCGCCGGTGGTGCCGTTGCCCATCAGTACGCAAAAAGCCAGCCTCTGGACGGTTATACGGCACTACTCCTGAGCAGTGGCCAGATCGCCATCCTGGCCCAGGGAAAATCGTCAATCTCGATTGACGACATCGTCGGCATCGCGCGCGGCACGCTCGAGCCGAACTATCTCATGGTTGCTGCAGACGGCCCATACAAAACCGCCAGGGATCTGATCAAGGCCGGTCAATCCAGGAAATTGAACGTCGGCATCGTCAGTATCGGAAGCGGTGATCATATAACGTTGTTCCTGCTTTCCAAGGCCGCAAGCGTGGATACGGTTCAGGCGGTTCCGATCGCAAGCGGCGCGGAAATTGCCGTTAATCTGATTGGAGGCAATATCGATGCCGGCATTGTCGGATTCAACGAAGCAGAAGCGCAGATCCGTTCGGGACGTCTCAGGGTTCTTCTGAACTTCGGCGAGAGCCGGTCGTCCGTTCTTCCCGACGTACCGACGGCGCGCGAAGACCTCGGCTACGACCTTGTGCGCGCCAGCCTGCGCGGCGTCGTCGTTCTCAAGGGTACGCCAGGCGACCGCGTCGAAATACTCAGGAATGGTATTCATAAGGCGATGATGTCGGAGCACTATCAGAACTATCTCAAGACGTCGGGCAATCCGCCCGATAGCGTTTTGGTCGGAGCTCCCTACGAGGCTGCGATACGCCGGGAGTATGACGATGCCAAGAGGGCCTTGGCGGGTCTCGGCCTGCTGTAAGCGTCCGACGGTGACGTAAATACGAAAAGGGCGACCACGCTTCGATGAGCGGCGTGGTGGCGTCCTGCAACAAATACGGGGGCGAGGGTGCAAACAATGATCGACCTGCGGAGCGACACAATCACGCTTCCGACGCCGGAAATGCTGGAGTCGATGACCCGGGCGAAATTGGGCGACGATATGCGCGAGCGCGATCCGACCGTTTGCGAGCTGGAGGACCTGGCGGCAGAAAAGACAGGCACCGAAGCCGCTCTCTTTGTCACGAGCGGAACCATGGGAAACCTGGTCGCATTGCTGACTCACACAGGCCGGGGCGGGGAAGTGCTGACCGACCCTTTGGCGCATCTCGTCCGGAACGAAGTCGGCAGTATTGCGCAAATCGCAGGGCTCTTTCACCGTCCCTATAATGCTCACCGGGGCGTTCCGGATGTAGGAGCGCTCGCCGGCATGCTGAGGCCGAAAGCGACGGCAAATGCACTTTCGACCGCGCTCGTCTGCATCGAAACGTCTCACAATTCCGCGGGCGGCGCGGTCATTCCGCTGAAGACTTTGGCTGCCCTGCGCGACGTTACCGAAGAAAAAGGCATACCTGTCCATATAGACGGTGCACGTCTGTTCAATGCGGCGGTATCGCTCGGTGTTCCTGCGTCGCACATCGTGCAGTACGCCGATAGCGTCAGCTTTTGCGTGTCCAAGGGTCTGAGTGCGCCGTTTGGCTCGGTGCTCTGCGGATCCGGGAATTTCATAGAGCGGGCGCGACTGTTTCGACGAATGCTGGGCGGCGGCATGCGCCAGGCGGGCGTCGTCGCAGCGGCCGGCATCGTGTCGCTGACGCATATGATCGAACGGTTGGGCGAAGACCACAGAAGGGCACGCGATATCGCGGTCGGCCTTCATAAAATCGACGCCGGGTTCGTCGATCCCCTACAAGTCGAGACCAATATCCTGATGGTCGACGTCTCTCATACCTCCGGCGCCGCCCATGAATGGGCTTCGGCGCTTGCGACACGCGGCGTCGATCTTCGGCCGTGGTCGCAGACCCAGCTTCGTCTCGTCACGCACCGTCACATTGATGATTCAGCCGTCGCTCGGACAATTGCAGCGTTCAGCGCAGTGCATGATGAAATGTCCGGGCTTTGAAATTGGGGCGCACTGTATCTCTGCAGCATCAATAGTGCGGCGGCTGCGCCGCCACTTCGCTCCTGGACCCCGGATCTGCACTGCACTTCGTGCAGCTTGTCCGGGGAACGGCTAGATCAGCTCTTCGTACAGATCGCGCCAGTCCGGATTGTGCTTCTCGATCAGCTCGATCTTCCAGGCACGCCGCCATTTCTTGATTCGCGCCTCCGCTTCGCGCGCATCGAGGATTGAGGCAAAGCCTTCCATGTAGACGAGCTTCTTCACGCCGTAGGTTTTGGTGAAGCCATCAGCCAGACCTTCGCGGTGCTCGTAAGCCCGTCGCGGCAAGTTGTTCGTGACGCCTACGTAAAGCGTCCCGTTGCGACCGCTGGCGAGGATATAGACCCAGTAATTCATCCGGGCTCAGCATAAGTACCAACACGTCTCCCGGACAAGCTGCACGAAGTGCAGTGCAGATCCGGGACCCAGGATTGAATCGCGCCGCAGGCGCACTGCATTCCTGCTGAGTTGATTGAGAGGCGGCTGCGCCGCCGCTTTGCTCCTGGACCCCGGATCTGCGCTTTGCTGCGCACAGCTTGTCCGGGGTACGCGTCTGCCGGACAAGCTGCACGAAGTGCAGTGCAGATCCGGGACCCAGGATTGAATCGCGCCGAAGGCGCACTGAATCCATGCAGCATTAATAGAGAGGCGGCTTCGCCGGCACTTCGCTCCTGGACCCCGGATCTGCTCCACGCTTCGCGTGGCTTATCCGGCGTACGCATCAAAACTCCGGCTCCACGATCTCCTCCGCCCATTGGCGGATCACCGCGCGGTCGATCAGCCGCGCATGGCGTTCCGCGATATACGCGGCGCGGACGCCGTTGCCGCCGGCTTTCGCCATTACGAGATCGCGGAGATCGGCGATGATGTCGTCGCGCGACATCAGGTTGATGAGCGCGCGCCAGTGGCGGAGATTGCATTGTCCGGACATTCGCGCCCACGACACCGCAAGATCCTCGCGGCTGTAGCGGCGTGCGCGGGCATTGGCGAAGGTGCGGGCGCCGGCAAGCATGGCATCGGGCCGGAGCGCGGTGGTCATGCCGCCCTCCGCAGGCTGGAGGGCACGGGGTGAGGCTGGAGCGCACGCGCCGCGAACTCGAACACCACATCGTGCAGCGTGTCGCCGCTCGAACCGGCGCTGTCCACGATCGCTTCGGCGATTTCGGCCGTGACGTTGCGGCAGGTGCCGTCCGCCTCGTCGATCATCAGCACCTTGTGCGGCTCGTCCCACTGGCAGTCGATCAGCTCGCGCACGATCTCCTCCCGCGTGAAGCCGGGCAAAGTGAGTTCGTGCACATACGCCGTGCCGGAACCGGGATGACGCTCGACCACCAGATAGGTCCGCAGGGGAGAGGCCGCCGCCCGCCAGGCCGCGATCCGGGCCCGTTCGGAAGGAGTATGGTCGGGCATGGCGCGCTCCATCAAAGAGGAACCGAAAGAATACCGATAATTCGGTTATACGGTCAACCGATAAATCAGTACCGATTTCGGGGTTTCGCTGAATGAAGGAGGTGGGATCGCTCATCAATGTTCTTGATTTGTTCGCGACATGGAGTCAGCGTGGCCCGAGAGAAAGGGGCCGATATGAGCGTGACATATTTCGTGGTGCAGCCGTTCGAGAACACCGACCGGGGGATCGTGGTGGGCGAGGCCAAATCGGTGCAGAGCGCCTACAGCGCCATGTCGCTGGCGCGGCGGCTGGCCGAGAAGGGCGGGGCGATCGCGTTCAGCCGGAGCGGGGATCCGGCCCTGGGCGATTTCTCGGATGCGACGGTGCTGGGCGTCTACGGCGACGTGCCGGACGACGCGGCGGAGCTGGCGGCCGCGGCGGGTTGAAAATCCGTTTGTATCTTCCGACGATACCACTTGTGGAGCGTATCGCTCGATGATACGTCTGGGGGGTACTGAAGCATGATCCGTAGCTTCAAGGACCGGGCTACCGAACAGATCTCGCGAGGGGTGTGCCCGAAAGGCTTTCCCGCCGAACTGTTCAAAATCGCGCGGCGAAAGCTGGCAATGATAGATGCCGCCGTCGAGCTGTCGGACTTGCTGGCTCCGCCGGGGAACAGGCTGCATCTGCTCAAGAAGGACCGGAAGGGTCAGCACGCGATCAGGATCAACGACCAGTATCGGGTTTGCTTCGAGTGGCGAAAAGGCGACGCGCTCGATGTGGAGATAACGGATTATCACTGAAGGACAGAGGCTCATGGCCGCTCGCAAACAGCTCACGCCCCTTCATCCCGGGGAAGTTCTACGCGAAGAATTCATGGAGCCGTATGGGCTGAGCGCGTATGCGGTCGCCAAGGCATGCAAGCTTCCCCGCACGCGTATCGAGCGCATTGCCCGCGAGGAAATGGGTATCTCCGCGGACACGGCTCTTCGCCTCGCCAAGCTGTTTGGCACGACGCCGGAATTCTGGCTGAACCTGCAGACCAGATACGAGGTGGAGATGGCCGCGCTCGCGATCGGTGAGGACCTCAACCACATCCCGACGTTGCGGCCCGGAGAAGTGCAGGCTGCCTAGGCACGCGAAGCGAGGCACCTCACTATTTCCGGGCGGTCATTCCCGGGCCCGCTCGTCTCCCAATTCCAGCACAACACGAACCAGCTCCGCCTGCCGGCGGATTCCGGTTTTCTCGAAGATGCGCGTGAGATGCATGCGCGCGGTCGAAACCGCGATGCCGAGCCGTGCCGCCGCCGCCTTGCGGCCATCGCCGCGCGCAATCTCCATCGCAACCTCGGCTTCGGCGGGTGTCAATCCGAACCGCCGCCGGAGCTGCTCCTTGCGCGCATCGTGTTCCTGCGCCGGATCGGTCACGACCAGAAGGGCGAGGGGCCTCGCGTGCCACCCGGTGTCGAGGCCGATATGCTCGGGCCGGAACGGCGTGACGGCGATGCGCAATGCCCGCCGCTCGCGGTAGGGAAGCTCGACCACGCCTGAGGCGCTGCCGTTCAGGGCGCCGGCGCTGCCCGCGATCAGCCGCCGCAGCGTCCGGCTTGCCGCGGCGTCCGTACTGCACAGGCCGTCGCGGTCGAGGTGAAGGCCGCGCCCGTCGCGGAAGAGGCGCACAGCCGCGTCGCTCGCGAAAACCACGGCGGCCTTGGCATCGACGATCATGAAGGCTGCGCCCAGTCGATCTATCGTCGCCCAGGCGCCCGCGGCGCCGAGATCCGTCGCGTGAAGGCGCCGGCGAACCTGCAGCGCCAAAGCGAGATGCGGCGACAAGGTCTGCAGCATGGCCGCGTCTTTCGCCTCGAAATCGCCGGCCTGCCGGCGCCGGCACACGGCGAAGAAGGCCGACAATGTCGGCATCTCATGGCCAAAACCAAGCCCGTGAAATCCGCCCGCCGGCCGCACAAAGTCGTTGTAGAAATCCGAGCGCTCGAAGTCGCGGTCCGATACGAGGCGAGACCGGATCACGACAGCGCCGCTTGGCACGGCGCGCACCGACGGCTCGATCCAGCCGGCGGCTTCCGGCGAAAGGAAGCGGGCGAAGGCGCTCTCGTCCATGCCGGCGCTTTTCGCCACTGAGGCATCCGCGCGCGCGGGATCGCGGGCGAACAGCATTGCATGATTGCCGCCGACGAGATCGACCAAGGATTGGAGCATCGGCTGCCATGCATTCGCTGTCAGCGCCGCATCGTAAATGCGCTGCACGGTCGCGTGGATTGCCGCTGCATGTGCCATAGGACCCCCGGTGTTCTCCCTATGAGTGTCCCGAGGCTCTCGCGCCGTTCAATCCGAGGCGAGGCTATAGGACGAATGTCCGGGCCGGAAGCCTGGATTGCGGGCGATCGGGAGAGCGCGGGCCCGTTCCGGGCCGCGCCAGCGGCAATGACGGCCGAATCGCCCCGCATGACGGACGTTTGTCCGTCGCGGCGCCCGGACCGCTGCCGGTAGGTTCGACGACGAAGGATCGAGTTCCAACCAAGGAAGACCACATGCGCGGCAAAAGCCATGACGTCATCATCAGGCCATCCCGGATGGGCCGCGTTGCGGCAACCCTGATGCTGGCGCTGCTGTTGTCCGCCGGCGCGGCTGACGCCAAGACGTTTGAAGCAATGTCACAAAGACGCCAGCGCGGGCAACAAGAGCTGCAATCAACTGCCGGACCCCGGTCAATGTCTCGGCCAGGTCAGTATCCGTCTCGAGAGATGCGCGTGCGAGTCGAGAGGAGGCGTCCTGACGCAGACATTGGGCGTTTATCAATGCTCCGCAAACTCGGCACCCCACCCGCCGGCCTCCTGGACTCCTCCAAGGCCAAAGCCGGAAGGGGTTCGCCCCGTAGGTACGCCGCCTAAATCCAGCACCCCCGACAAGCCGCGAGGCCCGGGCATTGTCGGTACACCGCCAAAATCCAATCCCGGGACGCCGGTCAGGCCGCAGGGGCCGGGCAGTGGCGGCTCGCCACCGAAATCCAATTCATCCTCGGGTGGAGGAGGGGGAGGAGGAACGATCCTTCGCGCCGGAAACTCCGGCAATTCCAATTCCGGCGGCGGCGGCAATTCGGGCGGCTTGAAACACTAGAGGCGTCAAAACAAGGGAACGTGCCATGACCATTCGTCGTGATGTCACATTATCGCTTTGCCTCGGCGCGGCGCTGTCGATTGGATTGATATTTGCCGCGCTGGACATGGCTTCGGCCGCCACGGTGTCGCGTGACCATCGCGGCCAGAACGGCGCGCCTTCGGGCGGCGTCACGGTCAACGGGCAGAAAGTCAAAGCCACGCGGCAGCCGCAGCCCAGGATCATCGGCCCGAGCTGGAAAGGCGGATACGATGCGCTCGGGCGAGCATCGGGGAAACGGGGCGCCGCATCCGGTGTGACCGTGCGCGATCATCGCACATGCGGGTTCGGACCCGGACGGCCGAACAGGCCGTGCAGCTAGAGCTGTCTGCGCAGCGAACGGGAATGCTTGCCGCGTCCCCGCCGAAAGCACGGCACTCGGGGCCGGCCCGACATGCCGGCAAACGCGGCACACGGCCCAACGGGGTTAACAAAAGCCTGCCGCCGGTACATACGACCTGCGACAAGTTGTGAATCCGGCGAACTAATCGTTCCGTTTTGCGGAATATGAGGCCTACATTCAGGGCCGAATGTTGCGCGATAGACAATACCTCAAACGCATCGCCTTCGGCATCGCCGTTTCGCTCGTCATCGAGGTCATTGCCTATCTCGCGATTTTCGGCTGGTAGGCGCATGAAAAAACCCCGCCGGGTGAGGGCGGGATTTCAGATCGTGCGCGCCATTCCGGACGCGGAGATTCAGCCGGTAACGCCCAGGATCATGCCGCCGACGCCGCCAGCCAGCAGAAACACGATGAGCAGGGCATAGGGGATTTCGCCCGCCCCCTTGAGGAACGACGCTTTGGCGCCGTTCAGCGGCCGGGCGAGCCAGAGGAGCGCTATCGCGAGGCCGAGACAGATGATGCCGATGAATTCGATGGCCATGTGCGCGATCTCCGTGGTGGGAGCGGGAGCCTAGCGGCACGGCGGCAAAAAGAAACCCCGCCTGGTGAGGGCGGGGGTTTCAGTCGTTTCAGTCACCGATACTTCCAGCCGCTTACTTCAGGGGCGCGCCGTGAACGAGGCGCATGCATTCGGCGGCTTCCCGGCCGACCTTGCGGGCCTCTTCTTCCGTGATCTTGCCGGCCTCGTGCAGCGGCTGCAGGTAGGGCCTGATCGCCTGTTCCAGGGTCGACTTGTTTTCGGCCATCTGGATCCCGGCCTTGTAGGTTTTCAGCGCTTCGCCCGTGAGGCCCTTGGCGCACTCGTCGGCCTTCGCCCGGTCGGCGAATGCGGCTGTCGGGACGGCGAGAAGGGCGAGCGCGGAGACGCCGGTCAGAACGGCCAGTACGGCGGGTGTAAGCGTGAGTTTCAAAATGACCTCCCAAGACGTGAGATTGCGAGATTGAAGTGCCGCTGCTGAACTCAATCTGAACGCGCCGGTTCCAAAGAAGCAATCCGCGCCGGCTCGCGGCGCCTTGACGGACGGCCGCACAACTTACGATTTCTGGGGAAAAAACCGTCGCGTTTCCGCCGGGTCACATCCCGATGCGGTACGCCGCTCTGTGCAAAGCGTCGCTGCCGTAGACCAAAGCCTCGGCGACCGGCCGGACGAGCATCCGGCCGTGATACCAGTTCGCATCCACGAAGATCAGGGCCGCCACGATGGCGAGAACTCGCAACATGATGCAATCATGGCGTGTATTGATTAAACATCTGTTGTCTGGGAAATGGCGATTTTCATGAATCCGCTGGGTGTCGGGCGGAACATGAAAAACTCATTTTGAAATCAACAACTAGGCCGTAAACTCATAAGCGCGCAGCCACTCGAAGTCGGTCAGGTCATATCGGCTCATGCCAGAGCTGAATCAGACCTGCTGCGTGGGATCAATATCCCGGTTGCCAAGGCTCGCCTTCCAGCGCGGCCAGGTCGCCATCCGCCAAGAGAAGCCACAACGCGATGATCTTGTCGGGCGGGATATCGGTCATGTGCCGAGGGTCGCCTTCTTCCAGATTCTCGAAGACGAGATACCCGTCCCGGTGCGCCCCAAGGCACCACTCGCTCTCATGCGTCACGCTGACCGACTTATGCTCCGCATCTTCGGGATTAGCTTCAAGCTCCTGAAGCAACTCGGGAAACACCGAAGGCGGCGCTTCCTCCATGTTCCCAAGTCTGTGCGTTATGTGAAAGCTCATCCAAAACCCCGCCGACGAACGAACTACGGTCTATAGGCTGACGCGATCACTGATGCCATTTATGAGTTCACGGCCTGGTATTTCGGCTT
>CAWAYQ010000011.1:0-15832 GCA_963786225.1 uncultured Alphaproteobacteria bacterium
TGATGTCATGCGCCTGGCGATGGCACTCGGCATGGACCTTTTCGACACCTCCGATTCCTACGGCCACGGCCACAACGAGGAATTGATCGGCCGCTTTCTGGCACACTGACGGGACCGCGCCCTCCTCATCGCGACCAAGGTCGGCGATGTGCGCGGCCTGCCGGGCCGTGACGCGCCGCTCGACAACACCCCGGCCCACATCGCCCGGGCCTGCGACGCCTCGCTCAGGCGGCTCGGGGTCGACGAGATCGATCTCTATTACCTTCACCGCCGCGACCCGCTTGTCCGCTGGAGGATTCGATCGGCGCCATGTCCCGCCTGGTCGAAGCGGGCAAAGTGCGCTGGCTCGGCCTGTCGGAAGTGAGTCCCGCGACGCTCCGCGAAGCGCATGCGATCCACCCGATCACCGCGCTGCAGAGCGAGTATTCGCTGTGGACGCGGGATCCCGAAGACGGCGTCCTCGACGCATGCCGCGAACTGCGGATCACCTTCGTCCCGTTCGGGCCGCTCGGTCGCGCTTTCCTCACCGGAACGATCGCGCCCGGCACGCTGGCGGCCGACGATTTCCGCGCAAACCTGCCCCGCTTCCAGGGCGATGCGGCGGTCAGGAATGCCGAACTCGTCAAGCAGCTCGCGGCCTTCGCCGCCGAGCGCGGCGCAACCTCCGCGCAGATCGCTCTGGCCTGGCTGCTGTCGAAAAACGACAGCAAGACGTCCATCCAGCCCATTCCGGGCACCAAAAGGCCCAAATATGTTGCGGAGAACGCCAAGGCGGCGTCCATACATCTCAAGATCGACGAGGTCGCGGAGCTTGACCGTCTGTTTGCCCGCGATGCGGTCGACGGAGACCGTTATTCGGGCGTCGCCGCGACCATGGTCGGACATTAGCCATTACGTACAAACCGCCCGGGCATCGCCTCGAGCGCCAGCCCGGCACTCTTTCACGGGGATCGAGACGACCAAATGACTCAGACACTCAACTGGAATTTCAAGCTTCTCTCGCATCACGAGCTCGGCGGCTTCGGCAATGTCGGCGAAGGCATCGCGCAGCAGAAGACCAAGGACGGCCGCTACATTCTCTGGATGGCGCATGAAGGCCCGCCCAAGGCGTTCACCGCCGTCGACGTGACCGATCCGCTGAAGCCGAAGCTGATTGCGCAGAAGGACCTACCGCCGACGGCCATGCGCTCGAACTCGCTCGCGGTCGCGGGCGATCTCATGGTGGTCTGCTACCAGACGCGCCAGCCGGGCCAGAAGCCCGCCGGCCTTGAAGTCTACGACATCTCCGTGCCGGAGGAGCCGAAGCTCCTGTCCTTCCTCGACAGGTCGGGTCCCTATTCGCGCGGCGTCCACCAGGCCTGGTTCGTCGACGGCCGGTACGTGCATATGAGCTCGGGCGCCGACGATTATCAGCCGCACGACCAGCGCGACGACCAGATCTACCAGATCATCGACCTCGAAGACCCGACCAAGCCGAAGGAAATCGGACGCTGGTGGCTGCCCGGCACGCGGATCGACGAGCCGCCGCTGAAGCGACACCCGAAAAAGTCCGACAGCGGGTTCCGTGCGCACAACACCAACGTCTATCCCGAGCGTCCCGACCGCACCTATATGGGCTATCTCGACGGCGGAATGATCACGCTCGACATTTCCGACATGACGGCGCCGAAAATGATCGCGCGCTGGGACAATTCCCCGCCCTTCAACGGCTTCACGCACACGATCCTGCCGCTGTTCAACCGCGGTCTCGCAATCGTCACCGACGAGGCGACGAAGCTCGACGGCTCCGATCTGCCGAAGCTCGTCTGGGTCGTCGACAACAGCGACGAAACCAATCCGACCCCGATCGCGACCTTTCCGACCTCGGCCCTGCCCTCCCATGTCCTCGACGACAAGGGCGTGCCGGTCGACCGGATCGGCGCGCACAATCTGCACGAAAACACGCCGGGCTCCTGGTTCTCGGACGAGATCATCATCGGCGCGTTCTTCGGCGGCGGGCTTCGCGCCTACGACATCTCGAACCCGTTCCAGCCCGCCGAGATCGGCTACTTCATTCCGCCCGCATCGACATCCTCTCCGACCGGGTGCATCTCGCTCAACGACGTGTTCGTCGACGACCGCGGCCTTGTCTTCGTCAGCGACCGCCATGCCGCCGGCGTCTACATTCTCGAGATGAACTTCTGACCGATGAGCATGACCTACTCTCCTTCGAAGTTCGGACGCCGTGTCCGGCGGGAGGGCGGCCACCGGATTCCCGTGATCCTCGTCACGGGTTTCCTGGGCGCCGGAAAAACCACGCTCGTCAAACATCTGCTGAGCCTGCCCGAAGCCGCCAATACGGCGGTCGTGGTCAACGAGTTCGGTGAAATCGGCATCGACGACGCTTTGCTGCGGTCGAGCACCGAGACCACCGTCCTCCTCGATCGCGGGTGCCTGTGCTGCGCCGTCCGCTCCGATCTTCAGGAGGCGCTGCGCGATCTGATGACGGACCGTCTCAGGGGCGCGGTGCCGAGTTTCGAGCGCATCGTGCTCGAGACCTCCGGCGTCGCCGATCCGGGGCCGATCCTGCAGACCTTCCTGAGCGATCAGGGACTTGGGAAGGATCTCTACCTTCTCACAATCGCCTGCGTCGTCGACGCGGCGATCCTGAGCCAGGGCGAAGACCTGCCCCCGGAAGCGGTGAAGCAGATCGCGCTGTCCGACCGCATCATCATCACCAAGTCCGATCTCGTGACGCAGGAGGATTGCGCGGAGGTGGAGCGGCGCGTGCGCGAGATGAACCCGAGCGCGGCCCAGATCTTCGCCGTGAACGGCGAGATCGATCCCGCTTTTCTGCTCGACGACACCGGACAGCAGATGGCGCGGACGGGTTTCTTCGCGGACGAGGTCAGCCACCTCTCCGACATCAACACCTTCTCCCTCGTGTTCGACGAGGCGCTGAACTGGAACGCGTTCGCCCGCGCGATGGACGATCTGCGAACGCTCCGGGCGCCGGACCTGCTCCGCGTCAAAGGCCTGCTCGCGATCCAGGGATGCCCGGGACCCGTTGTCGTGCATTACGTGCAGCACCTCGCCCATGCGCCGATGGAACTCGCCGACTGGCCAGGCGAGGATCGGAGCTCCCGCCTCGTCTTCATCACGCGGTCGCTGCAGAAACCGGCCGTGCTCGGGCTCATCACTTCGCTTCAGGATGTCGCGAAAGGCGGCGCCGCGTCGGAGGGAAACCCGCTTCCCGTGCCGGCGCCTCAACTCAGTTTCCCGTCATGGACGTAAAATTCATTGAGGGGCTGATTGCGATTTTCGAACAATCCAGCCTCACCGAGATGGAGTACGAGGAAAGCGGCGCGCGCATCCGCCTGACGCGCCGCGCCGATGGCTCGGTCTCCGTCGACACGCCGCCCGCCGACACGCCCGAAGCGGCGCCGGTACGGACGTCATTGTCCGCTTCCGGCCCGGTCCGCCATCTCGTCAAGGCCGGGCTCTCCGGCGTTATCTATATGGCGCCCGCGCCGGACCAGAAGCCCTTCGTCGCCGTCGGCGATGTCGTCGAGGAAGGACAGACGCTCGGCATCGTCGAGGCCATGAAGATGCTGAGCCCGATCGAAGCCGAGTGGAGCGGACGGCTTGCCGAGATCTGCGTGACGGACGGCACGTCGGTCGAAGCCGGCACGACGCTCTTCATCATCGAACCGGAGGCGTGACGCGCATGTTCGACTCCGTGCTCATCGCCAATCGCGGCGAAATCGCCCTGCGCATCCTGCGCGCCTGCCGCGAACTCGGCCTCCGCACCATCGCGGTCCATTCCGAAGCCGATGCCGATGCGCGCCATGTCGCCCTCGCCGATCAGGCGCTCTGCATCGGCCCCGCCCCCGCGTCGAAGAGCTATCTCGATCAATCCGAAATCCTGCTTGCCGCCAGGCTCACCGGCGCGGGCGCGATCCATCCCGGCTACGGATTCCTGTCCGAGAACGCCGGCTTCGCGGCGGCCGTCGAGCGCGCGGGCCTCGTCTTCATCGGGCCGCCCTCCGAGGCGATCCGCACGATGGGCGACAAGGTCGCGGCAAAGCGCGCGATGATCGCCGCGAACGTGCCCTGCGTTCCGGGCTCCGAGGGCGCGCTGCCGCTCGATGTGGATGCGGCGCGCGCACTGGCCGACGGCATCGGCTATCCGCTGATCATCAAGGCCGCGGGCGGCGGCGGCGGGCGCGGCATGCGCATTGTGCGTACCTCCGGCGATTTCGCGAGCGCGTTCGAACTGACGCGCGAGGAAGCCGGCCGCGCCTTCGGCAATCCGGAAGTCTATGCGGAAACCTTTCTCGAACATCCGCGCCATATCGAAATCCAGATCCTCGCCGACAGCCACGGCAACGCCGTCTGGCTCGGAGAGCGCGACTGCTCGATGCAGCGCCGCCACCAGAAACTGATCGAGGAAGCGCCGGCCGTCGGCGTGGACCGCGAGACGATCGCCTGGATCGGCGAGCGCTGCGTCAACGCCTGCAAGGCGATCGGCTATCGCGGCGCGGGCACGTTCGAATTCCTGTTCGAGAACGGCTCGTTCTTCTTCATCGAGATGAACACGCGCGTCCAGGTCGAGCATCCCGTCACGGAACTGGTGACGGGCGTCGACATCGTCAAAGAGCAGATCCGGATCGCGCAGGGCCACAGACTGTCGTTTTCGCAGGACGATGTCGAAATCCGCGGCCACGCCATCGAATGCCGCATCAACGCCGAAGACCCGTTCAGCTTCGCCCCCTCGCCCGGCCGCGTCGATCAATGGGTCGCGCCCGGCGGCCCCGGAATACGCGTGGAATCGCATCTCTTCCCCGGCTGCACGGTGCCGCCGCATTACGATTCCCTCATCGCAAAAATCCTCGCCCACGGCAGCACGCGCCAGGAGGCCGTCGCCCGCATGAAGGGCGCCCTCTCCGAAACAATCGTGCAGGGCATCAGGACGACGATCCCGCTGCACCGGCTCCTGATGGACGAGCCCGAGTTCGCGGCCGGCGGCGTCGACATCCATCATCTCGAAGCTTTGCTCGAAACGGGCGCGCTTCAAGCACCGGCGGCCGAATGATGACTTTGGAACAGATCGCGCTCCTCGTCCGGCAGGCGGAGCTTCGCGGTGTCGCGACGTTCGAATACGAGGAAGACGGATGCGTGCTGCGGCTGGCAACGGCGGAGGGCGCGGCGGAAGCGCGGGCTGAGAGACCCTGTCAGCACAACCCAAGCGCCGCTCTATATCCGCGCCCCCGCCGCGGGCGTTTTCCACGCGTGCCATCCGCTGCGCGCCGAGCCCATGGCGCCGAAGGGAACGCACACGCGCGAGGGCCAGATCGTCGGCTTTCTCCAGGTCGGCCCGGTTCTGCGGCCGGTTCTCGCCGGCGAAGGCGTTGTGGATGCCTGCCTTGCCGAGGACGGCGAAATGGTCGGCTTCGGCGCGGCGCTGTTCCGGCTCGGGCGAAACCTCGCTTAGAACGCGGGCTGCGAAATCGCGCTGCTGCGACAGCCCATGGACACAAGCACCAGTGCGGCCTCGCGGCTGCGGGCCATGCGCTCGTAATGCGGCCAGATTATACTCCCGCCTCGCGCACCGAAGAAAACCGGCCATGCGTCTTCGGGCACGGGCGACCCCGGCAAATCGCTTTCGATCTCGCGCGTATAGCGAATGAGTTCCGGCGTGATGACCAGCGGATCGGGCGGCGGCCCGTCGTCATCGCATGAGCCGCACATCCGCTCAGCCCGTATATTCCAGGATATGCATGCCCGCGCCCCACCGGTCGATGAGGTAGATCCGGCCTTCGGCGTCGGCGCCGATATCGTTCGACTGGATCATCCTCGCGCCGTCGGCCACGGCGGGAACGTAACAGCCGATCTCCGTCGGCCGCAGCACATCGCTGACATCGACGGCACGCAGGCCGGCGTTGAAATAGGTGATGAAGACGGTGTTCGCCCAGGGCCCCTCCGTCGAGATCGTCTCGAGGATATTGTGGGCGCCGAAGCGTCCGCCGCGATTGATGTATTTTTCGCGATCGGGAAACCAGGTCGAGACCGGAATGGGATTCTTCTCGTCGCGGATGTCGAGGATCCACATGAACTGGCTGTCCCAGTAATTCTGCTTGGCCCGCGCCTCGTCGGTGACGACGAGATAAGGCCGGTCGCCGATCGGGCACGCCGTATGCGTGGAGCCGACAAAGGGCGGTGACCAGTTGATATGGCCGATGAGGTTCATCGCCGACAGATCGGTGCAGTCGATCACCGCGACGCCGCCGCCCCAGAACGCGGCGTACATGCGGTTTCCGCGGATAATGGGCGGACCGTGCAGCGTGCAGGTCGTTTCGGCCGGCTGGGGATCGCCGCCCTCTCCCTTGCCCTCGGCCTTCTGCCAGGGAAGCCCCCAGATGCCGACGACTTCGGGTTTTGTCGGGTCCTCGATGTCGAGAGTCCAGACGACGCGCTTGTTCCAGCCCTCGGCGTCGCTGGGCATCAGCGCCACTTTCCGCTTCAGGTCGACGCCGAAGCGATGGGGCCCGCTGCCCGGCATGTCGAAGAAGCCGATCTCGCGCGGAACGGCCGGATTGCTGATGTCGAAGATATAGAAGCCCGCGCGCGCGGCCCTTCCGGCCTCGGTCGGCAGCGTCTCGGAATTCACATAGAGGATGTTTTCGCCGGCATGACGCAGCTTGTGCATATGCAGGCCCGGCGGCGCCTTGAACTCGAACACTTTGCGCGGCTTGCGGGGATCGCGCACGTCGTGAACCGTGAAGCCCTCGGTCTTGTCCGGGTCTGAGCCGCCGACCGAGCCGACATAGGCATGGCCGTTGACGATCTCGACCAGGCTGCCGCAGCCGAACGCGGCCGACGGATCGTGACCAAGGAGACGAAAATTCCGGGCTTCTTCGGCTTGCATGGGATCCCCGCTGCCAAATGTTGAGGTGTTACTGACGCGCCATGATCTCGTCGAGGCGCTTTTGCGTCCCGGAGATCACGGAAATCTTTTCGCCGGCATCGAGCCGCGCGCGGATCGTGATCTCGTTGGTCTGGGCCGGAAGCGCCTTAGCCGTCACCTCCGCGATTTCCGAAGGATCCAGGACCAGGATGCCGGATTCGTCGGCGACGATCGCATCGCCCGGCCGCACCACGACGCCGCCGCAGGAAATGGTCTCGTTGATCGAGCCGCCCAGCGCGAGCGATTTGTGGACATTGGCTGCCGGTCCGAGACACCAGACCGGAACGCCGTACGCACGGATCTCGCCGAAGTCGCACGTATAGCCGTCGACGATGATGCCGGCGACGCCCGCCTGTTTCGCGGCGTAGGCAAGGACGCCGCCGAGGCCCGCATGAGTGCGGTCGCCGCAACGGCTGACCACCAGGAAATCGCCCTTGCGCACGAGGCCGAGGCTGTGGGTCACGAGAAACCCGTCATGACCCGGCGAGCGCACCGTCACGGCCGTCCCCGCGACGCGGCGATCGGGGATGACCGCGCGCAGTTCGGGATTCATGAAACCGTGGCTGCGGAAATGGCCCACCGTGGCGGGCTCGACCTTGACGAGATCGGCGATCAGCTTGGGATCGACCTGCGGCGGCATCGGATTGATGGTGAACATGGATTGGTCCTCGATGGATAAGAGAGAGCGTTCAGAAAGAGCCTTCAGTCGGGCGTCCTCGCCGCATCAGCGCGTCCGACGATCTGGCAATACGAAGGTTCGATGGAGAGAAGGACCGCCGCGCCCGGCTCGACGGAGAGCGCCGAGGTTCGCTGCACCCTGAGCGAAATCCCGTTCGCATCGACGAAATATTCGAGGAACGGCCCGAGGAAGAAGCGGCTCTTCAGAACGCCGGGAATGGTGTTCGCGCCGCGCCGCGCGGAGGAGCCGACCTCGATCCTTTCGGGACGCACCGCGATGACGACCGGCGTTCCGGGGCTGTGGCTCTCAGTGCTGACGCATGACATCGGGCCCCAGGATGCTTCGACCGTCCAGCGTCCTTCGCCCTCCTCCTGAACCACTTTGCCTTCGATGAAATTGCTCGATCCGATGAAGTCCGCGACGAAGCGGCTGCGCGGCGTGCCGTAGATGTCTTCCGGAGCGCCCTCCTGGGCGATGGCGCCGCGCTCCATCACGATCACGCGGCGGCTCATCACCATGGCCTCGGACTGATCGTGCGTGACGTAGACGGCGGGAATGCCGAGCCCGCTCTGGATGTCGATCAGCTCGAAGCGCATGCGCTCGCGCAGTTTCGCATCGAGATTGCTGAGCGGCTCGTCGAACAGCAGGACGCGCGGTTCCATCACAAGCGCGCGCGCCAGGGCCACGCGCTGCTGCTGGCCGCCCGACAGCTGCGTCGGATAGCGCTCCTCATATCCCGCAAGGCCGACCACGCGCAGCTTGTCGCGCACGCGGTCCTGTATCTCCGCGCGCTCGAAGCGGCCGCTGACCTTCAGCGGATAGCCGACATTCTCCATGACGGTCATGTGCGGCCATACCGCATAGGACTGGAACACCATGCCGAAACGGCGGCGGTTCGGCGGTACGAAAACGCCCCCCGTCGGGTCCGTGATCACTTCGCCGTCCACGGAGATCCGCCCGCTGTCCGGACGCTCGAAGCCGGCGATGCAGCGGAGCGTCGTCGTCTTGCCGCAGCCGCTCGGCCCGAGCAGGGAGACGAACTCTCCGGGACCGACCGTGAACGACACGTCGTCGATCGCGTTGGCCGCGCCAAAGCGCTTGATGAGGTTTTCGACGCGCAGTCCACTCATATCAATGCCCGCTAGCTGTTGTCCGGTCGACGCCGGCTGCCTTTTTGACGAT
The DNA here is from genome assembly GCA_963786225.1 of uncultured Alphaproteobacteria bacterium. Taxonomy (GTDB): domain Bacteria; phylum Pseudomonadota; class Alphaproteobacteria; order Rhizobiales; family Methylopilaceae; genus Flaviflagellibacter. Next base: position 8,808 of record CAWAYQ010000011.1, read on the forward strand.
CGCGAGAACGGCGACGCTGACGATGATCTGCAGAACGGCCAGCGCGGACAGAGCCCGGAAGCTGCCGGCCTGCGCCAGGTCGTACACCGCGACCGAGAACACTTCGAGCGTCGGCGAATACAGAAGTACCGACGCGCTCAGCTCACGCGTGAACGCAACGAACAGCAGCGCCCAGCCGGCAATGATGCCGGGCTTCAGAAGCGGCAGCGTGATGCTGCGGAACGTGCGGAACCACCCCGCGCCGCACGACAGCGAGGCCTCTTCGAGTTCGGGATGGATCTGCATCAGGGTCGACGACGTCGCCCGCACGCCGACGGGCAGATAGCGCGTCGCGTAGGCGATGAAGAGAATCCAGATCGTGCCGTACAGGACGATCGGCGGATGGATCCAGGCCTGCAGAAGACCGAACGCCAGAACCACGCCGGGAAAGCCGAGCGGCAGCATTGCGAGGTAGTCGAGGAGGCGCCGGCCGGGAAGCTTCGTACGCTGCGACAGCACCGAGACCAGCGCACAGAGCAGGATCGTGACTGTCGCGCCGACGACCGCGAGAAACAGGCTGTTGATGACGGCGCGATGCGTGATCGGATAGTCGAACAGCACATAACGGTAGTGCTCGAGCGTGAACTGGTCGAGCCGGATATCCGCCGTCCACATCGTGCGGAGCGAGCTCAGGACCAAAGTGCCGACCGGAAGCACGACCGAAAGAACGATGTAGCCCACGCACACCGCGCAGATGACCCAGCGCCAGCCCGGAAGCGCGATGCGCTGCGAGCGCGAGCCCTTGCCGCTGACCGTCGTATAGGAGCGTTTGCCGAGCGCGCGCCGCTGCAGCCAGAGGCCGCCGAGCGCGATCACAAGCAGTGTGATGCAGAGCGCGGCGCCGAGGCCGTGGCGCGGCGGATAGCTGACCTCGGTCTCGATGATGCTGGTCGTCAGAACGCGGATCCGCGAGGGCGCGCCGAGAACCGCCGGCACGCCGAACTGTTCGGCCGCAAGCGCGAACACGAGAAAGGCGCCGCCGAGAATGGCGGGCAGAGCGAGCGGCAGCGTGACGGTGAAGGTCGTCTTGAGGAGGCTCGCGCCGGACGACAGGGCCGCCTCTTCCAATGTCGGATCCATCGACCGCAGGGCGCCGGCGACCATCAGGAAGACGAACGGCATCTCATAGAGCGCTTCGACGAAGATGATGCCGGTCAGCGAATAGATGTTCAGCAGCGGACCGGTCGCGCCGATCGCCACCCAGAGCTGGTTCAGGAGGCCCGTCGTGGGATTTGCCAGCATGACCCAGGACAGCGCGCCCAGGAACGGCGTCGTGATGAACGGCACGATCGCCGTCATCTCGATCAGCCGCCGTCCCGGCATGTCGGTACGCACCACCGCCCATGCGAGGAAGGTGCCCGCGACGGTCGCGACGAGCGAGGCTCCCGAGGCGACCACGATCGTGTTGAGGATGGCCCAGTAGTTCCGTGGATTCGTATAGGCCTGCTCGAACCAGCGCAGCGAAAACGATCCGTCGGTATCGCGCACCGACGCCGCGAAAATATGCGCGGCCGGATACAGGATCATCAGGCATAAAAGCCCGATGACCCCGATCTGGAGATAAAACAACGGATCCCCGAAGACGCTGCCGCGCATCGACCAGGAAGCCACGCGCCCGGAACCCACGGGGCTGGCCGCCACCTCAACCTTGGACAAACCGCAAATCCTCTCCGGGCCTTACTTGAACAGCTGGCTCCACTCGTCCGCCAGTTCCGTCTGCTGGCCGAAGAAAGTGGCCATGTCCTTCGTGGAACTCGCGAGGCGCTTCACCTCCGACAGGGATTTTGCGCCGGTATCCTGGCTCGAAGTCGTTGCGTCCTTGCGCAGCGACGAGGTGAAGTATTTGGACTGCCAGATGTCCTGGGCGGGCTTGCCGAGCGTGTAGTCGATGAATTTGCGGGCGGCTTCGGGGTTTTTTCCGCCCTTCGGGATGGCGATGTAGGTGTAGCCCACGGGAACGCCTTCGGCCGGCGAAATGACGCGCAGATTGGCGCCCGCCGCGATGTTCTTGAGAACGTGGTACTGCAGCAGCATCGCCGCCAGCGGCCGCTCGCCGGAAATCAGGGTCTCCACGACCTCGCCCGAGCCCGTCCGTACAAGGACGTCCTGCTTGGCGAGCTTTTCCATATAGGTCTTGCCGTAGGTATGACGGACGGCGGCATACCATTGCAGCGCGCCGGCGCTCGACGCCGCATCCGACATGACCATCTTGCCCTTCCATTTCGGATCGAGCAGGTCTTCCCAGGTCTTGGGCGCGTCTTCCGCTTTCAGGAGAGACGGATTGTAGGCCATGCAGAGAATGTCGGCCTTGATCGGGGCGGCGAAGTTGCCGATCAGGTCGGCTTCGTTGTAGGCGGCGAATTCAGGGCTGCGGTATTCTTCGAGAAGCCCCTCATCGGCCCATTTCAGGAAGAGCCCGGTCAGGCCGCCCGAAAGGGTCGAGCAGCCGATCTGCGATGCCTTCACTTCCTGTTCGAATTTCTGGCCGAGCTTGACCGAGCCCGCGCGGTAGAAATCGGCCGGCAGGCCGCTCGCCTGCTTGAAGTTCTCGATCCAGTCGCCGACCGCGTCGGCGGCCTCGCCCGAATACCAGACCATCGGATCGGCGGCGAAAGCCGCGCTTCCCATCAGGCCGGTGGCCAGGGCCGTTCCGGCTGCGCCCTTGAGCACCTGCCGGCGCGACAGGTGGAAGGTGCTGCGATCGCGATCAAAGGACATGTTTCTGACTCTCCCCGTCTTGCGCCCTTTTGCCGGCGCGACAGGGCAAGCCTCCAACGGAAAGGAATTTCGAGTCAACCCATAATTTCGATATTTTTGGTATTTGCGGAATTTTGTAGCACTCTGCTCGGGGTCGTGCTTAAACTTCGCTCAGCCCGATGAATCGACCGGGCACGAAACTGGCCGGAACCATGCCCCTGCTGACGCCGAAGCCCTCTTCCGTCCCCGCGACGACACTCACGGCCGACGTGTTGCAGCTTTTGCGGGAAGACATCCTGGCCGGAGGCTTCAAGCCCGGAGACAAGCTCCGCCTGCACGATCTGCGCGAGCGTTACGATGTCGGCTTCAGCCCGCTGCGCGAAGCGCTCATGCATCTGGCGTCCGACGGCCTCGTCGTCGTCGAGCATCAGAAAGGCTTTCGCGTCGCGCCCGTCTCGCTCGACGATCTCTGGGACGTCACCCGGACGCGCCAGCTCATCGAGGATCAGCTCCTGCGGGAAGCGGTGACGTTCGGCGACGACGCCTGGGAAGGCGAGATCGTCGCCGCGTTCCACAAGCTTGAAAAACTCCCGAGCACCGACCCGGCCACCGGCCTCGTCACCTCGGAATGGGCGCGCCGCCACCACGCCTTCCATTATGCGATCGTCGCCGCCGCCGAGAGCCGCTGGCTCAAGCGCTTCTGGCAGATCGCCTACGACCAGTCGGACCGCTACCGGCGCATTTCCGCCAGCGTCGCCGGCAGCCGCGAAGACGAGCACAAACTCCTCATGACGACGGCCCTGGCGCGCGACGCCGACGCCCTGATCGAGATCAACCGCCGTCACATCCAGCGCACCGCGGAAGTCGTCGCCGAACAGATCGCGCAAACCGCCCTGCCCGAACCCGAACCCGCGCGGCGTGTGCGCCGGAAAGCCGTCCAGGCACCCGGCGCCGCTCCTTTCGACCCGATCATTTCAGACCAGTGAGACCGTAATGAACGAGATTGCCCGCCCGACGATCGCCCCGGCGACGTTGCCCATCCTGGATGACGCCGCCACGTTCTCCGTGCGGCGCATCTATTGCGTCGGGCGTAACTACGTCTCCCATATCCGCGAGATGAAGGAAGGCGACGAGCGCGATCCGCCCTTCTTCTTCCAGAAGCCGACGGACGCGGTCGTGCAGCCCGGCGCGACGGTGGCCTATCCGCCCGAGACCGAGGATTTTCAGTACGAAGTCGAGCTCGTCGCCGCCATCGGCCGCACGGCGCGCAACGTCTCGGCGGACGAGGCCCTGGAATACGTGTTCGGCTATGCCGTCGGCCTCGATATGACGCGCCGCGACCGCCAGCGCGAATCCTTCAAGAAGGGCCTGCCCTGGGAGATCGGAAAGTCCTTCGATCAATCGGCGCCGTGCGGCGTCATCGTACCGGTTTCGGTGTGCGGACACAGGCTGGCCGGCGAGATCACCCTGGATGTCAACGGCACGCGGCACCAGACCGGCGATCTCAGCCAGATGATCTGGAACGTGCACGAGATCATCGCCAATCTCTCCAAGTCCTACGTCCTGATGCCGGGCGACATCATCTACACCGGCACGCCCGCCGGGGTGGGAGCGGTCACGGCCGGCGATCGTCTTGTCGCGACGGTGGAGGGTCTGCCTTCTCTCACCATCTCCATCGGCGACCGCGCGCACTGAGCGCGCCACGATGCTGAACACACCCCGTTCGCTGCGCGGCATGGTGACCGCGCCGCATCACCTCGCCAGCGAAGCCGGACTGCGCGTGCTGCGCGAAGGCGGCAACGCCGTCGAGGCCATGATCGCGATGGCCGCGACGGTGGCCGTCGTCTACCCGCACATGAACGGGATCGGCGGCGACGGCTTCTGGCTCGTCGCCCGCCCCGGGCACGATCCGGTCGGGATAGACGGCTGCGGCGGCGCGGCGGCGAACGCGGACATTTCGCTGTATGCCCGCGCCGGCCACACCTCCATCCCGGTGCGCGGCCCCCTCGCCGCCAACACCGTCGCCGGCACGATATCGGGATGGGCCGAGGCGCTGAGGCTGAGCGGGGAACTGGGCGGAACGCTGCCGCTGTCGCGGCTTGTCGAAGACGCGGTCTGGTATGCGGAGAACGGATTTGCCGTCACCGCAAGCCAGGCGGAGCTGACCCGGACCAAGCTGGACGAACTCGAAGGCGTTTCCGGCTTCGCCGAGACCTTCCTCGACAACGGGAATGTGCCGCTGCCCGGAAGCGTCATGCGCCTTCCGGCACTCGGGGCCACGCTGCGCCGGCTCGGCGAGGCCGGCGCCCAGGATTTCTACGACGGAAAGATCGCGCGCGCTTTGGCGGCCGATCTCCTGCGCCTCGGATCGCCGGTTTCCGGCGAAGATCTTGCAAAACATTCCGCGACGCGCCGCCGGCCGCTGTCGACCCTTATTCCCGGCTGCAGGCTTTTCAATTTCCCGCCGCCGACGCAGGGGATTTCGTCGCTGATGATCCTCGCTTTGTTCGCCCGGCTCGGCGTGACGCGGCCCGAAAGCGTGGAATACGTACACGGGCTGGTGGAAGCGACGAAGCAGGCATTCCTGCTTCGCGAATGCCTGGCCGATCCCGCGGCGTCGGACGCGCAACTGGCGCAAGCACTCTCCCCCGCCAATCTCGACAGGCTCGCGGCCCGGATCGATCCGAAGCGCGCCCTCCCCTGGCCCGCGCCCACGGAACAGGGCGACACGGTATGGATGGGCGCCGTGGACCAGGCGGGCATCACGGTCAGCTTCATCCAGAGCGTCTATTTCGAATTCGGCTCCGGCTGCGTCCTGCCGGACACCGGCGTGACCTGGCAGAACCGCGGCGCCAGCTTCCAGCTCGACGGCGACGGGCCGCGCGCCCTGAAACCCGGCCGCAAGCCGTTTCACACGCTGAACCCGGCCATGGCCCGCTTCGACGACGGCCGCGTCATGACCTACGGCACGATGGGCGGCGAAGGACAGCCGCAGACGCAGGCCGCGATCTTCAGCCGCTACGCCATGTTCGGACAGGATCTGCAGAGCGCGGTCACGGCGCCGCGCTGGCTCCTCGGCCGCACCTGGGGCGAAGACAGCGTCACGCTGAAGCTTGAGCGCCGCTTTGGGGATGATGTGATCGACGGGCTTGAAGACTGCCGGCCACGATGTGGAAATGCTCGATCCCTTCACCAGCACGATGGGCCATGCGGGCGCGATCGTCCGGCATGCCGGCGGCCTGCTGGAAGGCGCGACCGATCCCCGGAGTGATGGGGCGGTGTACGGGTTTTAGTCGGCCGGACGCTCGAGGGCGACACCGTGTCGATGCTGAACCGCGCACGACTCCGGTAGTTTGGCTGCGCCGTCTGGTTTTCCCAAGGTCAAACGTTCCAGCAACTTTGGTAAATAGGACGTCAATCCCCTCACGCTTGCGGCTTTGTATCTCAACCCTCGTTAAATCCTGCGCTTGAACCCGCCCCGAAAGTCATCGCATGTTGCATCTGGGGAAGCTTTGGGGGCTTAGGTGGCCATTTCTGCGCGTCAAATCGGATGGAACGGTTGGGTCCGTTCCTTCGCCTTTGTTACTTTAGTTTCAGCAACCTTCAGCGGCCTGGCCACACTAATCCCAGTGCTGAACGTACATTTGATCCTGTCAACAGTTCTGCTGACGTTTTCGGGCAATGTGGCGGGGCTTAGTACGCAGACTTTTGCTTTCGCTGTGGCGGCCACCATCGCGGCGCTCGCCTTCTCATTGTTGATTGCCTTCCTAATTCTCTACGCTATTGCAATTCCGATAAGCCTCGCCAGCGCACGGCGGTTGGTGACTAACACGGCGAGCATGAAGGATTTTTCGGTCAATTATGAGGGTGTCAGGCAGCAGCTGGGTAACCACCCTCTGATTGGACACGCCTGGCGCGAGTTCGACGAAACACTTGTAACTCCCAAGTACGCTGGTGACGTCTACCGAAATACGGTTCGGCCGCAGACGTTTTTCAATATGGGAGTCGCAAGGGAACGACTGTTCGGCCTAAAAATGATCGGAAGTATTCCTGGCTATTTTGTCGGCCTGGGATTGTCTCTTGACCTTCGTCGGACTTGTGCTTGCGCTTCATAAAGCCGCCGCAGCGGTAAGCAGTGCGGACGCAGGCGGAATGCAGTTCGCGACGCGAGAACTTCTGCAAGTCGCGACATTCAAATTTTCGACCTCGATCGCAGGACTTGGAGCCTCGATCGTCCTATCGCTTTTCTTCCGTACTTTCCTGATCGCAATTAAATCCTCGTTTGAACA
>CAWAYQ010000012.1:0-27933 GCA_963786225.1 uncultured Alphaproteobacteria bacterium
TAGCGGTCACAGTTCCCCCATTGGTTTATCAGCCGATACGGGCCGCTTTTTATTGATGGCAGAATGACACCGTAAACGCCCGATACAAGTGTGAAAACGCGAAAAAGCGTGGCTTGCCTGGGCAAGCCACGCTTCAATTAGTCGAGTTTCATGCCGAGGGATTTTACGAGAGGACCCCACTTGTCCATCTCGGCCTTCTGAAAGGCCTCGAACTGGTCCGGCGTGTCCCCGACGGGAACCGCGCCGAGATCGCGCAGGAAGGTCTGATTCGCAGGATCTTTGAGCAGGGCAGCTACTTCGGTGTTGAGCTTGTCGACGATCTCGCGCGGCGTTTCCGCCGGGGCGAACAGCCCATACCACGCATAGGCCTCGTAGCCCTTCACCCCCGCCTCGGCCAAGGTCGGCACGTCGATTGCCGGCGATCGAACCGCGCTGCCGACGGCAAGAGCGCGCAACGTGCCTTCCTTGATATGCGAAGCCACGAGAGGCATGTCGGCGATCATCACCTTGACCTGCCCGCCGAGAAGATCGGCAATGGCATTGCCGCTGCCTTTGTATGGAACATGGACCATGTCGACGCCGGCCAGGTTCTTGAACAGTTCGCCGGCAAGATGCTGCGAAGAGCCGTTGCCACCCGAGGCGTAGTCGAGCTTGCCGGGATTGGCCTTGGCATAGGCGATCAGCTCGGCGACCGAGTGCACCGGAACGCTGGGGTGAACCACGAGAACGAGATCGACTTTGGCGACCAGGGTGACGGGCTGGAAATCCTTCGCCGTGTCGTAGGGCATGTTCTTGTAGAGAAAAGTGTTCGTCGCATGGGTGCCGATCGAACCCATGACCAGGTTGTAGCCGTCGGGCTCGGCGCGGGCGACGGCAAGCGCACCCAGATTGCCGCCCGCGCCCGTGCGGTTGTCGACCACGATCGGCTGCTTCCATTTCTTCTCGAGGTCGCGGCCGACCAGCCGCGCCAGGGTGTCGTTCGAACCGCCGGGCGCAAACGGCACGACAATCGTGATGGGATGGCTTGGAAAATCGGCCGCGGCCTCCGCCGCAGCCGCCGGCTGGAGAGCCGATAGCCCGAACAGCGCGGCCAGGCCGAGTTTGACAAGTGCTTTCATCGTTTCTTTCCCTATCCCAGCCCTCTGATGGAGCTTGTGGAGCGATGCCGGATATCCGGCGGAGAACGCTGTCAGTGCGTGCCTTCGAGAACCGCTCCCTGTTCGCGCAGACGCGTCTGAAGCGCGGCAAGCGGCAGTGCCCGGATATCGCTGTGGCTCGCGGTGACGCTCATCGCCGCGGCGGTCCCGGCGGCGTGGCCCATGCCGAGGCACTGTCCCATCATCCGGGTGGAGCCGTTCGCTTCGCGCGTCGACGACATGCAGCGGCCGGCGAGCACGACATTGCTCAGCTTCTGAGGAATGAGCGTGCGCCACGCGATATCGTAGGAACCGCCGTCGTCAACCGGGATGCGAACCTGCTTGATTCCGTCGCCGTGGATGTCGATGTGATGCGCACCCTTGGTAATGACATCCGGGCGCTTCCGCGCCGTGCGTACGTCCTCGCCGGTGATGGTGTCTTCGCCCACGATGCGCCGCGTCTCGCGAATACCGACGCGCGGGGCGACCCCGGCGAAACTGGCGTTCTCGAAGCCCGGGCAATTGCCCTTCAGGAACGACACTGTCTGCCACACCTGCTCGAGAAGAACCGGCACCGCGCGGCTGACATCGATCGCCTGCGTGCCGTCGATGTTTTCGGCAACGCGCGTTGCGTTGATGCACACTTCCTTGCGGGCCTTCGATGTCGGCATGATCATGATGAGCGCGGTCGGCGGCATATCGCCCCGCTGGATCGCGCCGCCGAGAAACGGACCATTGCCGCGGAAAAACGCCGTGGGCTCGCCCTGGTCGTAGATCGCCTGGGCCAGCTCGTCGTCGGTACGTCCGCCACGCAGCCATTCGCTTTCGCCGACAGCCAGCGAGGCCGAATTCTTGCGGACGAAGTCGAGGAAGGGTTCGTTCTCCACCCCGGACATGCGGAACATCAGCGACAGCGGCTGCAGATCGCCACTCTCATCGGAAAATTCGAACGGTGCGCCCGCCATCGCCGCGATGTCGCCGTCACCCGAGGCATCGATGAAGTATTTCGCCGTCAGAAGCGTGCGCCGGTTCTTGCTCTGCAGCAGGACGCTGGCGACGCGTCCGCCAGCCATCGCGACCTCGGTCGCGTGGGTGTAGAGCAGGACCGTGACGTTGTGGCGTGCGAGCACCCGCGCGATTGCGATCTTCATCACTTCCGGATCGCAGCAGATATACGAAATCAGGCGGAAATCGCTGAGGGGGCCGATGAAGCCATCCATCTTCCGGCATTCGTTATAGATCTCGTCGGAAACGCCCTTCACCACCCATTCGCCACGCGCGTTCAGCGCGCCGTCGATCGACATGCCACTGAGAAGTTCACCGCCCAGCATCGGGCCGGCATCGACGAGAATGGTGCGCGATCCGGTCTTGGCGGCCGCGATCGCAGCGGCGACACCGGCAGCTCCTCCACCGATCACAGCGACATCGTAATCCAGGTGATTCATGACTGGCGGCCTCCCCGTACGTCCACAATATGGACTATTTGCTTTGCCTGATCGGCTACATTGAAGCTAATGCTCGCCTATGCGATACGTAAACTCATCTAATGGCGTATTCTGACGTCTACATTATGGACTTTTGAGATGGATAAACCGGGCGGCACGCAAAGCATTCAACGGGCCGCGGCGGTGCTGCGCGCGCTCGCCAGCCATGCCGTCACGGGACTGCGCCTCTCGGAGGTCATGGCGCAGACCGGATTGCAGCGCCCGACGGCTCACCGCATGCTTCAGGCGCTCATCTGCGAAGGCCTGGTGCGGCAGGAGCCGGTCAGCCGGCGCTACCATCTGGGACCGGCGATCTTCGAACTCGGCCTCGCCGCCACGCCGCGTTTCGACATTCGCGCGGTCTGCGCGCCCTCGCTCGACCGCATCGCCGCAGTGACCGCGGATACGGTTTTCCTTACATCGCGCAGCGGCTTCAATTCCGTGTGCCTCGACCGGCGCGAAGGCTCCTATCCTATTCGCGCCCTGACGGTGGAGGTCGGCGGGCGGCGCCCGCTCGGCACCACCGCCGGCAGCCTCGCACTGTTGTGCGATCTCGATGAGAGGGAGATCGAGGAGATCATTTGCTTCAACGCGCCGCGCATTCCGGGATACGGCCGCCTCACCGAGGAGCTCCTGCGGGCTTTGGTCCGGCGCGGCAGGGATATCGGCTACGCCCTGAACGCGGACGACATTACACCCGGCGTCACCGGCCTAGGCGTCTCGCTGCCGCGGGGGCCCGGCGTTCAATCGCTGGCGATCAGTGTGGTCGCACTCTCAGGACGCCTCGAGGAACCGCGCCGCAGTGAAACCGTCGCGCTCCTCAAACAGGAGGCAAAAAGGATGGCGGCGGAATTCGAAGAAAGGGCGGCCGCCGCGTAATCTCACCAAGATCTAGCTCATGACGAATGGGGGCCGGCGGGGCCTTTGCCTGTCTCGCTCCAGGATTCGAGCGACCATTGGTTCATGATGAGATCATAGCGGACGCGCGCGGTGTAATCGGTGCGCTGCCGCTCCGCGCCTTCTTTGCGCTCGAACCAGGAACGGACTTCGTGACTGCAGCCGCCGCGATAATCCGTCATCGCGGCATTGAACCAGGGAAAGCCGGGCTCGTCTTCGATGCGCAGCCCGACACGGTCCGACGTGAATCGCTTCGCGATCATGTAGGCGGTCTCGCCGTTCGTGCACTTGTCTTCGCGCGCGATCGCCAAGGGCAACACGGCAAACAGCCCGAAAAACAGAGCGGGATAGATCAGCCGGACGGCGATGGACTTTGTGTTCATTCTGGCGATTGAAGCACACCGGCCCGCACGAATGCGGGCCGGCGTTTCAGCACTTAGTCGGCGTATTCGCCCGCGGCCTGGATGACCGGTTTCCAGCGCGCGATTTCGGTGGTCAGCTTCGTCTTGAGCGCGTCCGGGGTCGCCTCGGCTGCGCTGGACGGCACCGTGCCGAGCGAAGCGAAGCGTTCGATCACGACCGGGTCCTTCAGCGCCTTCTGCAGCGAGGCCGTCAGCTTGTCGAGTGCGGCCTTCGGCGTGCCCTTGGGCGCGTACATGCCGTGCCAGACGCCGACCTGGAAGCCGGGCATGCCACCCTCCTCCGCCGTCGGTACATCCGGCAGCGCGTCGAGGCGCTTGGCGCTCGTCGTGGCGTAACCCTTGATCTTCTTTTCCTTGATCTGGTTCGTCGTGTTCGTCGTCTGGTCGCACATGAAGTCGACCTGGCCGCCCATGAGATCGGTCAAAGCCGGACCGGTGCCCTTGTAGGGAACGGCGGTGACCTTGGTCTGGATCGCCGACATGAACAGCATGCCGCAGAGATGCGAGGCCGCACCGATGCCGGCATTGGCGTAGTTCACCTTGTCCTTGTTGGCCTTCACATACTCGATCAGGCCCTTGAGGTCGTTCGCCGGGAAATCGGGCTTGGCGACGATGACCATCGGCACGTCGGTGACGAGGCCCACATAATCGAAGGCGTTGAGCGGATCGTAGGCGAGCTTGCGGTAGAGCGAAGCCGAGGTCGCCATGCCGATATGGTGGAGCAGCAGCGTGTAGCCGTCCGGAGCGGCCTGGGCCACGCGGCCCGCGCCGAGCGTACCGCCGGCACCGCCGACATTCTCGACCACGACCTGCTGGCCGAGATCCTTGCTCATGCTCTCCGCCACGAGGCGGGTCACGGTGTCGGTCGGGCCTCCGGCCGAGAACGGCACGATCATTGTGATGGCGCGCTCGGGGTATTCCGCGAAGGCCGGGGTCACAAAGATCGCAGCGCCCAGCGCGGCGGCAAGAAGTTTGCGCATTGTGTCGTTTCCTCTCCTAGTCGAGACATCTATCCGGCGGAGCCGTCTGCGTCTTCTGACGTGATCTTTGGGCAAAGCGCGTTGCCTGACAAGGGCATCGCCGGAAGTTTCCGGACACCTTCCCTCTCCCAAGTCGGGTCTACCCGACTTGGCCACCAGACTCGGGAACACCAGAGTTCAAGCTGGGAGGCAACTCGAAGCTGGCGGCTTCGAGCGGGGTGAGGGGTAAGGGCCTGTCGATAGTCAGATACACCCCTCACCTCGCTCGGCCTAGCCGAGCCCTCTCTCGCTCATGGGAAGAGAGGATACGGCGCCTCCCCCGAGCTCACTGATGGAGCCGTGAACTTACGGCGTATAGGTCCCGGGTCGGCGGTTCGCGCCGCCCGGGAACCTACCAACAGGAAGACAGCCCCGCGGGGGCGCGGCTTCCCCCCTGCTTCGAACTCAGAAGCGGTAGTTCAGGCCCGCCCGGACGATCTGGGTGTCGAGATCGACCGAATATTCCCCGCCGACGAGGCTGAGTGCGTCTTCGAAATAATTCTCTTCATCGAAGTCGATGAAGAGATATTCGGCCTTCAGCGACCAGTTCTCGTTGATCGCGACTTCGACGCCGGCGCCCACGGTCCAGCCCCAATGCGTCTGGCTGTCGGAGGCGCTCAGATCGGGCCCAGCACCGTCGAGCAGCGCGAACTTCGTCTCGATTTCCGTCACCGCCGCGCCACCAGTGGCATAGACGAGAACGTTGTCGAACGCGACGCCGGCTTTGCCGCGGAAGGTCGCGATGAAGTCGGTGCTGAAGCTGGCGCTGACGAGATCGAAATTCCCGAGCGGGCTCGTGATCGGGATGCTGAAGTCACCCTCGATCTGCGAATACTGGGCGTCGGCTTCGACGCCGAGAACGAAATTGTCGAACTGGTGATTGTAGCCGGCCTGCCCGCCGACGAGGAAACCGCCCGCCGATTGGTCGAGTCCGATGGCGAAGCCCGGCAGGACCGCCGCGGTCAGTTCGGTCTCGTAGTCGCCCCAGGCGCCACCGCCATTGATACCGATATAGAAGCCCGACCAGTCGATGCCTGCGACCGAGGCCTCGGCGGGCTCCGGTGCGGCGAGATCGGCGGCGGACACGAAGGATGTGAAAGCAAGGATGCTCGCGGACGCGAGCGCGGCTTTGAAAAGCATAAATGCAACTCCAGCAGACGCCGCCGCATCCGCCCGAGGTAATAGCGTTACTTAGGTATTAATGCTGTTGCACTTTAGACACACCTCAGCGTGGAATACTTATCAACATTAATCCACAGGCCGTCTTTAGGCTCACATACCCCGGACAAGCTGCGCCGCTTTCTTCTCTCCATTGAGGGGAGAGACGCCCGAAAAAAGAAAAGCCGCCCGTTGGGGCGGCTTTGACTAGAGCGCCGGCCTGTTAGGCCGGAGGCGCATGATCACGCCACCGCCTGGGCCGCCGTCGACTTCCGCTTGATGACGAGTTTGTTCAGCGCCGCCACATAGGCCCTCGCGGACGCAACGAGCGTATCCGGATCCGCGGCGCGGCCCGTCACGGTCTTGCCGTTCTCGGTCAGGCGTACGGACACCTCGGCCTGCGCGTCGGTGCCCTCGGTGACGGCGTGAACCTGGTAGAGTTCCAGCACCGCCTCGTTCGGCACAATCAGCTTGATCGAATTGAAGATCGCGTCGATCGGGCCGTTGCCCGTCGCCTGCACGGTCTTGTGCTCGCCCTCGACGTCGAGCGTCATCGTGGAGCTCTGCGGGCCCGCCGTGCCGGCGATGACCGACATCGACAGGACCTTGATGCGGTCGTCGGCCAGAGCGATCTCGTTGTCGACCAGCGCCTCGATGTCCTCGTCGTAGACATTCTTCTTGCGGTCGGCGAGCGCCTTGAAGCGCGTGAACGCGTCCTGCATCGCGTTTTCGCCCAGCTGGTAGCCCAGTTCCTTCAGCTTTTCCTTGAAAGCGTGGCGGCCCGAATGCTTGCCCATGACGAGCGAGGTCGCCTTCACGCCCACGCTTTCCGGCGTCATGATCTCGAAGGTCTGCGCGTTCTTCAGCATGCCGTCCTGGTGGATGCCGCTCTCATGCGCGAAGGCGTTCCGGCCGACGATCGCCTTGTTGTACTGCACCGGGAACGCCGACACCGCCGAGATGAGCTTGGAGGCGCGCATCAACATCGTGCTTTCCACGCCCGTCGTGTAAGGCAGCGCGTCGCCGCGCGTCTTGATGGCCATCACGACCTCTTCCAGGGCCGCATTGCCCGCGCGCTCGCCGAGGCCATTGATCGTGCACTCGATCTGCCGCGCGCCCGCGTTCACACCGGCCAGCGAGTTCGCGACCGCCATTCCGAGGTCGTCGTGGCAATGGGTCGAGAAAATCACCGTATCGGCGCCGGGCACGCGCTCGAACATCATGCGGAACATCGCCGCATATTCTTCCGGCGTGGAATAGCCGACCGTGTCCGGCAGGTTGATCGTGGTGGCGCCGGCCTTGATGGCGGCCTCGACGCAGCGGCACAGATAATCCGGCTCGGTGCGCGTCGCGTCCATCGCCGACCATTCGACATCGTCGGTATAGCCGCGCGCGCGGGTCACGGAGGCGACGACGCGCTCATAGACCTGCTCCTCGTCGAGCTGCATCTGATACTTACGATGCAGCGGCGAGGTGCCGATAAAGGTATGGATGCGGCCGCGCTTCGCCGGCTTGAGGGCCTCGGCGCAGCGGTCGATGTCCTTGAAATGAGCCCGGGCGAGGCCGCAGATCACCGAATCCCCGGAGCGCTTGGCGATTTCCAGCACGCTCTCGAAATCACCCTCCGAGGCAATCGGAAAGCCGGCCTCGATGACATCCACCCCCATCGCGACCAGGAGATCGGCGACGTCGAGCTTTTCCTCGAACGTCATGGTGGCGCCGGGCGATTGTTCGCCGTCGCGCAGAGTGGTGTCGAAAATAATGACGCGGTCGGCGCCGTTTGTGGAAGTGCTCATCTCGGGATCTGCCTTGCTTGATTTCGGGTTTTGTCTTCTGAGCGGTCAAAAGTCCCCTGAGCGCCCAGGCAAAAGCCCGGCCGGCGATCAGGGGCGGCTAAGAAGGAGCCCGGAAAGAAGGCGCGCGACGCCGGCGGCGAAACGCCGTGCGGTCTGATCGTCGATCGTGGTGCGGACCAGCATGGTCTCGTTCCCGTTGCGCCTATCGTCGTCACTGTGGCCCGAACCTCTTACCAAAAGGTGAGCCGCAGAGGCCTGGGTGATACGCTTTTAGGGCAGATCCGGCAAGACTTGCGGAGTTTTCGCGGGATCGGCCAAAATCCGGAGGTCTCGGAGATTCTCTCGCTATGCCTCGTTCTGTCCCTCTCGTGCTCGCCGCCCTCGCGGCCTTCGTCCTTCAGGCAGCCGCTGCTCATGCGGCCTGCAAAGACGATGTCGCCCGCTTCCAGAAGCTGATCGACGGCGACCTCAAGACCGGGTTCATCGGGAAGGAAATCTACGCCAAGGCCAATGGCGAACTCGCGCAGGCCGGCAAGCTCTGCAAGGCCGGCCAGGACCAGGCCGCCAGCGCCGCCGTCCGCGCGGTCCGCGTCCGCCACGGCTATCCCGCGGGATTAAACCAGAACCTGCCCCAGTAAAGCGACAGCATAGACTGGGACGCTCATGTTAGGAATTTCGTCCAGACCCCGGACGAAGAACACCTTTTCAAGCTCCGGCTTTTCCTGTGCCACCAGATGCGCGCGCACGACGGTTTCGGCTTCGGCGGCGGTCATATCCAAATCGTAGCGCTGGGCGCAGGCGAACAGCGGCCCATCCCATGAAATCCACTTCTGATCGGACGGCGTGAGCCGGGCGGCGGCAAGGCCTGTTTCTTCTTCAATTTCGCGGACGATCGAGCCTTCGACATCCAGCCTGCCGTCCACGACATCGTCCGGATCGGGCGTGCCGCAGGGAAAATAGGTGAAGCCGGCATTGGCGGTGTGGGCGGCCATGCGGCCGAGCAGCACCGCGCCGTCGCGAGTCACCACGACCCCGCAGCCGAACAGGTTGAAGGCCTCGGCGCGCGGAAAGCCCAAAGAGCGCCAATAGGTCAGCGCCGAATAGCGAACCACGGAATGTTCGGAGACGAGCCTCGGCCCTTCAATCCCGACCTCGGTCGCAATGAGAACCTCGCCATCGAACAGGTCGGGCTTTGCCGCCCTCGCCTCCAGCCAGTGCGCTGCGATGACGTCGGCACGCTCCTCGGCCCAGGACCAGCCGCCATTCGTCACACGGCACTCGAACTCGCTCACATCGCCGAGGATCGGCGCGCGTCCGGACGGGTTGAGAATGCTCATGCGCGAAGCTGACCTTCCGAAACCACGACCGCCTCGCCGCCGATGGTCGCGGCATCGAGCGCACCCTTCCAGACATCCATACCGAGCACGATGCGGCTCGGACGGCCCATTTTGTGGCCCTGCTCGACGACAAGCGTGTGCCGCCCGTCCTTGGGCGGCTCGAACATCATCAGCGCGCCGGCAAAGCTCGCCACCGCCGAGCCCGTGGCCGGGTCCTCGCCGATGCCCATTGCGGGCGCAAACATCCGCGCCTGGAACGCGGCGTCGGGCGCGAGCCCCCCGCGCGTGTAAAGGAAGGCGTCGTTGTGGGCTTCGCTGCCGAACCCCAGATTCCAGTGCTGCATCTGCGCCGCCGCACGGTTCAGCGCATCCGCGGTTTTGACCGGCACCATCGTGAACGGCGCACCGACGCCGAAGCGCGACGGCACGTGCTTGTCGAACCCGATATCGGATACGTCCACGCCAAGCGCCGCGGCGATGGCGTCCGCACTCGCCGCTTCGCCCGCATTGTAAGGCAGTTTTGGGAGGTCGAAACGCGCACGGCCGATATCGCCCGCAGACAGGCGCACCGTGCAAGGCACCACGCCGACCTCTTCCTCCAGACCGAAATTGAGATCCTCGCCCGCCCGCACGCCGTTCCGGATCGCAAGCAGGACGGCGGTGCCGACCGTCGGGTGCCCGGCGAACGGCAGCTCCATTCCAGGCGTGAAGATGCGCAGGCGCGCAAGATTGACCGGGTCCTGCGGCGGCTGAACGAAAACCGTCTCCGACAGATTGAACTCCCCCGCGATCTTCTGCATCGCGGCGGTGTCGAGCCCCTCGCTGTCGAGCACGACCGCCAGCGGATTTCCGGAAAAGCGCGTGTTCGTGAAAACGTCGAGCGTGAAAAAACGGCGGGATGTCGTCACAGTTTGTGGGCCTCGAAGCGCGTCGTCGGGGTCACGAATTCGTCCTGCGCGGCAATGGACAGGATTTCGCGGGAACCGGCTTCCGATGTGCGTTTCAGCAGTCCGTAAACCGAAGACGCGGCGCGGGCGAGCGCCTCGGCGGCGCTCTTCGTTTCGAGATAATGCACGAAGAACAAAGCGGCGATCGCGTCCCCTGCCCCGTTGATCGAGACCGGCAGCAGAGGAGTACGTACGCGGTAGCGTCCGGTGGAATCCGACACCAGAAGATCGAGCGCATCTTTCGGCGTATCCTCGATATGCAGGCTGGTGACGAGGACGACTTTCGGGCCGAGCGCGTGAACGGCGTCGAGGGCGCGCGCAAGCGAGGCTTCGTCCTTCGCCTCCATGCCTGCCAGCAGTTCCAGCTCGAAATGATTGGGCGTGATGATGTCGGCGGCGGGCACGGTCCGCGCCTTCATGAATTCGGGAATGCCCGGCCGCACGAACACGCCGCGCCCGACATCGCCGATCACCGGATCGCAGCAATAGAGCGCGTTCGGGTTTGCCGCCTTCACGCGTGCGGCGGCATCGAGCACCGCCTCGCCGATCGAGGCGTCGCCCATATAGCCCGACAGGACGCCGTCGCAGGTCCCGAGCACGCCGCGTTCGGCGATGCCGTCGACGACATCGCGGATCGCCTCGCCGGAAAACACCTGGCCCTTCCAGGCCCCGTAGCCGGTGTGGTTGGAAAACTGGACGGTGTTGACCGCCCAGACCTCGTGGCCGAGCCGCTGCATGGGAAACATGGCCGACGCATTGCCGACATGGCCGTAGGCGACCCAGGACTGAATGGAGAGGATATTCATAGCTCTCGCATAAGCCACCCCGCCCGTTCTGCCAATCCGGTGATGCGTATGTCCCGGGGCTGCGAAGCAGAGCCCGGGACCCATACTCCGCAGCATTGCCGAGTTAGCTCAGACGCTCACTAAGAACACCCGCAACAACCGCTTTCCCGTCTCATGAGCGACACGGAGTATGGGTCCCGGACAGACGCGTGCCGCGTCTTCCGGGACACACCGGGCTCCGCATCCCTCAGTCCCCGACATACAAAAAAGCCCCGGCACATGGCCGGGGCTTTTTCATTTTGCGTTCAGAGAAAACTCAGTTGCGCGCCTTGTCGACCAGCTTGTTCTTGCCGATCCACGGCATCATGCCGCGCAGCTTCTCGCCGATTTCTTCGATCTGGTGGCGGTCGTTGACGCGGCGGATGCCTTTGAAGCGGGCCGCGCCGCCTTTGTATTCCTGCATCCATTCGGAGGTGAACTTGCCGGTCTGGATGTCGGCCAGAACGCGCTTCATCTCGGCCTTGGTTTCCGAGGTGATGATGCGCGGGCCCGAGACGTATTCGCCCCATTCGGCGGTGTTCGAGATCGAGTAGTTCATGTTGGCGATGCCGCCCTCATAGATGAGGTCGACGATCAGCTTCACTTCGTGCAGGCATTCGAAATAGGCCATTTCCGGCGCGTAACCGGCTTCGACCAGGGTTTCGAACCCGGCGCGGATCAGCTCGACCAGGCCGCCGCAGAGCACGACCTGCTCGCCGAACAGATCCGTCTCGCACTCTTCCTGGAACGTCGTCTCGATGATGCCCGAGCGGCCGCCGCCGACGCCCGAGGCGTAGGCGATGCCGAGTTCGAGCGCATTGCCGGATGCGTTCTGGTGGACCGCCACAAGGCACGGCACGCCGCCGCCCTTCTGGTATTCGCCGCGCACCGTATGACCCGGGCCCTTCGGGGCGATCATGATGACGTCGACGGTCGACTTCGGCTCGATCAGGTTGAAGTGGACGTTGAGGCCGTGGGCAAAAGCGAGGGCCGCGCCGTCGCGGATGTTCGGGGCGATGTCGGCCTTGTAGATCTCGGCCTGGAGCTCGTCCGGGGTCGCCATCATCATCAGGTCGGCCCATTTGGAGGCATCCGCCACCGACATGACCTTGAGGCCGTCAGCCTCGACCTTGGCGGCCGTGGTCGAACCCGGGCGCAGACCGATTACCACGTCCTTCACGCCCGATTCCTTGAGATTCAGCGCATGGGCGCGGCCCTGGGAGCCGTAGCCGATAATGGCGACCTTCTTGCCCTTGATGAGGTTTAGGTCGGCATCCCGATCGTAATAGACGCGCATTGTGGTTCCTCGTGGAAGCGAACGGCCGCTCGGCGGCTCTGGAAGAATGGATTTCCTGCCGGGCTTCTACCGCCCGGAAGGCAGGTGGGACAAGTAAACTTACATCCACCGGGCCGCGGCCCGGAGTTACATACCCTGCGGACCGCGCGAGATCGCGGCGACGCCCGTGCGGGACACCTCGACCAGGCCCAGCGGCAGCATGAGCGTAATGAACTGATCGAGCTTGTCCGGCTTGCCGGTCAGCTCGAACACGAAGCTCTCGATGGTCGCGTCCATGACGCGGGCCTTGAAGGCTTCCGCCAGGCGCAGCGCCTCGGCGCGGGCATCGCCCGTCCCGGCCACCTTGATGAGCGCGAGTTCGCGCTCGACCATCGGCCCGGAATTCGTGAGATCCACGACCTTGTGGATCGGCACGAGACGGCCGAGCTGGGCCTCGATCTGATCGATCATCGCCGGCGAGCCGGACGTCACGATCGTGATGCGCGAGCGGTGCTTGTCGTGCTCGGTCTCCGAGACGGTGAGGCTCTCGATGTTGTAGCCCCGCCCCGAGAACAGGCCGACCACGCGGCCGAGCACGCCCGGTTCGTTGTCGACGATCAGGGACAGGACATGACGCGAAGCGGGTTCGTTCTTGGCGAGCATCAGACGAGCATCTTTCCCTCTTCGGTGATGACGCTGCCGATGTCTTCGGCCGCGGCGGCATCGCCCAGGATCATTTCATTGTGCGCCTTGCCCGACGGGATCATCGGGAAGCAGTTTTCCATTTTCTCGACGCGGCAATCGAACAGGACCGGCGCATCGACCTCGATCATTTCGCGGATCTTGTCGTCGAGTTCGGCCGGGTCCTCGCAGCGGATGCCGTAGCCGCCGTAAGCTTCCGCCAGCTTCACGAAATCCGGCAGCGCTTCCGAATAGGACTGCGAGTAGCGGCTGCCGTGGAGCAGCTGCTGCCACTGGCGCACCATGCCCATATATTCGTTGTTCAGGATGAAGATCTTGACCGGCAGGCGATGCTGCGCGGCGGTCGACATTTCCTGCATGTTCATCAGCACGGATGCTTCGCCCGCGATGCAGCAGACCAGCGCATCCGGGTGCGCGACCTGAACGCCGAGCGCGGCCGGAAGGCCGTAGCCCATAGTGCCGAGCCCGCCCGAGGTCATCCAGCGGTTCGGCTCCTCGAAGCCGTAATGCTGCGCGGCCCACATCTGGTGCTGACCGACCTCGGTCGTGATGTAGGTGTTACGGTCCTTGGTCAACTCGTACAGACGCTGCACCGCGTATTGCGGCTTGATGACCGTTTTCGAATTGGTGAAGCTCAGGCTCTTGCGGGCGCGCCAGCGCTCGATCTGCTTCCACCACGACGCAAGCGCGTCCTTGTCGGCCTTTTTCTTTTCGGCCTTCCAGATGCGGAGCATGGCCTCGATGACATTGCCGACATCGCCGATGATCGGGATATCCGCCTTGACGATCTTGTTGATCGAGGACGGATCGATATCGACGTGGATCTTCTTCGAACCCGGCGAGAACGCGTCGACGCGGCCCGTCACGCGGTCGTCGAACCGCGCGCCGAGGCAGATCATCACGTCGCAATCGTGCATCGTGTGATTGGCTTCGTAGGTACCGTGCATGCCGAGCATGCCGAGCCATTGCTTGTCCGAATGCGGATAGGCGCCGAGGCCCATGAGCGTGGACGTGATCGGAAAGCCGGTCAGGCGAACGAGTTCGCGCAGCGCCTTCGACGCCTTGTCGCCGGAATTGATGACGCCGCCGCCGGTGTAGAACACGGGCTTCTTGGCGGAAGCCATCAATTCGATCGCGGCGCGGATCTTCGCCTCGTCGCCTTCGGTGCGCGGCTTGTAGGTGCGGTGCTCGACATGTTCGGGGCCGGTATAGAGGCCGGCGGCGAACTGGATGTCCTTCGGGATGTCGACGAGGACGGGGCCCGGACGGCCCGACCGCGCGACGTAGAACGCCTCGTGCATGATGCGCGGCAGTTCATCAACCGACTTGACGAGATAGTTGTGCTTGGTCGCGGCGCGGGTGATGCCGACCGTGTCGCATTCCTGGAATGCGTCCGAGCCGATGAGATGGGTCGGGACCTGGCCGGTGATGACGACGAGCGGGATCGAATCCATCAGCGCGTCGACCATGCCGGTGACGGCATTGGTGGCGCCGGGGCCCGAGGTGACGAGGACGACGCCGACCTTGCCGGTGGAGCGGGCATAGCCTTCCGCCGAATGGGTCGCGCCCTGCTCGTGCCGGACCAGGACGTGCTGCAGTTCGTTCTGCTGGAACAGCGCGTCGTAGATCGGCAGCACGGCGCCGCCGGGATAGCCGAAAATGGTGTCCACGCCCTGATCGAGCAGAGCCCTGATGACCATTTCAGCGCCGGTCATGTGCGCGCCCGCCTTCGATCCCTTCATGGCGATCCTCCAAACACTTCCTTAGACCCCGCTCCTGAACACCAGGTAACCGGGGTCCTAAGTCCCCCCGCGGGCAATAAAAAAGGGGCCTCGAAGAGCCCCTGCATGCGCCACCGTTCGCGACGGCCTCTGTATGAGCCGTTACGTGGATGGCGCTCCTGTTACGAGAATTCGCGTGCCCATGGCCCGCAGCTCCTTGATTAGGTGGGAGAGGAGATAATCCTCTCCCCCTGCCCGGTCAAGCAAAACCGTCTTGGACCAAAGCAACCCCCTCGGCCCCCGAGTAACCCGGGGCCAAAACAAAACCCCGCCCGGTTGCCCGGACGGGGTTCGGTTGCCTCGGTTTTCCGAGATTAGAAGTCGTAGGCCATGCCGCCGCGGGCGATCTGGGTGTCGATATCCAGATCGACTTCGGGCGCTAGGTCGCCGAAGAACGTCTCTTCATTGCAGTCGATAAAGAGATACTCGATTCGCGCCAACCAGTGTCGGCGAATTTCGCTTCGATGCCGACACCGATGGTCCAGCCGAGCACCCAATCATCGTCGCCGCATCGAACGCGCCTAAGGTTCTCCCCGCACCGCAACACACGCGGCAAAACAAAACCCCGCCCGGTTGCCCGGACGGGGTTTGAACGATCGCTCAGGCGAGCAGATCAGAAGTGGTAGGCGATACCGCCGCGGACGGCATGAACGTCTTCGACGCTGATGTCGTAAGGGATGTCGGCGCCGCCGAAGATGGTCCGCTGTTCGGTGCCGTAGTGGATGAACATATATTCGACGCGAGCCGACCAGTTCTCAGCGAACTTGGCTTCGATGCCGCCGCCGACCGTGAAGCCCTTCAGCCATGCGTCGTCATCGTCAATGCTGTCGTCGACATTGGCCTTGGCGAGCGAGAAGCCGCCGGCCGCGAAGATCATGAAGTTGTCGAAGGCATAGCCGAGGCGCAGACGCGAGGCCGAGAAGGCTTCGATCGTCACGTCCGGGTTAGCGTCGTCGTGGAGATCGTTCTGATCTTCGATGCTGGCGAAGGAGACGCTGCCGTCGATGCCGACCACGAAGTTGTCGAACTGCCAGTTCGTACCGTAGTAGGCACCGCCGAAGGGGCCTTCGATGTCGCTCGAATAGAGCTCGTCGCCCGGAGTGGGCGGTGAGCCGGCGACGTCGTCGACCGAGAGATTGCCAAAGGCGAAGCCGCCCTGCAGACCGACGTAGAAGCCGCTCCACGTATCGACTTCTTCGATCGGCGCCGCCGAAAGGTCGGCCGCGAAGGAGGCGGTGGTGAGCGCGGCAAAGGCGGCGCTGGCGAGAAGAAGACGCTTCATATGGTGGACCCCTGAAACCTGTTCGTGAGACATTTTTAGACCCAACCTGCCTTATTCGGCTGTAGCGCAAGGGCAACACACCTCGCAATTCCACCGCTTTTCCGCCTCATCGGCGAATGCCTTAGCCCTTGAAATTGCTGGTATTTCAAATCGGACATTGCCGCCTTATGCCGCTTTCGGCCTTTTCCGGCGATAAATGAGGCCAGTCTGCCAACCTGTTGCGAAACCACGTTTCCTGGCGCTTGGCATATTGCCGTGTATCGGTGACCGCGCGCTCGATCGCCGCCTCGAACCCGATCTCTCCGCGCAGATACGCCGCGAGCGGCGGAACGCCGATGGCCTTCATCGCGGGCAGAGCGGGATCGAGTTTTCGGCCCAGAAGCGAACGGACTTCGTCCAACGCGCCCTCCTCCATCATCCGGGAAAAGCGCGCTGCGATCCGAGCACGCAATTCGGTGCGGTCAATTCGCAGGACGATGCGCGTAGCGCGCGCGGGATCGACCAGAGGCGTACCGGCCGACTGCTGCCAGTGCGCGAGAGAAACTCCTGTTGCATCAATAACTTCGAGCGCACGGAGCACGCGCTGCGGATCGCTCGGGCGCAGCCGCTCCGCCATGCCCGGATCGCGGCGCGCGAGTTCCGCGTGAAGCGCCTCCGAGGGCTCGGTGAGCCCCCGCTCCCGCCAGCGCGCGCGCACCGCGTCGGGGATCGAAGGGGCTGTGGATAACCCCTTGGTCAGCGCGTCGAAATGCAGGCCGGTGCCGCCGACAAACACCAAAGCTGTGTGGTTTTCGCGAATGACACGTTCCGCATCGATGAGGAATCGGCCGACGGAATGGGGTTCGGCGGCATCCACATGGCCGTAAAGGAGATGCGGCACTCGGGATTCGTCCCCGGCGGAGGGCCGAGAGGTCAGGATTCGCAGGTCGCGATAGACCTGCATCGAATCGGCGTTGACCACCGCACCGCCCAAACGCTCGGCCAGATCGAGCGCGAGCGCCGACTTGCCGCTGGCTGTCGGCCCGGCAATCAGAACGATTTGCGGTCTATCTGACCCAGTCATTGCCGCTCGACTCCTAGGATCAGGCGTTATAGCCGCTAGTCATGCCTTACATCGCCTCCCTGATATCGAACCCGCAACATCCCGTGCTTGATGGCCGTCTGCTTGAGCGCGTAGCCGCCGTGCTGCCGGGTTCCGGCCTGCCGGTCTGGCTTGAGCCGGGTGTCGCCGCCGATATTCCGTTCACGCCGTCCGGAGCGGATGTTTCGGATCTCGCTGGAATCGCCCGCGCCGCGCTTGAGGGCGCCGCCGTCGACCTGAACCTCGTCCCGGCGGAAGGCCGCCGCAAATTCCTCCTCATCGCCGACATGGATTCGACCATGATCGAGCAGGAATGCCTGGACGAACTCGCGGGTCTTGTCGGGCTGAAGGAGCATGTCGCCGCCATCACCGAACGCACGATGCGCGGCGAACTCGCCTTCGAATCCTCGCTCCGCGAGCGCGTGGCGCTGCTGAAGGGATTGCCGGTCTCGTCCGTCGGCACGCTGATCCGCGAGCACATCACCCTGATGCCCGGCGGGCGAACGCTCATCGCCACGATGCGCGCGCACGGCGCCCGCACCGCCCTGATCTCCGGCGGCTTCACCCTGTTCACCGGACCGGTCGCGGAGAAGATCGGCTTCGACGAGCACCGGGGAAACGTTCTCGATCTCGACGGCGCGGCGTTCGCCGGAACGGTGACGGAGCCCATTCTCGGGCGCGACGCCAAGCGCATGGCCCTGATCGAATTGCGCGACAAGCTCGGCCTCGCGCCGCGGCAGACCCTCGCCGTCGGCGACGGCGCGAACGATCTCGCAATGCTGGAGGAAGCCGGGCTCGGCGTCGCGTTCCGGGCAAAACCCGCGGTCGCGGCTGCGGCCGGAGCACGGATCGAGCACGGCGACCTGACCGCCTTGCTCTACCTGCAGGGGTATCGAAGCGACGAGTTCGCCGCGTAGTTACGCCCGTTTACTCGACGGGCACGCGCAGATAGCGCATCTCGGCGGCAGCGTTCGAGATCAGCGCCAGTGCGCTGGTCTGGCCTTCCTTCTTGAGCGCGGCCAGCCGGGCCGTCAGCTCTTCGGGGCTCGACACTTTCTGCTGCGCCAGTTCGAGGATGATTTCGCCGGTGCGGATGTTCTCGCCCTTCAGCGGCGAGTCCGGACGCACCGCGACCACGACGACGCCGCCCTCCAGGGTCGGGTCGATCTTGAACCGGCTGCGCGTGTCGGCATTGAGCGGCGCGACGTCCAGGCCCAGCACCTGCCCGGTGGCGGCCGGCGGCGGCTCTGGCTTCTTGTCGTCGGGCTTGGCCGGATCGGACGCCTGCGCCTCTTCCAGACGGCCGATCTTGATCTTCGTCTTGATCTCCTTGCCGTCGCGCCAGATCAGGGCTTCGACCTCGCGGTCGATGCCGGCATCGGCGACGAGGCGCTGCAGCATGCGCGAGGTCAAAACCGGCCTGCCGTCGAAGGAGAGGATGACGTCGCCCTTCTTGACGCCGGCCAGAGAGGCCGGCCCGCCATCGACGGTCTGGGCGATCAGCGCGCCTTGGGCGTTCTTGAGCGCGAGACGCTTCCTGATCTCTTCGGGAACGTCCTGGATGCGCACGCCGATATAACCGCGCTGCGCCGCGCCGTACTGGAGCAGTTGCGACACGACCGGGCGGAACGTCGATGACGGAACCGCGAAGCCGATGCCGACCGAGCCGCCGGTCGGCGACAGGATGGCTGTATTTACGCCGATAACCTCGCCCGCGAGATTGAACAGCGGGCCTCCCGAATTGCCCTTGTTGATGCTGGCATCGGTCTGAATGAAATTGTCGTACTTGCCGGTCTTCATGTCGCGGTTGCGGCCCGACACGATGCCGGACGTCGCCGAAAGGCCGATGCCGAACGGATTGCCGAGAGCCAGCACCCATTCGCCGACGCGCATCTTGTCGGGATCGCCGAACTTGACCGGCTTCAGCGGCGCGACGGGCTTCACCTTCAGCACAGCGACGTCGATTTCCTTGTCCTTGCCGACAACTTCGGCCGGGAGCTTGGTGCCGTCGTTGAAGACGACCTCGACCCGGTCCGAACCGTCGATGACGTGGAAATTGGTGACGATCGTGCCCGAGGCGTCGATGACAAAGCCCGACCCTTCGCCGACCTGGCGTTGCGGGTTTTCGCCGCGCCTCTGGCGGTCGAAGAAATCGTCGAAGAACTGATCGAGCGGGGCGTCGGGCGAAAGATCGGGCGCCGGTTCCTTGTCGTCGCCGGCGCCGGTGTCGACGTTCTGGGATGTCGAGATCAGGACGACCGAATCGATGACCTGGTCGATGACGTCGGCGATGCCGTCAGGTCCGCGCGGGGCGGCAGGCGCACTGGGCGCCTGGGCCTCGGCCGAGGCGAGCGAGAAAACGAGAGCCGCCGCAAGAAGTGCGACTCGACCGGAATTTCTGAAACGAACAAACGCCATGAACACGCCTCGGCACAAAGCCTAACCAGACCGGCGTCCGCTGGGAAGCCCGTTCGGTGCGAGGCGCCTAACCTCGCACGAGCCAGACAATTCCAACGCCGACTACGGCAGCGACGAGACCCACGATCCGCAATCGCGGTGTCGAGGTCTCGGCCGCCGTTAACATGGCAGCTTTTGTGATCGCCGGGAAAGCCGCCGAACACACGCCCTCGATCACAAGAACGAGGCCAAGCGCCGCCACGAAGTCTTTCACTACGGCGCTGCCTGCCGTACCGCAGGTTCCTGCGGCGCTGCCTGCCGTATCGCGGGTTCCGTTCCCGAAGGCAGACGGAAATAGCGGAAGAATTCCGAATCCGGGTTCAGGACGAGGCGGGTGTCGGTGTTTCCGAGGCTTGTCTCGTAAGCCTGCATCGAGCGGTAGAACGAGAAGAAGCCCTGATCCTGCCCGTAAGCTTCGGCGAAGATCGCGTTGCGCTGGCCGTCGCCCTCGCCGCGCAGGCGTTCGGCCTCGCGGTTGGCTTCGGCGACGACGACGACGACATCGCGGTCCGCTTTCGCGCGAATGCGCTGCGCGGCCTCGGCGCCCTCGGCGCGGATTTCGGCGGCCTCGCGCTGACGTTCGGTCTGCATCCGCGTGTAGATCGCCTGGCTGTTGGCGTCGGGCAGATCGGCGCGGCGGATGCGGACGTCCACGACCTGGATGCCGAGGCCCCCCGCCTGCGTGTTCACCTGGTCGCGGATGCGCGTCATCAACTGCGAGCGCTGGTCGCGGACGACGTTCTGGAACGTCGATTCGCCAAGCACGCGGCGCAGACCCGAATTCATGAAGGTCGCGAGCTGCTCGTTGGCGCGCTCCACCGAACCGAGCGTTTGGTAAAACTTCAGCGGATCGACCACCCGGTAACGCGCAAACGCGTCGACGCGCAGGCGCTTCTGGTCGGACACGCTGACCTCCTGCTCTGGAAGATCCAGCGCGAGGATACGCTTGTCGATGCGAACGACGCTGTCGACGAAGGGCAATTTGAAATAAAGCCCCGGGTCGCGGACGATGTTGATCGCCTGGCCGAAGCGCAGAACGAGCGCCTGCTCGGTCTGGTTCACGGTGAAGACCGAATTCAGGCCGAAGAAAACGGCAATGGCGAGCAGAATAAGCGCTGCTCCGCTGGCGAGGCCTTTCATCGGGGTGCTCCGGTCGGATTGGCTGGCCTCGGCGTCGATGGCGCTGCCGGCTGTTGCGGCGCCGCGGTGCCGCGCGGCGCGCGGTTCAGTTCGCCCAGCGGCAGATAGGGCACGACACCCGATCCGCTGGCATCAGTATCGAGAATGATCTTGTCGGTGCCGGCGAACACGCGCTCCATGGTTTCGAGGAACATGCGTTCGCGCGTCACGTCCGGAGCCTTCTTGTATTCGGTGAAGATCGAATTGAAACGGTCGGCCGCACCGCGCGCTTCGTTGACGACGCGCTCGCGATAACCTTCGGCGGATTGCTGGATACGTGCCGCCTCGCCGCGCGATTCAGGCACGACGCGATTGGCATAGGCCTGCGCCTCGTTGCGCAACCGCTCCTGGTCGGCGCGCGCCGCCTGAACGTCGCGGAAGCTGTCGATCACCTGGTCGGGCGGATTGACCTTCTGCAGTTGCACCTGAACGATCAGGACGCCGGCTTTGTAGTCGTCGAGCGTCTTCTGCATCAATTGGTGCACCGCAAGCTCGATGGCCTGACGGCCCTGCGTCAGCACCGGCTGCAGGTCGGAACGGCCGATTTCCTCGCGCATCGCGCTTTCGGCGATGGCGCGGATCGTCGCCTCTGGATTCTGAATGTTGAACAGGAAGTCCGCCGCGCCGCCCACCTGGATCTGCCAGACAACGGCGAAGTTCACGTCGACGATGTTCTCGTCGCCCGTCAGCATCAAACTTTCCTGCGGCACTTCGCGGACACCGACATTGGTGCGCTCCGCCTGGCTTTCCATGCGAAGGCCGACTTCAAGGCGCCGGTTCTCCGTGACATTGGCGATGATCACACTCTCGATCGGATAGGGCAGATGGTAATGCAGGCCCTCGCCGACGGAGCGGATGTGCTTGCCGAAGCGCAGCACGACGCCCTGCTCGCTGGTGTTGACCTGGAACCAGCCGGAAAATCCCCACAGGAGGAGAATGGCGAGCAGGGCAAGCAAAATGCCCTTCCTCCCGGAGAAGAACCCGCCAGGCATCATTTTCCGCCAGCGGTCCTGGCTGCGGCGAAGAATTTCATCGAGATCCGGCGGGCGCTGGCCGGAGGGGCCGCCGCCCCAGGGACCGGGGTTCGGACGCCACGGACCGCCACCGCCGCCGCCGCTCTGATTACTCCAGGGCATCGAAATCCTTCCCTAAAACCCGCCGCTTAACGCGAATGTGCGCTTATCTGCTACTGCTTGTAGAGGACCGCAAGGGCCGGGATCAACCCCGGGACAATACGGCTCACGTCACATCGCTTGATGCCCGCGGAACATATTCCACAAAGGAGAAGGCATGGTCGTCCTTTTCGCCCGCTTCGTGGTGTTCGCGGCTTTCCTCGATCCATTGGCCCGGGTCGAGTTCCGGAAAAAAGGCATCGCCTTCGGGACTCGCATGGACCTCGGTAACATAGATGCGGTGGGCTTCGCTCAGCATCTGGCTGAAAATCTCCCCGCCGCCGATCACCGCAATCTCGTCGCTTGCCAATTGAACCGCAAGCTGGCGTCCGCGTTCCAGAGCGGCTTCCGGAGAATGAACGACGTGCGCCCCCCCGACGCGAAAATTCGGATCGCTCGTCACGACCACGCTCTCGCGGCCGGGCAACGGCTTGCCGATGGATTGAAACGTCTTGCGGCCCATGATCATGGGCTTGCCCCAGGTGAGTGCCTTGAAGCGCTTGAGATCGGAGCGGACATGCCACGGCATGACATTGTCCTTCCCGATCACGCGGTTCTCGCCCATCGCGACAACGAAGACGACGCGCGGATTGCTCATGCCCCCTGCCCTCCAAGCGCCGTCAGCGCATGTCCCGAGACGCGGCAGGTCGTCCACTCATCCAGGAGCTCCGCGCCCATCGCCTTGTAGAAGTCGATCGACGGCGTGTTCCAGTCGAGAACCGACCATTCGAGACGCGCGAGGTTTTCCTCGGCGCAGCGTTTTGCGAGCCGCACCATCAGCGCCTTGCCGATGCCCTTGCCGCGCAACTCCTCTCGTACATACAGGTCTTCGAGGTAGATGCCGCAACGTCCGGAGAAGGTCGAGAAATTGTAGAACCAGACCGTAAGGCCGACGGGTTCGCCGTTCCATTCCGCGATATCGCAGAAGGCGCGCGGATGTTCGCCGAACAGAGCCTCGTCCATCATCGCATCGGTCGCGACGACCTCGTCTTCAAGCTTCTCGTAGACGGCGAGTTCGCGGACGAGTGAAAGCACGAGGCCGGCCTCTCCGGGCCGGGCGGGACGAATGCTGAGGGTCACACTGCTACCGGTGCTTTGATCGCGGGATACGGATCGTAATTCTCGACCGCGATATCCTCGAACGTGAAATCGAACAGGCTCTTCACCGCGGGGTTCAGCTTCAGCGTGGGCAGCGCGCGCGGCGCGCGCGTCAGCTGCTCCCGCGCCTGATCGAGATGGTTGATATAGAGATGCGCGTCGCCGAAGGTGTGGATGAAATCGCCGGGCTTGAGGCCCGTGACATGCGCGATCATCTGCGTCAGCAGCGCATAGGAAGCGATGTTGAACGGCACGCCGAGAAAGATGTCGGCAGAGCGCTGATAGAGCTGGCACGACAGCCGCCCGTCCGCGACATGGAACTGGAACAGGCAATGGCACGGCGCGAGCGCCATCTTGTCGAGGTCGGCCGGGTTCCACGCCGTCACGATCATGCGGCGCGAATTCGGGTTGGAGCGGATTTCGTTCAGCACACCCGCGATCTGATCGATGGAACCGCCGTCCGGCGTCGCCCATGAGCGCCATTGCTTGCCGTAAACCGGGCCGAGATCGCCGTTCGCGTCCGCCCATTCGTTCCAGATGCTGACGCCGTTGTCCTGGAGGTAGCGGACATTGGTATCGCCGGCGAGAAACCACAGCAGTTCGTGAACGATCGACTTCAGGTGCACTTTCTTGGTCGTGACGAGCGGAAAGCCCTTCGCGAGGTCGAAGCGCAATTGCGCCCCGAACACCGACAATGTGCCGGTGCCGGTGCGGTCGCCTTTGCGCACCCCGGCGTCGAGCACGTTGCGCACAAGATCGAGATAAGCCTGCATCCGATTCTCTCTAAACTCAGGCCGCGAATATAGCGTCCCCGGCCCGCCCTGTCGGCCCCACCTCTTCGTTTTCTGAACCTTCGTTCGCTTTCTGAACAGGAAGACAAACGGCGCGTTCAGGTCCGGTTAATTGCCGGGCAGCTAGCAAAGCGCATTGGATTGATGGACTTAGGAGGAAACCGAACATGCGTAAGATCATCGCCGGCGCGCTTCTCGCCACCACGCTCGGTATCGGGCTCGCCACGATTGCGGCCCCCGCGCCCGCGAGCGCCCAGGGTATCGTCATCACGCCGAACGGCGTCCGCATCTATCCCGGCGACCGGGATTACAACCGCTGGGACCGCCGGTACCGCCGCAATGTCGACCGCCAGGACGCAATCACGATCGCCCGCCGCAACGGCGTCGGCGCGGTCCGCAACGTCAATCACAACCGCGGCGACTGGGTGGTGGTGGGCGATGCCCGCCGCGGCCCCGGAATGCTGCGGGTGCGGATCGACGACCGCTCGGGCCGCGTGCTCGCCGTGACGCGGGTCACGCGCTGACTGATCACCTCTCCCCGCCCGCGGGGAGAGGTCGAGCCGCGAAGCGGCCGGGAGAGGGGCAATGTACGCGCGTTTTTGAACGCCCCCTCACCCCGGCCCTCTTCCCGCATGCGGGGCTCCCGCTTCTAACTCCCGCTCATCACGCGCTCGACCAGAAGACCCGCGACGGCCGCCGTGTTGAAGGCTGCATGCATCAAAGTCGAGGCGTAGACGCCGCCCGTCACTTCGCGGAGCCAGCCGAACAGTAACCCGGACGGCAGGACGAGAAGCGCATACACGCCCGTCGGCTCGTAATGCACGGCCGCGAACAGGGTCGAGGTCAGAAGGAGCGCGGGCCAGAAGCCCCAGCGTTCCCGGACCGAGGTGTAGAGCAGTCCGCGAAACAGCAGTTCCTCGCTGACGGGGGCCGCGATCACCACGCCGAAGACGGTCACGGCGAGCGCAAGCGGCTCGAACGGCAGCGTGAACAGCTCGCGCAGATGCGGATAGAAATTGGCGGCCACGGCCTCGGCGGCCAAGGCTGCCGCCATGAATGCCAGCGCGATCAGAAGCGGCTTGCGCGCGAACGTGCCGCCGATGGCGAGCACGTGCCGGACGCTGGCAGGCCGGGCAAGCAGAGCCGCCGCCAACAACAGAACGACACCCACGAACCCGGTCGCCGCGATGGCGAAGCCTTGGATGCGTTCGCCCACGACCGAGGCTTCGAACGGGGGCATCGGACCGCCGAGCTCGTCGAGAAAGCCGGACAGACCCGCCGGATCGAGCAGGCCGGTCGAGATCACGGCAAAAACAAGGGCGGTGCCGTAGCTTAGAAGCGCCACGGCCAGGCCGACGCACAGGGCCGTGACCGGGTGAAACGTGGCTGCGCGCGGCCGCTCCGGCAGCTGGGCCCCGTGGAAAACAACAGCAGTCACGGTAACTCCATCGAGCCCGGGAGGTGATCCACCTACCCCCTAAAGTCGTCTTATTTGGGCAGAACGTTCAAACTTGTTCCAAACGCCGCTGTAACCTTTGCCTTGGAGGCGCGCTGCTCCTATATTTCACCTGCCGGCCTTGGCCGGATATGGCGATAAACGGCCTTCGTAATAAACCATTCGGACCCGGGGGCAGTACCCGGCGCCTCCACCAGAACCCGTTCCCAACCCTTTCGGGGCGGGCTGCGGCGGGGGCGAAACAGGATCGACGAGGGTGTAAAGGTTGCGCTTTTGCCCGGCATTGTACCGCCGTTACAGGGCTAACTTATAGTTGCCAACGACAACTATGCTCCGGTTGCTCAGGCTGCGTAACGCAGTTTGAGTTCGGAAACTGAAGCCCTGGCGGGCTAGCACTCGTCAGGCGGGGTTCGGAGGCACCTGGCAACAGAAGCCTCCACTTCATTTCGCTTCGGCCCCGCCCGGAGCGCCCGATAGTCCCGGTCGCGGCGGCAGCATGAGCACCGATCTCATTCGATATGATCTACTGGCCCAGGAAGCGTTGCGCGGCGTCGTGCGGCGCGTGCTGCAGGACGTGGTGCGCTCGGGCGTGCCCGGCGAGCATCATTTCTACATCTCCTTCAACACGGAATTCCCGGGCGTGCGCATCTCGCCGCGCCTGCGCGAAAAATATCCGGAGGAGATGACCGTCATTCTCCAGCATCAGTTCTGGGATCTGGTCGTCACCGACCACGGCTTCGAGGTCGGCCTGTCCTTTTCCAATGTGCCGGAGAAGCTATATGTCCCGTTCGATTCCATCACCGGCTTCTTCGATCCGTCGGTGAAGTTCGGATTGAAGTTCGAGCCGCTCAACCTGCCGGCGGAAGATCGAGCGGAAAAGCCCGCGCCG
Organism: uncultured Alphaproteobacteria bacterium; assembly: GCA_963786225.1. Classification (GTDB taxonomy): domain Bacteria; phylum Pseudomonadota; class Alphaproteobacteria; order Rhizobiales; family Methylopilaceae; genus Flaviflagellibacter. The sequence goes on from CAWAYQ010000012.1 coordinate 26,185, forward strand.
GCACAGCGCGAAATCCCGCGCGGCGCAGGCTCCGAGCCGGAAGAATCACCGCCGACGAAGAAGAAGGCCGACAAGAGCGCGGCCGGGGGCGACGACGCCCTGCCGGATGAGGGCGCGCAGATCGTCAGCCTCGACAAATTCCGCAAGAAATAGGTCGCGCCTGCCGGGCGCAATCGTCCTGTCGAAGGACCGAGGTGACGCGTCCGGCTCGCTGCGGTATTGGACGCTGCGCATTCCCGGAGATCAAAATCGTGACGAGCACCCGCACTGAAACCGACACGTTCGGCCCGATCGAAGTCGCAGCCGACCGCTATTGGGGCGCACAGGCGCAGCGCTCGCTCGGCAATTTCAAGATCGGCCTCGAAAAGCAGCCGCTGCCCATCGTGCGCGCGCTCGGGATCGTCAAACGCGCGGCCGCCGAAGTGAACATGGATCTCGGCAGGCTCGATCCGAAAATCGGCCAGGCCGTGGTGCAGGCCGCACAGGAAGTGATCGAGGGCAAACTCGACGACCACTTCCCGCTCGCCGTCTGGCAGACCGGCTCGGGCACGCAGTCGAACATGAACGCGAACGAGGTGATCTCGAACCGCGCCATCGAAATCCTCAAGGGCGAACCGGGCTCGAAAAAGCCTGTTCATCCGAACGACCACGTCAATATGAGCCAGTCCTCGAACGACACCTACCCGACGGCAATGCATGTCGCCTGCGCCGAGGAGATCGTTCACCGCCTGATCCCTGCCCTTCAGACCCTGCGCAACGCGCTGAACGACAAGGCGCATAAATGGGCGTCGATCATCAAGATCGGGCGTACGCACACGCAGGACGCGACGCCGCTGACTTTGGGCCAGGAATTCTCCGGCTACGCCCAGCAGGTCGAAAACGGCATCGAGCGCATCGAGCTGACTTTGCCGAAATTGATGGAACTCGCCCAGGGCGGCACCGCCGTCGGCACCGGGCTGAACGCGCCGAAGGGCTTCGACAAGGCGGTGGCCGACAAGATCGCCTCCATCACCAAGCTCCCCTTCACCACCGCCCCGAACAAGTTCGAGGCGCTGGCCGCGCATGACGCGATGGTGTTCTCGCACGGCGCGATCAACACGGTGGCGGCGTCACTGTTCAAGATCGCCAACGACATCCGCTTCCTCGGCTCCGGCCCGCGCTCGGGCCTCGGCGAACTGTCGCTGCCGGAAAACGAGCCCGGCTCCTCCATTATGCCGGGCAAGGTCAACCCGACGCAGAGCGAGGCGCTGACGCAGGTCTGCGTGCAGGTGTTCGGCAATCATTCGGCAATCACGTTTGCCGGAAGCCAGGGACATTTCGAGCTGAACGTGTTCAATCCGGTGATGGCGTACAACTTCCTGCAATCGGTTCGCCTGCTGTCGGACGCAGCCGTCTCGTTCACGGAAAACTGCGTGGTCGGGATCGAGCCGCGCGAGGACAACATCAAGTCCGCGCTCGACCGTTCGCTGATGCTCGTCACCGCGCTCGCGCCGAAGATCGGCTACGACAACGCGGCGAAGATCGCAAAGACCGCGCACAAGAACGGCACGACGCTCCGCGAGGAAGCGGTCGGCGGCGGATATGTGACGGACCAGGAATTCGACGAGATCGTGCGCCCGGAGAAGATGATCGGGCCGGAGTAGTTGCCGCAGGAGTTATGGAGACGATCATGGGCGCGAAACGTGCGGTGGACCTTTCTTTCGACGGCGATAAGCTCGAGGAGACAAAGGCTTACGGCATGAACCTTTC
>CAWAYQ010000013.1:0-105796 GCA_963786225.1 uncultured Alphaproteobacteria bacterium
TAACCAAAACCCTTGGATGATCGACCGTCTTGGGGCAGCTTGTGTATACATAAAGCGTTTCAGCGATGGAGACCCTCTTGAACCGGCAATCCTTCCTGGCGGACCTGTTGCAAAACATCTCCGACCGCGGCCGCGTCCTGATGGGTCTGAGACGCAACGGAGGAGCGATTCCGGAGCAGGCCGATTTCGCCGCGCAATGCGAGGCGCTTCTCGGCGGTCGCGGCGAGGCATCCGGCCTCGCTTTGGCGCAGGATATCCTCGGCGTGTGGCAGCGCGCGGATGCCGCCGAGCGGCTCCGGTATCTGCAAATTCTCGCCGCGCGGTTCGGGCCGGACCTGGACCGGCTGGAACAGGCCGTCGAGACATGGCAGCAGGACCGGAGCGCCGAAGCCACGACCCGCCTTCACGAAGCAGCCGAACCCCGCCGGCAAGAGCTGGTCCGGCGCCTCAACATGGCGCCGGGCGCGACCGCAACGATTCTGGACATCCGCGCCAACACGCTCGCCCTCATCCCGGAACATCCCGAACTGAAGGCGATCGACGCCGACCTCCTTCACCTCATCACGTCCTGGTTCAATCGCGGCTTCCTGATCCTGCAATGGATCGACTGGTCGACCCCGGCGAGCGTGCTCGAAAAGATCATCCGGTACGAAGCCGTACATGCGATCAGAAGCTGGGACGATCTCAGGCGCCGGCTGGCGCCTGGCGACCGGCGCTGTTTCGCCTTTTTCCATCCGCGTCTGGACGACGAGCCGCTGATCTTCGTCGAAGTCGCGCTTATGCGGAGCACGCCCACGACCATCGCCTCGGTCCTGACGGAGGACCGCAAGGAAGTACCGGCATCCGAGGCAACCACCGCCGTCTTCTATTCGATCTCGAATTGTCAGGTCGGGCTGCGCGGCGTGTCGTTCGGCAATTTCCTGCTGAAGCAGGTCGTCGAGGATCTGCGCCGCGCCCATCCGAAACTGACGGAGTTTGTAACTCTGTCGCCGGTACCCGGCTTCGCCGCCTGGCTGCGCGATCAGGAGGGACTGGAAGACCTGCAAGAGCTTCTCGCGACACCCGATTGGTATATGGATCCCGCCCTTGCCCGGACCATCACCGCGGCGCTGGAACCCCTCGCCGCCCGCTACCTGGTTACGGCCCGCAGCGCCAACGGCCTGCCGCTCGATCCCGTTGCGCGGTTCCATCTCGGCAACGGCGCGTCGCTCGACCAGTTGAACATGCTGGGCGACCTGTCCCCGCGCGCCATGGCGGCGGCCCATGGCGTCATGGTGAACTACCGTTACCGTCTCGAAGACCTGGAGCGGAACCACGAAGCATTCGCGACCAGCCGGGAAATTGCCGCGGCTCCAGCGATCCGCCGGCTTGCCGAAACCCCGCCGGACATACCCAACGCCCGTCCCCCGATCGCCATCGGGGCCTGAAAACTCGCGCGGCCGGCCTCTTGAAGTCCGCGCCATCATGTAACATGTACCGTTACATGAAACGAGACAGCCGACTCTCCGTCGCCCTCCATGTGCTGCTGCATATGGCCGAACATCGCGACCAACCCGTCACTTCCGAACAGATGGCCGCATGGGCCATGACCAATCCGGTGGTGATCCGTCGAACCTTCGCTGGGTTGCGAGAGGCAGGGATCGTCGTGTCCGCCAAGGGGCATGGCGGTGGCTGGAGATTGGGGCGCCTCCCCTCGGCCATCAACCTGGCCGAGATCCAAGACGCTTTGGACGAGCCGCTTATTGCGTTGGGCAAGGCCGAGGAAAGTCCGGGCTGCGCTGTCGAGCGCGCCGTCAACCAAGCTTTGAGCCAGGCCGTCAGCGAGGCGCGCGTGTTTCTGAACCTGCAACTGGCCGCGATTTCTCTGGCTGACCTCGCGGCCGATATCGGTCCCATGACTCATCCCCACAAAGAGGGCCACGGCCATGCTGGTTGACGCCATTGTCGTCGGCGGAAGTTTCGCTGGACTGTCCGCCGCCATGCAGTTGGCTCGCGCCCGCCGCAGCGTTCTCGTCATCGACGCCGGGCTGCCCCGCAACCGTTTCGCCGATGCCGCCCATGGATTTCTCGGTCAGGACGGAACCGCGCCCGCCGCCATCATGCGGGAAGCCTCGCGCCAGTTGATGGCTTATCCGACGGTCGAGATATTGAACGGCGAGGCGTTGACGGCGACGATCGAGGCACAGGGTTTCGCGATCACCGTATCGGGCGGCCGTTCGAGGCAAGCGCGTCGCCTGGTGCTCGCCACCGGGGTCACCGACATCCTGCCTGACGTGCCGGGCCTCAAGGAGCGCTGGGGCGGCACTGTCCTGCATTGCCCCTATTGCCACGGCTACGAGTTCCGCGACCGGCCCCTCGGCGTGCTCGCCAATCACGCGATGGCGGCTCACCAGGCCGCCATGATCCCGGATTGGGGACCGACTATCCTGTTCACCCAGGGCCGCTTCGAACCGGACGTTGAACAAATGGCGCTGCTGACGGCCCGGGGTGTGACCATCGAACGCCAACCGGTCGTGGCGTTGCTCGGCGACGCACCGAACCTGGACGCCGTGCGGCTGGCGGATGGCCGCGTCATTACCGTCAATGCGCTGTTCGTTGCCCCATCAACCCGGATGGCCAGCCCATTGGCCGAGCAACTCGGCTGCGCCTTCGACACCGGAATGCTGGGCCCGATGATCCGCGTGGATGATAAGAAATCGACCACGGTTCGCGGCGTCTTTGCTGCGGGCGATGCGGCCCGCGCGATGCATAACGCCACCTTCGCTTCCGCCGACGGCGTGATGGCAGGCGTCGCCACCCACCACTCGCTCATCCACCCGCCGCATGGCTGAAGAGGCCTGCGCGATCTCTGGCAAACCACTTTTGGCGAGAAGCAGACAGACTTGTGTCTTCGGCGGGCGCTTTCGCTCGGAAGACGAAAGTTTCTGATTGGATCACTTTTTTGAGCGCCCCATGTCGAATGAGCTATTGCTCGTTCGTCATATCGGCAGGGCACGGTGGCCCGTCCTCACAACCAGGAGAAAGAACTCATGCAATTCATGATGCTGATGATCCCCAAAGGATACGAATCCGCGGCACCCGGAACCGTCCCGGATGCGAAAGCCGTCGAGGCGATGATGAAGTACAACGAGCAGCTTCAAGAGGCTGGCGTGCTGCTGGCGCTCGACGGTCTGCATCCGCCCTCGATGGGAGCGCGCGTCACCTTCTCGGGCGGCAAACCGGCCGTCACCGACGGGCCCTTCCCGGAAGCGAAGGAAGTGCTCGGCGGCTACTGGATGATCCAGGTGGCCTCGCGCGAGGAAGCCGTGGAATGGGCCAAGCGCTGCCCGGGCGGCGAGAACGAGATGATCGAGGTGCGGCAGGTACAGGAAATGTCGGACTTCCCCGAGGACGTGCAACGCGCCGTCGAGGGCTTCGAGACACTTCGTGGGTAAGCTCCAAACACTTCCTTTTATTGGGCGTGTCGATCCGGCGCGGCCTCGTTCGTCGTGATGATGACGCGGTTGCAAAGCCGCGGAAACACAAAGGAGCATCCCCATGCGTTTCATGTATCTGGTCAGTTCGGAGGACGAGTCCGCCCCGCCGCCGCGGCTGATGGAGGAGCTCGGCAAGCTCGCCGAGCAGGAGTACAAGGCGGGCACCGTGGTCGACATGGGCGGTCTGCTGCCGATCGCGATGGGCGCGCGCGTGCGGCTCACCGGCGGCAAGGTCGATGTGGTCGACGGGCCGTTCGCGGAAGCCAAGGAAGTCGTAGGCGGCTACGCCATCTTCGACTTCAAGACCCGTGAAGAGGCACTTGCCAGCGCCGTCCGGTTCATGGACCTCCACAGGGATTATGGCGAAGGCTGGGAAGGCGTCTGCGAAATGCGTCCGATCGCGGCGGAAAATCCCTGCGAGGTCTCGGCCTAACTAACCAACCGGGCGACCCCTCTCCCCTTGTGGAGAGGGCGTCGAGCGGGGTGAGGGGTACGGATCTATCGAGAGGCTGATACCCCTCACCTCGGACCCCGGTTGCAACCGTGTATCGAGCCGTTGACGTCCCTTCACATCTCGCCGGGTGGTTTGACGACGCGCGCCGGAGCGCATGCGCAACTCGAGAGCATGGTGATGCGTGAATGTAGTATTTGATGTTGGTAACGTGATCGTTCGATGGTCGCCCGCAGAGATCATGCGTGCCGCCCTTGAGGGCGATTGTCTGAGCGACCTCGACATCGCTGCTCGAGCCGAACGTTTCTTCGGTCACGAACTTTGGCAGCGCCTCAACCGCGGCCATTTCACGGAAGCGGAAGTCCAGGCACATTATGTGCGCGAACTCAGCATGTCGCCCGCGCAAGTCGCTGCTGTATTCCATCATGTGAAAGTCACGCAGATCGTGCTGCCCGGGACGATAGAGATCATCCAGCGTCTCTATGGGGCAGGTTATCCGTTATACGCTCTCACTGATAACGTTCGTGAGATTGTTACCTATCTGCGCGGGCGGTACGATTTTTGGCGGTATTTCCGCGGTGTAGTCGTTTCAGCCGAAGTCGACGTACTGAAACCAGACCAGGCGATCTACCGCCACCTCCTGAGTGAATATGGTCTTGAGCCGGGACGCACTGTGTTTATTGACGACACGCTTGGAAATGTCGCCGGAGCACAGGCAGCAGGGATGCACGCTTTCCGCTTTGTCGATGCAGCACAATGCGAGAGGTACTTGATTCAACTCGGCCTGCGGTTCTGAGGAGAGGAAAGACGCACCCTCCTTGCGCGAGGCCTCAAGGCCACGATAATCGGCGGCCGTGACGGTCGCCGACACTCATCGTGCAATTCTCGCCGTCTGGCGGATCGAGCAGGCTCGGCTTATCGCCGTGCTGGCCCGGATGACGCGCGACTTCTCCCTTGCCGAAGAACTGGCACAGGAGGCGCTCGTAACCGCACTTGAGCGGTGGCCTGAATCAGGCGTGCCGGACAAACCCGGCGCCTGGCTCATGGCCGCCGCCAAGCGCCGCGCCGTGGATCACTTCCGGCGCGACAAGATGCTCGAACGTAAGCACGCGGCCTTGGCGCGAGATCTGGAAGCCGAGCAAGAGACGATGCCCGATTTCAACTCCGCTTTGGACGACGATATCGGCGACGACATGCTGCGGCTGATCTTCACGGCCTGCCATCCCCTGCTTCCGCAGGATGCGCGCGCGGCGCTGACGCTTCGGATGATCGGCGGCCTGACCACGGGCGAGATCGCCCGCGCCTTTCTCGCATCCGAAGCCACGATCGCGCAGCGCATCGTGCGCGCCAAGCGCGCTTTGTCGGATTCGGGCCTCGCCTACGAAACGCCGCGGGGGCCGGAGCTGGCGCAGCGCCTCGCATCCGTACTCGGTGTGATCTACCTCATCTTCAACGAAGGCTATGCCGCCACAGTGGGCGAGGATTGGATGCGCCCGCAATTGTGCGAGGAGGCGTTGCGGCTCGGCCGCATTCTCGCTTCGCTGGCGCCGCACGAACCGGAGGTGCACGGCCTCGTGAGCCTGATGGAGCTTCATGCCTCGCGCGCGGCGGCGCGCACAACCGCCACAGGCGAGCCCGTTCTGCTCCTGGAGCAGAACCGCGGGCGTTGGGATCGTTTGCTGATCCAGCGGGGGCTTGCAGGCCTGGCACAGGCGGAGAAGCTCAGCGGCGCGCGCGGCGTCTACACGCTGCAGGCAGCAATCGTTGCATGTCATGCCCGGGCGCCGACGGCGGCTGAAACCGACTGGACGCGGATCGCCGCGCTGTACGCCGAGCTTGCAGCGCTTTCGCCCTCGCCGGTCGTCGAACTCAATCGTGCGGTCGCGGTGGCGATGGCGGAAGGAGCGCAGGCGGGGCTCGATATAGTGGACGGGCTGGCGGAGGAGCCGACCCTCAAAAACTACCACCTCCTGCCCGGCGTCCGCGGAGACCTTCTCTTCAAGCTCGGCCGGCACGAAGAGGCACGCATCGCGTTCGACCGGGCGGCGGCACTGGCGACCAATAACCGCGAGCGAGACCTCATGCTCAAGCGCGCCGGAGAAGCCTTGGCCGCACAGTGACGTACGTACCTTAGAAAACTTTCGCGATGCGGCCCTTCACAGGAAGCCGATCCAGCGGCCGGCCAACAGCGCGGACAACCACAGCACGGCCGAGACGGCCGCAAGAATTCTGACGCGGACAGCGACTTCGCCACACTCCAGGGCCAAGCGTAAATGACGGCTGCTATGCTGAAGGGCAATCGTGCCGAGCGCCAGCGCCAGGAGCGTGAGCTTCCAGAGGAACGCTGTATTGGCGAGATATTCGGAGGGTTTGACGGAAAAGAGCACAAGTCCGGTCAATACCGCCAATGACACGCCCGTCGCCGCCGCGCGCAAGAGAAACGGGCCGATGACCGCGAGCGGAACCGAGCGGAAAAATCCGATCAATCGCAGATCGAGCGGCAGAATGGCGCCGAGCAGAAGTCCCAGCCCAAGGATATGGGCGGCATTGACGAACATGTAGGCCGTGCCCGACTTCCGGAGGAAGACAGCCCCAGGCCAATCGCCGATCCAGGCGCCTATCCAGTCGACGATCTGCACGATGCGACCGGTTTCACTTCGCTCCAATCCGCTCCGGATACATATCGTAGTTCTTGCCGTCTATGGTGATGCGCACGGCCTTCATGACCCTCTGGCTCTTATCCTGGTGACGGTTTCCAAGCACCGTAATCGCGTCGCCGGGTTTTGCCGTATCCGCCGTGAACCGGGCGCGGGCCGTCTGGTTCGGATTGGCGAGGTCGACCTGCCAGACCGCGCCATCGGCGGCGGTGACCCTGAGCGAGGGATGCGGCGGCGCCATCGAGATCGAGGTGATGCTGCCCTTGAGTTCGGTCTGCTCCTCGTCCGCCCAGGACCATCCGTGGTGAGCGAAGGCGGGCGCACTCGCGGCCACCACCGCGCCGGCGAAAAGAAGCTGAAGCAGGCGGCGCGCGTGCGGCGACCGGTCTGTGATTTTCGTATGCATCTCTCTTCTCCGCGTCAGAAACCTCCGATTTGAAGGTTGGACTGCCAATTGTGACGATTAGCCGTTCGGCTGCCATCACAGACCCGTGATGCCGGCTTCCTGCGGCTGACCCTGCCGTGCCCGGTCAGGCTATACCCCCGAAGGTGAGCGCGCACTGCGCAACTCGACCCTCCCCCGCTTTGCGGCGGAGAGGGATAAGAGCAACTAAGCTCAGAATTCCTGGCTCTAAGCCGCGCTGGACTGTTTGTGCTCGCCGGCCAGATCGTCGAGGATCGGGCATTCGTGGCGCTCGTCGCCCTTGCAGCTTTCGGCGAGATGGGCCAGGGCGTCGCGGATGGAGGCGAGGTCGGCCAGACGCCGATCGATCTCCTTCACGCGGCTTTCGGCCATCGCCTTCACTTCGGCGTTCGAGCGGTCGGTCTCGTGATAAAGCGCGAGTAATGCCCGGCATTCCTCAACGGAAAATCCCAGATCGCGCGCACGCTTCAGGAATTTCAGCGTGTGAACGTCGCCCTCGGCGAACGCGCGATAGCCGTTAGCAGCGCGGTTAGGTCTCAGAAGACCCTGAGCTTCGTAGAAGCGGATCGCCTTCGGCGTCAAACCGGCACGTCGGGCTGCCTCTGCGATGTTCATCGCGTTTCCTCTCATCGGTTTGACGCAGGTTTGGTTCGGCGCAAACCGCTCGGCGTAAGGTTCAGAACAAGAGGTAGAGAAGGATTATGATGGGGATCGGAATACCGATGAGCCACAACAAGACGCCCTTCACTGTTCCCCTCCTTGATGTCCCGCGAACAAAACCCGTTGCAGGGCATGTTGGTTCCAACCTAGGGCAAGGATCAAGCGCCGGCTTCAGCCGCCTTCGAGCTGCAGAAACAGCGCGGCATGGTCGAGATCGCCGCCGCCGAGCCTGTCGCGAAGGTCGATATACCGGGCGTAAACCTCTCGGGCCAAAGGCATATCGAATCCGATTGAATCAGCCGTCGCAAGGATGGTTTCAAGATCCTTGATCTGCGTCGTGACCTTCGCGCCGGGTGTGAATTCGCGGTCGACCATGCGCTTTCCGTGAACGTCGAGGATCCGGCTTTCGGCAAAACCGCCGCGAATCGCCTCGCGCACGGCGCCCGGATCGGCACCACCCTTCTCCGCGAGCAGCAGCGCCTCGGCGACCGCCCCGATCGTGATGCCGACGATGGCCTGGTTCGCGAGCTTGGAGATTTGTCCCGCGCCCGACGCTCCGACACGCACCGGACGTCCCATCGGCCTGAACACCGGCAGGGAGCGCTCGAAGATGTCGAGCGGGCCGCCCGCCATGATCGCAAGCGTGCCCTCGGTCGCCCCGACCGTGCCGCCGGAAACCGGCGCATCGAGATGGTGGCGCCCCCCGGCGACGAGCCGCGCGGCGTGATCGCGCGCGACGGAGGGTGGGATGGAACTCATATCGATCAGGATCGCATCCTCCCGCAGCGCTTCCGCAACCCCCTGCCCGAACACGACCTCGGTCACGACCGCACCGTTGTCGAGCATGGTGATCGCAATATCGGCACCGCTCACGGCCTCCGCCGCGCTCGCAGCCACTGTCGCCCCGAATGTCGCGAGCGCATCGGCCTTGCCGCGGCTTCTGTTCCAGACGGTCACGGGAAATCCGGCCGCGAGTAGGCGCCGCGCCATGGGCGCGCCCATCAGGCCGGTGCCGAGCAAAGCGATTTTGGTGGTAGTGGACAAAGCAAAAGCCTCCCGTTGGCGGGAGGAGCTAACCCCTGGCTGCGCGGGCCGCAAGCCGGATGGGGGGATCGCCGACGCGCGTTACCAGGGCCACCAGGCCAGAAGGCCGACCACGCTTTCCCAGACGAGCCAGGTCATGAACCCGGTAATACCGAGCGCGATCGCGGAGGCGACATAGCCTAGCGCCACGACCACGCCGTCGCGCTCGACAAGTCCAAGACCGAGAATGCAGGCCGCAGCGCCTGGCGGGATATTTCCGAGGAGCGGAAACGGCAGCAGGAGAACAAGGCCGAGCACGAACACCATGACGCCGACGACGCGGGCGGCGACCGGGTTGGTGAGGATGTCGAGACGCGGTCGGCTGATTTTCTCGAATTTCTGGATCCACGGCACCGCCCGCTCCGAGATTTTACGCAAGGTTTCCCGGGTAATGGTGCGGCGGGCCAGGAATTTCGGCATCCAGACCGTGGAATTGCCGATGGCAAGCTGCGCGCCCAGCAGCATCAGCACGGCGCCCATAGCGGCGGGAATTCCGGGCGGCATCGGGAAGATATTGGGTAACGCAAAAAGCAAAATGCCGAGCCCGAACACGCGGTTGCGCAGGGCTCGGACGAGATCGGCAAGGGTCAGCGTCTCACCGACAAAGCTGTCCGGCAGTGCCGCGATTAGTTCCGATGTTCGCGGCGCGCGGTGGTCCAAGCAATCACTCCAGATATCAAGAAAACGAGAAAACAAGATGGTTATAGCAGCCGAACATTACGACCGTATTGCGCATGAAAAAGACGATGAACGCCTTCTAAGCGACATTCCACATTGGGTCATCCAAACGTCATGGAGAGGGCATCTAAGTCCCCACTCGCACCAAAAAAGGGGGACATTCCGATGCGTGCATCATATCTTATTCCTGTCGCGGCCTTGCTCGCGGCCACCTCGCTGACGCCGGCAGCTTCAGCCGCGGAAGTATTCAACCGCGTCGCCACGTTCCCGGTTCTCCGCAACCTGCCGAAGGACGCCGACCCGGCCAAGGCCACGGTCTCCGAAATCATCAGCGCATCGGAAGACGGCACGCTGCTCATCTACACCGACAGCCCCCGCGAAGCGCTCGGTGTGGTCGACATCAAGGACCCGAAGAATCCGAAGCCGGCCGGCTTCATCCAGCTTGAGGGCGAACCGACATCGGTGAAGATCGTCGGTGGCCGCGCCTTCGCTGCGGTCAACACGTCCGAATCGAAAGAGAAGCCGAGCGGCCATCTCGCGGTCATCGACATCGCCACACAGAAGGTCACGTCGAAGTGCGAACTCGGCGGCCAGCCCGACTCGATCGCGGCCAGCGCCGACAAGGCCTTCCTCGCCATCGTCATCGAAAACGAGCGCGATGAAGAGAAGAACGAAGGCGCGATCCCGCAGCTGCCGTCGGGCAATCTGTCGATCGTCCCGATGAAGGGCGGCGAAGCCGATTGTTCGGGCCTCAAGGTCGTCGACCTCACCAATCTCGCCACCGTTGCTCCCGAGGATGCGGAAGCCGAATTCGTCGACATCAATTCCAAGAACCAGGCGGCCGTGACGCTTCAGGAGAACAACCACATCGCGGTTGTCGATCTCGCTTCGGCCAAAGTCGTGTCGAACTTCTCGGCCGGCGCCGTCGACCTCGAAAAGATCGACACCAAGAAGGACGGCGTGATCTCGCTCACCGGCAAGATCGAGCAGGCGCTGCGCGAACCCGACGCCATCAAATGGCTCGACGACAACCGTTTCGTCACCGCCAATGAAGGCGACTGGAAGGGCGGCTCGCGCGGCTTCACGATCTTCACCGTGGACGGCAAGACCGATTTCGACATCGGCGCTGAATTCGACCACGAGACCGTGCGCGTCGGTCACTATCCCGAGAAGCGCAACAAGAAGGGCGCTGAAGTCGAAGGCATTGAAGTCGGCACCTACGGCGCCGACAAGCTGATCTTCGTCGGCGCCGAGCGCGCCTCCGTCGTCGGCGTCTACAAGGACAAGGGTGCCGGTCAGGCTCCCGAATTCCTCCAGGTTCTGCCGGGCGGCATCGGACCGGAAGGCCTGCTCGCGATCCCGCAGCGCAATCTGTTCGTGACCGCCAGCGAAACCGATATGCGCGAAGACGGCGGCGCCGGCTCGATGGTCACGATCTACCAGCGCGCCGAAGGCACACCGGCCTATCCGACCATCGTCTCGGCCGACGACAAGGACGGCCTCCCGATCGGCTGGGCGGCGCTCTCCGGCACGGCGGCCGATCCGTCAACTCCGGGCAAGCTCTTCGCCGTGACCGACAGCGCCTATTCGCAGGGCCGCATCCTGTCGATCGACACGACCAAGACCCCCGCCGTCATCACCGGCGCGCTCGTCATCACCCGCGACGGCGAGCCGGCCAAGAAGCTCGACCTCGAAGGTATCGCCACGGCTTCCAATGGCGGCTTCTGGCTCGCCTCGGAAGGCAATCCGGAAAAGGAAAAGACGGAAGACCGCACGAACTCCCAGCTCATCCGCGCTTCGGCAAAGGGTGACATCGAGGAGATCATCGAGCTTCCGGATGCCCTGAAGGCCCAGGGTACGAGGTACGGTTTCGAAGGTGTCGCCGTTACCGGTTCCGGCGCGTCCGAGACCGTCTGGCTTGCCGTTCAGCGCGAATGGAAGGACGACCCCAAGGGACTGACGAAGCTTCTCGCCTACACGCCCGCGACCAAGAGCTGGGGCGTCGTTCACTACCCGCTCGACAAGGTCGAGAAGGGCTGGATCGGCCTTTCCGAGATCACCACGTCGGGCGACGATCTGATCGTCATCGAGCGCGACAATCTCGTCGGCGACCTGGCCAAGGTGAAGAAACTGACCCGCGTCTCGCTCAAGGGCGTGAAGCCGGCGGCTCTCGACGCCAAGGACATCCCGGTTCTCAAGAAGACCGATGTTCGCGACCTGATGGCCGATCTCAAGGCGCCGGGCGGCTATGTGCTCGACAAGGTCGAGAGCTTCGCCATCGACGCGGCCGGCAATGCCTTCGTCATCACCGACAATGACGGTGTCGACGGCTCGTCCGGCGAAACCGAACTCTTCCGTCTCGGAAAGTTCTGAGCGTCGTTAGACTTCCTGTTGCCCTTACGACGCTCCCAACTAGCCCCCGGCTCACGCCGGGGGCTTTTTTGTGTGTAGGGACGCTTATTTCTTTCTCCCCTTGCGGGAGAGCGCCGACTCGAAGCCCTTAGGCTTGAGAGAGGGGGTTTCCAGAGCGTCTCGTTAGCGCACTCGCTCACCCTCTCTCGGCTCGCGCAATCGCGCGAGTCCGCTCTCTCCTCAAGGGAGAGAGGAAAGCGCGCCCTACCTAATCTTCCCCGTCGCCCTGAGCACGAACCCCAGGACTTCCGCCACCGCGCGGTAAAGCTGTTCCGGGATTTCCGTGTCGAGCTCGACCTGCGACAGCGCTTCGGCCAAAGCCGGATTTTCCTCGATCGGAATATTGTGCTCGCGCGCCGCAGCCAGGATGGCGTCGGCCACCGCGCCGCGCCCGGTCGCCGTCACGCGCGGCACGCCGGGATTATCGTATTGCAGCGCGATCGCGATGGAGCGTTGGGTGTCGTCGCTCATGTCTTGCGATCCACGAAATGGCCGGGCGGCCCCGCCTGCGGCACGGCCTTGCCGAGCCGCACCGACAAGGTCTCGACATCGAAGCCCGCCGCCGTCAGTCCGTCGCGCAGCATCGGGAGCGCGGCTTCGAGTACGGACGCCGTTTCGGCGCGCTCCACCAGATAGCGCGGCCATGACCGTCTCGCCGCGGAGCCGGACATCGGCCTCGACCGCGCCGGTCTCCTGAAGATCGATCGCGGCGCGCACGCGCCAGCGGCGCCTTTCCTTTTCCTGCTTCGCATGTTGTCCGTCGCGCTCGATGACGAAGCCGAACACTGCGGTGCGGCCGTCGACATTGACCGGCACCTCGCACGACCAGCGCGCATCCGGCGCATCCAAGCGACCGACTGCGCGCTCGTCGGGCAGGCTTGCGATCTGGTGCAGGTTGACGCGCGAGATCGCCGCATCGGTCTCGCGCATCAGGCGCGGGGCTATGTCCTCGGGCGGGGCTGTCCCCTGCCCTTGCCCCGGGACCGCCGCGCGCGGAGGCGCGGGATCGGCCGGGGCCTGCGCCGCCGGCGGCATGCCCGGCGCAGGCGGCGGCAGATGCGCCTCGCCGCGCATCGGAACATCTGTACGTACTGACGACCAGGAACCGAGCGCGGCACGCAGAACAAGCAGCGCGAGCTTGAGATCGGGCGGCGTAGTCGCCTGCCCCTGCGGCAGACCCGCCAGCATACGTTCCGCAAACAGGCCCGATCCCGCGATCGCCTTGGCGAGCTGGTCGGGCTTCGCCACGAAATCGAGCGGCAGCCGCCGGTCGAGCAAGGTCTCCGCCGCCTTCCGCACCTGCGGCGGTACATCGAGCCGGACCGGAAGCTCTTTGATGTCGGCGAACAGATTGGCCATTCCGCCCTGCCGCGCGACTGCGCCGCCGACGGACTGCCGGACGGCTTCTGCCGGGGTAGCGGGCGGCGAAACGGCCACTGGCTTTGGGGCAAGAGTATCCGGCGCTTCGGTCAGAGGCGCGAGCGTCACCCCGCCGTTCGGCTGCGGCAGCACGCGTACCGGCAGTCCCGGCGGCCAGGCCTGTGCGAGCGGCAGTTCGAAATCGCCGGCCGGGCTGGTGAAGGTTGTCATGCCGTTGCCTGGGCCGTTCCCTGGGCCATTCGCCGGGCCGTTTGCGGGCGGCGCCACCACGCGCGCCTCGATCACTTGCCCCGGGGGAAACGGCGGCAGCGCCGGACCGGGCTGGATCGTGATCGGCAACGGCCGCGCGGCCGCCGGGGACGATTGCGGAAGCACGGCCGTGGGCCGCGCGATGTCGCTCATCGGCGGCGTCCGGACGAAGTGTCACGACAAAGGCACCGCCCGGCTGCGCGACGATCCGCGCCAATGTGCCCGGCGGGAATGCCTTCGGCAGCGGCAGTTCGAAATCGCCTTCGGGACTCGTGAAGTGTACAGCGCCGCTTGCCGGCGCGGCCACGACCCGCGCCTCGATGACCCGCCCGGCCGGAAGCTGCGGCGCCTGCCCCTGCGGTGGTCGCACCGTAAAGACGGAGGGATGGGACACCGGAGGCGGTGGCGGCGCAGTTTGCGCCGGGGCCGACGCGGGAGCGGAAACAGACGCCGTTTTCGGAGCGGGCGCGAACGGCAGACTAACCTGAACCGTGCCGCCCGGCTGCGGTATCAGCCGGATGTGCGTGCCCGCCGGAAGCGGCCGCGCCAGAGGCAGATCGATTTCCGTCGAGCCGACCGCGACCCGAACCGTGCCTTGGCCGGGATTGGAGATGACTTTGGCCTCGACCGGCTGGCCCGGCGGCAGCGGTGGCATGGCCCCGCGTGGGCGCACCATGAGGTTGAGCGGAGGAAGGGCGGCGTCGGCGCTGCGGGCTGGGCCGGCCGGACTGAGGGAGCGGGCACGCCCTCCTCCGTCAGAACCGTGACTTCGAGCGCGCCACCCGGCTGGGACGCGATGCTGACTTTGGTTCCCGGCGGCAGATTGCGCGGCAGAGCGAGGTCGATATCGCCTTCGGGGGTCGTGAACCGGAACAGGCCGTCGGCCAAAGCGAGCGTCAGGCGCGCCTCGATCACCTTGCCCGCCAGCAGGGCGGACAGGCTGGCCCCGCCGGCCGCTGTGGCGGTGACGGGCTTGATCTCTATCGGGCCGGCAATCACGGCTCAGGCTCTCCTTCTTGTCCAGAGAAGCGCCTTAGCCTTTCAAATGTCTTACTCTGTCACGAGGCCTTGTGGCCAGTATGGCGCACAAGCACAGGCCTCTAACAGGCCTCTAAACGAATCGACAACCGTGGATAAAGGCACATGACTTGTGTAGTCTCTACGATACCGAACGCTTTTTTACTGCCAAAACATCAATGGTTCTAAGCCATTGATAAATAAAGGCTGCACTATCGTCGGGGCTTCCCAGGATATTTCAAATGTCTTGCAAAGACGTGCAGGCTTGTCGGATTGTTGCTTATGGCTGTGGACGCTTCGGCGGTTCGGGCCCAAAAAAGGCAAATATAACGGACGACAGGTCCGGGAGAGAGTGAAGGGGCGATGGAGTATTTCCTCCAGCAGTTGATCAACGGCGTTGCACTGGGTTCCATCTACGGCTTGATCGCCATCGGTTACACGATGGTCTACGGCATCATCGGCATGATCAATTTCGCCCACGGCGACATTTTCATGATCTCGACGATGATCTCTCTTGTCATCCTTGTTGCCCTGCTCGCGCTGGGCATCACCTCGGCACCGCTTATCCTGCTCATCATCCTCATCGCCGCCGTTGTCCTGACCGCGCTGTATGGCTGGACTGTCGAGCGCATGGCCTACCGGCCGCTGCGCGGCTCGTTCCGCCTCGCTCCGCTCATTTCCGCCATCGGCATGTCGATCGTGCTGCAGAACTACGCCCAGAACGCACAGGGCGCGGACAAGAAGGCGTTCGTCTCGCTGATCCCCGGCGGCATCGAGTTCTTCAAGGAGGCCGATTTCTCGGTCTGGCTGCAGTACTCCCAGATCGCGCTGTTCGTCACGACCATCATCGTGCTCGCCATCTTCACCTGGGTCGTCACCAGGACCCCGCTCGGCCGCGCCCAGCGCGCCTGCGAGCAGGACATCAAGATGGCCTCGCTTCTCGGCATCGACGTCGACAAGACGATCTCGCTGACCTTCGTCATGGGCGCCTCGCTCGCGGCGGTCGCCGGCCTCATGCACCTGCTCTATTACGGCTCGACCGATTTCTACGGCGGCTTCGTCGTCGGCATCAAAGCCTTCACGGCCGCGGTCCTCGGCGGCATCGGCTCTCTGCCTGGTGCGGTTCTCGGCGGCATCACGATCGGCCTGATCGAGACCTTCTTCGCGGGCTATGTCTCGGTCGATTACAAGGACGTCGCGGCGTTCTCGATCCTGTCCGTGGTTCTCATCTTCCTGCCGACCGGCCTGCTCGGACGGCCCGAAGTCGAGAAGGTCTGATCGCATGACCCAGGAAGCTCTCCCCGTTCAAGCCCCCGTGGAAGAGGCGCCTGTCGAGGCGCCGGTCATCGCCGCCCCGCATCCCGCGATCGCGCTGCTGAAGGACGCCGCCTTCTGGGCGATCCTGACGCTCGCGCTGATGACCCCGGTCGTCGGCTTCAAGACCGTCGCTCGCGGCAACCGCTACGTCTTCGAAAACAATATGGAGGTCGTGTTCGGCATCGCGGCCGTCGTGTTCATCGGCCGCATCATCCTGAACCTAACGATCTGGCGGAAACCCACATCCGCGACCGCGCGCGCCGCCACCGGCACCGTGCTCGACACGAGCTGGGCCAGGACGGCCCGGCGCTTCCTCGTCCCGATCATGGTCGTCATCGCGCTCGGCTATCCGTTCCTCGCGATCTGGACCTCGGGTGGTCTCGTCACCGGACGCTATTGGGTCGATCTCGGCATTCTCGTCATGACCTATGTCCTGCTCGGCTGGGGCCTCAACATCGTGGTCGGCCTCGCGGGCCTGCTCGATCTCGGCTATGTCGCGTTCTATGCCGTCGGCGCGTACACATTCGCGCTGCTGACGCTGAATTTCGGCATGTCGTTCTGGATGTGCCTGCCGCTCGCGGGCCTGGTCGCCGCGATGTTCGGCGTCGTTCTCGGCTTTCCGGTGCTGCGCCTCAGAGGCGATTATCTCGCCATCGTCACGCTGGCCTTCGGCGAGATCATCCGCCTCGTCCTCATCAACTGGCGTTCTTTCACCGGCGGCGCATCGGGCATCAACCAGATCCCTCGCCCGAGCTTTTTCGGGCTGGAATTCGTCGCCAGCGGACCGACCAGCTTCGCTGAATATTTCGGCCTCACCTTCTCGCCGGTCCACCGCCTGATCTTCTTCTATTACGTGATCCTGGCACTCGCCTTCCTCGTTCTCGTCGTCACGGTCCGCCTGCGCCGCCTGCCGATCGGCCGCGCCTGGGAAGCCTTGCGCGAAGATGAAGTCGCCTGCCGTTCGCTCGGGATTTCGGTCGTCAATACGAAGCTCACCGCGTTCGCGCTCGGCGCCATGTTCGGCGGCTTCGCCGGCACGGTCTTCTCGGCGCGTCAGGGCTATATTTCGCCGTCGGACTTCACGTTCATCCAGTCCGCTTTGATCGTCGCCATCGTCGTGCTCGGCGGCCTCGGCTCCAATCTCGGCGTCGTCTTCTCCTCGCTCGTCCTCATCGGCGGCGTCGAGATGCTGCGCAATCTCGGCTTCATCAAGAACATCTTCGGCCCCGGCTTCGACCCCGTTCAGTACCGCATGCTGATCTTCGGTCTCGTCATGGTCGTCATCATGGTGTGGAAACCTCGAGGACTGATTTCGTCGCGAACACCGACCGTCTTCCTGAAAGAGAAAAAGACCGTCACCGCCGACATGATCTCGGAGGGCCACGGCTGATGGCCCAGACGGACATCATTCTGCGCGTCGAACATCTGTCGATGAAGTTCGGCGGCCTCATCGCCATCGACGATCTGTCGTTCGATGCGCGCAAGGGCGACATCACCGCTTTGATCGGCCCCAACGGCGCCGGCAAGACCACCGTGTTCAACTGCATCACCGGCTTCTACAAGCCGACGGAAGGCCGGATCGCGCTGGTCCACGGCAGTGACGCGGTGCTCAGCCATGTGGATCGCGTCACCGCGGCCGGGCAGCAATGGATCAAGACGTCGGACGGCGCGCTCTATCTGCTCGAGCGCCTGCAGAACCACAAAGTCTCGCAGCTCGCTCACGTCGCCCGCACCTTCCAGAACATCCGCCTGTTCGGCGGCATGACGCTGCTCGAAAACCTGCTGATCGCCCAGCACAACAAATTGATGCGGGCCTCGGGCTATTCATTCCTCGGTCTTGTCGGCCTCGGCGGTTACGCCAAGGCCGAGCGCGCAGCGATCGACAAGGCGCGCTACTGGCTGGAAGAGACCGGCCTCATCGACCGTGCCGACGATCCGGCCGCAAGCCTGCCTTACGGCGCGCAGCGCCGGCTCGAAATCGCCCGCGCGATGTGTTCGGACCCGGTGCTTCTGTGCCTCGACGAACCGGCGGCGGGGCTCAATGCCCGCGAAGGCGACGAACTGAACGAACTTCTCCTCGCGATCCGCAAGGATCACGGCACCTCGATCCTGCTGATCGAGCACGATATGGGCGTCGTGATGGAAATCTCCGATCGCATCGTCGTGCTCGATTACGGCCGCAAGATTTCGGACGGCACGCCCAAGGCCGTGCGCAACGACCCGAAAGTCATCGCCGCCTATCTCGGTGTCGAGGAAGACGAGACCGGCACGGTCGCCGAGGAGATTTCGGTATGATCGCTCCCCTCCTCTCGGTCCGTGGCGTCCATACCTATTACGGCAATATCCGCGCGCTCGAAGGCGTCGATGTCGATGTCCATCGCGGAGAGATCGTCGCGCTGATCGGCGCCAACGGAGCCGGCAAGTCGACCCTGATGATGACAGTGTGCGGCAATCCCCGCGCCCGCTCCGGCGAGATCATCTTTGACGGCGAGAACATCACCAATCTGCCGACCCACGAAATCGCGCGGTTGCGCATCGCCCAGGCACCGGAAGGCCGCCGCATCTTCCCGCGCATGAGCGTGTTCGAGAATTTGCAGATGGGCTCGGTCGTCGCCGGCGAAACCCATTTCGCGGAAGATCTCGACCGCGTCTTCGCGCTGTTCCCGCGCCTCAAGGAGCGCCTGCACCAGCGCGGCGGCACGCTGTCGGGCGGCGAGCAGCAGATGCTCGCGATCGCCCGCGCTTTGATGAGCCGGCCGCGCCTGCTCCTTCTCGACGAGCCCTCGCTCGGCCTCGCGCCACTGATCGTGAAACAGATTTTCGACGCCATCGGCGAGTTGAACACACGCGAAGGTCTCACCGTCTTCCTCGTCGAGCAGAACGCCTATCACGCGCTCAAGCTGGCGCATCGCGGCTATGTCATGGTCAACGGATCGATCACCCTGTCCGGACCGAGCAAGGAATTACTGAGCCGCGAAGAAGTCCGTGCCGCCTATCTCGAGGGAGCCTGACCCATGGGTTTTATCTGGGAAGTCGGCATAACGGATTTCATCCTCGTCACCATCCTGCTCGGCGGCGGCGCGGCATACATGACCGGGCGCGCGGTAGCCAACTCCTGGGAACCGGTGCTGCGGGCGGTGGCCTGGATGATCCCGCTCACGGCGGCGGTGCGTTTCATCCACTTCGCGCTGTTCCATGGCACGCTGCTCACGCCGCATTACTATCTGGTCGATTTCGTCGTCCTGTCGGCGGTTGCGGTTTTCGGGCACCGGATGACCCGCGTGCGTCAGATGACCCATCGTTACGGGTGGGCGATCGAGCCGTCGGGCTTCCTATCGTGGAGGTTGCGCGGCTGAGCAACCGGCTTTCCCTTTCTGAAAAGGCATGCAGAATGAGATTCAGCCGGGACAACCCTTGATACCCACGGCGTTAGGGCAAGATTTCTGATGAAGGAGTATGGGGCTATGACAAAATCTATTCTCGCGGGATTGCTGCTCTGCAGCACGCTCGCTCTGGGCGGCTGTGGTGAGCAGAAGTCGTCAGAAGCAACGCCGCCGTCCGGCGGAAGTGAAATGGCGGCCAAAGCCCCGGCTCCGGCCGCGACAGGCCCGATCAAGATCGTCCTGCAGGGACCGATCACCGGCTCCGAGGCGACCTTCGGCGCACAGATGAAGGCCGGCGCGGAAGCCGCCGTGAAGGACATCAATTCCTCGGGCGGTCTGCTCGGCCGTCAGATCGAAGTCGCGATCGAAGACGACAAGTGCGACGGCACCGAATCGACCTCCGTCGCCAACCGCGTCGCCGGTTCCGGCGCCGTCTTCGTCGCCGGTTCGTTCTGCTCAGGCGCCTCGATCCCGGCCTCGGCCGTCTACGCCGAATCCAAGATCGTCCAGATTTCCCCGGCCTCGACCAATCCGAAGTTCACCGACCAGCGTCCCGGCCCCGGCGTCTATCGCGTATGCGGACGTGACGACCAGCAGGGCCCGACCGCGGCCCAGTACATCCTGAAGAACTTCGCGGGCAAGAACATCGCGTTCCTGAACG
This sequence comes from uncultured Alphaproteobacteria bacterium, assembly GCA_963786225.1. Classification (GTDB taxonomy): domain Bacteria; phylum Pseudomonadota; class Alphaproteobacteria; order Rhizobiales; family Methylopilaceae; genus Flaviflagellibacter. The sequence goes on from CAWAYQ010000013.1 coordinate 19,849, forward strand.
ACAAATCGCCCTACGGCGAAGGTCTCGCGGTCGAAGCCCAGAAGGCGTTCGAAGCGGGCGGCGGCAAGCCGGTCCTCGTCGACAGCTTCAACAAGGGCGACACCGACTTCTCGGCGCTCGTCTCGAAGCTGAAGCAGGCGAACGTCGATCTGGTCTATGCCGGCACCTACCACACCGAAGCCGGCAACCTCGTGAAGCAGCTGCGCCAGCAGGGCGTGCAGGCTCCCGTCATGGCCGGCGACGCGCTGGTCGCGGCCGAGTTCTGGACCATTGCCGGCACCGCCGGTGAAGGCACGCTGATGACCTTCTCTCCCGATCCGGCCAAGGACCCCGGCAATGCGGAGATCGTGAAGAAGTTCGACGCCGCCGGCCAGAAGGCCGAAGGCTACGTGCTCTATACCTACGCCGCCATCCAGGCCTGGGCGGACGCCGTGAAGACGTCCGGCTCGACCGATTACGACGGTGTCGTGAAGGCGCTCAACGACGGCAAGTTCAAGACCGTCATCGGCGAGATTGACTTCAACGACAAGGGCGACGTCACGCTCCCGGGCTACGTCATGTATGTCTGGAAGAACGGTGCCTACGACTACGCCGCGGTCACCAATTGATCGACGGTCGTTGATCTGACGTAAATACAAGCGCCCGCCCGGGAAACCGGGCGGGCGTTTTCTTTTTCTCCCTCCCCCTTGTGGGGAGGGCCGAGAGCGCGCAGCGCTCCGGGGTGGGGGATGCTGACCTTCGGTAAACAGCGCCGTCACCCCACCCGCTCGCACTTCGTGCGAGTCGCCCTCCCCATTCAGGGGAGGGAAAAACTACCCCAGCCGCCCAAGCGCCGGAAACATCTCCAGCAGCCAGAAGCTCATCCGTGTGATCCAGCCGGTCAGGAACGCAATGCCGACGATGACGAGCAGGACGCCGATCACCTTCTCCACCCGTCCGAGATGCTTCTTGAAGCGCGCGAGGAAATGCGTGAACGGCCCCATCGCAAACGCCGCGAGGATGAACGGGAGCCCCAGCCCCGCCGCATAGACCGCAAGCAGCCCGGCACCGTGCGTCACCGTCGCCTCTCCGGCCGCGACTGTCAGGACAGCGGCGAGAACCGGCCCGATGCACGGCGTCCAGCCGAAGGCGAAAGCAAGGCCCATGACATAGCCGCCCCACACGCCGACCGGCTTCGCCGGATTGAACCGTGCTTCGCGGTACAGAAACGCGATCCTGAACACGCCCATGAAATGCAGGCCCATGACGATGATCGCCACGCCCGCGGCCACCGTCAGCCAGTTCAGATATTGCCGCAGAAGCGCGCCGAATACGGAAGCCGTCGCCCCGAGCAGAACGAATACGGTGCCGAAGCCGAGCACGAACAGGCATGCCGTCAACAATGCGCGGCGCAGCACGACACCGTCCGGCTGGCGGTCCTGAAGCTCATCGAGCGTGGTCCCGGCGAGGAAGCTCAGATAGGCCGGCACCAGGGGAAGGACGCAGGGCGTCAGGAAGCTCAGCATTCCGGCGATGAAGACGGCGGGAAGTGTGATCTCGGTCATGAGCCTGCGGGCGTTGAAAGGGAGCGTCCTTTTAGTCCCGCGCCGCGCAGGCGCCAAATCCTCAGGGGATGGGTCCGGCCGGCACATGGCCGGCCGGACCCTGTTTCACTTGCGCAACGCTTCCAGGATGGACCGCTCGACCGGCGAATAATCGCCGTCCGCCCGTTCCAACGACAAAGGTTGTCTCGGCAGAAGAGGCGGCTGCGCCAGGAAGCGTGGCCGCGTTCCGTGATGCGGCTGTGCCGCGTGAACGAGGAACGGATGGCAGAGATAGACCGTCCCGGCATCGCCTGTCGCCGCGACCTCCTCACGATGCGCTGTTTCGGAAAACCCGTTCGCGGCAAGCTCGCGAAGCGTCAATCCTTCATCTCCCGCCGGCGCAAGCATGCGGGCAATATCGACATGCGATCCGACGCGAATGCGTGTCGGCGCATCGTCGGCGCCGACATCGGAGAACAGAAACAGCAGAAGCAGAGCCCGGCCTTTCGACGCGATGTTCGCGCGCCACGACATGAAATCCGGATTCTCGGTTCCGAAACTGACATCCACGTGCCAGCCGGCATCGCCCGGATCTTCCGGAGACGGAAACCGGATCGGAAACGTCCCGAGATTTGCGGGCGGCCACCATCGTCCGGGCCCGGCGATCTGGTCGAAAGCCGCCTGCAGACGCGGCGTATTCGCCGCTCTGACGAAAGGCTCCTGACCATACAGGCCGAGCCGGATGACGGGCCTTGTCCAGCTTGCCGGATCGTCCGGGTCGCAGCCCGTATCTTTCCAGAGAATTGCTCGTCCCTCCTCCGCCAGCCGGCGCGGAAAAGCGTCGTCGATCCTCACGAAACCGTCGCGGATGAACTGTTCGATGTGCGCGTCGCCAAGCGCGCGCGTAGTGTCGCTGTAAGTCGGCATGGATATCTCATGATGTGCAGCCGCGCCGCCGGTATCCGCGGACGGGCTGGGTTGGCCTTTGGGTGTACGTGACACCCGTTCTGCGGCCCGCGAGGCGGGCGGAGCCTCAGGCTCGGAAGACGGCCGAAAAGATGCTGAACGAAATCATCATGACGCGATCTCGATAGCGCCCGAACCGACTTTATTCAAGTTTCGGTGGCACTCCGAGGGCGCTCCGTCGCCCGCGCCACACGGCGAGCCTTGCCCCTCTCACCCTTGCGCTCTAGAACAGCGCCGAGTTTTCCCGCCACCCTCGCCTGCCCCGGAGCGCGCCCGCATGGCCCGTCAGTTCATCTATCACATGAGCGGTCTCTCGAAGACCTATCCGGGCGGCAAGAAGGTCCTCGATAACGTCTATCTGCAGTTTTACCCGGATGCCAAGATCGGCGTGCTCGGCGTCAACGGCTCGGGCAAGTCTTCGCTGCTGCGCATCATGGCCGGGATCGACAAGGAATTTAACGGCGAGGCCTGGGCGGCCGACGGCGCCAAGGTCGGCTACCTGCCGCAGGAACCTCAGCTCGATCCGGCGAAGACCGTGCGCCAGAACGTCATGATGGGCGTCGCCGACAAGCAGGCGATCCTCGACCGCTACAACGAACTCGCGGTGAACTATTCCGACGAGACCGCGGACGAGATGACGAAGCTGCAGGACGAGATCGAGGCGCAGGGCCTGTGGGATCTCGATGCTCGCGTCGACCAGGCGATGGAAGCTTTGCGCTGCCCGCCCGACGATGCCGATCCGAATGTTCTGTCGGGCGGCGAAAAGCGCCGCGTCGCGCTCTGCAAGCTTCTGCTCGAACAGCCCGATCTTCTGCTCCTCGACGAACCGACCAACCATCTCGACGCCGAGACGACCGGCTGGCTCGAAAACCATCTGCGTAATTATCCGGGCGCGATCCTGATCGTGACCCATGACCGCTATTTCCTCGACAATGTCACCGGCTGGATCCTCGAACTCGATCGCGGCCGCGGCATTCCCCATGAGGGCAATTACACGAACTGGCTCGTCCAGAAGCAGAAGCGGCTTTCGCAGGAAGCGAGCGAGGACAAGGCGCGTCAGCGCGCCCTCGCCGCGGAGTTCGGAATGGATTTCCGCCTCGCCGAAAGCGCGCCAGGCCAAGAGCAAAGCCCGCGTCCAGCGCTACGAAGAACTGGTCAAGAAGGCCGCCGACAAGGCGCCCGGCTCGGCGCAGATCATCATTCCCGTCGCCGAACGGCTCGGCCAGAACGTCATCGAGTTCAACGGCCTCACCAAGGGCTACGGCGAACGTCTCCTGATCGACAATCTGTCGTTCAAGCTTCCGCCCGGCGGCATTGTCGGCGTGATCGGCCCGAACGGCGCCGGCAAGACCACCCTGTTCCGCATGATCGTCGGCGCCGAAACGCCCGATAGCGGCACGATGGACGTGGGCGAGAGCGTGCAGCTCGGTTACGTCGATCAGTCGCGCGACGCGCTCGATCCCAACAAGAATGTCTGGGAGGAAATCTCGGGCGGCAACGACATCATCTATCTCGGCAAGAAGGAAGTGAACTCGCGCGGCTACACTTCGGCGTTCAACTTCAAGGGCGGCGATCAGCAGAAGAAGGTCGGCCAGCTTTCAGGCGGCGAGCGCAACCGCGTCCATCTCGCCAAGATGCTGAAGTCCGGCGCGAACGTACTTCTTCTCGACGAACCGACGAACGACCTCGACATCGACACCCTGCGAGCACTTGAAGAAGCTCTCGAAGATTTCGCGGGCTGTGCCGTGGTCATCTCGCATGATCGCATGTTTCTCGACCGAATCGCCACGCACATGCTCGCCTTCGAAGGTGACAGTCATGTCGAGTGGTTCGAAGGAAACTTCCAGGATTACGAGGAAGACAAAAAACGCAGGCTCGGACCTGATTCGGTCGAGCCGAAGCGACTTAAGTACAAGAAGTTCTCGCGCTGAAACGCTGCGGATCGCATAATTACGCTGTCCGAATCTCTCAGTCCCGCACATTGTTGCCCGACGCGTACAGTTCATCTTGGAACTCGTGCGTGCGCGGAGTAGCTTGCGCACGCGGTTAGCCGCATTCAAGGCGAGGCAGCTATGGCAAAAGCAAGCAAATCATTCTGGGACCGTTTCAAGGATTCGGTCCTAACGACAGGTGACGAAACTCCGAGCGCGGCGGCCAAGGCGGCGGCAGCTCCGGCAGCAAAGAAGGCTTCAAAGCCGAAGAAGGCGACGAAGAAGACTGCAGCGAAGGCCAAGGCAAAGCCGGCGGCGAAAGCCAAGGCGAAACCTGCCAAGGCAAAACCTGCCAAGGCCAAGGCCAAGCCTGCGAAGGCGAAGCCTGCAAAGGCCAAGCCTGCAAAGGCCAAGCCTGCAAAGGCGGCCAAGGCCGTGAAGGCCAAGGGCAAGACGAAGCCCAAGGCAAAGGCCAGCACGACGCGCGCCAAGACCAACACTCGCGCAAAGGCAAAACCGAAAACCCGAACCAGTTCCAAAGCGCGCTCCGGCGTCGCCAAATCTTCCGCGCGCGGTGCGCTGAAAAAGCCGGTGGCGAAGAAGCCGGCCACCAAGACCGCGAAACCGAAGGCCGCGAAGGCGAAAGCCGCGAAGCCGAAGGTCGCCGCAAAGAAGGCCGTCGTGAAGAAGACCGTGAAGCCCAAGGCCACGCCGAAAGCAAAGGCGAAGACCAAGGTCACGAAGCCGAAGGGCGCGAAGAGCTCCCCTTCCACTGCTCCGCTGTCCGACGCTCCGGCTCCGGCTCCGGCCACGCTTCCGACCCAGACCACCGAGGCCTGATGTCCGTACGTTTATAAAAGCTCCGGGCGCTCGCGCCCGGAGCTTTTATCTTGTCCGCGTATCGTGCCCCAGCCTCGTCCGTCGGACTCATGCGGCGGCCCTCTTGCGTTGACCTCGCCGAACGCATAAAGATATCTTTATGTCTGAATCGAGTCCGGTCAGGGGCGGCAACGCCCCCCTTCCCGCCGTTCTCGGCGCCCTGCGCGCCGCGGGCGAGCCGACGCGCCTGCGCCTCCTTGCGCTGCTGGCGAACGGCGAGCTGAACGTCACCGACCTCACGGAAATACTCGGCCAGTCCCAGCCCCGCATTTCGCGTCATCTGAAGTTGATGGCCGGTGCCGGCCTCATAGAGCGCCAGCGCGAAGGTTCCTGGGCCTTCTTTCGGCTGGCCCATGAAGGCCCGGGTGCGGGCCTCGCGCAGGCCGTCGTCGAGCGGCTGTCGCAGGACGAACCGGTTCTGGTCCGCGACCGCGAGCGTCTTGGGGAAGTCCGCGCCGCCCGCTCCGAACAGGCCGCCGCCTATTTCCGAGCCCATGCCAATGACTGGGCCAAGATCCGCGCGCTCCATGTCGAGGAAACGGCCGTGGAGGCCGCGATCCACGACGCCGTCGGCCCGAAACCGATCCGCGCGCTGCTCGACATCGGCACCGGCACCGGCCGCATCATCGAAATCGTCGGCGCGCAGGCCGACCGCGCGATCGGCGTCGATCTGTCGGCCGACATGCTGGCAGTAGCCCGCTCGAACCTCGCAAAGCTCGGCCTTGCCCGCGCCCAGTTGCGGCAGGGCGATGTCTATGCCCTGCCCGTCCAGCCGCAGAGCTTCGACCTCGTCGTCGTCCATCAGGTGCTGCACTTCCTCGACGAGCCGGCCCGCGCCGTCCGTGAGGCCGCGCGCGCGCTCGCGCCAGGCGGCCGCCTGCTTGTGGTGGACTTCGCGCCGCACGATCTCGAATTCCTGCGCGACGTGCACGCCCATCGCCGCCTCGGCTTCGCCGCCGAGTCCGTCGAGCAATGGATGAAGCAGGCCGGGCTCACGCCCGAATTGCACCGCGATCTCGCGCCGCCCGGCGGCGACAGCGACAAGCTCACCGTCTCGCTCTGGATGGCGCGCGACCCGCGCATCATCACCGATCTCCCAGCATCAGATCCCAACCGGGCCGTCGCATGAAAGCCGCTCCCACGGAACGCCTCAGCCGCAACAGCACCGTTCGCGAGATCGAGGTCTCGTTCGAGTTCTTCCCGCCGAAGACGGAGGAAGCCGAGAAAGTCCTGTGGGACTCGATCGCGCGGCTGCTGCCTTTGTCGCCGAAATTCGTCTCGGTGACGTATGGCGCGGGCGGCACGACCCGCGAGCGCACGCACCAAACCGTGACGCGGCTCGTGCGCGAAACCGATATTCCGCCCGCGGCCCATCTCACCTGCGTCGCGGCATCGAAGGCCGAGATCGACGAGGTCGCGCGCGATTATTGGAACGCGGGCGTCCGTCACATCGTCGCGCTGCGCGGCGATCCGCCCGGAGGCATCGAGGCGAAATATGAGCCGCATCCGCAGGGTTATTCCTACGCCGACGATCTCATCGGCGGACTGAAGCGCATCGGAGATTTCGAGCTCTCGGTGGCGTGCTATCCGGAGACCCATCCCGAGAGCCGCAGCTTCGAGGTCGACATCGACGTGCTCAAGCGAAAGGTCGATGCCGGCGCCGACCGCGCCATCACCCAGTTCTTTTTCGAGAACGATACCTATGAGCGTTACGTCGAACGTGTCCGTCGCGCCGGGATCGAACTGCCCATCGTGCCCGGCATCGTGCCCGTACATTCGTTCAACGGCGTCGCGAACTTCGCCAAGAAGGCGGGTGCGAGCGTGCCGGGCTGGCTGGCGCAGCGTTTCGAAGGCCTGGAGAACGATCCCGCGACCCGCCAGCTCGTGGCCGCCGCCGTCGCGGCCGAGCAGGTGCTCGATCTCGTCGATCGCGGCGTGACGCATTTCCACTTCTACACGATGAACCGCGCCGATCTCGCCCAGGCGATCTGTCATCTCCTCGGATTGCGGCCCAGGATCGCGGGCACCAAGGTTCCGGAATCCGCTTAAGCGCGCTGCCCCGCCGTCCGCCGGTAGAGAAGATGCGGCAGGCCGGAGCGTTCGATCGGCCGCTCGTTTTCGAACCCGCAGCGCACCAGAACCGCTTCCGAGCGTGCGTTCTCCGTCTGTACGAAGCCGACGACTTCCGTCAGCCCGAGATTTTCAAACCCGAGTTGTGTCGCGAGCTTGCCGATTTCGGTTGCCGATCCGCGGCCCCAATGTTGCGGCATCAGCGAATAGGCAAGTTCGACGACATGGTCGCCCTCGAACTCCACACGGCGAATGCCGCCCCATCCGGCGAACGATCCGCTCTCGAGATCGCGGAAGAACCACATGCCGAAACTATGCTCGCGCCAATGCGCGCGCTCGCGGCCGATAAAAGCCTTTGCCGCCGCGGCCGGCCGCACGCCGCCCAAAGTCCTCATCACACGCTCGTCCGCGAACATTGTCTCGACGCCCGCGAGATGACCCTCGTGCGGCACGTCGCCGAACAGATCGTTGACCTCAACCATTGTGGGAAACAGCAGACTGAGCATGCGCGTTAGCCTTGAGGCACGGCGAGCACGCCGGTCTCGGCGATGCCGTGCGCGTTGAGCGTCGCGCGCAGCGTCGCGGAAATGTCGGACCCGGACGTGAACAATGCGCGCCCCGCGACGGCCGGTGCTTCGGGGATGTCGCCGACAAGACTGGCGACACGGCGCGCGATCGCGGGTGCGCTGTCGAGCCAGGTCACGGGCCACGGCGCGAGCTTTTCGAGCCGATGCAAGATCAGCGGATAATGCGTACACGCCAGCACGACGACATCGGTACGCGCGCCGTCCTCGTCGATAAACGCGGGCCGTATTTCTTCGAGAATGTCGGCATCGCTCGCGGGCGTTCCATTGAGTTCAGCTTCGGCGAAGCCGGCGAGCTTCGCGCTGCCCGCAAGCGTGACGCGGCAGTCCTGCGCGTGGGCCGCAACAAGCTCCCGCGTATAATCGCGCGCGACGGTGCCCGGCGTCGCCAGCACGCTGACGCGCCCCGAGGCCGATTGCCCGACGGCAGGCTTGATGGCAGGGACCGTGCCGACGAAGGGAATGCAAAATTCGGCGCGCAGAACCGGCAGCGCCAAAGTCGACGCCGTGTTGCAGGCGATGACGACAAGATCCGGCTCATAAAGCCGGATGGCCTCGCCGAGCACGGCCGAGACCCGGGCGACGAGGTCTTGTTCCGGCAGGCGGCCATAAGGAAACACGGCCGTATCGCCGATATAGATCAGTTCCGCGCCCGGCATCAGGCGGGCGATCTCGGTGTGCACGGTCAGTCCGCCCAACCCGGAATCGAACACCACGACACGCGGCAACCGGCCCCGGGGGGCTTGTGTCCCGCCATTCGCCGTGCCTGCCAGAAGATCGACTTTCAAATCATTCAAGCCCTGTTCGCGGCCAGCATGCCGGAACCAGATAACCAATTCGTCTCTTCTAAGAAAGGTACCGCCCTGAGGGGTCCGCTCCAGCCCTGTGTGTGCCTCATTTCCGGCGTCCACTGCGGTTGGTCCGAAACGTCGCCGAATCCCGGCCCGCAACCTGGAGAGATGACATGTTCACTGCGACCCGCATCGCGCTGGCGGCCGTTGCCGCCCTCACCGGATCTGCGTTTACCGCGGGGGCGTTCGCCTCGGAGGCGGATTATCTCAAGCGCTTCGAGGGCTCGTTCAAGGGCGCCGGCAAAGTCCGCACCGCCGCCGACGGCTCTCCCTATAACGTCAAATGCAGCGTTTCGGGCAATGCCACGGCGACGAGAATCAGCCTCGACGGCACCTGTCGCGCCATGGCGGTCGTCAGCCGCAAGATAGGCGCGGATCTGACCGTCTCGCCGGACGGTATCTATTCGGGCGTCTATACCGGCTCGAAAATCGGTCCCGCCGCCGTCCGGGGGCGTCGCACCGGAGACAAAGTCGTGCTGAACGTGACCTGGCCGAAGCCCGTTAACGGCGACCAGAAGGCGGTTATGACTATCTCCAACAGCGGCAACGGTTTTTCTTTCGCCGTCGACGACGAAGCCACGCCGGGCGGCCAGGTCGTGCGCATGACGGACGTCAGATTGGTTCCCTGACTGCGGCGATCTGACAGGTAACCTTAAGTCGTAGAAACAACCTGGGGCCACAGCCGCCCCCCATTTGCGCCCCATTTCCCGGGCTTTTGGCGCCACACGCAAAACCTGGAGATGTGGGATGATTTATCCGACGCGCTTTGCGCTGGCGGGGCTTTGCGCCTTTGCCGCTTTTTCCGGCGCCGCTCAGGCGTCCGAGGCTGATTTTCTGAAACGTTTCCACGGCTCGTTTGCGGGCGGCGGGCAGGTGCGCATGGAAGCGGCGGGCGAACCCCACCAGATTTCATGCAAGGTTTCCGGCACGTCGACGGCAAGCTCCGTCGATATCGGCGGCACGTGCAGCTCCGGCATGATGAGCAAGAGTATCTCGGCGTCGCTGCGCGCCAGTGCGAACGGCACCTACACCGGTACCTTTAACGGCATGGCGGGTTCTGCTTCGCTGTCCGGACGCCGCCGGGGCAATACGATTGTTCTCGCGGTTGGCGGTCCCGAGCCGGCCACGATGACGATCTCGAACGGCGGTAGCGGCATTTCGCTTTCGGTCGTCGCCCACAAGACTCAGATGACGCATGTCAGCCTCACCCGCCGCCGCGGCGGTCCGCAGCTCGCGTCAATCGCCGAGTAACAGCGCGCTTCCGAGCCCGCCCGCCGCGGCAATCGCCGCGAGCCCCAGAAAGCCGCCCTTCGAGGCGGCTTTCTTGTTTTCTTCAAGCACCCTGTCCTGGAACAGGCGTACGCACAGGATCGCACCGGACGCCCCGATCGGGTGCCCGCGCGCAAGCGCCCCTCCGCCGCGATTGACAATGGCCGGGTCGAGGCCGATCCCGTCCATGCAAGCCATGGCCTGAACGGCGAACGCTTCCATTACTTCCGACACCGAAAGATCGCCCGCCGCGATGCCGTGCTTCGCAAGAAGGGCCGTTGCAGCCGCGACCGGCGCAAGCCCCGGACGCTCAGGCTCGCCGCCGCGCCGCGCGCCGCCGATGACACGCAGAGCCGAACTCGCGCGCTGTGCGATTTTCTCCGACACCACAATCACCACAGCCGCGGCATCCGCCTCGACCGCGACGGTCGCGGCCGTCACGCCGTGTTCGACGTCGCCCGCGAGAACCGGCAATCGCGCGCAGATACGCGGATCGAGCACACGGGTGAAGGCGTCGCGCGCGAGATTTTCCACCACCACGATCTCACCCTCGCCGACCCCGTGCCGCGCCTTGCGATGGCTTTCGACCGCGAACGCCTCCTGCCGCTCGCGCGACATGCCGAGCTCCACCGCCAGCATGGCCGCCGCCTGGATCATGTCCGGATCACGCTCGGCGAACGGTGCGAAAGGCGGACGCTGATATTCACGCGGCATGTCGTCCGGCCCGCGCGGGCGCACGAAGCGCAACGGCGCACGGCTGAAGCTTTCGACGCCTCCCGCGATCACGACATCCGCCTCCCCGGCCGCGACGCGCGCGGCGGCCAGCATGATCGCGTCGAGGCCCGCGCAGCATTGCGTGTCCAAAGTCAGCGCGGGAACATCGTCCGGCAGTCCGGCGGCGAGCGCCGTCAGGCGCGCCGGATTGCCGCCGCCGTACAGCGCGTTGCCGAGAATGACATCGTCGACCTCGCCCGGTGCGATACCGGCATCTTCGAGCGCCGCAAGGATGACAGGCGCGGCGAGATCCTGCACCTCGACCGCCCGGAACGCGCCGTCACGCGGCGCGACGGCGGTGCGGCGCGCCGCGATGATGAAAGCGCTCACTCCAGCGCCTCGCAGGCTTCGTCGTCCCACAGCGTCCGGACTTTCGCGTAATCGGTCTTGCCGAGGCGCGTCGCCGGCCACTCTTCTACCTTCGCAAAACGTCCCGGCACTTTGTAGGCGGGCAGGACTTTGCGCAGATGCTGCGCGAGATCGGATGCGGCGGGACTTTTGCCTTCCTTCACCAGCACCATCGCAACAAGGCGCTCGCCGCGCTTGGCGTCCTCCACCCCAAACACCGCCGAGGCCAGAATCGCGGGATGACGGTCGAGGACCGCCTCCACTTCCTCCGGCTGAATGTTGCGGCCGGACGAAATCACCAGCCGGTCCGTACGCCCGGCGAGATGCAGAAATCCGCTCTTGTCGAGAAAGCCACGATCGCCGACCGACATCGCTTCGCCCGCGCGGATAATGTCGCCCTCGCCACCCGCATAGCCGGAAAAGACAAGCGCGCTCTCGGCGAAGACGAGCCCGGTCCGGCCGGTCGCGGCCTTCTTGCCGCCGGCGCCGCGAATGCTGACGGTGACGCCCGGAAACGCGCGGCCGACGGATGTCTTCGGCACCCGCTCGTCGCTCCGCGCGAGCGTGATGAAGCTCAGTTCCGAAGCGCCGTAGAACTCGGCGAACAGCGCGTTCGGAAACACCTTCTTCAGGCGCGGCGTCAGCTTTTCGGGCCATTTTGACCCCGAGCACAGAATGAGCCGCACGCCGTGGCACACCGTGCCTTCGGCCTCCGCCGCCTCGATGGTAAGGACGAGCTGCGCGGGCACCGTGTAGAAAACGGTGATGCGGTTGGCGGCGATGCTGCGGAGCGCCGAATGCGCCTGGAAGCCGCGCACCAGCGCGAATTTCGCTCCGGCGTGCAGCGCGCTCGCCAAGGCATAAAGCGGCATGGAATGGCTGAGCGGGCCCGGCGCGAACACGCAGTCCACGGGGCCGATGCCGAACTCTTCCTGCGCGCCCGCGAAGCTCGCGATCCAGGAACGGTGCGTGCGTCGGAACCCCTTCGGCAGGCCGGTCGAGCCGGAGGTGAAGCCGGTGTAGAAAATGAGCTCGGGATCGGGCTCCGAGACGCGGCGGAACTCCGCCGGTGCGCCCAGCGCCTCCGCCACCTCCTCCGTGGACGGCTCGCCGCGCACGATCAGCGCCTTGTCGTGAATGCCCGCGCGCGCGGTGATGACGAGCGCGGGATTGAGCGTGGCCACGACGGAACGCGCTGTGTCCACCGGCCAGTCGGAATCCAGGATCTGCGCATCGCGCCCCGCCGCCGCCGCCGCGAGGAACAGAACCGCGAGCGCGGGCCCGTTCGGCAAATCGAGCGCAACCGCGCCGTCACGCGGCGTCCGCGCGGCAAGGAAGGCCGCGAGCCGGGCGATGGTCTGGTCGAGATCGCGGCGGGTTGTTTTCCGCCCCTCGAACATGAAGGCGGTGTCGCCGGGCAATCGCCGGGCATGTTCCGCGATCGGCCGCGTAATGCCCATCAGCGCCCGAAGACGGATTGAGGCGAGGCGCGAAGCACAGCCTGGGCCACGAAGCCTGCCAGAACCGCTTTGAGAAGATCGCCGGGGATAAAGAGAATGCTGGCCGCCGCCGCTTGCCCCAAGCTCATATTCGCACTCCAGGCCAGAACCGGGATGCCGAATCCGTATTCGACAAGGATGCAGCCGACGATGGAGGCAGCGATCGCGGCCAGGCTGATCGGCAGTTTGTCGAGCTGCTCCATGACGAGCCCCGTAACGAACGCGGCCGGCACGAAGCCGATCAGGAATCCGGCCGAAGGGCCGTAGAACGGTCCCAGCCCGCCGCGCCCGCCCGCAAGAAGCGGCACGCCGAGCGCGACGACGAAGAGAAACAGCAGCACGGCGAGCGCGCCGTTGCGGGCGCCGAGAAAGATGCCCGCCAGCATGACCCCGAGCAATTGTGCCGTGATCGGCACCCCTCCCGCGATCGGAAGGTCGAATTTCGGCAAGAGCCCGAGCGCACCGATGACGGCCGCGAACAAAGCGATGCGGACAAGATCGCGCGTAGTCATGAGTTTCTCCTCAGCGCCGCCCGAGCGGCTCCAGTCCCGTCGCGAGATAAGCGATAATCGCCGTCACCAGCGCCTTGACCGCACCTCCCGGCAACAGGCCCGTCGCGATCGCCACCGCCTCGCGCACTGTCTTGTCGGTAATCCAGGCCATGACGGGAATGCCGATCAGGTTCAACACGACATAACCGCCTATGAAAGCCGCGATCAATGCCGCGAGGAACACGCCCATACGCCCGGCGAACGCCGCGAACAGGGCGCCCGTGATGAAGGCGGCGGGCACGAAGCCGAACAGGAAGCCGGCAGTCGGGCCGGTGAAGACGCCGATCCCGCCGCGGCCTCCGGCCAGAAGCAGCAGGCCACAGGCAACCGCGACCAGAAACACCGCCGCCGCCAGCGCGCCGCGCCGCGCGCCGATCATCACGCCCGCGAGCGTCACGCCCATGCCCTGCGCCGTGATCGGCACACCGCCCAGCATCGGCAGATCGATCCGGGGGACGAGGCCCAGAGCCGCGATGATCGCCCCAAACAACAGAACGAGCCCGATATCCCGAAACACCATCTCAGCCCCTGCGCCGTTTGTGTGCGAAGCCCCGCGCATCGAGGGATTCCGCGACCTGATCGGCCATTCTCAGCGTCTCGGCCAGGAACGGCCCGATCAGCCGCCATGACGCCCTGCGCCCGGTGCGCGCCCGCCATGCCTCGGCACGCGCCTGCCAATTGGCGGCGAACACCGGCACGAAGCGGATTGCAAGCGACACGGCAAGCGACAGTTTCTTCGGATTTACGCCCAGCGGACGAAGCAGCCGGAGCAGCGGCATCAAAGCCTGCATCATGTCCTGCATGGTCGTCGTCATGCTGACGAGGTCGGCCAGCAGCACCATCATCACAAGCCGCGCGACTGCGCTCGCGCCCGCCGCCGGGTCGCCGGTCAGGCCGTGGAGAACGAAGATGATCGCGAGCAAGGGCGCGAAGGACTTCAGCGCCGAAAGCCGTTTCAGCGCGTCCGGCCCAAGGCTCGTGAACAGACCAAGGACAATGCAGAGGCCCAATGCCAAAAGCCGCCAGTCCTGGACCGGCAGAACGGCAAGACTCGCCGCCGCGAGCGCCAGCAGCTTGGTTCCCGCCGGAATCCGATGCAGCCAGGTGTCTCGTGCGAGATAGCCGGAGATCATGCGCTCTTGGCCTTGTCCGCGCCCATGCGGGCTTTGGATTCATACGCGGCGAGAACAGATTCGGGAGCCCCGTCGCCGCGTATCCGGCCGTTTTCCAGCCATATCACGCGATCGAATTCGGAAAGCAGGTCAATGTCGTGGCTTGCCATGATAATGTTTTGCTTAAGCGACCGCATCCGCTCGCGAAGATCATAGCGCGTCGGCAGATCGAGGCTCGAGAACGGCTCGTCGAGCAGCAGCATATCCGGCCCGTTGGCCAGAACGGCGATGAGGCAGACCAGCTGTTTCTGGCCTTCCGAGAGCTCGTGCACGGCGCGCTTTTCCCAGCCGCCGCAGCCGTGCTCGGCCAAGATCCGGCAAGCCTGCGCGGTGGCGCTCGACGCGTCCATGCCGTCCTCGATGAGGCCGAACGCCACTTCCTCGCCGACCGTCGGAAAGAGAATCTGATGGTCCGGATTCTGGAACAGGAAACCGGTGTTCGGCCGCTCGTCCCGGACCGGACGCCCTTCGACCAGCACCTCCCCCGCATCCGGCTGAAGCAGCCCGGCCGCCAGGCGGAGCAGCGTGCTCTTGCCCGAACCGTTGTCGCCGACAAGGCCGACCCGCCGCTCGCTCAAGCTGAGAGACAAAGAGTCGAACAGAGGCCGCCCGCCTCGGGCGAGAGAGACCCGGTCGAGCTGGAGAAAGGGCGCGGCGGTTCGCATGCGCTTTGTGATAGCCCGCAAGGCGACCTCACGTCCAATATCCGGCTATGCCCAGGCTGGGGTCATCGCACCCATGTGCGCGGCTGGGAAAGGTGACGATGTCGGCGAAGCTTGCACCCGAACCGCGGCGGTCAGATCGGCGCCGCGGCTTCGTCCGCAAACCAGGTCAGCGGCCCCAGCGGGTTAAGCCGCGCGGCAGGCAGATCCTCCGCCGAGAAAACCCTTCGCAGCGTCTCCCTCTTCCCCGCCCCGCTGACGAGAAAAGCCGAAGCGCGGCAGCTTTCGAGCACGGGGAAGGTCAGGGTGACGCGCGGCACCAGCGGCTCCATTCCAGGCTCGGTGGCGACGGCCCAGCGCTCCCGCTCGGCGAGCGCGGACGCGCCGGGGAACAGGGAGGCGGTGTGGCCGTCATCACCCATCCCGTTCAGGACGAGATCGAACAGCGGCCGGGCCGGATCGAGCATGTCCGCACCGTAGAAGCGCTTCAGCTGCTCCTCGTAGCGTTCGGCGCTTTCCTCAGGCCCCGCCGTGTCGGTCGGGATCGGATGCACCTGTGCGGGCGGAACAGGCACGTGATCAAGCAAGGCCCGGCGCGCCATGCGCGCATTGCTCAGGGGATCACTTTCCGGCACGAAGCGCTCATCGCTCCAGAACACGTGAATACGCTCCCAGGGCAAAGGCCGCGCCGCGAGCTGCCGGTACATGCCTTCCGGCGTCGAACCGCCGGTGATGCAGATCGCGATCCGGTCCGGATTTTCGCGCAGGCGCTCGACGAACCAGTCCGCCGCGGCCCAGGCCAGAGCCTCCTTGTCCGGAAAAACCTTCAGCTCGGCACCTGTCATTTGGAATTGGCATCCGGATCGGTGATGCGGCGCCAGTGGCGTCCGTCGCGCGCGAGCAGCGCATCGGCTTCGTCCGGGCCTTCGTTGCCGGCGTCGTAAGTCGCAATGCCTTTTGCGCCCGCCGCCGCCCAGGCCTCGAGAAAGGGTTCGACCGCGCGCCAGCCGGCTTCGACGCCGTCGGCTCGCTGATAGAGGATCGCGTCACCGGTCATGCAATCGTAGATCAGGGTTTCGTAACCCGTCGCCGGTGCCGCCTCGAAGTAATCCTTGTACTCGAACTTCATCCCGACCGACCCGATCTCGACCTTCGGCCCAGGGATCTTGGCGTTGAAGTGCAGCGTAATGCCCTCCTCCGGCTGGACCGCGATGACAAGCAGGTTCTCGCCGAGTTCGTCCATCTTCAGGTTGCGGAACATGGAGACCGGGGCCTGCTTGAACTTTACCGCGATCTCGGAGCGGCGCTTGCCGAGCGCCTTTCCGGTGCGGAGATAAAACGGCACCCCCGCCCAGCGCCAATTGTCGATCTCGAGCCGTAGCGCTGCATAGGTTTCGGTGGTCGAACCGGGCGCGACGTCCGGCGATTTCCGGTAGGCGGTCACCTCGCGGTCGCCGATCTTGCCCGCGCGATATTGCGCGCGCACGGAAGCGTTCAACGCTTCTTCGACGCTCTCAATGCGGATGGAATCCAGCGCCTCGGCCTTTTCCGAGCGCACCGAATTGGCGTCGAAACGCGCCGGCGGTTCCATCGCCACAAGCGAGAGCAGCTGGAACAGATGGTTCGGCACCATGTCCCGGAGCGCGCCGGTCGCATCATAGAATTTGCCGCGCGTACCGACATCGATCGTCTCCGCGACGGTGATCTGCACGTGGTCGATATGGTTTCTGTTCCAGATCGGCTCGAACAATCCGTTGGCGAAGCGCAGGATCAGGATGTTCTGCACCGTCTCCTTGCCGAGATAATGATCGATGCGGAAGATCTGGTCCTCGTCGAGGACGCTCAGCAGAACGTGGTTCAGTTCCCTGGCGGACTCAAGGCTCGTGCCGAACGGCTTTTCGACGATCAGACGCCGCCATGGCCCGCCCTCTTTCTCCTCCAACAGGCCGGCTTCGCCGAGACGGGTTGCTATCGGTGCGAAGGCCTGCGGCGGGGTCGCGCAGTAGAACAGCCGGTTGCCCTGGCTGCGTCCGCTGCCCTCGACGCGCTGCAGCTCGGCCTTCAATCTCTGATAGGTTCCCGGATCGTCGACATCGCCAATGACGTAGGTGACGCAGGAGAGCAGCCATTTGGCTGTTATCGGATTTACCGTCTGGGTCGCGAAGTCGTTCAGCGCCTTTTCCAGCCCGGCGCGGAAGTCCTCGACTTTGATGTCGCCGCGCGCGACGCCGATGATGCAGAAGCCATCCGACAGCAGTCCCGCTTCCGCGAGATTGTAGAGCGCGGGGATCAGGAGGCGGCGCGTAAGGTCGCCCGATGCGCCGAAGATCACGAAGGCGCATGGAGGGGCCGGCGGCGGCTTTATACGGGCTTCACTTATCGACATCGGGTGGCGGCACTTTGGGTTCGAGATGACCGCCGAAGCCCTTGCGCATCGCCGACAGGACTTTCTCGGCAAAGGTGTGCTCCTGGCGGGAGCGGAAGCGGGCGTAGAGTGCCGAGGTCAGGACCTCGGCGGGAACGGCCTCGGCGATGGCGGCCTGCACGGTCCAGCGCCCTTCGCCTGAATCGTCGACATAGCCGGAATAGGAACCGAGATCGCCCTCCTCCATCAGGGCGGCGGCGGTGAGGTCGAGCAGCCACGACGTAACGACGCTGCCACGCCGCCACACTTCGGCGACTTCGGTGATGTTGATGTCGAGACGCTCGTCTTCCGGCAGCCTGTCCGAATTCGCGTTCTTCAGGATGTCGAAGCCTTCGGCATAGGCCTGCATCAGGCCGTATTCGATGCCGTTGTGAATCATCTTCACGAAATGCCCGGCGCCGGCGGGCCCGGCATGGATATAGCCCTCTTCGACGCGGACGTGCTTGCCGGCCCGGCCGGAGGTGCGCGGAATCTCGCCGTGTCCAGGCGCGAGTGCGAAGAAGATCGGGTCGAGCCGCTCCACGACCTCTTTTTCGCCGCCGATCATCAGGCAATAGCCGCGCTCGACGCCCCAAATGCCGCCGGACGTGCCGACATCGACATAGTGGATGCCCTTTTCCTTGAGCGCCTTGGCACGGCGAATATCGTCTTTCCAGAAGGTGTTGCCGCCGTCGATGATCGTGTCCCCCGGCTCAAGCAAGTGGCTGAGTTCGTCGATCACGCCCTCGGTCGGGGGCCCGGCCGGAACCATCACCCAGGCGATGCGCGGCTTTTCCAGCTTGGCGACGAAATCCTTGAGGCCGGTCGAACCTGCCGCGCCTTCCTTGGCGAGGAGGTTCACCGTCTCGGGGCTGCGGTCATAGACCACGGCGCTGTGGCCGGTTGCGAGCAGACGGCGCACGATATTCGCTCCCATGCGCCCCAGGCCGATCATTCCAAGCTGCATAAAATCCTCCGCACGTCCGAGAGTTTACGGCTGGATGGATGACGGGAACAAGGCGTGCTCGCCCTCACCTTCGGAACTGTGACAGCCTCCGCCCGGTTGACCCCCGCACGGGAGGCAACCATGGGTGACAAACAGAAAAATCCGGTTCCTGGCGCCAGCGCCGACAATGCGCGGCGCGAGCGGGAAAAAAGCGTTTCGGACGACAAGTCCGGCACGCAGGAGCAGCAGGCGCGGGAGCACGCCAAGGACGACATCAGGGGAGAGGCCGTAGACCGCGCCTCGAACGCCGCGATGGGGCATCGCCCTGTGGGGTAGTTACGCGCTGATCCTGGCGATATCTGCTATCCCTTCGAAAACCATGTCCGGCTTGCAGGCCAGAAGCGCTTCGCGCGCAGCATAGCCCCAGGTCACTGCAGCGAAACGCGTTCCGGCTTCGCGCGCCGCCGCCGCGTCGCGCGTTTCATCGCCGATATAGATCGCGTCCGCGACCGGCACGCCCGCGGCCTTCGCGGCCTGCCGGATCTTGCGCGCCTTTCCGTACAGCGAGGCTCCGCAATAATAATGGCCAATGAGCGACGCGGTTCCGGGGCCGAGGGTCCGGCGGATATTCTGTTCGCCGTCTGAACTGACGATGCCAAGCGCGACGCCGTTCTTCGAGAGATGACGCAAGGCCTCGGGCGCGCCTTCGAAGACGGCAATGTTCGCGTCCCGCTTCATCGCTCGCATGTCGCGCGCGATCGCCGGCACTTTCCAGAGTGGCACCTTCAACGCATTCAAAATCTCGCGCGTGCCGAGGCTCCGCAGTGCTTCCGCCTCAACGCCGTGGATCTCGCGAAAACCGTGCCGGCGCGCGACCTCATTCAGCACACTGCGAAACCACGGAAACGAGTCCGCGAGCGTTCCGTCGAAGTCGAAGATCGCAAGCCTCGGTTTTTTCATGTGCACGCCAGGCCTGGCGGTTACGCCCTGCCCCTTTTGCTCATCACCGGCAGGACCAGACGCTGGATCCAGTTACGGATTTCCGTCAGACGGCGCGCGGGGTCAAGCACGTCGAGATCGTAACCGAGGCGCCAGGCAATATCGGTGCGCGACGGGTCCGCCTGCAGCGTCGTCAGATCGGCGACATGACGGCTCAACTCATCGAGGCTGCGGAACGGCCCCTCCTCCACCAGGGTCTTGCCGTAGCGAGACATGATCCCGGCCATCTCGTCGAGCGTGAATTCCGGATGGTACTGCACGCCCCACAACGTGCTCTTGCCATGCACGATCTCGGCGGCCTGAATTTCGGAATGGGCGTTTGTCGCGGTCACGATCATGCCCTTCGGCTTCTCGCCGACCTCGTCCGTATGGACGGCGGGCGCATCGAAACTCGGCCCCTTCCCCGTATGGAGATCGTGGGCGCGCCCCTCCTCCGTCAATGTGATCTTGCGCGCGAGGCCGATCTCGCGGCCGTTCCTGGACTTGACCACCGTGCCGCCCGCCGCGACCGCGCCGACCTGCAGGCCCCAGCACGAACCGAAGATCGGCACGCCCGTCTTGAATATGGACCGCACCAGGTCGACCTGCTTCAGGCTCTCCGGCTCCGCCTTGTAGAGATTGAGGGATGAGCCGGTGATGGCGATGCCGTCATAGCCCTCGATGCCGCCGACATCCGGGATATTGGCGCCTTCGTCCGTCGGAAAGCAGATGTCGACCACGGCGTCGGGCGCGATGCTGCGCAGCACGTCGGAATAGCCTTCGCTGTAGCTCTGGCCGGTGTACTCGGCCTGGCGGGCGCGCGCTTTCGGCGTATTGCCTTCGACGACCAGAAGACGCGGCGCGCGTGTCACGACCTGCCTCCGAGATCGCCCCGGATCGCGGCGCGGATCAGGACTTCGAAGTCCTTCGCCTTCATCGGCACCGGATTGCCGCCGGTCGAGGGATCGCGCTCGGCATGTTCGGCCAGCTCCGCGATCTTGTCCTCGCCGACACCGAGATCGGCAAGCGTGTGCGGCACGCCGAGCTGTTTGCGGAATGCGAGCAGCCATTCCATCACGCCGTCGAAGCCCGGCGTCTTCAGATCGAGAACGCGGGCGAGAAGCACCATTCGGTCCTCGACCCCCGGGCGGTTGAACGCCAGCACGTAAGGCAGCATGACGCCGTTGGTCAGGCCGTGATGGGTATCGAAGAACGCGCCGACCGGATGCGACACGGAATGCACCGCGCCGAGCCCCTTCTGGAACGCGGCCGCGCCCATGCTCGCCGCGGCCAGCATGCGCGAGCGCGCTTCGATGTCCTTGCCGTCCTTGTAGGCACGCGGCAGATATTCAGCGATCAGGCGGATGCCTTCCAGCGCGATGCCGTCGGCCATCGGGTGGAAGCCCGGCGCGCAATAGGCCTCGATGCAATGGGCCAGCGCGTCGAACCCGGTGCCGGAGGTGAGGTACGGCGGCAGGCCGACCGAGAGTTCGGGATCGGCGATCACGACCTTCGGCAGAAGCTGCGGATGGAAGATGATCTTCTTCTCATGCGTCTTCTCGTTGGTCAGGACCGCCGCGCGGCCGACCTCCGAGCCGGTTCCGGCCGTGGTCGGCACCGCGACGATCGGCGCGATCGCAGACGAATCCGCGCGCGTGTACCAGTCGCCCACATCCTCGAAATCCCAGACCGGGCGCGTCTGCCCGGCCATGAAGGCGACGAGCTTGCCGACGTCGAGCGCCGAGCCGCCGCCGAATGCGATGACGCCGTCGTGCGCGCCGGCCTTGTAGGCGGCAAGGCCCGCATCGAGGTTGGCTTCCGTCGGATTGCCCTTTACGTCGGAGAAGACGTTGTAGGTCAGGCCCGCGTCTTTCAGCACCTTGATCGCGGTCGCGACCACGGGACCGTCAGCCAAGCCCTTGTCGGTCACGATCAGCGGACGGGCGATGCCCGCCGTCTTGCACGCCTCCGCGAGTTCGGAAATGCGGCCGGGACCGGTCAGAACGCGGGTCGGGTAATTCCACGCACCTGTCAGTACAACGCTCATAATGATCCTCAGACCGTGCGCAGATGGAAGCTTTTCGGCCGCGTCAGCACGCCGTAGCCGAGTTCGGAGAGAGAGGCGCCGCGGCCGGTGTCCTTGACGCCGGTCCACGCCAGCGACGGATCGAGATAGTCGCAACGGTTCATATAGACCGTGCCGGTTTCGACCTGCTGGCCCAAGGTCTCGGCGGCCTTCTCGTCGCTCGTCCAGATCGAGGCGGTCAGGCCGTAGGGGCTGTCGTTCATCAGCCGGACGGCTTCCTCGTCGGATGTCACCTTCATGATGCCGACGACCGGGCCGAAGCTTTCGTCGACCATCACCTTCATCGAATGATCGACATTGGTCAGGACCTGCGGCGCGAGATAGGGCGTGCCGGCTTTATCGGCCGGGAACGAGGCGGGGTCGAGATGTGCTTTGGCGCCCTTCCCCAGAGCCTCCGCCGTCTGCGCGCGAACGACATCGGCGAAGCGCGTCTGCGCCATCGGGCCGAGCGTCGTCGCCTCGTCCAGCGGGTTGCCGAGCACGTATTTGGAGGTCAGGTCGACATATTTCTCGACGAAGTTGTCATAGAGGTTTTCGTGAACGTAGATACGTTCGATGCCGCAGCAGCACTGGCCGGAATTGTAGAACGCGCCGTCGACGAGATTTTCGACCGCGTGGTCGAACTTGGCGTCGGCGCGCACATAGGCCGGGTCCTTGCCGCCGAGTTCGAGGCCAAGGCTCGTGAACGTGCCCGCCGCCGCACGCTCGATGGCGCGCCCGCCCTCGACCGAGCCGGTGAAGTTGACGTGATCGACCGAGCCGGACGACAGGATTCTCGATGTGTCGTCGTGCGACAAAACGAGATTCTGGAACAGACCCTTCGGCGCGCCGGCCCTGTCCATGGCCTGCTGGAAGCGCTCGCCGACAAGGATCGTCTGCGAGGCATGCTTCAGGAGAACGGCGTTGCCGGCGATGAGCGCGGGAACGATCGTATTGACGGCGGTGAGGAAGGGATAGTTCCAGGGCGCGATGACCAGGACGACGCCCAGGGGATCGCGGCGGATGAAGCGCTTGAAGCCATCCTTCGGCGCCGGAACGATGTCGGCGAGCAATTCCTCGGCGAGCGCGATCATGGTGCGCACGCGCTCCTCGACCGGGCGGAACTCGCCGCCGTAACGCACGGGACGGCCCATCTGCAGCGCGAGTTCAGGGACAACCTCCTGGTTGAGGCTGAGCAGTGCGTCCATGAATTTGAGCGCGAAGTCCGAGCGGTCCGCGACGGACACCTTGCGCCATTCGGCCTGTGCCTTGCGGGCGGCCTTCAGCGCCGCGTCGATTTCGGCGGGTGTTGCGGTCGTGCGGCGCGCGACCTCTCGCCCGTCCACGGGCGATATGCAGACGATCTCACTCAACCGACGCCTCCAATCAGATGATTTCGAAGTACCGCGCCATTTCCCAATCGGTAATGGCCCTGCGGAACTCCCTTTCTTCCCACTCGCGCGTCGCGGCGTAGTGATCCACAAACGCATCGCCGAACAATTCGCGCGCCGGTTTCGACGTCTTCAACCGTCTCGCGGCCTCCATCAACGAGCGCGGCAAAGCCAGTTCCGGCTTGTGCTGCACCGCGTATGAATTGCCCTCGACCATGGGCTCCGGCTCGATCTCGTTCTCGATGCCCCAGAGACCGGAGCCGATGGCGGCTGCGAGCGCGATATAGGGGTTGATGTCGGCCGCCGCCACTCGATACTCGACCCTCTGACTTTTTGGCGCACCCGGGATGACACGGAGCGCCGTGGTGCGGTTTTCCACACCCCAGGTCGAGTCGGTGGGCGCCCAGAAACCGGGGATCAGCCGCGTATAGGAATTCACCGTCGAGGCGACCATCGCGAGCAGTTCCGGCATCAGCTTCTGCTGCCCGCCGACGAACCAGCGCATCGTGTCCGACATGTTGTGGGGTTTGGTCTCGTCGTGGAAGATCGGCTTGCCGTCCTTCGTCAGCGAGACATGGAGATGGCCGGACTGTCCGGGCCAGTCCTTCGACCATTTGGCCATAAAGGTCGCCATCCAGCCGCGCTGCTGGGCAAGGATCTTGGTGAAGGTCTTGAACAGGACCGCGCGGTCGGCGGCCTCGAGGGCGCCGGAATATTCGATGGCCGCTTCCAGCACGCCCGGTCCGGTTTCTGTGTGCAGACCCTCGATCGGGAAATCCATGTCGCGGCCGAGCTGGAGCAGGTCCCGATAGAAATCGGCGTGCACCGAGGAGCGCAGCATGGAATAGCCGAAGAAGCCCGGCGTGATGTTGGTCAGGCCGCGATAATTCTTCTCGCGCACCGAATGCGGCGTCTCCTCGAACAGAAAGAACTCGAACTCCGCCGAGGACACGACATCGAAGCCCATATCCTTCGCGCGTTTTAGAACGCGGCGCAGGTTACCGCGCGGGCAGACCTCTTCCGCCTTGTCGGCGAACTCGGCGAGGAAGAACAGCATGTCGCCTTCGAGCGGCACGTCGCGGCAGGTCTCGGGCAACACACGGACGGAGGCGTCGGGATAGGCCGTGTGCCAGCCGGTATAGGTGACGTTGTCGTAAAGCTGGTCGTTCGAATCCCATCCCAGCACGACGTCGCAGAAGCCGAACCCCTTTTCCAGCGCACTCAAGAATTTGGTCTTGGCCATGTATTTGCCGCGCATGATGCCGTCGGCGTCGGTGACGCCGACCTTCACATGATCAAGGCGGCGTTCCTCGACGATAGCCTTCGCATCGGCTGCGGTCTTGACGTCGCGCGGATTCATATCTGCCTCTGAAATTCTGTGCGGATTTCAAAAGGCGGCCGGACGAGGGGAGGTCCGGCCGCCTGAAGGACACGTCAGTGCGACTTGTATTCTGCCGTGCCCTTGGACAGAGCGAACTCTTCTTCGGGCGACAGGACGAGTTTGTTTCGTCCGACGACCGCGAAGTAGATGATGCCCACAACAAACCAGAGCGCCACGCCGATCACACCTGCGCGATAGACCGGATCGGCGAGCTGGTAGCCGATGGTGACCAGCGCAATGACGATGGTCACTACAGCACCCGGAATGCCGAGCGGGCTTACATAGGGCCGCTCGATATGGGGCATGTTCTTGCGCAGCGCGATGAAGGCTGCCCCCTGCGCGATGTAGCTCAGCATGGCGCCGAAGACGGCCATGTTGAGCAGCGTTCCGCCGATGACCGCAGCCCCCGCTGTCGAACCCGCCTGGAACCAGACGACGAACATGATGGCAAGAGCCACGACGGTACCCGCGATCATGGCCAGATGAGGCGTCTTGCGGGTGCCGTGGGTGATCGACAGCGCGCGCGGGAAATAACCCGCCCGCGACAGCGAATAGATCTGACGGCCCTGCGCGTAGATGATCGTGTGAAAGCTCGCGATCAGGCCGACAACGGCGATGAGCGCGAGGATCACGGCGATGCCTTCGCCGTAGATCGCGCGGAAGCCGTCGAGCAGCGGCTCGCCGGAGGTCGACAGCGCGAACGAGCCGTTCACAGCCGAGTTGAGCCACAGGATCATGAACGCCGACACGATCAGCGTGAACATGCCGAGAATGATGCCCTTGGGCATGTCGCGCTTCGGATCGATCAATTCCTCGGCCGCAAGCGGAAGCTGCTCGATGGCCAGGAACAGCCACACCGCGAACGGCAGCGCGGCAAGCGCGCCGGTAATGCCGAACGGCAGGAACGGCCCGTTGCCGCCTGGAAGCTCGACCGCTTTACCGTCGGGACCGGCGCCGATGTTCAGCGCCTTGCCCGCGAAGTCGGCGAGCGGAAAAGCGCTGACCCAGAAGAAGATGAGACAGGCGAGAGCCAGCAAGGTCACGACGAGCGTGATCTTGAACGACAACTCGACGCCGGCGATGTTGAGGCCGACGAAGATGAGGTAGCCGAGCACCCAGTAGACCGGCTGGAACTCAACCGGTGTGCCGAAAATCCCGGTCAGGTAGGAGCCGATGAAGAAGACGATGACGGCCGGTGTAATGACATATTCGACATTCTCGCAGAGGCCGGTGATGAAGCCGCCCCAGGGGCCGAAGGCCGAGCGCGAAAACGAGTACGCAGCGCCGGTGTGCGGCAGAGCGGGTGACATCTCGGCGATCGAGTAGGTCAGGCCGAGATACATGATGGCAATCAACATGGCGGCGATGAGATAGCCGCCCCACCCCGCGACGCCGAGACCGAGATTCCAACCCGAGAAATGTCCGGAAATGACCGCGCCGACACCGAGCGCCCAAAGCGAGGCGACACCCGCATAACGTTTCAACCCGCGCTGGGCGAAGTAGGAAGGGTCGACCGTGGAATACGTGACGCCCGCGGCGCCAACTGCTGCTGGTTGCTTAGCCATCGTCTGTTCCCCCTTTACGGCCGGAACTGATCCGTTACGTCCCCCGGCCCGAAATTCCCGCCTCCGCCCGGCTTTCCGCCATGTCGGAAGCGCGGAATGATCGTTCCAGAGAACCCTATTCTGTGTCAACTTGGAAGTAACGCTCCACAAGCTTTATATGCGACAACTTTCGAGATGGCGGGGATGGACGAGAAGACCTTGGTGCCTGCGGGGACGATTTCCGAACGCATTCAAAGCGTTATGGGGATGCTGACGACGCAGGAGCGGCGGGCGGCGCTTTATCTGCGCGACCATTACCCGGTGGCCGGACTGGAGCCTTTGGCCCGGCTGGCGCGATCCTCCGGCGTCAGCTCGCAGAGCGTTCTCAGGCTCGCGGGCAAACTGGGCTTCGCCGGCTACCGCGAACTGCAGGAGCATCTGCGCGCGGAGATTTCCGAGGAGCGGTCTTCGCCGCTCGGTCGCTGGGTCGCGCGGCAGGCGCAGGCGCCGGAGGAGGACTGGCTGGCCGGCTTCGGCAATCACATTGCGGAAAATGTCCGCGCCGCCTTCTCGCTGGTCGTGCGCGACGATTTCGAAGCCGCCGCCCGCGCGCTGTCGGACAGGAAGCGTCCCGCGCTCGCCATCGGCGGCCGCTTCACCCAATCTTTGTCGCGCTATCTCGTCCGCCATCTCGAAATCGTGCGCGGCGGCATGGAGGAGGTCGGCTCGATCTCGGCGACCTGGCCGGACCGCCTGATCGACGTCGACCGCCGCTCCGTCGTCGTGGTCTATGACATTCGCCGTTACGCGCCCGACGTCGTACGGTTCGCCGAAATCTCGGCGGCGCAGGGCGCGACCGTGATCCTGTTCACCGACAGCCGCGCCGCACCGGCAAGCCGCTATGCCTCGCACATTTTCGTGGCCCCGACGGACAGCGCGGGAGCCTGGGACTCGCTCACGGCTTTGTTTGCGCTGACCGAAGCCCTGATCGCGCGCGTAACGGAACTCGAGGGCGGCGGCACGACCGAGCGTCTCGGACGGCTCGAAAGCATCCGCGCCCGGCTGCTCGGCACCAACGGCTAGGTATCCCCTCTCCTGCGAAGCGGGAGAGGGTCGAGAGCGCGTCAGCGCTCCGGGGTGAGGGCAAGCACGATGCTCGCGATTATCCGTTTTCTGACTCTCCCCTCACCTCGCTCATGGCCTCCCGGCCATGAGTCGTCCTCTCCCGTAAACGGGAGAGGGGTAGCCCCCACTAGCGGTTCAGCAGAACGCGGAACGGCGCCTGCAGGAAGGCGCGGGCACGCGCGAACCAGTTGTCGACGCGGTCATCCGTCAGCCCAAAGTCCTTATAGAAGACGTTGTAGCAAATGACGATTACGGCGAGCGTCAGCAGCCAGGCCAGCAGCACGTCCGACAGAAAGTGACCGCCAAACGCGATGCGGTTCACCGACATGACGAGCGCGAAAGCGAAAGCCGCGAGCGCGGCCCGCAGGCGCCAGGCGACCGGCGCGATCATCGCCAGAGCCATGAACCACATCGCCGACGAGGCCTCGCCCGACACGAACGAGCAGTTCGAATGGCACGTATTCACGATCTCCCAGGCGCGGGAAAAGGTGAGGTCGCCGCCGAAGTCCACGACGTTGCGCGGCCGGGCGCGGCCCCAGAACTCTTTCAATATGCCGTTGACGAGAAGGCCCGGACCGAGCGCGAGACTGGTCAGCAGGAACAGAGCCGCGCGCGGCGGCAGGAGAAAACGCGCCGGCGCAATGACGAGCGGCACGAGGAGCGAGATCAGGACGACGAGGCCGGTAAGGCGGAGCGCATCCTGCCCCGCCTCCCGCACCGTCTTCAGAATGTCCATGCTCGTGGCGGGAAAGCCCTCACCCGGAACAAAGAACAGACGGCTGAAGGCGAGATCGAGCTGCGGAAACAGGACGAAGGGCACGCTGACGAGCGCGGTGAGCCCGAGCAGCGAGAGCACCGGCCTGCGGCGGACAAAGCTCACTTCGGTCTTGTTCTCGGCCATGCCGCCTCCGGTTTGCGGCCGCTATATAGCGAAGACGCGCCGAGGACACTACTGAGGGCACGCCATTGCAGGCCGGGACAGGGCTTTCAGCCGGAAACAATCTCGATGTGGTTGTCCCACATATAAAGGTCGAGATCGCTACCCCCGACGCGCAGGAGATCGTGCGTCCGGGCGCGCGCCATCCGCACCCCGGCATTGCCGGACGACACCATGAATGTGCCCGTTTCCGGAGCCGCCGCGACGCCGCAGACATCCGGCATCGGTGCGAGACCGAGATATGCGCCGGTCGGCCGGTCCCAGAATGCCGCCATGCCGCCGCGCGGGCTCGTCGCCGCGATCAGCCGCCCCGATCCGTCGAGCGCGACCGCGCCGAGATAATTGTCGAGCCGCGCCAGATCGTCGTCCGGCATTTCGAGCATCCGCGTGCGGCCGTCCGGCGTGACGGTGCCGACAAGAAGCGGCATCTCCTCCGGATCGCCCTCGTACTGACAGGCGAACACCGCCTCCCCGTCATCCGCCACCGCCAGATGGCGAAACGACAATCCGCTCATGTCGCGGCCGAAATCGACCTTGTGCTTCGCCTCGCCCGAACGCGGATCGACGAAGGCGAGGCTCGGCGTCATGTTCTTCTTGTTCAGGATTTCGCGGCCCGAAGCCGGATCGGTGCGCGCGCCGCCATTGGCGACGAGCAGGAGGTCGTGGCCCGGCAGGAAAGCAACGTCGTGCGGACCGACGCCATGGGTGGGCTGTTCGCCGATCCGCGCATAGTTCCGCGCCGTGTCGTAGACGCCGAGCACGCCCTGCCCGGTCGCGACATTGTTCTCGGTCGCGTAGAGCAGGCGCCCGTCGGCGGAATAGAGCCCGTGTCCGTAATAGTGCCGGCCCTCCGGGCTGCGCACGAGCGTCTTCACCGCGCCGGTGCGGCGGTCGACCACCGCCATCCAGTCTCCGGGCCGCCGGGCGAAGACGACGAGATCGGGACCCGTGGGGCTCAGCGCGATGTCGTGGCCGCGATCGGGCAATTGCGTCTTGAACAGCATGCCGCCATCGGCCGTGAACACCGCGACATGGGAAATGCCGGCCGCGTCGTTGCAGGACGAGACGTAAAGACGCTCCTGCCCGAACGCCGGCACGGAGCCGGCGGCGAAGGAGCCGGCAAGCGCGAGAAGGAAGGAGCGGCGGTCGATCTGCATATTGCCGTCCTCAATCGCCGTCGAGCGAGTTGAAACCGACCGTGATGCCGAGCGCGGCGGGCACATAGGCGGTGGCGAGATCGCGCGCGCCGCGCACCGCGCCGCGCAGGAGATAAAGCCGGCTGCGGCCCGCTTTGTCCGCGACGAGATCGGGGATCGGGCCGGGCAGGCTTTCCGCAAGACCCTGCGCGGTCTCGATGGCGCCGACCGTATTGGTCGCGGGATCGCCCTGGCCGAGGATCAGGAAGGTCAGGTCGGCGGCCGATTTCATGTTCAGCGCGAGCGTCGCATTGGACAATCCGCTGCGCCAATATTGCGCGGCCTTGGGACGGGTATCGTCGATCGTCTCGCCCATCGGCACGTCGAGCTTCTGGTCTCCGGCGATCTGGAACACGGTCAGAAGATCGGTCGCAAGCCGCGTCGCGGCTTCCCGCGTCCGCATGGCATCCGCCGTCTTCAGCTCATCCGTCAGCGCGGTCCATCCGGTGCGGATGTCGCCGGCGATGCGCACGAGATTTCCGGCGATCGCCTGCCCCGCAGCGCAACGGCGCTTCGCCCCGTCGTCATCCGCGAGGAGTGCCGCCTGCGCGCCGTCCTCGTAGAGCAGCCGTTCCAGTGCGGACAGGCCCTGCACCGCGACGCTCTTGCCGTACATGATGTCGGGCGTCAGCGGCCCGGTTTCCGAGAGAAGGCGCGTGAGGCCTCGCGCCACGTCGTTCTTGCGTTCCGGCCAATAGGCAATCCGCTCATAGCGGAAATCCACCGAAACCGGGCCGTAGCGCACGACCTCGGCCTCGGCCCAGCCCTTCGCGGCGTCGCTGAAGCGGCTGCGCATATCCTCGAAACCGGGCGCCGACGGCGCAGCGCAGAAGGTTTCCCAACTTTTCTCCTGCGCATCGAACCGCGCGGCGAGAGCCTCGTAATGCGGAGCGACGAAATCCGTCGCAATCTTCAGGGCGATGGCGCGGTGATCGGCGTTCCGATTGACCGGCACGTATTCCTGCGCGGCGGCGGGAACCGCCGGAAGCAGAAATGCGATGAGGACAACAAGGGATTTCAATCGAGACATCATAGCCCCTCGACATAGCGGATAAGCCGCGCGCGGTCGCTCTCGCCGAGTTCACCAAAGCGTGTGCGGGCCCCTGCCCCTTCGCCGCCGTGGAGTGCGACCGCCTCGGCGACGCCCGGCGCGCGCCCGTCATGCAGAAGACCCGCATGGGTCGCGAGAGCGCGCGAAACGCCCCAGAGCGGCGCGGTCCGCCATTCGGTCGGCGCGACATTCGGTTCGGTCGCGCCGCCGTCGAGGTCAGGACCGAGATCGTGCAAAAGCAGATCGCTGAACGCGCGCACCTCTCCCTTTGCGCCGGACAGGGACGGCGTGTGACAGGAGGCGCAGCCGACCGAAGCGAACAGATTTTCGCCGCCCGCGTCGGGGGGAGACGCGGGTTCGAGCGGCGGGATGCCGGCGAGATAATCCGCCAGCATGGCGACGAGATCCTTGCGGATTTCGGCTTCGTCCTCCGTGCCGCCATGCGGCGCCGTCCGGCAGGCTGCGCTCAGACAGTCGCCCGCAAGGTCGGGATGCCCGGACGTCGACATTCCGAGATCCAGGGAAAACGCGAGTTCGGTTTGCGCGGCGATCGTGGCGCTCGACGATTTCAAACCGAACCGGCCAAGGCGCTTTGTGCCGTCAGCATCCACGATCCAGTTGGGGCGGCCGGAGATGCCGTCACCGTCGCGGTCATCCGGATCGGCGCGCGCGAGGATCGCCTCCTCCGGAACGCCGGCCAGGTGGCCGAGACCGCGTACGGACGGCGCGGCGCGCACGCCCGTGCGCGTCGCGGGCGCGAGCGGACCGGATGCGAGGTTTTGAATCTGAGGATCCGCGCCTGCCATGACGAGGCGTCCTTCGGGCACCAGCCCGGGCACGGCCGAGGTCTGAAGCTGCCCGCCATAGTTAGGGTCGAACCGCCCCGCCGCATCGGACAGTTTCAGCACCATGCCGCGCTGGGTGAAGGTGCCGTCAGGGTCGCGCTGCGAAATCGCACGGTCGAGGCCCTGATGGCAGTAGGCACAGGCGCGCGCGTTGAAAAGCGGGCCCAACCCGTCATTGGCCTTGGTCGATGAGGGCGCCGGAACCCAGGCGCGCTCGAACAGAGCTTTTCCGATCGGACGCGAGAGATTGTCGCCCGCAGCAGCCCCCAACGAGGCCAGAATAAATCCGACCGAAGCCAGAGCCACGACGCGGCGCGCTCCCGCAAAACGGAAATGGCGAGGGGCAGCGCCCTCGCCTTTCCGCGTCCGCACGAACAGAGCACGCCGCATCGACATCAGGTTACATCACTGAACGGCGGACGGATTGTCCAGGCTGTCCGACCCTTCGACTTCGATCTTGAGGCCGAGCGCCGCAACCACGCCCTCAACGGCGTGGGCCTGGGCGACGAGCGCGTCGACCACGTCCTGCACTACCTTGTTGCCCTCGGCGTTCCCCTCCCCGATCATCTGGTCGTAGGCTTCCTTGCCGCTGTCGGCGCGCGTCTTCATCACGCCCATCGCCGCATCGGTCTTGGCGAATGCGGCTTCAAGTGCGGCGGCTTCCTTCGGCGCCTTTTCCTTGGCGTAGGCGGCGAGGCCGGGGCCTTCCGTGACCTTGCCGTCGGTCGACTTGTAGCTGCCCTTGTAGAGCGCGATCATTCCCTGCTCGTCATAGAAATGCGAGTTGTGGGTGTTGTCGGAGAAGCAGTCGTGCTCTTCCTCCGGATCGTGGAGGATGAGGCCGAGCTTGATGCGCTCGCCCGCGAGTTCGCCGTAGGACAGCGAACCGAGGCCGGTCAGGATCGTGGCGAGACCGTCGTTCGCCGCCTTGCCCGTGACGTCCTTACGCGCGTCGCCGTCCTTGCCCCAGGACGCGACCATCTCTTCGAGATCGTCGACCAGGAGATCGGTCGCCGATTTCAGATACGCGGCGCGGCGGTCGCAATTGCCGTTGGTGCAGGCCTTGGTGTCGAAATCTGTCGCCTTGCGGTCGCCCGCGCCCGGCCCGGTGCCGTTGAGGTCCTGGCCCCAGAGCAGGAATTCGATCGCGTGATAGCCGATCGCGACGTTCGAACTCGACGCCGCCCACTTCCTGCAGGCTCTTGATGAGGTCCTTGTTGATTGTCGTCGCGTCGATCGCGTCCTTGCCGACCTGGATCTTGGTGTTGGCGATGACGTTCGCCGAATAGGCCGGGTTCTCGTCCGAGGTCCCGTAGGACGTTCCGTCGACGTAATCGATCAGCCCCTCGTCGAGCGGCCAGGCATTCACGCGACCCTCCCAGTCATCGACGATGGAATTGCCGAAACGGTAGCCTTCGCTCTGCTGATAGGGAACGCGCGCGGCCTTCCAGGCGGTGCGAGCGGCCTTCAGATTGTCTTCGGTCGGCGCGGCCAGGAACGCGTCCACCGCGGTCTGAAGCTCTTTCGCCTTGGCGAGGCTGTCCGAGTAGATGGCTTCCGCCACGTTCGCGTAGGTCTGAACCACGGCGTCCGCCTTTGTCGCCGCAAAGGCCGGAGCGGCCAGGGCTGCCGTCAATGCGGCAGCCGAAATCATCGTGCGAAGAAAATTCATTGTCTGTCTCCAGTTGCCGTTTGGGCGGCTGATGCGCGGCCGCGCTCGAGGGTGGCCTGAGGAGCGCCAAAGCCGCGGTCCACCGTGCGGAAAAGCCCCAACGGGTCCAAGTTGTCAATTGACGTTTGCTTTGTTTTTAATTGGAATAAATCGAATATAGGAAGTAAATCGCCAATTCTGGAAGATTTAAAATCTGTCTCTATCCTCGAATACATCGTGAATGCTATGAGCCTGCATTTGCAACTCAGAGCTGCCCCTTTCTTGTGCGCTCTAAACTGAGTGCCTAAAAAATAGCCCTGCCCTCCACAGGGCAAACTTTCCCCTTCGCGCGCGGAATCCCCGGATCCTCCAGTGGAATCAACGCCCCCGGACCATGGCACGCGGCTTGCTGACAACCTCTCGTAGGGGGCTGTCCGCAGCCGACCCAGGACAGGAATGGAGAGGCGTAATGCTCAAACTTATCAAGAACGCGACGAAGGCGGCGACCCTGCTCGCGGCCTCGTCGGTGCTGGCCGGCGGTCTTTCCGCCGCCTCGGCCCAGGAAACGATCAAGGTCGGCGTTCTGCACTCGCTGTCGGGCACGATGGCGATTTCGGAAACGACGCTGAAGGACACGATGCTCTTCCTCATCGACGAGCAGAACAAGAAGGGCGGCCTGCTCGGCAAGAAGCTTGAAGCGGTCGTCGTCGACCCGGCGTCCAACTGGCCACTGTTCGCCGAAAAGGCGAAAGAGCTGATTGCGCAGGACAAGGTCGCGGCCGTGTTCGGCTGCTGGACCTCGTCGTCTCGCAAGTCCGTACTCCCGGTCTTCAAGGAGCTGAACTCGATCCTCTTCTATCCCGTCCAGTACGAGGGTGAAGAAAGCGAGCGCAACGTGTTCTACACCGGTGCCGCCCCGAACCAGCAGGCCATTCCGGCTGTCGATTATCTGATGTCGAAGGACGGCGGCGAAGTGAAGCGCTGGGTTCTGGCCGGCACCGACTACGTCTATCCGCGCACGACGAACAAGATCCTTGAGGCTTACCTGAAGTCCAAGGGCGTCGCCGCCGAAGACATCATGATCAACTACACGCCGTTCGGTCATTCCGATTGGCAGACCATCGTGTCGGACATCAAGAAGTTCGGCTCGGCGGGCAAGAAGACGGCCGTCGTCTCCACCATCAACGGCGACGCCAACGTGCCGTTCTACAAGGAGCTCGGCAACCAGGGCATCGCCGCGACCGACATCCCGGTCGTCGCGTTCTCAGTCGGCGAAGAGGAACTCGCCGGTCTCGACACCAAGCCGCTTCTCGGCCATCTCGCCGCGTGGAACTACTTCCAGTCCGTTGAAGATCCCGCCAACGCCGCCTTCATCAAGTCCTGGCAGGAGTACACGAAGAACCCGAAGCGCGTGACCAACGACCCGATGGAAGCCCATGTCATTGGCTTCAATATGTGGGTCAAGGCGGTCGAGAAGGCCGGCACCACCGATCCGGACAAGGTCATCGACGCGATTGTCGGCATCGAAGTTCCGAACCTCACCGGCGGCACCTCGGTCATGCTTCCGAACCACCACATCACGAAGCCCGTCCTGATCGGCGAGATCAAGGAAGACGGCCAGTTCGACGTGGTGTGGAAAACCGAAAAGCTCGTTCCCGGCGACGCCTGGACCGATTTCCTCGAAGGCTCCAAGGAACTGGACGCCGACTGGGTGACGCTCAAGTGCGGTAACTACAACACCAAGACGAAGAAGTGCGGCGGTCAGGCCTCGTAACCTCCCAAGCGAACTGACGCCTACCGGGGAGGCGGCGTGCGGCCGCCTCCCCATTTTCATCAACAACACGCGCTGGGACCCATGACCTTCGTATTCTTCCGGCGGCTGGCGCTGATCCTCATCATCGCGCTGGCGTCTTTTTCCGCACCCGCTTCGGCTGACCCGGCCGATGACGCGCTCGCGCTGTTTGCGACCGACAGCTTCAACGACACCGCCGCGGGAATCGAGGCGATCGGCAAGTCCGGCCATCCCGGAGCGACGGCGATCATCGCCGCGCTCGCGACCGGCAAACTGTTCTTCGATCCGGCCACGAAGGCCGTCTATTACCGCGACGCATCCGGCAAGCTGTTCGACGCGAAGAGCTTCACCGAGGCTTCCGCGGCGCCCGCCGGCCTGAAGGCGGTGCGGCTGAACAACCGCCTGCGCACGATCGTGCAGGCCGCAGCGGGCTCGCTCGACATCATTTCCGAAGACCCGGCCAAGCGCATGACCGCCGCCAACGCGGTGTTCAAATCGCGCGACGCCTCGGCCCTGCCGGCGATCGACACCGCTCTGGCCAAGGAAAAAGACGGCCGCGCAAAGGCCGCGCTGGAAGCCGCGCGCGCCGCGATCGTCGTCACCTTTCCCGGCGCGTCCGATGCCGACCGCATTGCCGCGATCGGCACGATCGCGAAACGCGCTGACGGCGATGCCGCCGCCCTCCTCCGTTCGCTCCCGGCCGATCTGCCGGAGACCGTGAAGGCCGCCGCCGCCACCGCCCTTTCGGGCATCGAGATGAAGCAGGCCGCATGGGCCGCCGCGCAGAACGTGGTCTACGGAATCTCGCTCGGCTCGGTTCTGCTGCTCGCCGCCGTCGGCCTCGCCATCACCTTCGGCCAGATGGGCGTCATCAACATGGCGCACGGCGAAATGGTGATGATCGGGGCCTATGTCACCTTCATGGTGCAGGAGGTGATCCGCACCTCCGCACCTGGCCTGTTCGATTATTCGCTGTTCATCGCGATCCCCCTCGCCTTCATCGTGGCGGGCGCGGTCGGCGTTGCCATCGAGCGCAGTGTCATCCGCTTCCTGTATGGACGCCCGCTCGAAACATTGCTCGCCACCTGGGGTATTTCGCTGATCCTGCAGCAGGCCGTGCGCTCGATCTTCGGCCCCACCAACCGCGAAGTCGGGACGCCGGCCTGGATGTCCGGCTCGTTCGACCTCGGCGGCCTCACCCTCACCTATAACCGCATCGCGATCATCGTCTTCTCGATGATGGTGTTCTTCGCGCTGCTGCTGGTCCTGAAGAAGACGGCGCTCGGCCTCCAGGTCCGCGCCGTGACGCAGAACCGGCGCATGGCCGCCGCCATGGGCATCCGCACCGACTGGATCGACGCCATGACCTTCGGCCTCGGCTCGGGCGTTGCCGGCATGGCGGGCGTGGCGCTCAGCCAGATCGACAATGTCTCGCCCAATCTTGGCCAGAACTACATCATCGACAGCTTCATGGTCGTCGTGTTCGGCGGGGTCGGCAATCTCTGGGGCACGCTTGTGGGCGCGATGACGCTCGGCGTGGCCAACAAATTCCTCGAACCCTACGCAGGCGCGGTGCTCGGCAAGATCCTTCTTCTCGTTGCCATCATCCTGTTCATCCAAAAGCGTCCGCGCGGGCTGTTCGCCCTCAAGGGCCGGGCGGTGGAAGCATGAGGACGTCAGCGATCGTTCTCATATCCCGGAAGGCGCGCAGCGCCTGTCCGGGATCCATACTCCGCAGCATCAGCGATGGAGCCGCACCCTCACGGCGTATGGGTCCCGGGCTCTGCTTCGCAGCCCCGGGACATACGGGTGACAACACATGATCCGCCATCTCGACCGCACCGGCTGGATTTTCCTCGGACTGGTGATCGCCGCGGGTTTCCTGATCCCAATTCTCAATCTCTGGGTTCCGGCAGGCACGTTCGGCCATGTGCCGGATTATCTCGTCCCGCTGCTCGGCAAATATCTCTGCTTCGCTTTGCTCGCGATCTCGATCGACCTGATCTGGGGCTATGCCGGAATCCTGTCGCTCGGCCACGGCGCGTTCTTCGCGCTCGGCGGCTATGCGATGGGTATGTACCTGATGCGCCAAATCGGCACGCGCGGCGTCTACGCCGATCCGATCCTGCCGGATTTCATGGTGTTCCTGAACTACAAGGAACTCCCCTGGTTCTGGCATGGCTTCGACATGTTCTGGTTCGCCATGATCATGGTGATCCTGGTTCCCGCGCTGCTGGCCTTCATTTTCGGCTGGTTCGCCTTCCGCTCGCGGGTCACCGGCGTCTATCTGTCGATCATCACGCAGGCCATGGTGTTTGCCCTGATGCTCGCCTTCTTCCGCAACGATATGGGCTTCGGCGGCAATAACGGCTTCACCGACTTCAAGGACATTCTGGGCTTCAACGTCCAGGCGGCGGAAACCCGCGCCGTCCTGTTTTTCCTGTCGGCGATGGCGCTCGCGGGCGGTTATCTGCTCTGCCGCATGATCGTCACCTCGAAGCTCGGCAAGGTTCTGGTCGCGATCCGCGACGCCGAAAGCCGCACGCGCTTCATCGGCTACCGGGTCGAGAACTACAAACTCTTCGTCTTCGTCCTGTCCGCCATGATCGCGGGCGTCGCGGGGGCGCTGTATGTGCCGCAGGTCGGGATCATCAACCCGTCGGAATTCGCACCCGCCAATTCCATCGAAATGGTGATCTGGGTCGCGGTCGGCGGGCGCGGTACGCTTGTGGGCGCGGCGCTCGGCGCGCTGGTCGTCAATGCCGGCAAAACCTGGTTCACGGGCGTCCTGCCGAGCCTGTGGCTGTTTGCACTCGGCGGCCTGTTCGTCTTCGTCACTTTGTTCCTGCCCAAGGGCATTCTCGGCACGATCTCGACCGGCTGGGAAAAGACGCGGCGGCGCTTCCGGTCGCACGGTTCGGTTCCTTCCCCTTCCCCTGTCCCGGCCCCTGTTCCCAGCGCGGCGGAGTGAGATCATGAGCGGCCTTGTTCCGGACGGCGAACTCCCCACCCTCACCCCGACCCTGCTCTATCTCGACGGCGTCACGGTTTCGTTCGACGGTTTCCGCGCGCTGAACTCGCTGTCGCTCGCCATCGACGAAGCCGAGATGCGCGCCATCATCGGCCCGAACGGCGCCGGCAAGACGACGATGATGGACGTCATTACCGGCAAGACCCGGCCGAACGAGGGCATTGCACTCTTCGCCGGCCAGCATGACCTGACGGCGCTCGACGAAGCCGCGATCGCGACGCTTGGCATCGGCCGCAAGTTCCAGACGCCGACCGTGTTCGAGATGCACACGGTCGAAGACAATATCCTGCTCGCGCTGAAGGCCGACCGCCGTCCGCTCAGTGCCCTGTTCTCGCGCCGCACGGCGCAGGAAAGGGAGCGCGTCGACGCCCTGCTCGAACGCATCCGTCTGAAGGATCATCGCAGCCGCAAGGCCTCCGAACTCAGCCACGGCCAGAAGCAATGGCTCGAAATCGGCATGCTCCTGGCGCAGGAACCGCGCGTTCTTCTGGTCGACGAGCCGGCCGCCGGCATGACCGACCAGGAAACCGCCGACACCGCCGACCTCCTGCGTGAGATCGCAAAGACGCGCTCCGTCGTCGTCGTCGAGCACGACATGGTGTTCGTGCGCGACCTCGGCGTGAAGGTGACGTGCCTGCACGAAGGCTCGGTTCTGGCGGAAGGCTCGCTCGATCAGGTCTCGGCCGACGAGCGCGTCATCGAAGTCTATCTGGGGCGCTGATCCATGCTGACGGTCGACAACCTCTCGCTCCATTACGGAGCCGCCCGGGCGCTGAACAGGGTTTCGCTGACCGCGAAACCGGGCGAGGTCACCTGCGTGCTCGGCCGCAACGGCGTCGGCAAGACCTCGCTGATGCGCGCAATCGTCGGTCACCGTCCGATCTCCGGCGGCAGGATCGGTTTCGCCGACCACGATCTCACACCGCTCCGCACCTTCCAGCGCGCCAAACTGGGTCTCGCCTATGTGCCTCAGGGCCGCGAGATATTCCCGCTCCTCACGGTGCGCGAGAACCTCGAAACCGGCTTCGCCCCGCTGCCGCGCGGGCAGAAGACCATTCCGGAAGACATCTTCGTCCTCTTCCCGGTGCTCGAAAGCATGCTGCACCGAAGGGGCGGCGATCTTTCGGGCGGACAGCAGCAGCAGCTCGCCATCGGCCGCGCTCTCGTCACCCGGCCGAAGCTTCTCGTTCTCGACGAGCCGACCGAGGGCATACAACCCTCGATCATCAAGGATATCGGCCGCGCCATCGTCTACTTGCGCAACAGGGGCGACATGGCCATCGTCCTCGTCGAACAATATTTCGACTTCGCCAAGGAGCTCGCCGACCGCTTCATCGTCCTTGAGCGGGGCGAAGTGGTGGAGGCCGGCGACAAAAAAGCTCTCGAAGGGGACGATGTACGCAACCGCCTGGTCTTCTGAAGCCCATGGCGCGCCGCGTCGTCAGCGTTCGCATGGCCAAATTTCCTTCGAGGTCGCGCGTTCCGGACCCGATACCCGCCTCGTGCGAATCGCCGAGAGTGGGCCTTCGCGCATCCGATTGCCGAATGTCGCGGGAACGACACTCGAAGCCGTCATGATGAACACAGGCGGCGGCGTTGCCTGCGGCGATCGCTTCGACGTGGCGGTGACGGCCGGCGCGGGTTCCAATCTTGTGATGACGACGCCCGCCGCCGAACGCTGCTACCGTTCGGACGGCCCAATCGCCGCCGTGGATGTCGAACTTCGCGTCGAGGACGGCGCGAACTTCGCCTGGCTGCCGCAGGAAACCATCCTCTACAACCATGCGCGCCTGCGGCGCCGCCTCACCGCCGAGCTTTCCGGAACCGCGACACTGATGATGTTCGAGGCCGTCGTGTTCGGTCGCGTCGCCAAGGGCGAGGTAATCGAACGCGGTCTGTTCGAAGACCGCTGGCGCATCAGCCGCGACGGACGCCTCGTCTATGCCGACACGCTGCGCCTCGATGGACCGATCTCCGATCTGATGAAACGTCCCGCTGTCGCCAAAGGCGCGCGGGCGCTCGCAACCTTTCTTTACATCGCGCCCGACGCCGACGCGCGTATCGACGAAGCGCGCGCATGTCTCGAACACGCCCCCTGCGCTGCCGCAAGCGCGTGGAACGGGCTTCTCGCCGTGCGATTTCTGGCTCCGGACATTGCCGCGTTGCGTGGCGCCGCGATAGACTTCCTCACCCGTTTCCGGGGCACATCCCTGCCCCGCGTCTGGCATTCATAAGAAGGACTTACGCTGTGAACCTCACACCGCGCGAGAAGGACAAGCTGCTCGTCGCCATGGCCGCCGAAGTTGCGCGCAAGCGCCTGGCGCGCGGCGTAAAGCTGAACCATCCGGAAGCCATCGCGCTGATCACCGATTTCGTCGTCGAGGGCGCACGCGACGGCCGCACCGTCGCCGACCTGATGGAGGCCGGCGCGCATGTCGTCTCCGCAGAACAGGTGATGGACGGAATCTCCGAGATGATCCACGACATCCAGGTCGAGGCCACTTTCCCCGACGGCACCAAGCTCGTGACCGTACACCACCCGATCCGCGGCGCGGCGTCGAAGGATGTGCCCGGCAAAGTCACGACCCTGCCCGGCGAGATCCTGTTCAACCACGGCGCGCCGCGCGTGACGGTCGAGGTCGCGAACACCGGCGACCGGCCGATCCAGGTCGGCAGTCATTACCATTTCTTCGAAGCCAATGCCGGTCTCGCCTTCGACCGTGACAAGACGCGCGGCATGCGCCTCGACATTGCGCCCGGCACCGCCGTGCGCTTCGAACCCGGAGCCACGCGCGAGGTGACGCTCGTGCCGCTGACGGGAAAAAAGGAAGTCTACGGCTTCCGTGGAAACGTGATGGGGAAACTCTGATATGGCCATTCAACCTTATTCCGGCGGCTGCCAGTGCGGCGCCGTGCGCTACGACGTCGATACCGATCTCGACAAAACGATCATTTGCAATTGCTCGCGCTGCGGCAAACTCGGTTCGATTTTGGCGTTTTCGCCCGCGACTGCCTTCACACTGCTGAAGGGCGAAGATCAGCTCACCGAATATCTGTTCAACAAGCAGCAGATCTCGCATCTGTTTTGCAAAACCTGCGGCATCCAGAGCTTCGCGCGCGGCAAGATGCCGGACGGCACTCCCACCACCGCCATCAATGTCCGCTGCCTCGACGGCGTCGATCCCGATGCCCTCACCCCACACAAAGTCGACGGCGCCGCCGCCTGAGGTTTCAATGTCCAACGCCCGCCTACCCGCCTCGCTTCCCCGCCAGGCCTATGCCGACATGTTCGGCCCGACGGTCGGCGACAAGGTGCGCCTCGCCGACACTACCCTCATCATCGAGATCGAGAAGGACTTCACCACCTATGGCGAGGAGGTGAAGTTCGGTGGCGGCAAGGTGATCCGCGACGGCATGGGACAGAGCCAGATCACCAATGCCGCGGGCGCGGTCGACACCGTCATTACCAACGCCGTCGTGCTCGATCATTGGGGCGTGGTCAAAGCCGATGTCGGCCTGAAGAATGGCCGCATCGTCAAAATCGGCAAGGCCGGCAATCCGGATGTGCAGCCGGGCGTCGACATCATTGTCGGTCCGGGAACCGAAGTCATCGCGGGCGAAGGCAAGATCCTGACGGCCGGCGGCTTCGACACCCATATCCATTTCATCTGCCCGCAGCAGATCGAGGAGGCGCTGATGTCCGGCGTCACCTCCATGCTCGGCGGCGGCACCGGTCCGGCGACGGGGACCTTCGCCACGACCTGCACGCCCGGCCCGTGGCACATCGCGCGCATGATCGAAAGCGCCGACGCCTTTCCGATGAATCTCGGCTTCGCCGGAAAAGGCAACGCCTCGCTGCCCGACGCTTTGGTCGAAATGGTGCTCGGCGGCGCCTGTGCGCTGAAGCTTCACGAGGACTGGGGCACGACGCCCGCGGCCATCGACAATTGCCTCTCCGTCGCCGACGAGCACGACGTGCAGGTGATGATCCACACCGACACGCTGAACGAGAGCGGTTTCGTCGAGGATACGATCGCCGCCTTCAAGGGCCGCACCATCCACGCCTTCCACACCGAGGGCGCCGGCGGCGGCCATGCGCCGGACATCATGAAAGTCGCGGGACTGCACAACGTTCTGCCCTCCTCCACCAATCCGACGCGGCCGTTCACGAGGAATACGCTGGACGAGCATCTCGACATGCTGATGGTCTGCCATCATCTGTCGCCGTCCATACCCGAAGACCTCGCCTTCGCCGAAAGCCGCATCCGCAAGGAAACCATCGCTGCAGAGGACATCCTCCACGATCTCGGCGCGCTTTCGATGATGTCGTCCGACAGCCAGGCCATGGGCCGCGTCGGCGAAGTCATCATCCGCACCTGGCAGACCGCCGACAAGATGAAGCAGCAGCGCGGCCGGCTGTTCGAGGAGCGCGGCGACAACGACAATTTGCGCGTCCGCCGCTACATCGCGAAATACACCATCAATCCCGCGATCGCCCACGGCGTCTCGCAGCACATCGGGTCCATCGAACCGGGCAAGCTCGCCGACCTCGTTCTGTGGACCCCGGCCTTTTTCGGCGTCAAACCCGATCTCATCATCAAGGGCGGCATGATCGCGGCCGCCCCGATGGGCGATCCGAACGCCTCGATCCCGACGCCGCAGCCGGTGCACTACCGTCCGATGTTCGGGGCGTACGGACGCGCCGTGCAATCGACCTCGCTGACCTTCGTCTCCAAGTCCGCGCTGCAGAACGGGCTGCGCGACAGGCTCGGCGTGACCAAGGAGTTCGTCGCCGTCGACAACACGCGCAGCGGGATCGGCAAGAAGAGCATGATCCACAACGACGCAACGCCCGAGATCGAGATCGATCCCGAGACCTACGACGTGCGCGCCGACGGCGAGCTTCTGTTCTGTGAGCCGGCGGAAAGACTTCCGATGGCGCAGCGCTATTTCATGTTTTGAGTAAATGCCCCGACCGAACCTTCCCGGCGCCGGAGCGTTTCAGAGACATCACTTTCCGGAGTAACCCCCATGGCTAGCAAGGTCCGCACCCTCGCCCGCAAATCCACGGCAGCACCGCTCGCCACCTCGACCGATCTGTCCGACAGCGCGGTGAACGCCATCGCCAAGGCGATCAACCCGATCGTCGCCGACACCTTCGTGCTCTACCTCAAGACCAAGAATTTCCATTGGCACATGAGCGGCAAGCACTTCCGCGATTACCACCTCCTGCTCGACGAGCAGGCCGACGACATCTACGCCAGCATCGACCCGCTGGCGGAGCGCGTGCGCAAGCTCGGCGCGCCGACCGTTCATTCCTTCGCCGAAATTTTGAAGCTCACGGTCCTCGACGAGGACGAGGGCAAGTTCCTGACGCCGCAGGAAATGTTCGACCAGCTCATCGCCGACAACAAGTCCGTGGTTCAATCCATGCGGAAAGCGCACGACGTCTGCGACGACAAGAACGATGTCGCCACTGCCAGCCTGCTCGAGAACTTTATCGACGAGGCTGAAAAGCGGCTGTGGTTCCTGTTCGAAACCAATCAGATGCGCGGCGACAGCCGCTCCTGATCCGATGACATCGCCGCAGCCCGCAATGACCGCACGTGCGCCGC
This sequence comes from uncultured Alphaproteobacteria bacterium, assembly GCA_963786225.1. Lineage (GTDB taxonomy): Bacteria > Pseudomonadota > Alphaproteobacteria > Rhizobiales > Methylopilaceae > Flaviflagellibacter. The sequence continues at coordinate 62,880 of CAWAYQ010000013.1, forward strand.
AGGAGATGCCTCGCCCTCCTGCGCGGGATTGGCTGTTCCGCGAGTTGACCGGCTCGTGGCACATCGCCCGCGTCATCGAGCCGGAGGGCGCTCTCGACGGGACCGCGCACTTTTCGCGTCGCGACGGGGGCTGGCTCGCCTATGCGGAACAGGGTGAGCTGACGTTCGCGGGCGGCAGTTTTGCCGCCCGGCAGTCTTATCTGTTCGAGCCGCTGACCTATGGGTTTGCCGTCTGGTTCGATACCGAACCGCGGCGTCTGTTCCACGAAATCGTGCTGAGCGAACAGGCCGACGGCCTGCTGACCGGTTCGGCGTCGCATGCTTGCGGCGACGACACCTATGTGAGCTTCTACGCCTTCGCTCCGGACGGCAGCTTCACGATCCGCCACCGTGTCACCGGACCGAACAAGAACTACACCGCAACGACGGCCTATACCCGCCGCACCCATCCGGAAATCGCCGCATGAACCGCGCTCTATTCATCGTCCGCAAGCTGGCCGTAAAGCCCGGCGACATCGCCGACACGATCACGCTCGACCATCAGGACCGCCACCGCCGCCGCATGGCGATGACGGCCGATGGCGGGCTCGAATTCCTGCTGGATCTCGGGGCGGCTTCCGTTCTGGAAGACGGCGACGCCGTGAAGCTCGACGACGGGCGGCTGGTGAAGATCGCAGCCAAACCCGAAGACCTGATCGAGATCACCGCGGAAAACCCGCTGCGCCTGATGAAGCTCGCCTGGCATCTCGGCAACCGCCATGTTCCGGCCGAGCTGACGAAGGACGCGCTCTACATCGCGCCGGATCACGTGCTCGTCGACATGGTGCGCGGCCTCGGCGCGAAAGCGGAGCCGGTGAAGCGGCCGTTCCGTCCGGAGCGCGGGGCGTATCACGAACATGAAGCCGCGCCGAAGCATGATGGCGAGCACAAGCATGATCACGGGCACGATCACAAACACGATCATGATCACGCGCATGGCGACGCCTGCGGTTGCGGGCATGACCATCACTAAACGCGGGGCCCCTCCCTCTCCCATAGGGAGAGGGCCGACTTGCCGGCAGGCGAGCGGGGTGAGGGGTGCGAGTTATCCGGATAGTCCACGCCCCTCACCCGGCCGGCGCTACCGCGCCGTGCCGACCTCTCCCGAACCAAGTCGGGTTTACCCGACTTGGCCATTTAAAGGGCTGAACTCGGGAACACCCGAGTTCAGTGGGAGAGGCAAGTGACTCACCACCTCCCCCTCTTCGCATGGCTCTCGCCCGGCTTCCCGGTCGGCGCTTACGCCTATTCGCACGGCCTCGAATGGGCGGCGGAAGACGGCGACGTCACGGACGAAGCGAGCCTGCTTGCCTGGCTGACCGACACGCTCGCCCACGGCGCTGGCCGCAACGACGCCATTCTGCTCGCCCATGCCTGGCGCGCGCTCCACGACCGCGCGGCTCTTGCCGCCGTAAACGAACTCGCGCTCGCGCTCGCGCCGTCGCAGGAACTCCGGCTCGAAACCGCGCAGCAGGGCCGCAGTTTTCTCGACGCTGTGCTTGCGGCATGGCCGCATCCGGATCTCGCGAAAGCGGCCGACGGCATAATCGAAATCGCCTATCCGGTCGCGCTGGGCCTTGCCGCGGCCGCGCACCGGATCCCGCTCGCGTCCACCCTGCCGGCCTTCATCCTCGCCTTCGCCCAGAATCTCGTCTCGGCCGCGATCCGCTCCGCGCCGATCGGCCAGACCGTCGGCATGCGCACCATCACCGCGCTGACGCCTTTGGTGCAGGTCATCGCCGACGAGGCCGCAACGCTCACCCTCGACGATATCGGCAGCGCGACCTTCCGCGCCGATCTCGGCTCGTTCCGTCACGAAACCCAATACACAAGGCTGTTCAGATCATGAGGTACGATGGCCTCCCCCCGCTCGAGAGCGAGAATCAAGGTTCGATCATGAGTACAACGGCCCCCTCCGCGTCGGCATCGGCGGCCCGGTCGGCAGCGGCAAGACGGCGTTGATGGAAGCACTCTGCAAGATCTTCCGCGACCGCTACGACCTCTGCGCCATCACCAACGACATCTACACCAAGGAAGACGCGCGCATTCTCACCGTCGCGGGGGCACTCCCCGTCGAGCGCATCGTCGGCGTCGAGACCGGCGGCTGCCCGCACACCGCGATCCGCGAGGACGCGTCGATCAATCTCGCGGCCATCGCCGACATGAACCGCAAATTCCCGAACCTCGATCTCATCCTGATCGAATCCGGCGGCGACAATCTTGCCGCCACCTTCTCGCCGGAGCTTGCCGACATCACGATCTACGTCATCGACGTCGCCGGCGGCGAGAAGATCCCGCGCAAGGGCGGACCCGGCATCACGCGGTCCGACCTTCTGGTCGTCAACAAGATCGACCTCGCGCCCATGGTCGGCGCCGATCTCGGCGTGATGGAGGCCGATACCAGGCGGATGCGTGGCGAGCGTCCCTACGTGTTCTCGAATATAAGGGGTGCGGTCGGCACGGCCGAAATCGCGGCCTTCATCGAGCGCGCCGGCGGATTGTCGGCCAAAGCGGCCTGAAGCGGACGCTCGGGACTGGCGCGCCACGCTGTTCCGGCCTATCTCGCGCTAATGCTGACCTATCGCGATCTCAACAACGCCCAGCGCCGGGCTCTCGACCGTTTCGCCCGCTCCCACGACCTCGAAGCTCCGACCTCGCACTGGCCGGAGATCGGACCCGCAGCCGTGACGGCTCTGGTGAGCGCGGGCCTGCTGGAAAGGCGCGGCCGCAACGACCGCAACGAGGACCTCTACCGCCTCAGCGACGACGGCACACGCGTCCACGACGAGATGTGGCGCGACGGCAAAGTGCCGAGCCATCCGAACTCGGCCCCGTTCGATCCCGCGACTTTGGAATAATACATCTAATTTATGTGATACACGCCTTCATGGCGCATAAACCATTCAATCGCAGGATGCGCGGAAACCACTCCGGCGCTATCCGCAAGAATGAGCCAACACCCCAAGCACGCATCAAACGGCGATCGGGAAAGCCAGTTTTTCTCGATCGCGCGCATCGTCCGAACCTGCACAGCAATTGCGTGCGCGGGATTGATCGGCGTTGGCTGCCTGTTTGTCTGGCAGACACGCGAGCGCGCGCTCGACCAGGCGCGTGCTGCAGACGTCAAATCTCGTGGGCGTTCTGACCCAGCATACCGAACGCACCATCAGCTCCGTCGACATGCTGATTCAGCTTCTGGCTCGCGACCTCGGTCCCCGCGCCGACGATCCCGTGAAGCGCTCGGCGCTCAACGCAAATCTGGCGCAGCTTGCACGAGATCTGCCGCATGTGCTCGCGATAAGGCTTCTCGAGCCAAGCTCTAAAGAGCCTTTGTTCGAATTCGTGCGCATCCGGCCAGTCGGCCAGGACGCCAATCCGGGTGCGCTGAAGGCCCATGCCGAAAATCGCTATCTGGGCCTTCATGTCGGTACCCCCTATTTCGACAAGACGAGCGAAATCCTGGGCGGTGGCATCAGCCGCCGACTGGGCGGACGCGAGGGCGTACCCGGCCGCATCGTGGTCGCCCTCCTCAACCTCGATTATCTGCAGAACTTTCTACAAAACGATCGATATGGGTCCCGGCGGGTCGATCAGTCTGATCCGTTCCGACGGCATCATGATCCAGCGTCATCCATTCAAGCCGAAAATGATCGGCAGCGATATTTCGGGAGGCCATCTGTTTCGAGAAATGCTGCCCGCCGCAACGTCCGGCAATTACGAAACTGCGGCCGTCACCGACGGCACCGTACGCATCTTGTCATTTCAACGTCTATTTGAACTTCCCCTGATAGTCACCGCCGGTCTTTCACGAGAAGATGTGCTGGGCGCGTGGCGCACCGAAGCTCTTCGAGGTACCGCGATCGTAGGCGTCGCGGTGCTCATTCTCCTCATCGCCGGCGAACTCCTTGCGCGCGCTATGGTGCGGCGCGAGACGATGGAACGCGAACTGAGGCATGCCGCGAGCCACGATGCACTGACCGGTCTCGCAAATCGCGCTCACTTCCAGCAAGCTCTCGAACGCAGCGTCGAAAAAGGCGCTGCGACCGGCGATCCCCTTTGTCTCCTGCTGATAGACCTGGACGAATTCAAGAACATCAACGACACTTTAGGCCATGGCGCGGGAGATACGCTGCTTTGCGAGATCGGACGACGTCTTCACTCGCGGCGCGAGCCCTGCATGATCGCGCGGTTCGGCGGTGACGAGTTCGCGGTTGCGATTGCTGGCCCGCTTTCCGTCGGCATTGCGCTTGCGGACCGTATTCTCGGCGAAACGCGGCGCTCGTTCTCGTATGACGGCAAGACCGTTCAGACAGCTGCAAGTATCGGCATCACCGTGTTCCCGGATCACGGAAAGACGGCGCGCCGAGCTGACCAAGAATGCTGATATCGCACTCTACGCCGCCAAGAACCACGGCCGCAACGGCTATGCCGTCTTCGAGGAGGTGATGCGCGAGGAGGTCGTTCAGCTCATGGCTTTGCACGAGGATGTCCGCACTGCCATCGATGAGGACCGCTTCGTTCCATACTACCAGCCACAGCTGAGCACGCAGACCGGCGAGATCATCGGCTTCGAAGCCTTGGCGCGGTGGCAGCATCCGACACGCGGACTTTTGACGCCGGCCGTGTTCGGTTCGGTCTTCGAAAATCACGAACTTGCGGCCGGCGTCGGGCGGCGCATGTTGCGCCACATCCTTGCCGATATGGCCTTCTGGAAAGAACAACGACTGCCCTTCGGACGCATCGCCTTCAACGCGTCGGCGGCGGAGCTCAATCAATCGGATTTTGCGGCAGAGATTCTGGCCACTCTGAAAATGTACGGCATCGCCCCGACGATGATGGAAATCGAGGTAACTGAAGGCGTGCTGTTCGGCAAGACTTTCGATCGCGTGCAGGCCAATCTGCGCCACCTGAACCAGGCCGGGATGCGCATCGCGCTCGACGATTTTGGGACGGGCTATGCCTCGCTGACCCACCTCAAACAGTTTCCGATCCGCGTGTTGAAGATCGACCGCAGCTTTACACACAATGTGGAGAGCAGCGTCGCCGACGCGAGCATTGTGACGGCCGTCATCGACATGGCTCGGGGTCTGAATATGGAAGTTGTCGCGGAAGGCGTAGAACGTCCCTACCAACTCGAATTTCTCCGCCGGGCTGGATGCTGCTCGGTTCAGGGATTTCTGTTCGGCAAGCCCATGGCCGGAAGCCGGGTACCGAACTTCGTGCGCCGCACGCATTTCGACGATGCTGCGCTTCTGACAGCGACGGCCAAATGAGGCCGGTAGCTTTTTTCGTGACGGCTGCCCTTACGGTGATTTTTGCCGCAGCCGATGCCGTTGGCCAAATGCCGTGGATGCCAGAGCATTCCGTACGCATCGTGGTTCCCTTTTCAGCCGGAGGCCCGACCGATACCACCGCACGGATCGTGGCCGACGAAATGTCGATCATCCTTAAGCAGCCGGTCTATGTCGACAATATCAGCGGCAGCGGCGGGCGGACGGGTGTCCTGCGCTTTCTCAGAGAGGCGTCTGACGGCCATACGCTCTTAATGGGACATATGGGAACCCACGGGGCCGCCCCCGCCATTCGACAGCAAATTGGGCTATGATCCGGTTGCGGACTTCAAACCGGTCGGCCTTGTCACTGGAGTTCCGATCATCGTCACGGTACGCAACACGCTCGGCGTACAGGACCTTTCGGAACTCGCGGACTATCTGCGCGCCCATGGCAAGGACGGTCCGATTCGGGCATTCCGGCCAGGGCTCCGTCTCGCACGCCGCGGCCCTCCTCCTCGCCGCGGTTCTTCGCTGCGATCCCTCCCTCGTATCCTACAACGGCACCGGCCCGGCGCTGACGGATCTCGCGGCCGGGAATATCGATGTTCTGCTCGATCAGATCGTGAATGTCGCACCCATGATTTCGGTCGGGCAGGTCAAGGCGCTTTGCCATAGCCAGCAGTAAGCGATCCGAGATACTGCCGGATGTACCGACGACCGGAGAAGGCGGGTTCCCCGCTTTGCGTGTCGATGCCTGGAACGCGCTGTTTGCAAAGCGATCGACGCCGGATACGGAGATTGCAGCGCTGAACAGTGCCCTGAGAGAAGCGCTTGCCACGCCCACGGGCCAGGCACGGCTTCGCGATCTCGGAGCGGAAATTCCGCGCGGGGATGACAGTTCACCGGAGGCTTTGGCCCATCTCGTCGATGCCGAGATCAAGAAATGGGCCGAGGCAGTTTTTCAGCTGCGATGATCAGGCCCTGCGATGCACGAGGCGCGCGCAGTTGCCGGCTTCGCGGCCGTATTTGCGGGCTTCGGCTTCCGACATCCGGCCGCCGTCGACCTTCGGCTTCAGGACTCTGCGCATGGCGTCTTCGAGCGTCGCGCCGCGCTGAACGTAACCAACCGCCTGACGGTAGATGATCTTGCCTTGCGGGGAGATGCGGGCCGCGCAGGCATCGGCATCGGCCTTGTCGGCAAGAGCGGCACCGGGAATGACCAGAATGGCCGCGACGATCAGTGAACGAAACATGGATAATTCTCCTCAGACGGATCGTGGTTGAGGGGGATTTACGTCATTTTTGCGTCGAGCTTCCCTTATGGATCAAGGTTCAAGCGGCCAGCCCTCATCCAGAGACCATCGTGCGTCTTGACCGGCCCGTATGAGACTATATGGAGCGCGGATGGACCTTTCCCTTCGCGGCCGCATCACGTTCTCGCCCACCGCTCCGTCGGAGCCGCCGCTTCCTCCAGGGCTTCACAAAACGGGCCTGTACGAAGAGCGCGACTATTATCTCCTCGTGCCGGAGGGCGTGGACCCGGCTGTGCCGACGCCGTTCATGTGCCTGTTCCACGGCGGCGGCGGCAGCGCCGAGCGCATTCTGCCGATCATGCGCGACCATGCGGAGAAGAACGGCTTTCTCCTCCTCGTCCCGCAATCCCTGTTGCCAAGCTGGGACATCGTCATCGCCGGCAACGGACCGGACCGCGAGCGGCTGGAGAACGCCCTCGCCTGGGTCGCCGCGCGTTACACGCTGAGCCCGGACAAATTCGCCTTTGCCGGCCATTCGGACGGCGGCTCCTATTCGCTGTCGAACGGCATCGCGAACGGCGATTTCGTCACGCACATTATCGCCTTCTCGGCGGGATTTTTCGCGCCCCTGCATCAGGAAGGCGCGCCCTACATCTTCATCGCCCACGGCTCGAAGGACGAAAAGACGCCGGTCGAAACCGCCGGCCGGGCCAGCGCGGCACGGCTGAAAGCTGCGGGCTACGACGTCACGTATCTGGAATATGACGGCCCGCATGCCTCCCAGCCGCCGATTGTCGCGGTCGGCGTGAAGTATTTTCTGAACTATCCGAAGACGGATGCGGTACTCGCCTAAGGCATCGTCACGGCAAGGAACGGCGCCGCCGGCTTCTCGCTTGCCCCGGTAATCGCCGGCACCCGATGCGAAACCGGCTTCACGCTCTTCAGATATTTTGCCAGCGCCCGCGCATCGGAATCGTTCAGCGCCGCGTAGGACCGCCACGGCATGATCGGCGCGAGAACGCGGCCGTCGGGACGTGCGCCGGTACGTACCGCCGTGATGATCTCCTCCTCCGTCCATGAACCGAGCCCGGTTTTCTCATCGGGCGTCAGGTTCGGCGGATAAAAGATGCCGAGACCGGGGATCTGGAAGCCGACCTCCGACCCCGCGAGGGCACGCGAAAAATCCGGCTTGCCGAGCATGACGCCCGGCGTGTGGCAGCCCGCGCAATCCATGATCGCCGCGAGATAGGCGCCCCGCGTGATCTGATCCTGAGCCGCCGCAACCGAAGTCGTGCCGAGAAGGGCCGCGAAAGCGGCCACAAAGTCCAACCGTCCCATAAAATCTCTCTGCTTGCCCCCCAAGGACCGCGCTTGTAGCCGCGCTGTGTTTCCGAATTGTTGCTTGCTACCTTACGGGCATTCGGTCTTGTACGACGAGATCTTGCTTTCGAACCCCTCGTGCGCTCGCTTCAGGCGTCGAAATTCCCTGTAACAATCATCACGTCCGGCTCTGTCGTTACGCAATTGGCGTAACGCTTGATCGTGGACTCGATCTCGGCGATCGCCGCGTTCACACCGTCCGCCACGGCGCCACAGGCCTCGGATTGAGCGACGGCCGGACTGGGTGTGCAAATCGCGAGAATGTCCTGGGACATATAGGGAACATTCGACTCGGCAAAGGCCAAAAATGGCTGATGCCTAGACAATGGATCTGGATCCCTAACTGGTTGTTAAATATCGAAAAACGGTAAACGTGATTGCCCTTGATCGTGACGGCCCAGCTGTCCCCTATAAGCAGATGGGCGTGGGTGGCATACAAAATATCAGCAACGTGGCGGATCAGGCCGACCGCCGCGCGAGTCCTCGGCGCGTCCTTATCGCCGAAGCCCGGTTGAGGCATGCCGACGTCATCATTCCCTGCATTCTGCAGAACATCTCGGAGGGCGGCGCCATGATCCTGGTCGATGCGGGCGTCGACTTGCCCCAGAATTTCCTGTTCGAGATCCCGGGAAACATCGCGGTCGGCCGCCGCTGCAGCCTCGTCTGGCGCAAGGGCCGCTTCGCCGGGATGGAATTCATCGACCGCCGGAAGCGGACGCGCGTGCTGATATAGGACCAGCGCCCAGGGCGCGAACTCAATCAGCCTGTTATCAGCGGCCGTCTCGGAATGCGTCCTGAAACGCCTGCTGCGAAATCATCGCGGGACGCGCATACCCGCCCCGTCCGGCTTTTCCTCGTCGATCGGCCGAAAACGATCTCCGGACCTCGTACGGACATTTGAGCGCCAGGATTCGGGCAGCACCGCGCGCCATCAATTGTGGTCCAGACTAGATCAGTGGTTCGGTTGGGTCAGATCGCGGAATCGCCGCCCGTGATCAACCGCAGGACATGCCTCTGGAGTGCGATGAAGGGGTCGCTCAGCGGATCGCGGTAGCGCGGGATCGGCACCTGAATATCGGCCTGTATCCGGCCCGGATGCGGGCTCATCACGATGATGCGGTCGGCCAGGTAGACCGCCTCCGCCACGTTGTGGGTGACGTAGAGGACCGTTTTTCCAGTCTCTTGCCAGACGTCCACCAGGATCTTCTGGACTTCGTCGCGAGTCAGCGCGTCAAGCGCGCCGAAGGGCTCGTCCATGAGAAGCAATGTCGGATTGTAGGCAAGCGCGCGGGCGATTGCGACCCGCTGCTGCATGCCACCCGAAAGCTGGTGAGGATAGGTATCGGCGAACCGTTCGAGTTTCACCATTGAAAGGTGACGGAGCGCCTCCGTGCGTCGCTCGGCCGATCCGACCGCACGCGCTTCGAGGCCGAACTCGACGTTGCGGCGGGCCGTCCGCCACGGGAAGAGTTGTGAGTAATCCTGGAAGACCATACCCCGGGCCGCCCCCTGCCCGCCGGCGCCTTTGCCTCCCACCAAGACCTCTCCGCCGGTCGGCTGAACGAAACCCGCGACGACGTTGAGCAGAGTGGTCTTGCCGCATCCGCTCGGGCCCACCAGGCAGACGAACTCTCCGGGCAACACGTTCAGGCTCACCGCGTCGAGCGCGTGCACCGTGCCGGCCGGCGTCTCGTACTCGACCGTCAGACCGGCGATCGAAATTCCGCTTGTTATGTTCTTCACCCCCGAGCCCCCCGCATCATCCCCCAGCGGACCAGGTAACGGCGCTCGATCATGCTGAAGAGGAGCGTCTCGACCAAGTAGCCGGTGATACCGATACCGATGATGACCGCGATGACGACGTCCGTGTTGAGGACCTCCATCGCGTTGAAAATGGCCCAGCCAAGGCCCGAAGAGGTGGCCGCGATCATTTCGCCGGCGATGACTGCGCGCCATGCGCGGGCGAGGCCCACTCTCAGTCCGGACAGGATCAGCGGCAGCGCCCCCGGCAGCATCACTTTCCAGAACAGCATGGAGGGCGGCGTTCCCATGATCCGCGCGGCGCGGATCCAGATCGGGTTGATCGCCATCACGCCCATGCGCGCGTTCACGATGATCGGGAAGGTCGCCGAGAAGGCCACCAGCAGGATCGTCGCCTTCTCGCCGAGGCCGAACCAGAGGACGAACAGCGGCACCCAGGCAAGACCCGGGATCGGCAGGCCTATGCCGACCACCGGCGTGAGCAGACGGTCGACGAGCCGAATGCGGGCCATCAACGTCCCAAGCAGGATGCCGGCCGCCGCGGCGAGGAAGAAGCCGATCCCCATCCGCAGCAGTGTCACCGCAGCATGGTGGGGCAGCTCACCGCTCACGACCATCCGCTCGAAGGCGGCCGCAACGTCGAGCAGGCTCGGCGCCAGGACCGGCTTCATGAAGCCGCTGCGCGCGAAGATCTCGTAGGCGAGGCCGACCACCACGAACGGGAAGAGCGCGCGCAGCACCTTCCAGGTGAATTTGCTCACGACGCGCCCTCGCTCACCAGACCCCAGCGCTTCAGCGTCCGTGTTTCGAGCGTCTGGAAGACGACCCGCTCGAGGAACAGTCCGACCAACCCGACCATGCCGATGCCGACGAACATGACATCGGTGCTGAGGAATTCGCGCGAGGCGAAGATCATCCAGCCGAGCCCCGATTGCGTGCCCGCGATCATCTCGCCCGCCACGACCGCCGGCCAGGCGCGGCCCATGCCGAGCCGCAGGCCGGAAAGTACGGACGGCATCGACCCCGGCAGCACCACTTTCCAGAATGCCTCGCGTCCCTCGACGCCCATGATCGCCGCGGCGCGGATCCAGACCTCGTTGACGCTGCGCACCCCGGTCCAGACCGTGGAGGCGATTGGCACCGAGGCGGCGAAGGCGACGAGAAGAATGGTCGGCATATTGCCGAGGCCGAACCAGAGGATGAACAATGGCACCCAGGCGAGCGGCGGGATCGGCATCAGCACGCTGAGCAGCGGCAGGCAGAACGCCTCCACCCGGCGCGAGCGGCCCATCGCCAACCCAATCACGACGCCGGTTACCGCGGCGAGAAGGAAGCCGAAAAGCAGGCGGGCCAGGGTCGCGCCGAGATGTACCCACAAGACGCCGTTGGTGGCGAGCGCAAAGCCGCGCTCGACTATCGCCTCGACCGGCGGGAAGAGTTTCGGCGGCAGCCCGGCTATCCAGACGCTTCCCTGCCAGATCGCGGCGAGGATGATCAGCGGGATCAGCGTGTCGAACAGGCCTCGGGCGAGAGAACGCCAGCGCGGTTCGGCACGGGATCGGGTGGCCATGCGCTCAGGTTCCGGAGATTGGCCGATAGAATTCGGGTCGCCGGTCGCGCATGAATGGTCGTCGGGTGCGGGCGGCGCGGACGTCGGCGAGATCAATGGTGACGATCAGCGCCTCGTCGCCGCTTCCTTGCGCGACCGCGACCGGCGGCCCGCCGAAGGGCGAGGTGACGAGGCTGTGGCCGAAGAACTCGCTGTCGCCCTCGCGGCCGACCTTATTGACGCCGATCACGAAGCAACCGTTCTCGTAGGCGCGAACCCGGCAGAGCATTTCCCACATCTCCACCGCCCAGGGCACGCCGAAGGTCGGCGCGCAGGTTGGAAGGACGATTATCTCGGCACCTTCGAGCGCGAGGCAGCGAAAGCCTTCGGGGAAGTTTCGATCGTAGCAGATCTGGACGCCGAGGCGCCCCCAGCCCATGTCGAAGACCGGGAAGCCGAGATCGCCAGGCTGAAAATAAAACTTCTCGAAATTCGAGACATCGCCAGATGCACCGAAGAAGTTCGCGGGGAGATGCATCTTGCGGTATTGGCCAAGAAGCTCGCCGTCGCCGCGGAAAACCGCCGCTGTGTTTCGAAGAACGACGCCGTCGGTCTCGCCGTATCCCAGGACGAGTCCCATCCCCGCCTCCGCCGCCTGCCGCCTGAGTGGCGCAAGCTCCGGGTCGTCCAGGCGAAGCCCCCGGCCCAGAGGCTCCTTCACTCGTGTCGCCGGGAAATAGTCTGTGGGCGCCAGCTCCGGGAAGCAGCAGAGCTGCGCTCCCGCGCGCGCCGCCTTGTCGGCAATCGCAAGCAGTCGCGTGAGCTGAACGTCCATATCGGCGTCGGCCGGACCCATCTGGGCCAGGGCGACAGTGACCGGGCGCTCCATCATGGATCCAGCTAGCCCGCCAGGGCTTTCTCGAGAAATTCAGTCCGGAGCACCTTCGACCAGTCGGGCGCTTTCGTGATCGACGCGGCGCGGATCTGGTCCTGGGCAGTGAGCTCGAGATACTCCCGTAGCTCGGGGGAGAAATTGACTCGAATGTCGAACCGGCCGAGCGCCTTGGCGATCACGCCCTCTCCAAGCGTGTATCCCTGATCGCGGTAGACTTGTTCGACGATCTTTGCGGCCCGAGCCGGCTCATTCTTGAGGATGTCGGCTGCCTTGATCCAGCCCTTTAGGAAGGTCACCAGCGCCTCGGGGTGCGCATTCGCGAACTCAGGCCGCGCGCACAGGATGATCGGGCTCAGATCATAAGGCGAGAAGTCGGCGATCGAGCGGGCTATTCCCTGGTCCTCGCCGATCGAGACGAATGGCTCTACGGCCGCGATCGCGTCGACCTGCTTCGTGGCAAGCGCCGAGATCTGATCGGGTCCGTCGATGTTGATCGCCTCGTAGTCCTTGTCGGTCAGACCGAATTTCGGTGCGATTCGGTTCTTGAAGATCGGGTAGACCGACCCACCAAGGATGCCACCGACCTTCTTCCCCTTCAGATCGGCCACCGTCTTCGTCGGTGCGTCCTTGGGAACGACGATGTGATAGCTTCGCCCGGCGTGAGCGAAGACCGCGACCGCGATCAGATCTCCCTTGGCCGCGCCGATGACGAAGGTGGGGCCGCCGTAATTACCGAGGTCGATGTGCCCCGCAATCATCGCGTCGCGGATCTGGCGGCCAGTCACCATCCGGCGGGCCTCGACTTTCGAACCCACCGCCTCGAAGATATTCTCCTTGAGGGCAACCATCGCAATGCTGCCGAGCAGGTCCGGCTGGTAGCCGAGCTGGATCGTCGTGTTGTCCGCCGCCTGCGCCGTGCATTGCAATCCGAGACCGGCGCCGGCAACGGCGCCCACGCTGCTCGCGACGAACCGGCGCCGCGTCCAAGTCGATCCCATCATCGAGCTTCTCCCCCGCTTCCCCTTGGGAAGTCTCAGATAACCCGGCCGAGCCGAAAGCCGGTCCGCTGCCGCCGTGACCGCGCCGACCAGCCCCGGCAACCGCTCCAGACTGATCCGTCAGAGGGGTAGCCTAGGCAGGAATCGAATCGAACGAGAACCGCGCAGTTCCCAATTTCAAACATCGGAAAAACCGAGCGTGGAGGTCGACCGTCGGATCGTGCGGGCCGGCGCCGAAATGGCGTTCAGCCCCTCGATAATAGCCGCTTGTACGTATGGACCTTGGCCTATCGGAAAGCGTCGCGCGCCGCTGTCGGGCCATGGACGTCACGCAGGAATTCCTCGAAGGCGAAAGCGACCAGGATAGGTTCATCGACGTCCGACCGGGTCATCTCGATGATGGTTGCCCTGGAGCGGATGAACTGAGCTGCGCCGCGCCGTCCTGCTTCTCCCCCGCGCCACGGCGATCAGCGCGTCATCCGGCGGCGGCCTTTGCAGCGAGCATGCTCCGGATCACAGCGCACTCATCCATATGTCCCGTTTGTCTGCGCCGTCAGGATCACAGGCATTACCTTGGGATAGGATTGGTCCAACAGGCATCGGAAGCAGTGGTGGGCCACAAGGACTCGAACCTGGAACCAGACCGTTATGAGCGGTCGGCTCCGAGCTTCCCTGCCTCAATCGCTTCCATCTCGTTTCGTTCACGTTGTTTCTGTCCCCATCCTGTCCCCGCGATCGGGGAACCGGGGCGGATACCGAAAAGGGCCGGATCTTCGATCCGACCACCTTTGGTCTGCTTCTCGGCGCGCGCTAGGCGACGGAAAACTATCGCGGGTTAAGTAACTTTCAGGATGAGATAATTCAGCAAAACTTGCTGAATACTGAGCTGGTCGCGTTGACCAAGCTACAACTTTGAGGCAATGCAGCTCACGTTTACTCGCACAGGCGCCTCGCGCGGCGCCCGCTTCGAACGTCATCCGAATCGCCGGATGATCGTTTCTGTCCCCATAACTGTCCCCCTTGGGGAAAAGCAGTGGTGGGCCCACCAGGACTTCGAACCTGGAACCAGACCGTTATGAGCGGTCGGCTCTAACCATTGAGCTATGGGCCCCACTCGGGGAGGCATACCTTCTCGCGGCGCGTTCGTCACTCCGGTTGCTTGAGGGGGCCCCCAATATCCGCGCGGACGACGCAAGAAAACCGGCCGGCGAACGGAATTCCGATCAGCCCCCGGCCCCATATGCGCGCCGTCGCAAGACCGCGCTGCGAAGACATCGCCCAGTGACACCTTCTGAAAATCCATGTGTTCTCAAATGGATAACACCTATCACGCCCGATACTGTTGACAGTTGACTGCCTTACAGTGAAGCATCGCGAACCGTCGACCCCGCCGCAGACGAGATTCATGAACACCAAGCGCATCGAACGGACCGAAGGCCTGACAAGCCGGGTCTATCAAGAGATTGAGAATATGATCCTGTCCGGCAGTCTTGAGCCCGGCAGCCGGTTGAACGAATGCACCCTGGCCGATCAGTTCGAAGTCAGCCGGGGCCCGGTTCGCGAAGCAACACGCGCTCTGGTCAAGGCCGGCCTTCTGGTTTCGGTGCCGGCCCGCGGCGTGTTCGTCCGGGAAATGTCCGATGCCGAAATCGGCGAGAACTACGATGTCCGTGCGCTTCTGACGGGGCTGATGTGTGCCCGGGCGGCGGAACGGCGTTCCGAACGGGATATCGACCAACTCGATGCGCTGGTCGTCGCCATGGATGAGGCGATAGCTGCCAACAAGATCCCTCAATATTACAGAATCAATCTCGAGTTTCACGGCCTGATCGGCCGGATCTCCGCTCACTCATGCTCTCTTCGTATTTACGACGACCTGATCCGCGAGACCCATTCGCTCCGCCGGTCCCTGTCGTCGCCCGGCCAGACCAACAGCGAGCACCGGGTAATCGTCGAAGCGATCCGACGCGGCGACGCCGACAGGGCACGCGCACTCGGCGAGGAGCACGTACTGCACGGCAAGAGACGCTGGCTGGCGTCATTACCCGACGGGCCCGCGAAGGTGCCCGCGCAAGAATCACAAAACAGGAGGAAACGTTGAAGATCGCAAAAATAACGGCGAGTCTGCACAAGCACGAGATCGACCTTCCGGGAATCGGAGCATCCATCGAGACTCGGATGTTCGTATTCGTCGAGGTCGAGACCGAGGACGGCCGGAAAGGCATGGGCGCAACCGGCTCGTTCCTGCCCTGGGCCGTCATGCCCTGCATCGAGGAGCACATCTTCCCGATGATAAAGGGGATGGACGTTCGCCACACCGAAGCGATCCATCACCGGGTCTGGAAACAGCTCAACAACCGCGCCTATACCGGCGTGATCTCGAATGCCCTGTCGGCCATCGACATCGCGTGCTGGGATTTGCGCGGAAAGGCCGAAAACCTTCCGATCGCGGAGATGCTCGGCGGCTTCAGCAAGGAATGCTATACCTACGCGACCTTCGGTTATCCGTTCTTCGACGAAGTCCAGATCGCGGAATACGCGAAGAAATTTCTCGCCGACGGGCACACGATGCTCAAAATGGTCGTTGGCGGAGAGCCGACACGCACATGGAAGGACGATGTCCGGCGTGTACGGGCGGCGCGCGACGCGATCGGCCCTGATGTCGATCTGATGATCGATGCCAATTGCTGGTTCAATCCCCACGACGCCTTCATGCTGGCGAACCAGTTGCAGGACTGCAATCTGAAATGGTTCGAGGAGCCGATCGAACAGAACGACGCGCGCGCCCTCGCCGATCTGCGCAGCCGCGTGCAGGTGCCGATCGCCGCGGGACAGATGGAAGGCCATCGCTGGCGCTACCGTGAACTGGTGACGCACCACTCCGTGGACGTGCTCCAGCCGAATGTTCTCTACAATGGCGGATACACCGAAGCGCTCAAGGTCGCGCACCTGGCGCAGGCGTTCAACCTGCCGCTTTCCAATGGCGGCGGCTGGCCGATCTTCAACATGCACATCCTGGCCGGTGTCATGAACGGCGGTCCGGTCGAGTTCCATTACGGGATGTGGATGACAGGCAAGCATTTCTTCGACGGCACGCCCGATCCGGTGAACGGAAAAATGCGCATTCCCGACCGTCCGGGCCTCGGCTTCACGCCCAATTACGACGCGCTCAAGGACGCGCGCGTTCACGACCCGGCATCGAGCCGCCTCAAGGGCCGCGATGCACACGGCTATCTCCTGCGCGAGGCCATTCTCGCCCAGACATGAGATTTGTAACGACATAGGAGAAATTCGTTGTCCGCGAGAGACGCGGACAACGAAGGACCTTGGCGCAGGGAAGCGCCAAAAGTAGGACGCATCACTTAAAAAGAATAACGGGAGGAATGATTGATGACGTACTTTACGCTTTCTGCTCTCTTGACCCGCGGGCGTGTCGCCGCCGCTGCGGTTTGCACCGCATCGATCATGGCCGCCTCGCCGGCCCTGGCGGAATATCCGGACCGCGACATCAAGATGATCATACCCTTCGGGGTCGGCGGCGGCAGCGACACGCTGGCGCGAACCATCGCCAACGTGATCGGCGAACTGAAGGTACTGCCAGTATCGATCCTGCCGGAGAACAAGCCCGGCGGAAGCGGCGCTGTCGGTTACAGTTCCGTCGCCAAGGAAAAGGGAAATCCGGACCTGATCGCAACGGTCAGCGTCAGCTTCTTCACGACGCCGCTGCAGGGCGGATCGCCGGTCAGTTATCGCGACTTCACCCCTCTCGCCGCGATCGCCCAGTCACCGTACGTGCTCGTGGTCCCGGCGGCTTCGGAATACAAGACCCTCGATGACCTGAAGAAAACCCCGCGCCTTGTTACGGGTACCGTCGGCGTCGTATCCGACGCGGCTCTTCTGGCGCGCATGACGTCAAACGCGCTCGGCATCAAGGTCGACCCGGTGCCGTTCGACGGTGAAGGAGAAGTCATGGCCGCGCTTCTCGGCGGCCATGTCAACATCGCGTATTTCAATCCCAGCGAAGTCCTGCCGCAGATCCAGGCCGGAAAGCTCCGCGCTCTTGCCGTAAGTTCGGCGACAAGAGCCTCGCATTCCCGGATGTGCCGACCTTTAAGGAACTGGGACACGACATCGTCCATACCCAGATCCGCGGCCTCGTAATGCCGAAAGACGTCAAGCCTGAGGTTGTCGCGTACTGGGAAGGCGTGCTGAAGAAGGTTGCGGAAAGCCCGCAATGGAAGGCACAGTACATCGACCGCTTTCACGACGTGCCGAATTACATGAACAGCGCGGAGTTCGGCAAGGCGATCGCCGACACCAGCGCCCGTTATGAAAAGCTGATGAAGGAACTCGGCATTATCAAGTGACGCCGACGCCCCCGCGCTGTAACGGCGCGGGGGCGTACGTCCTCAGGCCTCGGCGGGAACTTCATCATGAGCATTCGTCATCTCGACCAAATCGTGGCGCTTTTTCTGATGGGCTTCGGAGCCTATCTGATCTGGGCAGGGCTTCAGTACGGCTTCATGCAGGGGACAACACCGGGCGCCGGGTTCTTTCCGCTGCTGTCCGGAGGAGGCCTGGTTGTCCTCAGCATCCTCAATCTGGCACGCAGCGTTCTCGGCACTGAAGAGTTGCAGGAGGACATGTCGCGCCGCGACGTCGCAAAATTCGCGGCTATTGTCGTCGCCATGCTCGTCTTTGTCGCGATCACGCCTCTCCTGGGCATCACGATCGCGGCGATGCTGCTGATGCTGGCCATAGGCTTCACCATCCGGCCCTCGCTCGAACGCAGCTATCTCGTGCGTCTCGGCATGATCTGCGTGCTCACTCCCATCGCCTGTTTCGGCATATTCGGAACGCTGCTCCGCGTGCCGTTGCCGCGCGGATTGTTCGGTCTTTGATCGTTAGCGGCGCGGTTCGCCCAAGAAAAAACTGGAGAGCGTGATGGATGTCCTGAATCTCCTCCTTGACGGCATCGGCCAAGCCATGCAGCCGAGCATTCTCGCCGCGACCATGTTGGGCGCGATCCTCGGCCTACTGATCGGCGCCCTGCCCGGCCTCGGGCCGTCGGCCGGCGTCGCCATCATGCTCCCCATCGCGGTGACGTTCGGAGGAACGGCAGCGATCGCGTGTATTGCCGGCATCTATTACGGCGCCATGTTCGGCGGCGCGATCACGTCGATCCTTCTCGGGATTCCGGGCGATGCGCCGTCCGTCATGACCGTGATCGACGGCTACCCCATGGCGTTGAAAGGCGAAGCAGGCCGTGCGCTTGGCATGAGCGTTTTCGCGTCGTTCATCGGCGGCCTGTTCGGCCTCGCCGGCATGGTCGCTCTGTCCGTACCGATTTCAAATTGGGCTTTGGCCTTCGGCCCAACCGAGATGACGGCGATGATGGCCTTCTCGCTGTCCCTCGTCAGCGTGCTCGGCGGACGAAACTCGATCAAGGGCTTCGTGGCGCTCATCATCGGATTGTGGGTCGGCATGATCGGCCTCGACCCCATCGCCGGCCCGGCGCGATTCACATTCGGCCAGATGGATCTGTTCGATGGCATCGACTTCTCCGTGATCGCGGTCGGTCTGTTCGGCCTGACCGCCATGTTCACCAGCCTCGATGCCACCATCGACCGCGACATGGCGAGCTTCAGCTTCCGTTCGCTTCTTCCGCGGTTCAGCGATGCCGTTGCCTCGCGCTGGGAACTTCTGAGCGGGTCGATCATCGGCTTCATCGTCGGCGTGCTGCCGGGAGTGGGCGCGACCGCCGCGACCATGCTGTCCTACGCCGTGGCGAAACGCAGCTCCAGCAGACCCGAGCTTTTCGGCACCGGGATCGTCGAGGGGGTAGCTGCGCCGGAAGCCGCCAACAATTCTGCGTCCTACGGAAACATGATCCCGCTCTTCACCCTGGGCATTCCGGGTTCGGCGACAACCGCCGTCATGATGGGCGGCCTTCTGATGATCGGCCTGCAGCCCGGCCCTCTGCTGTTCGTCAACAATCCGGATTTCATCTGGACGGTGTTCGGCAGTTTCTGGGTCGGCAATCTGGCTCTGGTGTTCCTGACGCTTCTTCTCACGCCCCTGCTCGCCAGCATCCTGTTCATTTCGACAGCCATTCTCTACCCGATCATCATCGCCATCATCGTGTTCGGCGTGTATGCGATCGAGTTCTCGATGGCGAACATCGTCATCGCCGTCATTGCAGGAGCCGTCGGGCTCATTCTCCTCAAGCTCGATTACCCCCCCGTTCCGCTTGTCCTCGGGCTGGTGCTCGGCCCGATGCTGGAGCGCAATATCCGCAGGACGATGATTCAATCCCAGGGCGATCTGCTGGTCTTCATCGAGAGGCCCATCGCGCTGGCCCTGTTTCTCGCGACGCTGGTCGTCATCGTGCTGCCGCTCATTCTGCGGGCGCTGAACCTGAAAAAGATTCCGGCCGACGATGCCGAAGCCCCGGCATCCTGACCCTGATGCCCCTCACCACAGCGCGGAAATCCCTTCGCTCGAATTTTGATCGGCCGGGGGTGCGCTCCCTTTTCATCGCACGGTCATCAACTCTGGCATTATCGGCGCCGGCGTCCCTGCCAGCCTGACGAGATTTGCATGACCGAGTGGTGGAAGACCGGAACGATCTACCAGATCTATCCCCGCTCCTTTCAGGATACGGACGGCGACGGGGTCGGCGACCTCAAGGGGATCACCAGCCGCCTCGCTTACGTCGCGGGGCTCGGCGTCGAGGCGGTATGGCTGTCGCCCATCTTCGTCTCGCCCATGGCCGATTTCGGTTACGACATCGCCGATTACACCGCGATCGACCCGCTGTTCGGCACGCTTGAGGATTTCGACGCCCTCGCCGCCGAGGCCCACCGGCTCGGCCTCAAGCTCATTCTCGATCTCGTTCCGAACCATACCTCCGACGCGCATCCCTGGTTCGCGGAAAGCCGGTCGTCGCGGAGCAATACGAAACGCGATTGGTACATCTGGCGCGACGGCCGCGACGGCGGGCCGCCGAACAACTGGATCTCGAACTTCGGCGGAAGCGCCTGGGAACTCGATCCCGCGTCGGGTCAATATTATTACCACGCCTTCCTGAAGGAGCAGCCGGACCTCAACTGGCGCAATCCCGATGTTCGCGCCGCGATGCACGACGTGCTGCGGTTCTGGATGGAGCGCGGAGCCGACGGGTTCCGCGTCGATGTCATCTGGCATCTGATGAAGGATCCGGATTTCCGCGACAACCCTCCGAACCCGGATTGGCAGGCGGGCCATCAGGACATCGGGCGGTTTCACCAGGTGCATTCCGCCGATCATCCGGACGTACACAAAATCATCGCCGAGCTTCGGAACGTCGTGGACGAATTTCCCGATCGCGTGCTCATCGGCGAAATCTATCTGCCGCTCGAACGGCTGATGACGTATTACGGCGAAGAGCTTTCCGGCGCGCATCTGCCTTTCAACTTCCAGCTCCTGCAGACACCCTGGAACGCGGACGCCATCGCCCGCGTGATCGGCGAGTACGAAGCCGCTTTGCCCGAGGGCGGCTGGCCGAATTGGGTGCTCGGCAATCACGACCGGCCGCGCATCGCCGCGCGTGTCGGCGAGGCACAGGCTCGGGTCGCCGCAATGCTTCTACTGACTTTGCGCGGCACGCCGACCTTGTATTACGGCGACGAGATCGGCATTGCGGATGTGACGATTGCCCCCGAGGCCGTACAGGATCCATGGGAAAAACAGGAGCCTGGCCTCGGTCTCGGCCGAGATCCAGTTCGTACACCGATGCAATGGGATGCGTCGCGGAATGCAGGCTTCACCTCCGCCTCCCCCTGGCTGCCGCTGACGGAGGATTGGCGGGAGCGCAATGTGGATGAACTCCTCGGCGAGCCGGACTCGATCCTCGATCTGTACCGGAAGCTGCTCGCCGTGCGCCGCGGATCCCGCGCTCTGCAGATCGGCGACTATAGATCCCTGCCGGGGACCGACGGCGTTCTGGCCTATCTGCGGACGCATGCGGATGAGAGCATTGCCGTCATCCTGAACCTCACGGGGGAACGGCGGTCCCTGAATCTTCCGAAGGGCACGACGGGAACGGCGCTGATTTCCACCGGCATCCGCGAGCCGGGTTCGGCCGTGGCAGATCTTGTTGAGCTCGAGCCTGATGAAGGTGTCGTTATTGCTCTGATCGCGGCAAGCCCGCAGCTCGTCCGCTGATCCGCCTTCAAGCCGCCGGGATTGGCGGGTCTGTTCGCGCCTCTCTCATTTGGAGTTTCCCGATGCGCTTCGCGCTCGCTCTCGTTCTTGCTGTCACCGCCTCCCCGGTTTTGACCCCCGTCTTCGCGCAGGACGCGCCGCCTCCGCCGCCCGGTCCGCGCCCGGCGATCTTCGTTCTGTCCGGGGAAGGCAAAGCGTCCGCGACACCCGATCTCGCGGTGCTGAGCTCCGGCGTCGTGGCCGAAGGCAAGACGGCGCGCGAGGCGCTCGACGCCAACACGGCCGCCATGACCAAGCTGATCTCCAGTTTCAAAGCCACGGGCATCGAGGACCGGGACATCGCGACCTCCGGCTTCACCGTCCAGCCGCGCTATATCTATTCGCAGCGCAATGACGGAACGCAGGGGCCGCCGCGCATCACGGGCTACGAAGTCCGCAACACCGTGACGGTGAAGGTGCGCGACCTCACAAAACTGGGCGGTATTCTCGACACGGCCGTCACCGAAGGCTCGAACCAGATCGACGGCCTGACCTTCGACATCTCGAAGAAGGACGAGCTTCTCAAGGAGGCGCGCAAGAAGGCGCTGGCCGACGCCCGCGCCAAGGCCGATCTCTATGCTGAAGCGGCCGGTGTGAAGCTCGGACGCCTGCGCGAACTCTCCGAACAGGCCGGGAGCGGTTACCCCCCGCCCCGCCCGATGGCCATGCGCATGGAAGCCAAGGCCGCGGCCGATGTGCCGGTTGAAGCCGGTGAACAGGAGATCAGCGTCAACATCATCGCGACCTGGGAAATCGCGCCCTAAAAGGCGCGCGAGAGCCGGATCGACCTCTGCCGCCACGCCGCTTATGCTGACGGCGGCAGAAGGTTTCGACCGATGAGCACAGCTGACATCCTTTCGGGACGCCAGATCGCCGCCGCCAGGGCCTTGGTCTCACTGAGCCAGGCCGCGCTCGCCGAGGCCGCCGGCATTTCCGTCACAAACCTGAAGCGGATGGAAGCCAACAGCGTCAATGTTCCGGCCTCCAGCCTGCCCTGCAAAGTAACGGCGGTGCGTCATGCGCTCGAGCACGCGGGCGCGCTGTTCGTGCCGGAAGACGCATCGGCCGGCGCGGGGGTGCGGCTGAAATTAACCCGCTCCGAAACCCGGCAGATCAGCAATTGGGAAGGCGAAGGCGGACGCGTCGCCGACGACGACGTTCAGTAACCGGACCCGCCTTCCAATGCATTGACGCCCCCGTGGCGTCCGTGCTCAAGCCCGACTATGATCTCCAGCGGGGGCTGGCTGATGAGCGTGGGGCGGGGGAATGAGCGAAAAAGGCACGTCTAAAGGGGGCACGACTTCCATTCCGGTTTCGGTCGTCGCCATTCTGGTGCTGATCGGTCTCGTCGGCATGCCGGTCGCAGCCCTGCTCGATATGCGCGCGCTGTCGGAAAATCTCCTGCGCAGGCAGGGCGGCGAAATCTCCCGCATCATCGACGACATGCGCACCTTCTACGCAACCGATGTCGTCGGGCGTGTCATG
The DNA here is from genome assembly GCA_963786225.1 of uncultured Alphaproteobacteria bacterium. Classification (GTDB taxonomy): domain Bacteria; phylum Pseudomonadota; class Alphaproteobacteria; order Rhizobiales; family Methylopilaceae; genus Flaviflagellibacter. The sequence continues at coordinate 85,757 of CAWAYQ010000013.1, forward strand.
GCGGCGCACGGGGCCGACACCAAGCCGACGCACAATTTCCGCGAGGTCGAAGGCGGCATCCCGATCCCCGCAACCTTGTCGATCGAGCTCGGCAATCTCATCAGCAAACGCAACGATAGCGTCAAATATCAGTTCGTCTCCGATTATCCGTTTTCCGGGCGCGGCCCCCGCGAGCTCGATACGTTCGAGAAGGCCGCGATCACGGATCTGCGCGCCGATCCGGCGCGCCAGATCGTCCAGGTCTCCGGTTCCGTCTTCGACCGGCAGATCCGCATGGCGACGCCGGTGCGAATGGCACAGGCCTGCGTGAACTGTCACAACGCCCATCCCGAGAGCCCGCGCAAGGACTGGAAGGTCGGCGACGTGCGCGGCATCCAGGAGATCACGATCCATCAGCCGATCGCCGCCAATATCTTCGCCTTCAAATATCTCGTCGGCTATTTCATCGTCGCCGCGATCATCGGCGTGGCCTTCATTCTGTTCCAGAGACGCCAGTCCATGGCCATTTCGGGGATGAACCGCGAACTGACCGAGGCCAACGATTTCCTCGCGACCATCTCGATGAAGCTCGCGAAATATCTCTCGCCGCAAATCTACAAGAGCATCTTCTCCGGCCAGCGCGATGTCGCGATCGCGACCGAGCGGAAGCGCCTTACGATCTTTTTCTCCGACATCAAGGATTTCACCGCGACCGCCGAGCGGCTTCAGCCGGAAGATCTGACCTCGCTTCTGAACGAATACTTCACCGAAATGTCGAACATCGCGCTCCGCCACGGCGCGACCGTCGACAAGTTCATCGGCGACGCGATGCTGCTGTTCTTCGGCGACCCGGAGACCAAGGGCACGGCGGAAGACGCGCGCGCCTGTCTTGAAATGGCGATCGAGATGCAGAAGCGGCTCATCACCATGAACGCCGAATGGCGCAAGCGCGGCGTCGAAGTGCCGTTCCAGGCGCGTATGGGCATGAATACGGGCTTCTGCAATGTCGGCAATTTCGGCTCGGAAGACCGTATGGACTACACGATCATCGGCGCCGAGGCGAACCTCGCGGCGCGGCTGCAGACCATCGCCGAGCCCGGCGGCATCGTGCTCAGCTATGAAACCTATGCGCTCGTGAAGGACCTCGTGCGTGCCCATCCCCTGCCCCCGATCCAGATGAAGGGCATCAGCCGCGAGGTCGTGCCCTACGCAATCGAGTGTCTTTCGACCGACGGCGCGACGAAGCCCAATGTCATCAGCCAGCAGTCGAAGGGCGTCGACGTGTTCCTGGATCTCGACGCGCTCGACAGCGCGGGCGCGGCGCGGACCCGCAAGCTCCTGGAGGATGCGATCGCGGCGCTCGACCTGAAGACGGCGAAGCCGGCTTAGCATGTCCCGGGGCTGCGAAGCAGAGCCCGGGACCCATACGCCGTGAGCTCTCGACTCAATCACTGACGCTGCGGAGTATGGGTCCGGGGCTCGACGCTGCGCGTCGCCCCGGGACATGCGCACTCAGCCAAACGTGAAGGCAAATGCCTGCACACCGGGATCGAGGAACCGGATCTCGAAAGTTCGATTGTCGATCGGTCCCTTCTGACGAACGATCTGGTAAAGCCGTTGCGATGTCACGACGCCCTGGCCCTCGGCGTCGACATCCGTTCCGTGGCTTTCGCCGGGGGCCGCTCCGTCAATGGTGACGCGGTAGCGGACAGGCTTTCCGTCCGGGCCGGGCCCCATGACCAGGTTCAGGTCACGGGCGCGAAATTTGTACGCGATCTCGCCGTTCGGCTGGTCGAGGGACGCGTCCTCGTCGCCAACCGTCCAACCGCCGGACAGCGCCCATTCATTGAGCCGGAGGGGTCCCTTCTCAAAGGTATGGGGCGCGTCCCGAACCATGCCGTCAGGCGAGGCGAAGTTCTCCGCACGAGCATAGCCGATATATGTTTCCGGCGAGCCGAGATCGCTCATACCGGCAGCCATTGCCGCCCCGGTGGTGTTCACCTTGACCAGGTCCGGATTTACGTTCGGCTTCCCGGCTTCGGCGAGAAGCGTCTGGATCACTTTCTCGGAGACGTCGTAATCGCCTTCGCCGAACTGATGGTGGCGGACGCGACCTTGCGCATCGATGAAGTAGTGCGCGGGCCAGTACTGATTGTTGAATGCGCGCCAAATCGCATAGTCGTTGTCGACGGCAACGGGATAGCCGATCTTCAGGTCGGAAACGGCCATACGTACATTGGCGACGTTCTTTTCGAACGCGAATTCCGGGGTATGCACGCCGATGACCACAAGACCTTGATCCTTGTACTTCTCCGCCCAGGCACGCGTATAGGGAAGTGTGCGCAGGCAATTGACGCAGGAATAGGTCCAGAAATCGACGAGAACGACCTTGCCCTTCAGCCCTTCGGTGGTCAGCGGCGGTGAATTCAGCCATTCGACGGCGCCCGCCAGCGAAGGCATGGTCCCTTCGACGGCGAGTTTTGGTAGCCGGGCGGATGTTTTCGCCATCATGGCGGGATTGGCGCTCATCATCGAACCGCCCGTCATGGCGTTTGCGGGCTGCGCGTTCGAGGCATGAAACGTGTCGAGCAGACTTTGTTCGAGAGAGGTCGTGCTCGCGGTCGAAAGACGCGTGAGCACCCCCGTATCGAGACCGAGCGCGATCGCCGTAACCGCGCCGAGGACGGCAATCCCCAACCCCCGCCGCAGCCATTCGCTGACGCCGAGAGACCGCTTCATCATCGCAAAAATCCGTCCGCCGATGAGAAGAGCAAGCGCGAGCGAAGTCGCCGCGCCGGCGGCATAGGCGATCAGCAGCAGGGACGTCTGGACGTTTGCGCCCTGGAGCGCCGCACCCGTGAGGATCAGGCCCAGCACCGGTCCGGCACATGGTGCCCAGAGCAGGCCGGTCGCAGCTCCCAAAAGGAGCGACGACAGGATTGCCGATTTGCCCGTTGCCGGACCCCCGTCCGCGGACCGGGACAAGCGCGCGCCCAGAGCGACGACGGGACGCGTCATCCAGTCGGACAGTGCCGGAAACACCAGTGCGAGGCCAAACAGCGCCAGAAGACCTATCGCGACCCCCCGGCCGATATTATTGGCCTCGACGGCCCAGCCTCCCCCGACTGCGGCCAGGGTAGCCACCCCGGCAAAGCTCACCGCCATCCCGGCCAGCAAAGGCAGGCCGCTCTGCAGGAACGGGCGGTCCGGCCGCGCGAACACGAAGGGCAGGACCGGAAGAATGCACGGGCTGACGATGGTCAGCACGCCGCCAAGATAGGCCAACAGAAACAGGATCATCGGTTATGGGTCCTTCGAGACGATATCGTTCACGCTCTCAACGATACGAGGGAATGTCCGATTTTGATGCGTTCGGCAGCCACGGTTTCGCGACGGCGGCACACGGGGTCGAGCGGCGACACGGTGCGCACGCGAAAGCTGCTGCAATCGGGGCGATCTATTTTGAAGGTGCGAAGCCGGCGTGGGCCCGCCGGGTGCGGCTTTGCCGCGCTTTAATCCTGGACCCCGGATTACGCGATGCAGCTTCGCTGCACGCAATCCGGGGTACGCGCTCAGGCCGCCTTGGCGATCCGGCGGTTATCGCCGTCGACCAGGACCACTTCCGGCTGGAACACACGCGCTTCCTCGGCGCTCATCTGCGCATAGGCGACGATGATGACCTTGTCGCCCGGCAGCGCCAGACGCGCGGCGGCCCCGTTCAGGCCGATCACGCCCGAGCCGCGTTTGCCCTCGATCACATAGGTCGCAAAGCGCGCGCCGGTGTCCACGTTGTAGATCTCGACCCGCTCGTTAATGAGAAAGCCCGCCGCGTCGGACAGATCGCGGTCGATCGAAATCGAGCCCTCATAATGAAGGTCGGCCTCGGTCACCGTGGCGCGGTGAATTTTGCCCTTCATCATGGTGACGATCATGGCCAGCCTCGCGGTGTTTGGGGTCGCGGTCTGATAGCGGAACGAGCCCGCCATGCCTAATCACATCCCGGACAACCTGTGCGAGGCACCCTCTCCGGGGACGCGACTTGGCGATTTCGTTCTGCTAACGTTCGCATCGATTCCATGCCCCACTTCACACCCCATCAGGACGCCGCGCTGAAGGCTGTCTCGGACTGGCTCAAGTCCAAGCCCGGCAAAGGCGGCCCCCAGGTCTTCCGTCTGTTCGGTTATGCCGGCACCGGCAAGACCACGCTCGCGCGCCATCTGGCTGAGGGCATCGAAGGCACGGTGAAATACGCCGCCTTCACCGGGAAGGCCGCGCTCGTCATGCGCTCGCGCGGCTGCGACGGCGCCTCGACGATCCACAGCCTGATCTACAAGGCCAAGGAGAGCAGCGAGGAGATACCGAGCTTCGAGCTCTGGGACGAGGCCCCCGCCTCGCGCGCCAAGCTCATCGTCGTCGACGAGGCGAGCATGGTCGATGCCGAACTCGGCCGCGATCTTCTGTCGTTCGGCGCGCCGGTTCTCGTGCTCGGCGACCCGGCGCAGCTGCCGCCGATCCAGGGCGGCGGTTTCTTCACCAATCAGGAACCGGACGTGATGCTGACCGAGGTGCACCGGCAGGCCGAAAACGACCCGATCGTGCGCCTGTCCATGCTCGTGCGCGAGGGTCGCGAACTCGTGCCCGGCACCTATGGCGAATCGGAAGTCGTGCCCAAGTCGAAGCTCGACCCGGCACGCGTCCTCGGCGCCGAACAGATCCTCGTCGGCCGCAACAACACCCGCCGCGCCTACAACAAGCGCATGCGCGAGCGGCGCGGCTTCACCGAGGAACTCCCCGTCGCCGGCGACAAGCTGGTCTGCCTGCGCAACAACCGCCGCAAGGCTCTGTTCAACGGCGGTCTCTGGACCGTCACCGAACGCCGTGCCTCGAAAACCAAGCTCGTGACCATGCGCGTCCGCCCGGAAGACGATCCATCGGCACGCGAGACCAAGGTGACGGTGCGTCCCGAATGCTTCCTCGGCGCGGTCGAACAGCTGTCCTGGGAAGAACGGCGTCATTACGACGAATTCGATTTCGGCTATGTGCTGACCGTGCACAAGTCGCAGGGCTCGCAATGGGACGATGTCGTCCTCTTCGACGAGAGCTTCGCCTTCACTGAGAGCCGCGCGCGCTGGCTCTACACCGGGATCACGCGGGCGGCGAAGCGTCTCAGCGTCGTCGTCTGAGACCCGGATAATCCACCGCCGAGACTTGGCAAACTCACCGGATTAGGCCCAATAACACGACCTAACCCGGGTGACAGGCTTGAGTTTTTTAGAATTCGGGCATTCTTCTGGGGCTGGTCGTGTACGGGCTGCAGCGCAGTCTCATACGGTTCGCACGGCGCTGGCGGACGGCGCATCCGCCGCGCCGGCGGCTTTCGCAGGCTCCCGCCGAATAGGATCGCGGTAAGGAAAAGGTGCGGGCGCTGGAGGCGCCCGCACCTTCGGGTCCGCGGGGAATTTCGGCTCGAACGGCGGCGTGACTGCTGAGGGCACGCCGCCGGGGCTTCAGATCCGCGCGAGAACGGTCATCAGACCTTTTTGAACTTCGCGGCGTCTTCCGAACCCTTCGTCGCATTTCCCTTCGAGTAGGAATGCGCGCCGGTGCCGGCGAGAGCGCCGTCCTGCACGATCAGGTATTCGTCGCGGATCGGCCGACCCTCGAAATAGCATTCGAGGATTTCGCGCGTGCCCGCGGCGTAGCGTGTCTGAGCCGAGAGCGACGTGCCCGAAATGTGAGGCGTCATGCCGTTGTTCTTGACGGTGCGCCACGGATGGTCGTTCGGCGCGGGCTGCGGGAACCAGACATCGCCCGCATAGCCGGCAAGATGGCCGCTTTCGAGAGCACGCGTGATGGCGTCGCGATCGACGATCTTGGCGCGTGCCGTATTCACGATGTAGGAGCCGCGCTTCATCGTCTTTATGAGCTTCTCGTCGAAGAGATTCTCGGTCTCGGGATGCAACGGCGCATTGATCGTGACGACGTCGCAGACCTTCACCATGTCCTGCGCCGTCTCATGCCAGGTCAGGCCCAACTCCTTCTCGATTTCCGGCGAGAGGCGGTGGCGGTCGGTGTAATGAAGCTTCATGTCGAAAGGTTTCAGACGGCGCAGGACCGCGAGGCCGATGCGGCCGGCGGCAACCGTGCCGACATGCATGCCTTCGACGTCGTAGGACTGAGCAACCGCATCGGCGATGTTCCAGCCGCCCTTGCGGACGATGTCGTGCGCCGGAATATAGTTGCGGACCAGGCCGAGGATCATCATCACCACGTGCTCGGCGACCGAGATCGAGTTGCAGTAGGTGACTTCGGCGACCGTGATCTTGCGGTCGATCGCGGCCTGAAGGTCGACATGATCGGAACCGATGCCGGCGGTCAGCGCCATTTTCAGCTTCGGCGCCTTCGCGATGCGCTCGGCGGTGAGGTAGGCCGGCCAGAACGGCTGCGAAATTATGATTTCCGCGTCGTGAAGATGCTTTTCGAGCTCGGAGTCCGGACCGTCCTTGGACGATGTAACGACGAGTTCGTGGCCGAGACTTTCGAGCCATTTGCGCAGACCCAGCGCTCCCGACACCGAGCCGAGAAGTTCGCCGGGCTTGAAATCGACGGCTTTCGGGGTCGGCGCTGTCTGGCCGCCCGGATAGCTCTTGATCTCCGGAATGCTGTCGCGCGCATATTTCGGCGGGTAGCCGGTTTCCGGATCGTCGTAGAGAACAGCAACAACTTTAGCCATGGTCAGTTCCTCCCAGAACTGTCGGCCGTTCGCGCACTCCCGGGATCGGGCAAAGCCGATCCCTTGCCGCGACGACGGTGTCGCGGCTCCAGGAGCGCCAAGTGATTGCGAACGGTCTGCTGTCGCCACTTGGCGTCAGCTTCTGCGAGATATGTGCGGCGGGCGGCCGCAGCGTTCAAACTGTTTGTTTTTGTCTGTCGATAGGAGTTAGCGATTAAGGCCGATATCGCCTTCCAGCTTCAAGCGGACGTCGGGAAGTGCCGCCACGGCACGAAGCGCTCGCGCCAACGGCTGCAGCGGTTCACGCTCGGCCACGACGAGCCCGACCTGATGTCGTGCCGCCGGATCGACCAGTTTCAGGCTTGTCAGCCCTTTCAGCTCGCCCATCACCGCAAGATAGGTGTGAGGCAGAACGGTCGACCAGCGTGTCGTCGTCAGATGCTGCAGCAGCGCGAACGGCGAATTCGTCTCGAACACCGGCCGCACCACCGTCCCCGCCTCGCGGAAATGCATGTCGAGGATGCGGCGGTTCTGCATATCCGAGGTCAGAAGCCCGAGCGGCAGGCCGGCCGCCTCCTCCCAGGTTACCGTCTTGCGCGTGTCGAACGGACCGCCGGAGGGCGTGACCAGGACGTAATGCTCTTCGTAAAGTGAGAATGTACGCACACGCGCCAACGGCTCGTTGTCGAGGTAGGTCACGCCGGCATCGAGCTCGAACGCATCGAGCCCACGCTGGATCTCGGCCGAGGTCTGCGACAGAACCTGGATCGTGGTGCGCGGATGGGCCATCGCGAACGCCTCCGTCAGCCAATGCACCAGAGGCAGGGCGACCGGAATGACGCCGATCTTGAGCTGCCCCGTCATCCCGTCGCGCAGATTTCCGAGTTCCTGCTCCAGTCCCTCGTAATCGGCGGTGACGCGCTGCGCCCAGGCCAGCACGTGCTCGCCCTCGGCGGTGAAGCCCACGAAGCGATGTCCGCGCTCGACGACGAGCACGCCGAGCGTTTCCTCGATCTGCTTGATCCCGGCCGAAAGCGTCGGCTGCGTCACGTTGCAGGCTGCGGCCGCACGCGCGAAATGCCGTTCGCGGGCGAGCGCCGTCAGATATTGCAGTTGCCGGATGAGCATCGGAAGCCTGAGATCGAGATGAGCGCAAGATCATTGCGGAGGTTAATCGTAACGGCAACCGGCGGGAATTGGAGCGGCTCCGGTAAAGACCGGATGACGACAAGTCCTATCAACTGATCGGCTATATCTATTTGACCTTGCGCCATGAAACTGGGACACGCGGCTCATGTCCCCCCTCGCCCGCAAAACGGCCGCCCCGCGCGGTGCACCTGCCTTTGCCGAGACCTATGACCGGCTCGCCGGCATGGAGGGCGATTTCACGCCGCATCAGATCGAAGCTATGGCCCTGGCCTCTCGCCACAGCGTGCTCGATGTCGGCGCGGGTTCCGGCCGTCTCGCCCTGCCCGTCGCGCTGCGCGTGCGCAGTGTCACCGCGCTCGATCATGCGCAGCCTTTGCTCGACCGTCTGAACGCTTCGGCGGAGACCGACGGCATCACCAACATCACGACACGCACCGCCCAGTGGGACGACATCGAGCCCGGCCGCGATCTGCCGCGCCATGACGTCGTCATCGCCTCGCGCTTCACCGGTACGCACGATCTGATGAAGCTCGACGCCGCAGCGAACGAGCTTGTCTAGTGCTGCTGTTCGCGGGGCCGAGCACGCGAGCGCTGCATAGTGCGCTGCTTGAAGGCATTTCCCCGGATGAGGAGGACCCGCCGGTTGCGCGGCCCGGCGTCGTCTCGCTGTTCAACGAATTGTCGGAGTTCGGTGTCGAGCCGAATGTGGTGCACGTCGCGGACGGTTTCTCGCGTCTTTATGCCGATGAACGCACCGCGATCGCGGATTTTTCATGGCTCGCGATCGACCTCGCATTCCAGCCGCTGCTCAACCGCAACATCCGGCGGTTCCTGCGGCCAGAGAAGAACGGTGTGCGCTTCCTGTTCGAAACGCGCAGCGCGATCGTCTGGTGGCGGAAATAATCTAGCGGGCGGCGTAAACCGGCAAACCGTCGTGGAACGCCTTGCCGGCTTTGGCTTCGGCCTCGCCCCAGTCGAACAGCGCCTTCATATACACCCCGTCGAACGCCCCCTGATACGGATGGTCGAACTCTTCCGCGATGTAGGCAAGATGGAATTTCACGCCGTCCTTGTTCGCGGCTGCCCGGGCGCGGTCGGTGTCGATCCGTCCTGCAAATTTCAGCGCAATCGAAATGCCGCGCGCCAGCAGTGATAGAACATTCTGCTGGACCATCTCGAAATAGGGCTGGGACTTCGCGTTCAGCAGGACATACAGCTCGGTGGCGGGAAGCTTGAAGCTCGCCGTGCCTTCAAGCCAGTCTATCGGCGCGACATAGAACGGCCCGCCCACGCTGCCGTCGATATGGACCTCGCGTACGCATTTTCCGTTCGCCTCAAGATCGATCGTGACCGGCGGGAACAACCCCGGCACGGAGGATGAGGCCAGGATGACGTCGCGGAACAGAGCGAGCGCCGCCGCGTCTCCCTTGGCAGCGATCGCCCCTAGATCCCAGATGACGCGGCGTTCGGAATCGAGGTTCATCGTACCGACGTAAAGACGCCGCCCTTTCCGGTGCTCTTCGGCCACGGCCTTCAGAAGGTCCGGCGTCACCTGCCGGGCGATCAGATCCTTCAGCGGCCAGGTGTCGACAAGGCTCTGATCGGTGTCGAGGTCTTCGAAAATATCGCCGGCATTGATGGTCGTGTAATTTTCGCGCAGCTTCTCGTCATAAGCCTTGCCGAGAAACACGAAGGGGGCGATGGCGGCCCCGGTCGAAAGTCCGGTAATGACGGAGAAGTCCGGGCGCCCGCCGGCCATGGCGCTCCAACCGTTCAGCACCCCGGCCGCATAGGCGCCGTCCGCCCCCCCGCCCGAAATCGCGAGCCAGGGGCCAGGCTTTTTCGGCATCGCCTTCAGGAAGGCGTCCGGATCGTCGGCAAAGAACCGGACGTCCGGGATTCCCGGCACCTGGGCGGCCTTCTGATCGTCAAGGGTGAAGGGCGCGCGCAGACCCTCGGCCGTCATGCAGTCGGCCGGCGCGGCGGACGCTCCGGACGGCAGGGCGCAGATGGCGACCAGAAGAAGGATAGCAAAGCGCATCGTCGCACTCATGTGGTTCTCGGCTCCGCCCTGGCGAGGTGCCTGCGCCAGCGTGACGCTGGATGCCGCGAAGCCTAGTCGCGGATTAACGCAAACCGGAGCCTTTCAGGCGCAATCAACATCTGAATGACAGGGGTAATGGGCTGGATCCCGTTGCGCCTCTCGAGCGCGACGGGAAAAACGCCCGGTCAGGCGGTAACGGCAGTCAGCGCGGACCGATGGCTTCGGCGAGTTCCTGATAGGGCTCGCAGTCTTTGCCGCAAATAGCCTCGAGCTTTCCCAGCTCGGCCTTGGCAAGGTCGATCCGGCCGGTCGCGACATAGCCTTCGCCGAGATATTCGCGGGTGGCGGCATTGTTCGGGTCGAGCGCCAGCGCCTGATGATAGTGCGCGATGCCGTCCTCGGTCTTTCCGCTCTTGCGCAGGCTGTATCCGACATAGGTCAGCGCCACGGCATCCTTTGCCTTCACCATGGCAAGCACATCGAGCGCCTCGTCATAGCGTCCGGCCTTGGCCAAAGCGCGGCCCGTGCCGATGAGATCGCTGTCGGGCAATTCGGAATTGGCCTTTACGCATTTGCCGGCCTTGCTGCTCCAGACCTGACCTTTGGGGCAATCGGGAGGCGAGTTGCCGCCGGAGTCTGCCGCGAGCGCCAGACCGGGCATTGCGAGGGCGGCCAGAACTAAAAACGATGCGGAATAGCGGGTCATGGGCAATTTCCTCCGGTCGGAAGCGCCGAGACTAACCTCGCTCGAATGACCGGCACGTCACAACCGCGTGACGGCGGTTTAACTCATGGCGAAAGCGCGAGCGAGTTGGTCTCGGATCGGTTTGAGCAGTAACCAAAGGCCGTTCTCGAACCCGTGTCGATAAAGGTCTCCGCCAGCATGCCGGGGCAGCAGCGTCTTTTTCGTTGAGTTCTGGGCCCATAGGGTTTGGCGCAGGCTCCGCATGGACCGGATGCGCTCCTCGTCTTATTCTCACGAACGCGCTGGAATGTTTTGAATCCGGCCAGCATGAGGCCGCGTCGCTATCGAAGAAGGATTGAAGGAGAGAATCCACGCGGAGCACTGAGCCTTTGCACGACCATAGATCAAGGACCAGCCCTCGGCGTTCCGCGGGCCCAACGGTCGTGACCCTAACAAAGCTCCACGCCGCGATACTGGGCTTGACGGTCTGTCTGCTCCTTCTCGTTTTGCCTACGCCGAGCCGAAGCCAAGCTTCGGAAGATGCCTCCCGCATCGCACTGGTGCTTGAGATTCAAGGTGCGATCGGGCCGGCGACGAGTGAATACCTCCGTCAGGCGTCGGAAGTGGCGGCGGAGCGCGGTGCCGCGCTGATCGTCTTGCGGATGGACACGCCGGGCGGGCTCGCCAGCTCGATGCACGACATTATCCGCGACATCCTCGCCTCTCCGGTGCCTGTCGTCACCTATGTCGCGCCGAGCGGTGCGCGCGCAGCCAGCGCCGGGACCTACATCCTCTATGCAAGCCAGCTCGCGGCCATGGCACCGGGTACCAATGTCGGCGCCGCGACGCCCGTGCAGATCGGCGGCGGATCGCCCTTCGGCGGCAGCCCGGACAAGGACGGCAAGGAAGACGAGGGGAAGAACGGAGAGGCACAGCCATCCGCGGACGCCTCCGAGAGAAAGGCCGTCAACGATGCGGTGGCCTATATTCGCAGCCTTGCCGAGCTCCACGGCCGCAATGCCGACTGGGCGGAGCAGGCCGTACGCGAGGCGGCGAGCCTGCCGGCGAGCGCCGCGCTCAAACAGGGCGTCATCGAGATCATCGCGAGCGATCTTCCCGACCTGCTGATCCAGGCCGACGGCCGCTCCGTCCGCCTCGGCAACAGCACGGTCACGCTGCACACCAGAGGGCTCGACACGGTCTCCATGCAGCCCGACTGGCGGGTTCGCCTGCTTGGCGTGATCAGCGATCCGAACATCGCCTATATCCTGCTGCTGATCGGGCTTTACGGCATCATCTTCGAATTTATCAGCCCCGGCATGGTCGCGCCCGGCGTCATCGGCGCGATTGCGCTCACTGTGGCGCTGTTTGCGCTCAATCTTCTCCCGCTCAACTATGCCGGTATCGGGCTGCTGTTCATCGGCATTGCGCTGATGGTGGCCGAGGCGTTTGCGCCGTCCTTCGGGGCGCTTGGAATAGGCGGCGTGATCGCGTTCGCACTCGGCTCGCTCTTCATGTTCGACAAAGCGCCGGGTTTCGAGCTGTCCCTGCCGGTCGTGCTTACGGCAAGTGCTGCGAGCGCGGTGCTGCTCGCGGTCATATTGTCCGTGGCCATCCGGGCGCACCGGCAAAAAGTGGTGAGTGGGGAGGCCGCCATGATCGGTTCGGCCGGACAGGTGCTGACCTGGTCGGGCACAGATGGCGAGGTCCATGTCCATGGCGAGCATTGGCGGGCCCGTTCCGCCGGTCGGCTCAGGCCGGGCCAGCGCGTGCGGGTGATCGGCCGAGACGGCCTCACGCTAACGGTCGAACCGGAGGGATAGCCAGTCTCCCAGGGAGGAAACCACTATGCCGACCCTCATTCCCTATGTCGTTATCGCCGCCCTTGCGGTCGGCGTCCTCCTGTCGGCGATCCGGATTTTCCGGGAATATCAGCGCGGCGTGGTGTTCACGCTCGGTCGCTTCTCGGGCGTCAAGGGCCCGGGTCTCGTCATCCTGGTCCCGATCGTGCAGCAGATGGTCCGCGTTGACCTGCGCACGGTCGTTCTCGACGTGCCGAGCCAGGACGTGATCTCTCGCGACAATGTCTCCGTGAAGGTGAATGCGGTCCTCTACTTTCGCGTGGTCGACCCGGACAAGGCGGTGATCCAGGTCGAGAACTTCATGATGGCGACCAGCCAGCTTGCGCAGACGACGCTGCGCTCGGTGCTCGGAAAGCACGAACTGGACGAGATGCTGGCCGAACGAGACAAGCTCAACCGCGACCTGCAGGAGATTCTCGACAGCCAGACCGACGCCTGGGGGATCAAGGTCGCCAATGTCGAGATCAAGCATGTGGACATCAACGAGAGCATGGTGCGCGCCATCGCCCGCCAGGCCGAGGCCGAGCGCAACCGACGCGCCAGGGTCATCAATGCTGAAGGGGAACACCAGGCGGCGGAGCGTCTGGTCCAGGCCGCGACGACACTCTCGGCGCTTCCGGAGGCCATGCAGCTTCGCTACCTCTCGACCATCTACGATATTGCGGGCGACAAGAGCTCGACCATCGTCTTCCCGATCCCGATTGATATCCTGCGTGGTGTCATCGGGTCGATGGCTGGCGGTGCAGGACCTGAACAGGCGCGGGCGAACACTTCCGGCACAGATGATCCGGAGAGAAAGCGCCGCTGATCATCCCTCCTCGGCAGGATTCGGCCATTCCGGGCCAGGACTGGTGACGGTCAAAATCGGCCCGGCTTCCGCCGACCGTTCCATCCTGCTGATCGACCCTCGCTAAGGCCATTCTTGCTCGAGGGTATGCACGTCACCCCCGGGGGTGACGACCTGTTTTGTAAAGCGGAGCATCAAAGGGGGACGTTGTTGCTCTATGAGCGCCGAGCAGTCGCACATGATGCGCTTTCGGGAATTCCCCAACTTGATGGAGACGGCCCATGTCAAGGACTGCATTCAAGGTCGACCTCTCCCGCCCACCTGAGGCAGCCGAGATCAAGACCCATAATCGCTGGCACCCAGACATTCCTATGGTCGAGATGATGAAGCCCGGCGACGAGTTCCGGGTCGAATGCTTCGACTGGACCGGCGGCCAGATCGAAAATGACGACAGCGCCAACGACGTACGCGACGTTGATCTCACCAAGGTCCATTACCTGAGTGGCCCATTCGGAGTTGAAGGAGCCGAGCCTGGTGACCTTCTCGTGGTGGATCTGCTCGATCTCGGCTACTTGCCGGCCTCGCCATGGGGCTTCACTGGCATCTTCGCACGTGAGAACGGCGGCGGCTTCCTGGTCGATCACTATCCGCATGCGCGCAAGGCCTGCTGGGACTTCCACGGCATATACACCACCTCCCGAAACGTGCCCGGCGTGCGTTGGGCTGGCATCGTCCATCCCGGCCTCATTGGCTGCCTGCCCTCGCAGGATTTGCTCGATCGCTGCAACAGGCGCGAGGCGGAGTTGATTGCGACCAACCCGGATCGCGTTCCTCCGCTCGCGACAGCACCCAATGCCGAAACAGCCTTGATGGGGAAGTTGACCGGGAAAAAGTCTCAAGCGGCGGCAAAAGAGGCGTGGCGTACCGTTCCGCCACGTGAACATGGCGGCAATTGCGACATCAAAAACCTGTCCCGGGGCTCCCGCGTGTACTTCCCAGTTTATGTGAAGGGTGCCGGCCTCTCGATGGGCGATATTCACTGGTCGCAGGGTGATGGCGAGATCACGTTCTGCGGCGCCATCGAAATGGCGGGCTATGTCGATGTCGGTGTCGATCTCATCAAGGGCGGTGTCGCAAAGTACGGAATTACGAATCCCATATTCCAGCCGAGCCCGCTTGAGCCGAGATTTCTCGGAATACCTCGTCTTTGAAGGCATCTCGGTCGATGAGAAGACGGGCAAGCAATACTATCTCGACGCGCACGTCGCGTATCGTCGCGCCTGTCTCAACGCAATCGAATACCTCAAGAAATTCGGCTATACCGGCGAGCAGGCCTACGTGATCCTCGGTACGGCGCCGGTCGAGGGACGGGTGAGCGGCATCGTCGACATTCCGAATGCGTGCTGCACCGTGGCGATCCCGACCGAGATTTTTGACTTTGATATCCGGCCCAATAGCGGCGGGCCGAAGCCTGGTATTGCGGCTGGCGTTGATCTTGCGACTACAAGCTGAAGTCGCAGTCAGCGGCGAGAGGCGTAGCGTGTGCGTTGCGCCTTTTGTCCCAACCGCCGAAGCGCCCGCTCCGCGACCTCCGCGAAGGGGCCCAGCCGGAGGACTGAATGATGCTGCTCGGTTTGGCGCTGTTCTGGGTTGGTGCCGTTCTGTGCCTGAACGGTATCTGGCTCTTGGGAAAGATTGGCGATCGCGAGATCGCCGTGATCGACGTTTTCGTAGGCTTCGTCACGCTGCTCGTCTCGATCTACTTGGCGTTCGGCCCAGGCGCGAACGCTGGCTCGATCAAGGCCGCGGCGCTGACTCTTCTGTTCACCTTCACCTACTTTTGGGTCGCCTGGAACCGGTGGAACGGCGCAGACGGACGAGGCCTTGGCTGGTTCTGCCTGTTCGTGGCGATCACCACTGTTCCCGTGTTCCTCGAGACGTTTGCGGGTGCCAATAGCGTTTGGGATGTCTGGTTCGGTATCTCGTGGGCCTCCTGGGGTGTCCTCTGGTTCTTGTTCTTCCTTATCCTTGCGCTCGGTCGAACAGAACTCACAAGGGTAACGGGAGCGATTTGCGCCGTGCAGGGCGTCTATACCGGCTGGATCCCAGGCTACATGCTCTTGAGTGGGACCATGCCGGGCGGGCCGCCGACGACTTGACGGCTATTTGGTTCGTGGCGCGAGCGCCACATTTCCAGGGAGCGAACTCATGCCGCTCTACGAATATCAATGTCGCGATTGCGGTCCGTTCCGACAATTCCGGCCGATGAGCGAGTGGGACAAAGGCACCAAGTGCCCTGACTGCGGGAAAACGTCGAAACGCGCTGTGGCAATGCCGAGACTCGGCTGCGTGAGCCGAAACGTTCGCGTCGCACATGAGCGGAACGAGCGCGCCGCCGAGGAGCCAAGAGTGATGCGGCGGGAAGAGATGGACGCAGCGCACGGTCGGATCCCTTCGCACGCGCATCAGCACGGCCGCAACATGTACAGAAGCTCAGTGCTTGGTCACGCTCATTGAACAATTGCGTCGTTCTGAAAGCAGCCCTTACAAATCAATGCGGCGGCATAGCGCGATTTACCACGAGCCGGATGAGATCGACTTGCCGATGTGTAGCGGTCTTATCGTAGATCCGCTTCATGTGGGTCCGCGCCGTGTTGTGGCTGATGCAGAGTTTGCGTGCCGCCGTGTGGAGCGAGTAGCCGCTGACGATGAGGGCAGCTAGTCGAGCCTCTGCCGGCGTGAGGTGATAGAAATCGTACAATTGACGGGCCGTCTCCATCATTTCACTCGTTCCGGTGAAGATCGCGACGACTTTTTTGTGCTTGCCGCCTTTGTCGATCGCGGAATGCGGAAGGGCCTTGATCCGCAAGACGAGAGGTGGCCCCCCCGACGGACAGGTAATCGCAATCTCACCATTCGATCTGGTCATTCCCTCGCCATTGCATGCGGCCGCATTGGCGACGAGACGTCTCAGTCTGCCAGTCTCCTGGCCCGAAACCGCGGCGAGCATGCCGTGCGAAAGCGCAAGATAGCCGCCTTCGGCAAGAAGTCCTTCAGCCGCGCTGTTGAGGAAGACAGGGTGGCATTCGCCATCCACGACCAGTATCGCCTCTGAAAGGGCCTGTACAACATCGGAAAGGATCTCGGTCTTGTGACGAGCGGCCGTGAATTCGACGTCGAGTTCGCAAGCGCAGCGTAACTGCAGCAGCAAAGAGCCGAGTTCTCGTTTGTTTTTTGCATCGAATGAGGCCGCATCAAGCGGCCTCAATGCAACGAGGCTTCTGACCTCTTCGGAGCCACCGAATGCGAATCCAATCAAACAGTGAAAGGCATGCAGGGGGTGCAGCCATTCACGGTAAAATTCTGTTCTGACAAGTTCCCAGTTCGGCACCAATTCCGCGCCCGTAAATACCTCCCCCGGCACGAAGCGGCGCTCAACGTTAAGCCATACATTCTTTCCGGAAAAACGGGCGCCGTAGAGCGTTCGGAATCTCTCGTCGATACCCGCGGCGTGGCTGATCTCGCCCTGATGTGTGATGAAGTTGTGGTCGATGAACGCCATCAGCGGCGCATTCAAATACACGCGCAGCCGCGCCATCACCTCGTCCCAAAGGCTTGGATCACCGGCGGCGTGATGAGCGAGATGGAGGATCTCGCCGATCGCCGGGCTCGCGTCCGGCATGTGTCCCTCCGATCGCCCTGAGGGAGAAGGGAAACGTGATCTGGCTACCAGCTTAGATTGCTACGCCAATCACTCCAGAGTTTGGAACGTATTCACTATCCTACAGAGCCGATGGCTTGCCCGACGCATCGTGCGAACGATACGCCGGATCATTCAGACCACGCCCCTCGTCCCACATACGAGATTAGCACACGCCGCTATATTGAAGGAAGCGGACCGCAACGACCGACGCTGTTACACTCTCCCCGGATCCCGAACGGGCTGACCGTTCATCAGTACCCGGCGTCCGTCCTCGATCTGAGCGGCCCGGTGCTCGTCAATGAGATAAAGATCCATCGCCTTCCACGTCCCGTCCTGATACCGACGATGGAGTTTCTGATAGACCGTTGGAAACGTGACGTCTAAGGCCGACTGCCAGTCGCCATTGTTGACGACCGCAACAAGGCAGCGGCCCTCAGGAATTTTGGGGAAATCCGGAAGGGGATCGTCGTTCGCCCCGTCGATCGCAGGAAGCGAGATCCTTTGCCCTTCGGCTTGAACCGCAAGAACTGCCAAATATCGTGCCATGGCGCTACCCGCCCGTCCTCACGCGTCGGCCACCGCAATCGGGATGCCGAAAGTATAGGGCGAGTGCTTGCGAATATACGCGATTGCCCCGCGCTCTTTGATCTCCTTGATGATCCACTCAGACATCTTGTCCCGGTCACCATAGCCTTTATCGAACGCAAACTTCTCGCCTGCAGCGTCGCTGAGATAGCCAACACACCGGATCAACAGCGCGCGCGCCTCGCTCTCCGAATGGACATAGAACGGCTCGCGAGATGGAGCGGTCTCGTCCGCGGTGTCGACCTTCTTCACAAGCGTTCCCTGCTGATGATCCGAAGGCCTCACATCGACCGCAAACTCGGTGATTGAATGAACGCCCAGCTTTCGGTCCAGCCGCCGACGATCAAGCAGACGGTGCCAGACAGCAATGCCTGCTTGGGTCTGCGTGATCTCATCATCGATCTCTCGGAAACGGCGAGTTTGCTCTTCTGTCAGGCCCACAACATCAACGTCATTGCTCATACTCAAACACTCCAACCCCAACCGCTCGATTGACCTTGCCCCGTCTCCCGGGCCCTCCCCATTAGAGAACAGATAGGAAAGCTATCATTCCGCCGCCTACCATCAGCGCGGCTCCCGCTAATATTACCGCCCATCCCAGCAGACGCCGTTCCGTCGAAATGCTCGTGCTTGAAGTGGCGGGCCTGCGTTTCTCAAGGTCGGAAGCACCAACGCTTGTCTCTTGCATCTTCAAAAATCCACTCCGCCTAGCGTTTCATCGGCACGAAAAGAACCACCATTCTGAATGACAGAAAAGTCTACCAAAGTTGAGCCAAGGCCCTCATTTGGTTTGAGAAAGTCATATCAAGGTTTTGGATTGGCGCCGGACGATAAATTTCTGGAGCAGAAACGAACTCATCTGACACGATATCCGGGCGCTTATGGACAAGAACCGTCCGTACGCACCGGAGGCCGCTGAGAACGGCGTCGTCGCCAATTGGCGAAAGTCCGGAGCAGCCAACCTCTATCCAAGTCAGGAGCGCTTGCTCAATCTCAGCCACAAGTAACCACTGACCCTCCGGATCGAGAGCCTTCACGCTCATCGACGTATGAGGACCGAAACCTTTGGCAATTAGATGTCGCCTTGAATTTTATTGCTCATGGCCACAGCGCATCGACAGATGATGCAGCACGACGCCACTCGCGGTCGCCACGTTCAAGCTGTCGAAGCCGCCGGCCATGGCGATGCGAACGGTGTGGGCGCGGGCCAGAATTGCGTCCGGCAGGCCCGGCCCCTCTGTTCCGAACAGTACGGCTGTGCGCGGCGGGCGGCGGAGATCGACGATATCCGTACTGCCCGAGGGCGACAGGGCGAACGCCTCGAAGCCGTGCCGGGTCAGCACGTCGAGCGCGTCTTCACCCGGTTTCAGGCGCGCGAACGGGACGTTCAAAGTGGCTCCCACCGAAACCCGGATCGCCTTGCGATAGAGCGGGTCGCAGCTCTCCGAATCGAGCAGCACCGCCGCCGCGCCGAACGCCGCGGCATTGCGGAACAGGCCGCCCATATTGTCGTGATTGGCGATGCCCATCAGCACCAGAACAAGCGCCCGCTCCGGCAGCGGCGCCAGAAGCGCATCGGCCCCATCGTCCGCCGCGCGGCGGCCGAGCGCGAGAATGCCCCGATGCAGATGAAAGCCGGCAATCGCGTCGATCACGTCCTGCGAGCCCGCATAGACCGGCACGCCGTCCGGCACCTGCGCAAGAAGCGGCCCAAGCTTTTCGAGCCTCTTGTCGGCGATCAGGAGCGCGACCGGTCGGTGACGGTCCGACGCGACGAGACCGCGCAAAACCACCTCGCCCTCGGCGATGAACTGCCCGTCGCGCCCCACGAGATCGCGCTCCCGAACCTCGCGAAAGGACGCGATGCGGGGGTCGCCGGGATCGGTGATGGAGACGATGGCGGGCATGGAGCCTCATAGCACGCGAAACCGGATCGATGCTTCCACCGTTGTGATGGGCCCGGAGATCAAAATGAAACTGTTCGGCCTGTGGTTTGCCTTCTTCCTGATGATCGTCACCCTGCCCGTCTGGGCGGCGCCTCCCGATATCGAGGCGATCAACGCGGCGACCTTCGAGGCCAAGGTCGCGAAAAGCCCGGAGCTCATCCTGAAGGCGCAGGTCCTGCTCGACCGGAAACGCCACTCGCCCGGCGTCATCGACGGGCTCAGCGGCGACGCCACCGAAATCGCGCTGAAGGCGTTCCAGGCCGACAACGGTCTGGAGGCGACAGGAAAGCTGGATGAAGCGAGCTTCGCCAAATTGACGGAGGGCGATTTCAGAGCCGGTGCTCGTCCGCTACACGATTTCGGCGCAGGACGTGAGGGGCCCGTTTATCGACAAGGTCCCGACCGATATCGCCGAGAAGGCGAAGCTCGAACTCATGGCCTTCACTGGGCCGCGGGAGGCTCTGGCCGAGCGCTTCCACATGGACGAGGAATTGCTGAAGCGCCTCAATCCCGATGCCGATTTCGGCAAGCAGGGAACGGAGATTGTCGTCGCGGCGGTCGAGCACG
>CAWAYQ010000014.1:0-59052 GCA_963786225.1 uncultured Alphaproteobacteria bacterium
GCGTCGGCAAGCCTTCCGCTCTCATGTTCATCATTTCATGCGTTTTGGCGGTGCTTGCCGTGCTGGCCACGCTGACGGCCGTTCCGGTCGTCGACGGCTATGAGTTCGTCTTCATGTTCCTGGCCTGGGCGGTGCTTGCGCTCTCGACCGTGGTGCGCGGAGTCTGAAGCCTCCCCTCGCCGTTCCGGGCCTCACCATTTCTGAAAGATGAACCACGCGCCGCCGGCAATCAGCGCGAAACCGATCGCGTGGTTCCAGGCCAGAGGCTCTTTCAGATAGACGACCGAAAAGACGGCGAAGACGAGGAGTGTAATGACCTCCTGCATGGTCTTCAGCTCGGCCGCCGAATAGACCGCGTTGCCGATGCGGTTCGCGGGGACAGCAAAGCAATATTCGACGAAGGCGATCCCCCAGCTGACCAGAACGACGAGCGCCAGAGGCGCCGGCTTGAACTTCAGATGGCCGTACCAGGCCAGGGTCATGAAGACATTCGAGCAGACCAGCATAAGAAGCGGCGCGATGTAGGGGGACGTAAGGCTCGGCATGACGAGGCTTTCGAAAGGCAAGTTTTCACAGCGGGATGGGCGGGTAAAACCGCCCCGGCGGTTCTATGGTGGAATCAGGGCCGGTATGGTTAACTTATTGTTACAGAAACACGGTAACAGTCGGTTTCTGTGAGGCTATCTGTAGAGAATTGGGGGAAACATCATGAATCTTTCAGCACCTACCCAGCCGGTATTCTTGATTGCGCTTGTCGTGGGCGTGCTTGCCATCATCGGTCTCTTCGCCGTCATCCCGTTCGTTACGGCGAACGCGACCTGGCTCCTGATGGCAGCCTTCGTCCTGCTCGTCCTCGGCAACCTGCTGAACAACCTCTGAGACACTTCGGGGGGCCTTCCGGAAGGCCTCCCGCGGCTCAGCCAAATCTGAGCTTGAGCACCAGGATCGCGGTCGAGAGCGCCAATGTGACTCCGTTGGAGGCAATGAGCGCCGGACTGCCCGAGAAGATTCCATACACCAGCCACAAAAAAATGCCGGCCGTGAACGCGCTCTGCGTGACCAGCGACAGGTCTTCGGCGCTTCGCGATTTCAAAATCCTCAACGCCTGCGGCAGCCAGCAGAGCGTCGTAAGCGTGCCGGCGACGATGCCAATGGCCTCGATCTGATCTGGGGACATCCGCATCTGGCTCCGCGTCATGCGAGCCGGCCGGAGAGCATCCGGCCGGTCCGATGAATCCGCCGTCCTTACAGCAATGGCAGCATGATAGCGAAAATCACGGCAAGCAGAAGCGCGGCCGGCGTGATCTCTCTCCAGCGTCCTGTCAGCGTTTTCACCACGACATAGGTGATGAAGCCGAGGCCGAGCCCGACCGCGATCGAATAGCTCAGCGGCATGGTGATGGCCGTGACCGCGGCAGGCGCGGCTTCGGTGAGATCGTCCCAATCGATGTCCGCCAGGGCGCGCGCCATGACGACCGCAACGAACAGCAGCGCCGCGGCGGTGGCGTATTGCGGGATCGAGCCCGCGAGCGGCGAAAAGAACAGCGCCAGCAGGAAGCAGAGCGCGGTGACGACCGAGGCAAGGCCGGTGCGTCCGCCCGCAGCGACGCCCGCTGCGCTCTCGATATACGATGTCGTGTTCGAGGTGCCCAGGAGCGAGCCTAACGTCGTCGCCGACGAATCCGCGATCAGGGCCTGCTTCAGGCGGGGCAGATTGCCGTCCTCGTCGAGGAGGCGCGCGCGATGGGCGACGCCGACCAGAGTGCCCGCCGTGTCGAAGAAATCGACGAAGAACATGGTCAGGGCCACGATCCAGAACGCGCCTTCGGCCGCGCGCGAGAAATCGATCTGCAGGAAGGTCGGCACGAGCGAGGGCGGCATGGACATGACGCCGCCGAAGCTCGCGACGCCGAACGGAATGCCGATGACGGCGACGACGAGGATGCCGATGATCGTCGCGCCGGGCACCTTGAGCTGGTTCAGCGCGGCGATGATGACGAAGCCGAGCAGCGCGAGGAGCGGCGTCGCGGCGAGCAGCTTGCCGTGCGTGACGAGCGTCGCCGGGCTGTCGACGACGAGGCCCGCGCCTTGCAGCGCGATGATGGCGAGGAAGAACCCGATGCCCGCCGAGGTCGCCATTTTCAAACTGTTCGGAATCGAGTTCACGAGCCAGGCGCGGATCGGCAGGACCGAGATAAGAAGCGCGAGAAGGCCCGAAATGAGGACCGCGCCGAGCGCCTGCTGCCAGCTGAAACCAAGAGCGCCGACGACGTAGAAAGCGAAGAAGGCGTTGAGGCCCATGCCCGGCGCGAGCGCGATCGGGTACTTGGCGTAGAGCGCCATGACGAGGGTGGCGAGAGCGGCGGCGAGACAGGTCGCGACGAACACGGCCTCTTTCGGCATGCCGGCGGCGGCCAGAATATTCGGATTGACGAAGATGATGTAGGCCATGGTCAGGAACGTCGTGATCCCCGCGATGACTTCGGTGCGGATCGTCGTTCCGTTTCCGGCGAGATCAAAGAAACGCTCGATTGCATTGCCTTGTGCGGCCGCCGCGAGCGGCTCGGCTACATTTGCCATTGATAAGCCCCCTGTTCACGGCCGCCCCGGCCGCGAAGACATCGAAATACGCGATGGGCGGGGCGTCAATGCGGGGGCTGGCGATAGGAGTGGAGAATCCCCTCTCCCGTTTACGGGAGAGGGTCGAGAGCGCGAAGCGCTCCGGGGTGAGGGCAAGCCGAATCTCGACAACGCCCCCTCACCCGCTCGACGCCGTAGCGTCGAGTCGACCTCTCCCGTGAACGGGAGAGGCTAGGGCCACCCCTACTTGCTCAGCGCACCCATCACCGCACGGCGGGCGGTGGCGATCGGGGAGGTCTGGACCGCGATGCCGAGGAGCCGTTCGGCGTCGTCCGCCGTCATCGGCTCGCCGAAGGCTGTGCCCTGCGCGTATTGACAACCGAGATGGTAGAGCTCGACCGCATCCGAATCCGTTTCCGCGCCTTCCGCGATGACGTCGAGGCCGAGTTCGCGGCCAAGATGGATCATCGAACGCAGGATCGCGATGCGGTGCAGCTTGCTCTGCTGGCGCAGGAAGCTGCGGTCCATCTTCACGGTGTCGAACGAGAACCGCTCGAGATAGGCAAGGCTCGCATGGCTCGTTCCGAAATCGTCGAGCGCGAGGCCGACGCCGAGATCGCGCAGCTTTTCCAGCATGTGCGCGGCGCGTTCCGGGTTCTGGACGACGAGGTTCTCGGTCAGTTCGAGTTTCAGCGAGCCGCGCATCAGGATGGTGCGCGAGAGCACCGTCTTGATGTCCTGGATGAGATCCTGGCGTTCGAACTGCTTGGTCGGGAGGTTGACGGTAACGAACAGCGGCGGATCGATCGGCACGCGGCGCTGCCACAGAGCGAGCTGGCGCGAAGCGCGATCGAGCGCGAACAGGCTGAAATCCACGATAAGGCCGGTTTCCTCGGCGATTGCGAGGAATTCGGCGGCGGGGCGGCGCGCATAGCGGGCGTGATCCCAGCGAAGCATCGCCTCGAAGCCGACAATGGAGCGGTCCTCCAGCCGGACGATGGGCTGATAGAGGACGCGCAGCTCCTCGCGCTCGAGCGCGCGGCGAAGCTCGCCCTCGACGAGAAGGCGGTCCGTCTTGGCCGTGCGCATGGTCGGCTTGAAGACTTCGATATGGTCGCCGCCGCCGATGCGCTTGGCGTGGAACATCGCGACCTCGGCGTTGCGCACGAGATCCTCGCAGGTGACGGCGGCGCGCGGCTCCATCATCGCGAGGCCGATCGACCCCGTGAGGATGACCTCGCGGCCGGACGACGCGATGGGCGTCGAAATCGCCTTGCGGACGGTTTCGGCGAACTGGCTGACGCGCGGACCGTCGCGCTCCGACAGCAGCAGGATGCCGAACTGATCGCCGCCGAGCCGCGCCAGCATGTCCTGGCTCTTGAGATGGCGGCCGATGCGGCGGACGAGCGTGAGAAGAAGCGTGTCGGCGGCGGTAAGGCCGACATTGTCATTGATCTTCTTGAAGGCGTCGAGATTGACGACCATGACGGTCGGGCGGATTTTGTCGTCGGCCGAGGCAAAGGCGAGCGCGGCTTCGACGCGATCGAGAAAGAGCTGGCGATTGGGCAGGCCCGTCAGATTATCGTAGACGGCATTTTGAAGCAGCCGCTCCTCGGCGGCCTTGCTGTCCGTGATATCGATGAGAGTACCGACACAGCGCGTGACCTCGCCGTGGGCGGCGACGACCGGGCGGATGCGCAGCAGCATCCAGTGATAATGCCCGTCCTGGGCGCGGAAGCGGAATTGTTCCGACACCTTGCCGCGCCGCTCGGCGACGATCATGTCGAGCGCCGCACGGAAGCGGTCACGATCGGACGGGTGCAGAACGTCGAGCCAGGCCGCGGCCGGGCCGTGGAGATCGCCCTTCTTCAGTCCGAGCAGATGCTCGAACTCCGGGGTGACGTGAACCCTGTCGGCGGAGACATCCCAGTCCCAGACGAGATCGCCCGAGCCGGTGATGGCGAGCGCGCGGCGCTCGAGATCGGAGCCCAGGCCATGGGCAAGACCTGCGCCCGCGAACGCATGCTGCATGACCGTGAAGCCGAGCAACAGCACGACGAGAACGAGACCGCCGACGAGCGCGGGTGAGACAAGGTCGTTGTCGAGCAGACCCGACACGGTAAGGCCCGCCCCCGCGACCCAGGCGACGAGCAGAAACCAGCTCGGGATGAGCATGACGGCGCGGTCGAAATTATGCAGCGCCAGCCAGACCACGATGCCGAAGCCGAGCACGGCGACGAGAACGAGCGACATGCGCGCAATGCCGGCGGCGACCGGAGCATCGACGAGCGCGATGCCGACAAGCGCCATCATGCCGATCAGCCAGATCGCGGCGATATGGGCGAAGCGGACATGCCAGCGGTTGAGATTGAGATAGGCGACCAGAAAAACGATGAGCGTCGCGGCGAGCATGGCCTCGGCGCCCGCGCGGTAGACATGATCCTCACCGGGCCCGAGACCGAAAATCTTGTGCCAGAAGCCGAAGTCGATCGCGAGCCAGGCGAGCACCGCCCAGGCGAGCGCGCCCGAGGCCGGGAACATGGCCGAGCCCTTCACGACGAAGACGATGGTGAGGATGAGCGCGAGAAGACCGGCAATGCCGAGCACGATCCCTTTGTAGAGCGTCAGGTCGTTGACGCTGTCCTTGTAGGCATCCGGGCTCCACAGATGAAGCTGCGGGAGCTTCGGGGAATCGAGTTCGGCGACAAAGGTGACGGTCGCCCCGGGATCGAGCGTGACGAGGAAGATGTCGGTGTCGGCCAATTCCTCACGCTCGGGGCGGAAGCCCTGGCTGGCCGTGACATCGACGATGCGGCGCGAGCCGAGATCGGGCCAGGTGACGCCCGAGCCCACGAGCCGGTAATGCGGCGCGACGAGAAGACGGTCGATCTGCTCGTCCGAGGTGTTGGTGAGCGCGAACAGGGCCCAGTCCGCCGGGCCCGCGTCATGCGCGCGGACTTCGATGCGGCGCACGATGCCGTCGGCCGAAGGCGCGGTCGTGACCTGGACGCGGTCGCCTTCGGAGGTGAAGCGCTCGATGATGCGGGTGAGATCGATGGCGCCGCGGTCGAGCGGCACGACAATCGGTTCCAGCGCCGAGGCCCGGCCGCCGGCGAGCATCAGTCCGAACAGGACAAGAAGGGCGCAAAACGCTGCCCTGACGAGATGCAAAACCCCGACTCCCCCACGGCTCATTCAGCCGTCATGCGTACCCCCGACCATCCAGCCGGGCAAGGCGTACAGTATCAGCCCCTCGCATCGCCCCTGAGAAGGGCGAAAAGAAGGTGATCCTGCCAAACACCGTCTATGCAGAGGTATTCCCGTGCATAGCCCTCCTTCGTGAACCCGGCTTTTTCGAGGACGCGGACCGAAGCCACATTCGTGGGGATGCAGGCCGCCTCCAGGCGGCGCAGCCTCAGCGCGCTGAACGCATGGGGGATCACCGCCCGGACGCCGGCCGTCATATAGCCGTGCCCCGCATAGGCCTCCCCCATCCAGTAACCCAGAGTGCCGACCTGGGCGACGCTGCGGCGGATATTGGAGATGGTAATCCCGCCGAGGAGCTCGCCGGTGCCGTTGCGGAAGATAAAAAAGCTGTGGGCGCTGTCGAGCCTGCGCTCCTCGGCATAGCGGCGGAGCCGCCGGCGGAAGGCCGCGCGGGAGAGATCGTCGTCCGGCCAGGTCGGTTCCCAGGGCTTGAGAAAGGCGCGGGATTTGGACCGGAGCGCCGACCAGTCCTCGTAATCGCCGGGGAGCGGCGATCTCAGCCACACCCCCTCGCCGCGTATCGTCTCAACATGGTCCTCATTCGAGAAGGCGCGGAGGAAGGCCATGGTCAGGCAGCGAAGGCCGGCTTGCCGAGCCGCTCGGTAATACGTTCGAACGGAGGCAGGCCGCGGACCGGTCCTATCGCGGCCAAAGCCGGGATAGCGGAGATCGCGGCACGTCCGGTGCGGCGGACATCGTCCACGGTGACGGCGTCGAGCCGGGCCAGCACTTCCTCGGGCGTAACGGCGCGGCCGAGCGTCAGGATCTGGCGGGTGAGACGTTCGGCGCGCGATGTCGGCTGTTCGCGGGCAAGTTCGAGAGACATGCGCATCTGCGCCTTGGCGCGGTTGATCTCGGCCTCGGTCGCAGTATGCGCCGCGTCCCCGATCTCGTCGAGCATGATCGGCATCAGTTTCTCGAGATCGTCCTCGCCGGTGCCGGCATAAATGCCGAACAGACCGCAATCGGCAAAGGCCCAGTGGAAAGACTGGATCGTATAGACGAGGCCGCGCTTCTCTCGGATTTCCTGAAAGAGGCGCGAGGACATGCCGCCGCCGAGGATGTTTGAAAACACCTGCAGCGCGATCGCATCCTTGTCGCCGAGCGCGCGGCCGGGAAAAGCGAGAACGAGATGGGCCTGTTCGAGATCGCGTACGCTGCGGATTTCGCCGCCGACCCAGGACGCGGGCGGCACCTGGGCGCCGGCGCCGGACGGCAGGCCGCCGAGATAATCCCCGGTGAGTTTCACGATCTCTCCGTGATCGGCCGCGCCGGACACCACGACGACGCCATGCGGGGCGCGGTAATGACGGCCGAGGAAGCCGGAGATGGCCTCCCGATCGAGCGCCGAGACCAATTCCGGCGTGCCGAGGATGGGACGCCCGAGAGATTGGCCCTGGAACGCCTTTTCGTGGGCGAGATCGTAGACGAGATCGTCCGGCGTATCCTCGATGGCGCCGATCTCCTGAAGGATGACGCCCTTTTCGCGCACGAGTTCTTCATCGGTCAGCAGCGGATCAGTGAGGATGTCGGACAGCATGTCGAGCGCGAGCGGCACATCGGCCGCGAGAACGCGTGCGTCGTAGCTCGTCTGCTCGATACCGGTCGCGGCGTTGAGATCGCCGCCGACCTCCTCGATTTCTTCAGCGATGCGCTGCGCGGTGCGGCGCGTCGTGCCCTTGAAGGCCATGTGCTCGAGGAGATGGGCGAGCCCGTGCTCACTCTCTGTTTCGCTGCGCGAGCCCGCGCCGAAGGCGATGCTGATCGCCGCCGTGTTGATGCCCGGCATTGAGTCGGTGACGACGGTCAGGCCGTTCGGCAGTTTGGTGATCTCGACGCTCACGCAACCTCCTTGGCGGCGCGCGCATGGGCGGCGACGAAGTCCTGAATCTTCGCAAGATCGTTCGGCACGATGGTGAAGCGTTCCTTGCGGTCGAGAATATCGGCGACGTGATCCGGCAGCGCCGGGTGTTCGCCCGTCGCGGCTTTCACCGCGTCGGGGAATTTCGCGGGATGCGCGGTGCCCAGCACAATGCGCGGCACCGACGGATCGCCACCGATGTTTTCACCGACGGCCATGGCCACGGCCGTATGTGGATCAAGGAGATAGCCGGCGTCCTTGCGAAGACGCTTCATGATTGCAACGGTCTCTTCCTCGCTGGCGCGGCCGGCATCGAACTCACCACGGATGGCGGCGATGGGTGTGCCGGAGATCGTGAACGCGCCCGATTGCGCGAGCGAGGCCATGTGACGCCGCACGGCGGCGGGGTCGCGGCCTTCGGCCTCGAACAGCAGGCGCTCGAAGTTCGACGAAACCTGAATGTCCATACTGGGCGAGGAGGTGGGCAGAACTCCCCTCACCTCGTAACGCCCGGTCTCGATCGTGCGCGCCAGGATGTCGTTGACGTTCGTCGCGACGACCAGCCGCTCGATGGGCAGACCCATGCGCTTGGCGACCCACCCCGCGAAGACGTCGCCGAAATTGCCCGTCGGTACGACGAAGGAGACGGGCCGGTGCGGCGCGCCGAGCGAAACCGCGGCGGTGAAATAGTAGACGACCTGCGCGACGATGCGCGCCCAGTTGATCGAGTTGACGGCGGCAAGACGCTGGCGGTCGCGAAAGGCATGGTCGTTGAACATCGCCTTCACGAGCGCCTGGCAATCGTCGAAATTTCCCTCGACCGCAACGGCATGAATGTTCGGCGCGTCGACCGTCGTCATCTGGCGGCGCTGCACGTCGGAGACACGGCCGTTCGGAAACAGGATCACGACATCGACGCGGGTGCAGGATCTGAAGGCCTCGACCGCGGCCCCGCCGGTGTCCCCCGACGTCGCCGCGACGATGGTGGCGCGCTCGCCGCGCTGCGCCAGAGCGCGGTCCATGAACCGCGCGAGGAGCTGCATCGCGACGTCCTTGAAGGCCAGAGTCGGCCCGTGGAAGAGCTCCAGAATGAACTCGTTCGGGCCGGTCTGAACGAGCGGCGCGACCGCCGGATGCCGGAAGGTGGCGTAGGCATCGCGGATCATCGCGCGCACTTCGCCGGAACCGAAAGCTGAGCCTACAAAAGGCTTTATGACGGCTTCCGCCACTTCCGTATAAGGTTTTCCGGCGAACCCCTCCACGGCCTCGGCCGACAGGCTGGGCCAGGTTTCGGGCACATAAAGTCCACCGTCGCGGGCAAGACCCGCGAGCAGGACATCGGCAAAGCCGAGCGACGGAGCTTCGCCCCGTGTCGAGACGTAAGACAGACTCAAATGAACGTTCCTGAAAAGCGTGATGGCAAAGTAGGCGGCGCCTACCCTGGAGGCAACCCTAGCGGCGGCGAAGCCGGGTCAGGGTAAAGGCGGCGAAGACCGCCAAAAGCGCCCCCGCCAGCCCAAACCAGGTCAGGGCATATTCGAGATGGCGGTTGGGGAAATCGAGCCGGGTTTCACCCGCCTGGGGCAGGCCGCCCGGCGGGGTTTCGGTCGCATCTATGGTAAACGGCGCCGCGTCGAGGATACCGAGATGGGGGGCGATGGACGCCGGATCGCGGGAATAGAACAGCCGCTTGTCCGGCTCGTCGTCCGGGGTGAAGAGGTTCGCGTCCTCCGGCGCCCGGATGAGACCGCGAAGGGTAATATCGCCTTCGGGCCGCGCCGCTTTCTGCACATTCTCCAGCGGCACGAAGCCGCGATTGACGAGCACCGTGGCGGCCGTGCCCTCGACCTGGAAGGGTGTGACGATCCAGTAGCCGGGGCCGGAAAGCGGGCCGCGGGGCTCGGTCAGCAGCGCATAGACGTGGGCTTCGAGTTCGTGGCGAAAGCGGCCCGTGACCTCGACGGGGCGGTATTCCCAGGCGGCGAGATCGAGATCCCGCCAATCGGACGGCGGGGGAAGCGGCGCCGGCGGCTGAGCGATGCGGGCCGATACGCGGGCGAGCAGATCTTCCTTCCAGTGCAGCCGCTCGACCTGCCAGATGCCGAGCCCGATCAGGACGGCAAAGGCGGCTATAGCGAAAAGACCGGGAAGAAAAAGGGAGCGCAGGCGCATCGGGGCTTGGTGATCCCCCATGGCCCGCGCGTCAACCCCAACAGGCCCCGCGCAATCTCGAAACGTCAGGCGGAGGTCGAGCCCGGCGACTGGATTTGCAGCCGCAGAACCCGCTCGTTCTCCAGCGCCTCCGCATAGATGTTCCAGGCCGACCGGCACCAGCGCTGGGCAATCGCCACCTCGCTCGCGGCGCGATCCCGGGCGTCCAGGGACGCATCGCTTTGAATAAACAATGGGTCGATGTCCCTGCCCCCGTCGACTTCGTCGAAAGAGGCAAGCGCGACGGTCAGGGCCTCGCCCGTGATGGCCACCTCGGCTTCGATCTGCGTCAGGGCCTTGAGCGCGATGGAACGCGCCTGCTCGGCTGCCGCCAGCTGCCGCAGCGTCTGCTCGACGACCTGGGCGCTGCCCCGCCATTCGCGGGTGCGCCGGTCGAGGTCTTCGCGCACCGCCGACAGCGCCTTGCGCAACGGCTTTTGCGAGGACGTGCCGCCGGACGCACCGCCGACAACCTTTTGCAGAGGGGTTTGGGTGGAGATTTCGCGTTCCAGATCGACCTCGATCAGGTCTTTCCAGCCGCGATGCCGGAGGAATGCGGGCGGCCCGTAGCTTTCGTCCGCCAGATGAGAAGTATCGTGCATGCAGTCACCGTCATGTCTGAACAATTGACTGCAAGACTGCGGACTATCCTATTTAGTTACAACTTTCGATTGATTTCTTGGTAAATCACGGCCGATCTACTCTACTTTCTGGTGCTCGCAACACTTTGATTCGACAGCAGTATCGACGCGCATCACTTGTTCCGCGGGACATAAAGGTCCGCTCGTTCAAAGCTGGGGATGTGCGGGAAGGACGGGGCCGGAACGGGAAACGCGGGCTCGTGGATATCTCCACGGCCCGCGTTTTTAACCCCAAACCGCCCCACGCGGATGCGGCGGAAACATGCCGTCCGGAGGTTTTGAAGACAATCGCCGATCAATGCCGTGGTAAACCTAACCCCACCCCGGGGCAGTAAACAGGACCTCAGTTTTCGAGCCGGCCCTCTGCAGCCTTGTGGTGGTACTGAAGGGCGATCAGCACGCCCTTGAGCAGGCGCAGCAGCCCCCCGCACACGATCAGCAGCACCGGGAACGAAATCAGGATGTGGACCCAGAACGGGGGCAGGAACGTGAATTCCAGCCAGAGCGCGAAGCCCATGACCAGAAAACCGGCGATGAGGATGACGAAGACGGCCGGACCGTCGCCCGCGTCGGCGAAGGAAAGGTCGAGACCGCAGACCTCGCATACCGGCGCGACATCGATATAGAAGCGGAACATGTGCCCCCGGCCGCACCGCGGGCAGCGGCCGCGCAGGCCGGTCGCGATCGGCGGCTGGGGCATGAAATCGTCAGTCACTTCCCCTCTCCTGCACTGAACTCGGGTGTTCCCGAGTTCAGATCTGCAAGTGGGCAAGTCGGGTATACCCGACTTGCCTGGGAGAGGGTCGAGTCGTCGTCAGGCGACCGGGGTGAGGGCAAGCGCGATGCTCGCGATTGGCGGTTCCCGGACTCTCCCCTCACCGCGCTCACGGCCTCCCGGCCGCGAGTGGTCCTCTCCCGCAAGCGGGAGAGGAGAAAGTCATCAGTGGGCCGCTCCGGCAACCGGGCCGCCATAGCCCCAGACATAGATCGAAGCGAACAGGAACAGCCAGACCACGTCGACGAAGTGCCAGTACCAAGCGGCGGCTTCGAAGCCGAAATGCTGCTTGGGCGTGAAGTCGCCCTTGTACAGACGGATCAGGCAGACGGCGAGGAAGATGGTGCCGACGATGACATGGAAGCCGTGGAAGCCGGTCGCCATGAAGAAGGTCGCGCCGTAGATGCCGCCAGAGAAGTTGAACGCCGCGTGGCTGTATTCGAAGGCCTGGCAGGCGCTGAACAGAAGGCCGAGCGCCACGGTGAGCCAGAGCGCCTGCTTGGCGCCCTTGCGGTCGCCTTCGATGATGGCGTGGTGCGCCCAGGTGACCGTCGTGCCCGAGGTGAGCAGGATCAGGGTGTTGAGCAGCGGCAGGTGCCAGGGGTCGAAGGTCGCGATGCCGGCCGGTGGCCAGACGCCGCCCGTCTCTTCGACGCGCAGATACTGGGCCGGATCGTTCGGGAACAAGGCGACGTCGAAATAGGCCCAGAACCAGGCGACGAAGAACATCACTTCGGAGGCGATGAACAGCATCATGCCGTAGCGGTGATGAAGTTGGACGACGCGGGTGTGGTCCCCGGTGTTCGCTTCGTTGCGCACATCGCGCCACCACATGAACATCGTGTAGAGGACGATGGCGAAGCCGGGCGCCATGGCCCATGCATAGCGCTGACTGATGTCGTCATGGTGCATGTAATAGATCGCACCGATGGCCAGGACGAACGCGCCGACCGAGCCGATGACCGGCCACGGGCTCGGATCTACCAAATGATAATCGTGATGCTTGGCGTGTGCCTCAGCCATGGCGTTTCTCCGTCAGAGTTTCGGCGCGGCGGACTGGCCGGCGACACGCGCCGGCGGCTCGGCCGCGAAAAATGTATAGGACAGGGTAATCGTCTGGACGCTGTCGAGCGTCCTGTCGTCGACCATGGACGGGTCGATGAAGAACTGCACCGGCATGTCCATTTCCTCACCCGCCTTCAGATGCTGCTTCTCGAAGCAGAAGCAGTGGATTTTGGAGAAGTAGCCGCCGGTGACTTCCGGGGTGACATTGTAGGTCGCCGAGCCCCACTGATCCTGGGACGACGCGTTCTTGGTGCGATAGAAGGCGAGCGCGGTCTCGCCGATCTTCACGGTCATTTCGCGCTGCACCGGGTGGAACTCCCAGCCGAGCCCCGGCGCGACATTGGCGTCGAAGCGAACGCGGATCGTGCGGTCGGCGGTGCGCGTCGGCGCGGCGCTTGCTACCTGCGTCGTGCCGCCGAAGCCCGTCACCTGGCAGAACATGCGGTACAGCGGAACGGCGGCATAGGCCGCGCCCAGCATGGACAGAACGAAGACACCGCAGGCGGCGGCTACAATGCGGTGATTGCGGATCGGCGCGCTCATCAGATTGCCCGCCCGGCAATATTGCCGCCGAGTTTGAAGATGGTGATGAGGTAAAACAGACCGATAAGACCAAAGAGCACCGCGGCCACCGCGATGTTGCGCGCGCGCAGGCGGCGCTTCTGCTCCGCGGTCAGGACGATGCCCTCGCTCTTTTCGGCAGGCACGACGACGTCCGAGTTCTTCTTCGCGGCCATGGCCTCAAGCTCCCGGGGCGAGGATGACGGCCTCGCCGAGCAGGGTTGCGTACAGAACGAAGAGGTAAAGGATCGAATAGGCGAACAGCTCGCGCGCGGCCTTCGGCGCGCCCGCGCCGGTGCGCACGCGATAAACCCGGAAGGCCAGGACGAGAAACAGTGCGCCCATGCCGAGCGAGACCACGCCGTAGGTCAGGCCGCCGAAGCCCATGATGTAGGGCACGATGCCGATCGGCGCGAGGATCAGCGAATAGATCAGGATCTGGCGGCGCGTCTCGTCCTCGCCGTGAACGACCGGCAGCATGGGGACTCCCGCCTTCGCATAGTCTTCCGATTTCACGAGCGCGAGCGCCCAGAAATGCGGCGGCGTCCAGAAGAAGATGATGAGGAAGAGAACCACGCTTTCGAGGCTCACCGAACCCGTGACGGCGGCCCAGCCGACCATGGGCGGGAACGCACCGGCCGCACCGCCGATGACGATGTTCTGCACCGTCCAGCGCTTCAGCCACATCGTGTAGATCACGACGTAGAAGAAGATGGTGAAGGCGAGAAGCGCCGCTGCCTGCCAGTTGGCGGCGAGATAAAGGGTAAGGACGGAGCCCGCGGCGAGAACCAGGCCGAAGGCCAGGGCCTCGCCCGGATACATCCGGCCCGCCGGAACGGGGCGGCCGCGTGTGCGCGTCATGATCGCGTCGATATCGGCATCCCACCACATGTTCAGGGCGCCTGACGCACCCGCGCCGATGGCGATGCAGAGCAGCGAAACGGCGGCAAGGACCGGATGCAGCCCGCCCGGCGCCAGCACCATGCCGACAAGCGCCGTGAAGACGACGAGCGACATGACCCGGGGTTTCAGCAGCGTCACGAAATCGCGCACCTCCGCGCGGCTCGGCTCGGCGAAGCCCGCGGCGGCATGCTGCAGTTTTTCGGTCGCGGCGCTCATTGGGCCAATCCGTCCCTGCTTCTCAACTGGGCCGGCCGGAGCAATGCCCCGGCCGCGCTAACTTTCGATTTCCGAAACCGCCGCTCACTTGATCTGCGGCAGGGTCTCGAACTGATGGAACGGCGGCGGCGACGGCAGCGTCCATTCGAGCGTCGTCGCGCCCTCGCCCCACGGATTGTCGCCGGCCGGGACCTTGCGGGCGAAGGCCTGGACCACGCCGAACAGGAAGATCAGAACCGCGAAGCCCGAAATGTAGGAGCCGATCGAGGAGACGAAGTTCCAGTGCGCGAAGGCTTCCGGATAATCCACGTAGCGGCGCGGCATGCCGGCCATTCCAAGGAAATGCTGCGGGAAGAACACGAGGTTGACGCCGATGAACGTCGTCCAGAAGTGCAGCTTGCCGATGCTCTCATTGTACATGTAGCCGCTCATCTTCGGGAACCAGTAGTACCAGCCCGCGAAGATGGCGAAGACCGCGCCGAGCGACAGCACGTAATGGAAGTGCGCCACGACGTAATAGGTGTCGTGCAGCGCGCGGTCGATGCCCGCGTTCGAGAGCACGACGCCGGTGACGCCGCCGACCGTGAACAGGAAGATGAAGCCCATCGCCCACAGCATCGGCGTCTTGAACGAGATCGAGCCGCCCCACATCGTCGCGATCCAGGAGAAGATCTTCACGCCCGTCGGCACCGCGATGACCATCGTGGCGAACACGAAATAGGCCTGCGCGTTCACCGACATGCCGGTCGTGTACATATGGTGCGCCCAGACGACGAAGCCGACGACGCCGATCGCGACCATGGCGTAGGCCATGCCGAGATAGCCGAAGATGGGCTTGCGCGCGAAGGTCGATATGACGTGGCTGATGATGCCGAAGCCGGGCAGGATCAGGATGTAGACCTCGGGATGGCCGAAGAACCAGAACAGATGCTGGAACAGGACCGGATCGCCGCCGCCCGCCGGATTGAAGAAGGTCGTGCCGAAATTACGGTCGGTCAGCAGCATCGTGATCGCGCCGGCAAGAACCGGAAGCGACAGGAGCAGCAGGAAGGCGGTGACCAGCACCGACCACGCAAACAGCGGCATCTTGTGCATGGTCATGCCAGGCGCGCGCATGTTGAAGATCGTGGTGATGAAGTTGATGGCGCCGAGAATCGACGACGCACCGGCGATGTGGAGCGAGAGGATCGCAAAATCCATCGCCGGTCCCGGAGCCGCGTCGTGGCTCGACAGCGGCGGATACATCGTCCAGCCGCCGCCGACGCCATGGCCGCCGGGAGGGCCGGGCATGAACATCGAGATGACGAGAAGTGCGAGCGCCGGCGGAAGCAGCCAGAACGAAATGTTGTTCATCCGCGGGAACGCCATGTCCGGCGCGCCGATCATGATCGGAACGAACCAGTTGGCGAAGCCGCCGATGAGCGCCGGCATGACCATGAAGAAGATCATGATGAGCGCGTGCGCGGTCGTGAACATGTTGAACATCTGCGGATCGCCGAAGATCTGCAGGCCGGGCTGCTGGAGTTCGGCGCGCATGGCGACCGACAGACCGCCGCCGATGATCCCCGCGATGATCGCGAAGATCAGGTACATCGTGCCGATGTCCTTGTGGTTCGTCGAATAGACGTAGCGCTTCCACCCGTGCGGGTGGTCGTGCGCTTCGTGGGCAGTGTGGGCGGCCGTGCTCTTCGCCATGACCTTACCTTTTCCCGATTCTCTCAACGGCCCGTCGCAGCGGACGCGTCGGCGACCATACTGCGGGGCACAGGGTTCATTGCAAACTGCTGCCGGGCCTGTGTCAGCCAAGCCTGATAATCGGATTCACTGACGACACGAAAGGCGATCGGCATGAAGGCGTGATCACGACCGCAGAGTTCCGAGCACTGGCCATAATAGATGCCCTCGCGATCGGCGCGAAACCACGTTTCGTTGAGACGGCCGGGCACAGCGTCGACCTTCACGCCGAAGCTCGGCACCGCGAAGGCGTGAATGACGTCGGCGGCCGTAACCTGGACGCGGACCACTTTGCCGACCGGCACGACGGCGACATTGTCCACTGCGAGAAGCCAGGGATCGCCGGCGGCGAGTTCGCCCTTCGGCTTCAGCCGAACTTCCATTTCGAAATCGGGAGCGCCGGCCGCAGCCTGGGTGACCGAGGCGGCGGCTTCAGGAGCGGGAGCCGCTCCCGGCGCGGGCGCTGGGCCTGCGGTGGCTTCGGAACCCGGAGCGGGTGCTGCGGTTCCGGCCGGAGCCGCGGCCGTCTGATATTCGATCTTCCAGTACCACTGCACGCCGGTGACCTTGAGGGTCACATCGGCCTTCGGCATGTCGTACTGCGCGTAGAGCAGCTTGAACGACGGCAGCGCGATGATGACGAGAATCAGCACCGGGGCGATCGTCCACACGACTTCGATCATCGTGTTGTGCGTGGTGCGCGAGGGGACCGGGTTGTTCTTCTCGCTGAAGCGGACCGTGCAGATGGCCAGAAGCGCCAACACGAACAACACGATCACCGTGATGATGATGTTGATGAAGATGTTGAAGCTGTGGATCTGTTCCATGATCGGCGTAACCGCATCCTGGAAATTGATCTGCCAGTCGCTCGGCTGGCCGGCGCCGGCGAAGGCCGGAGAGGCAAAAAGCGCGAGAATCGAAGCCGTGAAAAACCGGGCGGCGAAGCGGGAACGGAGCGTCATGTCCGGGGCGCTCTCCTGAGCGGGCAATGCCTGGAAAATCGGGCCCCGGAACAGCCCGCGGCCAGACGGCTGCCGTTCAAACACAAAGGTTCTTCCCCCGCAACTTTGGGGCAGTTCCAGACTGTGCGGCATAAGGGCGCGAAAACAAAGGGCATCACCGCGCCGCCCTGCCCGCGAATCACTTGCCCTTGACTCGCCATGTCCGTCTGTTAGGCGGATTGGATATCCGGCATAGGCTCGAAGTCGCCGGCACCCTCTCCGGAGCGTCCTTTCGGCATGTCTGGCTTCACTCGCCTTTTCGGCTTCTTCACATCAATTCTCGCGCTTGCGGTTCTCGCCGCTGGGCCCGCGTCGGCCCAAGGCACGGTGAAGCAGACCGCCGGCGACTGGCAGATTCGCTGCGACACGCCGCCGGGCGCAAAATCCGAGCAGTGCGCGCTGGTGCAGAGCGTGACGGCGGAGGACCGGCCGAATGTCGGCCTGTCGATCATCGTGCTGAAACTGGCCGATAATAAGAACCGCCTGCTGCGCGTGCTCGCTCCGCTGGGCGTTTTGCTGCCGGCGGGACTCGGCTTGCGAATCGACGATGCCGAAATCGGCCGCGCCGGATTCGTGCGCTGCCTCCCCGACGGCTGCGTCGCCGAAGTGGTGATGGACGAAAACCTCATCACCAAACTGCGCACCGGCAAGAGCGCGGTGTTCATCATCTTCCAGACGCCGGAAGAAGGCATCGGCATTCCGGTATCGCTGAACGGATTCGGTCCGGGATTTGATGGGCTGAAGTAGCCTTCTCCCCTTCTCCCCAACTGAATCGGCGATAGCCGAGTTCAGCACTTGAGTTGCCAAGTCGGGAACACCGGACTTGGCTTGGGTTTAAGCCACGCGCAGGAACATCAGTTTCGTCTCGCCGTAATCGCGCGTTTCGATCTCCTCGAATCCGTCCGGCGTCGTGAATGCCGCGTCCGCCGCCTCCTCGACCACAGCAAGCGCATCCTGTGTGAGCCAGCCGCCCGCGCGGGCGGAGGCGAGCGCTTTCTCGGCAAGGCCTTTTCCATAAGGCGGATCGGCGAAGAGGAGCGTGAACGGCGCGTTGGGGTGGACGACGCCGAGCTTGGTCGCATCGCGGCGGAAAATCCGCGTATTGCCCGCAACGCCCAGCGCCTCGACATTGCCGCGCAGCAATCCCCTCGCCTCGACCCCGTCCTCGACAAACAGCGCATGCGCCGCGCCGCGCGACAGCGCTTCCAGGCCGAGCGCGCCCGTCCCGGCGAAAAGATCGAGCACGCGGGCGCCCTCGACGGGATCGCCATAGGAATGCGCGAGCACGTTGAACAGGGTTTCGCGCAGCCGGTCGGAGGTCGGCCGGATGCGATATGAGCTCGGCGTTTTCAGCGCATGGCCGCGAAAGCGGCCGGCGATGATGCGCATGGATCAGCCGCGCGAACGCGGCTTGCCGCCGCCGGGTCGCCCACTCCCGGGCTTGCCGCCCCTGGGCGGGCCGGAAGGACGACCTCCGGGACGGCCCGGGCCCGAGGGCCTGCCGCCGGGTTTTCCACTGAAACCGCGCGGTTTGTCGCCGTCGCGTCGGGGCGGCCGCGGTCCGTTCTCGTTGCGACGGGGCCTGTCTTCGCGGCCTCCCGGCTTACCGGCGAAGCCACGGGGCTTTTCACCGTCGCGGCGGGGTGGGCGCGGACCTTCTCCGCGCGGCGGTCGCGAATCACGCTCGCGGGGCGGACCACGGCGTTCCTCGCGCTCCGGGCCTTCTTCACGCGGCGGGCGGGCGCGGAAAACGCGAGTGCGATTGCCGTTGGGCCTCGGCTCCTGAGGCTTTTCGGGACGCTCGGCACGCGGACGGTCTTCACGGCTACGCAAGGGCCGCGAGCCGTCGCCGTCACGACGGGGCGGCCGGTCGGCCCGGTCTTCGCGGGCGCGGAACGGACGCGGCACGTCACCGTCGCGGCGCGGCGGACGGTCAGGCCTGTCCTCACGGGCACGGAACGGGCGCGGCCCCTCGCCTTCCCGGCGCGGCGGCCGGGAAGAATGATCGCGCGGCGGACCCCGGCGCTCGTCGCGCTGCGGCCGGTCGGGCCGGTCGTCGCGGGCACGGAACGGGCGCGCCGGAGCGTCGCCCTCGCGACGGGGCTTGCGCTCGACCCGGTCGCCGCGCTGGCCGCGCACCGGTTGAGGACCGTCATCTCGCGGACGGCGTGGCGGCGCATTGTCCTGTGGACCGGCTTCGCGGTCCGCACGGGTTTTCGCTTTCTTGGCCGGGTCTTTCTCCACACGCTCGACAAGAACCCGCCGGCCCTTGCGGTCGGTGGTGAGGCCGGCGCGGCGGCGGGGGGCTTCGGCGCTTTCCTCGCGCGCCCGAAGCGCGCGTTTCACCGTTTCGGGCTGGCGCTCGACGATCGGAGCGTCGAAATCGCATTCCGCCTCCTCCGCGAGACCGCCGAGTTGATCTTTGAGATAGCGCGTGCGGATTTCCTCGGCCGCGCCCTCTCCGAGATCGCCGAGCTGAAACGGACCGAACGAGACGCGGATCAGGCGGTTCACGCTGAGGCCGAGATGCTCCAGCACTTTGCGGACTTCGCGGTTCTTGCCTTCGCGCAGGCCCAGCATGAGCCAGACATTGTCGCCCTGCTGGCGGTCCAGCTCGGCCTCGATCGGGCCGTAGCTGAAGCCGTCGATCTCGATACCGTTCCGGAGCGCCTGGAGTTTGACGAGGTCGACCTTGCCGAAGGCGCGGACACGGTAGCGGCGCAGCCAGGCCGTCGAGGGATGGGCCAGGACACGGGCAAGGCCGCCATCGTTCGTCAGGAGAAGAAGACCCTCGGTGTTGAGGTCGAGCCGCCCCACCGAAACGACCCGCGGAAGTTCCGGCGGCAGAACCTCGAACACCGTGGTCCGGCCTTCGGGGTCCTTCGACGTGGTCACGAGGCCGCGCGGCTTGTGGTACAGCCAGAGACGCGTGCGTTCGCGGGTCGGCAACGGCTTGCCGTCGACCGCGATCTTGTCGCGCGGGCCGACATTCAGCGCGGGCGACAGGACCGTCTTGCCATTGACGGAGACGCGGCCCGCCGCGATCCAGGCTTCGGCATCGCGGCGAGAGGCGAGGCCGGCACGGGCCATGACCTTGGCGATGCGGGCGCGGCCGGCATCGTGCGGATCGTCGGGGGAAACGTTATCACTGTCTGTCATGGCTCCGCCTACCACGCAGGGAGGTGAGCGCGAAAGGAAGATCGACGTCATGGGAACTCGCGACTTCATGGCTTTGGCGCTTGAAGAGGCGCGCGCTGCCGGTGCACGCGGCGAGGTGCCGATCGGTGCGCTGGTGTCGAAGGACGGCGCGGTGCTGGCCTCGGCGGGAAACCGCACGCGCGAGCTGAACGATCCGACCGCGCATGCGGAACTGCTGGCGATCCGGGAAGCGGCGGACAGGCTTCAGTCCGAGCGGCTGACCGATTGCGATCTCTGGGTGACGCTGGAACCCTGCCCGATGTGCGCGGCCGCGATTTCGTTCGCCCGGGTGCGCAGGCTCTATTTCGGCGCCGAGGATCCGAAAGGCGGCGCCGTGGTCAGCGGAGCGCGTCTGTACGAACTACCGACCTGCCATCATGCCCCCGAAGTGTATGGCGGGTTCGCGGAGGTCGAGGCCGGGGAGATGTTGCGGGAGTTTTTCAGGGAGCGGCGATAGCTCTCCCTCCCCTGAATGGGGAGGGCCGACTCGCACGAAGTGCGAGCGGGGTGGGGTGATGACCCATCGTCAAATTCAAGAGTATGGGGGAACTCAGCGCCCCCACCCCGGAGCGCTTCGCGCTCTCGGCCCTCCCCACAAGGGGGAGGGAAAAAACTACTGCGCGCCGACCCTGCGCGCGAAAGCCCAGGCGAGCCCCGCGAGAGGCCGCACATTGGCGACAGACCGCGCTTTGCCATGCTGCGCGGGTATTCCCTGCAGCACCGACATGCGGAACAGATTGTAGGCGAAATAGGTCTCGAAGTGCGGGATCGTCTTGAGACCAGCCCGCTGAGCGTAGGAGGCCGCATAGGTTTCGAGCGCCGGGATGCCGAGTTCGGCAAGCTCGGCTTCCGAGACCCCGCCTCCGCCGCTCGCGGAGCTGAGAAGAATCCACGCCATGAAATGATAGACGGCGTCGGCGATCGGATCGCCCAGCCCCGACAACCGCCAGTTCAGCACACCCACGACCTGCGGCTCGCTGGGATGGAAGAGGATGTTGTCGATGCGGAAATCGCCGTGAACGAGACGCGGCGAGCGGTCGGGAGGCAGATGTTTCGGAAGCCAGGCGATCAGCTTTTCCATTTCCGGCACGTCGTCGCTTTTCGCCGCGAGATAATGCCGGGCGCAGCGTTCGACCTGTTCGGCGACGTAGTTACGTCCATTGCCGAGTGAGCCGATGCCGAGAATGCGCGGATCGAGGCTGTGGAGTTGCGCAAGGACGGTATTGAGCGATTCATAGGCTTTGGACCGATAGGCGGCATTCACGCCCGGCATCAT
Organism: uncultured Alphaproteobacteria bacterium; assembly: GCA_963786225.1. Taxonomy (GTDB): domain Bacteria; phylum Pseudomonadota; class Alphaproteobacteria; order Rhizobiales; family Methylopilaceae; genus Flaviflagellibacter. The sequence continues at coordinate 21,290 of CAWAYQ010000014.1, forward strand.
GGGATCGAGGTAATTACGGCCCTCGATGTGTTCCATGACGTAGAACGTACTGCCGAGCAGCTTTTCGTTGTCGCAGTAGATCAGCGGACGCGGCGCCGGAAAGCTGCGCTGCGACAGGGCGGCGAGAATGCGGAATTCGCGTTCCAGCTCCGCGGCGTCGCCCGGCGCCACGGCGCGGCGCAGGACATAACGGTTGTCCGGGGTCGACACCACGAAGGTCGAGGTCGATTGCGGCTTCGCGGGGTGGATGCTGAGCGGCGTGCGGAAGCCCGCGATCGTCCGGGTCAGAAAGATTTCGAGATGTGTCGGATCGAGATCGATCAGCCAGTCGGCAACGTTCTGCTCTGCGGGGACTGCAATTGCCATTATCGCCTCTGAAACAGTTTTTCGAGATCGGCGCGGGAGAGGGTGACATAGGTCGGACGCCCGTGATTGCATTGCGCGGCGGACGGCTCGGCCTCGATCTGGCGGAGCAGCGCGTTCATTTCTTCGGGCTTGAGGCGGCGTCCGGCGCGGATCGAATGATGGCAAGCGAAGGTCGAGGCGAGCCGGTCGAGCTTTTCCGCCACGGGAAGCGCCGCGCCCCAGTCTCCCAACGCATCCGCCACATCGCGAATGAGGCCCTTTATATCGAACTCGCCCAGAGCGGCGGGCGTCTCGCGGACGAGAACCGCGCCGGGGCCGAAGGCCTCGATGGACAGGCCGAAATCCGCGAGATCGTCGGATGCCGCGAGAAGACGCGAGACCTCGTCGGGCGCGAGTTCCACGACGTCCGGCACGAGCATGACCTGCGCCGAGGCGCGGCCCCTCTCCTTCTTCAGGCGCTCATAGACCAGCCGCTCATGCGCGGCATGCATATCGACGAGGACGAGGCCGTCTCTCGTTTGCGATAGTATGTACGTGTCGTGCAGCTGCGCCTTCGCCGCGCCGAGCGGTAGCGCGACGAGTTCCGGATCGGGCTTCTCATCAGCGCGCGTGTCGGCCGATCGCGGCAGGTCGAACCCGGACTGCTCTTCCGCGAAGTCCGGCGCCAGCGCCAGAGTTCCGTGGACCGGATAATTCTGTTGCGGACGTTGCGCGAATGACGACGGGTGCATGGGCGCACGGAAAGCCCCGGCCGCGAATGCGGCGCCGGTTGTCGCGATGCGCGGACCTGACGCCCCGAGCGCGTTGCGGAGTGCGGAAACGATGAGCGCGCGGACGAGGCCCGCATCGCGAAAGCGGACTTCGGCTTTCGCGGGATGGACGTTGACATCGACTTCGGCGGGATCGGCCTGGATCAGGAGAGCCACGACCGGATGCCGATCGCGCGGAACGAGATCGGCATAGGCGCCGCGCAGCGCGCCGAGGAGAAGCCTATCCTTCACCGGGCGGCGGTTGACGAGAAAGAGCTGCTGCGAGGCGGTGGCGCGATTATAGGTCGGAAGGCCCGCAAAACCCGTGAGACGGAAACCTTCGCGCTCGGCCGCGATCTCGACAGAATTCGGGCCGAAATCGCGGCCGAGCACATCGGAGAGGCGCGCGCGCAGCCCGTCGGCGTCCGCGCTGTGGGCGGGATAGCGGATAGCCCGGCCATCCAGCACGAGCGTGAAATCGATCTCAGGCCGCGCGGCGGCGATGCGGCGCACGACCTCGGACACCGCTTCGTTCTCGGCACGATCGGATTTCAGGAATTTCAGGCGGGCCGGCAAGGAGGCAAACAGGCCCTCGACGTTCACGACCGTACCGACAGGATGGGCGGCCGGAATCGGGTCGCCCAATTCGCCGTTTTCCACGGTCAGCGCCGCAGCATGCAGATCGTCCCGGCGCCGCGAGGTCAAAGTGAGGCGGGATACGGATGCGATGGAGGGCAAGGCCTCTCCGCGAAATCCCAGAAAGCGGATGTCGAGCAGGTCGTCGGACGGAAGTTTCGACGTGGCATGCCGTTCGACCGCGAGCGGCAGGTCGTCCGCCGCCATGCCGTGCCCGTCATCGGTGACCCGGATCAGCTCCTTGCCGCCCCGGGTCAGCACGATCTCGACGCGTGTCGCGCCGGCATCGAGTGCGTTTTCGAGCAGTTCCTTAACCACGCTCGCAGGCCGTTCGACGACCTCGCCTGCGGCGATGCGGTTGGCCAGAGTTTCGGGGAGACGGCGGATCGGCATGATTCGCAGAGGATCGCGGGCTGCGGCCGTGGTTTCAAGGGGGCGCCGGTTTTCCCGCTTTGCCCTAATCACGCCCGAGAATCGTCCAATTCAGACTTTAGTCCCAATACCTAGGAATAAGTTACTTTCGCGTGGTGCACATATATGAGGCACCTAACCAAAGTGAGTTGAGTACATGGGAAGTTTCATCATCTGGGACATGTCGTCGAAGGCGGACGGCGTGTGGAAGAATGTCGAGGCCGACGACGCACGCACGGCGGCGGAGCAGATCTACGGCAAAAATCTGCGCTCGGTCGGGACCGACACCGACATTTGCGTCCGTGTGCGTTCCCTCGACGATCCTAACGCCCCCGCGACCCTGTTCTACGGCCAGAAGTCCGGACAGGCGGCCCGCGAGCTTAAAAAATATGAGGAATTGAAGGCCCAGACCAGGCATGTCCCGGCGGGACAGCCCGTCTGACGGTCACGTTTCGCTGAGATATTTCTTGGCGAGGATTTTGCCTTCCTCGACCGCCGGCTGATCGAAGGCATCGACCCCGAATAGCTGCGCGGCGATGATCGTCTCCAGCATGAAATGCATGAGGAGTTCGCCGAGCGCGTGCTCGTCGAGCGTGCCGAGATGGATCGTACGTACGGCACGTCCGTTCCTGGCCAGCGTATCCGCCGTGGCCCGGCCCTGCGCGGCGACGAGGTCTCCCACCGTCTTGCCGGCAAAGCCCGGCTCCCCGATGCGCTCCGACAGCACCTTGTCGAGCTTCGGGCCTTTTCCCGCGATGTCGATCGTGACGACCGTGAACAATTTGTCCTTCGGTCCGCCGAGGTGAAGCTGAAGCTGGCTGTGCTGATCGACGGGGCCGAGCGCGCGCACCGGCGTCGTGCCGGAACCGTCCTTGCCGAGGCTCTCCGACCAGAGCTGGACCCACCATGCGGTGGTTCGCTCCAGCCGGTCGGCATAGGCCATCAGCACCGTGATGTTCTTGCCCGCCTTTGCCGCGGCGACCGACAGCGCCGCACCGACCGCGGAGGGAACCTGGTCCGCGGACGCCTTGTCGAGAATGGGTTTCAGCGCGGCGGCTGCGCCGGCGCGCACGGCGTCGATGTCGAGACCGGCGCATTTCGCCGGCAGAAGGCCGACATTGGTGAGAACCGAAAAACGGCCGCCCACGCCGGTGTGATGTTCGAGGAACGGGACGCCGTAGGGTTCGAGCAAGGCGCGCAGTTCGTTCTTCTTCGGTCCCGCCTGGGGCTCGGAGAGACCAAACATCTGCTTGCCGATATTCTTGCCGAGACCTTCGCCCTCGAGCGCCTCGATGACGGCCATCGCCTGCATAAGCGTCTCGCCGGTGCCGCCGGATTTAGAAACGGCGAGGAAATGCGTCGTCCTGAGCGGCAGCCTTTTCAGCAGTGCTTCGAGAGTGATGGGATCAAGATTGTCGAGAAAATGCAGGCGCGGCGCCACGCGGAAAAGGGCCAGGCCGGGCACGTTGTAATCCGCGAGTTGAAGCAGCGCCTGGGCACCCAGGCCGGAACCGCCGGTGCCCATGAAAACCAGATCCGTCGCCCCCACGAGCATCTTCTTTGCGGTGGATTCGACCGGGGGAAGATCGTCGGTCGTTTCCGGAAGGCGCAGCAGCGGGAGGGAGTTGTCGGCATAGGCCTTGCGCACCCAGTCGAGCGCGGCTTCGGTTTTTCCGAGCTGAACGTCGAATTCGGAGTCCGGAATCCCCCCTTCTCCGATGGAGGAGAAGAAGGCGCGATCGATATTCTGGATCAGGGGCATGGGGCTTTCCGCAAACTTTCAAGGCACCAAGCCTAATGCAAAAGTTGTGACAGTGGCGAGGCGCGCCCGGACCCGAATTCGGGCTTGCGAGCCTAGTCCCTGCCCGCCCCGCGGCCTTCGAGGAAGCCGGCAGGCTTGCCCACGGCCACGACGAGAAGATCGCCGTCGCCGAGAATGCGCCTCGCGACGCGCTTCACATCGTCGATGGTGACAGCCTCGACCAGGGCATTGCGGGTGTCGATGTAGTCGATCGGCAGACGGCTGATCTGGATCTGCTTCAGACCGCGCGCCACCTTGACCGAGGAATCGAAGTTCAGTGCGTAGGAGCCGGTGAGATATTTCTTCGCTTTGGCAAGTTCGTCGGCTGTCGGGCCGTCCTTCGCAAAACCGGCGAACTCCGCCTCGATGATCTGCATGGCTTCGGCCGCGCGCTCGTTCTTGGTCGCGATGCCGCCGCCGACGACTCCCGAATGCTCCATCGGATCGAGATAGCTATAGACCGAATAGGCCAGGCCGCGCTTCTCGCGCACTTCGTTGAACAGACGCGACGTGAAGGTGCCGCCGCCGAGGATGTGGTTCATCACCACCGCCGGGATGTAATCGGGATCTTCGCGCGTGAGGCCGCCGCGTCCGAACACGATCGTGGTCTGCGGAATATCCATCTCCACGATCTTGGTCTTGCCGATGTTCTCAGGGTGGACGTCCGCTACCTTCCGGAGACGAGGTTCTGCCGGGAGCGCACCGAAGATTTTGTCGAGCGCCGGGCCGAGCGTCGCCGCATCGATGGAGCCTACGACCGCGACGACGAGATTGGAGCGGGCGAAATTCCGGTCGCGGAAGGCGACGATGTCTTCGCGCGTGATGGCTTCGACGGATTGTTCCATGCCGATGGCGCGCAGTCCGTACGGATGGCCAGGAAACGCGGCGTTGGCCCAAGTCTCATAGGCAACATCGCCCGGATCGGTCGAGTCGCGGCGGATGCGGGCCAGAATCTGTGCGCGGATGCGTTCGACGGCTTCGCTGTCCAGCCGCGCTTCGGCAACGGCAAGGCGCAGGAGTTCGAAGCCTTCGTCGCGTTTGTCGACGAGCGTCTTGAGACTGCCGTCGAAATTGTCGCGAGCGGCGGAGAAGCTGAGTTCGATGGCGCTCTCTTCCAGCCTCTCCTGATAGGCCTGACCGTCGAGATCGCCCGCGCCCTCGTCGAGAAGCCCGGCAAGCATGGACGCGGTGCCGGACTTGCCCGCTTCGTCCTGCGCGGAGCCGCCGCGGAAGGAAAACTCGAGCGAGATCAACGGCACCGAGTGCTCTTCGACGAGCCACGCCTCGATGCCGCCGGGCGAGGTGACGCGTTGAATTTTCGTGGCGGCGTCGGCCGTTGTTACGATCATGAAGCTCATGGCTACCGCGCTAAGAGTACGGGAGATCAAATCTTGTCCCCGGTGGGGGCGGATTCCAGAAGGCCTGTGACCGACTGGCGAAGGACGAGAACCTTTTTCGCGGCCGAGACGATCTGTTCCGGGGTGACCGCGCGGATGCGCTCGGGCCAGGCGAGCACGTCCTTGATGCTCATGCCGGTTGTGAGCGCGGAGCCGAACATGCGCGCGAGCGAAGCCTGGCTGTCGAGGTCGTAGACCGTATCGGCGATGAGGCGCGTCTTGGCGCGTTCGAGTTCGCCGGATTGCACGCCGTGCTCGATAAGGCGCGCGACCTCGTCATCGAGTGCGGTTTCCATTTCGGCCAGAGAATGGCCGGGACGCGGCGACGCGTAGATGACGAAGCGGTTGTCGTCGAGTGAGGAGCCGCCGTAATAGGCGCCGGCTCCAGCCGCAATGCCCTTGTCCACGACCAGCGCGCGATACAGGCGGCTGGTCGAGCCGCCTCCGAGCACGATCGACAGGAGATCCAGCGCATAGGCGTCCTCGCCTTCCGCTGTGCGATAGGACGGCGCGAGATAGGCGCGGCTGATGGAGGGCTGACGCACGCGGGGATCGGCCAGCGCGACGCGGCGCGCGGCGACCTGCACCGGCTCGCGAGGGCGCACACGCTCCGGCGGATCGGCGCGGCGCGCAACCTTGGCGTAGGTCTCGTCCGCGAGCTTCCTGACCTCGGCTGCGTCCACGTCGCCGGCGACGACAAGGATCGCATTGTTCGGCGTGTAGTACTTACCGTAGAAATCGAGCGCATCCTGGCGGGTCAGGCTCTGGATTTCGTGGTCCCAGCCGATGATCGGCAGGCCGTAAGGGTGGTTCATCCAGAGCGTCGCGGAAACGACTTCCGAAAGTTGCGAGGCGGGATCGGAATCGGTGCGCGAGCGGCGTTCCTCGAGAATGACGTCGCGCTCTGGCAGGACGACTTGGTCCGTCAGGACAAGGCCCGTCATGCGGTCGGCCTCGAATGCCATCACCGTCTTCAGCGCCTCTTTGGGCACGCGCTGGTAATAGGCGGTGTAGTCATAGGAGGTGAAGGCATTCTCCTGGCCGCCGAGTTCGGACACGGTGTTCGAGAACTCGCCCGCTGGATGGGCCTTGGTTCCCTTGAACATCAGATGTTCGAGGAAATGGGCGATGCCGGATTTTCCGCGCTGCTCGTCGGCGGAGCCGACGCGATACCAGATCATATGGGTGACGACGGGTGCCCGGCGGTCCGGCACGACGACAACGTCGAGGCCGTTCTCGAGCGTAAAGGTTTCGACCTCGGGGCCGGCCACGGGCCGCGCATCCTGCGCGGCGGCACCGGGTCCGAAGGAAGCGCCCAGAAGAGCGGCGCCGATAAGGGCTTGGGTCATGATTTTTTTCATTATCTCGAAGGTCTCGGCCGGGAACCGGCGAACGCCGTCTGGCCTATGGCCCGTCATCATATGGGGTAGGCACGCCCGGCGGCAAAGCCGAAGCGTCACTTATCCGTGACCCCTCCGGAGGGCCGGGGTCAATTGAGCCGCGGTCAATCGAAGGGGTTGAGCTTCGAGAAAATGCTGCTCTTTTTCTTTTTGTCCTCGCCGGGCCCGTAAGGTTGCGCCGGAGACGGCGCCCGATAGCCGGGTGGCGGATCGGTGAGGCGTTTGCGCTCGGGCTCGACAAAAGCCTGAGCGGGAACGGCAGCCTCGCCCGACGCGCGCTGCTTCTTGACGGCCTTCAACTGCTCCGGGGTCAGAGGGCCGGTGTCGACCTCGGCGTCATACGAGCGGGTCTTGTTGGGGTCGTTGTAGACACCCTCCTCGCGTTCCTTCGCCCGGATTTCGTAGATCTGGGCCGACGGGTTGCGCATATATTGCCGATGCTCAAGACCCGCCTTTTTGTCGCGTTCGGCTTCTTCCTGCTCGCGGATTGCGTCGGGATCGGCCGGCCAGTTCGGATTGACGGCAGCGAGCGCTCCCCCGGATTCCGGCGGCGGCAGGGCATCGAGTGTCGGCGGCACGACAAGCGGCGCGCGTTCGCTGAAATCCATCTTCTCCTGCTTGCGCTTCTGGAGACCGATGTCTTCCATCAGTTCACGGAAGGTCTGCGCCTGCGCGGGAGCGCTGGCGAACGACAGGACCGCCACGGCGGCGAGAGCAGCAAAAATCGGTTTCATGCTTCGGCTTCGGTCCCGCGTTCTGGAGGGCGCCGCGTGGCGCATAGCCCGACTTTCACGACCGGAAACGGGCTTTTTTAAGCCGCCGCCGCCCGGTCGTTCCGCCGGAGCGCACCATACAGAACAAGGACCACCCCGACAACGATCGCTGCGTCGGCAATGTTGAAGACATACCATTCGAAGTCGCCGGCATGGAGCAGGACGAAGTCGGCCACCGCACCGTAGACCGCCCGGTCGACCGCGTTTCCGGCCGCCCCTCCAAGAATGAGGCCGAGGGCGAAGGCCTGCAGCTTTGTGCCCGGCTGCCTGAGCCAGAACACGAGAAAGACGCAGGCCGCGATCGACACGGCCAGCAGAAAGAGGCGGCCATGGAGGCCATCCTGCTGAAAAAGGCCGTAGCTGATGCCCCGGTTCCAGACCATTACGAGATCAAGGCCTGGCAGGACCGCGACCCGTCCACGCGCGGCGAGATCGTAGACCAGGACGATCCAGAACTTCAGCGCCTGATCGGCGAGGAAGGTCACGGCGGCAACGCCGAGACCGAGGCGAAGCCCGCTTTTCATCGCCGCGCGGCGAGCCATTCGCGCATCGCCTTGGCATCACGCGGCGTGATGTCGGGGAACTCGGCGTCGGAGCCGACCTCGGGCGAGATTTTCCACGAGCGGGCGCATTTCGTGCCCTCCGCGAGTCGCGGCTCGACGGCGACGCCCGGGACATCGTCGAGCCGGAAGGCACCGGCCGGCGCGGCGCCGGCCACGAGCTTTGCGTCCGACGTGATACAGACTTCCGCCAGATCAATGCCTTTCAGGGCGGCCCGGAGATCTTCGTCCTCGATGTAGATAGTCGGCGCGGCCTCCAGTGAGGAGCCGATTTTCTTGGCCCCGCGTTCGACCTCGAGCGCGCCGGTGACGACACGGCGGACGCGGCGGACCTTTTCCCATCGCGCGGCGAGATCGTCGTTGCGCCATTCGGCCTTCGTCTCGGCGAAGATTTCAAGATGTACCGACGACTGATCGCCGGGATTGCGCAGCAGCCACGCCTCTTCCGCGGTGAACGGGATGAGCGGCGCGAGCCAGCGCACAAGTGTGTTGAACAGAATGTCGATCACGGTGAGCGAGGCGCGGCGCGTCACCGACGAAATCGGATCGCAATAAAGCGCGTCCTTCCGCACGTCGAAATAGAAGGCGGACAGATCCGAGGTCGTGAACTGCATCAACGCCGCGAAGACGCGCTTGAAATCGTAGGCGTCATAGCCTTCGCGAACCTGCTCGCCCACTTCCCAGAGGCGATGCAGCATCAGCTTTTCGAGTTCCGGCATGTCGTTGAAGGCGACGCGGTCGGTTTCCTCGAAATGGCCGAGCGCGCCGAGGATCCAGCGGACGGTGTTGCGGAGTTTGCGATAGGTGTCGACCGAAGTCTTCAGAATCTCCGGGCCGATGCGCAGATCGTCGGAATAATCGGACGCCGCGACCCAGAGGCGCAGAATGTCGGCGCCGGACTGCGCGATGACGTTTTGCGGCGCGACGACATTGCCGAGCGATTTCGACATCTTGCGGCCCTGCTCGTCGAGCGCGAAGCCGTGGGTCAGGACGCTGTCATAAGGCGCCCTGCCACGCGTGCCGCAGCTTTCGAGCAAGGACGAGTGGAACCAGCCGCGATGCTGGTCGGAGCCTTCGAGATACATGGCGGCCGGCCATGACAGATCGTCATTGCCTTCGAGCACGAATGCATGCGTCGAGCCGCTATCGAACCAGACGTCGAGAATGTCGTGGATCTTCTCGTACTCGTCCGCGGAATAATCATTGGCGAGGAAACGCGCGCCGGTCGCGTCGGTGAACCACGCGTCCGCGCCCTCCGCTTCGAAGGCGGACCTGATGCGGGCATTGACCTTGTCGTCCTTCAGGACTTCGCCGGTTTTCTTGTTGACGAAGACGGTGATCGGCACGCCCCAGGCGCGCTGGCGCGAAATCACCCAATCGGGCCGCAACTCGATCATGCCACGCAGGCGGTTCTCGCCCTGGGCCGGATAGAAAACGGTGTCGGAAATGGCCTTCAGCGCGCGGGCGCGCAACGTGTCCTGGGCGCCGCCCTCGAGCCCCATGTCCATGGCGATGAACCATTGCGGGGTGTTGCGGAAAATCAGCGGTCCCTTGGACCGCCAGGAGTGCGGATATTGATGGCGCAGGCGTCCGCGCGCGAGAAGTGCGTTGGCCTCGACCAGCGCGTCGATGACCGCCCTGTTGGCCCCGCCTTCCTTGCCCTTGTCGTCATAGACGCGCAGGCCCAGTGGGCCGAACAAAGGCACATGCGGGAAGTATGTACCATCCGGCTGGACGGTGTGCGGAACCTCGCCGAGGCGGTTTGCGGTCCAGAGACCGTAATCGTCCGCGCCGTGGCCCGGCGCGATGTGGACAAAACCCGTGCCGGTATCGGCGGTCACGAAATCGGCCTTCAGGACCGGTACCTCGAACGTGTAGCCCGAGGCGCGCAGCGGATGGGCCAGCTTGAGCGTGGCCAGTTCGTCGGCGGAAACTTTGCGGACCAATCGCGCGGATTCGATGCGGCCCGCGCTGAACGCGTTTTCCGACAGATCCTCGGCGAGAACGATCCGGTCGCCGACCTTGCTCCAATTGTCGTCGGGCGCGGCGGTGACCTCGTAAAGTCCGTAAGAGATCGTCGGCGAGAAGGCGACCGCGCGGTTGCCGGGTATCGTCCACGGCGTCGTCGTCCAGATGACGATGGACGCGCCGTCGAGATCGCCACCTGAGGTGACCGGGAATTTCACGAAAATCGTGTGGCTCGTATGCTCGTGATATTCGACCTCGGCCTCGGCAAGCGCGGTCCTCTCCACGATCGACCACATCACGGGCTTCGAGCCGCGATAAAGCTGGCCCGACGTCGCGAACTTCATCAATTCGCCCGCGATCACGGCTTCGGCCCGGAAATTCATCGTCGTGTACGGACGGTTCCAATCGCCGATCACGCCGAGGCGCTGGAACTCCTCGCTCTGCACCTTGATCCATTTGTCGGCGTAGGCGCGGCATTCCTTACGGAAGTCGACGACCGGCACCTCGTCCTTGTTCTTGCCGGCGGCCCGATATTCCTCCTCGACGCGCCATTCGATCGGCAGACCGTGGCAATCCCAGCCCGGCACATAGGGCGCGTCGAAGCCGGCCATCTGCTTCGAGCGGACGACCAGGTCCTTCAGGATCTTGTTGAGGGCGTGGCCGATATGGAGGTTGCCGTTGGCATAGGGCGGGCCGTCGTGGAGAACGAATTTCTCCCGGCCTTTGCTCTCTTTGCGCAGCCGCTCGTAAAGGCCCATGCGGGACCAGCGCGCAAGATGATCGGGTTCGCGTTTCGGGAGTTCGGCCCGCATCGCAAAATCGGTCTTCGGCAGGAACAGAGTTTCGGAATAGTCGCGCACCGGCGCGGTTTTTGTATCGGTCATGAGGCGCGGGTCATAGCAAGGGGAAACGGATGGGGGAAGCGTTCCCCTCTTCTGCGAAGCGGAAGAGGGTACGAGTTGCCGTCAGGCAACCGAGGGAGCACGATGATCGTGGCTATTCGTTCCCAGAGTTCGCCAGCGGGATCGAGGGCGCCGTGCTCCGCAGGCTCGGAACTGCGGGTCGTTCCCGAGCTCAGCCCTCGGTCGCCACGTCGGGTAAACCCGACTCCTGGTTGGGGAGAGGGTAAGCTAGCCAATCACGCTCGGAATCCCGGGCTCGGTCGGGCGGACCGCGATTTCGCGGGCCTCCGCGCTATCCCGGTCCATCTGCGCGATAAGGGCGCCGACATCCGCGAAGACCTCCTCCCCGCGCAAACGGGCAAGGAATTCAACGGCAAGCGTCTTGCCGTAAAGATCGCCCGTGAAATCGAAAATATAAGATTCCAGGAGCGGCGGGCCGTCCTGATGGAATTGGGGCCGGCGGCCGAAGCTGGCGACGCCCGAATGGACATGACCGTCCACATTCACCCTCACCGCATAGACCCCCTCGGCCAAAGGTGTTTCGGGCGGAAGCACCATATTGGCGGTGGGATAGCCGAGGTCACGGCCCCTCTGGTCGCCCTTGACCACCTCCCCGAGAACGAACCAACGGTGTCCCAGAAGGCGGTTCGCGCCTGCAATCTCGCCTTTTTCGAGGAGCGCCCGGATCGCGCTGGAGGACACGGGCTCGGTTCCGCCGAAGGGCTCGACGACCCGAACCTTCAGCCCGTGACGGGGCCCGGCCTCCTTGAGGAAGGCCGGCGATCCGCCGCGCTTCTTGCCGAAATGAAAATCCCAGCCCACCACGACGGTCCGGGCCTTGAGCCTCCCGACCAGGATATCGGCGACGAATTGTTCGGCGGTCAGGTCCGCGAGAGCGGCATCGAAGGTGAGCTCGACCATGCCCGTCAGCCCTTCCCGGGACAGAAGGAGCTGTTTTTCCGGTGCGGGGCTCAAACGCGGAATCGGCTGATCGGGGCGAAAAAAACTGCGCGGATGAGGCTCGAATGTCAGCGCGATCGCCGGAAGGTCCGCGCCGGCTTCCGCGCGGGCCTCGGCGAAAACCTGTTTGTGGCCGAGATGAACGCCGTCGAAATTGCCAATGGCCACGGCCCCGCCCGTCAGGGTGGACGGCAGGCCTTCAAGGCCCCGTTGCAGCCGAAAACCGGGAGGGAGCGGGACGTTCAAGAGACGGAATCCGAGGATGTGCACATGCGGCGCGGACCCTGCCGCCCGCGCGTTTGGCGGTCAAGACGCCGAGCGGACCAGCCGCTAGTTAACCGGATATTCAAACGATAGTGCGTAATTCCTCGGATCGCCGGGCCAAGAACATGCGCCCGTAGGCAATATTTCGCGTCAGAACGACGCTGTAGCTGGGGGTTAAACCATGTCCGTCGATCACACGATGCCTATTCTCGTCGTCGACGACTACAAAACGATGATCCGCATCATCCGCAATCTGCTGAAGCAGATTGGGTTCGATGATGTGGACGAGGCCGCGGACGGGTCCGAGGCCCTGGGGAAAATGCGCGAGAAGCGCTACGGCCTCGTGATCTCCGACTGGAACATGGAGCCGATGACCGGCTACGAGCTCCTGAAGGAAGTCCGCGCCGACGAAAAACTGGCGCGCACGCCCTTCATCATGGTGACGGCCGAATCCAAAACGGAAAACGTCATCGCCGCCAAGAAGGCCGGCGTGAATAACTACATCGTCAAGCCGTTCAACGCGCAGACGCTGAAATCCAAAATCGACGCCGTGTTTGGCGACTAACGACTAAGCAAGACCGGGGATCACTCCGGCCGCTTCCTGTGATGTGTGAGGGTCAGATGAGTAAGGCCAGTAAGGCTCATTTCGAAGAAATGCAGGCCTATGCGCGCAAGCAGGAAGGCGGCGCACCCAATTTCGCGGAAGTGATGAAGCTCGCAGCCCTCGCCGCCGAGAGCATGCAGTCCTTCTGCGAGAGCATGGACGCGACGACCTACCGCGAACTGCGCGACATCGCGAACTACATCGAGACGATGAAGTCCGAGCTCGGCGTGTTCCAGGTCAACGATCTCAAGGAAAGCCGCATTCCGGCCGCGGGCCAGGAACTCGACGCCATCATCAAGGCGACCGAGGATGCGACCAACACGATCATGGAAAGCGCCGAGGCGCTGATGTCGGCCGAGTGCACGAACGCAAAGTCCTATCAGGTGCTGGTCAACGATCATGTCATGAAGATTTTCGAAGCCTGCTCGTTCCAGGACATCACCGGACAGCGGGTCGCGAAAGTGGTCGAGACTCTGCAGATGATCGAGGCTCGTGTCGGGCGCTTCGCCGAAGCGGTCAACGCCAAGGATGTCGCCGGCTTCCTCGACGAGCGCGAAGCCGCGCGTGCCACGCGCAAGGAAAAGCTCCTCCTCAACGGCCCGCAGCTTGCTGGCGAGGGCATCGACCAGAAGAAGGTCGACGACATGTTCGGGGACTGAAGGGCCGCTTTCCGTCTTCGACATGGCGAAACGGCCCCATACACGCTATCTATCCGTGCAGGCCTGATCCATGAACCAGCACGAACGCATCCCACGCCCGGCGACCGAAGCCGAAATTCGCTATCTCGACGGGGATTTCCGCGTCCTGAAGCCCGGCAATTACGTGCGCTGCGCGGTGACAGGCGCGGCCATCCCCCTTGATGAGCTGCGCTATTGGTCCGCCGAGCGGCAGGAAGCCTACGCCGGCCCCGAGGCCGCGCTGAAGCGACTGACCGAACTCGGGCTTGTGCCGAAGGTCTAGACGAACAGTTTCGACAAAAACGCGGTCATCTCTTTCGGAGCGTCGAAAGCGAGAGCGACCGGCAGGGCGCGGGCAGCTTTTGCCAATTCGCTCAAGGCCGGGTCCGTGAGACGGACGTGGTCCTTTTCCGTCGTGACCAGCATCAGGCCGTCGCGCTTTGCCTCCGCCAGCAAAGCGCGCGCGTCGCGCGCGGTGAAAGCGTGATGATCGGGAAACTCCGCCAGTCTCACGACATCCGCCCCCAGGGATCTCAAAGTCTCCGCGAATTTTTTCGGACGGCCGATGCCGGCGAATGCGAGGACACGGCAATTTCCGAGGTCTACCGCGCACTCCGCGCGCGGCAGAATGCGGGCGCGGAACACCGGGATATTCTTTTGCCGTGTGAAGGCGCCGCCCGCATCGCCCTCCCCGACCAGGATCACCGCATGCGCGCGGGCAAATTGCGCGTCGAGCGGCGCCCGCAACGGGCCCGCGGGTATGCATAGGCCGTTGCCCGCTCCCATCGCGGCATCGACGACCAGCAAAGCGAGGTCTTTGCCGAGCGACGGATTCTGGAAGCCGTCGTCCATCACGATGACGTCGCCGAATGTGGCCGCGAGCGTCGCGCCCGCCACGCGGTCGTGCCCCACAACGCAGGGGGCCGTGCGGGCGAGCAACAGAGGTTCGTCGCCGACCTCGCGGGATGAATGCAGCGCGGGATCGACATGCACCGGCCCCGGCAGATTCCCGCCATAACCACGGGTAAGGAACACCGGCCTCTTCCCCGCGGCCATGAGCAGGCGCGCGATTTCGAGCGCGGCGGGGGTCTTGCCGGCGCCGCCTGCGACAGGATTGCCGATGCAGAGGACCGGTATGGACGCAGCCTCGCCCGGCATCGCCATGCGGCGGCGCGCGATTTCGCCCCAAAGCGCACCCAGCGGCGCCAGAAGGTGCGCGGGAAGCGAAGGCGTGGCGCGCCACCAGAAATCGGGCGCGCGCATCAGGTGCGGATGAAAGAGAGCTGCATGAGATAAGGCTCGATCGCGGCCAGCGTGCGCTCCAGCGCGCCGCTGTGGTTGTCGATCACATCATTGGCCGCGCGCCGCATCAGATCGCGCGTCGCATCATCGGTGAGAAGCCCGCTGACCGCGATGGCAAAGGTTTCGTTATCGGTAATTTCGAGCGCGCCCTGGGCGTCGTCGAGCGCCTGGTAGATGTCGGCAAAATTGCCGGTGTGAGGACCGTGCAGGATCGGCACACCGAGTTTCGCCGGCTCGATGGGATTTTGCCCGCCATGCTCGACGAGCGAACCGCCGACAAAGGCGACATGGGCCAAACGGTAAAACAGGCCGAGTTCGCCGATCGTATCGACGATGAAAATGTCGTTGCTCCAGTCCGGATCATGATCGCGCGAGCGCATCGAGACGTCGAGGCCGAGTTCGTCGGCCGCTTCCGCGATGTCCTGAGCACGCTCGGGGTGACGCGGCACGATGATCGTCAGAAGATTGCGCGTGCGCTGCTTCAGCCGCGCATGTACGCGCACCACGATCTCGTCCTCGCCCGGATGAGTCGAGGCTGCGAGGAAAACGGGCCGGTCGAGCACGGCGCTTTCCAGGCGCGTCAGGATAGTGTGCGGCGCAGGCGGCGGCGGAACGTCGAATTTCAGATTTCCGGCGGTTTCGACCCGCGGCGCGCCGAGGGCGGCAAGACGCCGTCCGTCGGTATCGGACTGGGCGAGGCACAGATCGATGCTTTCCAGGACCGTCCGTATGACGGCGCCGGTCCTGGACCAGCGCTCGAACGATTTAGGCGACACGCGCGCATTCGCGATGATGATCGGGACCGCACGGCTTTCCGCCTCGGCAAACAGGTTCGGCCACAGCTCGGATTCGGTGAAGATCACGAGATTGGGCTGCCAGTGATCGAAAAACCGGCGCGCGAAGCCCGGCACGTCGAGGGGCACGAACTGGTGGATCGCCTCGGCCGGCAGCCGAATCGCGGCCAGACGGGCGGAGGTGACGGTTCCCGTCGTTGTCAGGAGATTGAAGCCGCGATCGACCAAAGCCTGGACGAGAGGCAGGACCGAAATGAGTTCCCCGACGCTTGCGGCGTGCACCCAGATGACGATGCCCTCGGGCCGCATGCGGCTGGCATGGCCGCGCCGCTCGCCGATCCGGGTCGTCATTTCCTTGCCCTGACGCCGCCGCCAGCTCAAAACGCCCCATGCGATGAGCGGCCCGGCGAAGCCGAGCACACCCGCGTACAGCCTTAAGAGAAGAGGCCTTTTAGCCATTCCGTGTCCGCCAGGGTTTGCCGCCCGCCAGTTCATAGGCGCGCGCATGGACAAGGTCGAGCCTGCGGCTGACCTCGATGCGCGCCTCTTCGAGTTCGATTTCCCCGGCATCGGCGGGCACGGTGAGCTTTTCCCCGACCACGATCGCGCCGCGGCCGAACGGCAGCGCGATTCGGGCATTGTCCCAGGAATCGAACTCGACGGCGCGTTGTGTAACCACTGCGAGAGGATAGATAGGCCGGCCACTGAGCTTGGCGAGCAGCACGATGCCCTGCCCGACGACACCGCCGATTTTCGGAACATCGGCCGTCATGGTGACGGAACTGCCCTGCTTCAGCGTACGCATGAGCGCACGAAGTGCCACAACGCCGCCCCTTTTGGCGACGGCCCTGCCCCGGACATGATTGGCGCCCGACCCGCGCACCAGGCTGAAGCCGAGCTTTTGCAAGGCGATGGCGTTGATTTCCCCGTCGGCATGACGCGCGACAAGCGCGCTGCCCGGCCATTCTTTCGGCCAGGCGAGAGGTGTAATGACATGCTGACCATGCCACAGCGCCATGATCAGCGGAAGGTCGTCGCCGAGCGCGCCACGCAGATCGGCCGGCTCGTGCCGCCAGCGCGTTGTGCGTCCGATTATGCGTACGTAGGACGCAATGAGGCCGCCGAGCGCGTTCAGCACCACGGGCCTACGGACGATCTTCTTGTAGTTTATCACGTCCGCGACCCGTTCAGTCGGCGCGGCTTGAGGCCGGATCGAGAAGCCGGCGTAGGTCCACCACGAAATAGCGCATATGGGCATTGTCGACGCGCCCTCGCGCCTTCGCCTTCTCGAGCTTGTCGAGATCCTTGAACGTCATGCCGGAAATGTCTTCGAGCTCACCGCCGAAAACGGGATGCAGCAATTGCTCGCCGGATGTGTGTGGTATCGTTGTCATGCGAATTCCTAACCGGCCCAACTGCGCGGCGTTGCGGCGGCCCGAAGCAGCGCGGCGCGAATGGCGCCGTTGAGGGGCTCGGCCGCGCCGATCAGCGGGCTGTGGACGGGTGACGGCAGATTGTAGCGGGGCCGCTCACCGTCGAGTTCGAGAAGCCGGCCGCCTGCCTCCTGCAGAATGATGTCGGCCGCGGCAATGTCCCAGTCCTTGGAGCGCGTCGAGGCTACGGCGGCATCGACCCGATTGGCGGCGACATTCACCATGCGATAGGCGAGCGCGTAGACATAGGGCGCGCGGACGATCGCGGCGCCGATGCCGTCGAGATCTTCGGTCATGGAGCGGGGGCCGACGATTTCGGCGCCGGCCAGAAGACTGCGCGTCGAAGCCACGATCTGCTGGCCGTTGAGGAAGGCGCCGCCGCTGAGGATGGCCTCGAACATTTCGTCCTTGGTCGGGTTGAAGATCATGCCGAACACCGGCCGCCCGCGTTCGACCAGAGCAACCGAAATGACCCAGACCGGAACGCCTTCGACAAAGGCGCGCGTGCCATCGATGGGATCGACGATCCAGACGCGCTCGTGATCCAGCCGTTCGGGCGTGTCCACGGTCTCCTCCGATAGCCACCCGATCCCGGAATCAAGCGCCGTCAGTTTTTCGCGTAGGAAATTATCGATGAAAAGATCGGCCTCGGTGACGATCGAGCTGTCGCCCTTGGTCCATTTCTTGGCGCCGACCTTGGCGTAACCGAGCGCGATATCACCGGCTTCGCGGATGATCGCGGCGACCGGAGACTTTAGCTGGTCGAGCTCGGCACGGGAGACGGCCAAGGAGAACTCCGTGGGGATCAGGGGTGAGGTGAGTTAAACCCCCGCTCCCCGGGGGGCAAGCGCATTGAAGTGCTTTATAAGGTAAAGGTATTCTTATCGGCGTCTCAAAGAATTTTATACCAATATTCCAGGTCAGTTTTGATTAACTAGACACCTTAAGAGCTTTTCCAAGCTGAACCTGCACAATCCCCTGCGTAGAAAAGAGCTGTCCAAGACACCGAGACAGTTGGGGAGTTGAGTTTCGTGAGGCGTCAAACCGAAATCCTCGAAGCGACCATGTCATTCCGGGGGCTAAAGCTCGATCCTGCACGCCTTCCTCTCTGCTTCAACAGCCCCGATGCCTCCGCCGACGGCGGAGAACGCGCGGTCACGCTTGAGGCCGACCGTGTCGTGATGGCACGGCGGATCAGCGACGTGGCGATGAAGATCGCCTTGCCCGTCACGGCCTATCGCGGTGTCGCGATCCGCATCGTGCCGGGCATGACCGAGGCCGAGGACCGCGTCGCGGTGGTGCTGTCGCACGCCGATTCGGCACTCGAAGTGCCGCTCTACGAAGCGGACGACGACGAAAACGTGATCGCCGAATGGCGGCTCTGGGCCTCGACGCTTGGCCTGCCGCTTTTGATGGAGGGCGTGGACGGTCAGACCGTCGCCGCCGAAAACCGACTCGGCGAGATCGAAGTCGACCGGCCTCGCCCGCGCCGCCGTCATTCGCTGCTTTCTGGCCGTCGGCCGCGTTTCCTGACCCGCCGCCGGACCGGCAAACTGCCGCTGGTGCCGTTCGTGCACCGCGACGAGCGCGAAATCATCCCGGTCGAATAATCCTGGCGAACAGGCCCGGCGGATCGGGCGAAGAATTCTAAAGCGCCCGGAGCGCGGCGTCGGCCGCCAATCCCGCGAACAGAATAAGTCCCGCCGTCTTGTTCGATTTGAACACAGCGAGCGCGTGCACCGGGCTCGACGGGTCGAGCGAGCGGACTTGCCATGACAGATGCGCGGCAAAGGCGACGAGGCCGAGCCACGCCGCGAAGCCGGCATTCGCCGCGATCAGCGCGCCGCCGATGAGAATCGCCGTCGCTGCGTACAGGATCCAGAGCCAGGTCTTCACCCCGCCGCCGAACAGACGCGCCGTCGAGCCCACGCCGGCCATCGGATCGTCCTCGATGTCCTGCAGCGCGTAGATCGTGTCATAGCCGATGACCCAAAAGATCGAACCGAGGAACAGAAGAATCGCCGCGCCGGAGAGAATGGCCTCCTCCGCCACCCACCCCATGAGCGCCCCCCAGCTGAAACAAATGCCGAGCACGGCCTGAGGCCAGAACGTGACGCGCTTCATGAAGGGATAGGTCGCGACCGGAACGATTGCGAGGAAGCCGATGGCAATGGCGATGAGATTGAACTGCCGGAGCACGACGAGCGCGACGACAAGCTGCAGGACGAGGAAGCCGAGTGCGACCCTGACCGAAATATGCCCGGCCGGAAGCGGCCGGCTGGCGGTTCGGGCGACCTTGGCGTCGATGTCGCGATCCACGATGTCGTTCCAGGTGCAGCCCGCGCCGCGCATGACGAAGGCGCCGATCAGGAACAGTGCCACATGCCAGAGATTGGGCGCCGGCTTGCCGGTTGCGGTCGCGGCGAGCGCCACGCCCCAGGCGCACGGCCAGAACAGCAGCCAGACGCCGATGGGCCGGTCCCAGCGCGCGAGGCGCGCGAACGGCTTCATCCAATCGGGGGCATAACGGTCGACCCAATTGCCCGGAACAGCATCGGCCACAGATGAGCGCGGAGGTACGGTCATGTCTCGAGTAATCACCAGAGGAGAGGAGAGAGGTTGCGAAGTCTAGCGGGGTTCGCGAAAAACGCTATGTTGACCTGCGTCACCACTCTGAGGAGGCTCCGGATGCGCACGCTTTCGACATCGATCTTTGCGGGCCTGCTTTCGCTTGCCGCCCTGCCCGCTTTCGCGGCGCAGTGCCAGCCTCCCGGCGGATTTCCGGCCTTCCTCGAAAGCTTCAAGAAGGAAGCGAAAGCGCAGGGAATAGGATCGCGCGGCCTTGCGGCGCTGAACGGGCTGACGCTCGACAACGCGACCATCGCCTATGACCGCAAAGTGCGCGCCAGCTTCAAGGGTTCGTTCCAACAGTTCGCTTCGACCCGCGTGACGTCCGGCCGCGTCAACCGCGCGGCGGCTTATCTGAAGTCCCATGCGCCCTTGTTCCAGAAGATCGAAGCGCAATTCGGCGTGCCGGGCCCGATCATTGTCGCGATCTGGGCAATGGAAACCGATTTCGGCGCGGTGACCGGCAACAAGCCGCTCCTGCCGGGCCTCGCTTCGCTCGCCTACGACTGCCGCCGGTCCGATCTCTTCCAGCGCGAACTGCTCGCCGCGCTCACCATCATCGACAGGGGCGATTTGAGCGCGGCCGAACTGCGCGGCGCAGGCCATGGCGAGCTCGGACAGACGCAATTCCTGCCCTCGTCCTACGTGAAATTCGCCGTCGATTTCGACGGCAACGGCAGGAAGGACCTGATCAGGAGCCAGGCGGATGTTCTGGCCTCGACCGCGAACTATCTGCGCGGCTATGGCTGGAGCAAAGGCGGCGGCTGGCAGGAAGGCTCCGGCAACTTCGCGGCTTTGGCCGGCTGGAACAAATCGCCGAACTATCAGCGTGCCATCGCGCTGTTCGCGACGAAGGTTTCCGGCGGCTCCTGATCCCATGGCCGGCTACGATTTCGCGGCGCCGCGCCTGTTCCTCGACGCGGATGTGAAGGCGGGCGCGGAGATCGCGCTCGACGCCGAACAGTCCAACTATCTGCGCAATGTGCTGCGGCTCGGCGGCGGGGACGCGGTTCTGGTCTTCAACGGCCGGAACGGCGAATGGCGCGCGGAAATTTCCGAGGCCGGCAAGAAGAAGACCTCGCTTGCGGTCCGGGAACAGACTCGGCCGCAAATACCGCCGGGCGACCTCTGGTATCTGTTCGCGCCGCTGAAGCATGCCCGGCTCGATTATATGGTCCAGAAGGCCGTGGAGATGGGCGTATCGCGCCTTCAGCCGGTCATGACGCGGCGGACGCAAGCGACGCGGGTCAATCTGGAGCGGATGCGCGCCAACGCAATCGAGGCCGCCGAGCAATGCGGCGTGCTGGGCGTGCCCGGGATCGAGGAGCCTGTCGCTCTCGAGAAGCTGCTCGGTGCGTGGCCGGACAATCGCCGGCTGATCTTCTGCGATGAAGGAGCGGCGGCGGATAACCCGTTGGAGACGCTGAGTCATGTTCCGCCCGGCCCGCTTGCCGTTCTGATCGGACCGGAAGGCGGGTTCGACGAGACGGAGCGAACACGTCTTCTAAAAACTCCCGCCGTCATCGCGGTTTCACTCGGGCCCCGTGTCCTGCGCGCCGACACCGCGGCGGTGGCCGCTTTGGCACTGGTGCAGGCGGCGTTGGGTGACTTCAACGCGTGACCCGCACGCAACACCGCTGAAACGTATACGGTGTACACGCTCTCGTGAGTGGGTTTAGTCTGGCGAGCGGGCGCGGTGTGGCGCTAATGCTCCGCTTCGCCCACGCCACCTACCCAGGGTAATTCATGACCGACAC
Organism: uncultured Alphaproteobacteria bacterium; assembly: GCA_963786225.1. Taxonomy (GTDB): domain Bacteria; phylum Pseudomonadota; class Alphaproteobacteria; order Rhizobiales; family Methylopilaceae; genus Flaviflagellibacter. Next base: position 42,672 of record CAWAYQ010000014.1, read on the forward strand.
GATCGATTCCGTCAGCCGCATCAGCCGTCGCGCCTTTGTCGCCGGTCTGCCGCTGTTCCTCGCCGCATGCCAGACGGCGGGCGGTCCTGTTGCGTCTTCCAAGCCCGCGACCCGTATCGCCAGCGGCCCTGAAGCCGGCGGCTACGGCGCGATTACCACCGAGCCCTTCCCGATCGCCGCCATCAACACCAAGCAGGTCGACCCGCGCTTTCTGCGCCAGACGGTGTCGAACCCGACAGGCGAGCGCGCCGGCGTGATCGTGGTCGATACGGCCAACAAGTTCCTCTACCTGACCCAGGAAGGCGGAACGGCCATGCGCTACGGCGTCGGTGTCGGCCGCGAAGGCTTTGCCTGGGCCGGCCGCGCGATCATCGACCGCAAGCAGGAATGGCCGAAATGGCACCCGCCCGTCGAGATGATGGCCCGCGATCCGGAAGCCGCGAAATGGCCTGAGGGTATGCCCGGCGGCATCGGCAACCCGCTCGGCCCGCGCGCGCTCTACCTCGCCCAGAACGGCAAGGACACCTATTTCCGTATCCACGGCACCACCCAGCCGAAGTCGATCGGCCAGGCCATGTCGTCGGGCTGTATCCGCCTGTTCAACCAGGACATTATCGATCTCTACAACCGCGTGCCGATCGGCACCGAAGTGGTCGTTAATCAGAGCGGAATCGCCTGAATAGATCTGGACGTAGCGATCCGGAGCGCATAGGTCAGTCGCCCGAAGTTTCGGTGCCCGAGTTTCGGGGAAGGGACCACATGGCGCGCGATCTGATCGACATGACCCCGGTCGAATCGCGCGACGAGCTCGTCGCGTGGTTCGCGGAGGGCGAAAAGCCGCCGGCTGAATTCCGCATCGGCACCGAACACGAGAAAACCCCCTTCCGCAAAGGCGAGAACACGCCCGTTCCCTATGAAGGGAAACGGGGCATCCGTGCCCTGCTCGAGGGCATGCAGACCCTGCTGGGCTGGGACCCGATCATGGAGAACGGCCGGATCATCGGCCTTCACGATGTGACCGGCGGCGGCGCGATCTCGCTCGAACCCGGCGGCCAGTTCGAGCTTTCGGGCGCCCCGGTCGAAACGCTGCACGGCACCTGCCGCGAACTGCACTCCCATCTGGCACAGGTGCGCGAAGTCGCCGAGCCGCTCGGCATCGGCTTTCTGTCGCTCGGCATGAGCCCGAAATGGACGTTGAGCGAGACGCCGGTCATGCCGAAGCGGCGCTATGAGATCATGGCGAAGTACATGCCGAAAGTCGGCGGGCATGGCCTCGACATGATGTTCCGCACCGCGACCGTGCAGGTGAACCTCGATTACGCGACGGAAGCGGACATGGTGCGGAAGCTGCGCACCAGCGTGGCCCTACAGCCGCTCGCGACCGCTCTGTTTGCGAATTCGCCGTTCACCGACGGCAAGCCGAACGGTTTTCTGTCGATGCGTTCGCAGATCTGGCTCGACACCGACCCCGACCGCACCGGGATGATCCCGTGGGCGTTCGAACAAGGCATGGGCTATGAGCGCTATGTCGACTATGCCCTCGACGTGCCGATGTATTTCGTCAAGCGCGACGACACCTATCACGACGTAGCGGGCTCGTCGTTCCGCGACCTTCTCGCGGGCAAGCTCGATGCCTTGCCGGGCGAGCGCGCGACGCTTTCGGACTGGTCGAACCATCTGACGACGATCTTTCCGGAAGTGCGCGTCAAGCGTTACCTGGAAATGCGCGGCGCCGATGTCGGCCGCACCAGCCGTATCTGCTCCCTCTCGGCATTCTGGGTCGGTCTTTTGTATGACCAGGGGAGTCTCGACGCCGCCTGGGATCTCGTGAAGGACTGGACGGCGGAAGAGCGCCAGAATCTGCGTAATGACGTGCCGAAGTCCGCACTTGCCACGCGCATCCGCAATCGCTCGCTCCGCGAAGTCGCGCACGATGTGCTGGAGCTGTCGCGCGCCGGCCTTGCTGCGCGGGCGCGGGAGAACGGCCTCGGCGACGACGAGACGATCTATCTCTCGACGCTCGATCAGATCATCGATGGCGGCAAGACCAATGCCGAAGATCTCCTGGCGCGCTGGCGCGGACCGTGGTCGCGCTCGGTCGATCCGGCCTTCTTCGAGGAAGCCTATTGATCCACGGCATCATCACCGCCGTGAATGGAAACCATCACCAGAGCTTGTTTGAACCTGTCCCGCGACAAGCGACATATGCGGCATGACATCGGTTACTGACAGCAAACGCCCGATCATGGGCCGCGCCGAACTCGTGCTCGCGGCGCTTTTGCTGTTTGCGTGGTCGACAAGCTGGATCGGGGTCAGGCTTCAACTCGGCGTGGTCGCGCCGGAAGTGTCGATCCTCTGGCGGTTTCTGATTTCCGGCATCTTCATGTTCGGCTGGTGCGTGGTGCGCGGCGAAAAGCTCAGCGGATTTTCCCCGCGCGATCATGCGTTCTTCGCGGCGCTCGGCCTGACGCTTTTCTCGATGAATTTCGTTCTGTTCTATCACGGCGGGCTGGTGCTGGTGTCCGGCATGCTGGCGGTGGTCTTCGCGCTCGCTGCGCCGCTGAACGTCATCATACAGTCCACCGCGCTGAAGCGGCCGGTGCCCCGGACAGTGGCGGCGGGATCGGTGATCGGCGTGATCGGCGTCGCGACCTTGTTCGCGCCCGAGATCATCGAGCACGGCTACGGCCATATCAGCGGGCTGATCTTCGCGACCGTCGGGACATTCGTGTTCTGCACCGGCAATTTCATTTCCGCGAAAGTGCAGACGCGCGGCATCCCGCTCGCCTCCGCCACCGCCTGGGGCATGGGATACGGCACTCTGTTCCTGCTCGCTCTGGTTCTCGTGCGCGGGCTGCGGTTCGAGGTCGAATGGACAACGGCCTATCTCGGCTCGCTCGTATTCCTCGCCTTGATCGCCTCGGTTCTGGCGTTCATGACCTATCTGTCGCTGCTCCGCCGGATCGGCCCGGCGCGCGCGGGCTACATGACCGTGCTGTTTCCGGTGTTCGCCCTCCTCATTTCAGGCGCGTATGAGGGCTATCAATGGACCGTGTGGTCGTTGGCCGGCATGGCGGCGGTCGCCGCCGGAAACGTACTGGTGCTGTGGCGGAACCCCGCCGCCGCTCACTGAGCCGCGATCTGGCTGTCCGCAAGGTTGTCGAGGCTGGCGACGATGTGATCGGCCAGCGCATCGCGGACCAGGGTCGTCTCATGCTTCGAGCACAAAAGCGCGATCTTGATCGGCGGCAAGGACGGAAAACCGTCCGACGTTCCAAGAACCCGCATGCCTGGACGTAATGACGATTCCGCGGATACAGACACCGCGAGGCCGGCGAGCACGGCCGCGCTGATCGCGGTTGAATTCTGGCTGGCGTAAAGCACGCGATGAGGACGGCGGTCGGCATCGAGCCTTTCGGTCGCGAGCGTGCGCCAGCAGCAGACCGTGCCGAGAGCGAGCGGGATCGGGCTCTCCTCGTGCGGGGACGCGCGCGCGGACGTCACCCAATAAAGCTGCTCCTGCCGGATGATCTGTGCGTCGGCGACGATGCCCGTATGCGTGATGATCGCGAGATCGAGGCTGCCGGCATTGATGCGATCGATCAGGGAGAGCGAGGGCTCGCACAGCACCGTGACCTCGGCGCGCGGATTGGAGCGCGAGAAGCGGGCGAGAATTTCAGGCAGGAAACGCTCGGCGTAATCGTCCGGCACACCAAGGCGGACATGACCGGCGAGATCGGCGTCCGCAAGCGCCGAGACCGCCTCCGACGAGAGCTTCACGATGCGCCGGGCGTAATCGAGAAGGCGCTCTCCATCCTCCGTCAGCTTCGACTGGCGGCCGTCGCGCAAAAAGATCGGCTTTCCGAGCCGTTCTTCCAGCCGCTTCATCTGCATGGACACCGCGGATTGAGTCTTGTGAACGATATCGGCCGCCCTCGTGAAGGAGCCGGTGTCGGCAATGGCGACGAATGTTTTCAGTTGATCGACATCGAGAAGCGCGCTCATGGGCTCAAAGCTCCGTATCAACGATCCTGATGGATAACATTAAAACTATTCGTTTCACTTATCAATCCAGATACCCCATTTCCTCTCTTGCAAGCAAGGAACGGGAGGCTTCGGCCTTTTGAACCGGGTACCCGCGTAGCACTCAAAAGCAGGAAAGGAGCACACCATGGCGCTGACCATCAGAACCAGTCGCTGGGTCGTCGCTCACCTCGCAGTGCATTTCGTGCGCGACAGCGCGCTCGGGATCGGTGCGGCAGTGACGGCTCTCATCAACCGCCGCCAAGCGGCGCATGCCCTGGCGAAATTCGACGGGCGTATGCTCGCCGATATCGGCCTGACGCGAAACGACGTCGATTCGGCGTTCGCCGAGCCTTTCTGGCGCGACCCCACAATCCGCCTTGCCGTCATCGCGATCGAGCGCCGAAGCGCCGCCCGCGCGGCGCGTCAGGCCGAGCGCGTCACTACCGAGAAAAAGACAAGGCTAGAGCTTGTGACGAATTGAGAAAGGCGGGCCTCAGCCCGCCTTTTTCTTTCTGCCCACATTCGCCTAGGAAGAAGCCGGGGGCTTCTTCGCTGAAGACCGCGCCCTCGCCCGTTCCTTCTTTTCGTGGAGTGCGAGCGCCTTCGCCGCTTCCGGATTGAGCGCCACGCCGACATTGGACGTATCGAGAAGCGGCTCATCGTTCCTTGTGTGCAAAAGATGCTTGCCGGCCTCCGGTCCCTGCGCACGCTGCAGTTCGAGTCGTTCTAGATCGCGGCGACGAATATCGGCCTCGACTTTCGCGGCGTGAGCTTCCGGAAAGCCCAGCGACCGCAGCGCGGCATGACCGAGCTTCATCGCGCTTTCGAACGTTTCGCGAATCTCGAATTCCACGTTCCGGTCGTGAAGCGCGGTCCAATGATCGCGGTCGATGGCGCGCACCAGTACCTTGGCCAGCGGGCAGACCTCCTGCACCAGATCGACGATCTTCAGCGAGAGCTCGGGACTGTGGACGCAGACGAGGATGATGCGCGCCTGTTCGGCGCCGCAAGCGCGCAGAACGTCCACACGCGAGCCGTCGCCGTAATAGACCTTGAAGCCGAACTTCGCGGCCAGGCGTACGCCCTCGACATTGTTGTCGACGAGAATCGTCTCGACGCCCTCCGAAATCAGGAATTGCGCCGCCGCTTGTCCGAACCGGCCGAAGCCGATGACGAGCGCGGTGCGGCCGGTGCCGTCGAGATTCTCGGCCTTTTCAACTCCCTCCACCGCCTCGGACCGCTTCAGACGCCGCGCGGCCCGTTCGAGCGCTGCGATGAGCGGCGGCCCGATCATCATGGACAGAACGCCGAGCGCGAGAACGAGCTGACCTATTTGGGCGTTGAACATGCCCGTCGAGACCGCGAGCGGAAGAAGCACGAAGGCGAATTCCGAGGTCGGCGCGAGCAGCGAACCGACGCGGATCGAATCCGGGACGGACGAGCCGCGCAGGCGCGCGAGACAAAAGGCGATGAGGAGCTTCACAGCCGTCAGCACGACGAGCGCGACCGCAAGCCAAGGCCAGGCGCTGGCGACGATATTTAGATTGAGGCTCATGCCGACGCCCATGAAGAACAGCGCCAGCAGCAGGCTTCGGAACGGTTCGACACTCACCGCGAGTTCGTGGCGGTAGCTCAATTCCGCGAGCAGAAGACCGGCAAGGAAGGCGCCGAGCGCCATCGACAGGCCGACGAGTTCCGATCCGATGGCCGCGCCGAAAACAAGCAGCAAAGCCGCCGCCACCGTGACCTCGCGACCGCCGTTGCGAACGAGGAAATGCAGGATCGGATTGATGAGCATACGGCCCGTCAGCACGATGACAGACAGAACGAAGATTGCGGCGCCGACCTTGATCGCGATGCTGGCGGGATCGGCGAATCCGTCTCCGCGTCCCGCGAGCGCCGGGATCAGCGCAAACGCCGGAACGATCGCAAGGTCCTGTGCAAGCAGGACCGAAAACGTGCGCCGGCCGTAAGTGCGGGTGACATGGCCGCGCTGGTCGAGGATCTTGGTCGCGACCGCCGTGGAGGACAAAGACAGCGCAAATCCGACGGTCGCCGCGCCCGCGGGGCTGAAGCCGAGCATCCACGCGATAAGACCGAGCACGGCCGTCGTTGCGATCAGTTGGGCTGCACCGAGACCCAGAATATCGCGGCGCATGTCCAGAAGACGCGAGAGTTCCAGCTCGAGGCCGATCAGGAAGAGCAGCAGCACAACGCCGAGTTCGGCGATGCGAAGCGTGCCTTCGGCGTCGTGAAAAACGTCCAGCGCGCTCGGACCGAGAAGAAGGCCCGCCGCGAGATACCCGACAATGGCGCCGAGCCCCAGGCGGTTGAACAGAGGTGGCGCGATGACCGCCGCCGTCAGGAAAACAATGATCTCGAGGGGAAGAGCCGGACCGTGATGTTCCATCGATACTCGCTTAAGATGCGAGCGAGTATGCGCGACCAACCCCCTGCCGCGTCAATCTCTTTGGGCGCTGTTCATTCAGTTTGTCAGCGCGCGCCAGCCGATGTCGCGGCGGCAGAAACCTTCCGGCCAATCCACGAGATCGACGGCGCTGTAGGCACGGGCCCGTGCCTCGGCGAGGTCCTTGCCGGTCGCCGTAACGTTGAGGACGCGTCCGCCCCAGGACAGGATTTTCGTGCCGTCCGACCGCGTGCCGGCATGAAACACCGTGACCTTCTCCACACCCTCCGCGGCGTCGAGGTTTTCGATCTCCGAGCCCTTCTGGAAATCGCCGGGATAGCCCTTGGTCGCGAGAACGACGGTGAGCGCCGGATCGTCCGACCATTCGCAGGTGATCTTGTCGAGCGTGCCGTCGGCGGTCGCCTGGACGATTTCAAGCAGATCGGATTTCAGGCGGCGCATCAGCACCTGGCATTCCGGATCGCCGAAGCGGACATTGTATTCGACGAGCTTCGGCCCTTCGGGCGTCAGCATCAGCCCGGCATACAGCACGCCGCGGAACGGATTGCCGAGCGCCTTCATGGCGCGCGCGGTCGGCTTCACGATCTCTTCGAGCGTGCGCCTTTCGAGATCAGGCGTGAAGACGGGCGCGGGAGAATAGGCACCCATGCCTCCGGTGTTCGGACCTTCGTCCCCGTCGTAGGCACGCTTGTGATCCTGCGCGCTGCCGAACGGCAAAACGTGCTCGCCGTCGACGAGACAGAAATAACTGACCTCCTCGCCGGTCATGAATTCTTCGATCACGATGCTTTCGCCGGCGACGCCGAGACTGCCCGCGAACATCATGTCGACGGCGGCTTCCGCCTCTTCGACCGACATGGCGACGACAACGCCCTTGCCGGCGGCGAGGCCGTCGGCCTTGACGACGATCGGCGCGCCCTTCTGGCGGATATAATGTTTCGCACCCGCCGGTTCGACGAAGCTGCGGTGGCGCGCGGTCGGGATGTCGTAGGTCGCGCAGAGTTCCTTCGTATAGGCCTTGGAGCCTTCGAGTTGGGCGGCGGCCTTGGTCGGGCCGAACGCGGGAATGCGGGCGGCGTCGAGATCGTCGACGAGGCCCGCGACGAGCGGCACTTCCGGGCCGACGATGACAAGCGCGATGTCGTTCGTCAGGCAGAAGCGGACGATCGCTTCATGATCGGCCGGATCCAGCGGCACCAGTTCCGCAAAGTCCGCGATGCCGGGATTGCCCGGGGCGGCGAACAGTTTGCCGAGACGTGGGCTCTGGGCGAGTTTCCAGGCAAGGGCATGTTCGCGGCCGCCGGAGCCGATGAGAAGAACGTTCATGCCTTTTCTCATAACCGGCCCCACGGGACGCGGAAACCGGTTTGCCCGGATTTTCCTCGCTAAGCCTCTAGTGATAAGGTCGCGGTCCCATGTCCGACAGGGAATCAGGCGCCGTCTCCAACGCGCCGGAGATTACGGTCTCCGAACTCTCAGCCAATCTGAAGCGCACCGTCGAGGATGCCTTCGGCTATGTGCGCGTGCGCGGCGAGATCTCCGGCTATCGCGGCCCGCACTCGTCGGGGCACGCCTATTTCTGCCTGAAGGACGAGAATGCCCGCCTCGACGCCGTTGTCTGGAAGGGCACGTTCGGGCGCATGAAGTTCAAGCCCGAAGAGGGCATGGAGGTCATCGCGACCGGCAAGATCACGACCTACGCCGGCAAGTCGTCGTATCAGATCGTGGTCGACTCGATCGAGCCTGCGGGAGCCGGCGCACTCCTGGCGCAGCTCGAGGAGCGGCGTAAGCGGCTCGCGGCGGAGGGACTGTTCGACGCGGCCCGCAAGAAGCGCATTCCTTTTCTCCCCGAAGTGATCGGCGTCGTAACCTCCCCGACCGGGGCCGTGATCCGCGATATCCTGCACCGCCTGTCCGACCGTTTCCCGCGCCATGTGCTGGTCTGGCCGGTGCGCGTCCAGGGCGAGACCAGCGCGGCGGAAGTCACGGCGGCCATTGCCGGGTTCAATACGTTCACCGTGGGCGGCGCCCTGCCCCGGCCCGACGTGCTGATTGTCGCGCGCGGCGGCGGCAGTCTCGAAGACCTCTGGGGCTTCAACGACGAGGCTCTGGTGCGGGCGGTCGCGGCGAGCGGGATCCCGATCATCTCGGCGGTCGGGCATGAGACCGACACGACGCTCATCGATTTCGCCGCCGACCTGCGCGCGCCGACACCGACCGGCGCCGCGGAGTTCGCGGTGCCGGTGCGCATGGAATTGCTGGCGAATGTCGGAAGCAGCGGCGCACGGCTGATCGGCGCGCTGGGGCGGAACGTCGAACATCGGCGGAAGGAGCTGCGTTCGGCCGCGCGGGCGCTGGCGACGCCGGAAGCCTTGCTCGCCGCACCCCGGCAGAAATTCGATACGCTGTCGGCGCGGCTCGGCCCGGCGCTCGTCGCGAACGAGCGGACCAAGCGCATCGCATTTTCGCAGGTCGCACCGAGACTCCACCGCGGTGTCCTGACCGGACAGATGGAGCGCTGCCACGAGAAGGTCCGCGCTCTCGAGAGCCGAAAGGGACTGGCACTTCGTACCAATACCCAGACATGGCGACGGCGGTTCGACGTCTCCGCCGGCCGGCTCGTTCCAGGTCTGCCCGGACGCAATATTGCGGAGGCGCGACGGCGCTTTTCCGTTCCCGGCGATCGCTTGGTGCCGGCACTCCCGCTGAGACTGATTCGGGAAGCGCAGAAGCGGCTCGACGGCGCTTTCAACCTGTTACGCGCCTATTCTTATGAAGGCGTTCTGGAACGCGGCTTCGCGCTCGTGCTTGATGCCGAGAAGAATGTCGTACGTACGGCAGCCTTGGTTGCGCCGGGCGATACGCTGACCCTGCGCTTCAAGGATGGCGAGGCTGGGGCCATAGCTACCGGTGATGCGCCGCCTGCGAAGCCCGCCGCGAAGCCAGCGATGGCGAAGAAGGTAGGCACGAAACAGGACGATCTGTTCGGGTGATGCGCCTCCCTCTCCCATAGGGAGAGGGCCGACTCGGCCGGAAGGCCGAGCGGGGTGAGGGGCGCGAGCTATCCGGATACTCCACACCCCTCACCCGGATCGCGCTCCGCGCGACTCGACCTCTCCCTATGGGAGAGGTGTTCCGAGGCGCCGCCTCACAAATCCCAGATCAGCCGGTGCGACCAGCCGACGGGCTTCGTCACCGCCGGCGCCAGAACCGACGCATAGGCCTCATCGCGCGGCGGGTGCCCGATTTCCTCGGCGTGGATGCCGCCGGTCATGAACAGGCAGTCGATCCCGAACGTATTGGCGCCCGCGACGTCCGTAATCATTGAATCCCCGATCGCGAGCACGCGCGATTTAGGCGTGACCTTGCCGCGTTTGGCGAGCGCCACGCGTAGCGCCTCCTCGTAGACGCCGGGAAACGGCTTGCCGATATGCAGAACCCGGCCGCCGAACTCTTCGTAAACATCGGCAAGTGCGCCAGCGCACCAGACCATCTCCCCGCCCCGTTCCACGACCCGGTCGGGATTGGCGCAGATGAGTTCCATGCCGGTCGCCGCAAGCGCCTGCATGCGGTCGCGGTAGTCGTCGGGCGTCTCGGTGTAATCGTCGTCGAGGCCGGTTACGACGGCGATTTTCGCCTCTCCCGGGCCGACGAGTTCGAGGCCGGCGAACATTTCGACATCGCGCGGCGGGCCGACATGGTGCAGCACTGTGATACCGCGCCGGTCGAGTTCCATCCGCGTCACGTCGCCGGACGTGACGATGCCGTCCCAGGCGCCGCGCGGCACGCCGACATGATCGAGATGGGCGATGACGACGGAGCTCGGACGCGGCGCGTTCGACAGCAGCACGACCGTGCCGCCGCCCTCGCGGAAGCGCACAAGCGCCTCCGATGCGGTCGGCCAGGCGGAAACGCCGTTGTGCAGCACCCCCCAGACATCCGAGAAGATCACATCGTACTGGGGCGCGAGCGCGCTGAGGCCCGAGCCGGGCGGCAAAACAAAGGTTTGAGTCATTGCCGTCGAGTGCCCGACCGGCGCCGCGAGGTCAAGCGCGGCGGGCGACGGAGCGGAACGGCCGGGGCATCATCGGGCGCTCGGGGGTCACGGCGGGCGCCGTCGTGCCGGGGCGCTCGTCGCCCGCGAAGATTTCCGGGCGGACGGGGCGCGGCAGGCCAAACACCGCGCCTTGCGCGGCGCGGATATCGAGATCCAGCAGATCGGCGACCCGCGTCTCGTTGTCCGCTCCCTCGGCGATGAGGAGGATGCCGTGGCGGCGCAGGAGCGCCGGCACATCGGCCGGATGGATGGAGGACGTCCGCGAGCGGTCCGGATCGAGCAGTGCCTCCGACGACATGCGCAGGAACCGGATGCCGAGCGTGTGCAGCGAGGCGGCATCGAGATCCACGTCCCGCACATCGGTCAGGGCGAAGCGGAAGCCGCGCTCGCCGTAGGTCGCCAGGATTTCGGCTTCCGTATTGCCGAAACCGTAGAACGCATCCTGCGGAAAACCGATCACGAGATGGCTCGCGAGATCGGCATTGGAGTCGAGGCGCTTGGCGATATCGGCGACGAAACTCGACGCGGTCAGGGATTCGCCGTCGAGCGTGACCATCAGGCTGATGTCGCGCTCGCGCGCCTTGAGGCGGCGGGCGACGCGGAGCGAACGGTCGAGTACGAACGCGTCGAGCGCGGGCTGCAGGCCGGCGAGCCGCGCATCGTGAACGAAATCCACGGGCGGCATGAGCAGCTCGCGATCGCGCAGATACGGCACGGCGCTGTACTGAATGACGCGGCGCTGCGGCAGCGCCGCGACGGGTTGAAGGTGCAGCTCGATCCCGTCGCTTTCGATGGCGCGGCGGATGAGATTGGCCTTGCCCGGATCGAGCGCGGGCATGCGGAACGCCGCGGGAGCCCGTGTCTCGCGCGCGGCCGGCGGCGCGTACATGTCGTCCTCGAACGCCGGGGCCTGCCGCGGTAGCGGACTGGAGGCGATGGCCCAGGCTGCCTGACGGGCCGGCAGGTCCTGAAGCGCGAGTTCGTGGGCCTCGACCTGCTCCGCCAGCGCGCGGACCAAAGTCCCGAGTTCGGCGATTTCCTTTTCCAGCGGACCCGAGGAACGGCGCGCATTGTCCTGCGCCGCGGCGTCGATCCGCAGCAGACGCGGCTCGATCGCAAGTACGCGCTCGGCGATCACCCCAATCCGTTCCTCAAGCTCGAAGAAACGCAGATTTGCCGGCCGCGGCGCGCCGCCGGTGCGCGAGACGAGATAATTGACCAGCGCGATAAGGGCGACGCCCGCGACTCCGCCGCCGAGCGCGAGCGGCAGTTTCATGCCCAATCCGACAACGAGAATTGTCGCGACCGAGGCCACGATCGCCGTCATGCAGAAGGCTATGAAAATCGTACCCGGTTTCAGCATGACGTCCGCGGAAAGATAAACCGAGGAACTATGTGCAGATTTGCAAGTGCACCGCCATTGCGCGTAACACATTCCCCACATGGGAAACCCGGGCGCATTTATTGGCCGCCTTGACCATTCCTTTACCCTGACTGGCGAAAGTGAAGCGGGGACTATTTCTGCTCGCGGCCGGCTGAGGGGCTGCGAGGCGTCGGGAGAATTCAAGGATGGCGTTTTCGGCAGGCTCCTTCGGGCCCGCGCGGCTGCGTGTTCTGGTTGCCGAGGCGGATGCCGCCTCGGCCCGCCGGATCGCGGCGGCGCTCGCGGCCGGGCTTTTGAATGCCGAAGTGGAAATCTCCGACAGTCTGTCCAGCGCGGAAATGCGGCTGAGGGGTTCGCGATTCTCAGCACTCATCGCCGGGGTCAATCTCGGAGAAGATGCCGTTGAGCGGCTGCGGCCCCTGATGCGAGGGCCTCTGCTGATGGTCGGCGCGGGCGCGATGTCGGCGGCGGTCGATGTCATGCGGCGCGGGGCCGACGATTTCCTGGTGGCGCCGTTCGCGCCGAATGTTCTGGTCGACCGGCTGATGGCGCGGATAAACGAAAGGCCTGTCGAGGCGGACACGGTCCATACCTCGCCGTCCGCATTCGAGAATTTCATCGGCGCATCGCCGGCGATGCAGCAGGTCTATGCCCAGATCGAGCGCGTCGCGGGCTCGAAGGCCGCCGTCTTCGTCACGGGCGAGAGCGGCACCGGCAAGGAACTGGCCGCGCAGGCCGTTCACGCCCGGTCGGGCCGTACGGGAACATTCGTCGCGCTGAACTGCGGAGCCATTCCGAAGGAACTGATCGAGAGCGAGATTTTCGGCCATATGCGCGGCGCATTTACCGGCGCGGTCGACGACCATATGGGCGCGGCCGAAGCCGCCCATGGCGGCACGCTCTTCCTCGACGAAATCTGCGAAATGGATGTCGCCCTGCAATCCAAGCTTCTGCGCTTCGTCCAGACGGGCGAAGTGCGCCGCGTCGGCGGAACCAAGGCCAGGAAGGTCGATGTCCGCATCGTCTGCGCAACCAACCGCGATCCGAAGGCCGAAGTGAAGGACGGACGGTTCCGCGAGGATCTGTTCTACCGCCTCCACGTGCTGCCGATCCATCTGCCGCCGCTGCGCGCGCGCGGCGAGGACACGCTTTTGCTGGCACGGGCGTTTCTCGCGCGGCTGTCGCGCGAGGAGCAGCGCAGTTTCACCGGCTTCGATGCCTTGGCGCAGCTTCTTATCGCCTCCTATTCCTGGCCGGGCAATGTGCGAGAACTTGAATCGGCGATCCGCCGCGTCGTGGTGCTGAACGATGGCGGGATGATTTCCGCCGACATGATGCCGGACGACATTTCGGCCGCCGTTCTGAACCAGCCGCATGGCGAGGTGCGTGCGCTGCGATCGGCGAAGCCGCAGGTTCTGCCGATGTGGGTGCAGGAAGAGCGCATCATCGAGGAAGCGTTGGCAGCGTTCGACGGCAATATCGCGCGCGCGGCGGCCGCGCTCGAGATCAATCCCTCGACGATCTATCGCCGCCGCCAGACATCACGACGGGCAGCGGCGGAGTAGCTTCCGCTGAGGAGCGCAGGGCTGGGCGCCCTCCCTCCCCTGAATGGGGAGGGAGGGGGCGCCGCCCGTTACTCTCCCCGTTTCAGCAAATACACGCCCGTCAGCAAACCGAGAACGCAGACGGCGAGCATGTAATGCGCCGGAGCAAGCGGATCGATCCGCATGGCCGCGGTCACCACGAGCGGCGTCAGGCCGCCGAACACCGCATAGGCGATGTTGTAGGAAAACGACACGCCGGAAAAGCGCACCTTTGCCGGAAATGCCTTCACCATCACATAGGGCACCGCGCCGATCGTACCTACGGCGAAACCGGCAAGCCCGTAGAGCGGCAGCAACAGCTCCTTGTGCGTGAACAGGAGCGTGTAGAGCGCATAGCTCGTCGCGGCGAGGAAGATCGTGCCGACGATGAAGAACTTTCCGGCGCCGATGCGGTCCACCGTCAGCCCCGCGACAATGCAACCGATCGAAAGGGTGAAGGTCGCGACGCTGTTGGCCTGAAGCGCGGAGAGCGCGTCGAAGCCATAGACCTTCTGCAGGAAGGTCGGCGTCATCAGGATGACGACGACGATGGCCGCCGAGAGCAGCCAGGTCAGGACCATCGAAACCAGAATGCCGCGGACATGGCTGTGGATCACGAGCTTCAGCGGCAGGCCGGCAGAAAGCTCCTTGCGCTCTTTCAGTGCCTCGAACACCGGCGTTTCGGCCAGCCAGTGGCGGAGCCAGACCGCGAAAAGGCCGAACGCGCCGCCCAGAATGAAGGGATAGCGCCAGGCGAAATCGTGGACCTCCTGAGGCGTGTAGACGGTGTTGAGCGCGGTCGCGACGAGCGATCCTATGAGGATGCCGGCCGTGAGGCCGCAGGTCAGCGTGCCGGTGGCGTAGCCGATATGGCGCTCCGGCACGTGCTCGGCAGTAAAGACCCAGGCGCCGGGGATTTCACCGCCGATGGCCGCGCCCTGAAGAACGCGGAAGAACAGAAGAAGGACCGGCGCGGCATAACCGATGCTGGCATAGGTCGGCAGGAAGCCGATGCCGAGGGTCGCAATGGCCATGAGAAAGATCGAGAACGTGAAAACACGTTTGCGGCCGAACAGATCGCCGAAATGGGCGAGCACGATGCCGCCCAGAGGGCGGGCGAGATAGCCGGCGGCGAAGATGCCGAACGCCTGAAGATCGCGCAGCCATTCCGGCACTTCCGGCGGGAAGAACAGCCCGCTCAGGACCGTGATGAAGAAGACGAAAATCACAAAATCGTAGAATTCGAGCGCGCCGCCGAGAGCGGCCAAAGCGAGCGTCCGGTAATCGTTCCTTCCGAGCGGCCTTGGGGCCGTCATTGCGATGTCGGTCATTTTCGTCTCTCCCACCGGGCGCAGGCTCTACTCGCAATCTTCGGTTTGGGGAATGGGGCGGGCACGCTTGCCCCCCGTCCCCGCGCGCGCTACCACCCGCGCCATGTCATCCGATGCACCCAACCGCCTGAAAGCCCGCCTGGCGCGCGGTTTCGCCGACCGCGGCCCGGCCGAACTCGCCGCCACCCGCGACATGGTCGAGACCATCCGCCGGGTCTACGAACTGTGGGGCTTCGAGGCGCTGGAGACGCCGTTCATCGAATACACCGACGCGCTCGGCAAATTCCTGCCCGATCTCGACCGCCCGAACGAGGGGGTGTTCTCGTTCCAGGACGACGACGAGCAATGGCTGTCGCTGCGCTACGACCTGACGGCCCCCCTCGCCCGCTATGTGTCCGAGAATTGGGACCGCATCCCGAAGCCGTTCCGCAGCTACCGGGTCGGTCCGGTGTTCCGCAACGAGAAGCCGGGTCCGGGGCGCTTCCGCCAGTTTCTGCAGTTCGACGCCGACACCGTTGGCGCGCCTAGCGTTCTGGCCGATGCCGAGATGTGCATGATGGCGGCGGACACGCTTGAGGCCCTGGGTATTCCGCGCGGTCAGTACGTCGTCAAGGTGAACAACCGGAAGGTTCTCGACGGCGTGATGGAGGCCGTGGGCCTTGGCGGCGATGCGAATGCGGGGAAACGCCTCACGGTGCTTCGCGCCATCGACAAGCTGGACCGCCTCGGCGCCGACGGCGTGAAGCTGCTGCTCGGTCCGGGACGTAAGGACGAAAGCGGTGACTTCACGAAGGGCGCCGGTCTCGATGCTGCGTCGAGTGAAAAGATCATCGCGTTCGTAAGCGCGAAGGCAGAATCAGCGGCCGATACGATCAAGAATCTCGCGGCACTGGTCGAGGGGACGAGCGGTGATGCGGGAGCGTCCGAACTCGGCGAGATCGCGGCTGTTCTCGACACATCCGGTTATTCGGATCGCGTCATCATCGACCCCTCCGTTGTGCGCGGTCTCGAATATTACACTGGCCCCGTCTATGAGGCCGACCTCACCTTCGAGGTGAAGGACGAAGACGGCCGACCGATCCGCTTCGGTTCGGTCGGCGGCGGCGGCCGTTACGACGGCCTCGTGGCCCGCTTCCGCGGGGAGGCGGCGCCCGCGACCGGCTTCTCCATCGGCGTGTCGCGCCTTCAGGCGGCGCTTGCCGCGCTCGGGCGCACATCGGCGGAACCGGCGGGCCCGGTCGTCGTGCTCGTCATGGACAAGGATCGCACCGGGGATTACCTCGCGCTTGCGAAACTGCTGCGTAATGACGGCATCGCCGCCGAGATCTATCTCGGATCGTCGGGCATGAATGCGCAGATGAAATACGCCGATCGCAGGCGCTCGCCCGTTGCCGTCATCCAGGGTTCAAACGAGAAGACCGCCGGCGAGGTCACGATCAAGGATCTCGTGCTCGGCAAGGAAATGTCGAAAAAGATCGAGGACCGCGCGGAGTGGACCGAGTCCCGCCCGGGACAGGTCACCGTGAAAGAAGCCGATCTCGTGAAAACCGTGCGCGAGATGATCGCGCGGCA
>CAWAYQ010000015.1:0-22348 GCA_963786225.1 uncultured Alphaproteobacteria bacterium
ACGACCCGGTCGTGCAGCGGACGAAATTTCATGGGTTTTTCCTCAGGTTTTGGCGTTTGGCCGAGCCTTGAATGGGGGCTGCTAGCACTCGCCCTAGGTGAGTGCCAACAGCTGATCCGGAATTAGGCGGCAGGGCCGTCATTGTCAAGAACGGTGCATGCCGAGAAAACGGCTCGAGGAAGGACAGCCTGAGCGCGCTGTGCGGAACTGACGGCTCGCAACTGCGCCTCTTCACATTGGGTTGGGTCGGAAAAAAGCGCCCCGCACTCGCTCCAGGACAACCGCCACACGTTTTAAGTGTTCTCCTGGTTTCAGGCCACGCGCTCCGATTGAAAACAGGAAAAAAAGCGCGAAAGGATTGGTTGTAACCAATTTTGAAATGATTTCCTTAACTGGTACCGATGTTTATGGCGGCCTCTACCTCTGCTGGAGAGTTGTTATGCGTACTCAGATTTCCATGATTTCCGCTGTCCTCGGCTCACTCGCCATGATCTCGGGCGCCAATGCCGAAGCCTACCGCCTGATCTCGGGCGATCGCCCCCCTTACGTCAACGAGAACGGCAAAGACGCCGGTTTCTGCATCGACGTGATTAACGAAATGGCCAAGCGCTCGGGCGTCGAAATCAAGCTCGAATTCATGCCGTGGTCCCGCGCCCAGGACTACGTTGCCGAAACTCCCAACACGATGCTGCCGTGCGTGACCCGCGCGAAGGCCCGCGAAGCCAGCTATCAATGGATCGCGCCGATGAACGAGGTTTCGCTGCTGTTCCTGACGACGGGCAAGCCGATCAATGCCTTCGAGGAGGCCAAGTCGCTGACCGTTTCGGTGCGCGGCGACACCCAGCAGGAAAAGCACCTGAAGGATGCCGGCCTCACCAAGCTCGATCTGCAGGAAGATCCTGAAATCTCGGCCAAGATGCTCGACGCCGGCCGTGTCGACGCCTGGTACACGCACGATCTGCGCGCCTTCAACGTGTGGGCCTCGTTGGGCTACGACGTTTCGAAGCTCGTGGCGGGAACCAAGCTTGCCACGGAGAAGCAGTTCCTCGCCGGCCATAAGGATATCCCGGCGGACGTGTCGAAGAAGCTCGCCGACGCCATTGATGGCATGGTGAAGGACGGCACCTACGGCACGATGTTCGCGAAATACTTCGGATCTGCCAAACCGGCGATGTAATCGCCAACCAGTGATGTAACTGCAAGCTGCCTGCGCGTTTTCGAACTTTATGGGGGATTTTTATGTTCCGGATGCTTACTCAGCGTTCGATCGCGCGGGCAGCTGTTCTGCCGGTCGCGGCCGTTATTCTTCTTATCGGCGCGACAGCCGTAACCCTGCTCACGATGCACAATCGCGAGCGGGCCGCGGCCACTATGAGTGAAAAAACCAATATGATCGCCGAGTTGGCGACGCCCGGCGCGGCGTCCGCGACCTGGGACTTCAATCAGCAGGCGGCGTCCCAACTTCTGGCGACGCTCGGCCGCGATCAGGACCTCCGGTCGGGAATCATTGTCGACGAGAAAGGAAAGATCTTCTCGCGGCACGACACGACCGATGCCGCCGACTGGAAGCTCGATCCGGACGCGCTTTTGAAGGCAAGCGGCGCAGCCGACCAGAAAACCCTGGGAAATGAGCCGCGGCGTCTGGTGGAGAACGCCCACGTCATCGAGATCAGGCCGCTGATCCTGGCGGCGCGGGATAACAAACATATCGGTTATCTGGCTCTGCTCTTCTCCCGCGAGCGCGCGTCCCTGGAGGCGCGCAACGAAACGCTCGTGACGATCGGCGTCAGCATCGCGGCCCTGTTCACGGTCTGCGCGCTCCTGACATTCATCCTTTCGCGCGTCACCAAGCCGATCACCGCCATGACCGGCACCATGGAAAAGCTTGCCGATGGCGATCTCAGCGTCACCATCCCGGCGCTCGACCGCCACGATGAGATTGGCGCGATGGCCCGCGCCGTGCAGATTTTCCAGGGCGCCCTCGTCGCCAAGAAGCACGCCGACGAGGAAGCGGCGATCGAAGCCGATGCCAAGATACGGCGTGCGCAGAAGCTCGACGAGCTTACCCGCCGGTTCGAAGGCAATGTTTCGATGCTGACCGGCCAGCTGACCGAGGCCGCCTCGCAAATGGAGGCAACCGCCCAGTCCATGACCGTGACGGCCAACGAAACCAACCAGAAGTCGGTCGATGTGGCGACGGCAGCCGAGCAGACCTCCAACAACGTCCAGACGGTGGCCGCCGCGACGGAAGAGATGACGGCCTCGATCCACGAGATCGCACAGCGCGTGGCGCAATCGTCCCAGACTGCCGAACGTGCCGTCGAGGACGCCCGCCGGACGGACGGCATCGTTCAGGAACTGGCGGCGGGCGCGCAGAAGATCGGCGAGGTCATCTCGCTCATCAACGGGATTGCGGCGCAGACCAATCTGCTGGCGCTCAACGCGACCATCGAGGCGGCGCGGGCCGGCGAGGCCGGCAAGGGCTTCGCGGTCGTCGCATCGGAAGTGAAGATGCTGGCGGGACAGACCACCAAGGCGACCGAGGAGATCTCCATTCAAATCTCCTCGATCCAGTCGGCCACCAATGAGGTGGTCACCGCCATCGAAACGATCGGCCGGACTATCGCGGAGATGTCGGAGATCTCGTCCACGATCGCCGCCGCCATGGAAGAGCAGGGATCGGTGACGAGCAATATCGCGCACAATGTGCACGAGGCCGCACGCGGCACCGATCTGGTGAGCGGCAGCATTCTCGACGTAAAGCGCGGTGCGGGCGAAACCGGCACGGCCGCCTCGAAGGTGCTCGACGCCGCGCAGCTCCTCACGCGGCAATCGGAAGGCCTGGGCCGCGAGGTCGAGACCTTCCTGCAGAGCGTCAAGACCGCGTAGCGCGCGCAGACGGCTTCAAGGCCGGGGCGGGCTGGGTCACACCCAGTCCGCCCTTTTCTTTTCCGGGGACCCGGTCTTTCGGTCAGTACAGACGCATCAGCCCGTCTCGGTCTGCAGTGCCGGCGGCCGGCCAAAGCCGCCCATCGACACCATCGCCGCGAAGATGCCGCCGTTCACGACCAATTTGTCGTAACCGCCCTGCTCGGCCACCCTCCCGTCCTCCAGCACCACGATGCGGTCCGCCGAGCGGACGGTCGACAGACGGTGGGCGATGACGAAGGTCGTGCGGCCTTTGCGCAACGTCTCGAGAGCGGCCTGCACGCGGGCTTCGGTCGCGACATCCAGCGCCGAGGTCGCTTCGTCGAGGATGAGGATCGGCGCGTTCTTCAATAGTGCGCGCGCGACCGCGATGCGCTGACGCTCGCCGCCGGACAGTCCCTGCCCGCGCTCGCCCACCATTGTGAGATAGGCGTCTTCCTTGCGCGCGATGAAATCGTGCGCCTCGGCGAGCCTCGCAGCCGCTTCGATCTCGGCATCGGTCGCGTCGAGCCGGCCCATGCGGATGTTCTCGGCAATCGACCGATTGAACAGTCCGGCATCCTGAAACACGACCGCGATGGCCCCGTGAAGCGACGACAAGGTCACGTCACGGATGTCCTGCCCGTCGATCAGGATGCGCCCGGCCTGCGGGTCCCAGGCGCGCTGCAGCAAAGCCAGCGTCGTCGATTTACCCGCCCCTGTCGCGCCGACCAAAGCCACGGTCTCGCCGGGCTTCGCCTCGAAGCTCAGTCCGCTCAATCCGCCCGAACCCGCGGGGTAGCGGAACGCAACGTCGTCGAACACGACGTGGCCGGAGCTGACCGCCAGCGCCGTAGCGTGCGGCTTCTCCGCCGGTCCCGGACGCTCGTCCATGATCTCGAAGAACTGGACAAGCTGAGGCCCGCGGAAGAACACGCTCATCACAAACCCGGTCATCTGGTCGAGCCGGCCGATCAGCATGTTCGAAAAGCCGACGAACGAAACGATCTCGCCGACCGACGTGCCTTCCACACCGCGCAGGAAGGCGCCGAGGGCGAAGATCGCGACAATCGACAACGAGGAGGCGGCGCGCGTCAGCACGTTCATCACGGCCCACCAGTTCAGCACCGGATATTGCGTCTCGAGCAGGCTTGCGAGCGAACGGCGGATCGCCGCGAGTTCGGTCGGGACTGCGAGAAAGCTCCGTAGCACCGAGACATTGCCGAACAGATCGCCGACCTGGCCGGATATGTCGCTGAACCGTGCTTCGACGTCGGCCTGCCCGCCGCTGGTGCGGCGGATGACGAGCGCGTTGACGCAGACATAAATGACCATCAGCGCGAGAAGCAGTAGCGCGAGCTTCCAGTTCATCCAGAACGCTATGGGGATCAGGACGAGCAGGGAAACGACGCTCGTAAAATGCTCGCGGAGGATGGAAAGCCAGAGCACGAACATGGAATCGACGCCGACGGTCATGATCCGCATCAGCTGTCCGGACCGTGCCTCCGAATGGAATGAGGCCGGCAGCGTCAATACATGTTCCAGATATGCCGCCATCGCCGCGAGACGGCGGCGGTGGCAGAGCCGATCGGCGACGAGCGCTACGACAAGGCCGAACAGGAACGCGCCGAAACCCGCGCCCGCCCACAAAAGAATGAGATGGAGCGATTGCGTGCCCGCCGTCATCGCATCGATGGCCCGACCGAACAGAACGGGCTCCGCGACCTGCAAGGCGGCGATGACAAGACCGGACAGGATGAGAGCAATCGTCCGCCCGCGTTCGGCCAAAAGTAGGCCGAACGCCTGGCGGTAGGCGGACAGCACCGTCATGCCGGGCCAGACCCAGGCGACAGGTCGCGCCGGAAGACGTATTCGCGGCTTTTCGAGGCGTCGCCAAGCTCGCGTTCCTCCGGGCCGCGCACGAAGCCGTTCTTCTCATAGAAGCGATGGCCGGAGAGGAAACGGGTGTCGCTCCACAGCACCATGGTCCGGCGTCCTCTGTTTCGCGCAAAGGTCAGCGCTTGAGAGAGAAGTATATCGGCGAGACCGCTACCGCGCATTTCCCTGCAAAGGTAAAGCTTGCACAATTCGTCCTCCCCCGGTCGATCCGTCGAGGCGACGGCAACACTGCCGACGATTGTGCTCGCCTCGTCCAGCACCCACAATCGTCCGCCGAGGTTGCGATAATGGCTGGCCGGCGCCGCGAGCTCGGGAAACTCCTCATCGAGAAAGACGAGATCGGGATATTCGGCGAAGACGCCGGCAATCAGCTTGCGGATGCCCGGTCCATCTCCATCGCGCGCTTCGCGGAGTTGAACGCCGGACAACATGGAACTCAGTCCGTCAGGATGCGCGCGAGAAAACCCGCGAGATTGTCGGTGACGTGATCGACGTGCGCACCCTGCACGCTGTCCTCCGCGTGCATCGCACGCTCCGCGACATCGCCGTCACGCGGCGTGACAAGGACCGTGGTCATGCCGAGCGCGTGCGGCACCGCAAGATTGCGGGCGAGATCTTCGAACATCGCGGCATTTTCGGGCGTCACGCCGAGATGTTGGACGAAACGGTCATAAGGCTGACGTTCGGGCTTCGGAATGAAATCGGCCTGGGCGACGTCGAAAATGTCGTGAAAGAGATCGGACAGGCCGAGCGAGACCGCGCAGCGCTCGGCGTGACCGCGCGAACCGTTCGTCAGTATGTATCTTTTGCCCGGCAGCACGGAGATCGCTGCGATGAGCGCCGGATCCGGCACCAGATTCTCGTGCGAAATGTCGTGGACGAAATCCATGAAGTCGTGAGGGTCCACGCCCTCGACTTCCATCAGGCCGCGCAGGCTCGTTCCGTACTTACGGTAATAGTCCTTCTGCAGCCGCCGCGCCGAGATCGCGTCAAGGCCGAGCAGGTTCGCGATGTAGAGCGTCATGCGCTGGTCGATCAGGTCGAACAGCCTGCACGACGGCGGATAGAGGGTGTTGTCGAGATCGAATATCCAGGTCTCGACGTGCCCGAAGCCCCGGGCTTCAGCGGGTGATGAGAGAGCCCGCGCCATGATCCGTCAGGAGTTCGAGCAGAACCGCGTGCGGAACCTTGCCGTCGAGGATGACGACGCCTTCGACGCCGCGCTCCAGCGCCTCGATGCAGGTCTGCACTTTCGGGATCATGCCGCCGACGACCGTGCCGTCGGCAATGCGGCGACGCGCCTCGTCGATGGTCAACTGCTTGATGAGGACCTTCTCCTTGTCGAGCACGCCGGGCACGTCGGTGAGCAGAAGCAGGCGCCGCGCACGCAGCGCGCCGGCAATCGCGCCCGCGAAAGTGTCGGCATTGATGTTGTAGGTCTCCCCCCAACGCGAGGCCGCGATCGGCGCGATGACGGGGATGAGATCGGACTGCGAGACGATGTCGAGCACCCGCCGGTCGACCGCTTCCGGTTCGCCGACAAAGCCGAGATCGATCTCGCCCTCCTCGCCGGTCTGGCCGTTGATCAGGCTCGTGACCTTGCGGGCGACGACCATGCCGCCGTCCTTGCCGGACAGGCCGATGGCGCGGCCCCCCTCCGCATTGATGGCGGCGACGATGCCTTTGTTGATCGAGCCCGCAAGCACCATCTCAACCACGTCCATGGTCGCGCGGTCGGTGACGCGCAGGCCCTGCTGGAACTCGCTCTTGATGCTGAGCCGGTCGAGCATGGCGCCGATCTGTGGGCCGCCGCCGTGCACGACGATGGGGTGCAGGCCGGAAATCTTGAGCATGACGATGTCGCGCGCGAACTGGCGGGCCAGATGCTCGTCGCCCATTGCGTGGCCGCCGTATTTCACGACGATCGTCGCATCGTCATAGTGCTGGAGCTGCGGGAGCGCCTCGGCGAGGACACGGGCGCGGTCGTGCGCCGAAATCTCTTTGTCGGTCATGGGCTGAGAATCCACGGAAAGAATGCGGCGTTTCTAGCGGCTTGGGGGCTGGCGCTCAATCAGGGCTTTCTGAGGAGTACGCCGGCGACGAGGATGACGGCCCATCCCAGGATCATCAACGTGCCGCCGGATGGCGCCGCCATCGGAAACAGGGAATGGTCGCGGTAATACCGCATGGCCAGATCCCCGGCGAACAGCGCGCAGCCAAGGATGATGGCCACGCCGCCCGCCTGAAGCGTCAGGCCGGGATTGCCGGTGGCGCGGCCATAGAGACCGAGCGCCAGCACCGCCGGGGCGTGAAACAGCAGCATCTGTGACGCCGAGCCGAGGGTCGCGGCGGCGGCGCCATGCGCCGCCACGGCGGCAAAGGCCACGCCGAGCGCGCCGAACAGGCCGGCGATGATGACGAAGAGCTGGCTCAATAAGCGTTCCTTTCGGCGATCAGCCGCGCAATGGCGGTTTTGAGGTCGGCGAGGCCCGTGCCTTCGCGCGATGAGGTCGCGACGATTTCGGGATAGGCGGCGGGGCGTCTGGCAATCCCGGCCTTGACCTCCGCGATCCGCGCTTCGAGCTCCGCGGGCTTCAACTGGTCGGTCTTGGTCAGGACGATCTGATAGGACACCGCCGTTTTGTCCAGGAGATCGAGCACCGGGGTGTCGGTGTTTTTCAGCCCGTGGCGGCTGTCGATCAGGACATAGACGCGGCCGAGATTGGGGCGGGCCCGGAGATATTCGAGGACGAGCTTGGTCCAGGCCCGGACTTTCGGCGCGGGGGCACTGGCAAAGCCGTAGCCCGGCATATCGACCAGGGTGAGACGGTCGCCGATTCGAAAGAAGTTCAGCTCCTGAGTGCGGCCCGGCGTATTCGACACCTTGGCGAGCGTCTTGCGTCCGGTCAGCGAATTGACGAGCGAGGATTTGCCCACATTCGAGCGTCCGGCGAGAGCGATCTCGACGCCGTCGTTCTCCGGCACACCGTCCATCGCCACGGCGCCCTTGATGAATGAGCACTCGCCGGCGAACAGCAGGCGGCCCTCTTCGATGTGAGGATCTGGCTTCTCACTTGCGGAAAGATCGGTCATGGGGCGAGATGCGCGCCTTATCCGCCCGGCGTCAACCGATCCGGGCCACCGGAGCTTAATCCTTATGATCGCCCGCCTGCTGTTCACAGCCCTCCTTCTTGCCCCCGTTCCGGCCCTCGCCCAGTCCGTCGACGACCTCGCCGGCCGCTGGGGCGTCGCGTCGTTCTGGAAGCCGGAGGACAAGGCGAAGGCGCCGGGCTGGGCCAGGCAGACCTGCGGCTCGCCCTACACCATCACGAAAAGCCCCGCCGGGAACTTGATGATGTATGTCGCCGACGAAAAGCTGCGCGAGGTCCAGGTGAAGAGCAAAAAGCTAACCCCCCTGGACAAGCTCGACGGCGGACCGAAGAAATACGAGCGCACGGTCACGGCGTTCGCCCCCGGCAGTTTCGAGCTGACCTGGACCGATACCGGCCTCGCGGCACGCTATGGCACCGTCGTTTATGTGAAGTGCGGCTGATTACCTCCCGAACGAGGGAGAAGATACTTACCCAAACAACGCGTCGATGTCGTCCTGCGAGGCGCGGCCGAGGTCCGTCGCGAGCGCGGGACCGTTCAGCAATGCCTTGTCGCCCTGCGGCACGGGCGGGCGGTCCGGCGATATGTCCTTGAATTGTTCGATACCGCCCCAGATCTCGATCATGCGGTCGATGCGGTTTTCGACGAAGGCCAAGGTCGAGACGACCTTGGTAATGCGCTGGCCCGTGAGGTCCTGGAAATTGCAGGCCTCGAAAATGCTGACGACCTTTTCCTGAATTTCGGTCGCCAGGGCCCGGTCGCTTTCCGTCTTTACGTGCGCGTGCAACCGCATAGCATGATCGTCGATGAATTCGGCGGCTTCGAGGATGGATTCGGTTGCCGCTTCCGTACCGGCGACCACGGCGTCGAGCTCGCCCGAAACGCGCGACATCTGCTCGCTCTCGAAACTCGTTCCGTGAAGCGTCGCGATCTCCTGCTTGGTACGCTGGATCGCCTCGCGAATGGTGTCGAGTTCAGTTTTGAGCTTCGACGCCTCGCCGAGTTCGCGGCGGAAGGATTCGATCGCGTCCGACGAAATTTCGACCGCGGGTTTCACCATGGCGCGCAATTTGGCCAATTCGGCCATCAGTTCGGCATGGCGATGGGCCGAAGAGCCGTCCGGGACCGAGAGCACGGGGGCGGCATCTCCGCGCAGCATGGTTTCGATGCGGAAGGGCTTGTATTCGCGTTTCATGAGGGATCCAGACGGGGTTGAGGACCTTTTATGCCTTACGAGGGTTTATGAACGGTCACCGGCCGCCTTAAAGAACTCATAAACCATAGCGACAGTTTCGCGCGGCCAATCCGACCGTAACGGGCGGTGCAGCGGAATGTTCACCAGGGATTTGCCGCCGGACGACTAGAATTCGCCATCAAATCGCCCGTCCTGTTCAGGCGTCAATTTCGTAGGGTTACTCCGATGACTTCCACCCGCTTCATCCTCATCGTGGGCGCTCTTGTCGCCGCCTCGCCCGCATCGGCCCAGACCTACCAGGCGCGCGGCTATGTCG
This sequence comes from uncultured Alphaproteobacteria bacterium, assembly GCA_963786225.1. Classification (GTDB taxonomy): domain Bacteria; phylum Pseudomonadota; class Alphaproteobacteria; order Rhizobiales; family Methylopilaceae; genus Flaviflagellibacter. The sequence goes on from CAWAYQ010000015.1 coordinate 9,429, forward strand.
AGGAGCTCATGAGCACCGAGCGCCAGCGCGAGCCGGTCTACGAGGTCCGCAGCGACCCCCGGGTCTATGCACCGCCCCGGTATAATCGTATGTACATTCCACGCGGAAACTACATTATGCCGCGGGGCGAGCGGATGTACTACAATCCCTATACGCGCGACACGCGGCCGCGGAATGCCCGCATCGAAGCGCCGAGGAACCCTGCACAGCAGCGCCGCGCAATTCCGCAGCAGTTCAGAAAGCAGGTCGTGCCCTACGACGGCCCGGAAAGTCCCGGTTCGATTGTCATCAATACGAAGTCGCGCTTTCTTTATCTCGTCCAGAACGACGGTTCCGCGCTGCGCTACGGCGTCGGCGTCGGCCGCGCCGGCTTCTCTTGGGCCGGCACGCACAAGGTCACCAGCAAGCAGGAATGGCCGAGCTGGCATCCGCCGGCGGAAATGCGCCAGCGCCGCCCGGACCTCCCGGTGATGATGGAAGGCGGACCGAACAATCCGCTCGGCGCCCGCGCGCTCTATCTCGGTTCGACGCTCTACCGTATTCACGGCTCCAACGAGCCCTGGACCATCGGCCAGGCCGTCTCGTCCGGCTGCTTCCGCATGACGAACGAGGATGTGCAGGATCTTTACGAGCGGGTTGCGGTGGGCACGACCGTCAAGGTTATCTGAGGCTGATTGTCAGTACATGAAGAAACGGCGCGCCCTGGGCGCGCCGTTTTTGTTTATGGATCAACCGAAGTCGATATTGTTGAGAATGGTGTCGACGACCGTCCCGGCAATTCGCCGTGCGCTGTCGAAGATGCCTCCATCCGGCGCAAACTCATCCTGCGCTGACATGGTGTCGATGCCGCCTCCGGGGTCGAGACCGTCATCCGGTACGGAGGGAGAATCGGGCGCTGGCGTTCGGACGTTCCGAACACGGACTGCGCGATTTCCTTACCCTGCCGCGTCTACGCCGCGTAGCATCGCGGTACGCATGGCCGGATTCGTCCTTGCCGGTTTCCGTCATGAGCCCCCATTCATCGCGCTTGACGGCTAGTCCCCGCTGCTGTCTCCGCCATCGTCCCAACCGCCGTCGGCAGTATCGTGATCCGCATTGTTGTCCTGCGATGTGTCGCCGCCGAACAGCCAGCCGAACAATCCTCCGCCTCCACCCTCTTCCGCTCCGCCGCCGACATCGCCGGCGCCGGCATCCTGTGACAGCGGATTGTCGGTTGAGGCCGTATTCGCCGCGCCCGTCGCAGCCTGGGCTTCGGAGCCCGTGCCGAACAAGGACTTCGCCGCCTCGCCGAGCAACATGCCGCCGGCAACGCCGAGCGCCACCTGCCCGGCATTGGCGAGAAAGCCTCCACCCTGCTGCTGCATGCCCGCGTCACGCCCGAAGCCAGGCACGCTGCCCCGCCCCGAACCGGGGCGGCCGAGATTGGGCGTGCCCATTGCGCCGCGCACGGGCTCGTCCTCTTCGTATTCATAATGCTGGTCGCCTTCCAGTTCCTTGATACGCGCCGCGGCGGCTTCGAGCGCCTGGTTCTGGCCAATGATGGTTTGCGCCATCGCGTAAGCGGCATGGGGCGCGCGCTGGAGTTCCGCGGCGATCAGCCGTTCGATTTCGGGGTCACGGCTCTGCCCCTCCGCGCTGCGCAGACGGGCAAACAGGTCTTCGATCAGTCGGCGCTCGGTCGTTTGCACTTGGCGTCTCCTTTGCGGTCTCGGATGAGATCTGGGGTCGGATTGCGCCGATAGAAAGACCCCGCGCAACGGATTTCGCCGCCGCGAGTTACCTATCCGGTTTGCCGGAACGCCGGTTGTCTGGAAGGAATGACTATGAGGGTTTCAGAAGGATTTGGACGCATAGCCAATGCCGTGGCGCACGTCGCCGGAAAGCCGGTCACCTTCGCGATATGTTGCGCCATCATCTTTTTGTGGGCGGTGACGGGGCCCCTGCTCGGCTATTCCGACACTTGGCAGCTCATCATCAACACCGGTACGACGATCATCACCTTCCTGATGGTGTTCCTGATCCAGAACACCCAAAACCGCGACGGCGTTGCAATCCAGACCAAGCTCGACGAACTGATCCGGGCGAGCACCGCGCACAACGGATTTGTCGGCATTGAAAAACTGACGGAAGAGGAGCTCGAAGCGTTGCGAAAAAAATGCGAGGCGCGCGCAAAGGCCGAACTGAAGGCGGAGGGAACGGTGAAGCGAAATGGCGACAGGAAGGTTCGTCATACCAATGCCAAAACAGCGAACGCCGTCGAACGCAAAGTGACCTGATTTAGCGCGCGGACCTGATCTCTGCGATCAGTTCACGCGCCGCTTCCGCCGGATCCCTTGCGCCGCAAATAGCGGAGACGACCGCGACGCCTTGAGCGCCCGCGCGGATGACCGGCGCCACACTTCGCGTACCAAGCCCGCCGATGCCGACGATGGGAAGCTCTGTCAAAGCGCGGATTGCCGCCAGCCCTTGGACGCCGATGGAATCGCCGGCATTCGATTTCGTCGACGTCGCGCGGACCGGACCGACACCGAGATAATCGACGGCGTCAAGATGATCGCGCGACGCCTCGAACTCGTCCGGGCTTCCGACGGACAGCCCGATGATGAAACCCGGACCGAGCACACGCCGCGCATCCGAAGGCGTCATGTCGTCCTGGCCGAGATGCACACCGTCGGCGCCGGCCGCGAGCACGACATCGACGCGATCGTTGACGATCAATGCAATGTGCAGCGGCGTGAGCATCTTTTTGAGCGCATAGGCCTCTTCGACGAGCTCGCGCGTCGCGGCACGGGGATCGCGGATCTGCACCATGGTCACGCCACCGGTCACGGCCTGACGGATCGTGTCCTCGAGGCTGCGCGCGCCGACCGCGGGGCGTCCGGCGACGAGATAAAGCGAGAGGTCGAAGGGAGTGGTCATCGGGCGCGGACCTTAAGCACCCCTCCGACGCCGGGCAACCCGCTGAACCTTCTCAAGACCCGAACGTTGAAGTCCTGCAGCAGCCCCGCCCGGGGGCGAGGAGACATGTGATGAACAGTTCCGCGAAGTCGGACGAACGCGATCCCAAGCGGATTCACGAAGACAAGAAACGGGAAGACGATAATCTCGAAAAGGCGGTCGAGGACACGTTTCCCGCCAGCGACCCGCCTTCGATGACCCAGCCCGGCGGCGGAATCACCGGGCCCGAAGTGCTCGACGAAAAGAAGAAGCCGCGCTGATCGTGCTATAGCGGCTCCATGTTCGAAGCCGCGCCGCATCCTGCATCGCTGAAGCTCGCGATTGCCGCGATTGCGCTCATAGCCGCTCTCCTTTTCATTTTCATTCACGTCTACGCTCAGAACGCGGCCAGGCGCGCACGGGCATGGCCCGTCGCGCCAGGTATAGTGGCGGTTTCACGCACTGCCCGGCGCTGGGGCCTTGGCAACGGCGTCTGGGCCGCCGGCCTCTGGTATGTACCGGAGATCACCTATCGTTATGAGGTCGACGGCCGCGTCCATTCCGGCAACCGGGTTTTCCTGTCCGATGCCGGTTTTTCGAAGCGGCGGCGGGCGCAGGAGATCATCGACCGCTATCCGCCGGGCGCGGCGGTTTCGGTGCTCTACAATCCCGCCAACCCCAAACGCACATGCCTCGAACCGGTCCGCCGTGAGCGACGCGCCCTCGGCACAGCCGTACTCCTCGTCGCAATCGCGGCCGCCGCGTTGATCGCCGGATGACGTGGCGATGTTCGATGCGGATGATAAGGTTGCGTTCCGCTCGCGAATTTTCGGCCAGCATGACACCTTTGCATTTGCTTCTGCTGTCGGCTCTGTGCTTTGCCGCACCTGCCCAGGCGCAGGAAAGGCTCTCGCCTGAAAACGCCATGGCAATCCAGGAGGCTTTGGTCTGGACCGGGGATTACGACGGCCCACTCGATGGCTCGCTCGGCGGGGTCACGCTGAATGCCATCAAGGCTTTTCAGGAGCGCGAAGGACGCCCCGCGAAAGGCCGGGTGGGTTCCGGCGACGCAAAGCGGCTGGCTGAAATCTCCGAAGCGGCCAAGCACGCGGCCGGTTGGAGCGTCGTGCCCGACGGCGCCAACAATGTCGTGCTCTGGCTTCCCCGCGCGCTGCTGCCGGCGGCAAGCCGCACCGCGGACGGCCGCAGCTTTATGAGCGCCGACGGCGGGATCCGTCTCAGCGTGTTCAGATCGCGCACCGATGTCGCGGCTGTGCATGCAAACGCGCGCCGGAAGGCCGGGCGCGAGATTGATCGCAACGTGTTAAAAAAGGGCCGCTCCATCGTAGCGGGCCGCGAAGGCGATCGCGGGTTCTTCGATTTTGCCGCGGCCGGCGCGAAGGGAGCCAAGGGCTTCCGGCTGTCCTATCCACTCTCCGAAGCGGCGCGCCTTCGCCCCTTTACCACGGCCATCGCCAATGGCTTCATCGCCGAACCCGGCGCACCGGCGGGCAAGGCCGGAACGCGCGCGATGCCGAGCTTTGTCGGCACCTTCCGCTTCGACGACAAGCCCCGCCGCTATCCTTACGGCGCGATCGATGTCGAGACGCGCGAGACGATGATCGCGAGCGGCAGCCTCGCCGTAAGTCTTGTCGCAACCGATCCTCCTCCGCCACCGGGCACCAAACCGCGGAAGCGCAAGAGACGGCTCGAATTCGATGCTCCGTTCGTGCCGAAGCTCACAATTCTGGTCGAGGGCGCGCCGGCACTCCAACTTGCCGACCCTGGTTGGGTTACGCATTTCGCCGAGGTCAGGCTGGTTGAACTCGACCCCGCCAACAACCAGCAGGAAATCCTGTTCACGGCCTTCACCGGCGGCGCGCATTGCTGCACCGAACTTACAATTTTCAGTGTGCGGGCGGACGGCTCATGGGCGCGCATCCGCGGCGGGTCGTTTGACGGTTCGCCCGATTTTCCGCGCGATCTCGACGGCGACGGCCGGTTTGAACTCGTCAATGCCGACAACGCGTTTATCGGCACGTTCGATTGTTATGCGTGCTCCTACGCGCCGGACGAGATTCGCCAGTTGAACGGCGAAACTCTGAGCGATGTCTCCGCCGACGCGCGGTTCCTGACCCGCAACCGGGCGCGGCTCGGCGAGATGTGGAACCGGGGATGGCAAAGCGGCGCCGTGCCGAGCGAAGGATTTCTCGCGGGCTTCGCGGCCGCCGCGCGCCGGACCGGGGACGGCGAGGATGCCTGGGTGCTCCTCGAAACGATCTACAAACCCAAAAAAGGCGTCCAGGGCGCGCGGTTTCCGGAACGGCTGAAGTCTTTCCTCGTCGCCGAAAAATATTGACGTTTTCGCCCAACCTTGGCCCCAAAGGGACCCTAGCGGTTGCCGTGACGGTTGCCGTAACCACAAAGTTATGCAAATCGGTTTTCTGCTGCCCGGCAATCCTGACGGGCGCTGACGGAGCTTCCACATGCGCGCTTTCGTTCTTACAGCCCTGATGGCCGCCGGCCTTGCTACCGCCGCGGCTTCGACCGCGTCCGCACAAGTCGGCATTCATGTCGGACCCGGCGGCGCCGGCGTTTACGTCAATCCCGGCTATGGCCACCGCGAGCCGCCGCGGGTTTACGACGATTACGGCAGCTGGCGCATCAACAGGAACGAGGCGGTCCGCATCGCACGCCGCAACGGCATGGCCGAAATCTTCGACGTTGAGCGCACCCCGCGCGCCTGGGTCGTGCGCGGCGTGAACTTCCGCGGTCGCAGGGTCGCCATGCGGATCGACCGCAACGGCGGCTGGTCCTGGTAATTTCGGAAAGCGCCTGAAACGAAAGAGCCCCGCCGAAGCGGGGCTCTTTTTTATTCAGAATTGGGTGTTACGGGGCCGGCGTCGCCGGGGCCGGGGCTGGGGGAACCGCCTTGTCGGCCTTCTCGATCACCGTATCGCCCTTATTGGCGGAGCCGTCGTAGAACAGAAAGCCCGCGATCGCGACGACCACGGCCAGGACGATGACTGCCAAAACTGTCCGATTCATAGAGTGCTTCCCCTTGGCTAGAACCTCGTAACCAATGCGATTTGGCACCATTGGTTCCCGGAAACCGGGCGGGCAGCGAATCACGGCTCTGTGGAATGCGGGGAAATGGTACAGCTACCCCGGCTCGAACGGGGGACCCCCAGATCCACAATCTGGTGCTCTAACCAACTGAGCTATAGCTGCACGGCGGCCTTGCCGACGCCCGTTACCTAAGAGAATTCGGCCGAAGCGGCAAGACCGTGGAGGCGCTGATGCGACACCCTCCCGAATTAACTCTCCAAAAAACGTCCCCGCCGTTGCATGGACCCGCACGGGGCGATCATCTAAGCCAAGTGACAGGGAACTTTTCGCGCATTCATGACCGACACATCCGCCCAACCGCCGCTCGACGAGCCGCCGGACGCCTCGCAGCGTTCGGAAGCGCATGCGGGCGCGCCGGAGATCGCGCTGCCGTTGCGTTTCATCTGGCAATCGGATGACGCCGGGCGCATCGGCGGGGTTTCGCCCGAATTGCTTGCCGCGATTGGCCCGGACCGTGCTTTCGAGGGCCGGACCTGGGACGAGTTGCTGTCCGAACCTGGACTCGATTCGTCCGGCGGTCTCGCGCAGGCTCTGTCCCGCCGCGACACCTGGAGCGGTGTGAACATCACCTGGCGCCTTGCCGGCGGCTTCGATCTCGGCCTGGAACTCGCGGGACTGCCTGTGTTCGACCGCGATCGCGGCTTCCGGGGTTTTCGCGGCTTTGGCGTGGTGCGCGAAGCGCCGGTTCGCCGTCCGCCCGAAGCGGAGGACGATACGGTCCGGATCGCTCGGGACGCAGCGGTCGTGGCAGCGCCTCCCACTCCGGAGCCGGAAGCGGCCGCGCCGATCCTGCCCTTCCGCCGGACACTCCGCCCCGGACTGAACCCCGATGAGGACCTCGCCTTCCGCGAAATCGCCCGCGCGCTCAATGCGCGGACGGCGAACGATAGCGGCGTGCGCGACCTCAAAGCCTCGGTTGCCGCACGGCTGTCGGTCTCGTCGAGCGACGGCGCGCTCGAAGTCCTCGAAACCCTGCCTTCGGCAATCCTCATTCACCGCCTCGGCACGCCGCTGTTCGCCAATCACGCATTTCTCGATCTTGTCGGGTTCGACGATCTCGGCGCGCTGATCCAGTACGGTCTCGATCAGCTGTTCGAGGAACTGCCGCGCCATACCGGCGGCCCGCGCGGCCTTGGAATCCGGACCCCCGGCGGCCGCTCACTTCGCGTGGACGCGCATCTCAAGACAATCCGCTGGCAGGACGAGCCTGCGAGCCTGCTTTTCCTGGGCCAGGCGACGGTTCTGTCCGCCGATCCGGAAAGCGCGCGCGAACGGGAGCTGCGCGCGATCCTCGACACGGCGACCGATGGCGTCGTCGTGTTCGACGGGAATAGTCGGATCCTCTCCGTAAACCGCGGCGCGGAAGCTTTGTTCGGCTATGAAGCGACCGAACTGGAGGGCCGCAGCTTCACGCTCCTTCTCGGCGCCGATAGCCACCGTACCGCACTCGAATGTCTCGAAGGGCTAAAGACCGGCGTCGCCTCGGCAATGAACGACGGCCGCGAAGTGATCGGCGCGACCCGGCGCGGCGGTGTGATTCCATTGTTTATGACGTTCGGCCGCGTCAGTGACGGACGCGATCCGAAATTCTGCGCCGTTCTCCGCGACATCACGCAATTCAAGAAAGCGGAAGAGGAACAGCGTTCCGCGAAGTTCCAGGCGGAGAAGGCGAGCGCCCAGAAATCCGATTTCCTGGCGCGCGTCAGTCACGAAATCCGCACGCCTCTGAACTCCATTCTCGGCTTCACTGAAGTGATGATGGAGGAGAAGTTCGGTCCCGTCGGATCGGATCGCTACAAGCAATATCTCGCTGACATTCACCAGTCCGGTGCGCATGTCATCAGCCTCGTCAACGACCTCCTCGACCTCGCCAAGATCGAGGCCGGACGGCTCGATCTGAATTTCGTGCGCGTCAATCTGAACGAAGTCGTGACGAACGCGGTCGCGCTGCTGCAGCCGCAGGCAAACAGCAACCGCATCATCATCCGCAACTCGCTCATGCCGACCATGCCGCCGGTGATCGGTGATCTCCGGAGTCTCAAGCAGATCGTGCTGAACCTGTTGTCGAACGCGGTGAATTACACCCCGGCGGGCGGACAGGTCATCGTCTCGACCGTTCTGACCGATCTCGGCCAGGCGGTCCTGCGCGTGCGAGATACTGGCCTCGGCATGAACGAGCAGGAGATCGCGATCGCGCTCGAACCTTTCCGTCAGCTACCGACTGCGCATTCCCGTGGCGGCACCGGTCTCGGCCTGCCGTTGACCAAGGCCCTGGTCGAGGCCAACCGCGCGAGTTTCATCATCCAAAGTGCGATCGGCACGGGCACCCTGGTCGAGGTCGTGTTTCCGCCGGTGCGGGTGATGGCGGGACGGACTCCCTAACCGGGCGTTTTGCCACACGTCGCCCGATTGACTTCTCAGTCTCCCAATCATCATTTTACACATAATTTCAGTAGTTTAGACGGTTTCTAAACTACGTGACGGGGCCCCATGATCGTCTGCTCGTGCAACGTTCTGTCTGACAGCGCCATCCGCGAGGCCTGCGCCTCGCTGGATATGGCTCCGCGCACACCGGGGCAGGTTTACCGCTGCCTCGGTTGCAGCCCGCAATGCGGCCGCTGCTCGCGCACGATCAAGTCAATTCTCGAACAGGCCATCGCCGCCTGCCCCGCCGCATGCGCCGTTTGTCCCGGGCATCATGCCCACGCGGACAACGAAAACAGCGACCTGCCGCATCTCAGCGAACTGACGATTTCCGAAGCCGCCGAGTGATTTTTGCGGCAGAACGGCCTCGCGCCCCCCTTGAAACCGTTCCGGCACAAGTTTAGAACTTTTCTAAGGAAATATCAGGGAGTGCCACGCTGTGAAGGGCGATGCCAAAGTTATCGAATATCTCAATCGCGGGCTTCGCTCGGAGCTGACGGCAATCAGCCAGTACTGGTTGCATTACCGGATCTTCGATAACTGGGGCTTCAAGAGGCTCGCCAAGAAGTGGCGCGAAGAATCGATCGAGGAGATGGAGCACGCCGACAAGTTCGTCGCTCGCATCCTGTTCCTAGAGGGCTTCCCCAATCTGCAGGTTCTGGACCCGCTGCGCATCGGCCAGTCGGTCAAGGAAATCGTGGAAAGCGACCTCGCCGCCGAGCTCGACGCCCGCAAGCTCTATCTTGAGGCGGCGCAGTACTGCGAGAGCGTCAATGACCGCGTCTCGAGAATCCTGTTCGAGGAACTGGCCACCGACGAGGAAGGCCATATCGACTTCCTCGAAGAGCAGCTCGACCTCATCTCCAAACTCGGCGTCGAACTCTATTCACAGCATCATATCGGCGAACTCGAAGGCAGCCACGACTAAGCCGCCTCACCCTTCCCCCAATCACAAACGCTCGCGCTCCGGCGCGGGCGTTTTTTTATGGTTGCGCGGAAAAGCCAATACCGCCCGTGCGCTACCCCTCCAGTTTCGAATTTCTCTAATTATAAGTTATTGAAATCACTCCTGTTTTTGTTGCGCGAGCTGCCTTTTCCCTCGTAAGAACTTCTGGTCCCCTGCGGCGCCGCACGCGCCACGGACCTTGAACCCGTTGGGAGGAATGCCCTGTGACCACGACCCTGACGCGCCGGCTGGCGCTCGCTGCCCTGGCCGCCTCTGCCCTCTGGCCGTTCGCGGCCTTCGCGCAGACGAAAGAAGTGAACATCTACACGACCCGCGAACCGGGTCTCATCCAGCCCATGCTCGACGCCTATACTGAAAAGACCGGGACGAAGGTCAATTCGATCTTCATCAAGGAAGGACTGGCCGAGCGGGTGAAGGCCGAGGGCGCGAACTCGCCGGCCGACCTCCTGGTCATGGTCGATATAGGCAATCTGAACGACCTCGTCGAAGCCGGCATTACCCAGCCGATCGTCTCGCCGGTGCTCGACCAGGAAGTGCCCGCCCATCTTCGTGCCAAGGACGACAGCTGGACCTCGCTGACCCTGCGCGCCCGCGTGCTCTACGTTTCGAAGGACCGCGTGAAAGACGCACCGACGACCTATGAGGAACTCGCCGATCCGAAATGGAAGGGCAAGGTCTGTATCCGTTCGGGCAAGCATCCATACAATGTCGCGCTGATCGCGTCGTTCATTGCCAAGCACGGCGAAGTGAAAGCCGAAGAATGGCTGCAGGGCCTGAAGGCCAATCTGGCCCGCAAGCCGGCCGGCGGCGACCGCGAGGTCGCGCGCGACATTCTCGGCGGCATCTGCGATGTCGGCGCCGGCAATTCCTATTATGTCGGGCTGATGCGCAACTCGAAGGAAGAAGAGCAGCGCAAATGGGGCGATGCGATCAACGTCGTTCTCCCGACTTTCTCGGACGGCGTCGGCACACAGGTGAACGTCTCCGGCGCCGCCCTTGCGAAGAACGCCCCGAACAAAGCCGAGGCTGTGAAGCTTCTTGAATTCCTGGCCGCGCCGGAAGTTCAGAAACTTTATGCCGACGAGAATTACGAATACCCGATCGTTGGCGAGGCAAACGCGACCATCAAGGCGCTCGGCGCACTGAAACCCGACAACCTGTCGCTGACGGACATCGCCAAGAACCGCAAGCTCGCGGTCGATCTCGTCGACAAGGTCGGCTTCGACAACTGACCATCCTGAGGACTTAGGCGGTCTGCGCGAGCGGGCCGCCGCTTATATCCATGGCAGACATCGCAAGCCCGCTTCCCGCAGCGCTCCGCCTTCCCCGGCTGAGGCCGAACGGCTGGCTTGCCGCGAGCGGCGCCATCGTCCTGCTCGTTCTCGCACCGGTCGTCGCACTCACGGTCATCGCGTTGCGCGGCTCGGGCGAGATGTGGCCGCATCTCGTAAGGTACGTACTTCCCGTTGCGCTGCGCGACACGGCCGTGCTTCTCCTCGGGGTCGGCGCCTTCGCGGCGTTGATCGGCGTCGGCACGGCATGGCTCGTCACCGCCCACCGCTTTCCCGGGCGGCGGTTCTTCGACTGGGCGCTGCTTCTGCCGCTCGCCATTCCGACCTACATCATGGCCTACGTGAATGTGGACATGCTGCACCCGCTCGGCCCCGTGCAGGGCCTGATGCGGGCGATGCTCGGCATCGCCAGCCCCGCCGATTTCCGGCTGCCGGACATCCGTTCGATGTGGGGTGCGATCCTGCTCTTCGGGCTTGTTCTCTACCCCTACGTCTACCTCGCGACGCGCGCGATGTTCCTGATGCAGTCGGCCTGCGTAATCGATGTCTCGCGCACGCTCGGCGCGGGACGCGCCGCGAGCTTTTTCCGCATCGCCCTGCCCTTGGCACGGCCGGCGATTGCGGTCGGCGTCAGCCTTGTGATGATGGAAGCGCTGAACGATCTCGGCGCGTCCGATATTCTCGGCGTGCGCACGCTGACCGTCTCGATTTATTCGACCTGGGTGAACTCCTCCTCGCTCGAAGGCGCGGCGCAGATCGCGCTCGTCATGCTTGCCTTCGTCGTCGCGCTCGTTCTCTGGGAACGCCATGCGCGCCGTCGGCAGCGGTTCAACACGCAGGCGCAGAGGAGCCGCCGCATTGCGGCGCAGGACCTGAAGGGGCCGGCTGCGCTCGGCGCGACTTTGGCCTGCCTTCTGCCCATCTCGTTCGGCTTCCTGTTTCCCGCTCTCTATCTCCTCAACGAAGCCCTGGGCGTGCTCGCGCGGCAGGGCTTCCCGCGGCACACGCTTGTCGAAGCCTGGCACACGGTCACGCTCGCGGGCACCGCCACATTGGTCACGGTCGGACTGGGGCTTGTGCTGAGCTACACCGCGCGCATGATCCGCGGCCCCATTCCACCGGCTTTGGTGCGCCTCGGAAGCGTGGGCTATGCAATCCCGGGCACCGTGCTCGCCGTCGGCCTTCTCGTTCCCCTCGCGGCCTTCGACAACACGGTCGACGGCGTGATGCGTTCGTGGTTTGGCATCTCGACGGGACTTCTCCTGTCCGGAACGACGTTCGCGCTGGTCTATGCGTACGGTGTCCGCTTCCTTGCGATCTCCGCCGGCGGCGCGGAAGCCGGTTTCCAGAAAATCGCACCGAGCCTCGATGCCGCCGCGCGCAATCTCGGCGAGACGACCTTCGGCGTCGTGCGGCGGGTGCATATGCCGCTGCTGCGCCCGGCCCTCGGCGGCGCCGCCCTTCTCGTGTTCGTCGATTCGATGAAGGAGCTGTCCGCGACGCTTCTCCTGCGTCCGTTCAATTTCGAAACGCTCGCGACCTATGTCTATGCGGAAGCCTCGCGCGGCACTTATGAGGACGGCTCGGTCGCGGCCCTGATGATCGTGGCCGTGGGCCTCATTCCCGTCGCGCTGCTGGCGCGGGCGAGCCGCCTGCCTTTCGCGGAAGGCGCGCGGGCGACGGAAGACAGGCCGAAAAGCGCGGACGCCTAACCGGCTCTGGCGGCGATCAAGCCGCCCTGCTCCGCCATGCGTTCGGCACGCTCACGTTCGGTCTGCGCGCGCTTCGTGGCGATGGAGACGCCGATGACGACAAGCGTCACGATGCCGATCAGAATCGTGCAGACGGCGTTGATCTCCGGCGTCACGCCCAGTCTCACCGACGAATAGATCCGCATCGGAAGTGTCGTCGCACCCGGACCGGTCGTGAAGCTCGCGATGACAAGGTCGTCGAGCGAGAGCGTGAAAGCGAGCATCCAGCCTGAAACGACGGCAGGGGCGATGATCGGCAGCGTGATGACGAAGAAGGTCTTTGCCGGCGTCGCGCCGAGATCCTGCGCCGCCTCTTCCAGGCTGCGGTCGAAGCTCAGGAGGCGCGACTGGACGACGACCGCGACATAGCACATGGCAAACGTGACATGAGCGATGGTGACGGTCCAGAAACCGCGCGCG
>CAWAYQ010000016.1:0-459775 GCA_963786225.1 uncultured Alphaproteobacteria bacterium
TCATGTGACTGTCACGTCGAACAATTTGCGCTCGTCAGTGAAAATTTCCGCTCCGAGAGTTGGAAACCGGACGGACGCTTCGACTTTAGTCGACATAGTCGGGTCGGGAGGTGCGATGCGGTCATCCGACGGCAGCACCCCGTCGGAGCGGGTGAGGGGAATAGTCTTCAAACTCTGCTTCTGCGCTGCGACGTGTGCATCGACCATGCGCGCGGACACAGGCCCTGTCGTTGTGTTCTAAGAAAAAGAAGGGTGACTGTAGTGAGTGATGTGAACACCAAAGCGACGACTGCGAATGGCGGTGATGAGAAGAAAGGCTTCGAGCTGCCGCTGTTCGGATTGCTGAAGATGGCTGCGCCCGGAGCTTTCGCGACATCGCCGAGCCGGGCGTCGCGCAGGTCAAGGGAAACTACGAGAGAATGAAGGCGGTCTCTGAAGAAATGGCCGATGCGCTTCGACAGACCTGCTCTACCAATGCAAAGGCCGCCACGGACTATGGGGTCAAGGTCATCGATATCTCCACCGTCAACACGACCTCCGCGACAATCTTTGAGCAAAGGTGAATTTTTTTGCGGAGAGAGGGATTGCCTTCGGGTTAGGCAGCGCGCCCCGAAAACGAGCAATTTCCTTCAAAATGAGTGACTTTCAGCGGGTGGGCGTTTTCCGAACAGTTGCATTTGGCTGCCTTCGTGCACCATATATTCCAATACGAAGGGCGTGGCTGGATCCCATGCCCGCGAGATTCTATAAGGGCTGTTTTGAATGCAAATCGACCATGTAAACGGGGCGCGCACCCTGATTGCGATGCTCACACCGTCCTCAAACACAGTGGTCGAGCCGTATACGTGCAAGATGGCGATGCCGCTCTTCCCGGATGTCAGCGTGCATTTCGGACGGTTTCGCGTAACGAAGATCGCGCTCGACGATTTATCAGAACGGCCAATTCGCGATCGACCCAATTCTTGAGGCGGCTGACCTCTTGGCCGACGCGAAGCCGGATGTCATCGCCTGGAACGGCACATCCGCCAGCTGGCTCGGTTTTCAGACCGACGAGCACCTCTGTGCCGCGATTCAGGCCGAACGGGAATCCGCGCGACGAGTGCGATTCTCAGTCTCAACCGGCTGCTCCGCGAGCAACAGGTATCCCGCCTTGGGCTGGTCACGCCCTACACCGCCGATGTACAGGCGAAGATCATTGAGAACTACGCGTCCATCGGCATCGAAACCGTGGCCGAGCGCCATAGCGGTCTTTCGGACAATTTCTCGTTCTCCGAAGTGTCTGAAGACGCCATTGAGCGAATGTGCGAGGACGTGGCGAAGGCGAAGCCGGATGCGATCGCCATCGTTTGCACTAATATGCGGGGCCCGCTCGTGGCTGCGAAGCTTGAGTCGCGGCTTGGCATCCCCGTACTCAATATTCGTTGCGTTCACACTCTGGGGATGCCTGAGGGAAACCGGCGTGCCCATGCATGCGCTCAGGGAGCATGGGAGCATGTTCTCATTGGATGCAGCGCGCGCGGTTCCGGATGCCGTGGAGGGATGATCTGATGTCGGAGGTCGGGATGCTGGAAAATGTGGCCGATCCGCCCGACCCCGTCGCCGGCGGGGTTTCGGAACCATCCACCTTGCACGAAACCGTCGTTGCGCAGTTGCGGATGTTTTTGCTCGCGGGGGAGTTGCCGAGCGGCAGCCGCATCCCCGAAGCGGTGCTGTGCCGCCGTCTCGGTGTTTCGCGCACACCCCTTCGCGAAGCGCTCAAGGTGCTCGCGGCGGAAGGATTTGTGACGCTGCGGCCAAATCGCGGCGCCATCGTCGCGCCGGTCGATCCGGGATTCGTTGGCCCGCTGTTCGAAGTGAAGGGCGCGCTCGAGCGCCTGATCGGCCTGTGCGCAGCGGAGCGCGCCACCGACGCCGACATCAGCGACCTCGAAGCCTTGCACGAGGCGCTTCGCATCGCGCTGTCTCAGGACGAGCGGGCCGAATACACGCGTATCAACTACGCCTTCCATCAGAGGCTGGCGCAGGCCACCCAGAATCCGGTTCTCGTGCAGAGCTATGAGTCCCTGCAGCAGCAAATCTGGCGCTACCGGTTTGCCGTCAACGAGCTCCCGGAGCGGCTCGAAGGCTCGTTTCTGGAACACGAAAAGATCGTCGTCGCGTTGCGCGCGCGGGCGCGCCTCGATCTCGCGGAGCGCCTTGAGGAACACAACAAGCTGACAGGGGAGGCGATGGCGCGGGCGCTCGCAGCCGCCCCGTCGAGCAGTGAGCAGCCCGTCGGCCGTCGGAGAAGGAAAAGTCATGAGTGATTTCGATATCATCGTCCGCGGCGGCCGCATTTCGACGGCGGCGGATACGTTCACGTGCGATATCGGCATTCGCGATGGACGCATCGCAGCTCTGGGCCACGACCTCGGCGAGGCTGCCGAACTGATCGACGCTACAGGCAAGTGGGTGCTGCCAGGTGGCATCGACAGCCATGTACATATATCCCAGCCGTCCGGCGACGGCATCGTCATGTCCGACGATTTCGAGAGCGCCACGCGTTCCGCTGCCTTCGGCGGCAATACCACCGTCCTGCCGTTCTGCATGCAGGAGAAGGGCCACTCACTTCGCGAGGCGGTAAAGGCCTATCACGCCAAGGCGGACGGCGAGTGCTATGTCGACGTCTCGTTCCATCTGATCATCTCGGATCCGACCGAGCAGGTCATCGGCCAGGAACTGCCTGCGCTCGTGCGGGATGGATACTCGTCCTTCAAAATCTTCATGACCTACGAGGGGCTGGCGCTCAGCGATCTCGATATCCTGCGTGTCATGGCGGTGGCCCGCGAGACGCGCGCGCTCGTCATGGTCCATGCGGAGAATGACGGCGTCATCCGCTATCTGACGGACACGTTCGAACGGTCCGGAAAGACCGCGCCGAAATATCATGCCAACGTCGCGTCCCATGATCGCGGAGCGCGAAGCCACCTATCGTGCCATCTCGCTCGCTGAACTGTCGGACGTGCCGCTGATGATCGTGCACGTTTCCAACCGCGGGGCGATGGAGGAGATTCGCCGCGCGCAGCAGAAGGGGCTCAAGATCCTCGGCGAAACGTGTCCACAATATCTGACGCTTACTGCGCAGGACCTCGACGGCTTGAATATGGAGGGAGCGAAGTATGTATGCTCTCCGCCGCCACGCGACGCGGAAAGCCAGGTCGCTTGCTGGGAGGGGCTCCAGCAGGGCGTCTTCTCCGTCTTCTCCTCCGATCACTGCCCGTTCCGTTACGACGATCCGCAAGGCAAGCTGACCCCGAAAGGCCGCACCTCCTTCCGCTGGGTACCGAACGGCATTCCGGGCGTCGGAGCCCGGCTGCCGATCCTGTTCTCCGAAGGGGTCGTCAAAGGGCGTATCGACATCAACAGGTTCGTTGCGCTCACTTCCACGAACCACGCCAAGATCTACGGCCTGTATCCTCGCAAAGGTACGATAGCGATCGGCGCGGACGCCGACATCGCCATCTGGGATCCGGAGATCAAGCAGACGCTGACCCACGCCCTGCTGAAGGACGGTTCGGACTATACACCTTACGAGGGCATGGAGAGTGACGGGATGGCCGGTCCTGACGATGGTGCGGGGCAAGGTAGTTGTACGCGATGGAACTCTCGAGGGACGCAAAGGGCACGGAACGCATCTGGCACGTGATGTGAGCGCGTATGCGTAGCCGACAGGAGGTATTGTTCGATCTTCCTGGGCTCAACGGGGTGACGGCGGACGAGTTCGTCGCCCGGCTCGGCGAAGTGTTCGAGCACGCGCCCTGGATCGCGGCTGGCGCCGAGCGGCGGCGGCCGTTCGCGAGCGTAACCGCGCTGCACGCCGCCATGCTGAACGAGCTGCACGCTCGACCCCAGGCAGAGGTGCTCACCTTCCTGCGCGGCCATCCTTCTCTGTCACCGCGCTCCATGCGTTCGCCGGGGCTGACGCCGGAGTCCATGGCCGAGCAGACATCGGCCGGGATCGCCGAACTGGATGCCGGAAGGGTGCAGCGTCTGGAGGCGTTGAACGCCGCGTATGAGGCGCGCTTTGCATATCCCTTCATCATTGCGGCGCGGGATGCATCGATTTCGACAATCCTCGGCGCGCTTGAGCGGCGTCTGCATGCATCGCCCGAACAGGAATTCGCAGAAGCCTTGAGGGAGATTGCTGCCATCACTTGGATGCGGCTCATCGGCATTGTAAAGACGGCAGATACGGGGCGCCTGACCCTGCTGTTCAGGGACGCTGCAGCAGATCGGCCCGCGTCGTTCCTCTCCGGCGGGCTTTGGCATGAGGGCACCGAGGTCTGTGACTTCGAGGCCGATGATCAGGGAGTTGTTGTCGGGGAAGAGCTTCTGGCAGGACGCCATGAACTGCGCCTCGATACCTCTGCCTATTTTGCCAGAGCCGGATATCCGACGCTCGACCGCGCCGGATTGCCCGTCGTCAACTTCTCTTTCCGGATATGGAACCCGGAAGAGCCGCAGACTCTCGAAATCGAGATTTGGCCCACGGCATACGGATTTCGATGGGTTCAGCCCGCGCTTGGATATTAACATATAACGGACCTGGTCGGGATCGTTGGTTGCCGGCCATGCCTCCGCACGGTGGAGCTGGCTGGCGGTGCGGGCTTCTACCGCCGCACGGCCCGAAGCAGAGCCGGCGGCCCGACCGCAGTCGAGCATCCCGGTCCGTACGCGATCGCGGCACGCGATGACTCGGCGATCGAGGCTGTCTTTGCGCGGTCACGGCCTCACGCGCGTGATCTCATACCAGATCGCGCCGCACCTCGCCGAGGGCGCGCTCAAGACGGTGCTGACCTCGTTCGAGCCGTCGCCCATGCCCATTCACGTCCTTCACACGGCGGGCGCCGGGTTACCGCCAAGGTCCGGTCCTTCGTCGATCTCGCGGTGGAGCGGCTCAGGCAAAACTCAGTTCAACGCGGCGAAGAAGTGCGCGGCGAAGCTGGAGGTCGAGGGTAAATTGATGGCTGCGCGGGAGGTCCGGCGCTGCAGCTACCAGCCAGCATTCCTTAGGCCCGCTCAGGCAGGGAGCTACGTCAGCGAGAATGGGAACGAGCGATGCTGGACCCGCAATTCGGACATGCCTGGTGAGAGCGGCGATCGCTCGGCGCTCCTGTGGCGGCTGCGGTATTGACATGCGGTACTTCCTGCATAACAAGAGCCAGGTCGGCGTTCGCGAGATCGTTGATTTTGCTGAGGAATTCGGTGTCCGGCGTCGCCTCCCCTAGGGGTGCGCCAATTGTTTTCTTAAACGAAAACAACTAGTTATTCGGGGTTTCTTCCCCAACGCTCCGGGTCATCAGGGCGCTGCTAGGTCGTTCTGCTGCCGATACGGATCGATTTCCCGTCCTTGGCCTTTTCGAAGACCAACCAGGGAAGGGCGTTCAAGATTTCCGGGACATAAAGATCCTGCAATAATTTCACGGACACCCGCCCAATTTGCTCCGCAACAGTTTCGTTTTCGCCTGGCCGAACGGCGACTGCGACAGTTCGTGAAAATGACGGACCCGGAAACGGCAGGAGCTTCACTTTATTGAGAACGGGGTTCATCTCGAAAATCGATAGGGGCGTCATGATCGCCCAGCCAAGCTCCGCCGCCACCATTCCGAGAATGGTGCGCGCGGAATCGAACTCGAACTGCCGGCTGAGGTCGATCCTGAGACGCCCCAGTTGCCGTTCGATGTCCGTGCCGGTTTGGGACCGGGCATTCCAACGAATGAGCGGCATCGTGGACGCGAGGTGGGCGAGACTGATGTTCTTGGCGTTGAGCGATGCTGGCACGACCAGCAGATAAGGCTCCGTCAGAATTGGGATTCTGCGGATCTCGCCGATGTCATCCAACGGGTCGTTCGTGATGATAAGGTCGAGGCTGCGGTCTATCAGGCCGGCACGCAGCGTGCGCGCGAGCCCGGACGATATCGACAGGTAATGGACCGTCGGTGTCAGCCGTTTCATCATTGCCGGCACGAACGGGTCCGACAGGGAATCGACGAGGCCGATCCTGAGCCGCAGGGCGCGGCCCTCTCCGAACTGGCGAATGGTCAACGCGATCTGTTTCGCGTCCTGCAGAACCTGACCTGCGGTGCGCGACAGCCATTCGCCGGCGGCTGTCAGGTTCAGCGGGCGGGAACCCCTATCGACCAGGGGGACGCCCAATACATCCTCCAGATGCCGGACGGCCTGCGACACGGCGGGCTGTGTCATGCCAAGCCTCTGGGCCGCCAGCGTCATGCTGCGGAGTTCGCAAACGTGCGTGAAGATTTCGAGCGTCCGTAAGTCGTATCCGGAAGAGGGCTTCATGTCTGCCGATCTCGGCTTCATCGCGAGTTACGAAGACGTCATAACATAAGTACAATCAATGTTTGATACAAAGATTTGCTATCCTCAGCCTGCATATTAATGCGGCGGAAAGCGCTTTACCGCGCGGCAGCCCTCCGAGTTCGCGCCAAGATAAATTAGACGTCCTAGCCTGTTAGCGCTGTTCAGAAAGTGAGCAGGACCCGAGCTCGCGGGCGCTTGATCGGTGTCTATCGAGCGCGAGAAGCCTCGGGTGCCAAAGCTCGACGCCCCTTGCCGACAAAATCGAAATCTCTAATGCTGCGGGGCTTGATGATCAGCCCCGGCAGGAGAGACATGCCAGCCTCAACTCCGATGATAAGAGTTCGAAACCTCTGCAAGTCATTCGGACCCTTACAAGTCCTGAAAGACATTTCACTCGATGTCGAGCAGGGCACCGTGACGACGCTTCTCGGCGCCAGCGGATCGGGGAAGAGCACTTTCCTGCGCTGCCTGAACCACCTCGAAAAGCCGACGTCGGGCGATATCCAGATAGACGGCGAGCCTATCGGGAGCATTCTTACCGCGGATGGCCGGCGTCAGGCGGATACAGCCGGCAACATCGCCCGCATGCGGGCAAAGCTTGGAATGGTTTTCCAGCAGTTCAATCTGTGGCCGCACATGACGGCCCTGGCCAATGTGATCGAAGCGCCCATGCGGGTGCGGGGCCTGCCGCGCGATGAGGCGGTCGAACTGGGCCGCGCATTTCTCGCGAAGGTGAACCTGCTCGACAAGGAAGAGGCTTATCCCGCCCGCCTGTCCGGAGGCCAGCAACAGCGTGTCGCAATCGCACGTGCGCTTGCCATGCAGCCCAAGGTCATGCTGTTCGACGAAGCCACTTCGGCCCTCGATCCGGAACTCACGGTCGAGGTGCTTGAAGTGATGCGCGCAATCGCCTCCGAAGGCACAACGATGGTCGTCGTTACGCACGAGATGCGGTTTGCGCGTGACGTCTCGGACCGCGTCCTGTTTTTGCACGAAGGGGTGCATTGAAGAGGACGGCCCGCCGAACAGATCTTCGGCAATGCCAAGAGCGAGCGCTGCCGCCGCTTCGTCTCCACCGTGCTGAACTGATCCAATGCTCGAGCGGCTGAGGAATTCTCTTGACCCTGCCCTGTTCTGGGAATACCGGCACACGCTTATTGCCGGCTTCAGCCAGAACATCTCGATCTTCCTGACCAGCGCGGTTCTGGCGACGGCTCTTGCTTTCTTCATCGGCTCGGCGCGCCTCAGCAACAAGCCGGGTCGTCCGCTGGACCGCGGTCGGCTACGCCGAGTTCTTCCGCAATACGCCCGAATATATCCTGCTCGTTTGGGTCTATACATTCTGCCGATCCTGATCACGGGGCTGCTCAAGACCCGGTTCGATTTCAGCCCGTATATGGCCGCCGTTCTTGCGCTCGGCGTGGCCTATAGCGGCTTCATGTCGGAGACCGTGCGGGCCGGACTACTGTCCGTCCCGAAAGGGCACATCGAAGCAGCGATGTCGCTCGGTCTTTCGCGGCGGCACATCACTTGGCGCGTTGTGGCACCGCAGGCGGTGCGTCGCATGTTGCCGGACGCGCTGAACCAGTACGTGTCGTTGTTCAAGGCGACGTCCATCGTCTCGCTCATCGCGGTCGAAGACATCATGTACCGCGTGTCGATGGTGAACATCGAGCAGATGCGGCCTCTGCCTCTCTATACCGGCGCCGCGTTGCTCTACTGCGTCATCATCATCGCTGCATCCCAGGCCATTCAGCGCCTTACCGACGGCTGGCGCCGTCGTGGGCTGGGCGTGACGCCATGATCGACAATTTCAACCGCTTCGTTCTCGCCAATGTCGACAGCCTGCTTCAGGGGCTGTGGGTCACCGGTCTATGTCTGCTTCTGGGCGCTTTCTGCTGGCGATCGTACTTGGCCTTTGGCGTGCATCGTCCGCCTCTACGTCCCGTTCTTCAGATATTTCGCCATCGCCTACATCGAATTCTGCAGAGCCACGCCGATCCTCGTTCAGCTGCTCTGGGTCAACTATGTCTGGCCGGACATTTTCGGCTTTCCGAGCACCGTCACCGGCGCCGGCATCATTGCCCTTGCGCTTCAATCTGAGCGGCTATTTCGCCGAGACCTTCCGGTCCGGCATCGAGGGGCTGCCGAAAGGCCAGATCGAAGCCGCCCTCGCGGTGGGCCTTCGCCCGCGCCAGATCATGGGGCGCATCATGCTGCCGCAGGTCGGGCTGGTGATGGCCCCGTCCCTGATCAACCAGATCGCAGTCATCATCAAATCATCAACGCTGGTATCAGTAATCGCTATTCCGGATCTGATGTACGAAGCGCTGCAGGATCGTAAATCAGTGGTTTGAGCCAATAGAGATACTTACATCTGTTGCATTAGTGTATTTCTTTATAATATTCGCAATATCTATCGCTGCTAACAAAATATCCGACGCGCTCAACACAAAGATAGGTCTCACCGTATCGCTGAATAGAGTAGGCAAGAAGCTTTCACGATCCACCTCGGGACACGACAGGAGAATCGGCGATGACGAAGGACATGAAGGACAGACAGGAAACCTCTGACCTCAGCAGAAGGTCATTGCTCACCGGAGCGGCCATCGTGGGCGCGGGTGTGGCCCTTGTCGCCGCGCCCCTGCAGGAAGCCAAGGCGCAGTTGCTCGAAAGCGGCATTCCTTCGGACTCGGTGCTCGCGAAGATCAAGAAGGGCGATCCCCTAAAGGTCGGGTTCGCGCAGACGCCCCTGTGGTTCTTCAAGGACGCGAAGAGCGGCGAGCTGCGAGGGCATCTACAAGGAACTCGTCGACATGCTCGCTCGTGACCTCGAAATGACGGTGGACTGGCAGGAGGTTACCTTTGCCGAACGCTACAGTGGGCCTGCGAAAGGGCGACTTCGACCTGTTCGGATCGTCCGCCGTCTACACGATCCCGCGCGGCCTCGCCTGCAACTTCGTCGGACCTATTCTGGGCGAAGGGCAGCCATGCCATCAGTGCACAAGGACGATGCCGGAAGTTCAAGACGGTCGAGGATCTCAACAGCCCGGACGTGACCTTTTCCGTGAGCGCGGGTCGAGCGAGGAACAGCGTCTGCCGCTGATGTTCCCGAGGCCAAGTTCATCGCCATTGCTGGTCAGCAGGTCATGGCCGCAGAGCCGGTGCGCACCAAGCGGCGCCACGGCGTACGTCGTGGGCGACAGCGACGCCATCAGCGCTCGTAAAGCGCAATGGGGTCTGGGCTGATATCGTCGACCAGGACATCCCTTCGACAAGCGTCCCAAACTTGGCGTCGTCCGCCATGGCGATGCCGCGTGGAAGACTTTCTGGATTCCTGGGCCTCCTACGTCATCGCCAGCGGCGAAGGTAAGGCGGTCTTCGATGGTACTTCTGGCGCGACTCGCCTGAGGCTTCGGGTCGAACCGCGGGGCCCTTCCACTCGGCGAGCGGGGCCCGCTCACCTTCATTGCATGAGGAAATGATCGTTCTCGATTGCCACGCGCATGTCTTCCAGCACTGGGCGGAAGCCTGCGGTCACCCGTCTAGCGAGATCCATCGCAGGTATATCCAGAAGGTTCAAACTCGGACCTCGGCCCGGGTTTTCAGGGCGCGCGACGGCAAGGTCGTCTCGGGAGCCGTGCTGTTCAGGGAGGGCGACGATTCATCGGGCGGGGACGGATGTCGACTTCAGGGTGGGTAATTATGGCCGCCTCGATTTCACGATCGACGGCGAGGACTACCACTCGCAATACATGCCGGTGGGCATGCAGCAGATCGTGGCGCCGCCGGAGTTGATGCTGGCGCAGATGAGCTATGCGGGCGTCGACCACTGCATCCTGCAAACCGGCTGGGGCTATGGCGCGATGAACGATTACAACGCGTTCGCCCAGAACCAGTATCCCGACAATTTCACGGCCCTGCTGAACGTCGATGAGCCGCGGGCCTTCACCGATGCGGGACTTGCGGAGTTCGACCGCGCCCATCGTGATCTGGGGCTAAAGGGTGTGTACTTCGCGCTAGACGCTTTTGCCCGTTACGGTTTCGACGTCACGTTCGACGCTGCCCGCTACGACGCGTTCTGGTCGAAGATCGACAGCGCCGGCCTCCCTGTATTCTTCGAGATCACGGCCATCCCGAATTACGATGCGGCCAGCTACATCAGCAATCTCGCGCGCCTGCACGGCCTGATGGACCGCTACAGCAACATCCGGTGGGTTCTGGTAATGGGGCCGCCCGTCGGCTTCTTTGGCAAATCGGGCGCCTGGGATTTTCCGGACGAGGTGCTCGCGGCCCTGCGGCACGACAATCTGCTGATCGAAATCATGTTCCCCATCACTTGGGGCGGGGCGTGGGAGTATCCCTATCCGCAGGCGCAGGAACTGGTGCGTGGCATGCGCGATCTGTTCGGTGCGTCCAAGCTGATCTGGGGCTCCGACATGCCGAATGTCGAACGCTTCTGCACGTACACCCAGAGCCTGGATTACGTCCGCCGTCACTGCAGCTTCCTGAGCTCCAGCGAGAGAGACGCGGTCCTCGGAGGAAATCTGCAATCGGCGCTCGCCATCGGCACCCGCAAACGCGCGGTCGCCGCCTGACAACGCCTCACCAACAGCCCGCGCAAGCGGATCGGCCTATCAGAGGAAATCATACGTGGACCACGATCTCATCGAGCCCGTAACAACGGGCGCCGGGCCCGAACTGCCGCCCGACAGCACCGCAACACCATCCTTCATCGTCTTCGAGGAGCGCGTGCGGCACAATCTGCGGCGGACGGCGGAAGCTTGCGGCGGCATCGGCCGGCTGATGCCGCACCTCAAAACGCACCGCGCGCCGTGGATGGTCGAATTGCTGCTGTCGCAGGGTGTCCGTGCCTTCAAGGCGGCGACGGTGGCGGAGGTCGAGATGGCCGTTAGCGCGGGTGCGCCGCATGTCACCTGGGCTTATCCGACCGCCAGCAGCGCCAATATCGCGCGCTTCGTGTCGTTCGCGCCGTGAACACCGGAGCACGACGTTTGTGGGCCTCGTTGATTCCTTCGCCGCTCTCGAGATCTGGAAAACCATACTGGCTGGTGCGGACACCAACATCACCCTGCGCGTCGACCTCGATCCCGGGCTCGGGCGTACCGGAGTGCCGATGTCAGAGGTCGCCCTGCCGCTGGCGCGCGCCATCCACGAGTGCGGGCACTTGGCCGGCTGGCACGTCTATGACGGCCACGTGAAAGGCACTTATGCCGAGCGCGATGCCCAAGTGCGGGAACTGGCGGCGAAGGTGCGCGGGCTGGGGGATGCGCTGCGAGCCGAAGGCATTGAGACCGATGTGGTCGCGGGCTGCAGCTACACCTTCGACATGTGGCCGAAGGATGTGGCTGCCTATGTGTCCTCAGGCAGCTGGACCTATTCCAGCGCGCAACACGATATCGAGTTGAAGCATCTCGGCTGGCAGCCCGCGGCCTTCGTGCTGGCGAGCATCGTCTCGGCCCGTTCCGGCACCCTTACGCTGGATGCCGGCTGTAAGGCCATCACTCCTGACAAGCCGCTGGCCGAACGCTTCCGCTGGCACGGCCGCATCCTGCTCATGAACGAGGAGCACACCGTCGTTGAGGGCAACAATCTGTTGGTGGGCGACCGGGTTCTGCTGATCCCGCAGCACACCTGCACCACCGCCTATCTCTACGACAGCGCCCTGGTGAAGACGATTGACGGGCGCTGGGAGCGCCGTCCCCAAATGGGAAGCGCCAGATAGGCAATACCGCCTCGACCAATGGAAAAGCCGACACGCCTGAATGGACGTGCCGCGATGGAGATCAGTGCAATGACGCCGGAAGAGAAGCTCGCCTCTATGGGGCTCGTACTGCCGCAGACGATCGTTCCGTCGGCCAACTACGTACCGTTTCGCTGGGCCGGCAATCTTCTGTTCCTGTCCGGACAAGGTCCCAAAAGGGCGGATGGCACGTTTCACATCGGCCGCGTCGGCCGAGACCTCTCGGCCGATCAGGCCTATGAGCACGCGAGACTGGTTGGGCTCAATCTTCTCGGCGCTGCCGAAAATGGCCGTTGGGGAACTCAGCCGCATTCGGCCGTCGTGAAGCTGCTCGGAATGGTCAACGCCGAGCCTGATTTCACAGCGCATCCGAAAGTTATCAACGGTTGCTCGGACTTGTTCGTGGATGCGCTCGGCGAGGCCGGTCGCCACGCTCGATCTGCCGTCGGCATGGGCTCTCTGCCGAACGGTATGTCGGTCGAAGTCGAAGCGATCCTGCTCGTCGATTGAAGACGCACGCTCGCAAGTTTTCTCAAACATGAAAAATTCAGCATGGACCTCCCGG
Source organism: uncultured Alphaproteobacteria bacterium (assembly GCA_963786225.1). Taxonomy (GTDB): domain Bacteria; phylum Pseudomonadota; class Alphaproteobacteria; order Rhizobiales; family Methylopilaceae; genus Flaviflagellibacter. The sequence goes on from CAWAYQ010000016.1 coordinate 12,690, forward strand.
TAAACCCATTCAAACGCGCCATTCATGCCGGCGAACAGCAGATCGGGCTGTGGACCAGCCTCGTGAGCACGATGGCCATCGAGATAGTGTCAGGTTCGGGATTCGACTGGCTGTTGCTCGATACCGAGCATGCACCAAACGAGCTACCGATGGTGGTGGACCAGCTCCGCGCAATGATGGGATCACCGACCCATCCCATCGTTCGCGTGCCGTCAAACGACCAAGTAGCGGTCAAGCGTTATCTGGATGCCGGTGTCCAGAGCTTTCTGAATTCCGATGGTGGAAACGGCGGAGGAGGCTAGTCAGGCGGTTTCCTTCACGCGTTTTCCGCCCGATGGGGTCCGGGGTTTTGCCGCGGCGTCGCGGTCATCGCAGTTCGGACGCATCAAGGATTATCACCGCCGTGCGCACGAGGAGATCTGCTTGCTTGTGCAGGTCGAAAGCGCGTTGGGTCTCGAAAACCTTGAAGCGATCTGCGCCGTTCCGGGCGTCGATGGCGTGTTCGTCGGCCCGGGCGATCTCTCGGCTGCGCTCGGCTATCTCGGCGACCAGGGAAACTCCCAAATGGTCGAGCTGATCGAAGGCGCCGTCCGCAGGATCGTCGCGGCAGGCGATCGCGCGGGAATCCTGACCGGCGACGAAAGCTCTGGCCCGGCGCTATATCGCGGCTGGATGCGTCTACACCGCGGTTGGCAGCGATATTGCGGTTCTGGCACGCGGTTCCGAAGCGCTTTCGGCACGATTCAAGATGTGAGGGCGTGAGCCAAGCGTGGAGCGGCCGTTCGGCACTTCGGTTGCCGAATGGCCGATCTGGCGGAACCGGGGATCGCGTCCAGGACCATCTGAATACCCTTGAGACCTGTGTGGGTGTTACCATCCACCAGATAGACCCTGTACTACCAGCCACTCTAGGAAAAGGCGGCGGAACCGGCATTCCTTCAGCCGAACTCTACGATTTAGACTGTAGATGAAGCGGGCATCCCGGCAGGCGGACGTACATGCGGTAGGAAGTTGGCGCTGGCTAACTATATGTACGTTATGCTTGTGGGGTACGCGCGAATATCGACCCAGGACCAGAATCCAGCTCTTCAGGTTACCGCGCTTCAGAAAGCTGGCTGTGAGCGGGTGTTCGTAGAGACCGCGTCTGGCGCTGTCGCGGATCGTCCCGAGTTGGTCGCGGCACTCGCGTTTCTTCGCGCCGGGGATACGCTGGTTGTTTGGAAGCTGGACCGCTTGGCCCGTTCTCTTCGCCAGCTCATTGAGACCGTCCATGATCTCAAAGCGCGAGGCATTAAGTTCACCTCGCTCACCGAGGCGCTGGACACCAACACGGCATCCGGCGAGCTGTTCTTCCACATCTTCGGGGCGCTCGGGGAATTCGAACGGGCTTTAATACGCGAGAGAACGCGAGCAGGGCTGGCTGCGGCACTGGCCCGGGGTCGTAAGGGCGGTCGTCCGAAGAGCCTGAGCGAAAGCGATCTCGCGGCTGCGCGCCAGCTGCTGCGCGATCCGATGATTTCCGTGAAGGAAGTCGCCGGCCGGCTGAACGTCAGCGACTCGACGCTGTACCGATATATCCCGGCCATCCGGACCCGGGTCGCGAATGAACGCTTAACGGCACCACCATTCATCGCCGTCCGGCCAACGTCGAGCGAGGCGCTCACTGATTAAGATGTCGCCGACATCCCGACCATTAAGCCGAAGGTCGACGAGTGTTCTGCCGTACCGATCGGTGCCATGGCGGCTGACGGCCACGCTGCCGCGGTTCAGAAGCTCCCTGAGGCGCGTCGCGGCCTTCTTTCCGAGGTCGATCTCCTTCGTGCCGCCGCAGACTTGGCTGTGCGTCTCCGGGGCGTCGATGCTCGCGATCCTCATGACCTCGGTGCCGATCCGGATGGTGTCGCCGTCAACAATACAGTCGCGGTCCGATCCAGACCGGCAGGAACTGAAGGATCGGGGCACGTCCGACGGTGTCTGTCGTTCCGCCGCCGGCGGTGACGGCGGGAGGAGGGGGGCAACGCGTGGGTCGAAATCGGGCGTAAACCGGACCCACAATACGACCGCGGCCCCGATCAGGAAGGCAATCGACGATCCTCGGGACCGCGCCCCGGATTTCTCGACGCAAGCGGGAACTGGGGCTTTCGCCCCACGGCTCCGGTGTTTTGGTGAAGATCGGCCCTTCTCCAAGTTTCATAGGCTGCAGGATAGCCTTGGAGCCCTGCCAGACGGTTACCGCGAAGGGAGAGATTGATGACCAGTAGAGCCACGAAGAGGAAGCGCGCTGCACTGCCGGGCGTGCCTGCGATGGACCTCATCCGCGCCGGCGCGCTCGACCCGCATTTCCATCTCACAGACCCCATCGATGAGAAGTACCGGAAACTGCAGGCCGGGAGGCAGATCGACGATCTGTCCGACCGAGACGCTCTATAGAGCCGATCGAACTGCTTGACGGTGTAGTCACAATCCTCGCCAATGAGGCTGGTGACGGTCATGATGACCTCCGGACTTCGCCGGTCTGGACCTCGAGCGCGAGAGATACCGCGGACGCCGCAACGGCAAGGTTTGCGAGGCGCTCCTCTTCGTCGTCGATCCTGTCCCACACGTAATCGGGGCGCACGCCGTCGGCAAGCGGGGCTTCGCGGCGGCCACGGCCAGGAGTTCCCGCGCCAGCGAGCCCTCCGGAAAGTCGTCGGGCAGAACCCCGGCGTCATCGATCTCTTCTTCGACGAGGCGCCACGCCGCCAAAACAACCCTTGCCTTATCGGTATCGGCCATCAGCGCCTCGAAGGTCGCCTGGAGCCCTTCTTCCATCAGAAGCCGAACAGCCATGTCCGCGTTTGCGACGGTCGCGGTCCGGGTGGTTCCGTTCACATTCCGCGGGAAGGTAACAGTTAAGCCCACGAGCTTCTGTGCCGCCTCTACGAAGCTCCGCGGCATTGCAATGGTCACGCTGTTCATGGGAAATTTCTGACTTTTCTAAAGTTGCTACACGCTCGTTGCGTCGGCGGACGGCCTAGGTCCTGTAGCGTCGAAGCTGTGTTCGGCGCCGACGATGGTACGATTTGCCAGCTCCGAAACGACGCTCCCATACAGCATTTCGAGTTCGGCCTGGTGGAGCTGGGCCTGATAGACATCGTCGGTATGGTGCGAGACCTCATCGACCAAAGACAGAAGATGGATATCGCCGCCTTCATCGACCATCACCGCAGCCCGGTAAGGATGCGCGCCATACCATTCCCTGAGCCCGCGGGTGTGACGATCGCCGCGAAGGGCGGACCGCCAGCCGCAATGCAACGGGAGAGAAATAACTCCGCATTGATGTCATCGACCTGGTTCATCTTGAGGTAATCGGTGAGTGTAATTTCGCCGATCACGTTATACGGGTAAGCCTTACCATCGATCTCAATCATCAGATCGCAATGCGGAAAGTTCGAATTTATGACTTTCATGGCGTTTCTCCTGGAAGTCGTCGGGGTAATCCGGTAGCCGGCTTCGAGCATGTCGGCCGTAAATCCGGGTCGACAGCGAAAAATATCAAGGCCGGTACGTACCGGCCTTGATCATGGTGGCTACCAGGGCAACTGCGCCTTGGCGTGGTAGATGGTCCACTTGCCATCCCGGTAGGACACCGCGGAGGCCTCGCCGGGAACCGGCTGCTCATCGGTGCCAATGACCCTGCCGATGGCCATAGGGAATACCGCGCCATCTTCGAGCGGTGTATCCTTCAAGCGGTTGAGCTCCGCGCCTGCTCCGGGCAAACGCAGATATCTCGCTGCAAGCTCCGCGTCGTAGATGTCGATGATCGGCTTAAAGTCCGCCTCCCAGAACGGGCCATTGCCCAGGTCGGCATCAACGCACTCGTTAAGCGCCGCGGCAATCGGCGGTGTTGTTCGTATCTTCTGTCATTTTTCTCTCTCAATACTTGCTCGCCAACGTCCGCCACGACAACAGTAATGGCTCCCCGCAAGGCGCGAGTTGCTTGGACAGAACGCTTTCAGGCAGCAACATCCGAATAATTAAGGATGCTTTTGAGAAGCGCAAGGCAACCCGAGGGCCCCTTTCCCTTTGTTCAAATGTAAAATAAGTATTTCATGGATAGGTAATCGCATAACGGGCACTTTTTGCAGTAGTAGATTCTAAAATTTACTTGCAAAATACGTGGCGATGTATGTAAGATCTTAGTAAGATAAATTTAGGAGGCTATTACCGACAAAACGGCTTCGCTCTGAACCCAAATGTTCTTATGTCTATTTCGTGGGCGGACCATCAGATTAGGTGAAAACGCGATTTTGACGAGTTTTACTCCGAGCTCAGCCAAGCACCCGTTTCAGCTTGGTTTCCGGTTCATGAGATAGAGACGGACCGCCTTTCGGATCAGGTGCGACCTCGTCGTGCCGGCGTGGAATGCGATCTCCGCGAGTTCGCGGAGGGCTTCGTCATCAATGAGGACTTCGAACCGCCGCCTGCTCATCGTGCATGCCCCGGATCTGCGCATTGCACCCCGCAGCCCATATTGATGCCCTTCATGCGATCGGTCGTGCTGTCGACCGTTGAACGGGTCCCGCGCCTGGCTCTCTGGCGGCAGCCACAACTCGGTCTGGAACGTGCCATCGCCATCCAGCGACCCTTTCATGGCATATGTCACGAGCTCGACCAGAGACTTCTTCGTCCTGTCAAACACCTCGCTGCCCTTCAGGACCGGCTCGTCATCAAGCAGATCAAGAACCCTTCCGGCATAGTTCGGATGCGGCAACATCAAAGCATGCACGTGCGGAAGTCTGCGCTCCGCGGTGTTGCTATACCGACTGCCCTCGAAATCGATAAAGGCACGCAGGATCGGCTGGATACCGCCTCTTGCGATCGACATGGTTGCCCATAAGGTTTTTCAGGAACCGCGCATACAGCTCCTCAAAATACGGCATCGCGTTAGCCGGAACGGGATTTCCCGACGTCGTGGTCAGAAACCTGAGATGGCGGTCGATATATGCGTCGAACGTATCGGGATGTTCGTTCCAAACGTCGACGTAATGACTCTTGATGCCTTCGATGATGTTCGTTGCAAACTGGTTCTTTAAAAGCTGTTCCATTAGATGGGTATATTGTCCTTGTGTAGTTGCGTGCGAAACTATCGACCCCGAAATGGCTTCGGGCATCGGGCAGTGTAATCCGTGGCTTCAAATTGCGATCGACTGACCGAGCTATGACGAAAGGTGCCGTGCGGCTGGTGATCTATTTATATGGCCCCGGCCCGGAAACCCGGGTCGAGGCCTGTGTCTTTTTGGACTTAGTTCTTAAGAACCTCGGCGTTTGCCTTCGCCCATTCCGCGCGCTCCTCCGCAGAGAAGGTTTTCACCGGCGCCGGCGTCCTTGGTTTAAAGCCGTATGTGCGAAGTCGGCTGTTCTGATGCCCGCCATACTTGTTGTTCGGCTCGCCCCGCAGGTGGGCCGGGTAGTCCCCGATGGTTTTTCTCATCGGGGGGACGGCCAGTTCCCAAGACGACCGGCATGGCCTGCCATCATGAATTCGTGGATCTGCTCCTGATCGATGAGCAAGACAGGATGGTCAGTATTGACGAAGAACCGGGGTCCTGCTCGATGCAGCGGAATGTGGAGCGTGCCTGCCGGCATTTCGCGTGCTTTTTCTTGATACCAAACCAGGTGCTCAAGCTTCTTCCAGTCGCCTACGGGGCTGGAAAACTTCTTCAAAAATAACAATGTCAGTCTCGGCGAAAATCGCCGTCCTCTTTTAAAATACAGATATATAATGTGAATTTGCCGATACCCATTCTTTGAACGGGTTTTACGGCTCAATGTCGGTTGACGACCGGACGATAGCATAGCCAGAGGCTCGGTCAAGTACTGTTTGGCAAACGTGCTCCATAATATGCGAACGTTGCTGGTCTGGATGTAGAACTGTTCGATCTGGCGCCCTTCAGGACTTGGCGGCGCATGGGACTAACCAACCAGACCTTGCGTTTCGAGACTGGTCGAGGAAGGCTTCCGTCGAATCTGATCACACCGCGGGCCGGCTGCGTGGCACGCTTCCAACCGCTGGAGTGTTCTGATCGCTTCGCGGGAATTGTTCGTCCCCCGCCCGACAAGGCGTAACGAGGGGCGTAAACCGGCAGGCGCTGCGTTGTGGAGCCAGCATCGATCTTCCGCCGCAGCGCGTCATCATCAAACTCGCCCCGGCCGATCTGGCAAAAGAGAGGTCGCTTCTGACCTCCATCGCGCCGGGCATCATGGCGGCGCCGGTGCCAGCCTTCCGATGGGGACCGCGGATTGAATGACGCTTGCTAGACGCGCCCGACTTCGCATCCGTCGCGGCCACCGCTTTCCGGATCAGATCGCAAAAGAGGAGCGGGAGGCACGATGGGAATTAATAAGGCACAACATCACAAAGGCCGGAAGGCCGGGCGAAAGCTGCACCTGAACGTCGACCGGTTTCGCCTCGATGCCCTCGAATGCGACCGTCGATACGAAGGCGACCATGAACAGCTCCCAGCGCAGCAGATGCCGGAAGCTGACTTATAAGGATAAGCGCGTCAAGAACATTTAGGGAACACGCGGGATGCGTGGTCGAGTTATTTCCCCGCCCCAATAACGGCAGGCCGAGACACATCAGGGAGAGAGTGATGAGCGACGAGGAGTTTCAGAACCAGCTCCGCAAGTTCCTGCGTGAAGTCGGCGTGACCTCGCAGCAGGAAATCGAGAAGGCCGTGGCGAGCGCCGGAAAAAGCGGTTCCGTGCGCCTGCATATGCATCTGACCTCGCCCGATATTCCACTCGATCACGTGGTGGAGCGGGTTATCGAACTCGAAAAGTAACGATCCGACGACGCGTCTTCTCCCAAGGCGGATGCGGACGGAGATCGATGCGGAACCGCTTCCTCTCAGAGAGGCGCCGCGACCGGCAAGTGCTCGATCGCCCGGAGCCCCGGTCGTGTGCGCCAGCGAATATCCGCGTCCGCAACCGCAAGCTCGAGTTTCGGCCAGCGCTGAAACAAGGCGCGCAGCGCGCACTTGCCTTCCATGCGCGCGAGCTGATGGCCGAGGCAAAAATGGATCCCGGTCCCGAAGGCCATATGCCGGTTCGGTTTTCTCTCGAGATCGAGCTTTTCCGGACATTTGTTCGCCTGCGGATCCATGTTCGCGGCCGCCAGCATGGGCATCACCTTTTCACCCTTCTTCAGCCGAACGCCCCCAAGCTCGATATCTTTCCGCACGAAGCGCGGCTTGGTGAACTGTACGGGCGTGACAAACCGCAAGAACTCCTCCACGGCGAGATCGGCGCGACTCCAATCTTCTTCCAGCCAGTCGCGAAGTTCGGGTTGTCTCAGGAGCTCGTAAACCGACCCGCTGATCAGGTGCGTGGTCGTTTCATGCCCGGCGAACAGGAGCAGGAAGAGCATCGCCACCATCTCATCGCGGCTGATCCGTCCGAATTCCTTCTCGACACGCACAAGCTCGGCGATCAATCCCTCGCCGCCATGTTCGCGCACGACCTCCAGGCGCTTCTCCATGTAGCGCTTCATCGCCAAAATGCTCGGGATCATGCCGAGGAAGCCGAAGGCTCCCGTGAAGCGCGTGAAGCCGGTTGCCCAGGCGGTGAATTTCGGCCGGTCCGCGAGCGGCAGGCCGAGCAGTTCGCAGATCACGGCAAGCGGCAGCTTTCGTGCGTAGCGATCGACAAGATCGGCCGGGCTCCCCTCCGCGAACAGCTCATCGACCAGTTCTTCGGCTATTGTCTGGATACGCGGCTCCATTTCGAGGACGGCGCGCCGGCGAAAAGCCTCGTCGACCATGTCCCGTAACCGTCTGTGGTCCGGCTCGTCCATGGAAAGCATACTGTTGGCAAGCGTGCGTACGATACCGGGCATCCACCACTGTAATCCGGCGACACTGCCGTCGTCCTTGCGCAGGGTGAACGTTTCGCTGTCCTTCAAGACGCGATCGGTGAGATCCTGCGTCGTCGTCGTCCAGACCTTTCCGATAAGCGGGAATCTGACTTCGACGACCGGTCCCGCCGCCCTCAGCTTCTCGATCCCGGCGGCGGGATTGCGAAAATACGCCTGGCTGGTGAAGTCAATGCTTTGCGTCATGATGGATCCTGCACGTGCCGCGGGCCAATTGGCGCCTCCGGAGCCGCGTGACATCGCGGAAATCGAGGAGGCCGTCGCGAGGGCCGGAAAAGCCCGTTCCGATGCTTCTGACCTCGCCCGATATTACACTCGATCATGTGGTCGAGCGGGTATCGAACTCGAAAAGTTAGGCGCGATCCAGGCCTGGCCATGCTGCGGTGGCTTATTCCGCTGATGCAGGTCGCCGAAATTCAGAGTGTCGATCGATGCCTAGGCGGCTGCCACAACCTCGATCTCCAGGAGCCAAGTCGGATCGAAGATCCCCGCAATGATGACGGTCAACGCGGGGGACCGATTTCCAAGCATTTGCGCACGTACGGCGCTGTTCTCGCCGGCGAACTGGCGGTCAGATAGGAAGGTCGTCACCTTGACGACGTTGTCGAGCGTCATGTCCACGGCTCGGAGCTGGGCCTCGATGTTTCGCCAAATCAGGCGACACTGCTCGGCAAAGACTCCCGGAGTGTCTCCGTCGATGAACTCGGGGACCTGGCCGCTTACGAAGGCGAGCCGCTGTGCACCGCTGACCTCGCATACTTGCGAATAGCCGCCCACAGCGCTCGGCGCGTCGGGGGCATTCACGGAACGGATCCTCATGCCCTGCTCCTGAAAATTCCTTTGTCGCGGTTAGACCATACGGACGTGCGGCGCAGACCGTCCCCCGCAGAACGACGCCGCATCGATGGCGGCGAAAAGTAACGCGCGATCCAGGCTGGCCGCACGATCAGCCTTTCCGTTCTGCAAAGATATAGCCGAGGAAGTTCAGGAGCACCTGAGCGGCCAGAAAGCCGGTCACGCCGGAAGGATCGTAAGCAGGCGCGACCTCGACGAGATCAATGCCGACCACGTTCCCGCGTTTCGCAAGGCCCTGAAGGATCTCCATGACCTCGTAGTAGAGGAACCCGCCGTGGCTCGGCGTCCCGGTTCCCGGCGCGATGGATGGATCGAAGCCGTCGATGTCGATCGTCACATAATAGCGGACGCCGGCCGGGATGGTTTCCAGAACGCCCGCGGCGCCCAGTTTACGCGCCTGACGAACCGACAGGATTTTCGAGCCACGGGCGCGCGCATCGTCATAGCCTTCCTTCGCGGTCGACGAGACATTGCGAATGCCGATCTGGGTCAGCCCCGTGACATGGCTCTGCTCTGCCGCACGGCGCATGGGGTTGCCATGCCCTTCCGTCACGCCGTGGCGCACATCGACGAAATCGAGATGCGCGTCGATCTGGACGATGTGGATCGGCTCCTGATCGCTGAACGCACGGATGCAGGGGATGTTGATGGCGTGATCGCCACCCAGAACCAGAGGCATGGCTCCACGGGCGAGAATCGCCCGCACGGCGGCTTCGGCGTTGGCGTGGCTCGCGGCCGTGTCCGTATGTATGATATCGGCATCGCCGACATCGACGATGCGAACCTTGTCCATCGGCAGATAGGTTTTGTCATCTTCGTGATCGTAAGCGCCGCCATGGCCGAACGAGAACAGCGTCGATGCTTCGCGAATGGCGCGCGGTCCGAAACGCGCCCCGGAACGGTACTGCGTGCCCATATCGTAGGGAATTCCGAGAACCGCGACATCCGCGTCGATCTCGTCCCAATTGGTGCAGATAGGCCGCTTTCCAAACGTGCAATGCCCGACGAACGGAAGGTCCAGGCGGCCCTTTTCATATCCATGTGCCATGATGACTTGTAACCTCAAAAAATCCGGTGATTTCAAAGCGGGCCAGGGCAAAGCTCGCGGGAAACAGGCTCTCGGGAGCCCGTCAGTCGGACACGACGAAATCGAGATCGGACGGAACCATGTTCGCCCCGTTCACCGGGATGAGATCCTGCGGACAGGCGGACATGACGACGATCGCATCCATCTCCGCGCGCAGAACGACGTAATCGCCCGCCTTGGAAACCGGCGACAGCCACGCGATTTTTCCGTCCTTGTCGACCGGTATGTTCATCCAGATGTTGAACGGCTGAGGAACGTCCGAAACGGTTTGGCCGATCGCTTTCATCGCCATGCGCAGATTGTCGGAGCAGTTGTCGTGATAGTGCGTTTCTCCAAGCGAATGGTAGCGGAAGACGTCGCAGGCGGCGATCAGCGTGTCGTGCACGCCCGGAGATGTGTCTTCGATGAACGTGAGGATCGGCCGACGGCGGTTCGTCACCAAAACATCGCCCACCGAAGGGATCGTTTTGTCGATCCACGCGCGCGCATGCGGCCAGGAAAGATATTCCGACGTATTGCCGGCATTGAAAGCCCATGCATCGCAAACCTGCTGCCCCTTGGGATTGCCGATGCGGATGCTCTGCCCCTTCTTCACGACAACCGCGCGTCCCTCACGGCCGGGAATTGTATAGCGACGCCCGAGTTCCGGCGTGCCATCCGGAGAAATCGGCGACGACAGTCCGGCATTCGTCCCGTGAAGCTCGCTGTTCTCGGTCCGGGTGTAAAAATTGGCGATGTCCATTTCCGCTACTCTCCTTCGACCTCAGATCGACCGTTCGCGCCAGGTATTGAGGAATTGCTGGAGGCGTTCGCTGCGCGGCGAAGAGAAGAGTTCCCTCGGAGCGCCTTCCTCGACGATAAGGCCTTTATCCATGAAGATGACCCGCTGCGCGACATGCGCGGCGAAACCCATTTCGTGCGTAACGACAACCATGGTCATGCCCTCGGCCGCGAGATCACGCATAACAGCAAGGACTTCGCCGACAAGTTCGGGATCCAGCGCCGATGTAGGCTCGTCGAAAAGCATCACGCGCGGTTTGATGGCAAGTGCACGAGCGATGGCGACACGCTGCTTCTGCCCACCGGATAGACGCGCCGGATATTGTCCGGCAAAGCTTTCGAGGCCCACTTTCCGGAGCATGGCCATGCCGATCTCTTCGGCCTCGTCGCGCTTGACGTTTCGGCCTACGCGCAGAGCTTCGGTGACATTGCCCAGCGCCGTCATATGCGGCCACAGATTGAAGTGCTGAAAAACCATACCGAGAGATGAGCGCACGCTATTGATTTCGCGCTCGTTCGCTCTGATGCGCTTGCCGGCTTTCTCGCGATAGCCCAGAAGCCGTCCCTCGATCAGGACGTCGCCCTCGTCATAGACTTCGAGGAAGGCAATGCTGCGCAACAGCGTGCTTTTGCCCGAACCTGACGGACCGATGACGCACAGGACTTCGGACTGGCTGACATCGAGACTGATGCCGCGCAGAACATCGACCGTGCCGAATCTCTTCACGAGATCACGAACGACGATCGGCGGCGTCGCATTCGCGGCGCCTGATGTTGAGTTTCTTCCGGACGGTCTGTCAGACATGGCGCACTCGACGTTCGATAAAGATGCCCAGCCGCGATATCGCTTCGATCAGCAGCCAGTACAAAATGGCGATGGCCAGATAGGGTTCGACCACGGCGAACGTCTCGTTCGCCATTTGTGTCGCGTTCTTCGTCAGCTCCGGAACGGTGATGATCGAAAGCACCGCCGATTCCTTCACGAGAACAATGAGCTGATTGATCGACGGCGGCACGATCAGCCCCATCATCTGCGGAAGCTGGATGCGCCGCAGAATGTGGGCTCGTGACAGCCCGACCATTTGCGCGGCCTCGACCTGACCCGGCGGAATGGCGAGAAAGCCGGCGCGGAAGATTTCCGCGAAATAGGCGGCTCCGTAGAAGCCGAGCCCGAGAACGCCGACGGGCTCCGCTTCCAGCGTCAGCCCGAACGAGGGGCCGCCGTAATAGAGCAGGAACAGGATGACCAGGATGGGCAGGCTGCGGATGATCTCGACATAGCCTGTCGTCGCCCAACGGATGAAGCTGTAGCGCGAGAGAAGGAGCAGGGCCAGGACGAGTCCCACGCTGACCGCGATGCAGGACGCCAGCGCACAGACGCGGATTGTGACCCACAGGCCCGAGAGAAGGAGCGGGCTGTATTGGCTCAGCATGTTCACGTCGAAGATCATGCATGCGCTCCCGACACGGCGAGCCGCTTTTCGATCCTGCGGCCGATATAGGCGAGGACCAGATTGATGGCCATGTAGATGAGGCCGGCCAGAAGATAGGTCTCCAGCGGCTTGAATGTCGTCGACGCAATCTGCTGGGAGCGGCGCATCAGCTCGGTCACGGCAATCACCGACACGAGCGACGAGTTCTTGATGATGATGATGGTCTCGTTGATCAGCGGCGGCATAACGAGACGGAACATCTGGGGGATCTGGATGCGGGCGCGGATGCTCCATTCCCGGATTCCGAGCATGCGCGCGGCCTCGATCTCACCATGCGGGATCTCCGCGAGACCGGCGCGGTAGATCTCCGCCTGGAATGCCGCGGTATTGAGAGAGAGCGCGATGAGTGCGGCCATGAATGGTGATACCTCCACACCGAAGTGCGGCAGCAGATAAAACGCCATGAGAAGCTGCACGAGAATGGGAGTGCCGCGCCAGAAGCTGCGGTAAATACCGCACCACCAACGCACAGCCCGTTTGTCGGAGCGAAGTCCGAAAGCGACAATCAGCCCGAAAACGCCACCGATGGCGATGGCGATGACCGACAGGAACACCGTGACGGCGGTGCCGGAAAGAAGGACGGGATAGTTGGAAAGAAGAATCTCGATCATGGAACGCGATCAGTCTTTCTTCTTTGCGAAAGAACGGCCGTGTGCGGCCATTGCGGCACACGGCCAGCGCCTTATTCGGTCGGAACCGGCAATGCGTCGGCGGGAGTATCCATGACGCCGCCGAACCATTTCTTCTGAAGTTCGGAAAGCGTGCCGTCCTTGTGGAGGCGGCGGATCTGTTCGTCGAAGAATGCGTTCAGCGTTTCGCTGTCCGCGTCCTTGCGGCCGGCCCATGAGAAGTAGGTTTTCGGCACGCTGGTCAGCGGAACGACCTCGAACGCGTCGGGACGCTGCCGGACGGCCTCAAGAAGGTTCGGAAGGCTGTTGACCACGACGGCAAGACGCCCGGCTGCAAGATCCGCGTAGGCTTCATTGAAGTCGACGTAGGTTTTGACCGATGCTACCGGCGTGCCCGCCGCCTTGAGGCGGGCCGCCACGCCTTCCAGCGCCTGCAACTGGCCGGACCCCGTCTGCGAACCCGCGACCTTGCCGGCGAGATCGGCTTCCTTGGTTATCGAGGCATCGCCCTTGCGCTTCAGCGCCGCAACCGTCGCATCGGCGATCGGCACGCTGAGATGATAGGCGTTGTAACGCTCCTTCGTCGCCGTGACGGAGGTGATGACGTAATCGAACCTTTTCGCCGCGAGCCCGGGCAGAATGCCCTGCCAGGGAAGATCGAGCTGCTTGAACTTGACGTTCGGCAGTTCCTTCATGATGTGCTCCATCATGTCGGAGGAATAGCCGACGATCTTGCCGTCCTTGACGAACTCGAAGGGGGGAAAGCGCGCTTCGGTGCCGACGACCAGTTCGCCCCGCTGCTTGACGTTGCCGAGAAGATCGGCGTGAGCGGGAAGCGCGGACAGAAAGCCGCCAAATCCGAGCGTAACTACAAGAGCCTGCGGCAGCGTTCTCAGGAATGCTGAGGATTTCCGAGAAATCATCCCATTGGGTCGCATGATTTATTCCTCCCACCCACGTGTGAGGTCGAAGGCTCGCAGTGCACAAAACGGCTGTCAACTTTGATTGTTTGTTCTTTATATCGATTATATCGATATAAGCGCGACCCGCCCGTCGAGGAGTTGACGCTTCCCGATCCGATGCGCGTAATCGAGGCAGTGAGTGACTAAAAATCGCTCAGGTCTATGGAAACAGACGTACCGGGCAGATTGATGACCAAGGCCACCGAAAGCGACGATGTCGATTCATTCGTCCGTGCCACGTCGCGCTATCGCGCGTATGGCCACCGGGAACGCGAAGGCCTGTGGCGCGACAGGCTTGCGCTGAATGCGACCGAGCTGGAACGCCTTTCCTCTTTCTCCGGCCTTGAGGAAGCGCCGCTTCAAACGATCGAGACCACGGGCGCTCCTGTCCCGATGCCGTCCGCTGCGCCGTGTCTGGATTCCGCACATGCGCTTCGGGCGGAAGGCGGAGATCGAAAGCGGCTTATTCTAACGGCGCTGCAAAAAGCGGCAGCGACCGCAGATCACAACGTCTTCATCACGCTCGGCCGTGCTGAAGATCTAAATGTTGGGGAAGGTGTGCTGTCCGGCATACCGATTGCGGTCAAGGATCTCGTCGCCGTCCGGGGTTTTCCCATGACGGGGGGTACGCGGTCTTTGGTGCCCGGTGCGCAGAGCAGCGACGCCGAAGTCGTGCGCAGGCTGCGCGCCGCGGGTGCGACCCCCATCGGAATGACGAACCTTCATGAACTGGCCTTCGGGATCACCAGCGACAATCCCCATTTCGGCCGGGTCAGAAACCCCAGGGCACCCGATCGGATATCCGGCGGATCGAGCGGCGGATCGGCCGCGGCCATCGCGCTGGGGATCGTGCCGATCAGCATCGGGACCGACACGGCTGGTTCGATCCGGCTTCCTGCCGCGTGCTGCGGCGTGGTCGGCATGAAGCCGAGCTACGATCTTGTGCCGCGCGATGGAGCGAATGGACCTGGCTTGGTCACTCGATCACATCGGGCCGTTCGCCGCTAATGTCGCGGACCTTGCCGTTGCGCTGTCGATCATGTCCGGCGCCGATCCCGCCTGCACGAACATCCTGTCGAAGCCCTCGACGCCCCGCCTCGTCCGGCCGCGGAATTTCTTCTTCGATGTCCTCGAACCATCCCTGCGCGCCCGTATCGAAGAGGCTCTCGCGCGGATCGCTCGGGCCGGCGTCGAGATCGTCGAGCGTGACATCCCGGACGTAGAGCTGGCGGCCGCCGCGCAGTTCGCGACGATCAGTGCGGAAGCAACCCAGTCGAACTGGCGCCGCTTCAACGAGGCGCCCGAAGGGCTTGGTGAAGATGTCCGCGTGCGTCTCGAGGCGGGGCAATTCATGCTCGCGGCCGATTATGTCTCGGCGCAGAGATTTCGCCGGCGTCTCCGCGAGACCATGACCGCCGCGCTGGCAGGCTGTGACGCGTTCGTCACGCCGACGATTGCGGTCGCGGCTCCGGTCGCTGGTCTGCAGCACGTCGAGATCGACGGAATCTCCATCCCGATGCATGCGGCGATGACGCGCTGCACCGCGCCGTTCAATGTGACGGGAATGCCCGCGCTGACCCTGCCGTGCGGTACGGACCGCGACGGTCTCCCGGTCGGGCTTCAGATTGCCGGCAGGCTGGGTGAAGACGCGGAGCTGCTCGCTCTGGCGCAGATCATCGAGACGGAACTCGCAGGCATCGCATAGCGCTTGTGCCTTTGCCCTCTGAGATCATGGGCGTCCGCGCAATTCGCGCACGAACATTTTCAGCAGGGGTGTCTGTTCGACGAAGGGGCCTGTGAGCAGGAGAAATTGCGAAGAAATCCGAGTCTGGGGCGAAAGGAGCGGTTTCATTTCGCTCGCGGACACCCAGGCCTTGGCATAGTGCTCCGGAAGATAGCCAATCACTTTTCCGCTAAGGATAAACATCGCCTGAGCCTCCATATTCGAGGCGTACGCACGCACATTGGCATTCTTGAAGAACGTTAGATCTTTCTTGTTGGCATAGGGGCGAATAACGAAGTCATACTTGGCGACGTCGCCTATCGACAGCCTTTTCCTGCCGGCAAACAAAGGATGGTTGTTCCCGCAATACAGGGTGCTGTACTCGCGATAGAGAGGAACAGATTCGAACTTTCCGAAGAATTCGGTGTGGGGGGAGATCGCAATGTCGATCCCTCCCTTCTCCAGTTCGGCCGCCAGAACAGGGGGGTGACTGACGGAAACCCGGATCTCCGGCTGCCCCTCCTGGCTCATGCAAGTGGCAATGGCTTTGGATATAGGTGAGAGAGGATCCGTGATGGTTGTGTCGACGATGCCCAGGCGGATCGTACCGACGACCTGATGACGAAGCTCTCCCAAACGGCTCTCGAAGTTGGAGAGCGAGCCCATCAATCCCTTCGAGGCGTCGTAGACGTCGCGCCCGCGCTGCGTGAGACGAAAGCCGCCTCTCCCTCGCCTGCAAAGCTCGAACCCCAGCCGTTCCTCAAGCGCCTTGAGATGAAAGCTGATCGTGGACTGGCTCATGCCGAGCGCAAGCTGGGCCCCGGTGAAGCCGTCATGTTCAACAATAGCGCGGAAGACCAGAAGGCCCCGCAAGTCGGTTTGTCCGATCCGCATGGTGAAAGATCACACCACGGCGAGCCGCCAGCAACCGAAAATTGATCTGGCGGGCGAAGGGACGCGGACGCCCGATGCGCAACGGGAAACTAGCCGACTTCCTCGATAGCTCGATCCTTGTTGCGGCGAACGGCCGGCAGAACCATCGCGCCAAGAACGACGACGGTGACGCACAAAAATGCCGCGCTCAAAGGCTCGGAGATGAAGGTCGTGACATCCCCGCTGCGAGAGAACCAAAGACCGCCTGAAGTTCTCCTCAAGCATCGGTCCCAGCACAAACCCCAGAATAAAGGGAGCAGGCTCGCATCCGGCCTTAAGGAATATGTAGCCGAGCGCGCCGAAGAATGCGGCGAGCAGGACGTCCAGGGTGCTTCCGTCGACCGAATAGACTCCGATGCAGGAGAACATAAGGATTGCGGGATAGAGGTGCCGGTAGGGAATCTTGAGCATCTTGACCCACAGGCCCACCAGCGGAAGGTTCAGGAGGACAAGAAGAAGGTTGCCGATCCACATACTGGCGATCAGCCCCCAGAACAGTTCGGGATGCTGCGTCATGACCTTGACCAATCCTGCCGAACTCTACGGCTTTCCCTCCTGATCAACGAAAAGGGCGTCCACGTGAGCGATACAAAGATCAAGGCCATGCGCGAGCTTCTCGGTTCCGGGAAGATCATTGTTTCGCCCGGAATATTCGACGGATACAGCGCCCGTCTCGTCGAGAAGATGGGTTTCAAGACGGCGTCCGTTACCGGCGCGGGGCTGTCCAATTCGCGACTCAGCCAGCCGGATATCGGCATTATGTCTCTGACCGAGAATGTCGAAGCCTGTCGCTACCTGTCACGGTCGGTGTCCATCCCGGTCATGGCCGATGCAGACACCGGTTACGGAAACCAGGTCACCGTCTACCACACCGTTCAGTTCTTTGAAGACGCCGGCATCGTCGGGATCAACATCGAGGACCAGGTCAGTCCCAAGAGATGCGGCCATATGCGTGGCAAGGAGGTCATTCCGGCGCGCGAGGCGGCAAAGAAGATCGAAGCGGCCGTCGCGGCCAAGCGGAACCCCGGCTTCATCATCAATGCTCGTACGGATGCGATTGCGGTCGAAGGTCTCGATGGCGCGATCGAGCGCGCGAAGATGTATCTGGCGGCAGGGGCCGACATGGTCTACCCGGACGCCATCAAGTCCGAAGAGGACATCACGCGCTTCGTTGACGCGGTGGGCGGCCCGGTCAACATCAATATGGGCTTTGGCATCAGATCCCGTCCGACAACGCCGCTGATCTCGATCAAGCGTTTGCAGGAGATCGGGGTGGCTCGCGTTAGCTTTGCGCGAATGTTGCCGGCGGCCGCCATCGCCAGCATGACGAAAGCACTGGAGCTTCTAAAGGACTCGGCCGAAACCGGTGTCGTCCACGACCGTCCCGACCTGCTCGCCAGTATCGAGGACATCACGGATCTGATGGGATATGAGTTCATCGACAAACTCGAATCAGAGTTTCTTCTCGAAGATGAACTGGGTCGTAAATACGGATCCGGAGACCGGGCCTTCGTCGTACGCGGCTAAGTTCGGCTGACCGTAGGAGCTCCCACCCGTAAACCAGTGGGGTAAATCAATGACGGCGGACACGGCGGGCACCAAACTTGCGCGGATGCCGCAGGCTCGCCTTGTCGATGTGGCGCGGGTGTCCGGCGTGTCGATCGCGACGGTCTCCCGGGCGCTCAACATGCCGGACCTCGTAAGCGAATCGACCCGTTCGCTCATTCGTGAAGCGATCTCAAGCCTGAATTACGTTCCGAATGGCGCCGCGCGGACCCTTGCGTCTCAACGCTCGCGAACGATCGGCGCAATCATTCCGACCATACGGAACACAACGGCGGCACAGACGATCGAGAGCTTCGAACGCGTGCTGGGGGCATCGGGTTACAGCCTGCTGCTCGCGGCGTCGGAGAGCAATTCTCTTCGTACGTTCAAAAGCATTTCGGTGATGATAGAAAAGAGCGTCGATGCCGTCTTCATCATCACCTACCTGAACGATGAGAAATGCTACGAGGCGCTGCAACGGAAGGGGATTCCGTTCATCGTCGCCGGCCCCGAACCTGAGCGGTCCGACATCCCTCATGTCACCTACAACCATCGCGCGGCGGCACTCAGCATCCTCGATCATCTGCTGGAGGAGGGCCACCGAGATTTTGCCCTCATACTAAGCCCGCCGGCGGAAAGCGTCCGACTGCGCGAGCGGACCGAGGCACTTAAGACGAGACTGTCGAGCCTGGGCCTGCATTTGCCGGACAACCGGATTGTTGAAGTTCCCGGCAGCACGTTTGCGTGTGGACGCGAAGGGCTGCGCTTCATCCAACAGCAGGGCCCGTTTCCAACGGCAATCATCGCAAGCAACGATTACCTCGCTGCCGGCGCGGTGTTCGAGTGCCAACAGCAGGGGATTGCGGTCCCGCAGCGTGTCTCGATCGCCGGATATGGAGACGCTGATGTGGCCAGCCAGATGCATCCGAAACTCACCACAATTCGGCCGCCCAGAGCCGAAATCGGCGAACTTGCGGCCCGCTTCCTCCTCGATAAGCTCGCGGGCAAGCACCCGAACTTGCCAACGGAGCTCGCCGTGAAGTTCTTGACCGGCAACTCGACGGGAAACGTGCCGGGGGCGCGATAAACGCCGGCGGCGTGGACAGGTGGAGTGCGGCCTGTAGGATGCCCGTCATGATGAGTTCAGGAATTTTCCGCGCGGCAGCCGTATTTATTAGCGTTCTGCTCCCAGGTGCAGCCGCGGCCCAGGACCTCGTAATTCCTCCGGCCGTCTATCCCACTCTTGCTGCGACGGCGGCGAACGCCGCCGCGTTTGCCCCGCAGGGCTGGGTGATCGAGGCGCAGGCCGAGGGCGATCTCAACAAGGACGGCCAGGCCGATCTTGCTTTCGTTCTGCACGAAGCGAACCCCGGAAATGTCATCAAGAACCCGGACGGCCTAGGCACGCCGGAAATCGATACGAATCCCCGCATGCTCGCCGTCGCGTTCCGCGACGGCGAGGCGTACAGACTCGTTCTTGAAAACCATGCGCTCATTCCGCGCTACGAGACGCCGACCATCGACGATCCGTTCAACAAGGACAACGGGCTCGCGATCTCGCGCGGTGCAGTCTCGGTGACGCTCTATTTGTTCGCCAACGCCGGCGGCTGGGATGCGGGCAATATCACATTCGCCTTCCGCTACCAGAACGCCCGTTTTGAGTTGATCGGCTGGGACAGCGACATGACGACCCGCAATACGGGCGTGGTCACCAAGAAGAGCATGAACTTCTCGACCGGCATTCTGGAGGTGCGCACGGGTTCGATCGAGAACGACAAGGAAACCGTCAAGAAGCGGAAGCTGCGCACGGGCATCCTGCCGATCGAGAAGGTCGGCGACGGGATGATGTTCGGTTCCGGCGCCGAAGGCAGCCCGGCCATCGAGTAGGCGCGCCGTCAGCCGCGCTTCTTCTCGATGGCATCCCAGACAATGGCCGCCACATCCGGGCCGCCGGTTTTCGCGATGGCGCGGATGCCGGTCGGCGATGTGACATTGATCTCGGTGAGATAGTCGCCGATCACGTCGATGCCGACGAAGAGCAGGCCCATCTTCTTGAGCGTCGGGCCGATCGTCCTGATGATTTCCGCCTCGCGCGGTGTCAGCTCCGCCGCTTCCGCCTGGCCGCCGCGCACCATGTTGGAACGAAGATCGTCCGCCGCCGGAACGCGGTTCACGGCGCCTGCGAACGTGCCCTCGACGAGAATGATGCGCTTGTCGCCCTTGACGACGGCCGGAAGGAATTTCTGGATCACCCAAGGCTCGCGCCATGTGGTCGAGAACATGTCGATCAGCGAGCCGTAGTTCTGGTCCTCCGCCTTGATGCGGAACACCGCCGCCCCGCCATGCCCATACAGCGGCTTCATCACCACATCGCCCTGTTCCTTGCGAAAGAGCGCGATCTCGGCCGGATCGCGGCTGATGAGCGTGGGCGGCATCAGGTCGGGGAACTCGGTGACGAGGATCTTCTCGGGGGCATTGCGTACTGAAGCCGGGTCGTTGACCACGAGCGTCTTCGGATGCACGCGCTCCAGCATATGGGTGGTTGTAATGTAGGCAAGGTCGAAAGGCGGATCCTGCCGCAGCAGGATGACGTCGAAATCAGCAAGCGCCGTACGCACGCCGTCGCCAAGAGTAAAATGCTCGCCCTTGACATCCTTTACCGTCAGCTTCTGCGCGCTCGCAAAGGGCGTGCTGCCGACAAGGGCCAGCCGGTCCGGTGTGTAATAGCTGAGGGTGTGCCCACGCCTCTGGGCTTCCAGCAGCAGCGCGAAGGTCGAATCGCCTGCGATATTGATGCGTTCGATGGGGTCCATCTGAACGGCGACGTTGAGCGGCATGGGTAGATCCGGAAGTTCAGCGGCCGGCGTCGAAGGCGGCCTTCAGGTGGCGGGGCAGGCGGCCGGGCGCGACCAGCACGGCATCGAAGCGCATAGCGTACCCCACATAATGCGGGTGACGCGAGATGTAAGCCTCCGCACCGCGAACGATGCGGGCGCGCTGGGAATGGCGGATGCTCTCCGCGGCGAGATCCAGCGTAGGGCGCGCCTTGACCTCGACGAAGACGAGGCAGCGGCCCTTCAGCGCCACGATATCGACCTCGCCGACATAGGTCGAAAAGCGGCGCGCCAGGATTGTGTAGCCCTTGAGACGCAGGAGAAGCACCGCGCGTTTCTCGCCGCGCATGCCGAGTCCGTGTGCCGCGCGGCGGGCGGCTGTGTTCATGCCTCGCCTGCTTTGGTCAGCTTCAGCGCCCGCGCATAGACTTCCCGCTTCGGTGTGCCGCTCGTTTTCGCGACTTCCGCGACGGCGTCCTTGAGCGATACCCGGGCCAGGGCCGATTTCAGCGCGGCGTCGACATCTTCCTCCGAGGCGGCTTCCGCTTCGGGGGGTGGCGCGATGAGCAGCACAATCTCGCCTTTCGGAGCGCGTTCGGCATCGGCATAGGCCTCCGCCAGTTCGTTCAGCGTCCCACGCCGCACCTCCTCGAAATGCTTGGTCAGTTCGCGCGCGACCGCAGCCTGCCGCGGACCGAAGACGTTCGCGAGATCGGCGAGGCTTGCGGCGAGGCGCGGCCCGCTTTCGAAAAAGACGAGCGTTCCCGGCACGTGGATCAAGGCCTCCGCGCGCGTGCGGCGCGCCGCGCTTTTTGGCGGCAGGAAGCCCTCAAAGAAGAATCGGTCGGTCGGCAATCCGGCGACGACAAGCCCGGTCAGAACCGCCGATGCTCCGGGGAGGGCGGTCACGGCAAAGCCGTTCTCCACAACATCCCGCACAAGCTTGTATCCCGGATCGGAGATGAGGGGCGTTCCGGCATCCGATACCAGCGCCAGGGCCTCGCCGGCCTTCAGCCGGGCCAGCACCTTCGGCCGCATCTCGGCGGCATTGTGCTCGTGATAGGGCACAACCGGCCTTGAAATTCCGTAATGCGTCAGAAGCTTGCGGGTGACGCGGCTGTCCTCCGCCAGAATCACATCGGCGCTCGCAAGGGTCTCCAGCGCCCGTATCGTTATATCGCCGAGGTTTCCAATCGGCGTCGCGACGACCGAAAGCCCCGCCTGGGGGCGGGGCGCCTCCAGCCGGTGGCCGTAGACGATGAAGTGTCGCGTAGAAGCCGCAGCGGCGGACCGCCCCGGGGAAGGCCGCCGGTCAAGGCTTGGCATCGGAGAATCCGTGGTTTACCAAGGGTCGGGACGTTACGCCGGGGTCGCGGCGCGAGCAATGCGCGAGACCTCAACAGAAGCCGCCGTGTGCGCGTCCCTGGGTTTGGCGGCCCGCTCATAAGTTTGTTTACGAGGCTGGCCAATGCCTGTCGTCCATCTGCTGCAACGGCTCCCGCATCTCGCGGCGCTCACGGCGGCGGCGTTCGCGCTCACAGCCTGTATCAGCGGCGGAGGCGGCGGTCGTCAGACCCCCGAGACGCTCGCCGCGCCGGTCGGCGGCGTCACCTCGGAGCCCCTCGGCACGTTGCAGCCCGGCGCCGCGAAGGCCGCGCTGATCCTTCCGCTGACGGGCAATGCGGCTTCGGCCGGCCTGTCGATGAAGAATGCGGGCGAAATGGCGCTCGCCGAATTCAACAATCCCAATATCCAGCTCATCGTCAAAGACGACGGCGGCACGCCGCAGGGCGCCGCCGCCGCGGTGCAGCAGG
Source organism: uncultured Alphaproteobacteria bacterium (assembly GCA_963786225.1). Taxonomy (GTDB): domain Bacteria; phylum Pseudomonadota; class Alphaproteobacteria; order Rhizobiales; family Methylopilaceae; genus Flaviflagellibacter. The sequence continues at coordinate 35,260 of CAWAYQ010000016.1, forward strand.
CCGTCGCCGAAGGCGCGGAGATCATTCTTGGGCCACTGTTCGCGCAGGGCGCGGCGGCGGCGGGCCAGGTCGCGCGCCAGGCCGGTATCCCCGTCCTGTCCTTCTCGACAGATGCAAGCGTTGCGAAGAACGGCGTCTATCTCCTGAGCTTCCTGCCGCAAACCGATGTCGAGCGGATCGTGTCCCATGCGGTGAAAAGCGGCCGCCGCTCCTTCGCCGCCATCCTGCCGGAAGATGCGTATGGCAGCGTGGTCGAAGGCGCGTTCCAGGAAGCGGTCGCGAAGAACGGGGCGCGTGTCGTCGCGCTCGAACGCTATGCGGCCAATGACGGGGCGCAGATGAAAGCCGCCATCCAGCGCGTGGCGCAGGCCGCGCGCGGGGCGGATGCGATCTTCGTCCCGGATAACGCGCCCGCCATCGCGGCCGCTCTGTCGGCCGCGGGCGTCGATCTTCGGCGCGCGGTGCTCCTCGGCACCGGCATCTGGGACGATCCGCAGGTGCTGAATGCTCCGGCGGTTGCCGGCGGGCTTTACGCCGGCCCGGACACAACGGGCTGGAACGCCTTCTCGCAGCGCTACCGCACCCGCTACGGCGCCGACCCGGTACGTACGGCGACCCTCGCCTATGACGCGGTCTTGCTCGCCGCGGCTCTCACACAGACGCAAGGCTCGTCACGCTTCCAGCCGGGAACGCTCACCAATCCGTCGGGCTTCCAGGGGATCGACGGCATTTTCCGCCTGAAGTCGAACGGCCTCAACGAACGCGGGATGGCGGTGTTGAAAGTGCAGCCCGGGGGGGCGCAGGTCGTGGCGCCGGCGCCGAAGAGCTTCGCGGGCTCGCCGGGGCTCTAACGCCGCCTCGAATCTCCTGGGGTTAAATGACCCGCGATACGTCGTTCGATGAAAATGCCCTCGCGATCGTGCGCAGAGCCTATGCCAAACAGATATTGGCCTTGGCCGGCGTCTCGAACTCACCACAGCTTGAAGACGCGTTTGCCACCGTCCGGCGGGAACGGTTCCTTGGAGAGCCGCCGTGGAACATGGCGCAATCTGGGGGATATGATGCCCTGCCCTTCACCGAGCCTGTTCTCGTCTACCAGGACATCAATTTTGAGCTCGCTCCCGAGCGCGGGGTCAATAACGGCCAGCCATCGCTGCACGCAAGCTGGCTTCATCATGCCGGCTTGAGCGGCGGAGAGCACGTCGTCCATATCGGCGCGGGCACGGGTTATTATACGGCGCTCATCGCGCATCTTGTCGGTACGAACGGGCATGTCTGCGCGGTCGAGTTCGATCCCGCGCTTGCGGCAACGGCCACAAAAAACCTGGCTCATCTGGCGAATGTCTCGGTCGTGCATGACGATGGATTCCGATGGCCGCGAGAGAAGGCCGATTTCGTCTACGTCAGTTTCGCGAGCGAGCGGCCGGCAGATGCCTGGGTCGAGAATTTGGAAATGGGAGGGCGGTTGGTGTTTCCACTCGGTGTGCCGAGACCCGACCCAAGTCCCGCAGGCGGCCGTCACACCCTTTATGGAGCGGGACTGCGTGTCGAACGGGTCAATGCCGGGTTCACCGCCCTATGGCTTGGACCCGCCGCCTTTGTCTGCGCCGAAGGCGTCCTTGCCGAAACAGCCGCCGGGCGTGAGGCATTGGCGGCTGCTTTCGAGCGCGACGATCCGGCGTCGGTCAGAAGTTTGCGGTGGAAGCAACCGGCGTCCGCGGATCGCTGCTGGTTTATCGGTTCCGACTGGGCGCTCTGCTACGACGACGTAGCTTAAGCCGCGAGATCGGCAACCACGGCGTCGAGCACGGGAAATCCCTGCATCGTCACGCCGAGCCGTCCCGGCGCGGGGCGGCTGATAAGTCCATGGCCTTCAAGATCGCGGATGCGTTCCGGATCGAGAGCATAGCCCGCCAGCCCTTCGAAGCGCGCGACGTCGATGCCTTCCGAGAGCCGCAGCCCCATCAGCAGATATTCGTCGGCGACCTCGATGGGATCGAGCAGTTCGTCGATCGTGATGCCGTTGCCCGTCTGCTCGACGCGCGTGGCCCAGAGTTCGGGCTGGCGTTCGGTCGAGAACGCATGGCGGCCGTCGTTCATGCCGATCCGCGAATGCGCGCCGGGGCCGATGCCGGCCCATTCGCCGGAGCGCCAATACACCAGATTGTGCCGCGATTCCGCGCCCGGCCGCGCGTGATTGGAGATCTCGTAGGCCGGAAGCCCGGCCGCCGCCGTGACGTCCTGCGTCACGTCCCACAGCGCCCGCGCCTGGTCTTCGTCGGGCAGAACGAGTTTTCCCGCCGCGTGCAGCGCGTGATAGGGCGTGCCCTCTTCGATCGTCAGCTGGTAGAGCGACAAATGCTCGCCCGCCCGCTCCAGCGCGGAGTTCAGTTCCGCGCGCCACATATCGGGCGTCTGTCCCGGCCGTGCATAGATCAGGTCGAAGCTCGAACGGTCGAAGGTCGATTGCGCGATGGCGATGGCCTTCTTCGCCTCTTCCGCATTGTGCAGACGCCCGAGCCGTTTCAGCTCGTCATCGTTGAAACTCTGCACCCCGAGCGAGACGCGGTTGACGCCGGCCGCGCGATAGCCGGCGAAGCGTGCCGCTTCGACGCTCGAAGGATTGGCTTCGAGCGTGATCTCGGCATTCGCATCGAGACCCCAGGTCTTGGCGATGGCATCGAGGATGGCGGCGACCGTGCGCGGCTTCATCAGGCTCGGCGTGCCCCCGCCCAGAAACACGCTTTGCGCCGTGCGGCGCGGCGTCAGTGCGCCGAAATGGGAAATCTCGCGGGCGAAGGCTGCCGCGAAACGCGCTTCGTCCACCGGCTCGTGCCGGACGTGTGAGTTGAAGTCGCAGTACGGACATTTGGCGGCGCAGAAAGGCCAGTGGACGTAGACGCCGAAACCGGGATCGCTCAAAGCCGGGGCCTCGTAAAGCAGCGGCCGGCCAGCGCGATGAAAGCGCGCGCGCGGTGCGAGAGACCGCGACCGGTCGTCCAGTCCACCCCGTGCTTTTCGTCCGCGCTCATTTCGCCGAATGTCCGCTCATGCCCCTCGGGCAGGAAGACCGGATCATAGCCGAAACCCTCCGTCCCGCGCGGCGGCCAGATCAATGTCCCCAGGACGAAGCCTTCGACCTCGTCGCACTCGCCGCCCGGCCGCGCGAGGCAGAGCGACGCGACGAAGGCCGCGCGCCTTTGGGCGCTTTCAACCGCTCCGCGCTCATGAAGCTCGTTTTCGATGCGCTGCATGGCGGAGGCGAAATCCTTCTCCGGCCCGGCCCAGCGCGCGGAAAAGACGCCCGGCGCGCCCCACAGCGCCAAAACCGAGAGGCCGGAATCGTCGGCGAGGGCCGGAAGGCCGCTCGCATTCGCGGCGGCTTCGGCCTTGATGCGGGCGTTTTCGGCATAGGTCGTGCCGGTCTCGTCCGGCTCGGGCAGACCGAGCTCTCCAGCCGAGGTGAGATCGAGGTCGAAAGGCTTCAGCAACTCGCGGAACTCCCGCAGCTTGCCGTTATTGTGCGTCGCGACGACGAGGCGGCTGCCGGGCAGGAGCAGGTCTGTCACGCCACCGCCAGCTTTTGCAGATCGACCAGTTTCGCCACTCCCTGCTTCGCCAGCGCCAGCATGGCCAGAAGTTCGGCTTCCGAGAACGGTGCGTTCTCTGCGGTGCCCTGAACCTCGACGATACCGCCGGTCCCGGTCATCACAAAATTGGCGTCGGTTTCGGCGGCGGAGTCCTCGGTATAATCGAGGTCCATCACCGCAAGTCCACTGGAAATACCGCAGGAAATCGCCGCGACGTGGTCCTTCAGAGGGTTCACGGGGATCATCTGGCGCGCCAGCATCCACTGGAAGCAATCGTGGAGCGCAACCCAGGCACCCGTGATCGAGGCCGTGCGTGTGCCGCCATCGGCCTGGATCACGTCGCAATCGACCGTGATCTGGCGCTCGTTCAGGCCCTTGAGGTCGACCACGGAGCGCAAGCTCCGCCCGATCAGGCGCTGGATTTCCTGGGTGCGGCCGGAGGGTTTGCCGGAGGTTACTTCGCGGCGCGTCCGTTCATGGGTCGCGCGCGGAAGCATGGAATATTCCGCCGTCACCCAGCCCTTGCCGGAGCCGCGAAGCCAGGCGGGAGCGCGCTCCTCGACCGACGCGGTGACGATCACATGCGTTTCGCCGAATTTTACGAGGCAGGAGCCTTCGGCATAGCGGGCGACGCCCCGTTCGAGGGAGACGCGGCGCATTTCATCGGGCGCACGATTGGACGGGCGGGTCATAGGGTTCGGCCTGTATCTGTGAGGCCTCTCTTTGCCCGACCGGGCCGCGCCCGGCAAGGCCCCAAGGTTCTGTGACCGTTCAGTGACCGCCGGGGCGCATCCGCCGCTTGACCTCCTGGCGGCCCTCGTCGAACCGTTCAACCAAGGCTCGAATCAGGATTGTGACCACGGCCAGGCTCGCGAGAACGGTCGAAGCAGCGAAGGCGCCGACGGCGTTGTAGTCGTTGTAGAGAAGCTCGATCTGCAACGGCAGCGTGTTCGTCACGCCTCTGATATTACCGGAGACGACCGAAACCGCGCCGAACTCTCCCATCACCCGTGCATTGCAGAGAATGGCGCCGTAGATCAGCGCCCATTTCACATTGGGCAAAGTGACGGAGAGGAACATCCGCCAGCCGGACGCGCCGAGGCTCAGAGCGGCCTCCTCGTCGTCCGAACCCTGCACCTGCATCAGCGGAATGAGTTCACGCGCGACGAACGGCGCGGTGACGAACATGCTCGCCAGAAAGATCGCCGGCAGCGCGAACATCACCTTGATGCCGAGCTCGTCGAGCATGGGCCCGAACAGCCCTTGCGCGCCGTAGACGAAGAGATAGGCGACGCCGGCAATGATCGGCGACACCGAGAACGGAATCTCGATCAGGGTGATAAGGAGATTCTTGCCCCTGAAATTGAACTTCGTCACCGCCCATGCGGCGGCGATGCCGAACGCGATGTTGATCGGCACGACGACCACGGCCGCGAGCGCCGTCAGCCCGATCGCGTGGAGCGTGTCCGGCGCCGCGAGATTTCGTGCATACACGGCAAGGCCGGAGGAGAACGCCTGCGTGAAGATGATTGCAAGCGGCGCTATCAGCACGAACAGGGTCATGACCATGACGCCGCCGATAAGGAGCGCCTTGGTAAATTTCCGATCGCCGACGCGGTGCGTCGCGGGCGTGCGATAGGGCGTGACGCGCTTGAAATCCATCACTCGCCCCGCCCGACATAGCGCAGATGCCAGGCCTGCAGGAGGTTGGTCACGGACAGCAGCAGAAAAGCCGACAGCAGCAGCACGGTCGCGATCGAAGCGGCGGCCGGATAGTCGAACTCTTCGAGCCGGATGAAGGTCAGCAGCGCCGCGATTTCAGAATAGTTCGGCAGGTTGCCGGCGATGAAAATGACGGCGCCGAATTCGCCGATGGCGCGCGAGAAGGCGAGCGAGCAGCCCGCGAGGAAAGCGGGCAGGATCGCCGGGAAAATCACCGCGCGGAAAATCTTGAAATCCGATGCGCCGAGCGTCACCGCCGCTTCCTCGACATCGGGGCTGATGTCTTCCAGCACCGGTTGCACCTGGCGCACGACGAAAGGCAGGCTGGTGAACGCCATCGCGACCGCGATGCCGAGCGGCGTGAAGATGACGGTGATGCCGAGTTCCGCGAGCGGTGCGCCGAACCAGCCGTTCTTCGCAAAAAGCGCTGCGAGCGAGAGACCGGCAACTGCGGTCGGCAGTGCGAACGGCACATCGATCAGCGCGTCGAGAATGCGCTTGCCCGGAAATTCATAGCGCGCCAGCACCCAGGCGAGGCCCAAGCCGTAAACGGCATTGAAAGCGGTCGCGCCGAGCGCGCAGAGAAACGTGACCTTGAAGGCGGTGATGGTGCGCGGGCTGGTAATGATCGCCGCGAACTGCGTCCAGCCGATATTGAGCGCCTGAAGCACGAGGGCGGCGAGCGGCAGCAGCACGATGACGCCGAGATAGACGAGCGTCACCCCGAGTGCGAGCGGAAGCCCGGGCAGGACACGGCGTTTGCGGAAGGGAAGGGCGATGGACACGGTGGTGACTTAACGGGCCGCGGGAGTTGGCGCCAGCCTCCTCTCTCCCGTCTGAACTCGGGTGTTCCCGAGTTCAGCATTTGGGATGACCAAGTCGGGCTAACCCGACTTGGTTCGGAGAGAGCACTACTCGTTACTTCGCGACGAAGACCTGATCGAGCTTCGCGCCGGAGGCGAAGTGCTCGGTCTGCGCCTTGTCCCAGCCGCCGAACACGTTCTCGACCGTGAGCAGACGGACTTCCGGGAGCTTGTGCTTCGAAGCGACGCCCTCGTCATGCACGCGGTTGTTGAAGCCCGCGATGACCTCCTGGCCTTCCGGCGAATAGAGGTAATCGAGATAGGCCTTGGCCAGCTCCTTGGTGCCGTGCTTGTCGGCATATTTGTCGACGACGGCGACGGGGAACTCAGCGATCAGGCTGACCGGCGGCACGACCACGGTGAACTTGTCCGCGCCGTACTGCTTCACGACGGCGGCCGTCTCGGCTTCGAAGGTGATCAGGACATCGCCGATCTCGCGTTCGACGAAAGTCGTCGTGGAGCCGCGGCCGCCGGTGTCGAACACCGGGACATTGCCGAGCACCTTCTTGATGTATTCGTCGGCCTTCGCCGTGTCGCCCTTGTATTCTTCCAGCGCCCAGGCATAGGCGGCGAGATAGGTGTAGCGGCCATTGCCCGACGTCTTCGGGTTCGGGAACACCGCCTTTACATCGTCGCGGGCGAGATCTCCCCAGTTCTTGATGTTCTTCGGATTGCCGGCGCGAACCACGAAGGCCGGCAGCGAATAGAAAGGCGACGCGTTGTTCGGGAACGCCTTCTGCCAGTCCTTGGCGACCACGCCGTTCTTGGCGAGAAGCTGGACATCGGTAACCTGGTTGAAGGTCACGAGATCGGCTTCGAGGCCTTCCAGGACGGCGCGCGCCTGTTTGGACGTGCCGGCATGCGAGGCGTTGACGGTGATGTCCTTGCCGGTCTTGGCCTTCCAGGCCTTGGCGAATTCGACATTCACGGCGGCGAAAAGCTCGCGGCCAATGTCATAGGAGACGTTGAGAAGGGTATTTGCATCCTGCGCGCGCACGGGGGCGGAAAACAGGAGCGAGCCGGCGAGCGCGGCGACAAAGAGACGGTGCATGAAATCCTCCAGATGCACCGTAATGAGCACATCGGAGCGGCGTTGTAAATTATTGTCCAGTCTAGAATTGCTATCTAATTAATAATACAAACGTCTATGGTATTATATGCCGCCTCAGCTGTGCAGGATCTTGGACAGGAAGAGCTGAGCCCGTTCGCTGCGCGGCTTGCCGAAGAAGTCGTCCTTTTTGGCGTCCTCGGCGATCTTGCCCTGGTCCATGAAGATCACCCGGTCGGCGACCTTTTTGGCGAAGCCCATTTCGTGGGTCACGACCATCATGGTCATGTCTTCCTTCGCAAGCTGCACCATGATGTCGAGCACTTCGGTGATCATTTCGGGATCGAGCGCGGAGGTCGGCTCGTCGAACAGCATGGCGATCGGATCCATGGCGAGCGCGCGGGCAATGGCGACGCGCTGCTGCTGACCGCCGGACAGCTGACCCGGAAACTTGTCGGCATGCGCCGTCAGCCCGACGCGCTCCAGAAGCTTCTTTCCGCGGGCATGCGCTTCCTCGCGTCCGCGGCCGAGCACCTTCACCTGCGCAAGCGCCAGGTTCGCGATGATCGACAGATGCGGAAACAGCTCGAAATGCTGGAACACCATGCCGATGCGCGCGCGCAGCTTCGGCAGGTTCGTCTTCTTGTCGTTGACCTTGATGCCGTCGACGCGGATTTCGCCGCCCTGAACGGTTTCGAGCCCGTTCACGGTCTTGATGAGCGTCGACTTGCCGGACCCGGACGGTCCGCACACGACCACGACTTCACCCTTCGCGACGGACGTCGTGCAGTCGGAAAGCACCTGGAAAGTGCCGTACCATTTGTCGACATGCGAAATTTCGATCATGGGCACCTCAGCGGGGCACGGCGATGCGCATCTGGATGCGCTTCACCAGCATGGACAGAGCGAACGAGACGAGGAAATAGACGACCGCCGCGAACAGGTACATTTCGACCAGCCGGCCGTCGCGCTGCGCGATTTTCGAGGCGGCGCCGAGAAAGTCGGTAATCGACAGGACGTAGACGAGCGAGGTGTCCTGAAACAGAACGATGGTCTGGGTCAGGAGCGCGGGCAGCATGTTGCGGAAAGCCTGGGGCAGGACGACGTTCCACATCACCTGCACATACGTCATGCCCATCGCGTATCCCGCCGCGACCTGGCCGCGCGGTATCGACTGGATGCCGGCGCGCATGATCTCGGAGAAGAACGCACCCTCGAACAGGATGAAGGTGATGAGCGTCGAATAGAACGCGCCGACGCGGACCGGCGCGCTCGCGCCGGTGATCCATTGCCCGATATAGGGAACCAGAAAATAGAACCAGAAGATCACGAGCACGAAGGGCAGCGAGCGGATCAGGTTCACATAGCCGATCACCGGCAGCGCCAAGATTTTCGGCGCCGATATGCGGATCATCGCCAGGATCGTGCCGAGGATGAGCGCGCCCGTCGCCGCCAGCACGGTCAGGGTCAGCGTGAACTTCATGCCCACGAAGAACAGATAACCGAGTGAGCGGTGGATGACGTCGAAATCGAAATTCTCAAACATCGCTCAGTGCTCCGCCAGCATTCCGGGCACCGCGACGCGCCTTTCGATCATCCGCATCCCGGTGACCACGAAGGCGTTGACGACAAGATAGATCAATGTCGCGGCGGTGAACGCCTCGAACACCTGGAACGAATATTCCTGCATGGCGCGCGCGCGCGCGGTGAGTTCGAGGAGGCCGATGGTCAGCGCCACGGACGAGTTCTTGATGAGGTTCAGGAACTCGGAGGTCAGCGGCGGCAGCACGACGCGAAGTGCGCGCGGCAGAAGTACATAGCGATAGGACTGGAAGGTGGTCAGGCCGAGCGCGGTTGCGGCCATGGCCTGCCCGGCGGGCAGGCTCGCGATCCCCGCCCATGTCTGCGTGGCGACGCGTGCGGACGTGAACAAGCCGAGCCCGATGACGGAAATATAGAACGACGAGTTCGGCAGCTGTTTGAGCCAGGTGCCCCAGCTTTGCGGGAGAAGCTCGGGCAGCACAAAGTACCACAGGAACAGCTGCACGATGATCGGGATATTGCGGAAGAGTTCGATATAGGCCGACGCAAATCCCCGCGCCCATTTGGAGGGCAGAGTGCGCATGATGCCGACGGTCCAGCCACAGGACAGTGCGATGATCCAGGCCAGTATGGACACGGCGATCGTGAACCAGAGGCCCGACAGCAGCATGTCGAGATAGGTGCCGGTGCCCTCGGGCGAGGGGTCGAAGAAGATGCCCCAGTTCCAGTTATAGTTCATCTGACGGGCCCGCCTGCGTCAGGCGCGTGAGCGCCTGACGCATTGTTACGCGCGGTGATGATCGCGCGGTGTCTCAAGATCAGCTCTTATAGTCGGCCGGATCGCCCGACGAGGTCGGGTTGTCGATGACCTTCTGGAACGATTTGCCGATCGGGATATTCAGGTTGATGCCCTTGGGCGGGATCGGCTGCGTGAACCACTTGTTGTAGATCGTCTTGATCTCGCCCGACTTGTAGACGGCGGTCATGGCGTCATCGACGACCTTCTTGTAGGCGGTGTCGTTGAGCGGAAGCATGATGCCGTAGGGCTCGACCGAAAGCGCATCTTCGGAGATCACGTAGAGCGAGGGATCCTTCGAACTCGCGGCGAGCGAGGCGAGAAGGATGTCGTCCATCACGAACGCCGCCGCGCGGTCGGTTTCGACCATGAGGAAGGCTTCCGCATGATCCTTCGCCGGCAGGATCGTCATGCCGAGATTCTGCGCGGTGTTGAGTTCGTTGATCTGCTTGATGTTGGTCGTGCCCGAGGTCGAGACGACGGTCTTGCCCTTGAGGTCGGCGAGCGTCTTGAGGTTGTTCGCCTTCTTCGAGACGAAGCGGTTGGCCGTCACGAAATGCGTGATGGTAAAGGACACCTGCTTCTGGCGGTCGAGATTGTTCGTGGTCGAACCGCATTCGAGATCGACCGTGCCGTTGGCGATCAGCGGAATGCGGGTCGCCGACGTCACCGGGTTGAGCGCGACCTTCAGGTCAGGCGCCTTCAGGTTGGTCTTCACCGCATCGACGATCTTCATGCAGAGATCCATGGCGTAGCCCACGACCTGCTGCTTGTCGTCGTAATAGGAGAAGGGAAGCGAGGATTCGCGGTGGCCGATCGTGATCGTTCCGTTATCCTTGATCTTCTTCAGCGTGCCCGTCAGCTCCTGGGCCGAGACCGGCCCAGCGAGCAGCGCCAAAGCCGCCGCGAGAAGGGAAAGATGTTTGACGCGCATGTGTTGTTTGCTCCATGTCCGCCGGCCTGTGCCGGTTCTTTGGGTCACCCCCCGGTTTCCCGGTCATGATCGTGCGCTTGCCGGCCGATCATTGTCTATAGAAAACGGACACATAGCCCTTGGCCGAACGCCTTTCGTTGGGGATCAAGGTGCCTTTGGCAGCATTCCCGCCTCGCGATAATAGCGCTCGGCACCGGGATGAAGCGGGATACCGAGCCCTTTCGTCGCGTTGTTTTTCACGATCAGCTTGCCCTTGGAATGCCCGCCGTCGAGGAGCTTGCGGCTGTTTGCGTTCCACAGGGCTTCGGTCACGCCGTAGATCAGCTTCTCGTCCTGCTTGGCGCTCGTGACCAGAATCGCGCTGACGCTGATCGTCGGAACGTCGGCGATTCCGGGATAGGTGCCGGCCGGAATGCGGTCCCAGGCAAAGAAGGAGTAGCGCGTCAGCGCCTTCTCGGCCTGCACCCCCCCGATCGGCACGAGGCCGATCGGCGTCGTGGCGGCAAGTTCGGTAATTGCGCCGACCGGCGCGCCTCCTACGAAGAAGAAGGCGTCGAGCTCGCCCGCGGCGAGCTTTTTGCCCGCGATGTCCGGTTTCAGATATTCCGGCTTCAGATCGCGTTCGCTGAGGCCGTAGGCGTTAAGGATGATGCGCGCGTCGGCGAGCGTGCCGGAACCCGGCTCCTCCAGCGAGACGCGCTTTCCCTTGAGATCGGACACGGTGGCGATGCCGCTCTCCTTGCGCACCACGATGTGCACCGTCTCGGGATAGAGATTGGCGATGCCCCGAAGATCAGGGGCTTTTCCCTGGCCCTCGAACACGCCGGTGCCGGTGAATGCCCAATAGGCGACGTCGGATTGCGTGAAGCCCGCTTCCAGCCGTCCGTTCTGGATGTCGTTGGCATTGGCGATCGCGCCGTTCGCGGCAATCGCGATGGCGACGAGGCCGGGCACGCCACAGGCGCCGCCGGCATTGCAGGCGCGGCTGCCGGGCGGAGCCGATACGGCATTGGCGATCAACCCGCCAATGGGAAAATAGGTGCCCGCGGTGCCGCCCGTGCCGATGCGAAAGAACTTCATCTCCTGCGCGGCAAGCGGCGCGCCGAAGACCGTTCCAACAGCAAGAGTGACCGCGAGCCAGAGGCGCGCGGTTCGAAACCTCGTCACGGACAACCCACCTGGCAGTCAAACCGGCCCCCCGGCCGGCAGAGGGAATTTTGCATGGGTGATGCGCCCGCACAACCATATCCGCGACTTGTGGTTGACCCTGGGGGTCAGGCGCATGACATTCCCTGTGTGACCCCGCGCATACCACAGTTCGACCCCGGCTTCGGCCTGCCGCAGCTCAACGAGCGTTCGCGGGAGATCTTCCGCCAGATCGTCGACAGCTATCTCGCGACCGGCGACCCGGTCGGCTCGCGCAACATCGCGCGCTTCCTGTCGGCGCCCCTGTCGCCGGCCTCGGTCCGCAATGTCATGGCCGATCTCGAAGGCCTCGGCCTGATCCATGCGCCCCATACGAGTGCGGGACGGCTTCCGACCGAACTCGGTTTGCGCTTCTTCGTCGACGCCATGCTGGAGATCGGCGAGGTCTCCGAGGACGAGCGGCGGAACATCGAAGCCAAGGTCGCCGGGGCGGGGATCGGCCGGTCCTTGGACGATGTGCTCGGTCAGGCCTCGCAGCTTCTGTCGGGCCTGTCGCGCGGCGCGGGTGTGGTGGTCACGTCCAAACAGGACGCGCGCTTGAAACATATCGAATTCGTGCAGCTCGAACCTCGCCGCGCTCTGGTCGTCCTGGTCGGCGAAGACGGTTCGGTTGAAAACCGCGTCCTGCCGTTGCCGCCGGGCCTACCGGCTTCCGCGCTCGTCGAAGCCACGAACTACCTCAACGCACGCATTCGCGGCCGCACGCTTCAGGAAGTTCGCGCCGATATCGAGCGCGCCCGCGAAACCGCGCGCGGCGAACTCGACGCCATCACGGCGAGCCTGGTCGATGCCGGACTTGCCAGCTGGGGCGCGGGCGAGGGCGCGGAGCGCCGCCTGATCGTGCGCGGCCAAGCCAATCTTCTCGAGGATCTCAAGGCGCTCGAAGACCTGGAGCGCGTCCGGCTTTTGCTCGACGATCTCGAGGGCAAGAAGGAAGTGATCGAGCTTCTCGGCCGCGCCGAGAGTGCGGACGGCGTCCGCATCTTCATCGGCTCCGAGAACAAGCTCTTTTCGCTGTCGGGATCGTCGATGATCGCGGCCCCGTTCCATGACGGGCGTCAAAACATCGTGGGTGTCGTCGGTGTGATCGGTCCGACCCGGCTCAACTATGCGCGCGTCGTGCCGATGGTGGATTACACGGCCAAGGTGGTGGGCCGTCTGCTCGGCGAGAGCTGAATTTCGGTTTCAAACAGGATGTTACCGCGGCCTCGCGGAGTTGCGACGGCCCGCTGGCCGATTTGCCCGCATTCGCGGGTCAAAAAGGCAGCAGACCCTGACGACGGTCAGTGCAGGCTGACCGTTTCGAGTTCGTTTTCCCACGCATTGGCAATCGCCGCTTCCTTGCTGTCGGTCAGCAGGATCGGCGTGCCGTCGGCGCCGAGCAGCGCAAACAATTCCACGCCGGGCTCGAGATGGGGCGCCTGCGGGAACAGACGGTTGATCTCGTCGGACTGCATGGTCTTGACGTAAGCGATCTTGCCGCCACCGAGGATCGCGAGCTGTTCAGCCGTGATGAACGGGTGGGGGATTGTGGCTTCGCTTTTGTCGATCATTTCAACTCACCTCTCCGGCCCTAGCTGCGGGCCACAATGTCTATCTTCCGGACGCCGCGTTCCGCCAGCGGCCGCACAAGATCGACGGTCAAAAGTCCGTGGGACAGATCGGCGGCAAGCACCTCCATGCCCTCGGCCAATACAAACACGCGCTGGAACTGGCGCGCCGCGATGCCGCGATGAAGAAAGATACGGTCACTCTCCTCCGTTTGACGCCCGCGTATCACAAGTTTTCCCTCTTCCAGAGTCACGCCAAGTTGCCCGGCCGTAAACCCCGCTACCGCTAAAGTGATGCGGAGGCGGTCGGGCTCCTCGCCCGAAGCAGCGAAGCGTTCCACGTTATAGGGAGGGTAGCCGTCGCCGCTTTTCACCAGACGGTCGAGCGTGCGCTCCATCTCGTCAAAGCCCAGAAGAAGCGGGCTCGAAAGCTGCGTTCGTGTCATCCCAAAGCCCTCCCGTGAAGCGGCTTCTCAGGCAGCGAAACCCTCGAAACAGGCGTCCCGCTTGAGGAACAGATTGGGATTGCCGTCGGCGTTTGCAAGCGTGCGCGCACGAAACCGGACTACCGAACGAAAACCAAAACCGGCGGTCCGGGGAGCCTCAAATGCCTGCCCTTGAGAAGACCAAAATCACTCGTAAAAAAGCATCAGACGGGAGAGCCGCAAACCGCGTCCTCCGTCTCTGATGCAAAATGTTGGTCGGGCTCCCGAGCCCGTGAGCACGATCGTTCAGCAGTCGGCGGTCGAGCCCGGCGGACGTTCGCCGTCCGACTGGCCACCCAACACATGGTGGCCGTAACGGAACACTTGTGCCGCGGTGGGGGTTGGTGCCCGCTGGAGCCGTCAGGGCGCATTGATGTTTCGTTTTCACCGCATGCCGTTTGGCGCCGAACTCGTTGAAGAGGGCGTGCGCTTTTCGCTGTGGGCACCGACCGCCAAAGACGTCGCACTGATCATCGGCAAAGAAAAGCATGCGATGCCGGACGAAGGGCAGGGCTGGCGGCGGCTCGTCCTGGCAAATGCGAAAGCCGGCACGCGCTACAGCTTCCTCATCGACGGCACGCTCGCGGTTCCCGATCCGGCGTCCCGCTTTCAACCGGACGATGTATTCGGCGCGAGCGTCGTGGCCGATCCCCGCTCCTATAAATGGCGCGAGGCGACGTGGACCGGCCGGCCTTGGGAAGAGGCCGTCATCTACGAAGTCCATGTCGGCACGGCGACGCCCGAAGGCACCTATTCCGCGCTTGAGGAGATTCTGCCCAAGCTCGCCGCGCTCGGCATCACGGCACTCGAACTCATGCCGCTCGCCGACGTGCCGGGCGCGCGCAATTGGGGCTATGACGGCGTCCTGCCGTTCGCCCCGGAGTCCGCCTACGGCACACCCGACGATCTCAAGCGGCTGATCGACCATGCGCACGGCCTCGGCCTGATGGTCCTGCTCGATGTCGTCTACAATCACTTCGGTCCGTCCGGTAATTTTCTCCATGCCTATGCCGAATGTTTCTTCACGGAACGCCACCGGACCCCGTGGGGCGCCGCCATCAATTGCGACGGCATGCATGCCGCGACGGTCCGCGACTTCTTCATCGAAAATGCGCTTTACTGGCTCGACGAATTCAATTTCGACGGCCTGCGCCTCGATGCCGTTCACGCCATTCTCGACGACAGCGAGCGCCATCTCCTCGACGAGCTCGCCGGCCGCGTCCGCGCGGCGTTTCCGGATCGTCACGTCCATCTTGTCCTGGAGAACGAAGCCAACGAAGCGCGCTGGCTGAAACGCGACGGCGCAATTGCGCGTGCCTACACGGCGCAGTGGGCCGACGACATCCACAATTCCTGGCACGCGTTGATGACCGGCGAGAGCGAGGGCTATTACGAGGATTTCGCCGACGCGCCGGTGGAGAATTTGGGCCGCGCGCTGGCGGAGGGCTTTGCCTTTCAGGGCGAGTTCGCACGGCATCTCGGACGCGAACGCGGCGAGCCGTCCGCATTCCTGCCGCCGCAGGCCTTCGTCGCGTTCCTGCAGAACCACGACCAGATCGGAAATCGCGCCTTCGGGGAGCGGCTTTCGCACCTGGTACCCGAGGAAAAGCTCGGCCTGGCGCGGGCAGCGCTTCTCCTGTCGCCGCAGATCCCGCTTTTGTTCATGGGCGAGGAATGGTCGGCGTCGGCCCCGTTCCAGTTCTTCGTCGATTTCGCCGAGGTGGAGCTGTCGACCGCGGTGCGCGATGGGCGCCGCCGTGAATTCGAGAAATTCGAGGCCTTCGCCGGCCACGCGGATCGCGTGCCCGATCCGACGGTCGATGCGACGTTTCTCCGCTCGAAGGTAGATTGGAGCGAGCGCCGGCGCGTGCCGCACGCGGCGGTGTTGTCGGATGTCCGTACCCTCCTGGCGCTGAGGCACCGCGAAGTCGTCCCGCTTCTCGCGTCCGGATTTTCCGGCGGCTCCTACGATCTGCCGCACGCGGCCGCGCTCGCGATCGAGTGGCGGTTCGCCGCGGGCAATCTGCGTCTCCTGTTGAATTTCGGCGACGACGTGGTCGAGGCTTTGATCGCCGCCAATGAACGTCTGATCTGGTCGAATGATGGTGCGGTGCACGAAACCGGGCGCGTTCACCTCACGCGCTGGACCGGCGCCGTCATCAGAAGCGCGAGGAAGGGATGAACATTCCGCGCGCCACCTACCGCCTGCAATTCCACAAGGACTTCACCTTCGATCACGCCGTCCAGATCGTCCCGTATCTGGCCCGGCTCGGCATCAGCCACATCTATTCCTCGCCGATCACACAGGCGCGGCCGGGCTCGATCCACGGATACGACATCGTCGATCACGGCAGGATCAATCCGGAACTCGGCGGCGAGGAAGCGTTCGTCCGTCTGTCGGACGTGCTGAAAGCCAACGGCATGGGCCTCATCCTCGATATCGTGCCCAATCATATGGGCGTCGGCGGCGCCGACAATCTGTGCTGGCTGTCCGTACTGGAATGGGGCGAGCTTTCGCCGGTCGCGAACATGTTCGACGTTGATTGGCACCGCATCGGCGCGGGGGGCAAGCTCGTCGCCCCGTTTCTGGCCAACCGCTACGGCGTCGCGCTCGAGGCCGGCGAGCTTGAGCTCCGGTTCGACGCGGAGGAGGGGACGTTCAGCGTGTGGCATTGGGAACACCGCTTCCCGATCCGCCCGCTCGATTATCCGGACGTGATCGACCGCGCGCTGGCGGCTTTGGGCGAGATCGGCAGCTGCGCCGAACTTCTCGCCGTCGCCGAGATCCTGAGGGCAATGGCGACGGAGACCGTGCCTGATCGCCGAGCCGCGTTTCCCGAAGAGGCAAAGGCGCTGAAGGCGCGGATCGCCGAGGCTGCCGCCGCACCCGAAGTGAAGGAGGCGATCGAGCGCGCCGTCGTGCTCTTCAACGGCGTGTCCGGCACGCCGGAAAGCTTCGGTTCGCTCCACCGCCTTCTCGAGGTTCAGAATTATCGGCTTGCCCATTGGCGCGTCGCCGCGAGCGACATCAATTACCGCCGCTTTTTCGACATCAATTCGCTCGGCGGCATTCGCGTCGAAGAGCCGGATGTTTTCGCGCGCACGCATGAACTGATCTTCCGCCTCGTTCGCGAAGGCCGTGTTCAGGGCCTTCGCGTGGACCATTTGGACGGCCTCGCAGATCCGGGAGGGTATGTGCAGGCGCTCCAGCGCGAAATCGGCCCGGACTTCTATATTCTGATCGAAAAAATTCTCGAACCTGGAGAGTCCCTCCGCCCATGGCCCGTCGCGGGCACGACGGGCTACGACGTGCTGAACGTCATCGACGGCGTTTTCGTCGACACGCGCAACGCAAGGCGGTTTGACGCGATCTATCGGGCCGCGAGCGGCGTCGACACCGGCTATGGGACGCAGCTCCGCGCCGCGAAGGAAGAGATCGTCGAGACCAGCTTTGCGAGCGAACTCGAAGTTCTCGTCTCCGACCTGAAGCGTCTCGCCGACGTGGATTGGTCAACGCGCGATTACACGACTGTGGCGCTGCGCCGCGCCCTGACCGAGATTATCGCTCGCCTGCCGGTCTATCGGACCTACATCACTGAAAACGTTGAACCCGACCTTACGGACCGCACTCTGCTGCAGCGCACGCTGAGAGAGGCCAAGAGATGGAGCACTCTGCCCGATCGTTCGGTCCACGATTTCATTCTCTCGGCCATACTCGGCGGCGTCGACACCGCCGCGCCCGGGGGCGCTGCGCCGGAAGATGTCGCGCGGTTCCGCCGCCGCTTCCAGCAACTCACCGGACCGGTGATGGCCAAGAGCCTCGAAGACACGTTGTTCTATCGTTATGCGCGGTTGATCTCGCTCAACGAAGTCGGCGGAGATCCAGACCATTTCGGACTGCCGGTCGAGGCCTTTCACGCGGCAAACATCGCGCGCGCTCGCGACTGGGCGCACGCCATGACAGCGAGCGCGACACACGACACCAAGCGGGGCGAGGATGCGCGCGCGCGTCTCAACGCCCTCTCGGAAATGCCGGACGACTGGGCCCGCGCGCTCGATACGTGGCACGAGATCGCGGCGGAGCATGTCACGCAGATTGACGGCGAGGCCGCGCCTGATGCGAACGATCGGGCGATGATCCTGCAATCGATTCTCGGCGCCTGGCCGCTCGAACTGACCCACGGAGAAGATGAAGCCGCGCTCGCCGCCTTTCGCGAGCGCATCAAAGCCTGGGCGGAAAAGGCGCTGCGTGAGGCAAAGCGCTATACGAGCTGGGTCAACGAGGACGAGGATTACGAACGCGCCACCGCCCGGCTGATCGAGCATGTACTGACGCCCGGCGACGCCTTCCTTGCCAAGTTCCGGCCCTTGGCGACGCGGCTTTCCCTGCTCGGCGCGATCAACGGCGTGTCGCGCACCGTACTGAAATGCACGCTTCCCGGTGTCCCCGACATCTATCAGGGCTCCGAGCTTTGGGATTTCTCACTCGTTGATCCCGATAACCGGCGCGCCGTGGATTATGCCGCCCGCATGACGGCGCTCTCCGGCGCGCCGGCGACGGATCTTCTGACGAACTGGCGGTCGGGCCACATCAAGCAGCACATTCTGGCGCGCCTCCTTGCGGATCGGGCCGTGTCCCCGGAGCTCTACGCGGATGGTAATTACGTCCCGCTCATCGCCGAAGGAGACAAGGCCGAGCATGTGCTCGCCTTTTCGCGCGTTCGCGACGGCGAGGCTCTGGCTGTCGTCGTGCCGCGCCTCGTCTCGCCTCTCATTCCGGAAGACGGGCTCGTTCCCCCTCCGGATGCCTGGGGCAATACGGCACTCGCTTTACCGTCCGGGGACTGGAGGCATGTTGTCAGCGGCCGAAAGATCGCCGTCGGGCTCGCTGCCGAATCGGTCGGCGCGCTTTTGAATGACTTTCCGGTTGCCGTCCTGCGGAAAACAACGAGTGAGAGCAGCAACTTTTAGCTGCGAAATTCGTAGGGTCTGATTCCTAGTTTTTGTTCTCCTTTTGCGACGGCGGCTACTCGCTCGGCATATGCGGATATGCCACAGGTCCCCGAAAACCCCTGAAAATCCGCGCGAAAAATGTGTGCGAAATGTCACACCAACTCCACCAAGCGGCAACATAGGAGTCGGTTTCGGCTGGTGCCCGATTAAGAGAAAGTTTATAGCCCGGGGCGGGGTCTGATAGCCGGCACAACCGCAACGCTCAAAAAGCGGTGGGGTTCAAGGTCGAAATTCCTAATATTTTGGAATGACTTGCGGCGTAACTGCTCAGGGGGGCGAGCAAATGTTCAATAGACGTTTGACCAGGGCGCTGGCGGCCGCGCTGTGCGCCGGAACGGCGCTTTCCAGTAGCGCGCACGCTTTGACGCTGCGCGAATCGTTGCTCACCGCACTCGAATCGAACCCGGAAATCGGACAGGCGGTCGAAAACCGCGAGGCGACGGAGTTTGAGCTTCGTCAGGCCCGCGGGCTTTACCTGCCGAGCGTGGATTTGGAAACGTCGACGGGCGTGCGTCGCCTGGACAATTCCGGCCGCCGCACGTCCGGCATCGAGGACGACGAACTTTATCCGAACGATGTCGGCCTTTTCGTTACACAGAAGCTCTTCGACAGCGGCGGCCGTCGCGCGGAGCGTGATCGTCAGGCCGCACGCGTCGACAGCGCTTCGTTCCGTGTCCTCGAACGGTCCGAGACGATCTCGCTGCAGGTCATCCGGGAATATCTGGAAGTGTTGCTCCAGGCCGAGATCGTTGCGGAAACCAAAAATAACCTCGCATTCCATGAGAGCGTGATTTCCGACATCAACGATCTCATCGCCGGCGGCAAGCTGACGGATGCCGATCGCCTGCAGGGTCAGGAACGGCTCCTTGCGGCCCGCGTCCGCTCGCAGGAAGCCGCCGAAGAACTCGAAGCGGCGAAGATCCGTTTCTTCACTCTGGTGGGCAAGCCGCTCACGACCTGGTCCTCGCCCGAATCCATTGCCCCCGCCATTCCGAAGTCTGTGGAACAGGCGATCGCGCTGGGCCGCGTGAACAATCCCCGTATCCATGCCGCCATGGCCGATATCTCCGCCGCCGAGGCCCAGGTGGAGGCCGCCCGGTCGAAATACGGACCGGCAGTCCTGGCCGAAGGCTCCGCCCGGACGGGCGCCGACATCGACGGCGACGACGACGACACGACCGATTACCAGGTCCGGGTTGTTGCCAAGTGGAATCTCTACCGCGGCGGCATCGACACCGCCGACACGCAGGAACAGATCCGGCGCGCCAGCGAGCAGCGTCTCGTCCTGCATCAGAACTACCGCGAAGTCGAAGAAGCCGTCCGCATTTCGTGGGATCGCCGCGTCCGGCAGTCCGCCCAGGCGGCTACCCTGTCGTTGCAGGCGCGTGAAAATGCCGAGCTCGTCCGCTCCTACCGCGAACAGATGGATCTCGGCCAGCGTTCGCTGCTCGACGTGCTCGATGCGCAGAACACTCACTACAATGCCGCGATCCTCGCCAAGACGGCGCGTTATGCCTCCCGTTTTGCCGAATACCGCATCCTCACGGCAACCGGCACATTGCTGTCATCGATGAATCTCCCGGCGCCTCAGCAGACCGAGGCCTATGCGCGCGCGGCCTTTGATGTGCCGCCGCCCCAGCCGACCGAGACCTATCGCCGGGTCCCCTCGCGGCAGAGCGATGTGCCGCCAATGGATCTGCTGGCGCCGATCAAGAAGCCTTGATCTGCCGGCTTGTATCGACCGCGCGCGCTATCGGCGCGCGGCCTTTGACCTGCGGTCCGGAGCGCGGCTTTTCTCCGCAAGCAGGGAGACGCTGACATGCGCGCCTTGGATCCGAGCCATAGCGCCTTTCGCGTGGGGCCTGGGCGCGACGGGGCAACATTCGCCTATTCCGATTTCAAGACGGCGTTCAAGGACGTCGCCGTGTTTCTCGGCCGTCCGGGATCGGACGTCATCCTGTTTTCGGACGTTCCCTTCGACGAAGTCTTTCCGACTTTCGACGAAATACAGCGGCTTGCCGACCGCATCGGCCTCGAAATCCTCGATCACGGCGGCGCGTCCTTTCTCCGCCCGGACATGGATCTGCCCGCGATCGTCCTGCTCGACGACGGTTCGGCTCTCGCGCTGCTCGAACGCCTCGACAACGGCACCTATCTGACATCCGCGCAGGCGCTTGGAGACGTGGACGGCGTGCGGCTCGAAGCAATCGCCCCGCAATATGTCCGCGCCGTCTTGTCTTTCGGCGCCGTCCGCGGCGACACGATCGAGTCCGCGATCAGCGGCGAGACCGGAAAAATCATCCGCCGGCACTGGCTTGCCAATACGCTGCTGCCGTTCTGGAAGTCCTATCTTCAGGTCGCGCTCGCGGCTCTGTTCATCAATCTTCTGGCGCTTGCCACGCCGCTGTTCACGATGAACGTCTACGACCGCATCCTGCCCAACGAGGCGATGGCGAGCCTGTGGGTGCTGGCGCTCGGCGTCGCCGGCGCGCTTCTGTTCGATCTCATCCTGAAAAGCGTGCGCGCCGCCCTGATCGATCATGCGGGCCGCGCCGCGGATCTGCGGCTTTCCTACCTTCTGTTCGAGAAGGTGCTGCATTCCACGCTCGCGTCGCGCCCGGCCTCGACAGGCGATTACGCGAACCGCGTCACGCAATACGAGTTCGTGCGCGAATTCTTCACCTCGAACACGATCAGCGTCATCATCGACAGCGCGTTCATGTTCATCTTCCTGATCGTGATCTACGCCCTGTCCGGCTGGCTCGTCGTCATTCCGGTCGTGGCGCTTTTCATTACCCTCGGCATCGGCTTTGCGGCGCAGCGCGCCATTGCACGGCGCATCGCCGCCGCATCGAACGAAGCGACCCAGCGTCAGGCTCTTCTGGTCGAAACCATCTCGACGATCGAGACGGTGAAGTCGCTCGGCGCCGAGAAGCCGCTGCTCCGCCGCTGGAATGAACTCGCCAAGCGCGCCTCGCGCACGTCCGAGGAGATCAAGCAGATATCGGCCAACGCGGCCAATGCGACGGGCTTTGTCCAGCAACTGGTTTCGATCGTCATCGTCGTCGCCGGTGCCTATCAGTTCGCCGAGGGCAATATTTCCACGGGCGCCATCATCGCGGCGGTGATGCTGTCGGGACGCGCGGTCGCGCCACTCGGTCAGATCGCGATGACGCTCGCACGTTTGCGCCAGGCGATCCTCTCGCTGCAGATCCTGAACTCGATCATGTCGCAGCCCGAAGATCGGCCGGCCGCGACCGGTTTCGTCAATCGCGAAATCCACAACGGAAATTTCGCGTTTCAAGGCGTCGATTTCGCCTATCCGGGAACCGAGTACAAAGTTCTCAACGGCCTCACGTTCTCGGTGACGGCCGGCGAGCGCGTCGGCATCATCGGCAAGATCGGTTCCGGCAAGACCACGATAGGACGGCTGCTCGGCGGGCTTTACCCCACGGACGCGGGCAATCTGTTCATCGACGGCGTCGATGTCCGTCAATACCATCCCGCCGTCGTGCGGTCGGCGGTCGCGGTCGTTTCGCAATCGGCGGATCTGTTCTCGGGCACCATCAAGGAAAACCTCCTGATGGGCTGTCCTGACGCGACCGACGAAGAAATCATCGCGGTCACGAAGCTCACCGGCGTCGACGATTTCGTGTCGCGCCATCCGCGCGGCTACGACATGCCCGTCGGCGAGCGCGGGTCGAGCCTGTCCGGCGGGCAGCGGCAGGCGGTGGCGATTGCCCGGCTGCTTCTCACGCGGCCGGAAATCGTCTTTCTCGACGAACCGTCGGGCGCCATGGACATGGCCTCCGAACGCCTTCTCATCGCCAAACTCAAGACCGCGCTGACGCCCGGCATGACGGTCGTCATCTCCACGCATCGCCATTCGATGCTCGAACTTGTCGACCGCCTGATCGTGGTCGATCAGGGCCGCGTGATCGCCGACGGGCCGAAGGCGGCGGTGATCGAGCAGCTTCAGAAGAAGGGGCGCTGAGACAATGCTCCTGCGCCTGCCCACGAAAACCGAAATCCGGTACTGGCGCGATTACATCACGCAGCCGACGAACGGGCTTGTCGATCGTCCGCCCGTTCTGGCGCGGCTCTGTCTGTTTTCCGTCGTCGGCCTTCTGGTCTGTTTCGTCATCTGGGCGGCGGTCGCTCAGGTCGAGGAAATCGCGCGGGGCGAGGGCAAGGTCATCCCGATCTCCAAGACCCAGATCATCCAGGCGAGCGAGCCCGGCGTCGTGCAGGAGATCGCGGTCCGCACCGGCCAGACTCGTCAAGCGCGGCGATCTCATCGTCCGCCTCGACGACACGGCGACGACCTCGACGCTCGGCGAACTCGAGGCGCGCGCTCGCGCATTGCGCGCCCAGATCGCGCGGCTCGATCTCGAAGAGAAGAGCGATTTCGATGCGCCCTTGGTCTGTCCGGGTGCGGGAGATGCCGCGGCCGATACGATCTGCGCCAACGAAACACGTCTTTTCATCGCCCGCCGAGACACGTTCCAGAACAAGTTCTCGGTGCTCCGCGAGCGTCTGACGCAGCGGCAGAACGAGCTGGACGAAGCGCTGTCGAATATCCAGCGGCTTGAAGCCAATATGGTGGTGTCACAACGCGAAAACGCGCTGATCGCGCCCCTCGTCGAACGCAAGCTCGCGGCCCAGACCGATCTCCTGCGCATTCAGAAGGAGATCACCGATGCCGACGGCCAGCTCCGACTGTCGAAGGAATCGATCAAGCGTCTTCAGGCGGCCGTCAACGAAGCTGAACTCCAGGTCACCGAACTTTCCCTGCAGACACAGCAGGAAGCGCTCGCCGAGAAGACCAAGGCGCTCTCCGAACTTTCGGTGATCGACGAGACGACGCGGGGCGCAACCGACCGCGTGAAGCGGACCGATCTGCGTTCACCCGTCGATGGCGTCGTCAATACGCTCGACGTCAACACGATCGGCTCCTACGTCCAGCAGGGTGCGGTCGTTGCCGGCGTCGTGCCGACGGCGGAAGTGCTTCTGGTCGAGGCGCGCATTTCGCCGCGCGATGTCGCGTTCGTGCGGCCCGGCCAGTCCGCGCTCGTGAAGATCTCCGCTTACGATTTTTCGATCTATGGCGGCATCAAGGGTGAAGTCTCGAACATCTCTGCCGACAGCATTTTCGACGAGAAGGCGGAAGAGACCTACTACCAGGTCCAGGTAAAGACGGGTGTTTCCGAGATCGTACATGGCGGAAAGGTCCACGCCATCATTCCGGGCATGATCGCTTCGGTCGATATCGAGACCGGCAAGAAGACCGTCCTTCACTATCTGCTGAAGCCCTTGAACAAGGCGCGCACCGAAGCTTTGCGGGAGCGTTGAGCGATGACCGATGTCGAAATGCAGCCGCCGTCTCTGCTCCCGGGCACCGGCGATTCCGAAACCCGATTCGTCGCGGTCAGGGTCGGCGATTTTCGCCGCGGGCTGCGGCTCGAGGAAATTCACTGGCGCGCGTTGAAGGACGTCGCCGCCTCTCACGGCATGTCGGTCGGGGCCCTGGTGCGTTCGGTCGAGGAGGCCGCGCCCGAGGAGGCCAATCTCACTTCGCTTCTGCGCGTGCTCTGTCTCGGCTGGTTCAGAGACCGTCTGACATCCGTTCAGAAGATCGCCCATCGCGGCATCGCGAACAGTCTGGTCCAGGCTTCGCCCGCGCCGACCTTCGCGCTCGGCCTCGACCGGCAGATCGTCGCCTACAATCAGTATTTTCTGAATCTCGTTCAGTCGCGGCTGTCGATCGCGACTTCGGGCACGGTTGCCCGCAATCTGAGGCTCGCTCTCGACGTGCAGATCGGCGAACTGATCGAAACCTTGCGCAAGAACGGCAATATGCCGGTCGGCACGGGCTTTGCGATCGGCGTGGACAATCAGCGCTTCCGGGGCCGGATGAACACCGTGCTCGCGCCGGTGATCGAGCAGGCGGTCATCGTCTGCTTCGTTCTGCCCGACTGACTACGGTTTCCTGACTACTGCTTCCTGATTACGACCTGCCGCCGCTGTCCTCGCCGGGCAGCGCCGTGCCGATCTCCGGACCCTTCCCCGCGGCAAGCTTGCTGCTCGCCGGATAGCCGTGGATGAAGGCGCGGTCCCCGTTCATCGAATACAGCGCCTGATAATCGGAGAGCGTGATGTCCTGCGGGACGTTGTCCCTCAGATTATCGAGGATGAACTGGCCCTTGTCGGTCGCGACCGACAGCACGGCATGGAACAGGTTGCGGCGCGTGTCGCGCAACACGACCAGCGTAATGCTGTCCTCGGGCAGGCCGGCGGCTTTCAGCGCCGCCATTTTCAGGATGGCAAAATCCTCGCAGTCGCCTTTGCCGCGCGCGAGCGTTTCGTCCGGCTTCGCCCAGTAATCGCGCACTCCGTAGACGTCCTGGTCGCGGGTATAGACCACAGCGTGGTTCACCGCCGCGTTGATCGTGGCGAGTTTCGCGATGACGTCCTGGGTGCGCGCCCGTTCGACGGCCGAAGCGAGGTCCGACACGCGGGCCGAGCACGGTTCGGCCCCGCACGCCGTCATGTCCATCCTGCCGGCGGCGGCGATGGCCGCGCCCCAGCGCGCCTTGGCCGGGAGCCCGCCGATACGGAACGCGACGGACGAGAACACGGACCCGTCAGTGGTTGTGGCAACCACGGCCGGGGCTTCCGCGCGGGGCGAAAAGACGGGCGGGGAGGGCACGATGTTGTCGATGTCGCGCGGACCGGCCTGCGGCTCCTGGCGAACCAGTGCGGCCTGGTTGTCTGACAGGTGATGACCTGAAAACCTGCGAACTCTTTCGAGTATTCTTTTGAATGCTGTGGGACGATGTGACGTCTACAGGCTTGCTGAACTCAGATGGGCTGACAATAGCAAGTATAGCAACTGCAATCGGAACAAATATCCTTGCAGTGATTTCGCTCGTACGCAAACGCATCGCCGTCTCCACGGGTTTCGTGGAAGACGTTAGTAGGTACGACTGAATTCCCGTTTAAGAAGTCTGGATTACAACTTGTTGAAGTGTTTGCAAGATTTTGAATAAAATTGTAGGTATCGTCTGGGGCCGAGGTTTACGGCCGGGGAAAGTAAAAAGACATATCCTGTTATATAGTCGACTTAACCAAACCCATAATACTTCAAATTATATATATCATTTTATATAGTCTTTCGGAAAATTCCATTGATTTGAGACCAGGTTCCATGGCCCGGTAACCCCAGCACTACTTGGGGGCGAATTGCGATGGCTACGGAAACTTACGGCACGGACGCTGCGGCTTTGCACGAACAGGCGGGCCTGTCTTCCGGCGATGCGGGTTCGAACAACGCTCCGCAGAACATCCAGACCGCTCAGGCCGGAACGCCCAATCCCGTCAATGTCAGCGCCGCGCCCGCGGCCACCGTCCCCGCGGCCCAGCCCCTGGTTTTGAAGGCCGGCCCGGATAACACCGTCACCCTGCCGCAGGGCACATCGCTCGCGCAGATCGAGGTCGACGGCGCCAACATCGTCCTCGTCCAGCCGGACGGCTCGCGCATCGTCATCGAGGGCGGCGCGCTCGACGTCCCGACCTTCGTCATCGGCGAAGTGCAGATCCCGCAAGAGGCGCTTGTCGCCGCGTTCGAGACCAGCGGCGTCGATGTCGCGGCCGGTCCCGAAGGCATTTCGATCGTCAGCAGCCCGAACAGCGGCGGCTCCAATTTCGGCGAGCCGCTTCCGGGCATCGGCGATGCCGGTCCCGT
This sequence comes from uncultured Alphaproteobacteria bacterium, assembly GCA_963786225.1. GTDB lineage: Bacteria > Pseudomonadota > Alphaproteobacteria > Rhizobiales > Methylopilaceae > Flaviflagellibacter. The sequence continues at coordinate 61,753 of CAWAYQ010000016.1, forward strand.
CATCGATCTTCTGGACCCGACGGCGCTGGAGTTTGACGGTCCGGAACAGCCGGAACTGTTCAACGACATCGTTTGCTCCGTCGATCACGTTCGCGCCGGGCGGACTACTGACGGACTCGGTCGTCAACGAAGCGGGCCTCGAGCCGGATACTTGGACTTATGACGGCACGGATCCGGATAATCCGAATGGCGGGCGCGAGTTCGCGAGCGGCTTCTTCCAGTTGTCCGATGCCAACGGCATCGCGGATATCGAAAGCATCACCATCACGACCGCCAATGGCGATGTCTTCGTCATTCCGATTGCCAATCTGAACGGCGCTAGCGTCGAGGGCGAACACGGAACGCTGACGTTCGTCTATTTCCCGTCCACGGGCTTCGGCGCGTATCAGTATGAACTAACGGAAGCGCTCGATCATCCCGCGGGCAGGGCACCAATACGATCGACAATGCCGACGTCTTCACGATCACCGTTTACGACGGCGTGCTGACCTCGGCGCCCGCGACGCTGAACATCGACATCGTTCGGTGCGCTGGACACTCAGCAGCTCTTCAACTCCCTCAACCTAGACCCGGAGATCACCGTCAATCCGGACGGTGAGGGCAATTTGATCATCGGCTCGGAGACCCTCCGGGAAGATGCGATGCCGCTCGGCACCGATCCCGCCAGCACGGCAGAAGTCGAGACCGGCACGTTCACCATCTCGGATTCGAGCGGTCTGCCGACCATTGTCAGCGTGACGATCAACGGTGTCCAGATACCCATCGGGAGCCTTGCCGGTTCGACGATTCCGGGTGTGTACGGCAACCTCTTCATCGTCTCCTACAATCCGAATACCGGCGAGGGCGTGTACCAGTACACGCTGACCGCGCCCTTTACGCACAACGATGCGCAGGATCAGAACAACGCGGCTCTTGCCGAAGAAGTCGAAATTCCCGCCGAAAGTTTTGTCTTTACGGTGTCCGACGGCATCGGTTCGTCCGCGCCGGCCACTCTCCACATCAACATCGTCGACGATGAGCCGCAGATTCAGGACATCGTGCTGAATGTCGAGACGCTGGGCGCCGTCACGGTTGAGGCCGACGAAACAGTAGATAAGGGCGACCGTTACGCGGCCGGCGACGACCAGGCAACGGACGGTAATCCGAATACCGACGATGCCGGCGCCGGCATCGGCCAGGTTACATCCACCTTTGCCGGTGGTCTCCAGGCTCTGTTCGGCGCGACGGTTCTGGCCGGCGCGGACGGCCTTGCGAGCCAGACGGTGCAGGTTGCTTTCGGCGGCTTTCCGCCGGGCGGCGCGGGCGTGGCGACAAACCTGTCGGCTATCGAAGGCGGCGCGATCTCGCTGTTCCTCGAGGGCGGCGCGATTGTCGGCCGCGACACGGCGGCCGACGAGGTCTTCCGCATCGATATCGTCGATGTGAATCCGGATCCTGCGATCACCGAATTGCAGTTCCAACTGACCCTGTTCGAAGCGATCGAACATCCGGACAATGCAAAGCTCGATGAAGCGCTCGAACTCTTCCTGAACGATCAAACCCCAATCCAGCTTGTCGCTACCGTAACGGTGGTCGACGGCGATGGCGATTTCGACACGCTCACCGAAAGCTTCAACTTGATCACGGGCCAGTCGACCTCGTTCTACTTCGACGACGATGGCCCGAAGATTAAGGCGGATGCCCAGCCGGTCGAAAGAGTGGTCGGCGAGAACGACATTTTCACGCTTCTCTCGTTCGGCTCGTCGCCGGATTTCGGCGCCGAGCGCAATGATTCCGATCAATCTTACACCGGGCTGGGAGGCGGTGCGGTTGTCAGCGGCGCGCTCGGCGGCCTTGTCGATTTCGGCTCGGACGGCGCGGCCGCCGGCGGAGGATTTCGGTCTTGCATCGGACGCCGTTTCTCAATTCCGGGCCCTCGGTCTGGAATCGAAGGGCCAAGCGCTTTCCTACGAACTGACCACGATCGCGGGCAATCAGGTGCTCGTCGGCCATGTTGGTCTGCAAGTCGTATTTACGTTCGCCGTCGAGCCGGACGGTGATTTCCAGTTCCGGCAGTTCGACCAGCTCGATCACCAATACGGCGATAACGGCGCCAATACCCGACCTCGTGCTCGAGCGAACGGCACGGTTCCGTATATCGATTTCGGCGCAGTCGTCACGGCGACCGACGGGGATGGCGATCCAATCACTCTGACAGATCAGGTGCAGATCACAATTCTCGACGATGTACCGCAGCTCGAACTTAAAACGACAAAAGTAAAGGTCGTTCACGACGAGAGCTCTGGCATCCAGAACAGCAATGACTCCGACGACACGAGCGCCGCGGGAGTTATCGCTCTGTTCGCCGGTGTGACGAATGCCGGCCCGGCGCTCGGATATGCGAATAACAACTTCTTCTTGGGCGACGCAGTCGTCAACGCGTTGGTTTGGGGCGGCGCCGATGACAACCCCTCGGTCGTTGTTCAGCTGAATGTCGCCAACTCGAACTCCGGCCTCACCACCACCGAAGGCGACCCCATCACGCTTGTGGAGGAAGGTAATTATATCGTCGGCCGCGTTCCCGACGGACAAGCGGCGTTTGCAATCTATATCGATCAGAGCGGCGAGATCAGCATTGTCCAGTACAAGGCGATCCAACACGCCAATCCGGCCGATAGCAACGAGACGCAATTCCTGACGTCGGGCAAGATCGAAGTTGTCGTCACCGCGACCGACAATGATGGTGACGTTGCGACGAAGAGCGTCGATATCGGCAGCCAGATCGGCTTTAACGATGACGGACCGAAGGCCCTAAACGACGACGCGCAGGACGTCGTCGAGGGCGGCGCCATCGGCGGGAACGTCATTACACCGGAAGCGGCCGATGATCCGAATGCCTCGGGCACGGATACGCTCGGCACCGACGGAGCTACCATATCGCGCGTTTCGTTCGATGGCGGCGCGACTGGGAAGCTATCGCTTCCAGCGGCGTCACGACCACTGTGAAGGCGTTCGGCACCTATACATTCACGGCCAACGGCGCCTGGACGTTTACGGCGTTCAGCGGCATCGCCAATGCGTCGCCGGTTCAGGCCGACTTCCGCTACGAATTGAAGGACGGCGACGGCGATACCTCACAGGCAAATCAGCCGATCACAGTGACCGACGGCACGGGCCCTCGTGGTCCCGAAGCTGTTGCTCTCGTGGTCGACGACGAAAACCTGGCGGACGGCACCAATCCTGCCGGTCCGGATTTCGATACCGAAACCGTTACATTCACGGTCGGTTCGGACCCGATCGTAAATATTTCTTTCGACAGTGATCTCGGCAATCTGCTTGGCCTGACATGGTCGCCCAACGGGCCGAACCAGATTATCGGCTATGACGGCGCGACGGCTGTCATCAAGCTCGACCTCAGCCACGTCCCGAACAGCGATGTCGCGACGGTGACGGCGACGCTGCTCAACGATTTCGACAGCCACCCCACCTTCACCGCCGACGACCTTCAGAGCCTCGGCTCCGTAAAAGTCATCGCAACGGATCTCGACGGCGATCCGGCGGAAGCCATCGTCAATATCGGCGTTTCGGACGACGTGCCGGTCATTCTCGGCGTCAGCCAGGATGGCAGCGGAAGCAATCTCATCTGGAACGGCAGCTTCGGCGACGCGCTCGCCGGTCCGCCCCAGTATGCCTGGGGCTCTGTCTTCCCGAGCCTCAATGGCTGGACCCTCGCGCCGTCGCTGACCGAACCTGCGGCTACGCCTCAGTTCGAGCTGGTCGTTGACGGCTATCAGGGAATGACGACGCCTGAAGGCGAACTGATGCTCGATATGGGCGCGTCGCCGGGCAACATCCAAATCTCGCAAGTCGTTCAGGGCCTCACGGACGGCCAGACCTATACGCTCGAATTCTGGGCGGGTGCGCCGCATCCGGATACCGCCACGCTCGAAGTGTGGTTCGGCGGCGATATCAGTCGACACGATCGAAGCCGGCACGACCATGCAGCTTTACAGCTACACGGTGCAGGCCGGTGCAAATACCGAGCTGAAATTCATTGAGATCGGTCAAGGTAGCGATTCCATCCCCGGCTTTGCGGACGAGGGCTATCATGGCACCTATCTCTCGCAGATCAGCATCGAGGGCGGGACGGTCCTTGATGACGAAGCGCAGACGACGGATGTGAATCCCGGCCCCGATGCCGTCGGCATTCCGGATGGTCCCGGCGACGAGCCGGGCGCGGGCGGATATTCGGAAGGCAAAATCTATTTCAATGCCGGCGCCGATGGACTGAAGGCTATCGAGTTCACGTCCGTTCTCGTCAACAACCAGCCCTTGCAGGCCATTCTTGTAAATCCGGTTACGGGGCAGGGCACGCCAGAGGGCGTCACCGCCGTTTGGCATCAGAATGCGAATGATGCCGGCGGTACCTACATCGGAACGGGCGCTTCCGGACAGGAAGTGTTTACGCTCGTCGTGGAGGCCGATGGCAGCTACGAATTCACGTTGCATGCGCCGCTGGCGCATTCGGAAACTGAACCCGCGTTCGAAGACAATCTCAATCTGAGTTTCGGTTTCTCGATCACCGACGGCGATAACGACAAGGCCGAAGGCTCGTTCACGATCAATGTGGACGACGATTTTCCAGACGGCACGTTCACCGTTTCCGAAGGCCAGATCCTCGTTCACGACGAAACGTATGGCGACGATGCCGATGCCGGACGACGTGGCAACGGATCTCGCCGCGTTGTTCGCCGGTGTCGGCAATAAGGGCAGCGACCCGGATGTGACGCCGGCCGACAGCACCGATCCGATCGGTTATGCGCAGAGCTCGGCGCTGTCATTACCTTCAACGGCAGCTTCGGCGCCGATGGCGGCTCAGGCGCCTATACGGTCGACATCTCGGCGAAGCGGAACGTCGCAAGGACACCGGCTCTGAACACGACCGAAGGCAAGGCAATTGCCGCTGTTTGAAGTGGCGGGAACCCGAGCCTTCTCGTCGGCCGCTACGACGCTGACGGCAATGGGCTTGATGCGAACGACCCGGCGGCCTTTGCGATTCACGTGAATGCCGCGACCGGCATTCTGACGGTCGTTCAGTATGTCTCGATCCAGCATGACGATCCGACCGACAGCGACGAAGCGAACGATGCCGGCGACGGCAATAACGTCGATCGTTCCTGCAGTCGCTCCCCGACAATGCCGTGCGCGTCACGCTCACGGTCGAGGATGGCGACGGCGACAAGCTGAGACTCACGAAGCCGATATCGGCGATCGGATCTCGTTTCAGGACGATGGTCCGAAAGTTTTCGGCGCGACAGTCGAACGGCGTGGCTGTCGGCGATAACCTTCTCATCAACGGCGGGTTCGAGAACCAACACGTCGGTGACAGTAATTGGGGCGTCTTCGACGAGATCGCGGGCTGGACGTCTGTCGGCGGCATCAAGCTCGAAGTCCAGTCGGACGGCATTGGCGGCGTCCAGCCGAATGGCGGCGACACCATTGTTGAGCTCGATTCCGACACGGTCGGCAATCCGAGCGGACGAGGTCACGGGCGGTGCGACGAACGCGACCATCCAGCAGACGGTCAAGACCGAGCCCGGCGCGACCTACGAGATCAGCTTCTATTATGCGCCGCGTCCGAACGACGGCGATGCCCGACAGCAGCAGCATGGAAGTGCTGTGGAATGGCGTCGGTCGTAAAGCGATCGTTTCCGACCGACAGGATGAAGGCTGGCAGCTGATCACGTTGCGCGTGCGTGCGACGGATGTGCAGTCGACGCTCGGATTCCGTGGTGCGGGCCAGGCCAACGAACTCGGTGCGTTTATCGACGACGTCTCGCTGAAGCTCGTCAGCGCGGTCGTCCTCGACGACGAAGCACAGACGACAGATGTCGACCCGGGCGTCGATGCTATCGGCAAAGAGAGCGGCCCCGGCGACGATCAGGGCGCAATCGCGTCCGTCAGCGGCAAACTTCTTTTCAATGCCGGCGCCGACGGCCTGGGCGCGATCACGCTCAACTCCGTTCTCGGCAACGGTTTGGCCTTGGAAGCCGTCTTTGTCGATCCGACCACAGGCAAGGGCACGACAGAGAGCGTCACCGCAGTTTGGAACGAGGTGACAGGCGATTATATCGGCAAAGGCAGCCTGTCCGGTCAGGATGTATTTACGCTTCACGTCGAAGCGGACGGGAAATACACATTCACCCTCCATGCGCCATTGGCGCATCCTGGCCATGACGACCTGTCGTCGACTCAGGCCACCACCGAAACCGAGTTCGAAGACAATCTCAACCTGACCTTCAACTTCTCCATCACCGATGGCGATAACGACACCGCGCACGGCTCGTTCACGCTCAATGTGGACGACGACACCCCGGATGCCGCGCCGGCTTCGATCGAGATTTCCAGCGATCCGTCCACCGGATCCGTTACCGGGAATCTGAACTTCCATCCCGGCTCCGACGGCTGGGGGAGCGCCAACCTTTCCGGCATACGTGCCGGCGGGTCTGACCTCGGGCGGCCTGCCTGTGAAATACTGGGTCAGCGCCGATGGCCAGACGATCATCGGTTATACGGGCAGCAATGTTGCGGATGGCGGCGCTGGTCCGGCCGAAGCCGACAAGGTCTTTGTCCTTACGGTCAATCCTGGCGCCGATACGTCGCCGGCCGATGATGGCATCGGTGGCACCTATGCTTTCGACCTCATCAAGCCGCTCGATCATAGCGGCACGGCGGATTTGTTCGTCGGTGGTTCGTCTTTCGGCGCTGGACGGGAGACTATCAGATCCTCACCAGTGAGGCGGGCGGCCTTGGAACGAAAGTCGCCGTTGTCAGTGGCTGGAAGACCGACGGCGGCTTCAATCTTGGCGGCTGGCAGAGCACCGGCGCTGCCGCCGGCCTGACACACGACGATATCAACGGAACCGCAAACGGCTGGGGCGTCGACAACGCGAACTTCACCACAGGCGAGTTCATGCGTTTCGATTTCGGCTCGGCGCCGCTGACCGATTTCGACGGCGCGGGCGGTTATACGCCGCCGGCTGTCACGCTTCCGGATGTCCATTCGGCGACCTTCTTGGTTTCCCGGGCGCCGGCGCGTCCGACGACATCTCCTATGTGGCGTTCTTCAGCGATGGTACGCGCGCATTCGCGACGATCGCCGACCCGACTGCCGGCCTCACGATCAATGCGCCGGCCGGGCAGACGATCACGCATATCGAGTTCTACGGGCTTGATGTGGACGGTGAGCTCGAAGGTGGATCTCGAAAAGGTCGAAGTGCAGGGGCCGCCGATCGACATCAGCCTCGACTTCAACCTGGCCCTCACCGATGGCGACGGCGACGTCGAGAACGTGACGCTTTCCGTCGGTGTGAACTACGATGTGCCGCCGCTCTCGGCGCCGCGCTTTGAGGGCATCGTCGAGGAAGAGCATCTGAAATCCGGCTCTCCCTGCCGGCGCCTTTGCGATCACCGCAATCGGCAATGAGGACGATCTCGACGCCGCAAATCTCGATACCGACGAAACCGCTACTCAGGTTCTGAATTCCGCCTCCGGCAATTTCAGCGCCGGCGTCAGCGGTGGCGACGGCACCTACACGTTCTCCCTCAACGTCGCCAACGACACACCTGCGACGCATGGTGGTGGCCCGCTGACATCAGACGGGCAGCCGGTCCTGTTCTACACCCTCGATGCCGACACCGTCATCGGTTACGTGAACAGCGGCGCCGCCGGCTATGAAGCGGGCGAGAAGGTCGTCTTCTCGCTCGACGTCGCTTCGGACGGCTCCTACACCTTCAAACTCTACGAGAAAGTCGACCATCCGCATCAGTCGGAGGGCGATGCGTCCCTCGAGGACAACCTCGCGATCAACTTCAACGGCATCGTCGTTGTGAACGACGGCGTCAGCGCGCCGCTGCCGCTGAATGGATCGTTCACGGTCATCGACGACGTGCCGGTGGCGGAGAACCGCACGGCGGCAGTCACGGCCGAGACGGTTCCGGCTTCGGTGAACGCGCTCATCATCCTCGACAAGTCGGGTTCGATGAGCAATTCGGACATGGCGCTCGCAAAGGCGGCCATTCTCGACTTCGCGTCGCAGTCGAACGTGAAGTCGATCCGCGTTCTCGCCTTCGACGATCCCGCGGACGCGCCGTCGACGGTCTGGTTCGATGTCAGGACGCCCGCCGGTTATCAGGCGCTGCAGAACTTCCTGAACCCGATCTACCGGCGAGGGCAACACGAACTACGAAGACGCGATCTACGACGCGCAGCACACCTGGATCGATCCGACGGCCGACAGCGGACTTCACCAATGTCTATTTCATCTCGGACGGCGATCCGACGGAGCGCAGCAATAACAGCGTCAACGACACGATTGGAACGGAAACGGGCGATGCAGACGGCCTGAGGGCGGCCGAGAAGGCGGCCTGGGAAGCGTTCCTCCAGTCCAAAGGGCATCGACAATGCCTATGCGATCGGCATCGGAGCGAACACGAGCGATATCGACCTCCGGGAAGTCGCCTGGCCGAATACGCCGAATGAGGCGAACAACGTCGTCATCATCGACTCGGCCGGCGATCTTTCCGCGACCTTGCAGGATACGCTGCAGGGCGTTGCGGCGGGCAATGCGATCACCAATCTGACCGCCGACGTCATCGACGACAGCATGTTCGGCGCCGACGGCCCGGGCTATGTGTCCGAGCTGCGGTTCGACAGCAATGGCGACAAGAGACGTCACCGATCGCCAATGCCGTCTTCAGCTATGACGGCACGAGCGTCTATTGCGGCGCCACTGTCGTCGTAGACGAACGGCAGCGAAGTGACCTTCACCACCGGCAACGGCGGCACGATGAAGTTCGACTTCAAGACGGGCGCGTGGACCTACAAGACCGGAAGCTCGGTTTCGTCGCAGTTCGTCGAACCGTTTACCTACAAGATCACGGACGGCGACGGCGACCAGTCCGCGTCGGCGACTCTCAATATCACCGTGTCGCCTCCGCCGGTTCCGCCGACCGTCTCGATCAGCAACGGCACGACATCGGCCGCTCTGGCGAATGATGCGACGCCGGACTTCGCCGCGGTGCAGGAAGGCGACTACGTCTTCTTCCAGGTCAAGCTCAGCGGCATCTATTCGCAGGACGTCACCGTCAAGCTGGATACGCATGACGACGACCGCATCGAACGGTGTCGGCAACGATGCCGGCGATACCGAAGGCGACGACGATTACGAACGAGCGAGTTCGAATACAGCGTCGACGGCGGCCAAAACTGGCTTGCGGCGACTGGCCCGGGCGACGATCAGGTCAAGATCCCGTCGGGCAACACGTCGATCATCGTTCGCATCAAGACCGAAGAGGACACGAGCAATTCGGAAAATTCCGTCGAAGGGTTCCGCGTCTCGATCGCGCAGGTGACGCCGGCTGTTGTCGTGATTGCGACCGGCCATGCGGCGGATGGCGGTTTCGGCGGCGTCGGCGAAGCGAACATCGTCGATGACGACGACACGCCTGAGATCGATGGCGGCGAATTCGGAATCCTACAGCGTCGCGGAAAATTCGACCGTCGTCGCGACTCTGACGGCTGACGATCCCAATCCGGGCTCCGGTCTTGTCTGGTCGATCGTTCCCGACTCGGATGAGGACTCCGGCAAGTTCACCATCGACAGTTCGGGCAATCTGTCGTTCGTCACGCCTCCGAACTTCGAGGCGCCGAACGATATCGGCGGGCCGAACAACAACAACGTTTACACGGTCACCGTTCGCGTGACGGACGGCGACGGGCATAGCGACACGCAGACCATCACTGTGACGGTCACGGACGTCAACGAGACAGCCGGATGCGGGCAGCCGATGTCACCGTGACGGTGGTCCCGGAGAACATGAGTGACTCGGCCTTGATCGCCGATATCAATGCGACTGATCCCGACTATCAGAGCGGCGGCAACGACAACTCGAACAATTTCGAGAACCTCAGCTATGCGCTGCTCAACAACTTCGGAAAGTTCGAGATCAACTCGAACGGCGAGATCAGCTCTGATCAACGGCCAGAGCCTCGCAGGCGGGCAGTCGCAATATGTGCTGACGGTCCGTGCACCGACGGCGGCGGCCTGTTCGACGACGTCCAGGTGACGGTCAATGTGAATGCGGTGCCGGTTGCCGGCGCCGACAACATCATCACCAATGCCGGTACCTCGCCGTTCGCGGTTCCGGAATGGGCGCTGCTCCTCAACGACAGCGATAACGACGGGTCAGCCGCTCGACATCACGGCGATCACCGGGATTCCGAACGGGCTGTGACCAATCTTGGACGAATCCCGGCGTCGTGACGATCACGGATACGGCACCGGCGAACGGCGGCAGCTTCGGCTACACCGTCTCGGACGGTGTAACGACGGCCAGCGGCACGGCGACGGTCTCGCAGCAGACCGGTGACACCCTGGAGGGAACCGCCGGCAACGACATCGTGGTCGCGGCTCCGGCCTATCAGGTGACGAAGCTCAGCTTCGCCGCGGGCTACGATGCCGGCGACAAGGTGTCGATCACGCTCAACGGAAAGGTCTACAGCCTACACGGTGCCTGCCGGCGGGCAGACGGCTGAGCAGGTCTATGACGGGTTGAAGGGAACGCGTGCCGGTCGGCGGCGGCGTGAGCTTTGGCATCCGCCTTGGCGGCCCTGGGCGTGACCGTGCCGGCGGACCTCTCGGCCGGTGCCGTTGTCGCGCTGCAGGGCAGCACGACGTTCGAGATGTCGGCTGCGATCGACAACGGTGCGGATACCGGTAACGCCGTGGATCTACACGTGTCGACTTCAATGACGACTCGGCAGCTTCTCGATACGCCAACGAAAGCATTTCCATCACGATCGGCGGCACAGACCTTCACCGGAAATGCGACCCGGTGGCAGGCAGCGATGTCCGCTTCGACAACGCGCTGGCGATCTGGTCGGCGAACTGCAACGCGGCGGGCTTCGTCGGCCAGCTACGATCAGGCATGACAAACCTTCACCATTCAGACGACGTCCCGGCTCAGTTATCATCGGCAACGTCGACGTCGAATCGACGGCACGGGCAGCGTCAGTACGGTCCAGACCGGGGCGCTCGCCACGTCGATCAGCCCGCTCCGGGCGTGACCACCTATGTCGGCACGCCGCAGACGACGACGATCAGCTTCGCGGCGAGCTATGACGTCGGTGACAAGGTGTCGATCACGGTCGACGGCGTCGACCTACACGCACACGGTCGTGGCGGGCGCCACGTCGGCGCGAGCAGGTCTACGATGCGCTGAAGAACACGGCGCCGAGCGGCGGCGGAGTGACGCTCGCGAACAGCCTTCTGGCGAAGGGCGTCAACTGGCCCGACAATCTGTCGGGCAATTCGGTCACGCTCATGAGCTATCCCGGGCATCGTCTTCGCGCTGACGACCGCGATTTCGAATGCCTGGGTCTACGAGGTGGATTTCTCGGATGCTGCCAACGGTTTCAGCAACGACGAGAACATCACGATCAACATCAATGGAACGAACTACACGCGTTCTGACAGCCTAGGTAGCGGGTTTAGCAGCGACGACTATTTTGACAGCGCGGCTACCAATCTCGCCACTGCGCTGAGGGCTGCACCGGTGTAACGTCTGTCACCTTCAACGAGAGCACAAACACGTTCACGATCACGTCGAACGCGGCTCTTACGAGCATCACCGCATCGTCGGGTGCAAGCACCGCTCCGACGATTACCTCGCCATCCTCACAGTCCGCCCCGTCGGTGCGACACGACCAGCGAGGCGACCGATGGCCACCTCACGCTGATCGGTCATGAGGGCGATGACTTCTCGATCGGCGGCGATGGCGACGACACGCTCGATCGGCGGCGGCGGCAACGACATCCTCATCGGCGGCGACGGATGACGACATTCTTGTCGGCGGCGCCGGTCAGAACACGCTGACCGGCGGCGACGGGCGACGACACCTTCGTCATCGATCCGTCGGCCTTGGCGAGGTCGATCTCGACGATGTCATCACGGACTACACGTTTGCCGACGACGTGGTCGATCTCACGGCCTGTTCGACATCGCTGCCGGCAAATCGCTCGACGACTATGTCCGGTGGACCGAAGGCGGGGCGGGCGCGAACGACGCCCTGCAGGTCAACGCGACGGGCAGCGGCAACGCGCCGATTTCGTGACCGTCGCCTTCCTCAATGCCAATGCCGGCGTCACGCATCCTGTACCAGGACAACGGCACCGAACAGCACGAGCACCGCGCCCGTGCCTAACGACAACACGCAGGGGCCGGAGCTCCTGCCCCGCGTTGCAAACAAGTAGCGAGTTCGTTAACTATCCATCAAACGGCAAGCGGCTCCGGGGGCGGGGCTTTGGGGGCAACATGAAGACCTTGATGCAGTCTCTGGCAGTGATCCTGGCTCTCGCCGCGGTCGGCCCGGCGCAGTCCGCCGACCTCCTGTCCAGCCAGCCCGTTGCGGTCGCGCAATGCGTCGGCGGCAAGTCCTCGCTGCTCGCGGTGGAAGACAAGTCCGAACTGAAGGACTCGATCGACGATCTCATGGAAGATTCGATCGCGGTCGCCGCAAGCCCGCAATGGGTCGGCTCCGCGCGTCCGGTCTTCCTGTGGGCTTCCGAGGCGAAGGTCGCCTGCGGCAAGGCCCATGGCTATCTCCGCTCCGGCACCCGCGATGCGGAAAACATCTACAAGTGCGAGTGCTTTCACGCCCGCATGACCAGCTACATGAACTGAGGAACGGGCACGGCGTTCGCGCCGTGCGGAGTGCTGCGCCGCAGCGGGGCTGAAGCGCCCGTGCATGGCGTCGGGGCAAAATTGTAAGGCGCGCTTCCGGGGGGCGGCGCGCATATCAGGCAGATCCACGGGGACGGCGATGGGCGCGACAGCGTGTCGGGGCGCGAGGGAGCCTTGCCGGCTCGTCTCCGCGCGTCCTGCGCTCGTTCTCGCAGTCATGCTGGTTGCGACGGCACTTGCCGGATGCCAGTCCGCGGCCGTCACCGACACTCTCGGCACCGGAGCCGCGGATGCGGCCGCGCCCGCTGAAGCCGACAAGCAGGTCTTCGGAACGGGACCCGTCGGGGTCGCGCTGTTCGTCGATCGCGTGGCCGATGAGCGGACCGCGCGCGATCAGAGCGACGGCGCCGCGCTCGCGGTGAAGGACCTCGGTGCCGATCAGATCGCGCTGACCGTGTTCGACCTCAAAGGCAATGTCGAAAATCTCGATCCGCGCGCCGGAGAAGCCCTGGCCGGCGGCGCGAAGCTCTTCATCGGCCCCGCGGCCATGGGCCAGATGGCGGCGTTGCGCCATGCCGACAAGGCGAAGCGTCCACCCGTCATTATGCTGGCTCCTGCGCCGACCGCGCCCGCGCCCGGCGTGTTCGCGCTGGTGTCGGACGAGATCGACAGCGCGGTCGAAGCGGCCGGCTATGCCGCCGGCAGCGGCCGCACGACCATCCTGACGGTTGCATCCGCTCCTTTGACCCAGGCCGATGCAGAACGCCTCAAACGCGGCATCGAAGCCAATGGCGCGGCTTTGTCGGGCGTGCTCGACACAGCCGGCGTAACCGCCGAACCGGGAAAGGCGCTGGCCGCGAAGGCCGATGCCGTCCTTTTGCTCGGCGGAGCGCCGCAGGCGGCCCGCGCGGCCCTCAACGCGGCCGGTGCGCTTCGTCCCGGCACATGGGTGCTCGGCACGTTCGCATGGCCGCGCGAGGTCTATGCCGATCCCGCCCTCGACGGTGCGTTCATCGCCGGCATCGACCAGAACGGCTTCCAGCACATTTCGGATCGCTTCCGCGCCGCCTATGGCCGGACCTTGTCGGCCGAAGCGGCCTACGGCTATGACGCGATTGCGGTGGGGGCGGGGATCGTCCGGGCCAAGGGCGCCGGGGAAATCGCGCCCGCGGCGCTGCAGGCACCGTCGGGATTTGCCGGCGCGACCGGCATCTTCCGTTTCGGCGCGGATGGGCGCGTCGAGCGGCGGTTCTCGATTTATCTGGTGAAGAAGGGCTCGCTCGTTCTGCACGACGCGGCGCCGGGCGGCTTCTGAAGTCCGGCTTCTGAAGCCTGCACCGCGCGCTTGAGCCTTGTCGCGGCCGGCGCCCTGCGGAGAAAATTGGTGGAGCCAAACTCTGCGGAGGCCTCGATCCTGTCACGCAGAACAAGTACCTCAGGCGCCTCTCGCGCTTTTGGCAGTACCTCGTGAGCAGGCGCGTGCTGCGTGCCACGTATTGGCGGGGCTGTCGGTACCCGTTCCTGCGGTGACCAGCGATCCTCACATACTCCACCAGCGGCACGAACGCGCCTCCGGTGAGAAAACTGAGCAACTCGCCGGCCGCGCCGTATCAGCGTGTGGGTCAAAGGAGTCACCCGCCCAGTCCAAGCGCTTGTCTCAAGGCATGGCGGCCCGGAACCGATTGCCATGCGGTGGCCGGCATCCAGATACTCAATGTGGCCTCGCCTATAGGATATTTTCATTAGCCAACAAGGAGGAGTGGACATGAAGAATTTCAAAGCTTTCCTGGCCATCGCGGTCGCTCTCTCCCTGTCGACGGTCGTCCCGGCGAGTGCCGAGCCAGTCAAAAACGTCGTCCTCGTCCACGGACTGTTCGCGGACGGATCATGCTGGTCCGAGGTGATCGCCCGCCTTCAGGCCGCGGGTCTGAACGTGACATCGGTGCAGAACCCGCTGACGACTTTGGACGATGCGGTGGCGGCGACCCAACGCGTGCTGGCCCGGCAGGACGGGCCGACCGTGCTGGCGGGACATTCCTTCTCGGGCATGATCGTTACGGAGGTCGGCGTCGATCCGAAAGTCTCGGCTCTCGTCTACGTCGCGGCGCGAGCCCCGGATGCGGGGGAGGACTACGCGGCCCTGGCCAAGACGTTTCCCACGCCGCCGGCCTCGGCGGGTATCGTCTTCGACGGCGATGAGGGAAGGCTCACTGAAGCTGCGTTCCTGCGCGATTTCGCCGGCGACGTGCCTGAGGCCAAGGCGAAGGTGCTCTATGCGGTCCAGCAGCCGTTTCACAAGGCTCTCCTGACCGGCAAGACCACACATGCAGCGTGGCGTTCGAAGCCGAGCTTCTACGCGATCTCGACCGAAGATCGGACGATCAATCCCGATCTCGAGCGGTTCATGGCCAAGCGCATGGGAGCAACGACGATCGAGGTGAAGTCGAGCCATTTGTCGCTCATCTCGCACCCAAAGGAGATCGCCGACCTGATCCTGCAAGCCGCCGGGCGATGAGCGCGGCCTGCAGCGCAATGCTGCAACACCGGCCACCTGCGAGCCGGAATGACGATCGAAGGCAGGATAATCCCGGTCGGCCCCGGCGAGGCCGTCCCATGTCTTGCCTTCGCGCGAAGGAGCATGGCAGCGCCTGTGGAGCGGCAAGTGTAATCATCCGCAAATCGGACGGAAGAGAATTGGTGGAGCCAATCGGGATCGAACCGACGACCTCTTGAATGCCATTCAAGCGCTCTCCCAACTGAGCTATGGCCCCACTGAAGCACCGGCGGTTGGGAATTCTGCCGGTGTCGAAAAACGTCCGCGAACTGATGCTCGCGGACGGGTCTAAGACCACAAAAGAGCGGTTACCTCAAGCCTCTTCCTCGCCGGGAAGGTCGCCGTCGATGAGTTCGGCCGCGTCGACCTCTTCATCCTCGTCTTCTTCGAGGAAGGTGTCGTCGTCCGCCGCATCGGGAATCTCGTCCTCGATCTCGAGGTCGTCGTCCGCGCCGGGCTTCTTGCCGCCGGCTGCCGCTTCGTCCTCGTCCGCCTCTTCCAGGCTGACGAGTTCGATATCGGGTTCATCGGCCGCGATCTCTTCTTCGGCGGCCTCAGGCACGGCTGCCTTGGCTTCCGCACGGGCCGCGGCCCGCGACAGCACGATCGGCGCCACCGGCACCACCATGCCCGTATAGGGCGAGATGATCGGGTCTTTGTTCAGGTCGTAGAACTTGCGCCCTGTCGTGGGACAAACGCGCTTGGTCCCGAGTTCGGTTTTGGCCACGAAATCGCACCGCTGGTTTTTGAAGATTGGCGCGCTGCATGACGCGCCTGCTTGGCACTGTCAAGTAGAGGGGTGAAGGCATGGCGACAAGGCCTATCCTATGCTAGACGCACCCTGCTTCCATAAAACCTCACAGAGCGCCCGAAACCCGTGTCGCATAACTCAAAACCCGCGCCTCTCTCCGCGCGCAGCGCCGGCCCCCTGAAGGGCCGCGTCCGCGTGCCCGGCGACAAGTCGATTTCGCACCGGGCGCTGATTTTCGGCCTCCTGACACGCGGCACCACCGAGATCGAGGGCCTTCTCGAAGGCGAGGACGTGCTCGCGACGGGCCGCGCCTGCACCCTTCTCGGCGCCAGGGTCGAGCGCATCGGCACCGGCTCGTGGCGCGTGTCCGGCACCGGCGTCGGATCCATCCTGCCGCCGAAGGGGGTGCTCGATTTCGGCAATGCCGGAACGGGTTCGCGTCTGATGATGGGCGTCGTCGCCGGTCACGGCGTCACGGCGGTGTTCGACGGCGATGCCAGCCTGCGCAAGCGCCCGATGCGCCGCGTTCTCGATCCGCTGGTGAAGATGGGCGCCGAAGTCGTGGAACAGGCCGAAGGCGGGCGTCTGCCGCTGACGCTCGCCGGCACGGCCGATCCGATCCCGCTCACCTATGAAACACCGGTTCCCTCCGCGCAGGTGAAGTCGGCGGTCCTGCTCGCCGCGCTGAACTCGCCGGGCAAGACCACCGTCATCGAGCGAGAGGCGACGCGCGATCACACCGAGAAGATGCTCGCTCATTTCGGCGCCGAGATCTCCGTGAAGCCGCACGGCGCGCACGGCCGCGAAATCGTATTGACGGGGCGTCCCGAGCTTGAGCCGAACAAGGTCATCGTGCCGGGGGACCCGTCGTCCGCGGCGTTTCCGCTCGTCGCGGCGCTCATCGTGCCGGGCTCGGACATCGTCATCGAGGGCGCGATGGACAATCCGCTGCGCACCGGCCTTGTAACGACATTGCTGGAAATGGGCGCCAGCATCGAAGCCACCAACCGGCGGACCGAAGGCGGCGAGGATGTCGCCGATCTCAGGGTGCGGGCCTCGTCGCTGAAGGGCGTCACCGTGCCGGCCGAACGCGCGCCTTCGATGATCGACGAATTTCCGGTTCTCGCCGTCGCCGCCTCGTTTGCGTCCGGCACGACGCGGATGTGCGGCCTTGCCGAATTGCGCGTCAAGGAGAGCGACCGCCTTGCCGCTGTCGCCGACGGGCTGAAGGCCTGCGGCGTCATCTGTGAGATCGAGGGCGACGATCTCATCGTCCATGGCGGCGCGGTTTCGGGCGGCGGTCCGGTCGCGACCCATCTCGATCACCGGATTGCCATGAGCTTCCTCGTCATGGGCCTCGCCTCGCAAAATCCGGTGACGGTCGACGATGGCGCGATGATCGCGACGAGTTTCCCGGATTTCGTGCCGCTGCTGGCATCGCTCGGCGCGGAGATCGTGCCGGAATGATTATCGCGATCGACGGGCCGGCTGCGTCCGGCAAAGGCACGCTCGGCAAGCGCCTCGCAGCGCATTTCGGCTTTGCCCATCTCGATACCGGCCTGCTTTACCGGGCCGTCGCCTACGATCTTCTCCAGGCCGGCCTTCCGCTCTCCGACGAGGTTCACGCGGCCGAGGCCGCGCGCCGGCTCGATGCCGACAGCCTCGACGACGATTTGCTGCGCGGGGCCGCGATGGGCGAGGCGGCCTCAAAGGTCGCGTCCATCCCGACGGTCCGCGCCGCCTTGATCGACCTGCAGCGCGCCTTCGCCTCCCGCCCCGAAGGCGCCGTGCTCGACGGCCGCGACATCGGCACGGTCATCTGTCCGGATGCCGAGGTTAAGATTTACGTGACGGCGACCCCGGAAGAGCGCGCGAACCGCCGCCACCGGGAGCTTTCGGGCCGGGGCGACGTTATCACCTATGAAGAGGTCCTGGCCGATATCCGCGCCCGCGACGCCCGGGACACCGGACGGGCGGTCGCTCCTCTGAGGCCCGCAGAGGACGCGAGCTTGCTCGATACGACCAAAATGGATATAGACGCCGCGTTCCGTGCAGCTGTCGCCATCATCGACGCTGCGGGCAGCTGACCGGGCTTCATTCAGCCCTCCGTGCCTCCCGGAACCGAAAACCACGCGTCCCGATCCGCCCTCCGAGCGCCGGCCCGCCGCCCTGATATTCAGGGCACGGTCCATGTTTCGGCGGACCGGGATGCATCGCAACTCGAACCGCCGGTGCTGAAGGAATACGACACCACATGAACGCTACCGCTACCGCCACCCGGTCCAAAAAGGACACGGCCCCGACCCGCGAAGATTTCGCGGCCCTTCTTGAAGCCTCTTTCGAAGAGCAGGATCTCGCCGAAGGCTCGGTCATCAAGGGCACCGTCACCGCCATCGAAAAGGATGTCGCGGTCATCGACGTGGGTCTCAAGACCGAAGGGCGCGTTGCGCTCCGCGAATTCGGCGGCCACGGCCGCGATCATGGTCTCAGTGTCGGCGATGTCGTCGAAGTTTACCTGGAGCGCATCGAAAACGCGCTCGGTGAAGCCGTCATCAGCCGCGACAAGGCCCGCCGCGAAGAGAGCTGGGTCAAGCTCGAAGTCGCCTTCAACAACAACGAGAAGGTCGAAGGCGTCATCTTCAACCAGGTCAAGGGTGGTTACACCGTCGACCTCGACGGCGCCGTGGCCTTCCTGCCGCGCAGCCAGGTCGATATCCGTCCCGTGCGCGATGTCGGCCCGCTGATGGGCGTTCCGCAGCCGTTCCAGATTCTCAAGATGGATCGCCGCCGCGGCAACATCGTCGTCTCGCGCCGCACGGTTCTCGAAGAGACCCGCGCCGAACAGCGTCAGGAACTGGTGCAGAACCTCGAAGAGGGCCAGGTCATCGACGGTGTCGTGAAGAACATCACCGATTACGGTGCGTTCGTGGATCTCGGCGGCATCGACGGCCTGCTCCATGTCACCGACATCGCGTGGCGCCGCGTCAACCATCCGACCGAAGTCCTGAACATCGGCCAGACGGTCAAGGTCAAGATCATCAAGATCAATCACGAGACGCACCGCATCTCGCTCGGCATGAAGCAGCTTCTGGCCGATCCGTGGGAAGGCATCGAGGCGAAGTACCCTGTCGGTACGCGCTTCACCGGCCGCGTCACCAACATCACCGATTACGGCGCCTTCGTCGAACTGGAGCCGGGCATCGAAGGCCTGATCCACGTTTCCGAAATGTCGTGGACCAAGAAGAACGTCCATCCCGGCAAGATCGTCTCCTCGTCGCAGGAAGTCGAAGTGCAGGTGCTGGAAGTCGATTCGTCCAAGCGCCGCATCTCGCTGGGTCTCAAGCAGACCCTGCAGAATCCGTGGGCCGCGTTCGCCGAGAAGTACAAGGCCGGCACCGAGGTTGAAGGCGAGGTCAAGAACAAGACCGAGTTCGGTCTGTTCCTCGGCCTCGACGGCGATGTCGACGGCATGGTCCACCTGTCGGATCTCGACTGGAGCCGCGCCGGCGAAGTCGCGATCGAGGATTACAAGAAGGGCGACATGGTCAAGGCGGTCGTTCTCGACGTCGATGTCGAGAAGGAACGCATCTCGCTCGGCGTGAAGCAGCTCTCCGGCAATCCCGTCACCTCGTCGGCCTCGGCCGGCGGCGGCGAGATCAAGAAGGGTTCGACCGTCACCGTCGAAGTCGTCGAAGTGCAGGAAGGCGGCCTCGAAGTGAAGCTCGTGGATGGCGGCGCGTCCGCTTACATCCGCCGCGCCGATCTCGCCCGCGATCGCGGCGACCAGCGCCCCGAGCGTTTCTCGGTCGGCCAGAAGGTCGATGCCCGCGTCACGGCCGCCGACAAGAAGACCGGCAAGATCGGTCTGTCGATCAAGGCGCAGGAAGTCGCTCAGGAGAAGGAAGCCATCGCTCAGTACGGCTCGTCCGACTCGGGTGCTTCGCTCGGCGACATTCTCGGCGCCGCGCTGAAGCAGCGCGCCGACGACGCCAACGAAGACTGATCGTTCCGCATGTACGGACAATGAAGTCCCGGGCGAAAGCCCGGGACTTTTTTATTTGGCACGGCCTTTATCCCTCCTCCGCGAAGCGGGGGAGGGCCGAGTCGCGCAGAGCGCGACCGGGGTGGGGGCACTTTGCCGGGTCCTACCCCACCCCGGTGCACACTCAACTCGGCTCTAGCCGAGTTGAGCATTGGGGTGCCGAACTCGGGTAGACCCGAGTTCGGGCGCGCACTCGGCCCTCCCCTTTCAGGGGAGGGATGAAGGCAGGGGAGGCATGAAGCCCGTTTCCCCTCCGTCGCATTTGCCGCTAGAATCAGGGAAAGTCTGGAGATTCCCATGGCCATGGACGCCAATTCCATCGTCGAACGCCGGCGCCTCCGCCGCCGCTTGAGCTTCTGGCGCATTGCCGCGCTGGTTCTCGTCGCGGCCGTCGCGGTCGTGCTCGGCTATCGCTTCACCGACCTCGCGCCCGGCAAAAAATCGGCCCATGTCGCGCGCGTCAATCTCAACGGCGTGATCCTCGGCTCCGACAAGCGCCAGAAAATGTTCGAGGAGATCGGCAAGAGCGGCGCCAAGGCGGTGCTGATCGAGATCGACAGCCCCGGCGGGGGCGTCACGGCGTCCGAAGAGCTTTACGGCGACATCCGCAAGCTCGCCGAAACACGGCCCATCGTCGCGGTGATCGGGTCGGTCGCGGCCTCCGGCGGCTATATCGCCGCGCTCGCCGCCGATCGCATCGTTTCGCGCCAGACCTCGCTCACCGGCTCGATCGGCGTGCTTGCGCAATATCCCGATCTGTCGGGCCTTCTCACGAATCTCGGCGTGAAAATGGAAGCGGTGAAAAGTGCGCCGCTGAAAGCCGCGCCCGACATGTTCAAGCCGACGACGCCGGAAGAACGCGCCGCGCTGCAGTCGCTCATCATGGATTCATTCGACTGGTTCAAGAATCTCGTCTCGGAGCGGCGCGGCCTGACCGGCCCGCGGCTCGAACAGGTGTCCGACGGACGCGCCTTCACCGGCCGTCAGGCGCTCGATCTCGGTCTGATCGATCAGATCGGCGGCGAGACGGAGGCCCGCACCTGGCTCGCCGAGACGAGACAGGTCCCGGCGACGCTGCCGATACGCGATTGGAAGCCTGCGAGCGAAGGTTTTGCCGGATTGGATTTGGCCGAAGGCGCGATGGCCGGACTTGCCGATGCGGCGGGTTTCCCGGTGATCGCGGCACGGATTCGGTCGGGTACAGCATCGAACCTTGATCTACATGCGCTTGACGGGCTTCTAGCTATCTGGCACCCTTCGTTCCAACAGTAAAAAGTGCATAAGACACTTACACTTAGGGGTATGGCAACGTGATCAAATCGGAACTCGTCGGACGCGTCGCCGCGTCCAACCCCCATCTTTACCAGCGTGACGTCGAAAACGTCGTCAACGCGATCCTCGACGCGATCTCGGAGGCTTTATCCCGGGGAGACCGGGTAGAACTCCGCGGTTTCGGCGCATTTTCGGTAAAGAGCCGTCCGGCCCGCGAGGGCCGCAATCCACGCACGGGCGCTCGCGTTTCGGTGTCGGAGAAGGCGGTGCCGTTCTTCAAGAGCGGCAAGGAAATGCGCGCCCGGCTCAATCGCGATTCGCCCGAAGCCTGATCCGGAACCCTTTCCGGACCTGGATCATCTGAAGGATCTTACGTGCGGAAATTGCTGACGGCCGTGATCGTGCTGCCCGTTGCGGCGGTGCTTCTTGTTTTCGTGCTCGCCAATCGTGCGCCGGTCGTGCTTTCGCTCGATCCGTTCTCGCCGGGCGCGCCGGCCTGGTCGCTCCAGCTTCCCCTGTTCCTCATCATCCTCCTGTCCGTCATGGTCGGCGTCGTCGTCGGCAGCGTGTCCGGCTGGTTCGCCCAGGCCGGCCAGCGCCGCGAGGCCCGCCACAACCGCCACGAGGTCCGCCGTCTCGAGCAGGAGATCATCGCGCTCCGCCGGGCCCAGACGCCTGCGACCGGTCTGCCGGCTCCCTGTATCGGGGAACCCCCTCTCCCATAGAGGCTTGCTCCCCTCTCCCGCCCCTGAACTCGGGAACGCCCGAGTTCAGGGGCGGGAGAGCCGACTCGCCGACCCAACTCAGGTTTACCCGAGTTGGGCACTTTGATTGCTCAACTCGGCTAGAGCCGAGTTGAGTGGCGAGCGGAGAGAGGGCGATGTGGGTTCCTGAAATTTGCCCTCTCCCGGTTCGCCTTCGGCGACTTGGCCTCTCCCGTAAACGGGAGAAGCTGGGGAACCGGGCGTCATCCCTCCTCCGCGAAGCGGGGGAGGGCCAAGTCGCGCAAGGCGCGACCGGGGTGGGGGGCGGAACCCCACCCGACCGGCCTGCGGCCGGCCACCCTCCCCTTGCAGGGGAGGGATTAGCTCCGCGTCGACAGTTGCCCGCGACTCGACCTCTCCCCTTGGGACGGGTAGTCACTTCCCCATGTCGACCGAAATCAAAATCTGCGGGCTCTCGACGCTCGAAACACTCGATGCCGCGCTCGATGCGGGGGCGGACCATGTCGGTCTTGTCTTCGTCGAGAAAAGCCCGCGTTACGTGACGCCCGAACAGGCCGCGCCGCTTGCCCGCCATGCGCGCGGCAGCGCCACAATCGTCGCGCTCGTCGCCGATCCCACGGACGCGCGGCTCGACGAGATCATGACGGTCGTGAAGCCCGATGCCGTGCAATTTCACGGTTCGGAAAGCCCGGCCTTCCTCTCGGCCTTCCGCGCCCGCTACCCGGATACCGAAATCTGGAAGGCGATCCCGGTTGCGAGCGCCGAAGACCTTGGTCCGCTGGCCTTCTATCTCTCGATCACCGACCGCATCCTGTTCGATGCCAAGCCGCCAAGGGATGCCGACCGCACGGGCGGCCACGGACAGACCTTCGACTGGTCGATCCTGCGCGATCTTGACCCGGAACTCGGCTTCATGCTTTCCGGAGGGCTCAACCCCGACAACGTGGCTGAGGCGATAAGGCTGACGCATGCGGCAGCCGTCGATGTATCGTCCGGGGTCGAAAGCGCGCCGGGCGTGAAGGATGTGGAAAAAATCCGCGCCTTCATCGAGACGGTGCGCGCGACCCGGCCGGAGAAAGTGGACCTGTGACCGTAACCCCGAATTCCTTCCGCTCGGGCCCCGACGACAATGGCCGCTTCGGAATCTACGGCGGACGCTTCGTCGCCGAGACCCTGATGCCGAACATTCTCGCGCTCGAAGAGGCGTATGCCGAGGCCAAGAACGACCCGGCTTATTACGCGGAGATGAACGGCCATCTGAAGCATTATGTCGGCCGGCCGAGCCCGCTCTATTTCGCCGAGCGCCTGACCGAGCATTTCGCCAATCTTTCTGCGGCCTCCGGCCGCAATGGGGGTGCGAAGGTTTATCTGAAGCGGGAGGAGCTCAATCACACCGGCTCCCACAAGGTGAACAACGTGCTGGGCCAGATCATGCTGGCGCGCCGTATGGGCAAACCGCGCATCATCGCCGAAACCGGGGCCGGCCAGCACGGCGTCGCAACGGCGACGCTCTGCGCGCGCTTCGGCCTCGAATGCGTCGTCTATATGGGCGCGGTCGACGTCGCCCGTCAGGCGCCGAACGTGTTCCGCATGAAGATGCTCGGCGCGACCGTCGTGCCGGTACAGTCCGGCGCGAAGACGCTGAAGGACGCGATGAACGAGGCGTTGCGTGACTGGGTCACGAACGTACACAACACATTCTACTGCATCGGCACGGTTGCCGGTCCGCATCCCTATCCGGGCATGGTCCGCGATTTCCAGTCGATCATCGGCCGCGAGACGCGCGAACAGATGCAGGAACTGGAAGGCCGTCTGCCGGACAGCCTGATCGCCTGCGTCGGTGGCGGCTCCAACGCGATGGGCCTGTTCCACCCGTTCCTCGATGACCCGGGCGTCGACATCTACGGCGTCGAAGCGGCGGGCCACGGCCTGACCAATCTGCACGCCGCGTCGATCTCGGGCGGCCGCCCCGGCGTCCTGCACGGCAATCGTACATACCTTTTGATGAACGAGGACGGCCAGATCGAGGAAGGTCATTCGATCTCCGCCGGTCTCGATTATCCCGGCATCGGCCCCGAACATTCCTGGCTCAACGATATCGGCCGCGTGAAATATCTCTCCGCGACCGACGACGAGGCGCTCGAAGCGTTCGGCACTCTGTCGAAGCTCGAAGGCATCATTCCGGCACTCGAAAGCGCGCACGCCCTGGCGAAAGTGAAGGACCTCGCGCCGACCTTGCCGAAAGACCATCTGATGGTGGTCAACCTCTCCGGGCGCGGCGACAAGGACGTTCCGCAGGTCGCCGAGATCATGGGGACGAAACTGTGACCACCCGCATCGACACCCGCTTCGCCGCGCTGAAGGCGGAAGGCCGCGCCGCGCTCGTCACGTTCACGATGGCCGGCGATCCCGGCTATGAGGCCTCGCTCGATATTTTGAAAGCCCTGCCGGGCGCGGGCGCCGACGTCATCGAGATCGGCATGCCGTTTTCCGATCCGATGGCCGACGGCCCGCCGGTCCAGGCCGCGGGCCTTCGCGCCCTGAAGGCCGGGCAGACGCTGAAAAGGACGCTCGCGCTCGTCGCGGAATTCCGCAAAACCGACACGGACACGCCGCTGGTCCTGATGGGCTATTACAATCCGATCTATATTTACGGTGTGGAAAAATTCCTCAAGGACGCGCTCGCCTCGGGCGTGGACGGTCTGATCGTGGTGGACCTCCCGCCCGAAGAGGACGCCGAACTTTGCCTTCCGGCCATGAAGGCGGGCGTGAATTTCATCCGCCTCGCCACGCCCACGACCGACGACAAACGCCTGCCGGCCGTCCTCGCTAACACGTCGGGATTTGTCTATTATGTATCGGTCACCGGTATCACCGGCGGCGCGGCGCCGGACTTCGATGCGGTGTCGTCGGCGGTGGCCCGGATCAAGCGGCACACCCAGCTGCCGGTCGCTGTCGGCTTCGGGGTCAAGACCGCCGAGCATGCCCGCGCGGTGGCCAAGGGCGCGGACGGCGTTGTCGTTGGCTCGGCTCTTGTCGAAGCGGTAAGATTGAGCCTCGATAGTGAGGCTCGCGCCACGGAAAAGACGGTAAGTTCGGTCACGAAACTCGTGCGCGAACTGGCAGAAGGCGTGAGATCGGCCAGGCCGGTTACGGCCTGAACAAAAAGATTGGCCCGGTTACAAGCGTGGCCGGTCGTGGCCTGAATTAAGAGACCTGAAGCGCCTGGGAGGCGCCGAGACGATGAACTGGATCACAAACGTTGTCCGTCCGGGCATCAAGGCGCTGCTGTCGCGCAAGGAAGTGCCGGATAATCTCTGGATCAAATGTCCGGAGAGCGGTCAGCTCGTCTTCCACAAGGACGTCGAATCCAATCTCTGGGTGATCCCCGGCTCCGGCTATCACATGCGCATGGGCGGCACGCAGCGCCTGAAGCACATGTTCGACAACGGCGAATGGGACGAGATCGCGTTCCGCGACGTCGCGATCGACCCGCTGAAATTCCGCGACGAGAAGAAATACGTCGACCGCCTGAAGGACGCCCGTTCCAAGACCTCGCTGAAGGACGCCGTGCGCGTCGCCGTCGGCGATCTCGACGGGCTGGAAGTCGTCATCGGCGTGCAGGATTTCGATTTCATGGGCGGCTCGCTCGGCATGGCGGCGGGCGAAGCCCTGATCGCCGGCCTCGAAGAGGCGGCCCGCCGCGGCACCCCGTTCATCCTGTTCGCGGCCTCGGGCGGCGCGCGCATGCAGGAAGGCATCCTGTCGCTTATGCAGATGCCGCGCGTCACCGTCGCGGTGCAGAAACTCCACGAGGCCAACAAGCCCTATATCGTTGTATTGACGAACCCGACCACGGGCGGCGTCACGGCGTCCTACGCCATGCTGGGCGATGTCCATATCGCCGAGCCCGGCGCGCTGATCGGCTTCGCCGGCCCGCGCGTCATCGAGCAGACCATCCGCGAGAAACTGCCGGAAGGTTTCCAGCGTTCGGAATATCTCAAGACGCACGGAATGGTCGACATGGTTGTGCACCGCCACGAACTTCGCCGCACGCTCTCGCGGCTCTGCCGGATCATGACCAAGTCCGAGGCCTCGGTCTTCGTGCCGGTCGCGGCGCCCGTCGAGGAAATTCACGAAACGGCAGCCGCCGCCGAGTGAAGGCAGTCTTCCACAGCCTCATGGTGAGGAGCGAGGCGAAGCCTCGCGTCTCGAACCATGGGCGGCACATCCCGAGCGCGCGGCCCATCCTTCGAGACGGGCTTTCAGCCCTCCTCAGGATGAGGCATCCCGACAGGGTCATCTGATGGACAGCAGCGGCGCCATTCTCGCGCGGTTTCTTTCGCTTCATCCCCGCGCAATCGATCTTTCGCTCGGCCGCATGCAGCGGCTGCTCGATGCGCTCGGCAATCCCGAACGCTCGCTGCCGCCGGTCATCCATGTCGCGGGCACCAACGGCAAGGGCTCCACGATCGCCTTCCTGCGCGCCATGCTGGAGGCCGCGGGCAAGAGCGTCCACGTCTACACCTCGCCTCATCTCGTTCGCTTCCACGAGCGTATCCGCCTCGCGGGACGACTGGTCGATGAATACACGCTCGTCGCGGCCTTGATGGACGCCGAGCGCGTCAATGACGGCCAGCCCATCACGCAGTTCGAAATCACGACGGCGGCGGCCTTCGTTCTGTTCGCCAGTCATCCGGCCGATGTGCTGATCCTCGAAGTCGGCCTCGGCGGCCGCCTCGATGCCACAAACGTCATCGACAGGCCGCTAGCCACCATCATCACGCCGGTCTCGGTCGATCATAAAAAATTCCTGGGCGACACGGTCGAGGTCATCGCCATCGAGAAAGCGGGCATTCTGAAGCCGCGGCGTGCCTGCCGTCATCGCGCAGCAGATCAATTCCGTGCGCGACGTCATCGAAGCCTGCGCCGCCCGCGTGCGCGCCGGCCCGCTTCATATCTCGATGCAGGATTGGCAGGCGCGGGAGGAGCGCGGGCGTCTTGTGTTCGAGGACGAGAACGGTCTCCTCGACCTTCCGCCGCCGCGTCTGCCCGGACGCCACCAGTTCGAGAACGCCGGCGCCGCCATCGCGACGCTCCGTACGCTGCCGCAGCTTGGGGTCACGGCCGCGCATATCGAAACGGGAGTACAGACGGTCGACTGGCCCGCGCGCCTGCAGCGCATCACCAAGGGACGCCTGCTCGACATGCTGCCGCCGGAATCCGAGCTCTGGCTCGACGGCAGCCATAACCCCGAAGGGGCTCGCGTTACAGCGAGCACGATGGGCGATCTCGAAGAACGCGTCGCGCGTCCCCTGGTCCTGATCTCGGGAATGCTGAACACGAAGGATTCGGACGGCTTCTTTGCGCCCTTCGCAGGACTTGCGGCCTTCGTCCATACCGTGCCGATCACGATGAGCGATGCCGGGTTCAGCCCCGCCGAAGTCGCGGAAGCCGCGATCGACGCCGGCCTTCCCGCCAAGGCGCACGGCTCGCTGGAGGAGGCGTTGAAGGCGGTCGAGGTCTGGGAAGGCGGTTTGCCGCCGCGGGTGCTGATCGCGGGCTCGCTTTATCTGGCGGGCGAGGTTCTGGAAAAGAACGGCACGGAGCCTGTGTAGTGATGCGCTCACCCCTCTCCTGCGAAGCGGGAGAGGGTCGAGTCGTCGTCACGACGACCGGGGTGAGGGCAAGAACGATAGATGTTGTTCGGTTTCGCCGCAGGCGTGGGCCAAAAAGAAAAGGGCAAGCATCGTGCTTGCCCTCACCCCGGAGCGCTGACGCGCTCTCGACCCTCTCCCGCTTCGCAGGAGAGGGGAAACAACAAAATCAGATCGCGCTTTCGATCCACTGGCTGAGGCGCGCCTTCGGCGCCGCGCCGACCATGTCGGACACCTTCTGGCCGTTCTTGAACACCATCAGCGCCGGAATGGAGCGGATGCCGAACTGGGCGGCGATCGCCTGGTTCTCGTCCACATTGACCTTGGCGACCTTCACCTTGCCGGCGAGTTCGCCCGCGATTTCCTCGAGAGCCGGTCCGATCATGCGGCACGGGCCGCACCATTCGGCCCAGAAATCGACGACGACGGGGATGTCGGACTTCAGAACGTCCGTTTCGAAGCTGGAATCGGTAACTTTGATGCTGCCGGACATATGAACCTCAGGGCTCGAAAGAAAGAATCGTCTTTCGCTAACGTGACCGGAACGTAGGAAGCGACCCCCCGACCGTCAAGGAACTGAGGCCATTCCGAGAACGCGCTCCAGAGCCGCATCCAGACGGGGCTCGGGCACATGGTCGAGCCGTCGCGCGGCTGTCCACAGCACGGCGCATTCCACCCGTCTTTCCGGGAAAAATACGCGTCAGCAACCCCCGGTAGAGTGCAAGCTGCGCCACATAGGCGGGCGGCACCTCCGCCGGCACCGGCCGGTCGCTCTTGAAGTCCAGAACGAGGACGCGATCCTCCTCCACGATCAGCCGGTCGATCTGCCCCGAAACGAGAACCGGAGGGCGGCCCGGCCGCACGATCTCGCCGGCGACCGGCACCTCCGCGCGTCCAAGGGCGGCCAGCAGCGGCAGGAGCACCGGATCGGCGATAAGACCCAGGGCCTCCTCGGCCAGAGCCTCACGCTCGTCCTCCGTCCATTTTGAGCCCGCTCGCGCCAGATAGAGCTGCGCCGCGTGCCTCCGCTCGGCCTCGGCCAAAGCGGGCAGTTCCTCCAGCAGCCGGTGCAGCAGAACCCCGCGCTCCCGCGCGGGAATCCCTGCAGCGGCCCCGCTATCCCCGGCAAACACATGTGCGACCGCCCGCGACGGCGCGACCCATTCGGTCTCCGCGCGCTCGACCGGAAGCTTCTCGAAAATCCAGCCGGGCGGAGGGGCAGGGGGTGCCACCGCCTCGACGCTGCGCATCTGAACCGGGAGAGACGTTGGCTGGAACACCAGGACGGGCTCGTCGAAGCCCGCGATCTCCACCGGTTCCGCCTTCGGCTCGAGTGCGCCGCGCACCAGCGCGTACCAGGAATTTTCCGGCGCGCTCGTCTTCTTTGCGTCCGTCAGATGCCCGGCCACGACAAGGCGGTCCTTGGCCCGCGTCATCGCGACGTAAAGCAGGCGCCGGTGTTCGCCGGCATCGCGCGCCGCTTCCTCTTCCCGCGCCGCCTGGAGCGCGGGCGGATCGGCATCCCGGCCCGGAGACCAGACCGGCAGCGGAAGATCGCCTTCCTTCGCCTTTTCTTCCTTCACCCGGAAGATCAGCGGCACCTTGCTGGCGTGCCGCGTCAGGCCGGTATCGGCGAGCACGACAAGCCCGGCCTCCAGTCCCTTCGCGCCGTGCACCGTCATGACGCGGACATTGCCGCCGCCGGTTTCGAGGTCGCGCTTGATGACGGCCGGCGCGGCGCGCATCCAGGCCGCGAAGCCTGCGAGCGTCGCGGTTTCGCTTTCGCCATAGCTCATCGCGTAGGACAGGAACTCGTCGAGCACATCGTCCACTTCGTGGCCGAGCCTGCGATGAAAATCGCGCCGCCCGCCGCTTTCGCCGAGCACCGCGGCATAGAAATCGAACGGCCGTCTGTGTGCCGCGAGCCGTGTGAAGCGCGCGAGCTTTTCCTCGGCGTTCTGGAAGCGCAAATCCTTTGCCGCGCGAAGCGCCATGCGAAGGCTTCCGATGCGTCCATGCGCGATCTGCATCAGATCGTCGTCGTTGA
This sequence comes from uncultured Alphaproteobacteria bacterium, assembly GCA_963786225.1. Classification (GTDB taxonomy): domain Bacteria; phylum Pseudomonadota; class Alphaproteobacteria; order Rhizobiales; family Methylopilaceae; genus Flaviflagellibacter. The sequence goes on from CAWAYQ010000016.1 coordinate 91,524, forward strand.
AGTCGAACAGCGGGCTTTTCAGCACGCTTGCGAGCGCGAGATCGTTCTCTGCGAGGAGCAGCGCATCGGCCAGCGCCAGGAGATCGAGCACCGCGATATGCTTGCCGAGGTCGAGCCGGTCCGCGCCGGCGACGGGAACGCCTTTTTCCTTCAGCTTGCGCAGCAAGGCCTCGAACAAGGGCCCGCGCTGGCGCACGAGGATCAGGATTTCTCCCGGCGGGACGGGCGCGCACGGCCCGTCGAGATCGCGCCCATGGATCCAGCCGCGCACGGCATCGGCGATCCGTCCGGACAGAACTGCCGCCGGGTTCTTCGCCGACACGGTGTCGAACGGCGCGTTCCACGGTATGCCGTCGGGCCCGGCCTCGGCCTTTTCCAGCGGCCATATCTCGACACGCCCCGGCGCATCCGGCCGCGCGGTCTGATGCAGGGTCTTTTCGTCGTCGAAGGTCAGTCCGCGCCGCGCGTCATCGCTTTCGAACACGATATCGACGGCGCCGAGAACATCGCCCGCCGAGCGGAAGCTCTGCGTCAGCTGCACATTCTCGAATTTCTTGTCGGCCTCGCGGTGCAGCCGGTCGAAATGGCGGCGCATCTCGCCGAAGCGGGCAGGGGCCGCACCCTGGAAGCCGAAGATCGACTGCTTCTCGTCGCCGACCGCAAACATCGTACGCACGCTCTCGCGCGCACTGATCCCGGAGGTGAATTCCGAGGTCAGGCCCTGCACGATCTCCCATTGCTCGGGCGAGGTGTCCTGCGCTTCGTCGACCAGGACATGGTCGATGCCCTTGTCGAGCTTGAAGTGCACCCAGCTCGACGAGATGTCGGACAGCAGCCGCCGTGCGGCATGGATCAGGTCGGCAAAATCGAGCGCGCCGCGCCGCGCCTTCTCGGTGCGATAGTGGGTCCACACCGCGTCGGCGAGGATCAGCAGCGCCTCGCTGCGCTCGCGCGCAATGGCGGCGTTGCGGCGCCGGCACAGATCGACCAGCCGTTCCTGCTCGTTGATGAGAAGGTTCATCAGGTCGCCGCGCCCCTCGCGCAACGCCTTGGTCACGAAACGGGCACGCGGCGTGCGCTTCTGGGTCAGAAACAGATCGAGATAGGCTTCGCGGCACTCTTCCGCCGCGCCGCCATTGCCGGCGCGGGTCAGGCAGTTTGCCAGATCGGCATCGGTCGGGGAGCCGCTGGAGCGCAGCCATTCGACGATGTCGGCGCGGCCCGCGAGCGCATCGGCGTGGCCGAGCATGTCGGCCTCGATTTCCGCGACGCTCCGCGTCTCGCCGACAATCGCTGCGAGCCGACGCGCGATGCCATCCGCGCCGTCCCGCTGCACCAGCTGTTCAAGTTCGTCGCCCTTGGCGAGCACTTCGCTCAACGCGCGCTGCAGGGTCATGTCGCTGGTCGACGTCACAAGCCGCGCCAGAGCGAGTCCGAGCGGGCTTTTCGGATCGGCCGCCGCCGCCGTCAATACATGGGCGCGCGCTTCCGCCAGAAGCTCGTTCTGCTGCCGCTCCTCGACCACCGTGAACGCGGCCGGAACCCGCGCCTCGAACGGAAACTGGTGCAGCAGGCTTTCGCAGAAGCCGTGAATGGTCAGGACCTTCAGCCCGCCGGGCGTATCGAGCGCGCGCGCGAACAGCCGCCGCGCGCGGGCACGGGCCTGAGCGTCCGGCCTCGGCTCTCCGAGATCGGCAAGCGCCTTGTCGAGTTCGGCGTCGGATGCCGCCGTCCAGGCCGACAGCCGGTTGAACACGGCGTTCGACATGTTCGCCGCCGCGGCCTTGGTGAAGGTGATGCAGAGCACGCCCGACGGGTTCGTGGCCTTCGAGCAGAAGGCGGATCACGCGGTTCGACAGCACATAGGTCTTGCCCGAGCCGGCATTGGCCGACACCCAGGCTGAGGCGAGCGGATCGGAGGCCCGGCGCTGGCGGTCGTTTGTTTCGCCGCTCGGTTTCAGCCCGCTCATTCGCCGTTCTCCGGCGCGTCGGGCGCAAGCAGCCATTCGGCGAACCGCGCCAGATGGTCGTATTCGCCGTCCGGACGGCGGCGGAATTTCGGATGCGTTCCGGGACGATAGGGCTCGTTCTCGTCTTCGAAGCGGTTGATCATGGTCTTGAGATCGCCGAGCGCGTTCGCTGCGATCTCGGCGGCGCTCTTGCCTTCGAGTTCGACGCGCACCGTGGCGCCGCCATTGTCGCGGCCGGTCAGCTGCACATACAGGAAATCCGAGGCCGTGCCGCGTTCGGTGTGTTCGAACGCGCCTTCCGCCAGCATCGCGGCTTCGAGCGGCAATTGCGGCGCAAGGCCGGTCCGGACTTCGCCATGCCCCGGCACGCGGCCCGTCTTGTAGTCGATGACGGTGAAGGTGCCGTCCTGCAATTCGTCGAACCGGTCGGCGCGTCCGGCCAGCTTGAATTCGCGTCCGGTTTTGGTCTGCCAGGCGAGTTCGCCTCGGCGTTCCGTCAGGATCGCCGCGAGTGCGCCGCGCCGCTGCCTCTCCCAATCCACGAACCAGGCGGCGATCTTTGCGAAGCGCGGCCACCATACGGCGCGCACGTCGGGATAGGCCCAGAAGGGCTCAAAGCCCTCAAGGCCGAGCGCACGCAACGTCTCGAGCGCATCCGGCGCGAACGGGTCGTGCTTTTCGACGAATTCCGACAGCGCGCCGTGCACGATATTGCCGCGGTCGGATGCGCCGGGCTCGGCGCCAAGCGGATCGAGCGGCGCAAGTTCGAGCACGTGCTTGGCGTAGATCGCATAGGGATCGCGGATCAGAGTCTCGATTTCGGTCACGCTCAGCCGTTTCGGCCGGTGTTCGCGCTTCGGCTTCGGGGCGGGCGCTTCAAGCCTTTGCATCTCCGCCTCGTCGAGCGCACGCGCCATGCCGAGATAGGCATTTCCGCGCGCCAATCACCTTGTCCCAATCCGTCTTGCCGGCGACGGCGGAAAGCCGCTGCAGCCAGCGAGCCGAAACGCTCGGGGCGCCTCCGGACTTCAGGGCGCGCGTCAATACCACATCGCTGCCGCCGAGCGCCTGTTCGAAATCGTGGGCGGACAGGCCGACACGCCATTCGGGCGGCGGCAGGCCGAGCGCGCCGCGCATCGGCCGCGACAGAAAGGCGTCATTCTTTGTCTGCGCGGGCCAGATGGTTTCGTTCAACCCGCCGAGCACGACACGGTCAAAGCCGAGAAGGCGTGCTTCCAGGGTTCCGAGAATGCGAAGCCGCGGATGCGAAGGCCGCGCGGATTGCGCCGTCTTCCCGCGCAGCAGCGCCTTGAAGATCGCGGGATAATCGGCAAGCCGGGCACTGATCTGCACACCGCCCGCCAACGCTTCCGTGAAGAACTTTTCGAGCGCCGCGCGGTTCGCGTCCTTCTCAGCTGCCTTCCGTCACGGCAAGCAGCGCGGCGCGGTGCGCGGCGAGGAGTTCGCCGAGCGGCGCTTCGCTTCCGTCTCTGCCGAGTGCGCAGAGCGGTCCGAGCGCGCGGCCGATCCTGCCAATCAGGTCGTCCGCCGCATCCCAATCCGCTGGGCCGAGCCGCTTCTTTGCCGGATGCCAGTAGCGCTTCTCGCCGACGACCGGCGGATTGCGCGCGAGCTTCAGCGCCGCGCTCAGGCCGGCCGCTCCCGGCGGCGGCGCCGGGCCGCGCAGCACGCCGATCTCGATGGCGTCCGCTGCCCGGTGCAGTATTGCTCTGTCCATACCGAACCGCGCATCGGGATGGCGGAGCAGCGGCAACAGCGCCTGCGGCGCGAGATCTTCCTTCGCGGCCTCCGCGACAAGCCGCGCCAGAATGCCGGCTTCGCTGTCGGCGAGCGGAAGACCCGCGGAATCTTCCGCCTCGACACCCCAGCGCCGCAGCTCGGCCGCGACGCGTCGCGCCAGCGGCCGGTCGGGTGTGATCAGGGCGGCCGTCTTGCCGGGGACACGCAACGCGTCGACCAAAGTAAGCGCGATCGCCAGAGCTTCCTCGCGCTCGTTCGCGGCCTCGATCAGGGTCAGGCCGTCGAGGGCGGTGTCGGACTTGGCGCGCTTTTCGGCCCAGCGGTCGGTAAGGTCGGAGGGCAGGAGCGCGGTCGAGACGAGCGCGCGTCTTTGATCGCGCGCCCCGTCTTCGCTCTCGAGTTCTTCACGCCCAAGAAGCCTCACTTCGTCGCGCTGCACGCCGAGTTTCTTGAGCAGCCGGTGAAAGGAATGCTGCGGATGCGTCCAGGCCTGCGGCGCCACTGGGCCGCGTCCCCGTTCGCCGCCGATCTCGGCCCATTCCTCGTCATCGGCCTCTGACATCGAGGCCTTGCAGAACCACCGCGCCGTTCGGCAACCGGCCGACAGCGTCCATCAGATAGGCCGTCGCCGGGTTCGAACCCGTCGAGCCCGCGACGATCACCGGAGATGCGGGAACGTTGCGCAGGAACCGGTCCGCCAGCGCGCGAAGCTGAAGATTGCGCCGCGCCGCGCCGCCGATCTCGCCACGCTCCTTAAGAAACGCCGGCCAGGCGGTGGCGGCGACATCGAGAAACTCCGCCGTGATCTGCCAGACCTTGTCGTGCTCGGGCGGAATGAGCGGCGCGAGTTCCGTCCACTTCGCGCCTTCGGTCTCGAAACTGTCGATCAGCGCGCCAAGCTCGATCGCGAGCGAGATCGCCTCCGACGGCGTGGTCGAGATCAGATCGGCCCCGCTGCCCGCAATCGCGCGCGCGACGCTCTTCGCCCAGCCCCGGATCAGGACGGCGAGCGCAAGCCTTCGCTCCGTCTCGCCGATCGCGTCCGGCAAGTCTTCCGCGCCGTCGTCGGGCGCCGGGTCGAACGCATCCTCGTCCTCGGCGAAATCGCCGAGCGCGGAAATGCGCGGCAGGACCGCCGCTCCGCCGAGCTTCTTCGCGAAGATCGCCTCAAGCTCGCGCACCGCGCGCCGGGTCGGCAGGAAAATCCGCGCATCGGAAAGTGCAAGCGGGTCGCCGCGCAACGGCGCGAGGTCCGGCAGCAGCCCGCCGTCGAGCAGCGCGTCGGCCAGGCATTCGAGAAACGGAACGCCCGCCGGGATGGACAGAACACAGGGCCGGGAACGCAAAGCCTCAGGCGGTGCTTTTGGCATAGCAGGTCTCGGCATCCGCGATGGCTTCGGGCGTGCCGACATGCATCCACAATCCGTCCAGACGCAAGCCGAACAGCCGCCCGGCCTCGATGGCGCGGTCGAACAGGAGGTTCAGCGAGAACGGTCCGTCGGGTGTATCCTTGAAGAGTTCGGGCCGGAGAACGGCCGCGCCCGCATAGACGAACGGCGTCACCTGATGCTCCGCGCGGCGAATCAGCCGCCCGTCGGGGTCGATCAGGAAATCGCCCAGCCCGTCATAACCGCGGCTCGTCGCGGTCGGGGCGAGAAGCAGGAGCCCGTCCATCGCCTTCGGGTCGAAGGCCGCGCCCAGCCGCTTGAGATTCGGGCGAAGCCCTCGATCCAGATCGTGTCGGCATTGATGATGAAGAACGGGTTCTTGCCGAGCAGCGGCAGCGCCTTCTTCACGCCGCCGCCGGAATCGAGAAGCTGCGCCCGCTCGTCGGAAATCACGATCTTCGGCGCCGTGCGCGTCTTCAGGTGCCGTTCGAGAAGATCGGCGTGGTGATGCACGTTCACGACCGCCGTTCCGACGCCGGCTTCAGTCAGCCGGTCGAGAACGCGGTCGATGAGCGTGCGTCCCGCGACCGTGACCAGCGGCTTCGGCTGTGTCTCCGTCAGCGGCTTCATCCGCGTGCCGAGCCCGGCTGCCAGCACCATTGCAGTCTTTGGCGCAGTCTTCGGCGCGCTCATTTCGGCAGTCTCACGGCGGTCAGATACCAGTTGCGCAGTTCCGCCAATGCGGGATGGGCGAGATCGCGGTCGAGATAGCGCGTCAGGCGCGGCAGGTGTTTCAGATAGGCCTGCTTGCCGTCGCGCGTCGCGAGCCGGACGAAAATGCCGAGAATCTTCGTCGCCCGCTGCGCGCCGAGCACGGCATAGGCGCTGGCGAAGGTCAGCGGATCGAAGCTCGGATCCTCGGCACGGCGGCCTTTCACGTAACGCGTCAAAAGGCTCAATTCGAGATTCTCCGGAACATCGAGACGCGCATCCTGCAACAGCGAGGCGACATCGTACGCCGCATGGCCGATCACCGTGTCCTGAAAATCGAGAAGCCCGATCCGCCTGATGCCGTCGCGTTCGGGCAGCCACATCAGGTTCGGAGAATGGTAATCGCGCAAAGTCCAGGTCAATGGTCCGTCCACGATCGGTGTCAATACGTTCCTCCACAGCGCAAGGAATTCCTCGCGCTGGCTGGGCGAGGGCGCGCGGCGCGTATAGGGCAGGTACCAGTCGAGCATCAGCTCGGTCTCGATCAGCAGCGCCTCCATGTCGTAGGGCGGCACGTTATGGACCGTGCTCTCGATCGAGACTTCGGAGGGGAGGTCGCGGATGTGGAGATCGACCAGGAGATCGACCGCGGCTTCCATCCGTTCCGGCGCATGCTCGCCGTTGACGACGACTGATTCCGAGCCGAAATCCTCGACCAGCAGGAAGCCGCGGTCGAGATCGTGCGCCAGGATGTGCGGCGCCGAAAGATTCTGCGCGCGCAAAACGAGCGCGACGGCGGCGAACGGCACCACGTCCTCCGCGAGCTTTGCGATCTTGCTGTAGGGCCTGCCGTCGCGGATCGGCGGGCCGTCGGGCTTTCGCGGCGCGTCCATCAGGACGGCGCTGCGTCCGCGGTCGATCAGCCGCTCGTAACGGCGCGAGCTCGCATCGCCCTGCACATGCAGGCGCCGCGCACCGCCCCAGCCGGCGGCCTCCAGAAAGCCCGCGATCTGAAGCGCGCGGGCGATCCGGTCCGGCCAGTTGCCGTGCGGGTTGATGGTGACGTGCCGCGCGCCCGACGGGTTTTCCGGATCGATCTCGAAGGTCAGTTCCAGCCGCTCGCCGCTGAGTTCGTCGCCGGCGCGGTCCGGCCATTCGACGAGGACGATCGCGCCGACGCCCGCTTCCTCCCAGCCGATCTCGGCGAGTTCGGAGCCGCCCGCGAGACGGTAGAGGTCGGCATGGACGACGCGGCCCTGGGCCGTGTCGTAGGTCTGCATCAGGCTGAAGGTCGGGCTCGGCACGTCGAGGTCGGGATTGCCCGCGAGGCGGCGGACGACATAGCGCGCGAATGTGGTCTTGCCGGCGCCGAGCGAGCCCGCCAGCGTGACGAGATCGCCCGCCATGAACATGGGCGCCAGAGCGGCGGCCAAACGTGCCGTCGCCGCTTCGTCTGGAAGCGCCAGCCGATGCGCGCGGGCCTCTGTCTCTGCCATGCTTCTATTCTGCCGCGACCCGCGTCTTTCCGCCACCATCAACCGGGAAGGTGCAGGTCACGGTCGTGCCTTCGCCCGGCGTGCTCTCGATGGAGACGCCGCCGCCATGCAGTTCCACGAAGGAGCGGACGATGGAAAGGCCAAGGCCCACGCCGCGATGGCGCGAGCCTTCGGTGCGGGTCTCGAAGCGTTCGAACACGGTGCCGATGTGCTCCGGCGAAATGCCCCGGCCCTGATCGGTGACGCGGAAGATCACCTGGCCGTCGCCGCGCAGCGCTTCGAGGCGCACCGGGCGGTCCTCGGGGCTGAAGCCGATGGCGTTGGACAACAGGTTGAACAGAACCTGCCGCACGCGCTTTTCGTCCGCGACGAAGCTGCCGATCGCGGGCGGCACCTGGATGTCGAGCGTGATGCCGGTATCGGCGAGGCGCCCGCGCATGCCCTCGATGGCGGCGTCGACGGCGCCGCGGATATCGACAATGCCGAGTTCCAGCTCCATCGCCCCGGCATCGATCGTCGCGAGGTCGAGAATGTCGTTGATGATCGTGTAGAGGCCGGCGGAGCTATCGAGGATGTGCCCGGCATATTCGCGCTGGCGCTCGTTGAGATCACCGGTCGCGGGATCGGCGAGAAGCTCGGCGAAGCCGATGACATTGGTCAGGGGCGCGCGCAGTTCGTACGAGACGTGCTTCACGAAATTCGATTTGAGCAGGCCCGCGGCGACCAAGAGCTTCGTTGCGGTCGGTCAGCGCACGCTCGACGGAGGTCGCGGCGGTGACGTCGGAGAAGGTGACGAGCGTCGCGCCGTCCGGCAGCGGCACGGTGCCGAGATCGATCGTCGAGCCGTCGCCGCGCTCGATGCGGCCGAACACGGGCTTGCGGCTTTCCGGCAAGGTCGTCACCGCCGTCTTCAGCATCTCCCACGGCTCTTCGGGCTGATGCAGGACGCGGCACAGCGCGAAGACGCGCGCGGCATGCGGTTCGCTTGCGAGTTCCGCCGGCGGCAGCTTCCACATCTGGACGAAGGCCGGATTGTGCAGCCTGAGCCGCCCGTCCGAGCCGAACACCGCGACGGCGTCGCGCAGATGATCGAGCGTTTCGCGCTGCACGCGCGTCAGCGCGTTGTAGCGGCTTTCGAGGTTGATGCGTTCCGACACGTCGTCGAACAGATAGGTTACGCCGCCTTCGGGGTTCGGCGTCTGTACGACGCGGAGCGTGCGGCCGTCCGGCAGGTGCCACCAATGCTCGCGCGGTTCGACGGCGCGATAGGCGTCCTGCAGCTGCGCCTTCCAGGCGCGGAAATCGGTCGGCTCCGGCAGCACTTCCTTGGCGCGCAGCCGGTCGAGGATCGCCATATCCGTCGGTTCCTGCGCGAGGAAGGCGGCGTCGATCTGCCAGAGCTGGCGGAAGGCATGATTGTGGAAGGCGAGCCGTCCGTCGGCCGCGAAGATCGCGACGCCCGTCGCCAGTTCGTCGAGCGTCTTGCGGTGGCTCTCGATGCGGCGGACGAGATCGCTCTTCAGGCTCTCGAGTTCGGTCATGTCGACCGCGAGCCCGGCGCTGCCGCCTTCATGCGGCGTCTCGAACACTTCGAACACCCGGCGCCGCCCGCTGGCGGTGACGGCGGCCCGCTCGTGGAAGCTGATGCCGCTGGAGCGGGCAAGCGCCGCCTTGCGGCGCGCCGCGCCTTCCAGAATGTCGTTCGCGCTTCCGCCCATCGGCCGCTCGACCGTCCCGGCATAGGCGGCATTGTTCCAGGAGATCCTGCCCTCCTTGTCGCGCAGCCAGGCCGGCTGGGGCAGGCGGTCGAGGAGCGCCTGGAAGCGCGCCAGTTCGCGCTGCATTTCGGCATGGCGGGTCCTGAGCTCGGCCAGAGCCAGCTTTTCGCCGTCGAGGCTGCGGATGCGCAGGATCGCACGCCCGCCGGCGGCGCGGCCGTCGATCGTGATGTGCTCGCCCTTGCGCGTCGTCACCAAGGTCTCGAACGCCTCGCCGCGCTGGCGCAGCGTTTCGACCCGCTCTTCGAGGAGCTGCACCGTTTCCAGGTTCAGCCAGGCGCTGAGATGCAGCGCGCGGCGTCCGGGCGGAATGCTGATTTCGGGCGGCAGCGCGCCGGTGACTTCCGGCTCCTCGCCGGGCGATGCCGAAGGTCACGACGATCTGCGGCTCGGTCGCGGCCAGGGCCTCGGCGCGATCGAGCTTGCCGCGCAGATCCGAAATGATGGTGCGGAGCGTGGTTTCCGCCACGCCGGAGCGCGAGCGATGGCGGGCGTAAAGATAGGCTGTACAGGTGGTTACAAGCAGAAGGCCGAGCGACACCGCGCCCCAGCCGATGCCGTACTGTTCAGGCTGTACGGCAAGCGTGAAGGGCGAAGGCGCGGCCGAAACCGTTGATGGAGACAGGACCGCGAACGCGGTCAAGACAGTGCTGCGTGCGTCTGCGCACCGGTCTCGCATGAAAAATTCGCCCCGCGCGTCCGGGCGACCGCCCCCGCGCGACCTCCTCCCGAATCACAATCAATCTAGCTGCATCGGGACTCGCGCCCAATGGCAGATGAGTCCGCGAGTCAATAAATTTAAGAAGGTTGAAAGGTCTGGGGACAAGCTGTGGAAAGAGTGGGGAAAACGACCTCTCGCCGCACAGCGGGAGAGGTCGACTTGCGCCGAAAGGCGCAAGCGGGTGAGGGGAAATGGGGAAAACGGGCGGGAGCGAAAATCTGGGCGCCTTTACCCCTCTCCCGTTCACGGGAGAGGACGACTTACGGCGCGGAGGCCGTAAGCGGGTGAGGGGAAGTAACGGAAACAGGCAGCAACAACATCGTGCTTGCCCTCACCCCGGAGCGCTGACGCGCTCTCGACCCTCTCCCGCTTCGCAGGAGAGGGGAAGAGGCTCAACTCAATACCGGTACTGGTCGGCCTTGAACGGGCCGTTCTTCGGCACGTTGATGTAAGCCGACTGCTTGTCGCTCAACTTCGTCAGCTTCGCCCCGACCTTGTCGAGATGCAGCGCCGCGACCTTCTCGTCGAGGTGCTTCGGCAGGACATAGACGCCGACCGGATACTTGCCCGGATTCGCGAAAATCTCGATCTGCGCGAGCGTCTGGTTGGTGAAGCTCGCCGACATCACGAAGCTCGGATGGCCGGTCGCGTTGCCGAGGTTCACGAGGCGGCCTTCCGAGAGCAGGATGATGCGCTTGCCGTCGGGCAGTTCGATCTCGTCGACCTGCGGCTTCACATTGTGCCATTTGAAGTTCTTCAGGCCCTGGACCTGAATTTCCGAGTCGAAATGGCCGATATTGCAGACGATGGCGCGGTCCTTCATGGCCCGCACATGGTCCACGGTAATGACGTCGAGATTGCCGGTCGCGGTCACGAAGATGTCGGCGCGGGGCGCGGCATCTTCCATGGTCGTGACTTCATAGCCTTCCATCGCCGCCTGCAGCGCGCAGATCGGGTCGATCTCCGACACCATCACCCGGCAGCCGGCATTGCGCAGCGAGGCCGCCGAACCCTTGCCGACATCGCCGAAGCCCGCGACCATGGCGACCTTGCCGGCCATCATCACGTCGGTGCCGCGGCGGATGCCGTCGACGAGCGATTCCTTGCAGCCGTAGAGATTGTCGAACTTCGACTTGGTGACGCTGTCGTTGACGTTGATCGCGGGCCAGAGCAGCGAGGCCCTTCTTCTGCATCTCGTACAGACGATGCACGCCCGTCGTCGTCTCTTCCGTCACGCCCTGAATGCTCTTGGCGCACTTCGTGTAGAAGCCGGGATTGCTCTTCAGGCGGCCCTTGATCGAGGCGTAGAGCACTTCCTCTTCCTCGTTGGTCGCGGTTTCGAGGAAGGCGGTATCGCCTTCTTCCGCGCGCTTGCCGAGATGGATGAGGAGCGTGGCGTCGCCGCCGTCGTCCAGGATCATGTTCGGCACGCCGCCGTCATGCCATTCGAAGATCTTGTGGGTGTATTCCCAGTAATCCTTCAGGTTCTCGCCCTTGATGGCGAAGACGGGCGTGCCGGCCGCGGCGATGGCGGCGGCGGCGTGGTCCTGCGTCGAATAGATGTTGCACGAAGCCCAGCGCACATCGGCGCCGAGCGCCTTCAGCGTCTCGATGAGAACGCCGGTCTGGATCGTCATGTGCAAGCGAGCCCGCGATCCGCGCGCCCTTCAGCGGCTGCGAAGGACCATATTCCTCGCGCGTCTTCATCAGGCCGGGCATTTCGATCTCGGCGATCGTCAGCTCTTTGCGGCCCCAATCGGCAAGACCGATATCGGCGACGGCATAGTCCTTGGCGACGTGGGCGTTCATTGAGGCTCTCTCACTGGGGGATTTGGCGCGGGATGTAGCACGCGCGGGAGAGAGGGGCAAGGCGGATATAAAGGTTTCTTTATGTCCCCGTCGGGTTCAAAATTGCACGCATAGCATTTGCAGTCGCCCTTTCATCTCCTGAAAGATCGTTCAGTTGAACGCCCTTGAAATAGAAAGGTCGCGGATCGGAGGTGGGGAAAGGGATATCGATCCACTGAATTCGATCAATGAAGCGACCTAGTACGGAAGGTTTCGCGAACGCAGTCTCAAATTGCTTCGCTGCTTCCCGTTCCGAGCGATACAGCTCTGTTGTGTTTTGAACTTGGCGCCCTGAAGCAGGATCAATTGCCATACCAGTCACGAGGCTTGCAGCACCCAAGTAGTTAAGCAGGAAACCCGAGTCCGTAATTCGACACCCATCAATATCAAGCGCAAATCCAAATCCTTGGTTTGCCACAACCAGAGGAACGATCTTCAGAGATCGAACTTCGGTCTCAGTAATTCGCAGCGCCTTCGCAGCCACGTCCGGATTAGCATGTACAAAACTGGCCTTCCTCCGCGCCTGTTCAGACGCGGATTTCAGCTTTCGAAAATAGTTGAACCGTTCAAACGGATCGGCCGGAACCAGCCAGAACTTGATTTCGCCTACGATTAGGATCGTGTCGAGTTGAATTAGAAGATCAATCTCTTCGCCATCATCATCCGCCCTCTTTACCGCGTGCGCGGCACACCGCGTATTGCGGAGTAAGGGGTTTTCATCGATTGCTTCCCGGATATCCTGACGAAGCTGGTCCTCCCATCGTTCGCCTCGCGACCCCTTCGGCAGATTGTCATTTAATCCGCCCTTCTCCAGCCAGGCTTCAACTTTGCGAAGCGGCGCGCTCGCGACCAAAACGGGTAACGCCAGACCAAACGCATCCTTGCCTGGTACCGGCACCAAGGGCGCCGCCCACAACCCCCGATGCCCCGTTTCGCCAGCGACCTTTGCCCTAAATGAAAAAAAATCAATCACGGCAGCAGCACTCGATTCATCTATCGATAGTGCGTCGATAAGTACGTTTACGAGCTCCCCTCGTCTAACGATGAGGGCCATCTTCTTAATGCCGTCTCAACTCAAGGAACTTGCGGGATCAGTGTTGGCAGTCAACGCTCGTGCCAAATCTAAGATGACATGCCATCCGGTGAGAAGTAGCCGACAATTCAAGCGAGGGTCATTTGGAAAGGGTATATCGAGAAATCTCGCTAAATAGCTTCCTTCCAAGCCAGCCTTCTCGAATACATAATGGTGCGGCGCGCGCGAGCGGCAGGGTGGTCGGCCAACGCGAAATCTCCGGCGCTCCTTCGTTATGCGTACCTCCGTAATTGTTCGGGGTAGCGCCATCTTCTGTCGTGATTCTGGTTTAAGGGTTGTCCACACAGATAGGTCAACCCAAGGAAAATTCATGAAGTTTGACTGTTGCCGTATTTGAGCAGCTTCAAGGCGTGTGGCAACGGGATAGTCCGTTGGTTCAAAATAAAGTGTTCCGTTCTTGGCAGAGAGTCGCCACCCCTCCCAAATCCCTTGATTCCATATGTCGTTGAGACCTCTTTGAAAGCTGTATCGACGACAGGCCGAAGCCCACGCGAGATTCAAGTCCGCTTTTTCATGGGTGTCCGCTGTAGGCAGCCTGTAGGCGTCAAAAAGCCACGACTCAAATGCATCGACCGTTGCCTCCAGTGCATCATCGCTCGATATCGTTTGACCGTATGCCGAATTGGGTAGCGGTCTTCGCACCATGTTCTCAAATGAAACGACGTCCGGAGCCTCCATCCGTTCGGACTGCCGGCGCCCCCGCGAAATGGCGTGATACTCTCTGTTCATTGCAGCTACGGCAAACAGAACGGCGAGCTCGCTTCCAAGCCCTTCAAACTCTTCCTTTGACTTGCGTTGAAGGTTGCTGGCCTCTCTCGCTATCCATTTCGAAAGTTCGAAGAGGTCTCTATCGCAATCAGAGCCGTCCGACTTTTCATCGTACAAACGTTGCCATGCATGAACTCGTACATTCGGCTTGTAGGGGATTTTAGTCGACGAGCCGCGGATACGAATGGCGTACTAAGATATCTCATATAAGGCCCGGGGCTCCTTCCAGATTGGCGATCACGGCGTAGCGTCCATTGCCGCATCGGCTGCGCCGCCCGAGCACATAGCCGATGACGGCCAGCGCGATCTCTCGCTCGCCCATAATCACCCGGCTCGCGCCCGCCTTCTCCAGATACTCCACCTCGGCATCCGAATGCGCGCGCGCCACGATGTCGAGGTTCGGGTTTGCCGCCCGCGCATGCTCGATCAGGTTCCCCGCTTCGAACGGTGACGGAATGGCGCTGATGAACCAGCGCGCGGCGCCGAGATTGGTGGCTTCCAGCATGCCGCGTTCGCCGGCATTGCCGCTGAGCGCCGGAATGCCGCGTTTCCTCAGTTCCGCCACCGCCTCCGGCCGCTCGTCGGTCACGACCATCGGAATGCCCGCTTCGAGCAGGGCATCGACGACGATCTTGCCGACGCGGCCGTAGCCGATCACCACCGCATGGCCGGTGAGCGTGCTGTCCGGCACCGCATCGTTCTCGACATCGGATTTCGGCTTCTTCTCCGGCTCCTCCACCTTCGGCTCGGCCTGCGGCGCGTAGCGGTCGAGCAAAGCGAAGAACACCGGGTTCAGCAGGATCGAGATGATGGCGCCGGCGAGGATGAGATCGCGGCCTTCCAGCGGCAGAAGCTCGAGCGAGACGCCGAGCACGGCGAGGATGAACGAGAATTCGCCGATCTGCGCCAGCGAGGCCGAGATCGTCAGAGCCGTCGCGTTGGAATAGCCGAACACCCGCACGATCCCGTAGGCCGCGAGCGATTTGCCCACGGTGATGATGAGCACCGTCGCCAGCACGCCGAGCGGATGGCTGAGCAGGATTTCGGGATTGAACAGCATGCCCGCCGACACGAAGAACAGAACGGCGAACGCATCGCGCAGCGGCAAGGTCTCCTGCGCGGCGCGGTGCGAGAGTTCGCTTTCGGCGAGGATCATCCCCGCGAAGAAGGCGCCGAGCGCAAACGACACGCCGAACAATTGCGCCGAGCCGAAGGCGATGCCGAGCGCGATGGCGAGCACGGCGAGGCGGAACAGTTCGCGCGAGCCGGTATGCGCGATGTAGTGCAGCACCCAGGGAACGAGGCGGCGGCCGACGACCAACATCAGCGCGACGAACGCGATGAGCTTCAGCCCGGTGAATGTCAGCGTCTGCCAGAGGGTCAGCGGGCCGAACATCGCGACGAGCCCGCCCGCGCTGTGGGCATCGTCGATTGTGCGCCCCCCGATCAGGCCGGCGACGGCCGGCAGGATGACGAGCGTCAGCACCATCACAAGGTCTTCGACGATCAGCCAGCCGACGGCGATGCGTCCGCGTTCGGTCTCGACCAGCCGCCGGTCCTGCAGGGCCTTCAGCAGCACGACGGTCGAGGCGACGGAGAGCGAAAGCCCGAGCACGATGCCGGCGCCGATCCCCCAGCCGAGCGCCCAGGCCAGGGCCATGCCCATCAGGGTCGCGATCGCGATCTGGCCGACCGCGCCGGGAATGGCGATGGCGCGTACGGACAAAAGGTCCTTCAGCGAGAAATGCAGGCCGACGCCGAACATCAGGAGGATGACGCCGATTTCCGCGAGTTCGAGGGCGAGTTCCTGGTCGGCGACATAGCCCGGGGTGAAGGGGCCGATGAGGACGCCCGCCAAGAGATAGCCCGCGAGAGGCGGCAGTTTCAGCCGGTGGGCGATGGTGCCGAAGATGAAGGCGATGCCGAGACCGGCGACGATGGTGGCGATGAGCGGGGTGCTGTGGGGCATGGCGCCTAACCTAAAGGGCAAGGCGGATGAGCGGAACCCTTTCCAGCCTCATGGTGAGGAGCGATGCGCAGCGTCGCGTCTCGAACCATGGGCGGCAGGCTCGGAGCTTGTGGCTCGTCCTTCGAGACGGCGCTGTGCGCCTCCTTAGGATGAGGCCGCCATCCCTCCTCCGCGAAGCGGGGGAGGGCCGACTTGCCGGAGGCAAGCGGGGTGGGGGGAGAACCCCACCCGGCGCTTCGCGCCACCCTCCCCTTTCAGGGGAGGGATAAGCCGCCGTCGCCTTCTCCCCAACTGAACTCGGCTATAGCCGAGTTCAGTTGGGGAGAGGGTCTACTCCGCCGCCGCCAGCGGCCCTTCGCCGACCAGCGGCGTCACCTTCGGCACACTCGCCGCGGCCGCGCTCGGCATCCGGTTCCACGCATCCAGCGCCGCGATCTTGTACGCCTCCGCCAGCGTCGGATAGTTGAACGTGTTCTCGATGAAATATTCGAGCGAGCCGCCGAGGTTCAGCACCGCCTGGCCGATATGGATCAGCTCGGTCGCGCCTTCGCCGATGATATGCACGCCGAGCAGTTTGCGCGTGTGCATGTCGAACAGCATTTTCATCAGCCCGGCATTGAGGCCCATAATGTGCCCGCGCGAGGTTTCGCGGAACCGCGCGATCCCGCATTCATAGGCATGGCCCTTGGCGCGGGCCTCCTCTTCGGTGAGGCCGATGGTCGAGATTTCCGGCACGGCGTAAATACCGTAGGGGAAATAGTGCGGCGCCGGCGGCAGCGGCAGGTCGAAAGCGTGGCAGGCCGCGATGCGGCCCTGTTCCATGCTGGTCGAGGCGAGGCTCGGAAAGCCGATCACATCGCCCGCCGCATAGATGTGCGGCACCTCGGTCTGGAACGTCTTGGGATCGACCGCGACGCGGCCGCGCTTGTCGGTCGTGAGCCCGCAGTTTTCGAGGCCGAGATCCTTCGTCGCGCCCATGCGGCCCGCCGCGTAGAGCAGCATTTCCGCGCGGATGCGCCGCCCGTCCTCCAGCACCGCGACGGCCCAGCCGGCGTGGTCCTGCTCGACGCTCGTCACCGGCGTGCCGAGCCGGATCGTGACGCCGCGATCGCGCAATTGGTGCACGAATTCGTCGATGATCTCGCGGTCGATGAAATCGAGAAAGGTTTCGCGCGGTTCGATCAAAGTCACCGGCACGTCGAGCGCGGAAAAGATCGTCGCATATTCGATGCCGATCACGCCCGCGCCGACGACGATGAGGCTGCGCGGCACGCGCGGCGTTTCGATCACGCCGTCGGAATCGAGAATATTGGTGTCGTTGAACGGCACGTTCGACGGACGGAACGGCACCGTGCCGACCGCGATCACCACGCGCTCGGCGCGGATGATCTCTTCGCGCCCGTCCGGGCAGGTGACGGCAAGCCGGTGCGGATCGAGAAAGCGCGCCGCGCCGGGAAGCGTGCGTACGCCGTTCCTCTGGAACTGATGTTCCAGGACCTCGACCTCGTGTTCGAGCGTCTTGCTCAGCCGGTCGCCGAGATCGGAGCCCTGGATGTTCTTTTTCACACGGTAGGAGCGGCCGTAAAAGCCGCGCTCGCGCCAGCCGGACAGGTTCAGCACGGTTTCGCGGAGCGTCTTGGAGGGGATGGTGCCGGTGTGGACCGAGACGCCGCCGACGCGCCGCCGGTTCTCGACGACAAGCACCGAACGCCCGAGCTTCGCACCCTGGACGGCCGCCCGCCGCCCGGCCGGGCCGCTGCCGATCACGACAAGGTCATAGCTGTCCATGCGATCCCCCGATTGCCCGGGGGAGCATGCAACAAGCAGTCCAAATTTTGTGTGACGGTTTTTCCCTCTCCCGTGAAACGGGAGAGGGCCGACTTGGCCCGAACTCGGATTTATCCGAGTTCGGCACTCGAATGCTCAACTCGGCTAGAGCCGAGTTGAGGGCGAGCGGGGTGAGGGCGATGGAGTTAGGGGCAGGGAAGGGGAGTCAGGACGTACGGCTTGCCCTCACCCGGAGCGCTTCGCGCTCTCGACCTCTCCCGTTTCACGGGAGAGGCGAAGAAGACCTACTCTTCTTCGCCGAACTTCTCGCTCAGAAGCCCTTCGAGCGCGTCGAGGCATTCGCGCGCCTCATAGCCCTTGGAGGTGACCGTGATGGTCGTGCCCGGGCCGGCGGCCAGCATCATCAAGCCCATGATCGAGGTGCCGCCGACGGTGTCGCCGCCTTTGGTCACGGTCACATGGCACTGGTAGAGCTCGACGCATTGCACGAACTTCGCCGAGGCCCGCGCATGCAGGCCGCGCTTGTTCGTGATCATGATTTCGCGGGTGATGGTGCCGCCCGTCAGGGGCGTCTGTCCACCCGGCGGCCAAACGAGCGGATCGATCATTTTCCGGCGAGGACGCGGCTTGCGACGGAGATGTATTTCCGACCGGCGTCCTGGGCCTGCGCCACCGCTTCCGCGAGAGGCGTCTCGTGGCGGATGGAGGCAAGCTTGATGAGCATGGGCAGGTTGATGCCCGCGACGACCTCGATCTTGCGGCCGTTCATGCAGGAGATTGCGAGGTTCGACGGCGTGCCGCCGAACATATCGGTGCACACCACGACACCCTCGCCCACGTCGACGCGGGCACAGGCATCCATGATGTCCTGGCGGCGATTTTCCATGTCGTCTTCCGGGCCGATCGTGATGGTCTCAATTTGCTGCTGGGGACCCACGACATGTTCGAGTGCCGAACGGAACTCGCATGCGAGACGACCGTGGGTCACGAGGACTATTCCGATCATCAGTTCCTCAGGACGTCCAACATATGTCGGGACGCCGGACGCAGCTTCAAGAGCGCTTAGTCTTTCCATCAAATCCTACCGACGCAAGTGCTACATATGGATCGAGCATCGACCCAGACTCGCCACTTATAGTTAATAATACGTCTAAACCGGTCTCAGGGCCACTTGCGAACACTCGCGGCAATGTGACGCCATTGAGACCGATTTCACAATCCTCCGCGGTGGGCAAACGGGGGATTTCCCCCTCCGGGCGGAGATCCATTACCAGATCCAGGCGGGTTTGGGGCAAATAAGGTAGGCGGATCAGGCCGAGCCCCCGGACCTCCAGGAGCCCCGCCAGGGGCTCGGGCGGGCGGCCGATCAGGGCGCCGTCCTCCACGTTCACCGCAACCCGGTCATCCGCCACAAGCTTTGCCTCGAAGCCGTAAAGCGGCCCCCGCAGGATCAGGATATGGGCCAGCCGCGATTTCCCGGCGCCCGAGGCGCCGCGAATGAGAATGCCGCGCCCGCCGAACGAGACGCAGCTCGCATGCACCGTGCTCATTTCACCGCCGCCGGCATCCGCACCGTGAAGCGCGCGCCGATCACTTTCGCGGCACCGCCCGCGCCGGGCTTCGTCGAAAGCCGGTTCTCCGCCCACAGCTCGCCGCCATGCGCCTCGACGATCTGTTTGGAGATCGAAAGCCCGAGACCCGAATTCTGGCCGAAGCCCTCGACCGGGCGGTCGGTGTAGAAGCGCTCGAACACGCGCTCGATCGCGTCGGGACGGATGCCCGGCCCGTCATCCTCGACCGACACCACGATATCGTCTTTCGCGCGGCGCACATTCACGCGCACCTCGCCCTGGGGCGGCGAGAACGAGCGGGCGTTGTCGATCAGGTTCGTGAAGACCTGGCCGAGCCTGAGATCGTGGCCCTTGAGCCGCAGCCGTCCCGCCGCGCGCGCGTTCTCGGCGATGTTGAGCGTGATCGTCGCCTCGCCGGCATGAACCTCGTTCTGCGCGCCGGTGATGGTTTGGAGCATGCGGCCGATATCGACGGCGTCGAGATCCTGCCGCTGCAGTTCGGCGTCGAGGCGCGAGGCGTCGGAAATGTCGGAGATCAGGCGGTCGAGGCGGCGCACATCGTGCTGGATGATGTCGAGCAGGCGCTTGCGCGAGTCCTCGCTTTTCGTCAGCGGCAGGGTTTCGACGGCGGACCGCAACGAGGTGAGGGGGTTCTTCAACTCGTGCGCGACGTCGGCCGCGAAGCGTTCGATCGCTTCCATGCGGTTGTAGAGCGCGTCCGTCATGTCGCGGAACGCCCGCGAGAGATGGCCGATCTCGTCGTCGCGCTCGGAGAAGTCGGGAAGCTGCGCGCGGCTGTCGATGCGGTGGCGCACGCGCTCGGCGGCGTTGGCAAGACGCCGCACCGGCCCGGCGATGGTGCCGGCGAGAAGCACGGACAGAACCACCATGACGAGCGCGGCGACAAGGAATACGCGGACGATCGCGATCCGCTCGGCGCGCACGATGTCGTCGATGTCGCCGCCCAGCGTCGAGAGCAAAAGCGCGCCCTGCACGGTGCGGAACCGCTGGATCGGCACCGCGACGGAGACGATCATCTCGCTCTGCTTGTTCTGGCGCACCACGGCATTGGGCGCGCCGGACAGCGCGCGCGTCACTTCCGGGTAATCGCCGCCGGTCAGATCCTGATAGGCCGGGAGATCGCTGCGGAACATCCATTGCTGCACCGTCGCCACCAGGCGGTCGAGCAACGGCTTTTCCTTCGCGGTCTGCGGCGACGGCAGATCGAGCCGCAGCAGATCTCCGGGCGCATAGAGGCTCTGGCTGTCGAGCAGGAGCTGGCCGCCGGCATCGTAAATACGCGCGCGGGTGCGGGTCGGGGTGATGAGGCGGCGCAGCATGGGCGCGACGCGCTCGGGATTGATCGGAAAGTCGAGGCTCTCCATCTGCTCGCCGCGCTGCTGCAGCATTTCGGAGGGCGCGATGTTCATCAGCTTGTCGGGATCGATCCAGAGCGAATCGGCGTCCTCGTTCGAGTTCGAGGACGCAGCGATGGCCGCGGCCATGATCTCGCCCTGGATGGTGAGGCTCTGGATGCGCGCCTCGATCAGGCCGGCGCGGAACTGGTTGAGGTAGAGAATGCCCGAGAGCAGGGCGACGAGGCCCGCGAGATTGAGCACCACGATACGGCGCGTCAGGCTCGAAAAGCCGAGAAAACGCGGCCAGCGCGCGCCCCGCTTGTCGGCGGGCGCAGGCGTGGTTTTGGTCGGGTTTTGGGCGATACGCTCGATCTCGACGCTCATAGGGCCGGAAAATGCGCTCCGGACCTTCTCGCGTCAAACTTCCTTGAAGCGGTAGCCGACGCCGTACAGCGTTTCGATCATGTCGAAGCTGTCGTCGGTTGCCTTGAACTTCTTGCGCAGCCGCTTGATGTGGCTGTCGATGGTGCGGTCGTCGACATAGACCTGGTCGTCATAGGCCGCGTCCATCAGGGCGTTGCGGCTTTTGACGACGCCGGGACGGGTCGCGAGCGCCTGAAGAATGAGGAATTCCGTCACCGTGAGCGTGACCTGCTCATTCTTCCAGGTGCAGGTGTGGCGTTCCGAATCCATCAGGAGATTGCCGCGTTCCAGCGCCTTGCCGGGCAATTCGCCCGGCTTCGGCGCGGCGGTGCCGTCGCGGGAGGCGGCGCGGCGCAGGACCGCCTTCACGCGCTCGACCAGAAGCCGCTGCGAGAACGGCTTCTTGATGAAGTCGTCGGCGCCCATTTTCAGGCCGAACAGCTCGTCGATTTCCTCATCCTTGGAGGTGAGGAAGATCACCGGCATTTCGGATTTCTGGCGGAGGCGCCGAAGCAGCTCCATCCCGTCCATGCGCGGCATCTTGATGTCGAAGATGGCCAGGTCCGGCGGATTGGCCTTCAGCCCCTCAAGGGCCGCGGCGCCGTCGGTGTAGGTTGATATCCGGTAACCCTCGGTTTCGAGGGCAATGGACACGGAGGTCAGGATGTTGCGGTCGTCATCGACCAAGGCGATGGTGGGCATCAAGCGTTCCCTCGCGTCCTCTAGGTGTAGCGTTTGAACCGTCGCACATGGCCGAAATATGGCCATTCAGTTCGTCTGATAATGGGGTGGGGGGTCGAGGAAGTCACCCTTTCCACCTGAGAAATGAGGGTTTTTCATGCCGATAAAGGGGTTTTGTTGAATGCAGACCGAGGAATTTGACCCTAATGTCACGGCAAAGGATCTGATCCGGCGCGCCCGGCGCGGGGCGCTGGCCACAAGGGACGCCGAGTTCGGGCGCGCCTTATGCCTCGCTCGTGGCCGTTGCGACGGCGGCCGACGGGGCGCCGCTTCTCCTCCTGTCCGGCCTCGCCCGCCACACCAAAAACATCGGCGGCGAGCCGCGCGTGTCGCTTCTCGTCGAAGATACCGGCTGGAAGGACCCGCTCGCCGGCCCGCGCGTGACGATCATGGGGACGATCTCGCGGACCGAGGACCCGGAGGCCCGCCGCCGCTATCTCGCGCGGCTGCCCTCGGCGCAGGGCTTCGCAGGGTTCGGCGATTTCGGTTTCTACCGGCTGGAGCCGGACAGCGCGCATCTCGTCGCCGGCTTCGGCCGCATCCAGACCCTCCCGCGCGAGGCGATCATGACCGACATCTCGGACGCCGCCGAACTTCTGACGGCGGAGGAGGGCGCGGTCGCGCATATGAACGAGGATCATTCCGACGCGCTCGCGCTGTACGCGACAAAACTTCTGGGGGCCTCGGCCGGAGACTGGCGCTGCGACGGCCTCGATCCCGAAGGCGTGGAACTCTCCGCGAACGGAAAAACTCTCTACCTCCGTTTCCCCGAACGCGTGCGCGCGCCGGGACCGCTTCGGCAGGTGCTGGTGGCGCTGGCGGAGAAGGCGCGGGCGTGACTTTCCGTCCCCTGACTTTCCCTCCCCTGAATGGGGAGGGCCGACTCGTGCGCAGCACGAGCGGGGTGGGGTGATGGCCTATCCACGCGTGAGTGTACCTCGAAACTCTGTGCCCCCACCCCGGAGCGCTTCGCGCTCTCGGCCCTCCCCACAAGGGGGAGGGAGAAGGCCACCACTCACCCGGATCGCACTGCCGCGCAACTCGACCCCTCCCACTGAACTCGGCTGTTCCCGAGTTCAGCACTCTATAATGAGCAAGTCCGGTAAACCGGACTTGGCTGGGGAGATGAAACGAAAAAAGGCCGTACAGACACAAAGACGTCACCAATTCGGCGCGTCGTGCCACATACGACAATTTGTCCATCGCTGGGATGTGGTCGACCATATGCGAAACACCGATACGCATTTGAAACAAACACGCGCATTTTGCGTTCAATTGCCGGGGAATAGGCCTGTGCGGAGCCGATACCGCGAAGTCCGTTTCACCCGCGTTGCAAAGCGGATTTTTCTTGGATTCTGGAAGCCTTTCCCACCGATAAAAATAAATTGCGACACCGACCGAGCCGCTGCAAAAGCGAAAGCGCCAACGGGAGTCAAAAATGACGACGGAAAGTAGACAGCTTCAAGATCTTGCCTCGATCTGGTGGAACGAGCTGGAGCCGGTCCTCGTCGAGGAAGCGGTTCGTCGCGGCGAAGCCACTTTGTCGGTCGACGGCGCGGTCGTTGCGGATACGGGCGTACATACGGGCCGCAGCCCGAAGGACAAGTTCATCGTCCGCGATGCGCTGACCGAAGGCCAGATCTGGTGGGACAACAATCCCGGGATCTCGCGCGAACACTTCGATGTTCTGCACACCGACTTCCTGGACCATTTGAAAGGCCGCGAGCTCTTCGCGCAGGATCTTTACGGCGGTGCCGATCCGGCCCAGCGTATCAAGGTCCGCGTCTTCACCGAGTACGCCTGGCACTCGCTGTTCATCCGCACCATGCTCATCCGTCCGCCGGCGGGCGATCTTCCGGGCTTTGTTCCCGAACTCACGATCATCGACGCGCCGAGCTTCAAGGCCGATCCGAAACGCCACGGCACGCGGACGGAAACCGTCATCGCGGTCGATCTGTCGCGCGGCATCGTCCTGATCGGCAATTCCGCCTATGCCGGCGAGATGAAGAAGTCGGTGTTCGGCGCACTCAATTTCTTCCTGCCTGCGAAGGGCGTCCTGCCCATGCACGGCTCGGCCAATGTCGGCCATGGCGGCGATTCGGCCGTGTTCTTCGGTTTGTCGGGTACGGGCAAGACCACGCTCTCGGCCGATCCCAATCGCATCCTGCTCGGCGACGACGAGCACGGCTGGGGCGAAGACGGCATCTTCAATTTCGAGGGCGGCTGCTACGCCAAGACGATCAATCTGTCGGCGGAAGCCGAGCCCGAAATCTATGCCGCGAGCAAGCGCTTCGGCGCGATCCTCGAAAACGTCGCGATCGATCCCGACACGCGCATTCCGGATTTCGACGATGTGGTGAAGACGGAGAACGGGCGCTGCGCCTATCCGCTGCACTTCATTCCGAACGCCAGCGCAACGGGCCGCGCCGGCCATCCGAAGAACATCGTGATGCTGACCGCCGACGCCTTCGGCGTCATGCCGCCGATCGCGCGGCTGACACCGGCGCAGGCGATGTATCACTTCCTCTCCGGCTACACGGCCAAGGTCGCCGGCACGGAAACCGGCGTCACCGAGCCCCAGGCGACGTTCTCGACCTGCTTCGGCGCGCCGTTCATGCCGCGCCATCCGTCCGAATACGGCGAGCTTCTGCGCAAGAAGATTGCCGATCACGGCGCGGAATGCTGGCTCGTGTCGACGGGCTGGACCGGCGGCGCCTTCGGTACGGGCAAGCGCATGCCGATCAAGGCGACGCGCGCCCTTCTGACCGCGGCGTTGTCGGGCGAGCTGAAAAAGGTCGAATTCCGCACCGATCCGAATTTCGGGTTCGCGGTGCCGGTGTCCCTACCGGGCGTCGATTCCGCTCTGCTCGATCCGCGTTCGACATGGGCGGATCCCGCCGCCTACGACGCGGCGGCGGCACGGCTTGTCGCCATGTTCCAGAAGAATTTCGAACGCTTCGAACAGCAGGTCGCGCCCGACGTGCTGAAGGCGGCGCCTGCCGTCCAGTCGGCTGCCGAATGACGAGATAAGCAACTTCGCCGTGGCCACACCACGGCGGGGAAGGCGAGCTTGCGAACTTCCAGCGCAAGTGCGGCAACTACCCCTCTGGTGCCGCAATTCCTCGCTTCTCAAGGTCCTCTTCCGTCTAACCCCGGAAGAGGACCTTTTTTTATTTCAGGGGAAGAAGATCCAGGTCGCGCGAAGCTGACGTTCGTATGGACGAAGGTCCGTGCGACGAGGCACCTCTTTATCCCTCCTCCGCAAAGCGGGGGAGGGCCGAGTTGCGCGCAGCGCGACCGGGGTGGGGGAGAGCCCCACCCGACCGGTCTTCGACCGGCCACCCTCCCCTTGCAGGGGAGGGATAAGCCAGCCGCCGGTCGTTCTGTCTAAAGAAAGAACACGTAGGTCAGCAGCGCGAATGCGGGAATGAGGATCGCGCCGGACCACAGCATGTAGCCGAAGAAGCTCGGCATGTTCACGCCGCGGTTCTTGGCGATCGCCAGCACCATGAAATTCGGTGCATTGCCGATATAGGTCAGGGCGCCCATGAACACCGATCCGGCGGAAATCGCGGCCAAGGTCGAGGCGTATGTGCTCATCAGCTCCGCCGCATCTCCGCCGGCCAGGTTGAAGAACACAAGATAGGTCGGCGCGTTGTCGAGCACGGCCGACAACAGGCCCGTCGCCCAGAAATAGGCCTCGTCCATCGGCACGCCGGAGGCACCGCTGACCAGCGCGATGAGCGGCGCGGCGGCGCCATCCGCCCCGGCGCGCAGGATCAGGATGACGGGAATGATCGTCGTGAAAATCCCGGCGAACAGCATCGCGACTTCGCGGATGGGCTCCCAGTCGAAGCCGTTGCGCCTTCTTATGTCCTTCGGCGTCAGCTGGATCGAGGCGAGTGCCAGAACGAGAATGATGACGTCGCGCAGCACGTTCTGCAGTTCGAGCGGCGTGCCGTAGACATTGAACGTAATGCCCGGCTTCCAGAGCCCGCTCATCAGGATCGCGCCGATGACACCCGCGAGAAGCGGAATATTGACGAGGCCGAGCAGCCCGAGGCGCGGCGTGTCGGGTGTCGGATCCGGCCGCAGCGGACTGCCTTCGCGCGCGAACAGGAAGCGGTCGATCGCGTAGAACAGCACCAGCAGAATCGCGACGAGGAACACTGTTTCCGACCCGATATGCTGGGCGGTCCAGAGGAAGTCGACGCCCTGCAGGAAACCCAAAAACAGCGGCGGATCGCCGAGCGGCGTCAGCGAGCCGCCGATGTTCGAGACCAGGAAGATGAAGAACACGACGGTATGGACGTTGTAACGCCGGTTGTCGTTGGCCCTCAGCAGGGGGCGGATCAGGACGAGCGAGGCGCCGGTCGTGCCGATCGCGCTCGCGAGCACGGTTCCGGTCGCAAGCAGCGCGGTGTTCGTACCCGGGCTGCCGTGCAGATTGCCGATGACCAGCAGGCCCCCGGAGATCGTGAACAGCGCAAACAGCAGTACGATGAACGGCACATATTCGAGCAAAGCGGTGTGGACGAGGTCGTGCGCCGCGACCCCGGCGCCGTGCACCGCCGCGAACGGCAGAAGGAAGGCCAGGGCCCAGAAGGCCGCCACCTTACCGTAGTGATGGTGCCAGAAATCCGAGGCCAGAAGCGGCAGGAGGGCAATGGAAAGAAGCATGCCGGCGAAGGGCAGGCCCCAGAATGGCGAAAGGTCGGTCATTCCCCCACGGAAGCGGGTCTCGCGAATCGGCGCAAGGGAAACCGGTGGAGCGCGCGTCATTTGGTCCGCTCTGCAACCTATCAATGCTTTGACTTGGCGGATGCTCGCGGCTCAAATGCGGGCAGACAGGCGCCGATGCGGGTTGGCGCCGTCCCTTAATCAGGCCTGACCGGCGCTCCCTCCGGCCATGCGGAGCCATTCATGCTGGACGAAACCGATCGCGCGCGCCCATCCTCGAGGATTCTCGGGGTCCTTCTCGACCTGATGGAGGAGGGCCGTGCGCGCGCGGAGGAAGACCCGTTCGGCAACGCCGTGCTCGTCACGGCGCGTTCGATCCTGCGAGCCCTCGAACGCGGCGAGATTTCGGAAGCCGACGTCAATCAGGTCATTGCCGAGCTGCGCGACGAGGCATTCCACGACCGCGCCCAGAGAATCGCCCTCTATGTCGGCGGCACCGATCCGGCCGCGTCCGAGGCGAGCTATGCCCGGATCGCCCAAAAGCTGGCGAACCCCTTCGCCCCCGGCTCGCTCGCATCCAATCGCGACGAGTTCGAGCGTACGCGCTTCGTCGCCGTGTTCACCGCCCATCCCACCTTTTCCGCACCCGCCAAAGTGTTCGAGGCCCTGGCCGGCCTCGCCTGCGGCCGGGAACCCACGGAGGACTTCGCCTCCCACCGTCCCTCGGCCCCGACATTGGAGGACGAGTTCACCCAGGCCATCGCCGCCATCAGGAATGGCCGCGACGCGATCGACCGTCTGAACACCGCGCTCCTGGCCGGGGCACGCAAAGCGTGGCCGGACGAATGGACCTCGCTCGTGCCGAAGGCCGTCGCGCTGGCAAGCTGGGTCGGCTACGACACCGACGGCCGTGTCGACATCAACTGGTGGGACACGCTGCGCCTTCGCCTGCGCATGAAGCGGCTTCAGCTCGTGCGCCTCGAAGACCAGGTTTCGGGCATTGCGGCGGCGCACGATCTCGCCCAGCGCATCGACAGCGCCATCGGTTGCGTCGACCGCCAGATCGCGGCGGCGCCCGCCAAGGGCGATCCGGACTCGGTCGCCGAATTCGCCAACGAACTGATCGAGCACCGCGACGACGCGCTCGTCACGAACGCTCCCTTGATGGCGCTGTTCGAGGCGGCCATCGCCAAGGCCGCGCCCGAGGACCAGATCAAGCTCTCCGTCGCCCGCGCCGGCCTTGCCTCGCACGGAATGTCGTTCGCCCATTCCCATGTCCGGCTGAACGCGGCGCAGGTTCACAACGCGGTGCGTCTCAGGCTCGGATTGCAGGACCCGCCGGCCGATCCGTTCCGCCGCCGCGTGCTTCTGGGCGCCATCAATACGGCGCTGGACAAGGTCGCGGCGGTTCCCGTCGATTTCGGCTCGATCCTCGCCGAGCAGGCCTCCGCCACCCGTCTCATGATGACGGTCGCGCAGATCGCCAAGCACGTCGACGGCGACGCGCCGATGCGGTTCCTGATCGCCGAGACCGAGAGCGGCTACACGCTGCTGTCGGTGCTCTGGCTCGCCAGATTGTTCGGCGTCGAAAAGCACATCGAGATTTCGCCGCTGTTCGAGACCGCCGAGGCGCTGGAGCAGGGCTCGCGGGCCATCGAGGAGGCGCTGCGCAGCCCCCATTACCGCGCCTATCTGAAGCAGACCGGCAGGCTCGCCATCGAGTTCGGCTATTCGGATTCCGGCCGCTATGTCGGCCAGCTCGCCGCGACCTTCCTGATCGAGCGGGTGCGCGTGAAGCTCGCCGATCTGATGAAGAAGTACGGGCTCGCCGACGACGTCGAACTCATCCTGTTCGACACCCACGGCGAGAGCATCGGCCGCGGCGCCCATCCCGGCTCCCTGACCGACCGGCTGAAATACCTGTCGCCGTCCGCCAGCCGCGCGATGTACGCGCGCTCGGGCATCCACCAGCGCGACGAAACGAGCTTCCAGGGCGGCGACGGCTATCTTCTGTTCGGCACGCCGGAGATCGCGATGGCCTCCGTTGCCCGCATCGCCGAGCATGCCTTCGACGACCTGCCGACCGGCGTCGACGCGATCTACGAGGAGGCCGATTTCGCGGCCGATTTCTTCGCGACCATCGGCGCGACCATGCACGAACTCATCGAGGACCCCGGCTATGCCGCGCTGCTCGGCGCATTCGGCCCGGCGCTGCTCGACCCGACCGGCTCGCGTCCGCCCATGCGCCAGAGCGACGGCATGGCGGGGCCGACGGTCATCAAGCATCCGCGCGAACTGCGCGCGATCCTGAACAACGCCATCCTTCAGCAGCTCGGCTGGTGCGCCAACACCTTGCAGGGCATCGGCGCCGCCGCCGCCCGCCAGCCCGAACTGTTCACCGAGCTTCGCGCCAAAAGCCCGCGGTTCCGCCGCGCGCTCGATTTCGCAAGCCATGGGCTGGCCCATTCCAATATCGACGTGCTGCGGGCCGGCATAGCGCTGCTCGATCCCGGTTCGTGGCTCGACCGCGCAGCCCATGTCGAACCGGCCCGTGCGCGCCAGCTCGTCAGCGTCGCCCGCTCGCTGAACGAGCTCGATCTCTGGGCGCCGGTCCAGTCCATGTTCCACCGCATCCAGACCGATTACGTTCTGCTGCGCGCCGCCTGGCCGAAGGCGCCGGAAATGCAGACGCGCGAAATGCTGCTGCATGCCCTGCGCCTCGCGCTCATCCAGCGCATCTGGATCATGGCGACACAGATCCCGGATTTCTCGCCGAGGCATGGCGTAACGCGACAAGCTCTGGAAATGCGCCTCTTGCAGCTTGACGTTCCTGCAACCTTGGCGCTCATGAGTGAGGTGTTCCCGAACGAAGCCGACCCCACCGCGGGCCGCGATTTCGGCGAGCCGCACGGCCCCCGGGCCGCCGTCTCCTACGCCAAGGAACACGAGGAAATTTTCGATCCGATCGCCCGCCTGTTCGCACAGGTCCGCGAGATCGGCACCGCGATCACACATGAGGTAGGCGCCTTTGGTTGACCACAGATCGAGACCCAGCCCGCGCAGCGCGGCGGAGGCCATGTTCAAGAAAGTGACGACGCCCGTGGTCGGAGGCGCCCAAGCGCGCACCCGCCGTGCCGGGCGCCAAGGAGATGGTCACGCTGCGCATCGATGCCGATGTGCTGGAGCATTTCCAGGAGGGCGGCGCCGGATGGCAGGACCGCATGAACGCCGCTCTCCGGGCGGCGGCCGGGAAATGACCGTCTAAAGATTTCGGAAACCTTGCGGGTTTATGAACGGACAGCCGCGTATTGGCTGTGTTCGTGTGAGTAACCCGCGTGTTTGCGTTTCCGGTCCTGCCGCGCCGTTCGTGCGCCGGCGTTCTCTTCCTCATTGCCGTCAGTTTCGCGCTGTCCGGCTGCCAGACCGTTAAGTCCGGGAAGGCGCGGTTCGCCGGCATCGGCATGAGCTCGCGCGAATGCCTCACCCGCGTCATGTATTTCGAGTCGAACCGCTCCAGCGAGGACGGCATGCTCGGTGTCGGCACCGTCGTCATGAACCGCTACGCGTCCGGCAAATACGGAAACAGCATCTGTGCGGTGATCGGCGCGCCGCGCCAGTTCGCCCCGGGCGTCCTTTCCCGCGCCATGACCGAGCCGAAGAGCGCCGCGCGCGCCGCCAAGATCGCGGATGAGGTCCTGAAGGGCCGGCGTCATCCCAAGGTCGGCAAGGCGGAGTTCTTCCACACCGCCGGCTACGAGCCCGGCTACAACAATATGCGCTACGTCTCGATCGAAGGCGGCAATGCCTTCTACGAGAAGGTGAAGAAGGGCGAAGACAGGGGCAATCTGGTACGCGTCGCCCGCCGGGGACCTGCGGATATCGGCGACATCATCAGCGTGAACGAAACCACGATGCTGGCCACGGTGCCGGTGGCGGTCCCGCCGCCGGTGGACGAGCCTCCCCAGAAGCCGGTTTATGCGCCGCCGTCACCGCCGCGCATGGCGGACCGTACCCGGCCGCCACAGCCTTACATTCCGCCGCAGACCATCGAGCCCGCGCCGCCCGGTCCGGAACTCGGCTGGGTGGTCGGACCTCCGGGGCGCGTGTATTAAAAAGCCGATTGTCGGGCTCGGCCTAATCCCTCCTCCGGGAAGCGGGGGAGGGCCGACTCGGCGAAGCCGAGCGGGGTGGGGGAGAACCCCACCCGACCGGCCTGCGGCCGGCCACCCTCCCCTTTCAGGGGAGGGATTAGATCAGCGCTTCCTGACCAGCGTCACGCCGTCGCCGATCGGCAGCAGGACCATATCCACGCGCTCGTCGCCCTCGATCTTGGCGTTCAGGGCGCGGATCGCGTCCGTGTCCTCGTCGCCGGTATCCGGCGCGATCACCTCGCCGTGCCACAGCGTGTTGTCGATGAGGATCAGCCCGCCCGTCCGCACAAGCTCGAGGCAGCGCTCGTAGTAGGAATCGTAGTTGGCCTTGTCGGCGTCGATGAAGGCGAAATCGAATCGTCCCTTCTCGCCGTCGGAGAGCAGACGGTCGAGCGTCGTCAGAGCGGGTGCGAGCCTGAGATCGATCTTCGACGAAAAACCGGCGGCGTCCCAGTAGCGCCGCGCGACCGACGTCCAGTCCTCGTTCACGTCGCAGCAGATGAGCGTGCCGTCCTCGGGCAAAGCGGCGGCGACCCACATAGCGCTGTAGCCGGTGAACGTGCCGACTTCGACGGCCCGCCGCGCGCGCATGCTCTTCACCAGAAACGCCATCAGCGCGCCCTGGTCCGGGCCGATCTGCATGCCGCCATGCTCCATCTCGAGCGTCTCGGCGCGCAATTGCTGCAGCAACTCGGTCTCGCGCGTGCCGATATCGACGGCGTAGCGGTAGAGGTCCGGCGAAATCTCGGTGCGCCGCTCGTTCAGTCTGTCGGTCATGTGAAGCCCTTCCGCTTCAGCCTTACCACGGCCTGATCGAGCGCCATCAGGAACTCGGAGCGGTCCTTCGGCGAAAACGGCCTGGGCCCGCGCGTCGTCTGTCCGGCCGATCTCAGATCGTCCATCAGGTTGCGGGTCGCGAGCGCCATGCCGATGCTGGCCGCCGTATAGGCGCGGCCGGTATTGCCGATGACCTCGGCGCCGGCCTTCACGGCGCGGTCGGCCAAAGGCACGTCCTGGGTTATGACGATGGAGGAGGGGCCGGCCCGCTCGGCAATCCAGTCGTCGGCGACATCGGGCCCGGCCGGCACGATCACGCGCTCGATCAGCGGGTCTTTCGGCACATTGATGAAGGCGTTGGCGACGACGAAGACCTTGAGCCCGTAGCGTCCCGCGACGCGGTACACCTCGTCCTTCACGGGACAGGCATCAGCGTCGACGAAAATGGTGATCGGTTCGGTCATGAAGTCCCAAACAAAAAAGAGCCGCTCCGAAGCCGGGCTTTCATTGCCACCCTATCGCGGCGCGGCCGGCGGAACCCCCACCGAATTTCGTTTACTTCCGGGGCATCGTCCACGTCGGTATACATGCGGCTGGCGGCGCCTGCACCGCGCGGTTAAGCAATATGTCGAAGTGCTGAACAAGGATGAAAGGGCCCGGCCTTGAGCCGATGGCGGAAAGGTCCGGAATGAGTTTCCCAGGCGCCGGGTCCGAAAGCGCGCTCCCTCCCTCTGATGAGTGACGAAGCGCGCGATTTCATGCAGGCCCCCACTCCATTGCACGAGGTCCGCTCCGCCCTGGCGGAGCCCGGCTTCACGAGTTTTCTGATCGTCAGGCTGCTCACCGGGCTCGCCGTCCAGATTCAGACGGTCGCGATCGGCTGGTGGATTTACGACCGCACGCGCGATCCTTTCGACCTGGGACTTGTGGGACTTACCCAGTTCCTGCCCGCATTGCTTCTGGTCCTTGTGTCCGGGGCGGCGTCGGACAGGTTCGGGCGCAATCGTATCGTCTGCATGAGCCTGGGGGTGATGGCGCTCAGCGCGATTGCTCTTCTGTTTTTTACGATGTCGGGACAGGCTCCGGTCTGGTCGGTCTTCGCCGTGCTTATGTGCTTTGGCACCGCGCGGGCGTTCTACAGTCCGGCGCAGCAGGCCCTGCTGCCCAACCTGGTTTCGGTGAAGAACCTCGCAGGCGGAATTGCGATCAGCTCTTTCGTCCTGAAAACCGCCACCGTCCTGGGTCCCGTGGCGGGAGGCCTGCTGTACAGCATCTCGGCTCCGGCTCCGTTCGCAGTAACCATCGGTCTCCTCGTGGGAGGTGCGACGGCGGCTTTCTTCATTCCCCCTTTCGCCAAGGCAGCCATGGTCGAGGAGCCGACATGGTCGCACCTCCTTGGAGGATTCCGCTATGTCTGGTCGGACAAGCTGATCCTCGGCGCCCTTTCGCTGGACATGTTCGCGGTGCTCCTCGGTGGAGCCACAGCGCTGATGCCCGTCTATGCGCGCGATATCCTGCAGGTTGGGCCGTTCGGTTTGGGTGTGCTGAACGCCAGCCCGGCGGTGGG
Organism: uncultured Alphaproteobacteria bacterium; assembly: GCA_963786225.1. Lineage (GTDB taxonomy): Bacteria > Pseudomonadota > Alphaproteobacteria > Rhizobiales > Methylopilaceae > Flaviflagellibacter. Next base: position 124,083 of record CAWAYQ010000016.1, read on the forward strand.
TGCCATCGTCCTCGGTATTTACATGAGCATCAGGCCCATTCGGAACAGAGCGGGCCTGGTGATGCTGCTGTCCGTTGCCGTGTTCGGCATCGCGACGATCGTCTTCGGGCTGTCGCGTTCGTTCGAACTTTCCGTCGCGGCGCTCATCGTGATGGGTGCGGGCGACATGGTCAGCGTCAATCTGCGGCAGACGCTCGTCCAGCTCTGGACGCCGGATCACCTCCGGGGGCGCGTCAGCGCCATCAACACGGTGTTTATCGGAGCCTCGAACGAGATCGGCGAGTTCCGGGCCGGTATCTCCGCCGCCCTGATCGGCACGATCTCGGCTGTGGTCGTCGGCGGATTAGGCACGCTTGCCGTGGTCGGTCTCTGGACGCGAGTTTTCCCGGAATTGCTCGCGGTGAAAAAGCTCGGTGCCGAGAGAATTCCGGCCCCGGACTGAGCCCAGCGCGCACGTCACGGGTTCCAGAAAACAAGAAGGGCCGCTCCGAAGAGCGACCCTTCCATTGTCATACCGCGGTGCGGCAGGGGAAAAACCCCGGCAGCACACTCGCAGCGTCAGGCGATCCGGAGCTCCGAAGAGATACCGCCCGCTATGACCAGCGACCGCGGGGAAAGACAATGAGACACTGGATCACCTCCTTTCGAAGAGTTTCAGACACGGAAAGAGTGGTGGTCGTTCGACTGCGCCGCGACTGCGCGTTTTGACGCAGGTGTAATGCCTTAACATTTCCCGCTATGCGTGTAATGGCGAGCCGCCAAAGGCCGCCGGGCGAGGGCAGAACTTGGCGCCGAAATTTCCAACTGGCGAACCGGCAGCTGCGAACTGTCGGGCGCGATCTGGGTTTTGCCCTGTCGCATGCCCTCACCCGGTCGCGTGCCGCAACTCGACCTCTCCCGCTTCGCGGGAGAGGTGTAGGTTCACTACGCCGCCGGGCGCTGCGGCCCCGTATTGACGTGGAAGTCCGGGCCGTTCGTGGTCGGCGCCACATGGCCCTGCCGGATCACGAAATCCGAGAAGTGTTCACCCGGCACGCGGTTCTTCGCGAAGTCCTCGAACAGCGGGTCGAGCGCGACGACGATGGCGTCCTGGTCCGCGTCTTCCAGATAGAGCTTCGACAGCCGCTCGCCGTTGAACGCCGCGCCGAGGTACATATTGTAGCGGCCCGGTCCTTTGCCGACGAAACCGATCTCCGCGAGGTAGGGCCGCGCGCAGCCGTTCGGGCAGCCGGTCATGCGGATGACGATCTCTTCGTCGCCGATCCCGTGCTTTGCGGTCATGTCTTCGAGAATGGTGATGAGGTCCGGCAGATAGCGTTCGCTCTCGGCCAATGCAAGGCCGCAGGTCGGAAGCGCCACGCAGGCGATCGCATTGCGGCGCAGGGCGCCCGCCTCCGAGGTCAGGCCGTATTCGGCGACAAGCTCCTCGATGGCCTTGCGGTTCTTCTTCGAGACATTGGCGATGATGACGTTCTGGTTCGACGTCATGCGGAACTCGCCGTCATGCACTTCCGCGATCCGGCGGAGGCCGGTCATGAGGCGGCGGCTGTCCGGCCAGTCCTTGATGCGGCCGTTCTCGATGAAGAGCGTGAGATGCGACGTGCCGTTTTCGCTCTCGCTCCAGCCGTAACGGTCGCCCGTGCCGGTGAAGGTGAACGGGCGCGGTTCCGCCAGCGCCGTGCCGATCCGTTTGCCGACTTCGGCGCGCCAGGTGTCGAGCCCGCGATCCTCGACCGTGTACTTCACGCGCGCATGGGCGCGGTTCGTCCGGTCGCCCCAGTCGCGCTGCGTCGTCAATACGGCTTCGGCCGCCTTCAGCGCGTCTTCCGGAGGCACGAAGCCGAGCACGCTCGCGGTGCGCGGATAGGTCTTGGTGTCGCCGTGCGTCATGCCCATGCCGCCGCCGACCGTGACGTTCCAGCCTTCCAGCTTTCCGTCATCGTTCAGGATGGCGATGAAGCCGAGATCGTGGGCGAAAATGTCGACATCGTTCTGCGGCGGCACCGCGACCACGGTCTTGAATTTGCGCGGCAGATAGGTCTGGCCGTAGATCGGCTCGACGACCGTCGCCGTTTCCTCGCCGCCCGCGACCTTCTCGCCGTCGATCCAGATTTCGCGGTAGGCGCCGGTGCGCGGCAGAAGATGTTCGGAAATGTTCTTTGCGAGCTCATACGCCGCCTTGTGCGCGCCCGACTGGTGGGGATTGGACGCCGACATCACGTTGCGGTTGACGTCGCCGCAGGCCGCGATCGTGTCGAGCAGAACGGAATCGAGTTTCTGGATCGAGGCGCGCGCGTTGAACTTGATGACGCCGTGGAGCTGGAAGGTCTCGCGCGTCGTCAGGCGCATCGTGCCGTTGCCGTATTCGCGCGCGATCTGGTCCATGGCCAGCCATTGCGCGGGCGTCGCCACGCCGCCCGGAATGCGCACGCGGATCATGAAGGAGAATGCCTTCTCCATCTTCTTCTTGGAGCGTTCGGAACGAAGATCGCGCTCGTCCTGAAGATACATTCCGTGGAATTTGACGAGCTGCTGATCGTCTTCGGTGATCTCGCCCGTGATCTCCCGATCGAGGCCCTCGCTGAGAGTGCCGCGCAGATAGCGGGAATTTGTCTTCAGGCCTTCATTGCGGGCCAGCGGCTTGTCCAGCGGCTTGTCGGTCATGGCATCCAATTCGGCCGGCGTGACGCGCGGCTCAGTAAACGTCGGTCAGATAGCGCTTCTCGCTTTCGAGCGCGCGCACGGCAATTTCGGCGTTCTCGGCCGTCAGGGCCTTCACATCGGCGAAGGATTTGACGAGCATCGCGCGCACGTCCTTGGCCATGTTCTTGGCATCGCCGCAAACATAGAATTTGGCGCCGCTGTCGAGCCAGTCAATGAGCTGCTTGCGCTTCGCCCACATCTTGTCCTGCACGTAGACCTTGTGCGGCGCATCGCGCGAAAACGCGACGTCGATCGAGTGCAGATAGCCGTCCGCCGCCGCATCCTGCCAGTCGAGCTGGTACAGGAAATCGTGGGTGTATTGACGGTCGCCGAAGAACAGCCAGTTGCGGCCCGAAGCTTCGATTGCGCGGCGCTCCTGAACGAAAGCGCGGAACGGCGCGACGCCGGTGCCCGGGCCGACCATGATGATGTCGCGGTCGGGTTCGGGCAGGCGGAAATGCTTGTTCGGCTTCAGTTTGGCGCGAACCTTGTCGCCCTTCTTCAGCCGGTCGGCCACATAGGACGAGGCGACGCCCATCCGCTGGCGCCCGAAGGTCTCGTAGCGCACGGCCGAAACGAGAAGATGGACCTCGTCCTCGAATTCGCGGCGCGACGAGGCGATGGAATAGGCGCGCGGCGCGAGCGGGCGGGTGATGTCGTAAAGCTGCTCGACCGAAAGCTTCTCCGGGTGTTCGGCAAGAAGATCGATCAGCTGCCGTCCGGCGATCCATTCGCGCGCCTTGCCGCCTTCGATCAGCGCCTTGGCCTTCGCATGGCCGGTCGCGGCGACGAATTTCTCCAGCGTCTTCACCGACAGAGTGGTGATGTCGCGGTCCTTGATGAGATCGCCGTGCAACTCGCTGTTTCCGGCATGGCCGGTGAGCGTCAGCACTTCCTCGACGAGCGCCGGATCGTTCTCGGCGTACAGATCGAGCGCGTCGCCGGGCTCGTATTGCGGCACGTCGTCGAAGCCGATCGCCAGATGGATCGTCTCCTTGGCGGAGCGCGAGGAATTGAGATTGACGTGGTCGACGATCTGGCCTTCGACCGGCGCATCGGGCACGACGGCCTGGCGCGCGCCGAAATCCACCTCGATGACATGGCCGCTGCCCGGCTGCGGCGCGGGTGCGATGGTTTCGAGCGTGGCTTCGATCCAGTTCGCGGCCGGCGTCTGGAAATCGAGATCGCACTCGACCCGCTCGACAACGCGCTTGCCGCCGAGGGCCTCAAGCCGCTCATCGATCTTGCGGCCGACGCCGCAGAAATCCGCATAGGCGGTATCGCCCAGCGCAAGCACGCCGAATTCGAGGCCTTCGAGGCGCGGCTGGGCATCGCTCATGAAATCTTCGTATGGACGCACGGCACGGGCCGGCGGATCGCCTTCGCCCCAGGTCGCGGCAATGACGAGCAGCTTTTTCGCCTTGGTCAGGTCGGCCGGCGTCAGATCCGCGAAATCGATGACGGTCGGCTTGAAGCCCTTCTTGCGCGCGGCCTTGGCGGCGTCGGCGGCAAGCTTCTCCGAATTTCCGGATTCGGTCGCAAACAGGATCGTCAGCGGCTCCGAGGCCTTGGGCGGGGCCGCGGTCTGCGGGTGTCCCCCGGCGGCGGCGTCGAGGCCGGTCAGGAAGCCCGCGAGCCACGCGCGCTGGATCGGCGTTGCGGGCGCGATCACGCGATTGAGCATCGCGATCTCATCCTCGCTAAACGGGGCCGCATTCGGAATCGGCGAAAGGCTCATCTCAGTCCTGCTCCAGAAGGCAGTCCACATACACCGTTCGTGTTGATAAGTATTCTACAAAATACTCCAGATATTTAACGTTTCTCGATGGTGAAAACGAGGGTTCCGCCGGTTTTTTCCTGATCCCTCAGCACGTCGCCCGTTTCCCGGATCAGGTTCGGGATGTCGATCGCGGCCAATGGATCGGTCGATGTGACGACCAGCACATCGCCGGCCTGAAGCCCCGCCAGCGCTTTGCGGGTTTTCAGAGCCGGCAGGGGGCATTTCAGGCCGGCAAGATCGAGAACGGTTTCGGGCATGGCGATGAGGTGTCACGCGGTTTGGCGCCGGGCAGGCGTGCAAGGCCCGTTGTTCTCGCCTAGATACACGCAATGAGCGATACCCATTTAGGCGGAGTGGTTTAATGCGGCTGATAGGACTGGCCGGCTGGAGCGGGGCGGGAAAAACCACGCTTGTCGAAAAACTCATCCCCGAACTGGTGTCGCGGGGGTTGAAGGTTTCGACCATCAAGCACGCCCATCACAATTTCGACCTCGACAAGCCCGGCAAGGATTCCTGGGTCCACCGGCAGGCCGGCGCCAGCGAAGTCATGGTCGCGAGCACCGCCCGCTTCGCGCTGATCCACGAATTGCGCGGCGCGCCGGAGCTGTCCCTGCCTGAGCTGCTGGCGAAGCTGTCGCCGGTCGACCTCGTTATCGTCGAGGGCTTCAAGCGCGGGCCGCATCCGAAGATCGAGATCTGGCGCGCGGCGAACGGCAAGCCGTTTCTGCACACCGAGGATTCCACGATCCGCGTCATCGCGGCCGACGAGAAGCTGACGGGACTTCCGATTCCGGTTGTCGACCTCGACGCCGTCTCGGCGATTGCCGATGTCGTCATGGCCGAAGCCCAGGCTGTTGATAAGGTTCTGGCCGGCTAAAGAAGCAGGCCGGCCAGCCGCTCGGCCTCGGCCACGTCCTCCGGCGTGTTCGCGTTGAAGAAGGGGTCGACCGGATCGGCCGGCCAGACGACGCTGGCCACGCCGTGCCGGGCGGTCCAGGCGTCGATTTTGCGCATGCCTTCTTCCACGAGCGCGTGGCGCAGATCGCCCCGCAGCGACACCTTCCAGAGGGCGTTGACCGGATAGGTCTGGCCGTTGGTCTCGGCCTGGGCCAGCGGCATCTCCAATTCGATCCGGGCCTGGTGAAGGCGGGCAACGAAATCTGGGGGCAGAAAGGGTGAATCGGCCGCGACCGACACCACCCAGTCGACATCCGGCCGATGGCCTGCCGTCCAGTCGAGCGCCGCCAGCACGCCGGCCAGAGGTCCCGCGAAGTCCGGCACGTCGTCCGGCACGACGGGCAAAGCGGTCCAGGCGAAACGTTCGGGATCGCCGTTGGCGTTGAGGATCAACTCCTCGCATTGCGGACGCAGCGTGCGGATCACCCGGTCGAGGATGGTCGTGCCGCCAACCGTCTGCAGGGGCTTGTCGCCTCCGCCCATGCGGCGGGCGAGGCCGCCGGCCAGGATCACGCCGATGGTTTTTGGCGCGTCGATCATTCGAAATCCTCGCTCATGGCTCTATTGATAGTCATCCATTGAAGTATGTCACACAAGACAAGGTGGAACCCTTCGGCTCCGACGTCGTTAGACTGTCACTGAAGGGGCAATGGAACAAAATGATGGGCAGTTCAGTGGACCGCAACACGCCGAAATGGCGCATTTTGATTGTCGAGGATGAGTTCATCGTCGGCCTGCATCTCGAAAGCATTCTGGAACGACTGGGTCACGAGATCGTCGGCGTCGTCGCCGACGAAGGCGAGGCGCTTCATATCGTTGCGACCGAGCGGCCGGACCTGATCGTCACCGACATTCATCTCGCGCGCGGCGGCGACGGCCTTCGGGTCGCCCGTGAGGCGCATGACTTGTATGGCGCGAGGACCGTCGTCATCACCGGACATCGCGATGGCGGCACCTTCCTGAGGGCGGAAGAGGCGGGCGCGAAGGCTTTCCTTCGCAAGCCGTTCGGCCTGTCGGAAGTCGAGAACGTCTTCGCGCATCTGCGGTGAACGGGAGGCGTTACGCCGCCCGCACCACAACCACGTCCCGGCCGAGCCGGCGGTAAAGATGCTCGGCCACTTCACGGGCCTCCTCCGCTTCGGCCGTCGTGACCTTCCGGAAATGAATTTCCGCGCCCGGCAGAAGCCGCCCCGCGCTTGGCAGGTCGGCCGATATCACGACCGCGATCTTCGCATAGCCGCCGGTCGTCTGGCAGTCGTTCAGAAGCAGGATCGGCTGGCTCGATCCGGGAACCTGCACGGTGCCGGGGGTCGTTGCGTCGGAGACGATATCGGCGCCTGCCATATGTTCCAGGTTGGGGCCTTCGAGCCGCATGCCCATACGATCGAACTCGCGCGAGACCGTGAACTCCTTGCGAAAAAAAACATCGAGCGCGGCCGGAGTGAAGTGATCGGCCTGTGGCCCCGGCAGCACGCGCAGGACGGGCGATGCGACGAAGACGGGAGGCCGCAGCAAGGTCAGGCAGGGGCCCTCGGAAGGCGCGGCGCGCAGCAGCGGAATGTCGTCGCCGGCGCGAAGCGCGCGGCCTTCGAACCCGCCGAACCCGCCGCGCAGGAAGGTCGAGCGCGACCCGAAATTTTCCGGAAGATCCATGCCCCCTGCAATCGCGAGATAGGCGACCGCGGTGTCGGCGAAGGGAGGGATTCGGATCACATCGCCCCGCCGCAGATCCACCGCGCGCCAGGACGGCCATTCCTGAACCGCGCCGCCGCGCACGATGATCAGCCCGGCGGAGGTTCCGGTCAGCGCCACGCGCGCGGCGTCGGCGTCGAGGCGCAGGACCGGGCCGGGCGAGCGCAGTTCGAGCACGGCGGTTCCCGGGGCGTTTCCGGCGAGGCGGTTGGCGAGCCGGTAACTCAGCCCGTCGAGAGCGCCGGAGCGCGGGACACCGAGGGCGAGAAGGCCCACGCGGCCGTTATCCTGCACCGTCGTCTGCAGGCCTCCTTCGAGGACGTGAAAAATCGCGCTCATACGGCTCCCGCTCCAGTGCGCGAGAGCCTTTCGAACTCGGTCCGGTCAACGGCCACGAAGCTCACGGCATCGCCCGGCCGAAACAGGCTCGGCGGATCGGCGCGATGGTCGAACAGGCGAAGCGGCGTGCGTCCGATGAGGCGCCAGCCGCCGGGCGATTCGACCGGGTAGATCGCGGTCAGTTGATCGGCGAGGGCGACGGCGCCGGGCGGCACGCGCGTGCGCGGCTCCTTCAGGCGCGGCAGGCGGAGTTGTTCGGGCACATCGCCGAGATAGGCGAAGCCCGGCAGGAAGCCGAGCATGTAGACATGGTAGCTCGTACCCGCATGAAGCTCGGCGGCTTCGCGCGGCGAGAGGCCGGCGGCGCGGGCGACGTCTTCGAGGTCCGGCCCGTCGTAAAGCACCGGCACGCGCCAGGTGCGGCCGGGCGTCTCGTCGGCGGATGCGGGAAGGTCGAGATCGCCGAGGCGGGCGATCAGTTTGTCGAAGCTGATCGCCGACGGGTCGTAATGCACGGTCAGCGAGCGGAAGGTCGGTACGAATTCGTACACGCCGGTGACGGAAGCGGCCTCGATGGCGCGTTTCGCGGCCATGACGCGCGCGCTCGCGGCGCGGTCGATCTCCTCGCCGAACTCGATCGTCACCGCGGTGTCGCCGAGTGCGTGCATCCTCGCAGCGAGATTTAATTTTGTGTCGCCTGCCATGTTTCCCTAGTCGCGCGCTTGCCGCCCTATATAGTTCTTTAGGATAGCCCCCGGATCGTGAAAGGCGCGATCATGGCACGCAGGATAGATATCAACGCGGATCTCGGAGAGGGCTACGGCACCGACGAGGCTTTGCTTGGCATTGTGTCCAGCGCCAACATCGCCTGCGGTTTTCATGCCGGCGACGCCCAGACCATGCGGGACGTCAGCCGCTGCGCCAAGGAAAAGAACGTCGCGGTCGGCGCTCATCCCAGTTTCGACGATCTCGGTAATTTCGGCCGTACCTTCATCCGCATGAGCATGGACGAGCTGGAATCGCTTGTCGCCTACCAGATCGGTGCGCTCCAGGAAGCCGCGTCCGAATCCGATGTCACGCTCAGCCACGTGAAGGTGCATGGCGCGCTCTACAATATCGCCTCGGTGGACGAGGCTCACGCAATGGCCATCGGCCGTGCCATCAAGGCGTGCGATCCCAACCTCATCTATCTCGGCTTTGCGGGTTCGCAGATGCGGCGCGCGGCCGGCAAGCTCGGGCTTGCCTTCGTCGCCGAGGCATTCCCGGATCGTCAATACACCGATGACGGACAGCTCATGGGCCGCGAACTTCCGCTTTCGGTCGTCACCAATCCGGAAGAGGTGGCCGAACGCGTCCGGCGGATGGTCGAACATGGCGAAGTCGCCACCGCCTCGGGCACGATCATCCGGATAGAGTTCGATTCGCTCTGCGTTCACGGCGACGAACCGACCGCCGTCATGGTGGGCCGCGCGGTGCGCCGCGCCATCGAGGATGCCGGCATCGAGATCGCGTCCCTGGCCGAAGTGTTGAAAACGCAAACGCCGCTGCCGGAAGACGAGACGCGCGTCAGCGCATGATCGTGAGATCGGCGGCCGTGACCCGCAACTCGATGGCCCTGATGCGGCGCTGATACCCCGCCCAATCGAATCTGCTCTCCGTGCGCTTTTTGCCTTTTCCGGCCCGTGCGAGAATTACGGGGGCCGGGTCGCCGAAACTCGCTTTCGGAAGCTCGCCGCGCACCGGATAGCCCTGCGCGGCGAGAACCGAGCGGACGCGGGCGCAATAGGCGACTGATTTATGCGAGAAGCGCGTCTCGCCGTGGCCGGCGCGGTATTTCATCACCGTCGTACAGACATCCCCGTTCGCGAGCTTCCACGCGCCCGTGAGATAATCGACGCCGTAACGGATATTGGTGGCCGGGTCGGCCAGCTCCAGATTGGTGCCGGCAAAGCCGAGCATGCGGGCGGTCGAGGGCCGAACCTGCATCAGCCCGATCTCCCCGACATCGCCGATCGCGCCCGGGCGATAGCCGCTCTCGACGGTGGCGACCGCGTCGGCGATTTCCGGGGCGAGGCCCCGCTGCACGGCTTCGGTCCGGACCATGACCCGCAGATCGACGGGATCGAGCGGGTCCGCGACAGCGGGCACGGCGAAGAGCAAGGCGGCGAGGGCGACGACAATCCGCATTGCGTCAGAATGCGGGACGAGTATGGCAAAATCCATCCGGGACGCGGTTTTGTCTTTCTCCGTACCCCGAACAAGCCATGCGCAGCACGGGCCCCAGGAGCGAAGTGGCGGCGAAGCCGCCTCTACAGCCTCCGGCGAACTCCGTGCCCGCGGCTCGGCGTGTGTCCCGGAAGGCGCGGCACGCGCCTGTCCGGGACCCATACTCCGTGAGGTCAATGATTAAGCCGAGAACTCACGGCGTATGGGTCCCGGGCTCCGCTTCGCGGCCCCGGGACACACGGGAAGCCGTTACGGCGGAACGTCGGAAAAGCCCGCCGTGCCCGCGGCTGGGCGTATGTCCCGGAAGGCATCTCAACTCGGCTATAGCCGAGTTGAGCATTAGGTCTCCGAACTCGGGCAAGCCCGAGTTCGGCACGCGCCTGTCCGGGACCCATACTCCGTGAGGTCAATGATTGAGCCGAGAACTCACGGCGTATGGGTCCCGGGCTCCGCTTCGCGGCCCCGGGACACGCGGAAAGCCGTTACGGCAGACCGTCGGGAAAGCCCCCCGACAGCGACCGGAACATCTCGTAGCGCTCCTGAACCACCGTGCGGTTCTGCTCGGCCCAGCGCGGCTGGCCCTCGATGACGAGGATCTTTTTGCCCTTGCGGTCGACGACGAAGTATTCCAGCCCCGGCCGGACCGAAGTCTCGTCGGCGCGCATCGCATATTCGCGGATTTCGTAGGCGGACGCCGGCAGCGCGGACACGGCCGCGAAGGCCGCGCCGATCAGGATCAGTCTCATATTCAAACTCCCGGTCCGCCGCAGCCCGATATTAGCGCGGCGGGCGGTGGGCGCCAGCCCGGTTTGACATTGGACTTAACAGCGGAGCCGCCTAGATCACCGGAAATGGACGACGACCTGTCTGCCCTGTCCCGCGAAGAACTGATCGCCGAGGTGCTGCGCCTGCGCTCCGGTATCCGCGATCATCGTGATTCGAGCGGGCACAAACTGTGCTGGCATCATCCGCAGCTCTGGGGCCTCCTGCCCGAGCCGATCCCGCAAAATCTGGCCGTGCCGGAATGGCCGCAATTCCTGCGCGGCTGCCTGAAATATCGCGAGAGCCTCGACCGGGAATTGCCGGAAGCACCGCGCACGACGGCGGAGTTCGAAGAGCGGTAATCCCTCCCCGGAACGGGGAGGGTGGCCCAAAGGGCCGGGTGGGGTTCAACCCACCGTCATGCCCGGGCTTGTCCCGGGCATCCAGAAGCCGCGAGCGCAGCACTGGATTGCCGGGACAAGCCCGGCAATGACGGAGGATTGGCGTTAGTCCAGAATTTCAATCACACGCCGGCTTCGCGGCTCGACGATCACGCTGCGGTCGTTGACGACCGCGAAAGCCTGGAGCGCGAATTGCCGGATGCGCCGAGGATAAAGGCGGAGTTCGGGTGAGGTAGGGCATCGATCCCACCGTCATGCCCGGGCTCGTCCCGGGCATCCAGAACCGCGAACGCAGCACTGGATTGCCGGGACAAGCCCGGCAATGACGGAGGATGGCGTTAGTCCAGAATTTCAAGCACGCGCCGGCTTCGCGGCTCGACGATCACGCTGCGGTCGTTGACGACTGCGAAAGCCTGGAGCGCGAATTGCCGGATGCGCCGAGGATAAAGGCGGAGTTCGGGTGAGGTAGGGCATCGATCCCACCGTCATGCCCGGGCTCGTCCCGGGCATCCAGAACCGCGAACGCAGCACTGGATTGCCGGGACAAGCCCGGCAATGACGGAGATTGGCGTCAGTCCAGAATTTCAAGCACACGCCGGCTTCGCGGCTCGACGATCACGCTGCGGTCGTTGACGACCGCGTAGCGATAGCTGGCGCCCGTCGGCACGTCCTCGATTTCATAGACGTCTACCGTCTCCGGCAATGTGGCGCCGACGACGATGTCCGAATCCACGCGCACCGACGAGCGGCCCTCGCGGACGACATATTCACGGACTTCAGGCGCGATACGGACTTCAGGCGCGATCTCGACCGCAACCTGCGCCATGGCCGGCATGACGGCCGCTGCGGCAAACGCCGCTCCAAGAATGAGCTTCTTCATTTCCCATCTCCTTTGATCCGGCCCTTGTTTGGGAAACGGGTGGGGGGAGGGAGGGTTCCAAGAACGAGCGAGACGGGCGTCGAGACACGTCTATTGCGTGTGTTCTTGGGCGGCCTAGTATGACGTTTAGGGGAGCGCCCATGAAAATAGTCTCATATGATGAAGCATTGCATATCGTTGGAGGCGTCGGTCATCATTACCTATTGCTGGGAAACGGCTTCAGCATAGCCATCGCTCCGGAGATTTTTTCTTACAAAGCGCTTCTAGATCATGCTGACTTCTCTCCTCAGCCTAAGATCAAAGAGCTTTTTGCTGCCTTGGGTACCAATGACTTCGAGGTAGTGATCAAATCGATCGTCAGTGCCGCAAAAATCGTGGAAGTTTATGATCCTAGTGCGAAAGATTTGATCGCGGATCTACACCAAAGTGCCGAGCTAATTAAGACAACCCTCGTGGACGCAATCGCCAGCCGTCACCCAGATCGCCCCTACGCAATCGACCCCGATAAGTACAAAATTGTTCGTGCGTTCTTGGGGAGATTTGGTCACATATTTACATTGAACTACGACGTCATTCTCTATTGGGCGCTAATGCAGACAGATACGGATGGGGTTGATCGTCGTCTTGACGATGGATTCCGAAATCCAGACGACGATAGTCCATACGTATCCTGGCTTCAGATGAACTCCCCGAAGGTCCAGTATCTCCACGGTGCGTTGCACCTATTCGATGCTGGTACGGAAATAATAAAGTATACGTGGTCAAAAACAGATGTGCCGATCGTAGATCAGATCAGGACCGCTTTGAATGAAGAGAAATATCCGCTCTTCGTTGCTGAAGGAACCGCAGACAGCAAGAAAGAAAAAATACTGCATAACGCTTACCTGCATAAGGCGCTGAGAAGCTTCGAAGGCTGCTGTGATACCGTCGGCGCTGCTCTCACAATCTTCGGGCATTCGCTGGCGGATAGCGACGAGCATATTCTTAGGTGCGTAGCGAACGGCAAAATTAGGTTCTGCCTCGTCGGGTTATACGGTGACCCCGAGAATGAAGGTAACAGAAGGATGGTCGCCGCAGCAGAGAACCTAAGGAAGCGACGATTGGAAGGCCGGCCGAGGCATCCTTTGGAGATCATTTTCTACAACGCGGAAACTGCGAGAGTATGGGGTTAGACGTGCGCGTAGAACAAAAGGTTCGCGCCCTCGACAGCGTTAGTCTACGTGGTCGGCTAAAAGTAGGTCATGGCCGATGCCGCAACGCCAATCCAAGAACCGGGTGTTTCATTTCCGTCTCCTCTGATCCGGCTCCATACACAGGAAACGGATGGGGAGAAGAAATTTCTCGGATGCCTAGCCCGATAAGTCAGCGTGACTACGGGGGCGATCGTTAGTGCCTACATTCAGCCCTGACGTTGAAAAAGCGCTCATTCAGGCGGTGAGTGAGGCCGACCGAAGAAGGCACCGCAACGCAAATACCGGCCACCTGCTCTTTGCGCTATGCAATGATCGAGACGCCATCAGGGCGATGCGCCGCTTCGATGTGAATCCAATCCTTGTTCAAGAATCGATGAGCAAGTTTCTGGGATCTGAGCAACATGCTCCTAATCTGAGAGGAGCGTCTCCAGACCAGCAGTTTCAAAAAGTCATCCAATCAGCTTTGATGATTGCGCAAGGCCGTCACGAGAAGTATGTGCGTGGTGATCATTTTCTGCTGGCGATGCTTAATTCGTCAGAAGGCAAGGCTTGGCAAATCTTGGAATACTCGGGGCTGTCCGCCCCCGGGGTCGTTGATTTTCTCGAGCGTCGCCGTAAGGAACCTACCTCTGGTCAATATTTGCACGAGGACATTAAGTCATCGAATAGCGAGTTTTTACGTCGAGCCGAAAAATCAAAATCGCTTGCGGCGGAAATCGACGCCGCAACTGCCCATGCCCCAGAATTCATCATAAGAAGAAAGAAGCTGGAGTATCGTCAGCGGTCTCCGGTCGGCGAATTGAAGCAGCGTAAAGACGCTGTAAAAGAAAGAAGCGATGTTCTGTCTGCCATCTGTAAACGCAAAGCAAATGAGCAGCCTGAATTGTTGAATCTCGCGCGGCGGTACTCCAAAGCGTTGGCCGGCTTGAACAAGTCTAAAGGCATATATCCGCTTTTTCTGGCTGGTGCAGAAATTGAAGTCTGCTGAAAATCAAGTCCCAAGCGCCGTCAGATTCCGATTGGAATATACCGCTCGATCATGAGCTCGCTTTCGCAACGCAAGCGCTGATAATTGCCCACGCCGGGCTATCAGCACTGTTTCCAGATGCTCGCGCTTTAACTGAAGAGCTAGATCGCTACCGCGAGCAATCTGAGACTCTCGATCCGCTTAGAAACAGAATTCTTGACCCCGTAATTGCAAAGTTAGCGGCGTCGCACAATCTGCTGAGCCTCGAGACAAAGGAAATCACCGCGACGCTTGCTGGTGCCGAAGAATTAGGCCCGCGGGAACAGCTCCGGGGCGAAATTTCAGCTAAACACGGATGGGTTCGGGGTGTTCTCGGCGCAATCGGAAATTATGTTCTGAATTACGTGAAAAAGATCGCGGGCTCCGTGCATGACAATCTGATTGATAAAGGGATTTCCGCTTTGTTGAGCTCGGACGCCCTAGGAGTGGCAGTTGTAGGATTTCTCCTTTCGGCAAAATCGGCGCTCCTAAACCTATCTACTCAATTGAATGGTGTGTTTGGTTGGTTGAGGCCATTGTTCGAGTTCATCGGCATCTGACTTCTATAGGCTCCCTGGATCGCATCCAGGGTAGCCAACCCCTAGAACCCCTCCAACCTCCCCCTTGTGTTTCAAATCTGTTCCGCCTAAATTCCCGCCACAAATAGGACAGCCATGCTGTCCATTTGTTTCCAGGCGCAAACGCTCTACGCTAATCGGTGTCTAGTCACCGGGCGGGAGGGGTGTCGCCTGAGCGTGTCGTTGGCGGGTCGGAAAAGTCTGATCTCCTACGGCTTGCAGGGATTGTGCAGGGTCCGGCGCGGGCGAATCGCCCTCCGGATCGGGGTAACGGGTAGCCGGGCGAGACGTGCGGCAAAGGGATTTTGAGGCCATGACCAGACCTCTGGACGAAAAGACTCTGCCCTGGGGGCCGTACGCCGCGGAGGCGCGCGACCCGCATATGCCTGTGGCGGACGGTCTTTATGACCCCGCGAACGAGCACGATTCGTGCGGCGTCGGCTTCATCGCGCATATGAAGAACAAGCCCTCCCACGACATCGTGGAGAAGGGCCTGCAGATTCTCGCAAATCTCGAACATCGCGGCGCGGTGGGCGCGGACCCGCGTGCCGGCGACGGCGTCGGCGTGCTGGTTCAGGTGCCGGACAGGTTCTTCCGGAACGGGGCCGCGAAGCTCGGTTTCGCCCTGCCGCCGAAGGGCGAATATGCGGTCGGCCACGTCTTCATGCCGAAGGACGAGGACGGCCGGCGTATCATTTGTGAAACATTTGCTTCAATCATCGCCGCCGAGGGCCAGGTCCTGCTGGGCTGGCGCGACGTGCCGACCAACAATTCCACGCTCGGCTACTCCGTTCTGCCGACCGAGCCCCACCACGCCCAGATTTTCATCGGGCGCGGGCCGGCGATCACGGACGAGGCCGATTTCGAGCGCAAGCTCTACATCCTGCGCAAGGCCGTCTCGAACGCGCTGTACGGCGCGGCCGATCCGCGCACGCGCGGCTATTACGTCGTGTCGCTGTCGTGCCGGACGCTCGTCTACAAGGGCATGTTCCTGTCCGATCAGGTCGCGGTCTATTACCCGGACCTGCAGCACCCGGATTTCGAGAGCGCGCTGGCGCTCGTCCATCAGCGCTTCTCCACCAACACCTTTCCGAGCTGGCAGCTGTCGCATCCCTACCGGATGGTGGCGCACAACGGCGAGATCAACACGCTGCGCGGCAACGTCAACTGGATGGCGGCGCGGCAGGCCAGCGTATCGTCGCCTCTGTTCGGCGCCGACATCGAGAAGCTGTGGCCGATTTCCTATGAAGGGCAGTCGGACACCGCCTGCTTCGACAACGCGCTCGAATTCCTGGTGCAGGGCGGATATTCGCTGGCCCATGCCGCGATGATGCTGATCCCGGAAGCCTGGGCCGGCAATCCGGACATGGAAGAGAAGCGCCGCGCTTTCTACGAATATCACGCCGCTCTGATGGAGCCGTGGGACGGCCCCGCCGCGATGGCGTTCACCGACGGCCGCCAGATCGGCGCGACGCTCGACCGTAACGGCCTGCGTCCCGCGCGCTATTTCGTGACGAGCGACGACATCGTCGTCATGGCGTCCGAGATGGGCACTTTGACGGTGCCGGAAGAGAAGATCGTCACCAAATGGCGGCTTCAGCCCGGCAAGATGCTGCTGATCGATCTCGAACAGGGCCGCATCATCTCCGACGACGAAGTGAAGGCGGATCTCGCGGCGGCGCATCCCTATACGGAATGGCTGGCGAAGACGCAGATCCAGCTCGAAAAGCTCGACAAGGTGAAGTCCTCGCCCGACTGGACGAGCGACGTGTCTTTGCTCGATCGCCAGCAGGCCTTCGGCTACACCCAGGAAGACCTCAACCTTCTCATGGCGCCGATGGCGGTGACGGGGCAGGAAGCGGTCGGGTCCATGGGTACGGACACGCCGATCGCGCCGCTCTCGCGGAAATCGCAGCCCCTCTACACCTATTTCAAGCAGCTGTTCGCGCAGGTGACGAACCCGCCGATCGATCCGATCCGCGAAGAGCTGGTGATGAGCCTCGTCTCGTTCATCGGGCCGCGGCCGAACCTGCTCGACCATGAAGGCACGGCGTCGAGGAAAAGGCTGGAAGTTCACCAGCCGATCCTGACCAATGCCGATCTCGAAAAGATCCGCCACATCCAGGATGTGGAGCCGGACTTCTCGGCGGTCACGCTCGACATCTGCTGGCCGGCGGAAGACGGCGCCGAGGGCATGGAAGCCGCGATCGAGACTTTGTGCGTACAGGCGCGCGAAGCCGTCGCGGACGGCCGCAACATCATCATCCTGTCCGACCGCAAGGTTTCGGCGGCCTGCATCCCGATGCCGGCGCTGCTGGCGACGGCGGCGGTGCATCACGATCTCATCCGGCACGGGCTGCGCACATCCGTCGGCCTCGTCGTCGAGACCGGGGAAGCGCGCGAAGTGCATCACTTCGCCTGCCTCGCGGGCTACGGCGCCGAAGCCATCAACCCGTATCTCGCGTTCGAGACCATGCTGGACATGCATGCGACCGGCGAATATCCGCCGGAAGTCTCGGAATACGAGGCGGTGTCGCGCTTCATCAAATCGATCGGCAAGGGGCTGCTGAAGGTCGCGTCCAAAATGGGCATCTCGACCTACCAGTCCTATTGCGGCGCGCAGATTTTCGATGCGCTCGGCCTGTCGGCGGAATTCGTCGAGAAGTATTTCCGCGGCACCTCCGCTCCCATCGGCGGCGTCGGCGTCAAGGAAGTCGCGGAAGAGACCGTGCGCCGCCACGAGACCGCGTTCGGCCGTGCGCAGATCTATCGTCATGCGCTCGATG
Organism: uncultured Alphaproteobacteria bacterium; assembly: GCA_963786225.1. Classification (GTDB taxonomy): domain Bacteria; phylum Pseudomonadota; class Alphaproteobacteria; order Rhizobiales; family Methylopilaceae; genus Flaviflagellibacter. Next base: position 141,386 of record CAWAYQ010000016.1, read on the forward strand.
TCGGCGGCGAATATAATTTGCGCCTGCGCGGCGAGGATCATGCGTGGACGTCCGACACCGTGCGCGATCTGCAGCACGCGGTGCGCGGCAATTCGCTGGAACGCTATCGCTCGTTCGCCAAACAGATCAACGAATGCGCCGACCGTCCGCTGACGATCCGTTCGCTGTTTGCCTTCAACACCGCCGAAAGCGACGGGCGCGCGCCCGTGCCGCTGGAGGAGGTCGAGGCCGCGGCCGACATCGTGAAGAGGTTTTCGACCGGCGCGATGAGCTACGGCTCGATCTCGCGCGAGGCGCATACGACGCTCGCCATCGCCATGAACCGGATCGGCGGCAAGTCGAACACCGGCGAGGGCGGCGAGGAATCAGACCGCTACAAGCCGATGGCGAACGGCGACACGATGCGCTCGGCGATCAAGCAGGTCGCGTCCGGACGCTTCGGCGTCACGGCGGAATATCTCGTCAATTCCGACATGATCCAGATCAAGATGGCGCAGGGCGCAAAGCCCGGCGAGGGCGGTCAGCTGCCCGGCCACAAGGTCGATGCGGTCATCGCCAAGGTCCGGCACTCGACTCAAGGGGTGGGCCTGATCTCGCCGCCGCCGCATCACGACATCTATTCGATCGAGGATCTGGCGCAGCTCATCTACGACCTGAAGAACGTCAATCCGGCGGCCGCCGTCTCGGTGAAGCTCGTCTCCGAAGTCGGCGTCGGCACGGTCGCGGCGGGCGTCGCCAAGGCGCGCGCCGACCATGTGACGATTTCGGGCTTCGAAGGCGGCACGGGCGCGAGCCCGCTGACCTCGATCAAGCATGCGGGATCGCCCTGGGAGATCGGCCTTGCCGAGACGCACCAGACGCTCGTGAAGAACGAATTGCGCGGCCGGATCGCGGTGCAGGTCGACGGCGGCGTCCGTACCGGACGCGACGTCGTGATCGGCGCACTGCTCGGCGCCGATGAATTCGGCTTCTCGACCGCGCCCCTGATCGCCGCGGGCTGCATCATGATGCGCAAGTGCCATCTGAACACCTGCCCGGTCGGCATCGCGACGCAGGACCCGGTTCTGCGCAAGCGTTTCACCGGCCAGCCCGAGCACGTCATCAACTATTTCTTCTATGTGGCGGAGGAGGTGCGCGAGATCATGGCGCAGCTCGGCTACCGGACCATGGGCGAAATGGTCGGCCAGATGCAGATGCTGGATCGTTCAAAGGTCATCGAGCACTGGAAGGCCAAGGGCCTCGACTTCTCGCGCCTGTTCAAGAAGCCGGACGCGCCCGAGGGCGTCGCCATCCGCAACACCGAGAAGCAGGACCATCATCTGGAAAAGGTGCTCGACCGCACCCTGGTCGCGGAAGCGTACCCGGCACTGGAGCGGGGCGAGAAGGTCGTCATCGAGACCCTGATCCGCAACATCAACCGGTCGACCGGCGCGATGCTGTCGGGCGAGGTCGCCAAGAAGTACGGACACAAGGGCCTGCCCGACGACACGATCACCGTGAAGATGTGGGGCACGGCCGGCCAGGCCTATGGGGCATGGCTCGCGCAGGGCGTGTCGTTCGAGCTTGAAGGCGAGGCCAACGATTATGTCGGCAAGGGCCTCGCGGGCGGGCGCATCACCGTCAAGCCGCCGAAGAATTCCGGCGTGGTGCCGGAGAACTCGATCATCGTCGGCAATACGGTTCTCTACGGCGCGATCGCGGGCGAGGTCTATTTCCGCGGCGTCGCGGGCGAGCGCTTCGCCGTGCGCAATTCGGGCGCCATCGCGGTGGTCGAGGGCACGGGCGATCACGGCTGCGAATACATGACCGGCGGCGTCGTCGTCGTCCTCGGGCAGACGGGCCGCAACTTCGCGGCCGGCATGTCGGGCGGCGTGGCCTACGTTCTCGACATGGACGGCAGCTTCAAGAGCCGCTGCAACATGTCGATGGTCGAGCTTGAGCCGGTCGCGGAAGAGGAAGAGCTGATGCGGCGCGTGCATAACCAGGGCGGCGATCTGCATTTCAAGGGCCGCGTCGAACTCACGGGCGACATGACGCGCTTCGACGCCGAACGGCTGATGCAGCTGATCGCCAATCACGAGCACTATACGAATTCGGAACGCGCCAGAGACATTCTGGACAATTGGGCTGAGTACCGCGGCAAGTTCGTCAAGGTCATGCCGGTGGAGTACCGCCGCGCTCTGGCCGAGATGCACGCCAAGCGCGACCTCGTGGCCGCGGAGTAGATTATGGGCAAGGTCACGGGTTTCCTGGAAATCGAACGCCAGGATCGTAAATACGCGCCGGCGTCGGACCGGGTTCGGCACTACAAGGAATTCGTGCTGCCGCTCGGCGACGAGGGCACGAAGAAGCAGGCCGCGCGCTGCATGGATTGCGGCATCCCGTTTTGTCACAACGGGTGCCCGGTCAATAACCAGATCCCGGACTGGAACGACCTCGTCTATCACGGCAATTGGGAGGAGGCGGCGCGCAACCTCCACTCGACCAACAACTTCCCGGAGTTCACCGGCCGCATCTGCCCGGCGCCGTGCCAGGAAAGCTGCACGCTGAACCTCGACGACGCGCCGGTGACGATCAAGACGATCGAGCAGGCGATTGCCGACAAGGCCTGGGACAATGGCTGGATCGAAATCCAGTCGCTGCGCGAGGCGACGGGCAAGAAGGTCGCGGTGATCGGTTCGGGCCCGGCCGGCATGGCCTGCGCCCAGCAGCTCGCCCGCGCCGGACACGACGTGCATCTGTTCGAGAAGCACGCGCGCGCCGGCGGCCTGCTGCGCTACGGCATTCCGGACTTCAAGATGGAGAAGCATCTCGTCGACCGCCGCGTGAAGCAGATGGAAGACGAGGGCGTCACGTTCCATTACGGCGTCAATGTCGGCCAGGACATTTCGGCAAAGGAACTCGCCTCCCAATACGACGCCGTCGTGCTGACGGGCGGTTCCGAGAAGCCGCGCGATCTGCCGGTGCCGGGGCGCGAGCTTTCCGGCGTGCATTTCGCGATGGATTTCCTGACGCAGAACAATCGCCGCGTTTCCGGCGAGAACACCGATGTCGCCGACCCGATCCTCGCGACCGGCAAGCATGTCGTCGTCATCGGCGGCGGCGATACCGGCTCGGACTGCATCGGCACCTCGGTGCGCCACGGCGCGATTTCGGTGACGCAGCTCGAAATCCTGCCGCAGCCGCCGGTCAGGGAAAACAAGCTTCTGACCTGGCCCGACTGGCCGTTGAAGCTGCGCACCTCGTCATCGCAGGAAGAGGGCGCGGAACGGGATTTCGCCGTATTGACGCAGAGCTTCTCGGGCGAGAATGGTCGCGTGACGCAGCTCAACTGCGTGAAGGTCGATGCGCAGTTCAAGCCGATCCCGGGCACGGAATTTTCGCTGAAGGCCGATCTCGTACTCCTCGCGATGGGTTTCGTTCATCCCGTGCATCAGGGGATGATCGAGGAACTCGGCGTTGCGCTCGACGCGCGCGGCAATGTCATCGCGAATGTGTCGAGCTACGAGACCTCGGTGCCGAACGTGTTCGTCGCGGGCGATATGCGGCGCGGCCAGTCGCTCGTGGTCTGGGCAATCCGCGAAGGCCGCGAGGCGGCGGCGAGCGTCGATGCGTTCCTGATGGGCAGCACGGTATTGCCGAGGGTTTGAGCCTTTTTCCCCTCTCCTGCGAAGCGGGAGAGGGTCGAGAGCGCGTCAGCGCTCCGGGGTGAGGGCAAGCACGATGCTCGCCGTCATCCGTTTACAAATCCCGAAATATCGCTGATTTCGCTCTTGCCCTCACCCCGGTCGCGTGACCGCAACTCGACCCTCTCCCGCTTCGCAGGAGAGGGAAAGCGGCCCCTAATTCGCAGCCGCTGCAGGCCACGCAAAATCATCCGCGCGTCCCGGCTTCGGTGCAATCGCAACCCCCGTCACCAGCGCATTCTCGTCCGGCTTCGGCGGTTCCGCTGCCGGGTCCGGCGCGGTTTCCTGTTCTGTCATGACGCCGGGATCGAACTCGGCGGCTTTCTTCTGCGCCGGCGCGGCGGTGGGCGGGACGAGGAGCGCGCCCGGCGTGCGCGGCGCCTGGCCGAGCAGCAGGATGCGGCTGGAGCCCGGCACGGTCGGCGCGCCGGGATCGACGCCCGAGCCGAGATCGGCGACAGAATCGCCCTGGTCCTTGGGCGAGAGGATCGTGCGCAATTCCAGCTCGATGTAATGACCGAGCTTGCGGGCGCCCGCGCGGGTAAAGTGCACGCCGTCGGCGGTGCGCAGGCGCACGACGCGGCCGTCGATGTCCGGACCGTGGACGGTGAACTCTTCCTCCGCGTTCACGAAGCCTTCCCAGACGTCGATGAAGGTGCCGCCGAGAGCGGCGACGCGCTGGCGGATGAGATCGTTCAGGAAGAGATAATCGGCCATGACCTTTTCGTCCTCGACCGGCGGCAGGCCGACCCAGAGCAGCGGAATCCCCTTCTGGCGGAAGGCGAGCGCGATATCGTCGACCTTCGAAGCGTAGGTCTCCATCCACGGAGCGGCGGTGAGCGCCGGGCCCGTGGTCTCCACCTCGGTTGTCTTCTTCTTTTTCGCGGGCGGATCGTCCATCGGCCCGACAAACATGACGGCGGCCGCGACCGGCGGAGTGCGTGCGAGAATTTCGTCGGCGGACATGCGCCAGGTTTCCTTGGCGTCCTTCAGGAAACCCTGACCGGATCTGATTTCGCGCACGAGACCGACTTCCGGACGCTCCGAAAGTGCATCCGACACGCCGGGCGCCACGTTCTCGGCCAGCGAATCGCCGAGCACCCCGACGAAGATCGTCTTCGGCACGCGCGGCGGCGCGGGTGCGGCGACGTCATTGTCCGGCGAGCCGGGCACATTGCGCTGCGGCGGCTGTTGCTGCGGCGGCAGCATGTCGCGCCGGCCGGGCCTGCCGAACAGGCGCTCGAAGAAGGACGGCTGGCGCGTCCGCACAGCGCGCTGCTCGGGCACATATTGACGGCGGGGGTTGACGTATTGACGCTCGGAGGCGGGCGGAACATCGGTGCCCGGCAGCCGGCGTTGCGGCGGCGGGCGATAGGTTCCCGGCGGGTAATAGCGCGGCTCGAAGAGCTGGGCGTGCGCGGGCGCCACCGCGCCCGAAATGCCGAGCGCGACCACGACAGCCATGAGCAGAAAGCGCAGGACGATCATTGCCCATCCATCCGTCCGCCCGTACCGCTGAAAAATGGGCAGCCTCAAGCCGCGGTCAGGGCTCTTACGAGATACCCGCGATAGCGCAATTATGACCGTGGATCAATTGGCTGCGCGCAAACGTTCCAGCACATCGGGAGTTGGCTGGCCGTCCACGGCGGTACCCGTTGAGGACTGGAAGGCGCGAATGGCCTCCTGGGTGCCCCGGCCGAGCCTGCCGTTGGGCGAGCCGACGGGAAAACCGTGTTTGTTGAGAAGTGCTTGGATCTCGATACGCTCGTTCTCTGTGAGCAACTGGTCGATCGGCCAGGGGGTGACGAACGGGCCGCCGCCGCGGATGCGGTCGGCGAGGTGGCCGACGGCGAGGGCGTAATTGTCGGAGTTGTTGTAGCGTTTGATGACGCGGAAATTCGGCAGAACCAGAATCGCCGGACCCGCAGGGCCGGCGGGCAGGAGCAGCCGTCCGCTATCGTTCGCACGCGGGAACGGCTTGCCGTTGGCGCGGGTGACGCCGAGCTTCTGCCATTGGGCGATCGAGACCGCGCCCATGGCCTTGCCCTGGGCGGCGTTGAAGCCCGGCGGCAGGATCACCTCGTAGCCCCAGGTTTCGCCGGGCCGCCAGCCGTGGACTTTCAGATAGTTCGCTGTCGAGGCGAGGGCGTCGGGGATCGTTGTCCAGATGTCGCGGCGGCCATCGCCCGTGACATCCACGGCATAGGCTTTGAAGCTCGTCGGCATGAACTGGGTGTGGCCCATCGCGCCGGCCCATGAGCCCACCATGTTTTCCGGCGTCGTGTGGCCCTGGGCGAGGATGTCGAGGGCGACGAGCAGTTCCTTGCGGAAATAATCGGCGCGGTAGCCGCGATAGGCCAGAGTGGCCATGGCCCGCAGCGCGTTGTGGCCGCCGAGAAAGCCGCCGTAATTGGTCTCGTTGCCCCAGACGGCGAGGACGACGTAACGGTCGACGCCGTAGGTCGCCTCGATATGACTGAGGATCTCGCCCCATTCCTCGGCTTTCGCCGTGCCCTTGTCGACGCGCAGCTGCGAGACGCGCTTGACCAGATATTGCGCGCTGTTCTGCCGGAATTCCGGCTGCTTCCTGGCGAGCGGGAGGACGTCGGGCTCGGGCGTCATGCCGGCGAAGGCTGCATTGAACACCGCGCGCGGCACGCCGCGCTTCTGGGCAGCGGGCCACAGGCCCTCGAGGAAGCCCGCAAAATTGGCTAGTGCCGGCAGCGGCCAGATCAAGGCCGCGACAAAGACGGCGCGCGTCAGCAGCGTCGTTCCGTTCATCAACCGCTCCGTATCCGCCCCGGAGAATGCCCCGGGAAACTTGTACGCGGTCAGAACGGCCCAGTCATGGTTTCCAAACCGTAAATTTCGGAAAATTAGTGCGGCGCTCGGGCCATATCGGTCAGGCGGCGTTGGTTTGCCGGGCGCGGGCGGCGAGGGTTCCTTCCCACGCCAAGGCCTGCGAAACGATGGTGTCGAGGTCGTCATGCGCCGGCACCCAGCCGAGCGCCTGGCGGATGCGGTCGGCGGCGGCGACGATCTTGGCCGGATCACCGGGGCGGCGCGGGACGAGATTGACGTCGAAATCGACGCCCGAGACGCGTTTCACGGATTCGATGACTTCCAGAACCGAATGGCCCTGGCCGTAGCCGCAATTGAGCGTGAGGCTGGCCCCGTCGGCGTCGGCGCGCAGATGGCGCAGCGCCAGGACGTGGGCGCGGACGAGATCGGTGACGTGGATGTAATCGCGCACGCAGGTGCCGTCGCGTGTCTCGTAGTCGGTGCCGAACACATCCATGTGCGGACGATGGCCGAGCGCGGCCTGGCAGGCGACCTTGATGAGATGGGTGGCGTTCGGCGTGGATTGGCCGGTGCGGCCCTGGGGATCGGCGCCGGCGACGTTGAAATAGCGCAGTACGATATAGCGCAGGCCATGTGCGATGCAGGTGTCGCGCAGCATGATCTCGCTCATCAGCTTCGACATGCCGTAGGGCGACATCGGGTTCGGGGCCGAGTCTTCGTTGACCGGGTTGACGGGCGGATTTCCGTAGACCGCGGCGGTCGAGGAAAAGACGAAATGCGGAACCTCGGCGCGCACGGCCGCTTCCAGCAGATTGCGCGTCTTCATCGTATTGGCGAGGTAATAGCCGAGCGGGTCCGCGACCGAATCCGGCACGACGATGCGGGCGGCGAAATGGACGATGGCATCGACCTTGTGCTCGCGCAGGACGCGTTCGACGAGAGGGCCGTCACTGATATCGCCTTCGACGAACGGCACATCGGCCGGAACGGCCCAACGGAAGCCGGTCGACAGGTCGTCGATCACGACCGGCTTTTCGCCGCTGTCGAGAAGTTCGAGAACCATATGGCTGCCGATGTAACCGGCGCCGCCCGTGACCAAAACGCTCATGGAATCCGTCTCCTGTCGGGAACGGACGAAGCCATGAGAGACTTACTTTCGGGTGTTTTTGGGGCTAAATCCTGCCGGAAAGCATTGTCATGGTGAATGGGCGGTCAACGTCCGGTGGCCGTTCCTTCAGCCCTTCCCTAGAGAGCTCCCGATATCATGAAGCGCATTCGCAAGGCGATTTTCCCCGTGGCCGGCCTCGGCACACGGTTTCTTCCCGCGACCAAAGCCATGCCCAAGGAAATGCTGACGGTCGTCGACCGGCCGGTGATCCAGCACGTGGTCGACGAGGCGCGGGCGGCGGGCATCGAGCACTTCATCTTCGTGACCGGCCGCAACAAGGGCGTCATCGAGGATCACTTCGACAAGCAGTTCGAGCTCGAGGCAACGTTGGAGCGTCGCGGCAAGACGAAGGAATTGCTGGAGCTGCAAAAAGATCTGCCGAGCGCCGGGCAGACGAGCTTCACCCGCCAGCAGGAACCGCTCGGCCTCGGCCATGCGGTGTGGTGCGCGCGCGACATCGTCGGCGACGAGCCGTTCGCGCTGCTGTTGCCGGACATGCTGCATCACGGGCCGAGCTGCCTTGCCGGCATGATGGAAGTCTACGACAAGACCGGCGGCAATGTGCTCGCCGTCAACGAAGTGCCGAAGGAACAGGTGCATCAATACGGCATTGTCGGCGTCGGCGAAAAGCAGGGCGCGGGCTTCCGGATCACCAGCATGGTCGAAAAGCCGAAGGCCGCGGATGCGCCGTCGAATTTCTCGATTTCAGGCCGGTACATACTTCAGCCGGAGATTTTCGGGCTGCTGTCAAAGCAGGCGGCAGGCGCGGGCGGAGAAATCCAGCTGACGGATTCCATGCTGACGCTCGCCAAGACGCAGGATTTCTCGGGCTATGAATTCCAGGGCCGGATTTTCGACTGCGGTTCGAAGATCGGGTTTTTGACCGCGAACCTTATTTACGGGCTGGAGCGCCCGGACCTTGCGCCGGAGTTGATGGCAGAGATCAACGCGATCAAGGGGTGATGATTTTTCCCCTCTCCTGCGAAGCGGGAGAGGGTCGAGAGCGCGTCAGCGCTCCGGGGTGAGGGCAAGCACGATGCTTGCCTCACCTGTACTTCCCTAAATCATTGTCAGTCATCGCCCTCACCCCGGTCGCCTGCCGACTCGCCCTCTCCCCTGGTCAAGCCGGTGTTCCCGACTGCCACTTGAGATCTGAACTCGGAACACCCGCTTCAGGCAGGAGAGGGAAAAACCCACTACCTCTGCACCCTTAGCCCGACCTCGATCACGCTGGTCTCGTAATCCTCGCCGGGCAGCGTGCTGTCGACCTGCTCATGCGCCACGCGGGCTTTGGCCGAAACCGTGCGGTTGAACCTGTATTCCAGGCCCAGTTCGGCCTCGAGATTGCGCAGCGTGTAGTCGATCAACGAGTAACGCTCCTGATCGAACTCCAGGCTCCCGCTCAGGATCAGATAACGCCTGAACTCATGCTCAAAGCTAAGCGCGACGCTGAATTCCTTGGCGATCACACAGCATTCGCGGCCCGTCGGGGTGAAATCCTTTTCCGCCGCCAGCGTGAATGTCGTCAGCACGCTCGGCCGCCAGATCAGTGAACCCTGCGCGACGAGACCGTTCAGGACGGGAATGCCCGGGTCCTCGGCTTCCTGCTCGCCGTAGCCGAGTTTGGCTTCCAGCGCCCAGATCGGATCGGGCTCGGCGCGCACGCCGAGATAGGTCCTGAAGCCCGAGCTGTCGTGCAGCACGCCGCTGTCGTTCAGCTTGAGATCGTATTTTCGTTCATTGCCCGACACCTCGATAAAGGGTTCGAGGCCCGGGGCGAGCTCGTAGCCGGTGCGCAGCCGGACTTCATAGGCGGTGTAGTTCTCGTCCTCGTTGTCGATGATCGCGCCGCCGTTCGTTTCGGCGTCTTCGAAGACGCGGCGATCCAACTCGCCGATGACGCCGACGGAAAGCCGGTCCGGCTTCCAGATCGCGCCGGCGCTTGCGCCGGTGCGCAGATTCTCCGGACGGCCTCTGACATCATCGGGCAGATCCGGATCGCCGGGGCTCTGGCTGTCGAGCGCGCTCCGAAGCGCGAAATCGAGCCGGAGATCGCGGCGCGCATCGATCCGGAGCGCGCCCTCGGCCAAATAGCTCGGCGCGTTCAGATCGGGAAACTCGTCATAGGCGATGTAATCGCCTTCGATGCGGCCGCGAAAGGCGTGGCGCGCCCAATCCAACTCGACCTCGAGTTCGGCCTCCGTGCGGCCATAGGTCGAGCCTTGCGGATCCACGTTGGCGCTCATCGGATTGGTTTCGTAGCCGCCATAGAGTTCGATGGCGGGCCTGAGAAAGAAGGCGCCGGCGCGAATGCCGAGCGGCGAATAGGGATCTTCGTCCAGATCCTTGAGCCGGCGCCGCAGCTTCGGCTCCGGAACCACGAGGGGAGGCGGCGCGGCATCCTCGGCAAGCGGTTCGGGTTCGATATCCGTGCCGAATGCCGTGGTGCCGAAGGCCGTATCGGGCGCCGGGCCGAGGGCATAGGGCGCCATATCGGGATCGGCGCCGGGCAGAGCGTCGAAGGAGCCGCGCAGGCCCTGTGCATGAGCCGCGGCGGGCACGAGCACGGCGAAGAGCGCCAGACAGAGCGCGCGCGCGAACCGGCCTGCGGAAGGCAAAGGGCCTCCGCCGCAGGCGAGATGGCGTCCCGTCTTCAGCTCGATCATGGTTAAGGAAGATCGAACGGGCTTGGTTAATATGTCGTTCCCAGAGCACGCGAATTCCGATCGGCTTGCCGGTGGACGGCGGCGGGACTAACAATCTCGAACCGAGGGGGACCCACCGTTGCCGAAACCTGTCCATGTCGCCGAAGGCGGCCAATCCGGGCCTCTGGACTCGGCCCGCAAGACCTTCGCGTTCGAGAGCGAAGGCCTTGCGGTCCTGTCGCGCGCGCTCGAGGGCGAGCTTGGCGTTGCGTTCTGCGAGGCCGTGGACCTGATCGGCCGGGCCGAAGGCCGGGTGATCGTGACCGGCATGGGCAAAAGCGGCCATGTCGGGCGCAAGCTGGCCGCGACCCTGGCCTCGACCGGAACGCCCGCAAGCTTCGTTCATGCCGCCGAGGCGAGCCATGGCGATCTCGGAATGGTGACGAAGAAGGATGTGGTGATCGCCCTGTCCTGGTCCGGGGAAACCCCGGAACTGCGCGAGGTCATCCATCACACCCAGCGCCAGACCGTTCCTCTGATTGCCGTCACCTCCGTGGCCACCAGCGCGCTTGGCCGCAACTCGACCGTCGTTCTCGTCCTGCCCAAGGCCACCGAAGCCTGCCCGCACGGCCTCGCGCCCACGACCTCGACCACGATGCAGCTCGTTCTGGGCGATGCCCTGGCCATCGCGCTTCTGGAAGGCCGGGGCTTCACGGCCTCCGATTTCCGGGTGTTCCACCCTGGTGGGCGGCTTGGCGCGGGCCTGACCCATGTCCGCGACCTGATGCACAAGGACGGCGCAATCCCCCTCGTGCAGACCGGCACGGAAATGTCGCAGGCGATCCTCGCAATGAGCGCGAAAAGCTTCGGCTGCGTCGGCGTGATCGATCAGTCGCGCAAGCTCATCGGCATCGTGACCGACGGCGATCTGCGGCGGCACATGAACCCGGATCTCCTCGCGGCCAGGATCGATGAGGTAATGACCCGCAATCCGCGCACTGTGGGCCCTGAGACAATTGCCTCGGCCGCGGTGGAAATCATGAATTCTTCCAAGATCATGGCACTGTTCGTGGTCGAAGAGGGACGCCCTGTCGGCATCCTGCACCTACACGATGCGCTGCGGGCCGGGGTGGCCTGAGGCCCGCATTGAGCCTGAAGCTTAAGTCTAGGATGTCTCGACAAAAAGTCGCCTGGGCTTAACGCCGGGTTAGAGAAAACTGAATACTCTCCCCTGAATTGTACGGCTTAGGCTTGGGGTTGAGTTCACATGGATTTCGCGACGCTAATCGGCTTCGGCCTGGCCGTGGCCGTTGTCGGTGGCCTGATGGTGCTCGGCGGAGACCCGGCCGTCTTCCTCGATTCCCACTCCGTGGTCATCGTGTTCGGCGGCGCCATCGCGGCGACCATGATCCGGTTTCCCCTGCATGCCACGCTGCACGGCGTGCCGGTCGGGCTGAAATACGCCTTCACAATGCGCAAGATTTCGCCCCGGGACCTCATCACCGAGATCGGTCAGCTGGCCGAGACGGTGCGCAAGAGCGGCCCGCTGGCGCTGGAAAACGTGCAGGTCTCCGATCCCTTTCTGGCCAAGGGCGTCCGCTTTATCGCCGACGGCTATGACGGCGATTTCATCCGCGAAGGTCTCGAACTCGAGCGCGATCTCCTGCTCGGCCGCCTCAGCGAGGGCGAGAAGATCTTCCGGTCGGTCGGCGATTGCGCCCCCGCGTTCGGCATGGTCGGCACTTTGATCGGCATGGTGCAGATGTTCGCGAACATGAGCGACCCCTCGACGCTCGGTCCCTATATGGCCATCGCGCTGACCGCGACGCTCTACGGCGCGCTGATGCAGAATTTTGTCGGCATCCCGATCGCCGACAAGCTGCACCTGAAATTCGCCGAGGAAGACCTCAACCTGACGCTCATCATCGACGGCATTCTGCAGATCCGCGATGCCAAGAGCCCCGCGCTCGTGCGCGAAATGCTCCAGGCCTATCTGCCCGAGAAGCACCGCGTCCTGCTCGACGAAGCGGCCTGACCCATGGCGCGGAAGAGAAAAGCCGACGGACACGCGGGCGGTCACGGCTGGTACGTCACCTTCGCCGACCTGATGGCGCTGCTGATGGCGTTCTTCGTGGTCGTCGCCGCGTCCTCGTCGGCGGACAAGGAGAAAATGCAGGCCGCGATGGGCTCGATCCGCGAGGCTTTCGGCGTACAGACGAGCAAGCCGATCAATGGCGGGGTCATGGAAGTCGACGGCCTTCCGGTGCGCAGCTTCCCGAAAAACGTGGCGAAGACGGATCCGGAGGATTCGACACAGCGTCCCGGGCCGATCGAGAAGAAGATCGACAGGGGTGATCTGAAGGTCGGACGCACTTTCGAGTTTGCGACCGCGGCGGCGACCTTGCGGCAGGCGCTGCAGGACATGCCGGAACTTGCGGAGATTTCGCAGAACATCCTGATCCAGGAAACGCCGGATGGACTGGCGATCCAGATTTCCGATCAGGACGGGCGTTCGATGTTCCCGGAAGGCTCAAAAGAGCCTTATGAACGCGTGCGCGCCGCATTGGCGCAGCTCGCTCCCACATTGCGCTCGCTGCCGCAGCGCATCAGCGTTACCGGGCACACCGCGGAAAGCCAGGCCAATCCGGGGCCGGATTACGGACCCTGGGAAATCTCGGCGGACCGGGCAAACGCGGTGCGGCGGATCCTCGCGGAAAACGGCGTGCCCATAGACCGGTTCCATTCGATCATGGGCAAGGCGGACACCGAGCCGCTCTATCCGGACAATCCGTTTCTGCCGGCCAATCGGCGCATCACCATCACACTGTTGTCCGAACCGCCGCCGCTGCCGTTGGATGCCGCGCCTTAAGCGGGTACGACCTTCAGCAATGCGCCGTCCGCCGTCTCGACACGGACTTTAGCACCGACCGGCAAATCGGGGCCGGCAATCCGCCAGACCGAATCGTCGATCCGGACGCGCCCAGCGCCCTGAACGATCGGTTCTTCGAGCACGAATTCGCGTCCGACATGAAGTTCGGCGCGGCGATGCAGGATTGGCTCCTTCGCACCCCTCCTGGTTCGGCCCGGGTAAAACCACCAGCCGAACACGGCGAGTACGGACAGAACGCTGAACGCGATCAACTGGACCTGCCACGACAGGTCGACGATCAGTGTAAGCACGCCGGTCGCGAGCGCGGCGGCGCCGAGCCACAGAATGAACGTGCCGGGCGCGAGCACTTCGACGCCCAGCAGCAAAATTCCCAGGACAAACCAGTTCCAGGCGCCGAGACTTGCGATCACGTCGTAGATCATGTCTGCGGCACCGAGGCGCGCGGACGCGGCGGCGCCTCGAGTGGCGTGTCGCGGCGATGGCTTTCCGTCGCGGACTTGGCGATTTCCGCGATGCCGGCGAGCGAGCCGATGATGGCGGTCGCCTCAATCGGAATAATGAGCGTTTTCTGGTTCGGCGCGGAGGCGAGCGCCTGCAGTGCGCCGACATATTTGTCGGCGATGAAATAGTTGAGCGCCGCGATGTCGCCCCGCGAGACGGCTTCGGACACGACCGATGTCGCCTTGGCCTCGGCTTCGGCGGAGCGTTCGCGGCCTTCGGCGTCGCGGAACGCGGCTTCGCGGCGGCCTTCGGCTTCGAGCACCAAGGCCTGCTTGGCGCCTTCGGCGCGCAGGATTTCGGACTGGCGCAAGCCTTCGGATTCGAGAATCGAGGCGCGCTTTTCGCGCTCGGCCTTCATCTGCCGGGCCATGGCGTTGACCAGATCCTGGGGCGGGCGGATGTCCTTGATCTCGATGCGGGTCACCTTGACGCCCCACGGCGCCGCAGCCGCGTCGACGACCTTGAGCAGCCGTTCATTGATCTCGTCGCGCTGCGACAAGACGTGGTCGAGGTCCATCGAGCCCATGACCGAACGGATATTCGTCATGGTGAGGTTGAGAATGGCCAATTCGAGATCGGTGACTTCGTAGCTCGCCCGGGCGGCGTCCACGACCTGATAAAAGTTGATGCCGTCGACCTGAACGGTGGCGTTGTCGCGGGTGATGACCTCCTGGCTCGGAATGTCCAGCACCTGCTCCATCATGTTCACGCGCCGCCCGATCTTGTCGATGAACGGGACGATGATGGCGAGGCCCGGGGAGAGGGTGCGCAGGTATTTCTGGAACCGCACTACGGTGTAGTCGTAGCCTTGGGGCACGGTCTTGACCCCAGAGAACAGAACGAGGATGGCCAACGCGACCAAGGTCACGGCGAATAGGTCGAATCCGAACATTAAATGCCCCTGTTTCCCAGCCTTAGGGCGCGCACTGTGCTGTGGCACCCCAAAAGTCACAAGGGGGCCCCCAAACTTACAAGAAAGATGGGCGCGGGTTGCTTTTCCGGCAGCCTTGGCCTAGAAACCCGGCCCACAGCCCACGCTTTGATGTCCGTGAGCAACCGCACCAGCGGCAGCAACCATTTTGCAGGCAGACGACCGATGAAAATCCGCAATTCTCTCAAGTCGCTCCGCGGCCGCCATCGGGACAACCGTATCGTCCGCCGCAAGGGCCGCGTCTACATCATCAACAAGACGCAGAAGCGCTTCAAAGCGCGCCAGGGCTGAGACTAAAATTTAGTCTTTCGGCCCTTTGACGACGCAGGCCCTGCGCCCTAGCCTTGGTGCATGAGCACGCGGCTACTGATCGTACGTCTTGCCCTTTGCCTCTTCGCCCTGACGGCGCCCGCGCGCGCGGCCGATGAGCCGCAGCCTGCGCCCGGGGCGGATGTGCCCCTGGCGGCCAATGCCGCCGCCGCCGACCGCGAAGCGCGGCTCGATCGTCTGTTCGACAAGCTCGCCACCGCGACCTCACCTGAAGACGCCAAGCCCTACGAGACCTCGATCGACGAGATCTGGAGCCATTCAGGCAGCGACACCGCCGACCTCCTGACGCTGCGGGCCGTCGATCTCGTCGCGGGCGAGGATCGGATCGGCGCTCTGACCCTGCTTGAGGCGGCGCTGCAGGCCAAGCCCGATTACGCCGAGGGCTGGAACAAACGCGCCACGTTGTTCTTCCTGCGCGGCGACTATCCCAGTGCAATGAGCGCTATTCGCGAGACCCTGCGCTACGAGCCGCGCCATTATGGCGCCTGGGCTGGGCTCGGCCGCATCCTGCAGCAGACCGGCGACGATCGCCGCGCGCTCGACGCCTATCGTCGTGCACTGGCGATCCACCCGCAGCTCGAGGGGCTGAAGGGGGAAGTCGACGATCTCGTGAATAAGCTGCGCGGGGAAGAACTCTGATTTCTTTCCCTAGGGGCGAGCGTCGGGTTTACCCGACTGGGACAGACGCGCTGAACTCGGGAACACCCGAGTGTCAGGTGGGGAGGGCCGAGACGCGCGAAGCGCGTCCGGGGTGGGGTGCAGCTTCTCCGTAGCGCTGTTTCCTATCGACCGGCCATCACCCCACCCCGCTCGTGCTGCGCACGAGTCGGCCCTCCCCATTCAGGGGAGGGAAAGAGGCTCCGTTCTACGGCTTCGGCGGGGCCGCGGCGCTGCGGCCGGCCGTGGCCGCTATGTCGGGCAGAGGTGCAGAGGGCGCCGCGCTGGCGCCGGTGTCCGTCGTGCCGCTCTCGGTAAGCTGGACCGTCCAGCTGCGCTGCTCGCCGGTGTCGATCTCGAAAAAGCCGGTGCGCTTGAAGTTGCGGGCCAGGCAGTTGTCGATGCCGCGAATCGTAAATTCTTTTTCGCGCGTACACATATAGGCGGAACCGCCCCATTCACCGCCGTGATCGTAATCGAGCGCGTAGATGTAATAGAAGCGCGCGACGAGGGGGCCTTTCAGCAGCGTCTCGCAGCTGGCCGCCGCGACGTTCCACCAGCCTTCGGTGACCCAGGTTTCGCCGTCCTTGTAGCCGACGGCGACGCCGACGCGGCTCTTCGTGGCATTGCACAAGCGGAAATCGACCGCGAACGCGGCCGTTGCATAAAGCGTACTTATCGCCAATGCGCACAGCGCCGGGAAAAAGGTACGAGGTCCCGGCACCCGGCATCTCAGAGCGAGGATCGACGTCATCCGTGATCGGCTCGTGTCAGCCCAGTGATAGGCATTCTGTATCCCGTTTTTCGCGAGCCAAAGTCAATGTGAACGTCCGCGAACCCCCGTTCGAACCACTCACCAGCCCAAGGAAAACGGCGTTATGTGGGCGGAAGGCCCGCATGCGGATCATTCCGGGCGCGAGGCCGTGCAATCCATATTCCGGCGAGGATAATCGCGCCTCCGGCGAACTGAACGGGCGACAGGCGTTCACCAAGCGCGATCCAGCCCAGGGCCGCCGCCGCCAGGGCTTCCAGGAAGATGATGAGGGATGAGAATGTCGCCGGCAGGTGGCCGAGCGCATAGGCGAGAAGCCCCTGTCCGCCGGCATGGCTGAGAAGCGCCAGCGCGACCAAAGCCGCCATACCCTCAAGGGTTGCCGGGAGAAGGCGCGGTTCGAGCGCGGCCGCAATTACCGCGAGCAGGGCGGCGGTAACCACGGATGAGACGAGGGTCACGCGTGCGGCGCCCTGGTGCTGCCGCGCGGAACGGACGGCAAGGAAATAGCCGCCGAAGAAGACCGCGGTGACGAGGCCGTACAGATCGCCGGTCACGCGCTCCGGAGCGACGCTGAGACTTTCACCGACCAGCAGCGTCCCGCCGAGAAAGGCCAAAGCCACCCCGAACGACATGAAGCGGGTGACGGTGTCGCTCTTGAGCGCGAAGGCGCCGATGAGAACCCAGAGCGGAGCCGTGGTTGCGAAGAACGTGGCGTTGGCGACCGTCGTGTTGAGGATCGCGAGATGCCAGAAGGTGAGATCGCCCGCAAACAGCACGCCGGCCAGAAGGGCGGGCCGCGTCCACGTGCGGACGGATTTCCCGGAGCGGCGTTCCGATCTGTCCCAGGCCCAGAGGACGGGAAGGGCGAGTGCGACGCGCCAGAACGCCGAGGCGAAGGGTCCGACATCCGCAAGCCTCACGAAAATCGGCGATGCGCCCATCAGGACCGCGCCGAGAACAAGTGCTGCCAACGCCGCGCGGCTCATAAGGATTTCCGGTGTCATTTACGGAGCGGCGCAATATGGCAGCGGGCCGCGCGGGCGGCTATGGTCCACGCCTCATGTCCACGCCGATGATCGATCCCTACCGCGCCCCGTTTGAAATCCTGCCCGGGGCCGGCAAGCACAAACTTCTCCTTTTGTGCGACCACGCTTCGAACGCCCTGCCCGAGGCCTATGGGCGGCTGGGGCTGCCGGAGGCCGAGTTCGGCCGCCACATCGCCTACGATATCGGGGCGGCCGCGGTGACGCGGAACATGGCACGGCGGCTGGGCGCGACCGCGATCCTGACCGGCTTCTCGCGGCTCCTGATTGATCCCAACCGCGGGCCCGACGATCCGACCCTTGTGATGAAGCTCTCGGACGGCGCGGTCATCCCGGCGAATGCGCGCATAACGGACGCGGAAATCGCGGAGCGTATACGGCTGTTCCACGAGCCCTATCATGCGGCCGTCGCGGCCTGGCTCGATGAGGCGGAGCGGCTTGGCGAGGTGCCGGCGATCGTGTCCATGCATTCGTACACGCCGAGCTGGAAAGAGGTCGCGCGGCGCTGGCATGCGGCCGTGCTCTGGGACAGGGACCCGCGCCTTGCGGCTCCCCTGATCGCGGGGCTCGAGGCGGACGGCCTGGTTGTCGGCGACAACCAGCCCTATGACGGGGCGCTCGAAAACGACACCCTGTACCGCCACGGCACGATGCGCGGCCTGCCGCATGTCTTGATTGAGGTGCGGCAAGACCTCATCTCTGATGACAGCGGCGCGGAGGAATGGGCGATGCGGCTTTCGCGCGTGCTGATGCCGATCCTGGACGATCCCGCGGTGTCGCGGATCGAGCATTACGGATCGCGCGCCGGACACGGCCGCCGCGCGGAAGCAAGAGAAGCAGAGGACACACAATGAGTTCGATCGACGAAAAAACAAAAACCGAACTTGAGGCTGCCGCGTTCCGGCGCCTGGTCGCGCATTTGCGCGCACGTACGGACGTGCAGAACATCGACATGATGAATCTCGCGGGCTTTTGCCGCAACTGCCTGTCGAACTGGATGAAGGATGCCGCCGACGAGCGCGGTGTCGCGCTGACCAAGGATGAGAGCCGCGAACTCGTCTACGGAATGAGCTACGACGAGTGGAAGTCGAAGCATCAGGCGGAAGCTTCTCCCGACCAGCAGAAGGCGTTCACGAACCAGAACAAACATTGAGTAACGCCCGCTTTCCACAAGCGGGTCCGAACGCGGCGCGTGGTTCTTGATTTCGCCTCACGGGTGCCCCACGACAGTGTTTCCCAATTGTTCGCCCAAGGTGTTTTGTCATGGATGCTTCCGTTGTCGCCAAAGAGCAGCTTCTCTCGATCGTCGAGCGCGTCGAGCGGCTTGAAGAAGAGAAGAAGGGCATCGCCGACGACATCAAGGAGGTCTACGCCGAGGCCAAGGCCAACGGCTACGACACCAAGGTGCTGAGGAAAGTCGTTTCCATCCGCAAGCAGGACGCGGCGGAGCGCGAGGAGCAGGATGCGATCCTGGATCTCTATCTCACGGCGCTGGGAATGATCAAGTAACGTGCTTTTTCCCTCTCCCACTGAACTCGGCTAGAGCCGAGTTCAGCACTTGAATGGCCAAGTCGCGAACACCCGACTTGGCTCGGGAGAGGGCCGACTCGAACTGAAAGTTTGAGCGGGGTGAGGGGGCTTGAGAGAAATCCCCAAAATCATTCGTTCGTGACCATGCTATCCAGGGCTCGAACACGACCTTTGGTGATATGTTCCTCAAAAGTGAGCGCTGCGGCTTCGGCATCTCCGGAATCGATGCACCGAATCAGCGCCTGATGCTCCTCATTCGAGGCGCGCATGCGGGAAGCGCTGAAAGTGCCACCACGAAGAAAAAGCCGAAGCTCCTGGTCGATGATCTTTGACCATTCGATCAGCCGTGGGTTCCCCGTATAGGTCATGAGCATTTCATGAAACTGCTCGTTGAGCTCCACATAGGCTTGGGAATCTTTTTGCTCTCGCTTCTCGTCCATGGATCGGCATAGGGCATCCAGCGTAGCGATCTGCTCCGTGGTCGTACGCCGCGCCAACAGCTTCCCAGCGGTATAAGCGAGGCCGGCACGCACATCATAAAGATGAAGGACTTCGGCCAGATCGAGCTTGCGGACGAAAACCCCTCTGTTGTGGACGACTTCCACCAAGTGGGACAGTTCCAACGAGCGTAGCGCTTCACGAACTGGTCCGCGCGACACATTGAACTCTGTGGCCAGCAGGTTTTCATTGATCCGATCGCCCGGGCGAATAGCCTTCGAAAGAATGCGGTTCAGCAGAGCTTGGCTAACCTGCTGTACAATAGAAATGCCCTGATCGACGTCGGCGGTATTCATGTCACTTCTCTATTCTGAGCACAGCGCGTCTGAAGCTAAGAATCGTGCCAGCGGTTCTAGATAGCGCCAAGGGTCAGTCCTCGTCCTGGAAAACAACGGTCCGCCTTCTTTGAATGGAAGGTAATGCGATCATCAGCATCAGCGCGGCCCCGACCAACAGGAACCCCAGACTGATTGGTCGCTCGATAAAGACGAGCCAATTACCGTCCGAGAGCAGAAGGGCGCGGCGCAGCTGCTCCTCAACCTGCGGTCCGAGGACAAGCCCGAGGAGCAGGGGAGCAGCGGGGCAGTCAAGCTTGCGAAACATGTATCCGAGGAGACCGAAGAGCGCCATGAGGTACACGTCGAGTGCCCTTGAATTGACGCTGTACGTCCCGATCGCACACAGCAATATGATCGCCGGAGCAAGATAAGCATACCGGATCTTCAGCAGCCGGACCCAGATTCCGATCAGCGGCAGATTCAGGGCAACGAGCATCACGTTGCCGATCCACATCGATACGACGACACCCCAGAACAGTTCTGGCTGCTTGGTCATGATCTGTGGACCCGGCGTAATGCCGTGGGTGATCATCGCGCCCATCATCAGCGCCATCAGGCCGTTCGGCGGGATGCCGAGAGCCAGCATCGGTATGAATGTGGCTTGGGCTCCCGCATTGTTGGCGGCCTCCGGGCCCGCGACGCCTTCGATCGCTCCATGGCCGAACCGCTCCGGGGTTTTGGAGATCTTTTTCTCGAGAGCGTATGCCGCGAATGAAGCGACCGTTGCTCCGCCCCCCGGAAAAAGTCCGAGAGCAGCCCCAAGTGCCGTGCCTCGAAGCGTCGGTTTCCAGCTGAGGCGGAAATCCTCAGAGGACGGCCACAGCCGTTTTACCTCGGTGATGACCTGCCCGCGCCCGGAGGAGAGTTCGATATTCAAAACGATCTCGGCCAGGGCGAAAATCCCCATCGCAACCGGAACGAAATCAATCCCGTTGCTGAGTTCATAGAAACCGAAGTCGTAGCGAACCTGACCCGTGTTGATATCGGTTCCGATCACCCCGATCAGGATTCCCACGACGACCATGGCTGCCGATTTTCCGATCGAACCATGTGCAAGAAGGACCGCTGAAATCAGTCCAACGGTTATCATGGCGACGAATTCGGCCGGCCCGAACATGAGCGCAACTTGGACCAATGGCGGCCCCGCGAGCGCGACGAGCAGAGTGACGACGCACCCGGCAAACAGAGACGCAAGAGCTGCCGTCGCGAGCGCTGCACCGGCGCGCCCCTTTCGAGCCATCTGATGTCCGTCGAGACATGTAACGACGGAGGACGCCTCACCGGGGATATTTACGAGTATGGCCGTTGTGGAGCCGCCATACTGCGCCCCGTAGTAAACGCCTGCCAGCATGATGAGGGCGCCCGCGGGCGGTAGGTAATACGTAATGGGCAGGAGCATCGCGAAGGTTGCGAGCGGCCCGACACCTGGCAAGACGCCGATGAGCGTGCCCAGGAGGCAACCCGCGAAAACCAGGCCCAAGTTTTCCATCGAGAACGCAACGGAAAGCCCGAGCGAAAGGTGTTGAAAGAGATCTACCATCGCGGCCACACCGGGATGGGGAGACCGAGGCCATAATGAAAAAGGCCGACCATAAGGACGTTGAGGACGACAGCCAGCCCGAGAGATTCATGCCAGCGCAGATGAAGGCCTGACACGGTCGCCGCGATGACCACCATGAGCGTCGTGATCACAAGACCGCCGCGCTGGATGATGAGCCCAAATCCTACGACCGCTCCGATGAGAACCAGGAGAGGACGCCAAGCCCAGGATGCCAGACCGGGTCCATCCACTCTCAACGAAGAGACAACGATCCCCAATCCCAAAATGGCAAGAAGTGCGCTGGCAAGGCGTGGGAAATAGCCCGCCTCCATAAAGCTGCTGCTGCCGATCGGCAGGTTGCGGCCAAACCAGAAAAAGAACAGGGCGATCAGGATGAACATGCATCCGGCGGCGAAATCTTGGGGTGCCTTGATGCGGATCATGAGAGTTCGCATCCTTTAACGCTTGGCTCTTCCCGACTCTGTGAGTTCACGGCTTCCTCCACCCGATGGCCTCTGAAGGCTTCTGTTGTGCGATAGCGCGGCTTCCTTTCGCTGCGACTTAGACACTCCGTATTGACACAATGCGCCATGGATTGTCTGCTAAACCGCAGGTTATGTAAACGATCGCGCTCGCCATGCCTATTTTAGGGGCCGATATGCTTGCAATCTACGCAAGATTGCCGCACGATCACCTAGAATTGTCAACGATTAAACAAATGTTGCAGACAAAACTGCTTCGTGAAGGGGAGGACATATATGCGCGTGAAGCAATTCGTTCGTTCAGTCTTGTTCCGCGGCGCTATTGCGGCGTCGGTCATCATCGCGCCCGGCTCGGCATATGCCTGGCAGCCCGATAAGCCTGTCCAGCTCATCGTCGGCTTCGCGGCTGGCGGTGGGAGCGATATCGTAGCGCGGGCCATCGTTGCCGGTGCCCAGCAGTGCTACCCGACGCCGCTCGTAATCGTGAACAAGACCGGAGCGGCCGGCACGATCGCGGCGCAGGAGGTCGCGAACGCGGCTCCGGATGGTTACACGCTGTTGCTCGGCGGTGGCAGCGAGAGCACCTCGGTGCCCGCTCATCGCAAGACACCCTACGACCCCCTGACGGACTTCACGTCGGTCATCCGGCTCTATGTGGGCAGTCATTTTGTCGTTGTGAACGCCAAGTCACCCTACAAGACGTCGCAAGATATTATCGCTGCCGCAAAGGCCAAGCCCGGACAGATTGCGCACGGCTCCTCGGGCGTCGGCAGTCTCGCGCACTCCCTGCCGCTTCTGCTGGGCCGC
Source organism: uncultured Alphaproteobacteria bacterium (assembly GCA_963786225.1). GTDB lineage: Bacteria > Pseudomonadota > Alphaproteobacteria > Rhizobiales > Methylopilaceae > Flaviflagellibacter. The sequence continues at coordinate 164,009 of CAWAYQ010000016.1, forward strand.
CAGGCCGGCGTCCAGTTCAAGCATGTGCCATACCAGGGTGGGGCGCCGGCAATCCAAGCCGTTCTGGCCGATCAAATCGACTTTACAGTCGCCGTCTCCGAAGAGATCCGGGGACAGGTCGACGCGGGAACCTTGCGGGTTATCGCGGTCGCCTCGGAGCAGCGCAATCCGGGCTATCCTGACGTTCCGACCCTGGCGGAGGCCGGTTACGATCTGCTCGTGGAAAACATGAAGGGCTGGGTCGGTCCGAAAAACTTGCCGGAAGACATCGTGAAGTTTCATCACGACTGCTTCCAGAAAGCGATGAGCAGCCAGCCGTGGCTGGAATACCGGAAGCAGCTGACTGAGCGCGACGGCTATCTCAACGGGCCTGACTTCGCCAACGAAATGGAGAAACTCTACAAAACCATTTCGTCCGAATTGGGCGAAGCCAAGTGATCCGTATCTTCTAGTGTACCTACATAGATGCGCGTGGCCGACAACACGTCGCTGTCGGATCCAAATGAAGATCACCGCGTGACCGGGAGCCGGCAGTCGGATGAGTTTGGCGGGGATCAAACTCCCTAGGATTGCGGGCGAGGCCATGGCCTTGCCCGCAACATCCCAACGCGCCGCTGGACCCGTTTACCTTCCCGTTTGTTAGGAAAGAGCCAATCAATGGGCGTGCATTCAGCATTCAACCGTATCGCGGTGACCGGCGGTGCCGGCTATTTGGGTACGCTGACCTGCCAGCATCTCCAGGCTATGGGGGCGGTCGTTCGCTCGATCGACATCGTCAAGAACAGCCGCGCGACCGTCGCGTGGGAGGAGACGATCGCCGACCTCGGAGACTTTGAGGCAATTGAAGCCTCGCTGCGGGATATAGACCTTGTCATCCATCTCGGCGCGAACCTGGCGGAGGATGATTGGTCGGCCGCCCTGCAGGCAAACATCGTCGGCACCTACAACATATTTGAAAGTGCCCGCCGCCTCGGAATCCCGCGGATCGTCTATGCCAGTTCGCACCACGTGTCCGGTATGTACCCTACGACTACACGGCTCGACACGAGAGCTCCAACGCGACCGGACAGCCTATACGGCCTCAGCAAGGCCTTTGCGGAGCAGACCGCGCAATACTACTGGGACAAGTACGGCATCGAGAGCGCCGGCCTGCGCATTGGTTCGGCACGACCGGAGCCGCAGCAACCACGCGAATCCTACACCTGGCTTAGCGAGCAAGATTACTGCCGTCTATTGGACGCCTGCACGTCCGTAGTGGTTCTCGAGCACACGCTTGTATGGGGGATTTCCGACAATGAGGGCGGCTGGTGGGACAACTCACTAGCGTCCCATCTTGGATACGCTCCACATGACAGAGCCGAGCGTTTCAAAGGGGCGATGAGCCCCGGAGATGCCGCGTTGCTGAAGTTCCAGGGCGGTAAACGAGCACTCTACGCGCTCAAGGAGAAGAAGTGACGGAGCAAAGTCCGAGGCCGTCGCTGCCGATCGGCAGTTGCGACTGTCATTCTCACATCTACCTGCCGCTGGATGAATATCCCGTCAGGCCGGGACAGCATCATGAAGCGGGAGCAGGAATTGCCGACTATCTCGGCGTCTGCGACACGCTTGGCATCTCTCGTTACGTCATTGTGCAGGCAAAGGCCTATCCCGGCCCAGCCTCAACCTTGGCAACCGTGACCCGCCTTGGCGCGGTGCGCAGCCGCGCGATCATTTTTCCTGCCGACGAGATGACGGATGAGCAATTGGTGGCCTGGCATGAGGCCGGCGTTCGCGGGTTCCGTTTTCTTTTTCCAGCCGGCCAGGACGTCGATGGCGCACGAATTGCAGCCGCCGCAAATCGCGTGGCGCATCTCGGGTGGCATATGATTGTTCAAGCTGAAGCGGAAGGGCTGATAAAACACTACAAAAAGTTTGCATCGCTGCCGACAGCCGTCGTTATCGACCACATGGGTCGGCTTCCGAAGGGTGTAACTGCGGCCAACCACGCTCTGGCTGCTTTGCTCGGTTTTCTTGCCGACGGCGGCTGGATAAAAATCTCGTCTCCGTACAACCTGACACTGGACGGTGCATCGGACTTCTCGAGTCTCGGCGGCGTGGTAAAATCACTTGTCTCCGCAGCGCCTCAGAGATGCATCTGGGGCCTCAACTTTCCGCACCCGAACCTGCCGGCGGCAAACAAGCCCGACGAGACTGCGACGGTTCGCTCGCTTCTGAAGCTGCTCGACAGCGCAGAAGTGACGCGGCTCTTCGTTACCAATCCAGAGCAGCTTTACGACTTTCCAGCCGTCGCGCAGGGGTGAAGGACGGCGGCGCTTGAGTGACAGCATGAATGGCCGCCGGGCCGAGTTTCGCGCTCACGCTTTCCGCGAGCTCTCCATCGGCGCCACATTCTGGTTCATGCGGAACAGGTTCAGCGGATCATAGCGCCGCTTCAACTCGGCGAGGCGATGGTAGCTGCTCCCGTAAGCCGCTTCGACGCGGTCCGTTTCGTCTCCTGGCATGAAGTTGATGTAAGCCGTTCCAACGGCGTGCGGTCTGGTCGCTTCGAACAATGCGCGTGCCCAGCCGATGCATAACTCGTCCATTTCCGGGTCACGCCAGCGCGCGTGAACATTCATCACGAAATGTGAGCTCCGTTGCGGAAAGGCCGTCGCGTCGACATCGACCCGGCCGGCCGCACCGCCGACATGGCCGATGAATATCTCGCATTCGGGCCCCGGCAGAGTGCGCACCGCGTCCATCAGGATTCCGGCGGTGGCGTCGGAGATCTCAACGAAGTCGTGACTTTTCCAGTAATTGCGGGCGCCGGGGGCGAGCAAGGGATCGAAGGCCTGCTGCCACCCCGTGAACGGATTGGGCCCGACGACATCGGCGATCGGAGTTCCGATCGAACGCAGCGGAGCGGTCGCCTTCTCCCCTTGCTCGATATCGCCGCAGTAGCACATGGCGAGAACCAGCACCTCCTTGCCGTGCCACTCTTCCGGCAGGAACGGCAGTGGAGGTGCCTGCCGCATCACGACCCAACAGGTCAGTTCGTCCGGCGCGTCTTCGAGCGCCTGCTGGTATTTCGTGAGGACCATTTCGGCATCGGCGAACGGATGCACGACGAGCCCGGCCAGTACCTCCGGTCCGAGCTTGTGAAGCTGAAACTCGAATGCCGTCACGACGCCGAAATTTCCGCCGCCGCCGCGCAATGCCCAAAACAGATCCGGGTTCTCCCTCTGGCTCGCGTGTCTGAGCTCGCCGTCGGCCGTCACTACATCGGCCGACAGGAGATTATCCAATGTCAGGCCGAACTTCCGCGTGAGCCAGCCAAAGCCGCCGCCAAGGGTCAACCCGGCGATGCCGGTGGTCGAGTTTATCCCTGTCGGCAGCGCCAGTCCGTGGGCTTGCGTTTCGCGGTCGACATCGGCGAGCGTCGCCCCCGGTTCGACCCATGCCCGCTGCGTCGCCGTGTCGACGCGCACAACCTTCATCGGCGACAGGTCGATCATGAGACCGCCGTCGCAGACCGCGTTGCCGGCTATTCCGTGCCCGCCGCCGCGCACCGCGACGAGCAACCCGTTGTCGCGCGCAAAGCGCACCGCGGCGGCCACATCCCCGGCGTCCGCACAGCGCACGATAAGGCCGGGCCGGCGGTCGACCATCGCATTCCAGACCGTGCGCGCGTCATCATAGTCGGCGTCGCTCTCGTCGAGCGCCCGGCCGCGCAATTGTGCGGCGAACGCCTCGAAGGCCGAAACGGGAACAGTCGCCTTTTCCGCTGCGAGTGTGGTGAGGTTGAGAGCGTCCATGATCGTTCCTCGCGAAATTCGAGTGAACTCACAGCCCCCAAGCGGGTGGATTGTGCGCTTGTTTCCGACCGCACTCAATGCGTGTCTTCCCGTACCCTTGTTCCCCCTCTCCCAACTGAACTCGGCTCTAGCCGAGTTCAGCACTTGAAGGGCCAGGTCGGGGACACCCGACTTGGCTTGGGAGAGGCTGACTTGGGTGTTCCCGAGTTCAGACGGGAGAGCGAAGAAGAAGGAAGGAAAATCAGCCGCGAGGTTTGCCGAGTTCGGCGGTGCGCTGCTGGCCGAAGGACATCGTGCGCAGGACCGCGATCGAGGCGCCGACAAAGGCATCGCTGCGCATGCCGGAATTCGGGTTGCCGCCGAAGCTCAACGGCAGGACGTGGGCCGGCGCGGCCATCGCGGTGCGCTTGAGGTTCGGGTGGCTGAGCACAACGTTCCGGTCACGCGCGGTGCGCAGAGGCGTGAGCGAAGCCGTCGGAGCGCGTGCGACCGAGGCCGTCGTCGGCTGCGGCGCGAAGGCGTCATGCGCGGCGGCGATGTGATCGATCGCGGCGAGGGCCCGCGGCTGCGGTCCGGGCTGCGGGGCGCTTTCGCCCAGCGAATTCAGCATGCGGAGCGCCATCGTGCGCTCGTCGGCAAGGTTCCCGCCGGGCATAAGCGACGCGGTAACGGGAGCGCCGATGGCGGGATTGATCACGTTGCGCTTCGCAGCGCCGCTCGCGACAAGGGCGGCAGGCGTCGTGTCGGCCGGGCGCGGCGCCGGCATCGCGATCATGCCCGGCGTCGTGGTCGGAACGTCGTAGCTCGTCGCGGCGCGGCCGGCCGAGGCGTCAGGTCCGCTGCGCCAGATCATGTCTGGGCCGGACGGAAGCTGCTGCGATGCGTAGGCCACTGCGAGCTGCGGGCCCGTGCTTGCCACTTCGGTCGGGCGCGCGACCGGCAACGGAACCGCTTCGGCGATGGCGACTGCGGCCGGCGACGGCGCGTCAGGCGTCTCGACAGGCGCCGGTGTGGCGGCGGTGGCCGGCGTTTCGTCCTCGTCCTCTCCGCCAAGTAACCTGGACAGGAAGCCGCGGCCCTTGGCCTGGGCCATCTGCGTGGCGCCCGGAGCATCGCCACGCACAATGGCGCCGCCGCGACGGACATCGGCCACGGCCAATGCGTAGTTCTTCAGCGGTTTGCCATCGGTCGGAATGTGAACGGTGCGGCCATCCGGGAACACGCGCACCAGTTGGTCGCGCGTCATGCGCGGCCAGTGGCGGACGCTGCCGACATCGAGATGGACGAAGGGAAGGGCGGAGGTCGGGTAGAAGCCGACGCCGCCGCGTTGCAGCCGAAGGCCGGCCTCACGCACCTTCGCCATGTTGACGTCGGGCAGATGGATGTCCATCGCATGGCCGAGCGTGTGCTGGCTGTGCTTGGCGACGCCGCTGGAGCGCGAGCGCAGCATGTTGTTGGTTTCGGGCGAACGATAGGCGGAAATGATCTGGACGGGCGCCTTGGAGCCGGCGTCCTTCTGGACTTCCCAGACGACGTCGAAGAGCCGCGGCTCCATCGTGGTCTCTTTCTGGTTCCGCCAGTCGCGCAGGAAATGGTTGAGCTGCTTCAGCGCGCTCTGATCGTACCGGCCATCCTTCTTGAAGGTGACGGTGATCTTTTCCTTGGAATGCGTGTGATAGAAGCTGAGCGTGCGCGTATCGCCATTGGCGACGGCCGTCTGGGTGCCTTCGGCGCCCGCGGCCAGGAAAACGCCGGCCATCGCAAGCGACGCGCAGATATGCGTCAGCCCACGGGGCAAGCGTCCAGTCGCGGCGAATGCACGTGTCACCTTGGGCGATTTCCCACCAAATGCCCCCCGTCGGCGGGGCGGGATTGGAATTGCTTAAGTGTTTCCTAAGCCAGTTAACGGACCCTTACCGCTAACTGTGTGCCTCGATCCACAGTCAAGGTCTAGCCATGAAAAGTGGCGGAAAATGTACCGGCAGGCGAGTCAAAAGGCAGGAAAGGGTGAAATCGGGGGCCTTCAGGCGAAGATGTTCACAGATTCGGCCCTTTTTGGCCTGATCCCGCCCGGGGCTTGGCCAAAGCCTGGATCTGACCGCCAAGTCCAAGCGCCGCCTTCATTTTTTTGTCCGTGCCGTAGACGTCGGGACGGGTCAGAAGGCTGCCGTCGGCGAGGACTTCGGCCGTGAAGTAGGCGATGTGGATCGGGATTTTGTGGGCGAGGTCGATTCTGCGCTCGTCCGAGCCGCCGACCATGCTCTTCAGCTTTTTGCCGTTATACGCGGTGTCTTCCAGGAGCACGTCGGCCAGCGAGAAGGGGTCCTGAACGCGGATGCAGCCATGGCTGAGCGCGCGCATGTCCTTCGCGAACAGGTTGCGCGTCGGCGTGTCGTGCAGGTAGACCGAGTGCTTGTTGGGGAACATGAACTTGATGTGGCCGAGGGCGTTGTCTTCGCCCGGCGGCTGGCGGATGCGCAGCGTCTTCATGTTGGTCGAAAACCAGTCGACCGCCGTCGAGTTGATGATGACCGGCCGCTTCGACGACACGTCGAGGACCTGGAAGCCCTGACGCTCGAGATAGGTCGGATCCTGCTGCAGCTTCGGCAGCATTTCCTTGGACGCGATCGAGACCGGCACGTTCCAGGACGGGTTGACGATGATGTGCTCCATCTCGTCGGAGAAGATCGGCGAGGGGTTCTGTTTGCTGCCCGTAATGACGCGCGTTTCGTGGATCACCTCCCCGTCGCGGACGATGCGGGCCATGAACTCCGGCACGTTGACGAAGATATGGGTCTGGCCGAGTTCGCGCGGCAGCCAGCGCCAGCGCTCCATGTTGACGAGGATGAGCGCAGTCGGATCCTCGATCGCCGCGGCGTCGTTCAGGAGATGAATCGTCTGATTGCCGAGCACGCCGTCGGAATTCAGCCCGCTGCGCTTCTGGAACGCCTGGACGGAAGAGACAAGTGCGGGATCGTAGGTGCGGCTGTCGATTTCCGCCGTCTCGCCGTCGGCGGTACGAACCTCGGTGGTGACTCTCGGCAGGCCGAAGCGGACGCGCAGCAGCGGCACGCGCGGATCCAGTCCGCCGGGCCTCAGGCTTTTCTTCGCGGTCGGAATTTCCGGCGGCGGCGAAGCGGCAGGTTCGTTCGCGGCCTGTTTTAGCTCGGCGAGTTTCTTCTTCAGCGCACGGAAGCCGGGATGAGGCGGATTGTAGGTATCGAGCCAATCGGCGGCATCGTCCTGCGTGGCCATGAGGTTGAGGATCTGGCCGCGCGCCGGATAGGACGGCTCGGGTGTGATGAGCGGGCTGAGACTCGAGGGGACGAGACGCCCGCCCTGTGCCTGGCGGGCATAGGCGGTAACGGCGCGTGACAGTGCGACCTCGGCGGCGGCGAGCTGTTCGGGCGAGCCGTCGGTCGCTGCGGCGTCGGGCAGGAAATAGGCCGAGGGGTCGAGGCCGTCCTCGTCCGCGCGCTTGATGCGCTCCATGACGGCCAACGCCTTCGCATTCAGTTTGCCGTCCGCGATCCAGATCGGCGCGTTGCTGCGCATCGCATAGAAGTTCAGGAGATCGGCGTTCTCCTTGGATTCCTTCAGCCGCTTGGCAATCAGGCCTTCGACGGTTTCCGTCGGCGGCGGGGCGATCACTTCGGAATAGCGGTCGGGATCGGATTTCGGGCTCGTCGCCATCGGCGTGACGATCTGCGATTCCGGCGCAGCCAGAACCGGGCCCGTATCCTCAAGGGCCGGGCCTGTCTCCTGAAGAGACTGAGCAAAGGCAGGCATCGCGACCAGTGAGGCCGCGAGCAGAATTCCGGTGAAGCGCAATCCGCACATTACGCACATCTCCTCAGCCCATCGTGTGTATGCCTGTCCGCGCGTGATCTGGGAATCACAAAGGCGCGTTCAGGCGGCTTCTTCCGGAGACTTCGTGTCCGGCGAGCCACAAAGCTCGCCCTCGAGGTCTAGATCTTTCAACTTGCGGTAGAGCGTGGAGCGCCCGATCCCGAGGCGGCGCGCGACTTCGGTCATCTGCCCCTCATAGTGCTTGAGTGCGTGCGAGATGGTTTTGCGTTCGATGTCCTCGAGCGGACATATGTGTCCATGCGCACCGGTGAGCGAAAGCACGTGGAACGTGTCGGCGGCCGGCGCGGTCGGAGACGCTTGTGGCGGGCGAGGCGGCTCGACGGCGGGCGCGCCTTGCGCGGCGGCGATCTGCGGGAATTCGGCGACGGTCAGTTCGTCTCCTTCCGCAAGGACGACGGCGCGGAAGATCGCGTTTTCGAGCTGGCGGACATTGCCCGGCCAGGGATGCTCTTCGAGAAGCGTGATCGCGGCCGGCGAAATGGAGCGGATGGCGCGGCCTTCCTCGGCCGCGAAACGGGCAAGGAACGAGCGGGCGAGGGCGCGGATATCGGTTCTGCGGGCGCGAAGTGGCGGAAGCCCGATGGGAAAGACGCCGAGGCGGTAATAGAGGTCCTCGCGGAACAGGCCTCTCTTCACGAGATCGATGAGATTGGTGTTGGTTGCCGAGATCACGCGGATATCGACCGGAACCGGCCGCTTGCCGCCGACCGGATCGATCTCGCCTTCCTGTATGGCGCGCAGCAGTTTGACCTGCGCCTCCGGAGGAAGTTCGCCGACCTCGTCGAGGAAGAGGGTGCCGCCGTCCGCTTCGAGGAATTTGCCGGCATGTTTTTCGGTGGCGCCGGTGAAGGCGCCCCTCTCGTGGCCGAACAGCACGCTCTCCACGAGGTTTTCGGGGATCGCGCCGCAATTGACGGCAACGAACGGCTTGCCGGCGCGCTCGCTCGAGGCCGCGATGGCGCGGGCGAAGATTTCCTTGCCGGTGCCGGTTTCGCCTTCGAGCAGGACCGCGATGGCGGACGCGGCCGCGCGGCGCCCGAGATTGAGCGCGGCCTTCATGGCCTCGCTGTTCGAGTGCATGTCCTCGAAGCTCAACGTGCCGGCGACGCGGCGATGGATGCGGCGGACCTCGCTTGCGAGCGCATCGGCCTTTAGTGCGTTGCGGATCGAGACCTGGAAGCGCTCCGGCCCGACCGGCTTGACCATGAAATCGGCCGCGCCCGCCCGCATTGCGGAAATCACGGTATCGATCGAGCCGTTGCCGGTCTGGACGAGGACCGGGATGTCGACATTGGCTTTGCGCAGCCGCTCCATGACGGCGAAGCCGTCGAGATCCGGCATGATGAGATCGAGAACGAGAACATCGGCGCCGCCCCGTCCGGGCTGCGTCAGGAGGTCCACGGCATCCGAGCCGTTGTCCATGACGACCGGCTCATAGCCGAACCGGCGCGCCATCGCCTCCAGAAGGCGGCGCTGGACCGGATCGTCGTCGACAATAAGGATCGTGCCGCTCATCGGCCGTTGGTCTCGCGCCCCGGGGATTCGGCCGTCATCGTGGCTGCGGAACGTAAACAGAGGCTTAAGTTTTCGCGTCCGGGCGTCTCATTTTGGCATCCGCGCCGGCCCGATGCGGAAGGTTCGGGTTGATCCGGACACCCTGGAGCGCGATATGCTGACCCTGAACTCTCCTTTTGCGAGGTCCGCACGTGCGACTGCCTGCTCCCGTTTTCGACGCCGCCGACAAAGCCGCCGATTCCAAGCTCGGCGACCTGCCGGAATGGAACCTCGACGATCTCTACACCGGCATGGACGCTCCCGAGCTTCTGGCCGATCTCGCCCGGGCCGATGCCGATGCATCGGCCTTCGCCGACAGGTTCAAGGGCAAGCTCGACGATCTCGCGGCCGGCGACGGTTCGGGTCTGCTCGAGGCGGTGAAGGCCTATGAGGCGCTGGACGATCTGATGGGGCGGATCGGCTCCTTCGCCGGCCTTGTTTATGCGGGCGACACGACCGACCCGAAACGCGCGAAATTCTACGGCGATGTGTCCGAGAAGCTGACGAATGCGTCCTCGCATCTTCTGTTCTTCGCGCTCGAACTGAACGCGATCGAGGACGAGGTTCTGGACCGCGCGCTCAACACTCCCGGCCTCGACCGCTACCGGCCGTTCTTCGACGATGTGCGCAAGGAGCGCCCGCACCAGCTGGAAGCGCGCGTGGAACAACTGTTCCATGAAAAATACACGACCGGTCGCGGCGCCTGGAACCGGCTGTTCGACGAGACGATCGCGGCGTTGCAATTCGAGGTCGACGGCACGACGCTGCCCTTGGAGCGCACGCTGAACCTGATGCAGGAGCCGGAGGAGGCCGTGCGCAAGGCGGCGTCGGAGGCCTTGGCGAAGACGTTCACGGAAAATCTGCGCACCTTCACGCTCATCACCAATACCCTGGCCAAGGACAAGGAAATCTCGGACCGCTGGCGGTCGTTCGAGGATGTCGCGGATTCGCGGCATCTGGCGAACCGCGTCGAGCGCGAGGTTGTGGACGCCCTGGTTTCGTCCGTACGCACCGCCTATCCGCGCCTGTCGCACCGCTATTACGCCCTGAAGGCGAAGTGGTTCGGCAAGGACAGGCTGGAGCATTGGGACCGCAACGCGCCGCTGCCGAAGGTGGAACAGCGAACGATCTCGTGGACCGAGGCGCGCGACACGGTGCTGTCCGCCTATGGCGGGTTCTCGCCCAAGATGGCCGACATCGCACAACAATTCTTCGACAAGAGCTGGATCGACGCGCCGGCCCGTCCCGGCAAGTCGCCGGGGGCGTTCGCCCATCCGACGACGCCGTCGGCGCACCCTTACGTGCTCGTGAATTATCTCGGCAAGCCGCGCGATGTGATGACGCTCGCCCATGAACTCGGGCATGGCGTGCATCAGGTTCTCGCCGCGCCGAACGGGCCCTTGATGGCGCCGACCCCGCTGACGCTCGCCGAAACCGCGAGCGTGTTCGGCGAGATGCTGACCTTCCGCAAGATCCTCGACGGCACCACCGACCCGGTGCAGAAAAAGGCGCTCCTCGCCTCCAAGGTCGAGGACATGCTGAACACCGTGGTGCGGCAGATCGCGTTCTACACCTTCGAGCGCAAGGTCCACACCGAGCGCCGCGAAAAGGGCGAGCTGACGAGCGAGCGGCTGAACGAGATCTGGCTTGAAGTGCAGGTCGAGAGCCTCGGCCCGTCCATACGCTTCAATCCGGGCTATGAGGTGTTCTGGACCTATATCGGCCACTTCATCCATTCGCCGTTCTACGTCTACGCCTATGCCTTCGGCGATTGCCTCGTGAACTCGCTCTATGCGGTCTACGAAAAGTCGCATGACGGCTTTGCGGCGCGCTATTTCGAACTGCTCGCGGCGGGCGGCACCAAGCATCATTCCGAGCTTCTGAAGCCGTTCGGCCTCGATGCGCGCGATCCGGCATTCTGGCAGACCGGCCTCAACCTCATCGAGCGCATGATCGGCGAACTGGAGGAACTGGAGACGGCGTGACAACGGAAACGGCATCGTTTCGGCACACGCCCTATGACGGTTCGCACAAGCCGTTTTCGATCGGCCTCGGCATTCTCGATCTGAAGGACTGGATCGAGACCGGCGAACATCTTCCGCGCTATCTCGACGAGAAGGAGCGGCTGTTCGCGGCCGACCTCGACGCCGTGTTTCGCGAAGAGACGGAGACGCGCCCGGCGCAGCAGGAAGTGCTGGATCTCCTCACAGTGCATCTCACTGAGCGGTTTCCGGATATCTACCGGCGCGAGGGCGCCCGCATTCACATCGCCCCCGCGTCGCGCACCGTCGATCTCGACGGCGGCGAGGCACCGCTCCTGACGGCGTCGAAACTTGTGCAGGAAGATCTCTGCCTGATGCGCGACGGGCCCGGCGGCTATCGCCTCGCGGCGGCGAGCCTGTGCTTTCCCTCGTCATGGTCGCTCACGGAAAAATTCGGCCGGACCCTCGACGGGCTGCACGAGAATGTGCCGGGCTACCGCGAAAATCTCGGCGGCCGGATGAACCGCATCTTCGCGAACATGAAAACCGAACTGCCGACGACACGCCTGAACTGGTCGCTTTATGCCGACGACGAACTGCACCATCCGGCATCGAAATCCCGGCCCCGCAACTGGTTCGAGCATGGGGCGGAGGCGGCCTTCGTGCGGGTCGAGCGCCAGACATTGAGGCGCCTTCCGGACTCCGGGGACGTGCTGTTTACCATCGGGATTCATATCGATCCGGTGGCGGCCTTCCGCACCCATCCGGAGGGCGCCCGCCTGGCCGCTTCTCTCAGGGACGACATAATGCGCCTCGATGAGGGTCAGCTTGCCTACAAGGCACTGAAGCAGGCCCGGGATCGCATGGTGGATGCTCTGGAGAAGATCGCCGCCGCCGAGGGTTGAGGTGCGGCGACGCGGCGCGCCCGGACATGGCGTTTTTGTGGCCGGAGCGTTGCCCTGTCTGATGCTTTCGGATAAAGCGGCGGCGGTATTCCATCCATTTCAGCGGGGGAAGGCATGGCCGAGCACGGCAAGACGGAATATGCGACCGCAACCGGCAATGATTATGCCGAGCACGAGGCGACCTACCTCAATGTGATGAAGCTTACGAAGGTTGGGACGGTTGCCGTCCTTGCCGGTGTCGTGGCCTTGGCCATCCACGGCACGACCAATTCCATCTTCTGGAGCGTCTTCGGCGTCGTCGCCGCGCTCATCACGCTTTTCTACGGGCTTTTCAAAGACACCGTCGTCCCGACGGCCGTCGTTCTCGTTTTCCTGCTCATCGTCTGGGCTTTCCTGGTCTGATCTCATGCGTATTGCCGTACTCAGTGAAACTGAAGCCAATGAAGCGCGCGTTGCCGCGACCCCGGAAACCGTCAAGAAATTGATCGGTCTCGGGGCCGAAATCGCGATCGAATCCGGAGCGGGCGAAAAGTCCGGCATCCTGGACAGCGAGTACAAGGCCGCCGGCGCCAGCCTGGTGTCGAACGCGGCCAAGGCCGTCGCGGGTGCCGACGTCGTGCTGTCCGTGCGCCGTCCGGACGCCGCGCAGCTCAAGGGCGTGAACGCCGGCGCCGCGGTGATCGCGATCGCCGATCCCTACGGCAACGAAGCCGACCTCAAGAGCATCGCCGGCACCAAGGCGTCCCTGTTTGCGATGGAGCTGATGCCGCGCATCACCCGCGCGCAGGTGATGGACGTGCTGTCCTCGCAGGCGAACCTCGCGGGCTATCGCGCCGTGATCGACGCCTCGGCGGAATATGGCCGCGCCTTCCCGATGATGATGACGGCGGCGGGCACGGTCCCGGCCGCGCGCGTGTTCGTCATGGGCGTCGGCGTCGCGGGCCTTCAGGCCATCGCCACCGCGCGCCGCCTCGGCGCCATCGTCACGGCGACGGACGTTCGTCCGGCCACGAAGGAACAGGTCGAGTCACTCGGCGCGAAGTTCATCGCGGTCGAGAACGAAGAATTCAAACAGGCCGAGACATCCGGCGGCTACGCCAAGGAGATGTCGAAGGATTATCAGAAACTGCAGGCCGAACTCGTCGCCGCGCACATCGCCAAGCAGGACATCGTCATTACGACGGCGTTGATCCCGGGCCGTGCGGCGCCGGTTCTCGTCTCGAAAGAGATGGTCGCCTCGATGAAGCCCGGCTCGGTCCTGATCGATCTCGCGGTCGAGCGCGGCGGCAATGTCGAAGGCGTGAAGCCCGGCAAGATCGTCGAGACGAACGGCGTCAAGATCGTCGGCCATCTCAACGTCGCGGGCCGCCTCGCGGCGTCCGCCTCGGCGCTTTATGCGCGCAACCTTTTCGCCTTCGTCGAAACGCTGATCGACAAGGAAAAGAAGGTTCTGAACATCAATTGGGACGACGAACTCGTGAAGGCGACCGCGCTGACGCGCGGCGGTTCGATCGTCCATCCGCAGTTCGGCGGCAAGACCGACAAGTCCGGGGCCGACAAGCCTGCGTCCGAGAAGCCTGCGGCCGAGAAGGCCGAGAAGGCAGCGAAGAAGGACGCGGCGCCGAAGGCAGCAAAGTCGGCCGCGACCAAATCGGCGAAGCCCGCCGCGAAATCCAAATCCAAGTCCAAGGGAGCCTGACATGATTCAGCTCGCTCAGGCGTCCGTACCGAACGAGGCCGTCGCCGACGGTATTGCCGGCGCCGTGCACGCCGCGACCGGCATCGATCCGTTCGTTTTCCGCTTCGCGATCTTCGTGCTCGCGATTTTCGTCGGCTATTACGTGGTGTGGAGCGTGACGCCCGCGCTGCACACGCCTCTGATGGCCGTCACCAACGCGATCTCTTCGGTGATCGTGGTCGGCGCGCTGCTGTCGGTCGGGGTCGATTTCGCCATTGGCGGCGAAGGCGCAGGCTGGGCGCGCGCGCTTGGCTTCGGCGCTCTCGTCCTCGCCTCCGTGAACATTTTCGGCGGCTTCCTCGTCACCCAGCGCATGCTGGCCATGTACAAGAAGAAGGGCTGACGCGCCGTGATCAACATCAACATCGCCCAGTTCCTCTATCTCGCGGCGGGCATTCTCTTCATTCTCGCACTGCGCGGCCTGTCGCATCCGACGACGTCGCGTCGGGGCAATCAGTTCGGCATGCTCGGAATGGGCATCGCCATTGTAACGACGCTCGTGATTTCGCCGCCGACCGGTTTCTTCGGTTGGGTTCTGGTCGTGGCCGGCCTTGCCATCGGCGGCGGCATCGGTGCGGCGATCGCAAAGCGCATCTCGATGACCGACATGCCGCAGCTCGTCGCGGCGTTCCATTCGCTGGTCGGCCTTGCCGCCGTCCTGGTCGCCGCCGGTGCGCTCTATGCGCCTGAAGCGTTCGGTATCGGCGCGCCGGGCTCCATCCACGGTTCGAGCCTGATCGAAATGTCGATCGGCGTCGCGATCGGCGCCATGACCTTCACGGGCTCGATCATCGCGTTCCTCAAGCTCGCGGCTCTGATGTCGGGCAAGCCGATCATCCTGCCGGCACGCCATCTCCTGAACATCGCGCTCGCGGTCGGCCTCCTCGTGCTGATCGGCGTGTTCTTCGTCACGCAGAACCACATGGTGTTCTGGGCGATCACGGTCGTCGCGCTCGTACTCGGCGTCACGCTCATCATCCCGATCGGCGGCGCGGACATGCCCGTCGTCGTGTCGATGCTGAACTCGTATTCGGGTTGGGCCGCGGCCGGCATCGGCTTCACGCTCGGCAATCTCGCGCTCATCATCACCGGCGCGCTCGTCGGCTCGTCGGGCGCGATCCTCAGCTACATCATGTGCAAAGGCATGAACCGGAGCTTCTTCTCCGTGATCCTCGGCGGCTTCGGCGGCGAGGTCGCGGCGGGCGCCGGCCATGTCGAGACGCGCCCTGTGAAGCAGGGTTCGGCCGACGACGCCGCCTTCATCATGAAGAACGCCGAAAAGGTCATCATCGTGCCTGGCTACGGCATGGCGGTCGCGCAGGCGCAGCATGCGACGCGCGAAATGGCCGACCTGCTGAAGAAGGGCGGCGTCGAAGTGAAGTACGCCATTCATCCGGTCGCGGGACGTATGCCCGGCCACATGAACGTGCTGCTCGCCGAAGCGAACGTGCCTTACGACGAGGTGTTCGAGCTCGAAGACATCAATGCCGAGTTCGCACAGGCGGACGTGGCCTTTGTCATCGGCGCGAACGACGTGACGAACCCGGTCGCCAAGACCGATCCGAAATCGTCGATCTACGGCATGCCGATCCTCGACGTCGAGAAGGCCAAGACGGTGCTGTTCATCAAGCGCGGCATGGGCTCGGGCTATGCCGGCGTCGAGAACGAGCTGTTCTTCCGTCCAAACACGATGATGCTGTTCGGCGACGCCAAGAAAGTGACGGACGCCATCGTGAAGGACCTCGCGGAGTGAGGCTGGACGGTCATTGCTGGAAATGCAAAAGGGCGCCGCGAGGCGCCCTTTTTCTTTTCCCCTCTCCTGCGAAGCGGGAGAGGGTCGAGTCGCGGTCACGCGACCGGGGTGAGGGCAAGCACGATGCTTGTGATCGTCCCGTTTTCTGACTCAACGCTCAGCTGAGCTCTTCACCTCTCCCGTAAACGGGAGAGGTCGACGCGTTAGCGTCGAGCGGGAGAGGGGGTTGTTGTAGGAAATGGTGTGATGAGCATCGTGCTTGCCCTCACCCCGGAGCGCTGACGCGCTCTCGACCCTCTCCCCAGGCAAGTCGGGTGTTCCCGACTTGCCCACTTGAGATCTGAACTCGGGAACACCCGAGTTCAGTGCAGGAGAGGGGAAGCAAGAAACTCAATTCACCAGATTATACGTCTGCCCGGCTTTGCCGCCGACGCGGTTGAAGGCTTGGCGGGCGGCCGCGTTCTTCGGCGCGACCTGCACGGCGCGGGCGTAGGAGGCCTTGGCGCGCTCCCGGTCGTTCATGGCTTCATAGGCCTGGCCGCGGCCGATCCAGGCCTCCACGCTGCCCGGAGCCGTCGCCAGCGCGGTGTTGAAGTCGTCGAGCGCCGCCTTGGGGTCGTTCAGCGCGATATAGCTTATGCCGCGCGCGACGCGCGGCGGCACGGCATTGGCGTCGGCCGTGATGGCGCGGTTGAAGTCCTCGACCGCGAACATGTGCTGGCTCTGCGCCTGCTGGACGAGGCCGCGATTGTGATAGGCCTCGGCGTTGTGGCGATCGATCTCGATGACGCGGTTGTAATCGTTCAGCGCCATGTCGTACTGGCGTGCCTGCCGATAGAGATTGCCGCGTCCGAGATAGGCCGTGACGTAATTCGGATCGGCGGTGATGGCGCGCTCGTAATCGGCGAGCGCGAGCTGCTGTTGGCCGAGGCTGACCTGCGCGAGCGCGCGGTTGGCGTAGGCCTTGGCGAAATTCGGATCGAGCCGGAGCGCGGCGTCGAAATCGATCAGCGCTTCCTTGTACTTGCCGGCACGGGCCAGCGCCGAGCCGCGCGTGTTGTAGGCTTCCGGATCCTGCGGGTTCCTGGCGACGACGTCCGACAGCGAGGCGATGTTGACCTGCGAGCTGGCGGCGATTTCAGGGGAAAGCTTGACGTTCGAGGCAATCGTTTCGCATCCGGCAAGCGCGAGCGCGCAGCCGATCAGAAGAACGCTGCGTTTCAGCGGAATGACGGATACGGCGGACAGCATGCCTCGTGGTTCCCCGGGAGTTTCCATCTGCGGTCCGAATAAGGCGACAGTGGGACCCCAGAATGCGAAAAGCGCCCTCAGGTATAACCCACGGGCGCTTACCAGATGCTTTCGCGTCTCTTCGCTCGATCAGCGGGCGACGGGCTTCTTCATCGGGATCAGGCCTTCGCGCTGGGCGCGCTTACGGGCCAGTTTGCGGGCGCGGCGGACGGCCTCGGCCTTTTCGCGCGCCTTCTTTTCCGACGGCTTCTCGTAATGTCCGCGCAGCTTCATCTCACGGAAGATGCCCTCACGCTGCATCTTCTTCTTGAGCGCCTTGAGCGCCTGATCGACGTTGTTGTCGCGAACGAGAACCTGCACGGGCAGTCACTTTCCAATAAAAGTTGCGGAACGAGGCAGGGGAAGGAGCACCGAGGCGCCGCACGAACACTGCCGATTGGGTGAGCGTCTAGCATCCGAGTCGCGATTTGTCCACTCAGATAGCTCAGTTTTCGGGTGTCACGCGGTTGACGTGTCCCATTTTGCGGCCCGGCCGGGCGGTCCCCTTGCCGTAAAGGTGGATATGGACCCCCGGCGTGGCGGCGAGCCCCTGCCAGGCCTGGGCTTCATCGCCAAGGAGATTGGTCATTTCGGCCCGACCGAGGCGCTTCGCGCTGCCCAGCGGCCAGCCGGCGATGGCCCGGATATGCTGCTCGAACTGGCTGGTCTCGGCGCCGTCCTGCGTCCAGTGGCCGGAATTGTGAACCCGGGGGGCGAGTTCGTTGACGAGGATGCGCTCGCGGCCTCCCTCATGGACCACGAACATCTCGACGCCGATGACGCCGACATAATCGAGCGCGTCGGCGATCTTCCTCGCCATCGCGAAGGCCTCCGCACTGGTCTCGGTGGAGAGGGCGGACGGGACGGTCGAGGTGCGAAGAATATGGTTTTCGTGGCGGTTCTCGACGACGTCGTAGGCCGCGAACTCGCCGTTTCTTCCGCGTGCGGCGACGACCGAGACTTCACGGTCGAACGGCACGAAGGCTTCGAGCACCGCCGGCTGGCCGCCGATCGCCGCAAACGCGGCATTGAGGTCCGCGCCGTCGCGGATCATGGTCTGGCCCTTGCCGTCATAGCCCAGGCGCCGCGTCTTCAGCACAGAAGGGCGGCCGATCTGCGCCAATGCGGCTTCGAGTTCGTCCACATTGTTCACTTCGGCGAAATCGGCGATGGCGATATCGAGACCGCGCAGAAAAGTCTTTTCCGCGAGCCGGTCCTGCGTCGTCGCGAGCGCGCGGACGCCGGGATAAAGCGGCTTTGCCTGCGCGAGGATATCGGCGGTGCGGGCGGGAACGTTCTCGAATTCGTAGGTGACGAGATCGACCTCTGCCGCGAAACGGATCAGCGCCTGCTCGTCCTCATAGGCGGCCTGCGTGTGCGCCGCCGCGACATCGAAGGCCGGGCCGGTGTCCGGACAGAAAATATGAACCTTGAATCCGAGCCGCGCCGCATCGAGGGCGAGCATGCGGCCGAGCTGGCCGCCGCCGAGAATCCCGATGGTCGCGCCCGGCGGGAGCGCGCTGGAATTGTCGTGTGGCAAAATCAGGCGCTTTCCGTGGTCGGGGTTTCCGCGATCTTCGCGGTCTGGCGGCTGCGCCAATCGTCAAGACGCGCGGCGAGCGCGGGATCGTGCAATGCCAGAACGCTCGCGGCGAGAAGCGCGGCGTTGATCGCGCCGGCTTTGCCGATGGCGAGCGTGCCCACCGGTATGCCGGCGGGCATCTGGACGATGGACAGAAGCGAATCCATGCCCGACAGCGCCTTCGTCTCGACCGGCACGCCGAACACGGGAAGCGGGGTCATGGAGGCCGTCATGCCCGGCAGATGGGCGGCGCCGCCGGCGCCCGCGATGATAACCTGAAAACCCTCGGCCCTCGCGCCCTTGGCGAAGGCATAGAGCCGGTCCGGGGTACGATGGGCGGAAACGATTCGCGTGTCATAGCCGACCGCGAGGGCATCCAGCAGCTCCGCAGAGTGCTGCATGACCTCCCAGTCCGACTGGCTGCCCATTATGATGGCGACAGGGCGCCCCTGTTCAGCCATGGCCGAACGCTCCTTCAGCCCCCGGAAAAGAAGCGGCGGACTATACGGAGCGGTCCGTAAGGAGGCAAGGCACGGACCGATCTCCAGAGAGCGTCGTTTGCATGACAAGCGTGCTTGGTTAAGCTCCGCGCCCAAACCGGAGAGAGCGCTTCATGGCCGTCGCCGAATTCGATCCTTACAAACTGTCGTCGCCCAGGGCGTTTTTGCTGCGCATGCTCGTCTTCGTGCTGCTGGTGGGCTTTCTCGTCCTCATCCTGCACGAGCAGATCAGGCGGGCGTTTCTTGCAAATCCCGGCCTGAACGGCCTGATCTTCGGCGTCCTGTTCATCGGCATCGTGCTGGCCTTCCGGCAGGTGATTCGCCTCTTCCGCGAAGTGCGCTGGGTCAACGACTTCCGGATATCGGATCCGGGGCTCGCGCTGCGCGACGCTCCGGTTCTCCTGGCGCCGATGGCGTCCCTGCTCGGCAATCGTCTGGGCCGCGCCTCGATCTCGACGCTGACATTGCGTTCCATTCTCGATTCCGTCGGCACCCGCCTCGACGAGGCGCGCGATATCGGACGCTATCTCACGGGGCTTCTGGTTTTCCTCGGCCTGCTCGGCACCTTCTGGGGCCTGCTCGAAACCGTCTCGTCCGTCGGCGCCGTGATCTCCGGCCTGTCCGTACAGGGAGACGCCGCCGTCGTGTTCGACGACCTGAAGCGGGGCCTGGGAGAGCCCCTGAGCGGCATGGGCATTGCGTTCTCGTCCTCGCTCTTCGGCCTCGCCGGATCGCTCGTCCTCGGCTTTCTCGACCTTCAGGCGGGCCAGGCGCAGAACCGCTTCTATAACGAGCTTGAGGACTGGCTGTCCGGCACCGTGGCCGACGCCCGGATCGAGGGCGATGAGGGCGACTTCGCCGGCGGCGCTCCCGATCACGCCATCGCCCGGCTGACCGAGGGGATGGGAACGCTCATCGCGCATCTGCGCGCGGAGCAGGGGCTGATCCGCGAATGGATGCAGAAACAGGCCGGTGAGACGGAAGAAATCCGCCGCATGCTCGGGCGTACACCAGCCAAGCGCGAGAAGGATTAGTCATGGCGCGAAGTCGCAGGCGCGAGCGCCAAGTCGATTACTGGCCGGGATTTGTCGACGCGCTCGCGACATTGCTCATGGCCATCATCTTTCTGCTGTCGGTGTTCGTCGTCGCGCAGTTCATCCTGTCGCGCGAGGTGTCCGGCAAGGACACCGCACTTCAACGCCTGAACGCGCAGATTGCGGAACTGACGGAATCGCTTGCCATGGAGCGCTCGGGCAAACGCGCGACCGAGGACGAGCTTGCCGCCCTGCAGGCTTCGCTCGCGGGCGCCGAGGCCGAACGTGACCGGCTGCGCGGCGAACGCGACGGCGCGGGTGCCGGGCAGGCACAAACGCAGACGCTGACGACGGAACTCGACCAGCAGCGCGACATATCGAGCCGCGCTCTCGCGCAGGTCGAACTTCTCAACCAGCAGATTTCGGCGTTGCGCCGCCAGATCGGCGCGCTGGAACAGGCCCTGGATGCTTCCGAGGCGCGAGGCCGCGAAAGCAATGCCAAGATCGCCGATCTCGGTTCGCGGCTGAACGTGGCCCTGGCGCAGCGCGTGCAGGAACTCGCGCGCTACCGGTCCGACTTCTTCGGGCGCCTGCGCGAAATTCTCGGCGACCGTCCGGATATTCGCGTCGTCGGCGACCGCTTCGTGTTTCCGTCCGAGGTGTTTTTCAGCGTCGGTTCGGCGGCGATCTCGCCATCGGGCCTCCAGGAACTGGACAAGCTGGCGGACGCCCTGAAGCAGCTCGAACGGGATATCCCGACCGAGATCAACTGGGTCCTGCGCGTCGACGGGCATACCGACAAGAGACCGCAGCGGTCCGCTCAATTCCCGTCGAACTGGGAGCTTTCGGCCGGGCGCGCGATCGAGGTCGTGAAATATCTGATCTCGAAGGGCATCTCGCCGCAGCGCCTCGTTGCGGCGGGCTTCGGCGAGTTCCAGCCGCTCGATCCGGCGGACACCGAGGAAGCGTATGCGAAGAACCGCAGGCTCGAGCTGAAGGTGACGGAGCGGTAGCTTTTTCTCGCACTCCCGCCTGAACTCGGATGTTCCCGAGTTCAGCTCGCATCACTCAGCCAGCACCCTTTCATCGAACTGCAGATGCGCAAGGCGTGCGTACAGCCCGTCCCTGGCCACGAGTTCGGCATGGGTTCCCTGCTCGACCACGCGGCCCTCGTCGAGAACGAGGATGCGGTCGGCGCGAAGGACGGTTGCGAGGCGATGCGCGACGACGAGCGTCGTCCTGCCCTTCATCAGGCGCCCAAGCGCTTCCTGAACGAGCGCTTCGCTTTCGGCGTCGAGCGCGGAGGTCGCCTCATCCAGGAGCAGGATCGGCGCGTCGCGCAGGATCGCGCGGGCGATGGCCAGGCGCTGGCGCTGGCCGCCGGAAAGCGTGACGCCGCGCTCGCCGACTTCGGTGTCGTAGCCTTCGGGCAAAGCACGCAGAAACGTATCGGCGGCGGCATCGCGCGCGGCGGCTTCGACCTCGGCGTCGGTCGCGCCCGGACGGCCGAAGCGGATGTTCTCGCGTGCGGTCGCGGCGAACACGACGGGGTCCTGCGGAACGAGAGCCATGCGGCCGCGCAGATCGGAAAGGGATGCCGTGCGTACATCGACGCCATCGACGAGAACCCGGCCCTGCTGCGGATCGTAGAAGCGCAGCAGAAGATGGAAGAGCGTCGATTTGCCGGCGCCGGACGGGCCGACGAGCGCCACCGTCTCTCCGGGGTTCACGCTGAATCCGATATCGTTCAGCACCGTCGAGGCCGGGCGCGCGGGATAAGAGAAGTGGATGCTGTCGAAGGCGATTTCGCCTTTCGGCGGGACCGGCAACGGAACGGGATGTTTCGGCTCTTCGATGTCCGGCACGATGCGCAGGAGCTCGTCGAGACGCTCGGCCGCGCCGGCGGCCTGGCTGACATCGCCCCACACTTCCGAAATCTGTGCCAGAGCTCCCGCCGCAAAGACCGCGTAGAGAACGAATTGTCCGAGCAGGCCCGCGGTCATGCGTCCGGCCAGCACGTCGGTCGCGCCCCACCACAGGATGCCCACGACGCTCGCGAAAACGAAGAAGATGACGACCGCGGTGAGGAACGCGCGTGTCATGGTCGCCGCGCGCGAGCCTTCGTAGGCCCGCTCGACGGCAAGGTCGTAGCGTTCGGAAAGCTGGGCTTCCGCGGTGAAGGCCTGGATTGTACGCATCGAGCCCACGGCCTCGCCCGCGAGCGCGGAGGCATCGGCCAGGGTGTCCTGCGCGGTGCGCGAGCGGCGCTGCACGGTGCGTCCGAAGGCGACGAGCGGCAGAACGATGAAGGGAATGGCGATCAGGACGAGCGCCGACAGACGCGGGCTCGTATAGACCATCATGCCGGCCGCGCCGAAGAACAGGAACAGGTTGCGCAGCGCGACGGAGGCCGAAGCGCCGAAGGTCGATTTGATGAGCGTCGTGTCGGCGGTGAGCCTGGAGACCAGTTCGCCGGCGCGGGCATTGTCGTAAAAGCTCGGCGACAACTCCGCGAGATGGGAGACGACGGAGGAACGGACGTCGGCAACGACGCGCTCGCCGAGCGTCATGACAAGGTAATAGCGCGCGGCGCTGGCGCAGGCGAGCAGGCCGGCGACCGCGATCATCGTGCCGAAATACAGATCGACGATGCCGCCCCGATCGGTCGAGAACCCGAAATCGACGATGCGGCGCAGCGCGAGCGGCACGACCAAGGTTGCCGCGGAGGCGATCACCAGAGCCAGGAAGGCAAGTGCGATCCGTCCCTTGTAGCGCAGGGCGAAGGGCGCGAGCGCGAGCAGGGGCCGAAGCCGGCGGGAGCGAGGAGACGTCTGGGTTTCGGTCATGGCTATCTACGGACCATGCCCACCGGGCGGCGGCGGAGGCAAGGGGCGGGCTCTCAGCCAAGATGACGCGGAAGGGTTGCCCCGGAGACCCCATTCCGCTATAGCGGCGCCTTCCTGAATTTCCCAATTATCCGAGGGTGCCTGGCGCCCGCGAGGCGAGCCATGAAAAGCGACATCCACCCCGACTATCACTTCATCAAGGTCGTGATGACCGACGGCACCGAGTACCAGACTCGCTCGACCTACGGCAAAGAGGGCGACACGCTGGCGCTCGACATCGACCCGAAGACCCATCCGGCCTGGACCGGCGGCGAACAGAAGCTTCTGGACCGCGCCGGCCGCGTGTCGAAGTTCTCGGCCCGCTTCGGCTCGATCGGCGCCGCGAAGCGCTGATTTTCGGGTTCCCGAATGCAAAAAGCCCCGCGAAAGCGGGGCTTTTTTTGTTTTTCCCCTCTCCTGCGAAGCGGGAGAGGGCGGAGGCGCGGCAGCGCCGGGGTGAGGGCGATGACGATAGAAGTGATTTAGGCGAAGGTTTTAGAACGTGATGAGCATCGTGCTTGCCCTCACCCCGGTTGCCTGACGGCAACTCGACCCTCTCCCGCTTCGCAGGAGAGGGGAAGAAAGGCCTAACCCGCCGCGAATGCCGTGCGCAGCAGCGCAAGCTGGCTTTCAATCGGGTTGGCACGGACTTCGTCGCCCCGTCCGTTGATCTGGCTTTCCAGCATCAAAACGCGGCCCTGAAGGCGCTCGGTGCGCTCGACGAGCTCGCGCAGGCGCTCGGGCAGGCTGCCGAACGTCTCGGCGGAAATGGTCGAGCGGCCGGTCGTGAGCTTGACCTTGCCCTTTTCCTGCTTGGCCTGATCCTGGTTCATCTCGCCTTCATTCGCGGCGCGCTGGATCAGAAGCCAGGACGCGATCTGCATGAGGCGGGTCGTCAGGCGCATGCTCTCGGTGGCGTAAGCGAGGGCTGCCGCGCGGGCGAGCTTGCGGCTCTCTTCGCGGCCCTCGCCGTCGAGATAGGCGGCGGTCTCTTCGACAAGCGACATGCCCTCGCGGAACAGCGTTCTAAAGCCTTCCGAGGACACGAGTTTCTGGCCAAAGGAAACGAATTCTCCCTCGCGGTCGGCCTGTTCGGACGTCTCGCTCATTACCGCGGTCCCAGGGGGCAAACCAAAAATGCGCGGCCGAGGCCCCAACCCTTCCGCGGGCGTACAGTGGCGCGGAAGAGCCTCAAACGAAAGCCAAAGTTTAATGATTGGTTACCGGCGCGGCGGGCGGACGCGAGGACGCCCGGAGCCGATCGCGTCAAGTCCCTGCGGGGGCATAAAAAAGAGCCGCCAAAGGCGGCTCTAAGTCTGATGACAGGGAGGCGTCAAACAGAGCGGCAGGTGCCGCCCGAATCCAGAACACTGGATGTCACATTTAAATAGGTCAGAAACCTTAATGCCACGTTAACGTGTAAGTATCCCCTATAATCGTCATAATCGTAGGCCGGGTTTCGGCGCGAATATCTAGCGAGAGCCGAATATGCTATCGGCTGCAGCACGTTGAGCGGATTTTTGCTTGCGCGCCTCTTCGAGCCTTGCGATCTCCGCCTTGAGCAGGGCGATCCGCTCGTCGAAATCTTCGATGGAGAGCGCGTAGAGATCCTGGCCGATCTCGTGCCCGATCTTGCGCATGGGCTTTTCGTCGTCCGCGATGAAGGCCGCCATGGTGTCTCCTTCCTCCCCCAACCTCGCGAAGTGTAGCGCGGTTCGGCTGGAAAATCGCGGGATGCGTTTGCTTCGGCCGGTCGTGAGGCTTATATTCGGTTTATTCCGGTCATTCGAAATGGACCAATGCTTCGCCCCGGCGGGCGAAGCGCAGAGGAGATATTGCCATGGCCAATGCGCCGCTCATGCCGAAGGCGACCGCCGTCTGGCTCGTCGACAATACGAGCTTGTCGTTCGCCCAGATCGCGGATTTTTGCCATCTGCACGAGCTTGAGGTGAAGGCCATCGCCGACGGTGACGCCGCCCAGGGCATTCGCGGCATCGACCCCATTTCGGGCGGCCAGCTTGCCCGCGAAGAGGTCGAGAAGGGCGAGAAGGATCCTGCCTATCGCCTGAAGCTTCAGGAATCCAAGGTGCGGCTGCCGGAAGTGAAACGCCGCAAGGGCCCGCGCTACACGCCGGTCTCGCGCCGTCATGACCGTCCGAACGCGATCCTCTGGCTGATCCGCAATCATCCCGAGCTGAAAGACAGCCAGATCATGCGGCTCGTCGGCACCACGAAATCGACCATTCAGTCGATCCGCGACCGCACGCACTGGAACACGGCGACGCTTGCGCCGCTCGACCCGGTGACCCTGTCGCTGTGCTCGCAGCTCGATCTCGATTTCGAAGTCAACAAGGCTTCGAAGAACGCCCCGCCGCGCCCCGAGGGCGAGGAAGTGGGCGGCCAGACTTTGTTGCCGGCCGAACTCACGACGGCGCCGGAAGCGCAGCCCTTCGCCGATTTCGAGCCGACCGAGCGCCATCGCGAGGACGACGACAAGATCGACGCGGATTCGGTGTTTGCGAAGCTGAAAAATCTTCGACGCAATGATGAGGAAGAGGGCTGAGACTCAAAGCCCTCTTCAACTGGTGAGGGTTAGTGGAGCGTGTCGCCCGACGCGTTGGTTCGCAATCGGGTAATTTCGTCTTTTAATTTAAGTTTGAGACGTTTGAGTTCAGCGATGCGGGCATCGTCGGCTGAAGGGCGGGAGAGTTCGTCTTCGATCTGCCGTTCCAGCGCTTTATGCTTCTCTTCCAGCGCTGAAAGATGCGAAGTCAGCGACATTCGATCTCCTCCTATGCGGGCATGAGGCACGTCAGGATGGCACGCGCCTCCAACACTGTCGATTCGATCCCAAGAGTTAGGCACAGTCGGGGCAGGGCTCTTGATGCAGACCGTCGGCGCCGTGATACTTTAGCCCGATCCAAGGCACAGGAATGTGGTGCCGCAGCGGGCTGCTTCACATGATTGAGGACGAGGGCGACGAAGGCGATCAACGCGCCGAACTGTCTCGCCTTGAACAGGAACACCGCGATCTCGACAGCGCGATCGAGGCGCTGGAGCGGATCGGCGCGGGCGACCGGCTGCAGATCCAGCGGCTGAAGAAGCGCAAGCTTCACCTGAAGGACCGCATCTCGCATCTCGGCGATGCATTGACCCCGGATATCATTGCGTAGTTTTTCCCCTCTCCTGCGCAGCGGGAGAGGGTCGAGTCGCCGGCAGGCGACCGGGGTGAGGGCGATGACGATGGAAGTGATTTGAGGAAGTACAGGTGATGGGCATCGTGCTCGCCCTCACCCCGGAGCGCTGACGCGCTCGTCGGCCCTCTCCCGCTTCGCAGGAGAGGGGAAGAAAAGCGTACTTACGCCTTCTTCAATCTTTCCAGCAGCGCCTTGTGAACGGTCTCGTTGCCGGCGACGAGATGGCCGTGTTCGAAAATATCGTCGCGGCCGTTGAGGTCGGTGACGTAGCCGCCGGCTTCGCGGATGAGAAGTATGCCGGCCGCGACGTCCCAGGGCTTCAGATCGCGCTCCCAGAACCCGTCAAACCGTCCGGCCGCGACATAAGCGAGATCGAGCGAGGCCGCGCCCATACGGCGGATGCCGGCGACATCGGCCTGCACGACGCGGAGCTCGCGTCCGAAGAGTTCATCATCGCCCTTGCCGCGATGAGTGATGCCGGTGCCGATGACGCAATCGTTCATGTTGCTGCGCACGGCGACCCGGATGCGGCGGTCGTTAAGGAAGGCGCCCTGGCCGCGTTCGGCGGTGAAAAGTTCATCGTTCACCGGATTGTAGACGAGGGCGGCGATGATCGTGCCGTTCTTCTCGAGCGCGATCGAGACCGCGAATTGCGGAATGCCGTGCAGAAAATTCGTGGTGCCGTCGAGCGGGTCGATGATGAAGCGCTGCGACGGGTCCTTGCCCGCGACCGTGCCGCCCTCTTCAAGCAGAAAGCCGATATCGGGCCGCGTCTTCGACAGTTCCTGAACAAGAATCTCCTCGGCCTTGCGATCGGCGGCGGAGACGAAATCCGACGGTCCCTTGATCGAGACCTGCAACTGTTCGACCTCGCCGAAATCGCGCCGCATGCCGCGACCGGCCTTGGTGGCGGCCTGGACCATGACGTTCATCAACGGGGAGCGTGGCATCGAAGCCTGACGGAATGGAGGGCGGGAGAGAGAGGGCGGTTACTGAACCTTGGGTGCCGGGGCGTCAAGGGCGGGGGGTGCCGGGGCGTCAGCGGCGGCGGGTGCCGGGGCGGGAGCGGCCGGTGCCGGGGCGGGGGCGGCCGGCGCCGGGGCGTCAGGGGTGGCGAGTGCCGGGGCGTCAGCGGCGGCCGGTGCCGGGGCGCTGAGAGCCGCGGCCCGGCCGGAATCGCGCAGGGTCGCCGCGCGCTTGTCGGCCTCGGTGCGTTGTTCGTCCGTCAGCCCGTCGAGCAGATCGTCGAGGGTCGGGTCCATGGCGCCGAGCTTGCGCGCGGTGATGTGCCAGGCGGCGGCTAGAATGGGATCGGCCTCGACGCCCCGGCCGTGGGCGTAGAGCCGGGCCAGCCGGTTCATGGCGATCACCTGGCCTTTGACGGCGGCCTGCTGGAACAGTTTTGCCGCGCCTTCCTCGTTCTTTTCGACACCGTCGCCGTTGAACATCGCGATGGCGTATTCGACGACGGCGTCGAGGTGTCCTTGCGCGGCGGCCTTGGCAAGGAATTCGGCGCCGAGCGCACGATCCTCCGTCACGGCGTTGCCTTCCCGCAGCATCGTTGCCCAGGCGTATTGACCGTCCGCATTGCCGGCTTCGGCCGAGGTCTTGAAATGCGACGCGGCGGCTTTGAGATCGTGCGGACGGACATCGCCTTCGACAAGAAGGAGCCCGACATTGTAGTTCGCAACCGGATCGCCTTTGGCGGCGGCCTCCACGAACAGATCGGCCGCTCCCTTCTTGTCCCTCGGCGTCCCGCGCCCTTCGAGCTTGAGCAGCGCGAGCGCGACCATGGCATTGGCGTCGGCTTCCTTGGTGGCGAGCTCGTACCATTCCACGGCCTTGGTGACGTCCGTCGGAAAGCCGAGACCGTTTTCATAGAGAAAGCCGATCAAGGTCATGGCCGGGCCGGCATCGGTCTTGCTGTCGACGCGCTTCAGGGCCTCGCTCATCGCAAGAAGATATTCGCCGCGCTGATAGGCGCCGAAGGCGAGGTCGCCTTCCGGCTGGGCGGGCGCCGGAGAAGAAAGGCTGGGAAGCTCCTCGGGCGCGGGCAAAGCGGGGAGCTGGGCCGGCGCCGCGAAAGCGGGCGCCGCAAGAAGCGTCATTACAAAAACAGAAAGCCGGATCATCGCACCGCGTCCGCAACCAGTGCTGCCGATGCCGTGCGCACCGCCTCGTCCGGCCCGGCGGAGTGCGTCCATACGAAGCTTCCAAGCGCGATAAAGTCGGCGTTCGTCGCGGCGATGGGGCTCACATCGCCCAAAGCTTCCGCTTGACCGACGCAGGGCGTCACGAAAATTTCCGACCACCAGTCGAGCCGTTCCAGGACGGCATCGAGCGGCGGCGCTTCCCCGCCTTTGCCGGGCCCCCCTTTGCCGGGATCGCCGAACAGGACGTAATCGGCATTCAATTCGCCGGCAGACATCGCCGCGTCGCGGGTGCGAAGCCCGCCCGCGCCCAAAATCTTCTCCGGCTTGAAACGGGAGGCGGCTTCTCGCGCCTGCGCTTCGCCCAGCGTGTGAATGCCGTCGGCACCGGATTTGCCGACGAGATCGGGCGCGCCTTCGATCAGAACCGCCGCGCCATGGGCCTGGGCGGCCTCGACGAGGGGTTTGAGCACTTTCAGCATTCCCCGCTCATCGGCCTCGCGGTCGGTGCGCAGAATGACGGCGGAAAACGCGCCGGCGCCGAGCGCCGCCGCGAAGGGGGCGTCGAAGGCGCTGTCGACGCGGAGAATGGGGCTTACAAGCATAAGGCGGGAGGGGGTGTCGGCCATGGGGGCGCTTCTAGCAGGGCGGGGTGGCAAAATGTAGGTGGCACGCGTTTATGCCTAAAGGTTTGAATTCGGGAGGGCTTCGACTAATGGAAGGCGTCCGGACCGGGGGCGCCGATTTTGCCGTATTTTCTGATCACCGGGTTGGGCGGGGCCGGCAAAGCCGCGCTCGTGCGCGTGCTGGCCAAGCGCGGCGTCCAGGCCGTCGATACCGACAAGGTCGAGGGCCTGACCCGCTGGCGCAACATTCAGACGGGCGAAGATCTGGAAGACCGGCCGCCTTTGCCGATCGACTTCCAGGTCCATCGCTTCGCCTGGCAGAAGGAGGCGATGCGAAACCTGCTGCGGTCGCGCGGGACGGTCTTCGTCTGCGGCGGCGCCTGGAACGCGCGGACCTATTATCCGTGTTTCGAGCACATCTTCGTGCTGGCGCAGGACAAGCCGCTGCCGAGGCCCAAACCCGGCCGCAAGACGCGCGCCAGGGCCCCGGTGCCGGCCGAGATGCCGGCCGTCGCCGGCGCGACAATGATCTCCTCCGACAGGGCTTTGGGCGACATCGCCGATCAGATCATCGCCAAAGCGGGGGAGGTGATGCGGCCGCGGACGTTCAGCGGCTGGTTGAAACTGCTCAGGCCGAAGCTCGCCCGCTGGAAGCTGCGCAGCTAGAGGCTGTCCCGGCCGTTCCCTGAACTGTCTTCCATGCCTTCCAGGGCTTCCAGAAGCCGCGCGCAGAGATCGAGGGCCGGTTTGCGGGACCGGGGCGTCGGACGGGGCAGCGGTCGGCCGCAGCTTTGCCACAGCGCGAATGCCGCTTCGGTGGATCCTCCGATGGCGCGGCGCGCGACGGGCGCAACACCGTGTTCGCCGGTCGCGGCGACCACGTACGCGATGAAGGCGTCGGCGTCGCCGTCCACCAAGGATCCACGCCTGAGGCGAGTGCGGAGGGCTTCCATCGGCGGACGTTAACAACACCGGGCGCGAGATGGAGAATCTGTACCAATACGCGCACTTTTCCGGCTTTGTACGGTAGCAGCCGTAGCCGCCCGGCTGGCCCCTCCTATACCGATACAACGCCCTTTAGTTGCAGGGCGCGGGTGTGGAGGATGGCCCTCCCCCCGGGGCGGAGACCCCCTTGATGGTGCGCAGTACAAACAAGATTCTCTCCGCACTCACCGACGCTGATTACGAAATCCTCGCCTGCTTTCTGGAGCCGGTCGAACTGCGTCACCGCATGGTGCTGGAAGAGTCGAATGTGCCGGTCGAGTACATCTATTTTCCGGCCTCCGGCGTCGCTTCGGTGATCGCGGTCAGCTCCGGCGGCGAGAAGGTCGAGGTCGGCCTATTCGGTCAGGAGGGCATGTCCGGCCTTTGCGTCGTCAACGGCTCCGACCGAACGCCCCTGACGACGATCATGCAGGTCCCCGGGCAAGGCATGCGCATCGCGCGCGATTCGTTCGAAACGGCTTTGGCCAGTAGATCGTTGAAGGACATGTTTCTGCTGTTTAGCCAGGCACATACGGTCCAGATGGCGCACACGGCGTTGAGCAATGGGCGCCACACGATCGACGAGCGCCTCGCGCGCTGGCTCCTGATGTCGCACGATCGGATCGGGAGCGACGATCTGCCCCTGACGCACGAATTCCTGTCGGTGATGCTGGGCGTGCGGCGCGCCGGGGTCACGACGGGCCTGCATGTTCTCGAAGGCGCGCGGGCGATCCGGGCGACGCGCGGTCTCGTCCAGGTCCGCGATCGGGCCAAGCTCGAAGCCCTTGCGGGCGACGCCTATGGCCTCCCGGAGGCGGAATATCGCCGGCTGTTTTCGGAAAATGTCATGATCAACGGGAAGGCCGACGGCGCCCCAAGGAATACGGCTTCTGGCCCCGGGGTATCCCGCGACCTATAATCAATTGATCGCTTGCTTGGTCTAACCGGGCGCAGGCGGCTGAGAGCTACGACTCCCGCCCCCAGCCAATGGGCTGTGCCATGCGATCACCAAACCGTTTGCTCGATACATTTTCCGACGGGGACTATGCCCTGATCGCGCCGCATCTGACGCCCACCCATATGGTGCATCGTCAAGACATCGAGCGTCCGCATCAGCCGTTCGAGTTCGTCTATTTTCCCGAGGGCGGCATCTCCTCGGTCGTCGCCATCAGCGGGCCCGAACGAGTTGAAACGAACATCATCGGCTGGGACGGCATGTCGGGCGTGTGCCTGATCCATGGCAGCGACCGGTCTCCGCTGCACACCTTCGTTCAGGTTTCGGGACCCGGGCAGCGCATGGAGGTCACGCGCTTCCGCGCCGCGCTCGATGCCAGCCGCTCGCTGCACGCATCCTGCCTTCGGTTCGCCGAGGCGAATGCCATACAGGTCGCGCACACCGCTTTGGCCAATGGCCGTCATTCGATCGAGGAGAGGCTCGCGCGCTGGCTTCTGATGTGCCTCGACCGTCACGCCGACAACCATCTGGAGCTGACGCACGAATTCCTGTCTCTGATGCTCGGCGTTCGGCGCGCCGGGGTCACGACGGCGTTGCATGTACTGGAAGGCGGGCTGATGATCCGCGCGACGCGGGGGCTGATCGTGGTGCGCGATCGCAGCAAGCTCGAAGCGGTGGCCGGCGATGCCTATGGTGTGCCGGAGGCCGAATACCGCCGTCTCATCGGCCGCGATATCGGCGGCCCCGCTACCGAAGGCCGCGCCTTGGGAGGCCTCGCCATTGGAGAAATGGCCGGAGCGACAGCGCGCACCGGCCATTGACGATCCCGAAAATCAATAGTCCTGGCAGACCGTGACCCACTGGCCGCGGCGTCGTTCTCTCCAGCACTCCCGGTCGTCGTAATAACGGTCGCGGTTGTTCGCGGCGGCTGCGGCTGCGGCCGCACCGAGAAGGCCGATGCCGACGGCGGCTCCGATGGCGGCGCCGTTGTTGTGACGATGGTGGTAGTTGTAGTGCCTGTGGTTCCAGTTTTTGTTGTTGTAGTTCTGATACGGCGGCCTTGCGAACGCCGGCGCGACCATAGGCACGGTCATCGACGCGGCGGCTAGAAGCAAAACGCTGACCTTCATGACTTTCATAGCGTGGTCCTCTGTCACTCCCGGGGGCGAAGGGAGCGGTGGATGTTGCGCCCAACCTACGAGCCTGTCTTGTTAAATATCTATTGTGGCTGGATTATTGCTTGCCGAAAAATAACGAACTAGGAATAAACTCAAGGATTATTTTCTGATCTGCCCTTGTAATACCACGCGGAGTAGTTATCTGCCGGAGATGCAACACAAGCACGAATTTTCGGTGGGCGATCGGGTCGAGCTGATCCGTGCGCCGGTCAATGTCGAACGCGGGCCCTACAAGATCACCGGGCTGATGCCCGAGGGTCGGGACGGCGAGCCGCAATACCGCATCAAGGCCGAAGGCAACGGCCCCGAACGGGTGGTGACGCAGGCCGAAATCGCCTCGCGTCCGAGATCCAGCGTATTCAACTCGTAAAACGGAGATATCATGACCGCCGCCATCAAGGATCGTACCCTCACGCCCGCGCAGATGCAGCGCGCCGACGAAGCCAGGAGCGCCTGGACGGATTACCTCGGCGAGCGCGACGCTTTGGCCAAACGCAGCGCCGAACTGAAGGCGCTCAGGCTCGAAGCCGAGGAGAAGGCCGCCAAGGCCGCCTCGCGCAAAAAGAAGAAGGCCTAAAATGTCCGACCGGACGACGGAGACATCCGTCACCTTCCGGCATCCCTTCAAGCTGGCCTCGTTCGACACCGAGCAGCCGGCCGGAACCTACCGGCTGGTCACGGACGAGGAAGAAGTGCTCGGCCTGTCGTTTCTCGCCTACCGGCGTGTCGCGACCATGCTGCACACTCCCTCGATCTCCGCGGCCGGCACGCACGGCCGCCGGTTTTCCCGGTCGATCCGGCGGAGTTGGCGAGCGCCCTGGAAGCCGACCTCCGCGCCTGACTTCATTTTTCAGTTTCAAAGCCGACCGGAGAGCGACGATGCGGATTCTTGTCGGCTGCGAAATGACCTATGAGCTCCAGCAGCCGACGCCGATGATCGCGATGCTGAATGTACATGCATCCCGCGTCTCGGATCTGGAGCGTCCGGACTATCTGATCACCCATCCTCCCGTTCCGATCGAGGGTTATTGCGACAGCTTCGGCAATTGGTGCAACCGTTTCGTCGCGCCCGCCGGAACGTTCACGCTCAAAACCGATACCGTGGTGCGGGATTCAGGAAATCCCGACGGACAAACCGGCAGCGCTCCGGAAATTGCGGTCGAATATCTGCCCACTGATGCTTTGCTGTTTCTCCTCGGCAGCCGCTATTGCGAGACCGACCGGCTGAGCGAGATCGCGTGGCAGAGGTTCGGCCATCTGCCCAAGGGCTGGTCGCGCGTGCAGGCGATCTGCGATTTCGTGCACAATCACATCACCTTCGGCTACCAGACCTCACGCCCGACGCGAACCGCGTTCGAGGCCTATGAGGAAAAGATCGGCGTTTGCCGCGACTTCGCGCATCTCGCTCTGACCTTCTGCCGCTGCCTCAACATCCCCGCGCGCTACTGCACCGGCTATGTCTCGGATATCGGCCTGCCGCTGCCGCATGCCCCGGGCGATTTCGCGGCCTGGATCGAAGTCTTTCTCGGCGGAAGCTGGCACATGTTCGACCCGAGAAACAACGATCCGCGTATCGGCCGCATCCTGATGGCGTATGGACGCGACGCGGCCGATGTGCCGCTGACGCTGACGTTCGGCCCGAACCTGCTGAGCGGATTCAAGGTCGTAACGGAAGAAGCGGCGTAGTTCTGCCCCTCCCTCCCCTCGATGGGGAGGGCCAACTCGCACAAAGTGCGAGCGGGGTGGGGTGACCCAGCCTATCGATCCCGCGAGGTCTCCGGTCTTCCTTGCCACCCCCGACAGTGGGATGCGGATGGTGACGCCAGCGCACCGTGGTTTATGCCATCACCCCACCCCGCTCGTGCTGCGCACGAGTCGGCCCTCCCCATGCCAAGTCGGGTTTACCCGACTTGGCCATAAGAGATCCGAACTCGAGAACACTCGAGTTCGGTGGGGAGGGAGGGGCACGCCACTCTTGCGCAATGCCCTAATCCGTCGTCTGCTGGCGAAAATCTGGGAGGAACTACCATGTCCAAAGAACAGCGCAGCAACCGCGAATCCAAGAAGCCGAAAAAGGTTGTGCCGAAGACAATTGCCGCCGCGCCCTCGACCAAGAATTCGGTGGTCGGCGACACCGTCTCGCGCTCCGGCAGCGGCGGCGGCAACAAGAAGAAGTAGGGTTCTTTTCGCGCAAGCGCGCGACACGGAGGCCGCCACATGCGGCCCCGAATCCTGCAGGCGAAACAAAGGCGCGGGCCATGAGGCCCGCGCCTTTTTCGTTTCAGCTTTCGGTGCAGACGATAACCGTCTTGCCCTTGTGCTTTTCCTTCCAGCATTCCTCGTCGTCGGCGGCCGCGGCAGCAGCCGCCGCGATGGCGCCGACGCCCAGAATGATGCCGAAGGCGGGATTGAAGTTGCCGTTGCCGTTGTTCGGATTCTGCTTCTTCGGCGGCGCCTTGAAATCCTTCGGGCCGGGGCCCGGGAATTTCGGGTTTGGCTTGTTCTGAAAATCCTGCGGGCCAGGCAGCGGACCGGCCATGGCGGCGGTACCGGAAAGAACCATGGCGGACGCGGCGAACAGCGCGATGCTGATTTTGGTGAAGGTCATAATGGCGTTTCCCTGTGCTTACTCCCCTTGAGGGAGCCGGATCGGGTCCGGCGACATTGCCGGTTTCCTGTCCTGGTGCCTGTTGGTGTGAGGAAACGGGTTGCAGGTTCAAAAAAAGAGGCGGATTAATTTCCTGAATATTTGTTCAGGAAAGACGCTCGCGACGACGCGCGGGCGGCAAGCTCCCGTGCTTCGAGACGGGCCGGCGGCCCTCCTCAGGTGAGGTCGCGATGAATTTCATTCCGCGGCTCAGTATTCCAGCTTTGGCGACCAGTCCTTTCCACGCCCTTCGGGCGTGAAGTCGTAGAGATTCCACACCACGTCCAGCGGGCCGTTATGGCGCATGTCCTGGCCGGTATCCGGCTCGGTGAACATCATCTCGGTCGCGTAGCGGTGGCGCATGATGTCGCCCTCCCGCGTGAAGACATTGAGCACGGGCCATTCGCCGCCCTCGTCGTCTTCCGCGCCGTAATCGCGGTTGAAGCTCGTGCCCTGGGTCGAGGCGAATTTCAGCCATGTCCATCCGCGCTCCTCGACCGTCGCGCGAATGCGTTCGATCGGCGATCGCGCGAGGGCGACGAAGCTGATGCGCTGGTTGACGTGGCGCGACGCGCCGTTGAGGCCGTCGAGCAGTGCGCTGCAGGACGGGCAGGGGTTCTCGCGCTGCGGTCCATACATCCAGCTATAGGTGACAAGCGTCGGCTTGCCGTCGAACAGACCGGACAGCCGCACGGGTTCGTCGGAGCCCTGGTTGAATTCGTAGTCCTCGACCTCGCCGCCGAGCGGCAAAGCACGGCGTAGGCCGGCGACACGCTCCATGTGGCGGCGCAGTTCGACCTCATCGCG
The DNA here is from genome assembly GCA_963786225.1 of uncultured Alphaproteobacteria bacterium. GTDB lineage: Bacteria > Pseudomonadota > Alphaproteobacteria > Rhizobiales > Methylopilaceae > Flaviflagellibacter. The sequence goes on from CAWAYQ010000016.1 coordinate 199,440, forward strand.
GAGCAGGTCGTCGCGCGCGGACCGATAGGCCGCGCTCTCGTTCGGAAAGCGGAAACTGTGCGTCAGATGCGGATCGGCGCGCGTGGTTTCGAGCGAAATGGGATGGGCCATGTCATCCTCCAGGCGAAATATATGTCCATGTGGAAAAACGCGCAGGCGGGGGAGAAGGTCCGTTTGACCTCCGTGCCTTGGGCTACGCCCCGCGCGTTATAAATTCTGCGGAAGGGGTGACGGAATGTCGGAGAAGACGGAACGCCCTCATCGAAAAAGCTCTGAACACGAACCCGCGGGGTGATCTTCCCTCCCCTGAATGGGGAGGGCCAACTCGCACGAAGTGCGAGCGGGGTGGGGTGACGACCTATCGATTGCAGGCGAACTCGCGGAGATTCAGCGCCCCCACCCCGGAGCATCGAACTCGGCTATAGCCGAGTTCGAAATTAGATGTGCCGAACTCGGCTATAGCCGAGTTCGGGCGCGCTCTCGGCCCTCCCCACAGGGGGGAGGGAGGGGCGCACTCAACTGACCGGCAATTCCAGCCTGCGTGAGATCCCGATCGCGTCCAGGAATGTTTCGTCGTGGCTGACGATCAACAGCGCGCCGTCATAGGCCCGCAATCCGGCCTCGACAGCGTGGATGGAGTCGATGTCCAGATGGTTCGTCGGTTCATCGAGGATCAGGAGAGAGGGCGGCGTCGGCCCGCCCAGAGCGCAGGCCAGACCAGCGCGAAGCAATTGTCCGCCGCTCAGATTGGAAACGACCTGTAGCGCCGCGTCGGCCCGAAACATGAACCGGGCAAGCGCTGCTCGGCAGGCATTCTCGTCCGCCTTCGGGTTGATACGCCGGAAGTTGTCCCGGATCGAGGTCGAAGGATCGAGAAGGCTCACCCGTTGGTCGAGCATGGCGAAGTCGGTCATGATCCGCACGGTCCCGGCCCATGGCGGTAACTGCCCGGTGATGAGCGCCAGAAGCGTCGTCTTGCCGGAACCGTTAGGTCCGGAAACGGCGATACGCTCCGGCCCGATGATGGTGAAGGACAGATCGCGGGTAATGGGCCGATCCGGCTCGTAGCCGACGCTGGCAGCGTCGATCGTCAATACGGTTTTGTTGGCGGGCAGCCCCGTTGGCGGCAGGATGACGGACAGAGGCTGAAGGTTTTCGATCCGTTCGCGAGCGGCAGCGGCGGCCTCGAGAGCTTGCGCTCGACGCCGCTCGGCGAGACGGACGTTCTCACCGCTCGTGTCTTCGCTTCGATCCTTTCGCGCGCCGAGGAGAATACGTGGCGTGTCGCCCCTCGCACGGACCCTTTGGCCCGCACGATCCTTGCGCGCTTTTCGCTCGGCCGTTGCCTGCGCGCGTCTGGCGACTTCGGCAATCCGCTTCTCGGCATCGGCCAGATCGTGCTGAGCGGCTGCAAGCTCGAGGGACTTGCGGTCGCGATATTGACTCCAGTTGCCGCCGTAGCGTGTCGCTCCCAACGAGGTCAGCTCGACAATGGCATCCATGGTTTCGAGCAGTTCCCGGTCGTGGCTGACGACGATCGCACCGTCTCGCCAGTTGGCGAGAAGCTCGACCACCGCCTTGCGCCCGTCCCGGTCGAGGTTGTTGGTCGGTTCATCCAGCAGGAGAAAATCAGGCTCTGCCAGGATGACGGCGGCAAGACAGGCCCGTGTCCGCTGCCCGCCTGACAGCGTAGCCAGATATGTTTCGGGCCGCGCATCCAGCCCGACGCGGCCGAGAGCGGAAGCGATGCGTGCCTCCAGCGTCCAATCTGCCTCCGCAAGTTCTTCGGCAGTCGCTTCGCCGCATTCGGCGCGGCGGTGAAGGGCCAGCGCTTCAGCGACGCCGAACAGGTCGGCGATCGTTTCGGCCGGGTCCACCTGAACGGTTTGGCGCAGGATGCCCACGGTGCCGTTGACGGTGATCGCGCCGGATTGAGGACGCATCTCACCGGAGATCAGCTTGAGGAGCGTGGTTTTCCCGACGCCATTGCGGCCGACAAGACCCGTCCGTTCAGTGCCGAAACTCAGTTCGAGATCGGGAAGGAGGGATCGGCCGTCAGGCGTGGACCATGTAAGATTGGATAGGGTGATTGAAGCAGGCATGGATTCGGATTTCCGCGGTGGCAAGGCGAACTGGCGTTGCTGTCGGGCCGAAATCCATTTCTGCACACATCCTTGAGATTGACGTCTCGTGAAGAGTTAACCGCCAAGTGTGGACATACGGAGGCAATATGCTTGTCAGTAAGTCTCCCGATCAAAGCGATGCCTGGAAAAGGTCGCGAACGAGGGTGAACCGACGCAGATCGTCAAGCAGGTCCTGCCGCCGCAGCTCCTGCACCAGATGCATGCACACGAATCCGCGGCGTGGGTTTCCCTCCCCTGAATGGGGAGGGCCGACTCGCACGAAGTGCGAGCGGGGTGGGGTGACGGCCTATCGATTGCAGTGCGAATTCGCGAGAGATTTCAGCGAGACCCCCACCCCGGAGCGCTGCGCGCTCTCGGCCCTCCCCACAAGGGGGAGGGAGGGGCGCACTCACTCGACCACAAAATCCGCATCATCACGAAAGCTGGGACGAGACCGTGTACGGGCTCAGCGGCGTGACGACCTTCGTCATCGGCGGCAAACGGGTGGACCTCAAGCCCGGAGAGAGTGTTCTTGGGTCAAGACGCCCAGATTTCAAACTGAGGCACTACCCAATTTCGGGTAGTGTCTCAGCTTGAAGTTCTGATCATATGCTCGTCACCACCAGCCTCTAGGATTGTTCAATGCCTTCTGGGCCGACATCTCACTCCATCGAAGTGCGGACTGCGAAGAAGGATGATCTAGACGCCCTCGTCGAGCTTAATCGCCCGGTCCAGAATCTCCATGCGCGGCTATATCCGAACGACTTCCGGGCGGACACCGACGACGCCGAAGTGAGGCAGTTCTTTGAGGCGCGCTTGGCCGCCTCGGGAAGCACCGTGATCATCGCGGAAATTTCGGGGAAGCCAGTCGGCTATATCTGGTTCGATGTGCGGCCACGGCCCGAAAACGCATTCAAACTTGCTCGCCCATGTATCTACATACATCAAATATCGGTTGGGCCTGACGCCCGCCGCCAGGGCGTTGGTACCGTCCTTATGCGCTATGTTGAACGACAGGCAATGTCTCAAGGCATTCCTGAAATCGATCTGGACACTTGGGCGGCCAACCATGAGGCGCATGCCTTCTTTGAGGCTCATGGCTTTGCGAAGTTCAATATGGTGCTCCGGCGACCGGTGAATGGTGCCTAGCGCGCACCTCCTACAACCGCTTAACCCCCGCATCCAAATGCGTCTTGTACGCCTTCTCCTCGGCGTCGCGCTTCTGCATCATCTCCTCATAGGCCTTCTTGGCCTCGTCGGAGAGGGTGACGCGCTTGGCCTTGGCCTTTTTGCGCGGTGGGGCTTTCTTGAAGATGTTGTCGGTCATTCGGCGGCTGCTGCCTTTGCGCTTTCGATGCGGGGGTCGAGTTCGCCCTTGGCGTAACGCTGAGCCATTACGCTGAGCGGCAGAATCTTGATTTTCGAGGCGTTGCCCGCGGTGCCGAACTCCTGCAGGCGGTCGGAGCAGAGCTTCTCCATCGCCTCCATTGCGGGCTTCAGGTATTTACGCGGGTCGAATTCGGACGGGCTCTCGACGAAGACCTTGCGGATGGCGCCGGTGATGGCCATGCGGTTGTCGGTGTCGATGTTGATCTTGCGGACGCCGTGCTTGATGCCGCGCTGGATCTCTTCCACCGGCACGCCCCAGGTTTCCTTCATCTGGCCGCCGTATTTGTTGATGATCTCCTGGAGATATTCCGGCACGGACGATGAACCGTGCATGACAAGATGCATGTTCGGCAGGCGGCTGTGGATTTCCTCGATCACGTTCATCGCCAGGACTTCGCCGTCGGGCTTGCGCGAGAATTTGTAGGCGCCGTGCGAGGTGCCCATCGCGACCGCGAGCGCGTCGACCTTGGTCTTGGCGACGAAATCGACCGCCTGGTCGGGATCGGTGAGGAGCTTGTCGTGCGAGAGCTTGCCCTCGAAACCGTGGCCGTCCTCTTTCTCGCCTTCGCCCGATTCCAGCGAACCGAGCACGCCGAGTTCGCCCTCGACCGAGCAGCCGGCCCAATGCGCCATGTCCGCGACGCGCTTGGTGATGCCGAGATTGTAGTCGTACTCGGCGGGAGTCTTGCCGTCGGCCATCAGCGAGCCGTCCATCATCACCGAGGTGAAGCCGGCCTGGATGGCCGTGGCGCAGGTGGCTTCGTTGTTGCCGTGGTCGAGGTGCATGCAGATCGGGATGTGCGGATAGATTTCGACCAGAGCGTCGATCATCCTGGCCAGCATGATGTCGTTGGCGTATTGGCGCGCGCCGCGCGAGGCCTGGATGATGACCGGCGCGTCAAGCTTGTCGGCGGCGGCGCCGATGGCGAGCGCCTGCTCCATATTGTTGATGTTGAAGGCCGGGACGCCGTAGCCGTGCTCGGCGGCGTGGTCGAGAAGCTGACGGAGGGTTATGCGGGCCATTTGCGGTCTCTCCGGACATGTGCGGTTTCGGCGGTAATCTAGAGCGCTTTCCTGAGCGCTTCCACACCCGGCAGCGGCTTGCCTTCAAGCCATTCAAGAAATGCGCCGCCGGCGGTCGAGATATAGCTGAAATCGTCCGCCGCGCGCGCGTGATTCAAGGCGGCGACCGTGTCTCCGCCGCCGGCGACGGACAGAAGTCTGCCGGCCTTCGTCAACTCGGCCGCCTTTCGCGCCACCGCGACGGTGGCGGCGTCGAAGGGCTCCATCTCGAAAGCGCCGAACGGGCCGTTCCAGACGAGGGTTCTTGTGTCTTCGAGAAGTGCGGACACCTCCGCGACGCTTTTCGCGCCGGCATCGAGGATCATCTCGTCCTGGCCGACCATGTCGACCGGGACGGTGCGGCTGTCGGCATGCGCCTTGAACTCTTTCGCCACGACAGCGTCGGACGGAAGCACGATGGTGCAGCCGGCGGCTTTCGCCTTCTCCTGGATGTCGCGCGCGGTTTCGAGATGGTCGCGCTCGCACAGGCTCTTGCCGACCGCCATGCCGTTCGCGGCCAGAAACGTATTGGCCATGCCGCCGCCGATGATCAAAGTATCGACCTTGCCGACGAGGTTTCCGAGCAAGTTCGATTTTCGACGACACCTTCGCGCCGCCGACGACGGCCGCGACCGGATGCTCCGGATGCGACAGCGCCTTGTCGAGAGCTTCGAGCTCGGCCTGCATCGAGCGGCCGGCATAGGCGGGCAGGGCGCCCGCGAGGCCGACGATCGAAGCCGCCGAACGGTGGGCGACGGAAAACGCGTCGTTGACGAAGAGATCGCCGAGCTTTGCGAGCTTTGCGGTGAAGTCCGGATCGTCCTTTTCCTCGCCCGCGTGGAAACGGAGATTTTCGAGGAGAAGGACGTCTCCGTCCTTCATGGCGGCGACGGCTTTCTCGGCCTCGGGGCCGACGCAATCGTTCGCAAAGGCGACTGGCCGGCCGAGCGCGGCTTCCACGGCCGGCACGATCTGTTTCAGGCTCTGCGTTTCGTCGCGCGTGCCCTTGGGGCGGCCCATATGGGCGATGAGGATCGCGCGGCCGCCGCGCGATGTGATGTCCTCGATCGTCGGCAGCGCGGCCTGGATGCGCGTGTCGTCGGTGACGCGGCCGTCTTCCATCGGAAGATTGAAATCGACGCGAACGAGAACGCGCTTTCCAGAAACGTCGGCCTCGTCGAGCGTGCGGAAATCAGGCAATTGCTACCTCGAATTATACGACGAGACAGAGCTGTCCCAATTGTTGTTCGACCGGCGATGTTTCCGCGGGCGATCGCAGAAATACGACTGAGCAAGACTTGGATCCGTCAGTCCCGCAAAATAAGCATTGCGAGACTGAATTTCTTCGTCATTACAGAAGCTTGCTCATCGCAACGGCCGTATCGGCCATCCGGTTCGAGAAGCCCCATTCGTTGTCGTACCAGGACAGGACGCGCACCAGATTGCCGTCGATGACCTTGGTCTGGTCGAGCGCGAAGCTGGACGAAGCGGGGTTGTGGTTGAAGTCGGTCGAGACGAGCGGCTCGTCCACGACCTCAAGAATGCCCTTCAGCTGCTGCTTCGACGCGGCGACCACGGCGGCGTTCACTTCGTCCACGGTCGTCGGGCGCTTCGGCACGAACTTGAAGTCCACCACCGAGACGTTCGGCGTCGGTACGCGGATCGAGGTGCCGTCGAGCTTGCCCTTGAGCTCCGGCACAACGAGGCCGATGGCCTTCGCCGCGCCCGTCGAGGTCGGGATCATCGAGAGCGCCGCCGCGCGGGCGCGGTAGAGATCCTTGTGCATGGTGTCGAGCGTCGGCTGGTCGCCGGTGTAGGAATGGATCGTCGTCATGAAGCCCTTCTCGATGCCGATGGCATCGTTGAGGACCTTCGCGATCGGGCCGAGGCAGTTCGTCGTGCACGAGGCGTTCGAGACGATGACATGGTCCTTCGTCAGCTGGTCGTGGTTGACGCCGTAGACGACGGTGAGATCGGAATTGTCGCCGGGCGCCGAGATCAGGACGCGCTTCGCGCCGGCCTCGATATGGGCCATGGCCTTGTCACGCGCGGTGAAGAGGCCGGTGCATTCGAGCGCGATGTCGACCTTGAGCTCCTTGTGCGGCAGTTCGGCCGGGTTCCGGATCGCGGTGACCTTGATCTTGCCGTGGCCTTCGACCTCGATGAAATCGCCGTCGACGAGGACCTTGGCCGGGAATTTGCCGTGCACCGAGTCATGACGCAGGAGGTGGGCATTGGTTTCGACCGGGCCGAGATCGTTGATGGCGACGACGAGGATGTCCTTGCGCCCGGATTCGACGATGCCGCGCAGGACAAGGCGTCCGATGCGCCCGAAACCGTTGATCGCAACCCGAACCGCCATATTCGTCTCTCCTTTACGTGCCTTACGTGCTCAGCGCCCAAGCTTCTTGCGGGCAGCGGCCACGACGGCGTCCGTCGTGATGCCGAAATGCTTGTAGACCTCTTTTGCCGGACCGGACGCGCCGAAGCCCGTCATTCCGATGAAAGCTCCGTCCGTGCCGATGATCTCGTCCCAGCCCATGCGGATCGCGGCTTCGACGCCGACGCGCACCGGGGCGGTGCCGAGCACTTCGCGGCGATAGTCTTCGGACTGCTCAAAGAACAGGTCCATGCAGGGGACGGAAACGACGCGGGTCGGAATGCCGGCCTTGTCGAGGACGTCCTTGGCTTCCACCGCGAGCGATACCTCGGAGCCCGAGGCGAAGATCGAGATCTCGGCCTTGCCGTCGGCTGAGCGCAGTTCATAGGCGCCGCGCGCGGTGAGGTTCTTGCCGGAATCCTCCAGGCGAACCTGAGGCAGGTTCTGGCGGGTGAGGGCCAGAATGCTCGGGCGATCCCGGTGCTTGACCGCGAGTTCCCAGGCTTCCGCGGTTTCCACCGTGTCGGCCGGGCGGAACACCAGCAGCCGCGGAATGGCGCGCAGCGCCGCGAGATGTTCGACCGGCTGATGGGTCGGGCCGTCTTCGCCGACGCCGATCGAATCGTGCGTGAAGACGAAGATCGAGCCAAGGCCCATGAGCGAGGCGAGGCGGATCGACGGGCGGCAATAATCCGAGAACACAAGGAAGGTCGCGCCGAGCGGGATGAGGCCGCCGTGCAGCGCCATGCCGTTGACGGCCGCGGCCATGCCGTGTTCGCGGATGCCCCAATGGATGTAGCGGCCCTTGTAATTACCGGGCGTGATTTCCGTGAACGCCTTGATCTTGGTGTTGTTCGAGGGCGTCAGGTCGGCCGAGCCGGAGATGAGTTCCGGCAGGGCGTCTGCGATGGCTTCGAGCACGATCTCCGAGCTCTTGCGGGTCGCGACTTCCTGCGGCGCGTCGAACAGGCGCGTCTTCAGGTTCTGGATCGCGGCGGAGAATTCCGCCGGAAGCTCGCCCTTGATGCGGCGGTCGAACTCGCCGCGCTTTGCAGGGTCAAGCGCCTTGAAACGCTTGTCCCATTCGGTGTGGGCGGACCGCGAGCGCAGGCCGGCGAGGCGCCAGGCATCGAGAACGTCGGTCGGCACTTCGAAGGCGGGGGTTTCCCAGTTCAGCGCCTTGCGGGTCGCGGCGATTTCCTCGGCGCCGAGCGGCGAGCCGTGGGCGCCAGAGGTGCCGGCCTTTTTCGGTGCGCCGAAGCCGATCGTGGTCTTGCAGCCGATATAGGTCGGCCTGTCGCTTTTATGCGCGTCCTCGATGGCTTTCGCGATGGCTTCGGGATCGTGGCCGTCAATACGAACCGCGTTCCAGTTCGCGGACTTGAAGCGTGCGGCCTGATCGACCGAATCGGACAGCGAGGTCGGTCCGTCGATGGAGATGTGGTTATCGTCGTGGAACACGATCAGCTTGTTCAGCTTGAGGTGTCCGGCGATGGCGATCGATTCCTGGCTTATGCCTTCCATCAGGTCGCCGTCGGAGCATAGGACATAAGTATAATGATCGACGGCGGCGGGGCCGTATTCCTCGGCCAGAATGCGTTCCGCGAGCGCCATGCCGACCGCGTTGCCGAGGCCCTGGCCGAGCGGGCCGGTCGTGGTCTCGATGCCGAGCGTCTTGAAGTTTTCCGGATGGCCCGGCGTTTTCGACTCGAGCTGACGGAATTTCTTGATGTCGTCGATAGATACGCTCTCATACCCGGTGAGGTAGAGCAGCGCGTAGATCAGCATGGAGCCGTGGCCGGCCGACAGCACGAAGCGGTCGCGGTCGGGCCAATGCGGCGCCATGGGATCGAATTTCAGAAACCGCGTAAAAAGAACGGTCGCGATGTCGGCCGCGCCCATTGGAAGGCCGGGATGACCGGATTTGGCCTTTTCCACGGCATCCATTGCGAGAAAGCGCACGGCGTTCGCCATGCGGTCGTGTTTTTCACGGGAGATTTGTGTCGACATGTTACGGTGCCGCACGGGGTGGGCCGGGAGCAGCCGTAGGCGCGGGGTGGGACACTTAGCACTCTGACGGCCTTAGTCAACGCAGCATGAATTACGCTTAAGTTACGTAACCATCTGCGTGACAGTTCCAGTTGAATATGCGGGGAATTCATTGACGCCGCGCCGAACCCCCCTCCATAATTCGAACGGGCGGGAAATTGTTCAACTGCGTAGACCTTCAAACCCCCAAGCGCGGCTGCTGCCGGGGAGTAAATGCGTATGAGGGATACCGCACTCGGAGTAGCGCTCCGCCGGCTGGAGTCAGCCGTCGGTGTGCTTGAGGCGGCTTCGGCACGTGCTCTGGACTCTCGTCGGACGGGCGCCGATCGGGAAACCGAAATCGCGCTTCTTGCCGATGACCGGGCACGTCTTGCCGAAGAGCTGGATAATTCCAATGCGCGCACGACGCGCCTCGAATCCACAAACCGTGAAGTTGCCCGGCGGCTCGATTCGGCCATCGAGACCATTCGCGACGTCTTGAACAATTCGGATTGAGGGCGCGACGCAAATGGCCGAAGTGACCGTGACCATTGCCGGACGCAATTATCGGATGGCGTGCGACGATGGCCAGGAAGACCATCTTCACAAGCTCGGAGATCTCGTCGATCGGAAGATCGCGGACATGCGCGCAAGCTTCGGCGAAATAGGCGACATGCGTTTGACGGTCATGGCAGGAATCGTCATCGCCGACGAACTGGCCGAGGCCAGGCGCAAGATCGGCGAGCTCGATGATAAGATCGAGCTGCTGCGGAACGCCGACGCCAAAGGCGTGATCGCGTCCGACCACGATACGGCGCAGGCCGTGGAAATGGTCGACCATCTCGCCGAGCGGCTGGAAGTTTTGGCGGCGGATCTGCGCACAAGGCTCAAGACCGGCGCTGGCGCTTGAGGCGCTGACGGCCTAGATTAAGAGGGCGGTGCTGCTGGGTTGGTCAGGAAACTGTATTCCCGGGGCCTTATCGATCTCAACGGGAGCTGTCCCTGTCCTCGCCCCTGGGCTTGGGCACATGGCGCCCACCTACTTAGGTAGGTTCCCGGGATCGAAAAATCCGACGGCTTTTGCGGCTCCGCACTTACAGTCTCGCCACGGTTGCCCTCCCTCCCCCTTGTGGGGAGGGCCGAGAGCGCGAAGCGCTCCGGGGTGGGGGGCTCTGGCTCTACCCGGCGCTGCTTCCTATCGACCGGCCATCACCCCACCCCGCTCGTGCTCCGCACGAGTTCGGCCCTCCCCATTCAGGGGAGGGACAGGCACCTGGTTACGCCAGCAACAGCTCCACGCCGCTGTGAACCAGCTTGAGCCCGACGATCATCATCAGCGCGTAGATGATCTTGTAGAAGCGCTCGTGGTTGGTTCTGCGGACCAGCCAGACGCCCGCCCAGGTGGATACCACCGCGAGCGGGATAAGCGCGGCCGTCGTCAGCAGGTTCTGCGGCGTGAACTGGCCGAGCGCGACGAAACCCGGCAGCTTGATCCAGTTGACGATTGCAAAAAACACCAGACTGGTGCCGACGAAAACATCGCGCGGAAGCCGCTGCGGCAGGACGTACAGCTGAAACGGCGGTGCGCCGGCATTGGCAATCATGCTGGTGAAGCCTGAGACCGCGCCCCAGAAAAACCCCGCCGGAACGCCGCCCTTTTTGGGCGTGAGGTCCTTTGCGAAGAGATTGCGCGCGCCGAAGGTGATCGAGATCGTCCCGAGAGCAAGATAGAACGCGCCGTCGGATACCTTCGCCGCGAGCAGAAAACCGAGCAGAATTCCGAACGTCGCGCTTGGAATGAGGATGATCAGGTTGCGCTTGTCCCATTTGCGCCAATAGGCCCAGACGCCGATGACATCCTGGACGATGAGGATGGGCAGCGTGATCGCCGCCGCCTGGACCGGCGCGACGACGAGCGCGAGAAGCGGAACGGCAAGCGTGCCGATACCGGCAAACCCGCCTTTGCCGAGGCCGAGCAGAATGACCGCCGGCACCGCGACGAGGTAGAAATACGGATTGTCGATCATCGTTGCGCCGCGTGACGTGCGGGGGTGGGACCCTGCGGGCGATGTCGATGCGCCGGTTTCCGGGTCGAGGCAAGTGCGACGACGGTCTCATATGCCGTTGTTTGGCCACGGCGCGGCCGGCGGACGTGCGCCAATTGCGTGTGCTAATCTTCGCGCCGATGACCGCTTCCCCCAAAAACGCACATGCCGAGAAAGCCGCGGTCCGCGCCGTCAAGATCGCACTCAGGCGCAAGCTTTCGGAACCCGAGGCGGGCGCCGCCGCGGAGAATGCCGCGGAGCATGCGATGCAACTGCTCGGCGATGTCGCCGGCAAAATTGTTTCCCTCTATATGCCGATCCAGGGGGAGTTGAAGCTTGGACCGCTGGCGAACAGGCTTCGGAAGGCGGGCGCGCTCCTGGCCCTGCCGCGCGTGCTTTCGGGCGATGAGCCGATGACGTTCCGGGCATGGCGGGCGGACGATCCGCTGGCCAAAGGCTTCGGCGGCATCCGCGAGCCGGATCCATCCGCGCCGCTCGTGACGCCCGATATCGTGGTGGTGCCGCTTGCGGCGTTCGACCGCCGGGGATTTCGCATCGGATACGGCAAGGGCCATTTCGACCGGACGCTTGGGCCCTTGGCCCGCGAGGAGCGTCCGCTGATGGTGGGATACGCCTTCGCGCTGCAGGAAGTGGAGGAAGTGCCCCGCGAATTGCACGATGTCCCGCTCGACGCGGTGGTAACCGAGACGGAGATCATCCGTTGCAATTTGGCCCGGATCGGTATTTGACACTCCGCCAATGCGTATTCTCTTCCTCGGCGATCTCGTCGGGCGCTCCGGGCGCCAGGTCGCTCTCGAACACATCCCCCGTCTTCGGGCAAAGTGGAAAATCGATCTTCTCGTCGTCAACGGCGAGAACGCGGCCGGCGGTTTCGGCATCAATGAAGGCATTTACGACGATCTGATCGAGGTCGGGGCGGATGCGGTGACGCTCGGCAACCACGCCTTCGACCAGCGCGAAACCCTTGTATTCATCGAGCGCGCCGACCGGCTGATCCGGCCTGCGAATTTCCCGGCGGGCACGCCGGGACGGGGCGCGGCCTTGGTCGAAATCCATGACGGACGCCGCGTTCTGGTGATGAACCTGATGGGTCGCATCTACATGGAATCGCTCGACGACCCTTTCGCGGTGGCCGAGCGCGAGCTCTCCGCCTGTCCTTTGGGACAGGGCTGCGACGCGGTGTTCATCGACTTCCATGCGGAGGCGACGAGCGAAAAGCAGGCCTTCGGCTATTTCGTCGACGGGCGGGCGAGCGCCGTCGTCGGCACGCACACCCATGTACCGACGGCCGACCACCAGATCCTTTCCGGCGGTACGGCCTATCTGTCGGATGCCGGGATGTGCGGCGACTACGACAGCGTGCTCGGTATGGACAAGGAAGAGCCGCTCCGGCGTTTCACGCGCAAAATCCCCTCCGGCCGGTTCGAGCCGGCGACGGGCGAGGCGACCTTGTGCGGATTTGCGATCGAGACCGACGATGCGACGGGCCTTGCCGTGAAAGTGTCGCCCGTGAGGATCGGGCCGCGGCTCGAAAAGGTCGAGCCGAAGTTCTGGTGAGGTTTCCCTCCCCCTGAGCCAAGTCGGGTTTACCCGACTTGGCCATTAAAGTGCTGAACTCGGGAACACCCGAGTTCAGGTGGGGGTGCTGACTCTCGCGTAGGTCCTGAAGACGCTATTGCCGCAATCACCCCACCCCACCCCGCTCGGCTTCGCCGAGTCGGCCCTCCCCATTCAGGGGAGGGAGGGGGCACCCCACGCCGGTCACGGCTTCCCTTCGAAAATCAGCACCTTTATAACCCCGCCCAGCACATTTCAGAGGCGATCATGGCCGGACATTCGCAGTTCAAGAACATCATGCACCGCAAGGGGCGGCAGGACGCGCAGAAGTCCAAGCTGTTCTCAAAGCTCGCGCGCGAAATAACGGTCGCCGCGAAAATGGGCATGCCCGACCCGAACATGAATCCGCGCCTCAGGCTGGCGGTAAACGCGGCCAAGGCGCAGTCCATGCCGCGCGACAATATCGACCGCGCCATCAAGAAGGCCCTGGGCGGCGAGGGCGAGAACTTTGAAAACGTGCGCTACGAGGGCTACGGCCCGGGCGGCGTCGCGGTGATCGTCGAGACGCTGACGGACAACCGGAACCGGACCGCCAGCAATGTGCGCTCCTATTTCACCAAGGCCGGCGGGGCCCTCGGCGAGACCGGTTCGGTCGGCTTCATGTTCAACCATGTCGGCGAGATCGTGTATCCGGCCAAGGTCGGCTCCGAGGACAAGGTGCTGGAAGCGGCGATCGAGGCGGGGGCCGACGATGCAGCCTCCGATGCGGAGCGGCATGTCGTGACCTGCACGTTCGAAAATCTCGGCGAAGTCTCGAAGGCTCTGGAAGCCGCGCTCGGCGAACCCGAGAGCGCCAAGGCCGTCTGGCGCGCGGCGACGACCGCAAGCCTCGACGAGGAACGTGCCCAGAGCATGCTGAAGCTCATCGACGTGCTCGAAGACGATGACGACGTGCAGAACGTCTACTCGAACTTCGAGGTCTCCGACGAGGTCATGGCGAAGCTTACCGCCGCCTGACAGGACCTGCGCGTACTTACTCTAGCTCTCGCGCGTATCGAAGGCGTTCCGCGCCGCGTCGATCTCGGTGAGATGGGCCTGCGCCCAGCTGCCGAGCGCGAAAACGGGTTCGCACAGCGAGCGCCCCAGCGCGGTGAGTTCGTAATCGACGCGCGGCGGAATTGACGGGGTCACCGTGCGCGTCACCATGCCGTCGCGCTCAAGCCCTCTCAGGGTCAAAGTCAGCATGCGCTGCGATATCCCGCCGACCATCCGCTTGATTTCGTTGAAGCGGCGCGGTCCGTCTCTCAGCAGCATGACGATCAGCACGGTCCATTTGTCGCCGACCCGGGACAGGATCCGGCTGACCTTCTGGCAATCGCCCTCGAGGGGGTGGTGGCTCTCGGCAGTCACTTCCATGTGCTCCAGTCACAAAATTGTGCCGTCTTGTGCGTTTTACCGGCAGGCACGTAATTAGTCCAGGTATCAAATAAGAACTGGACCATCACATGAAACTCCTGCACATCGATTCAAGCATCCTCGGCGCCAATTCCGTGAGCCGCGAGGTCACGGCGGCGGTCGTCGAACGGCTGCTCCAGGAAAATCCCGCGCTCGAGGTCAGCTACCGCGATCTTGCCGCTGCACCCCTTTCGCATCTGACCCTGGAAAGGCTCCCGGTCGAACACCCGCTTTCCACGATGGCGTCGTCCGGCAATCCCGAGACCGCCGGTCAGGATGCGCTCGACGAATTTCTTGCTGCCGACATCGTGGTGATCGGCGCGCCGACCTACAATTTCGCGGTTCCGGGCCAGCTCAAGGCCTGGCTCGACCGCCTCATCGTGCCCGGGAAAACGTTCAAGTACGGTCCCGAGGGCGTCAAAGGCCTGATCGGCGGCAAAAGGATCGTCATCGTTGTTTCGCGCGGCCTGCTGCATGACGCCGGAGCGCCCGACCAGGTCGAAACCTATCTGCGCACCGTGTTCGGGTTCATGGGCGTGACCGCGCCCGAAATGATCGTGGCCGAGGGCATTCAGGCCGGACTGCGCGATGCGGCGGTGGCCGGTGCACTGCAAGCTGCAAGAGCCTTATCCCCGGTCGCGCCCCAGCGCGCGGCTTAACAGGCCGAGATTACCTTCCACGTTCATTTGCGATCTCCGCCCCCTCCAGCCCCCCAAGCGGCGGAGACCGTCAAAAGGCCGGACCTTCGGGTCCGGCCTGATTTTTTTCGCGACGCCTTCCCGCAGCTTCACTGGACGTAAAGGCGGGATGCGGGATTAGTTCACGTTATGGTCCCATCCCCGATTCGCATTCTCGGTCTCGATCCCGGCCTCCGCCGCACCGGCTGGGGCGTGATCGAGACCCTTGGCAACAAACTGACCTATGTCGCATGCGGCCAGATCGTGCCCGACGACAAGCTGCCGCTCGGCGACCGGCTGACTCTGCTGCATGCCGGGCTGACCGCCGTGCTCCGCGAATTCCAGCCCGACGAGGCGGCCGTCGAGGAGACCTTCGTCAACGGCAATCCCATGACCACGCTGAAGCTCGGCCAGGCGCGCGGCATCGCCATGCTGGTGCCGGCACAGGCGGGGCTTTCGATCGGCGAATATGCGCCGAACCTGATCAAGAAGACGGTGGTCGGATCCGGTCACGCCGACAAGAACCAGATCGGCATGATGATCGGGGTCCTCTTGCCGAAAGCGGGGCCGGTTGGACCGGACGCCGCCGACGCGCTGGCCGTGGCGATCACCCACGCCCATCACCGCGCGAGCAGGGCATTGCTGAGTGCGTAGAGATCGCCATCCACGATCCCTCTCCGGGACGACTTGTGGTAACACCCAAACATGATCGGCAAGCTCAAAGGGATTGTGGATTCGACAGGCGACGACTGGGTGATCCTGGACGTCGGCGGCGTCGGCTATGTCGTGAGCTGTTCCAGCCGGACGCTGACGAGCCTGCCCGGCACGGGCGAGGCCGCTGCTTTGTCCATCGAGACCTATGTGCGCGAGGACCAGATCCGGCTCTTCGGCTTCACCACCGATCTCGAGCGCGAATGGTTCCGGCTGCTGCAGACCGTGCAGGGTGTCGGCGCGAAAGTCGCTTTGTCCATACTCGGTGTTTTGAAACCTTCCGATCTCGCCAATGCCATCGCGCTTCAGGACAAGGCCTCGGTATCGCGCGCCCCCGGCGTCGGCCCCAAGGTCGCCGCGCGCATCGTGGCCGAGCTGAAGGACAAGGCGCCGGCGTTCGCCACGGTCGACGTCAACGTGATCCGGCTACAGGACGAACTCGGCGACAAACGCGCCCCGCAGCCCGCGGCGGATGCGGTGTCGGCGCTGGTCAATCTCGGTTACCCGCAGGTTCAGGCAAGCGCCGCAGTGTCGAGCGCAATGCGCAAGGCAGGCGAGGGGGCGGATGCAGCTTCTTTGATCCGGCTAGGGCTGCGGGAGCTGGCAACGTGAGGGGCCACGTCCGCCCCACCTCTCCCGCGTGCGGGAGAGGTCGAGTCGCGCGAGAGCGCGACCGGGAGAGGGGGAGTTTTGATCTCCGCCTCACATCTTGCCCTCTCTCCGCTCGCCTGTCGGCGAGTCGGCTCTCTCCCGAGCCAAGTCGGGTTTACCCGACTTGGCCTCTTGAGTACCGAACTCGGGAACACCCGAGTTCGGGCGGGAGAGAGGAGGGAGCACATCCATGACCCGCCCGCTCGTCTCACCCGAAAAGCGCACCGAGGACGACAACGACACGTCCTTACGTCCGCAGCGGCTTTCCGAATTTATCGGCCAGCAGCAGGCGCGCGCGAACCTCTCCGTTTTCATCGAGGCCGCGAAATCGCGCAATGAGGCGTTGGACCACGTCCTGTTCGCGGGGCCGCCCGGCCTCGGCAAGACGACGCTCGCGCAGATCATGTCGCGTGAACTCGGCGTCAATTTCCGTGCGACCTCGGGGCCGGTCATCGCCAAGGCCGGCGATCTTGCAGCGCTGCTGACCAATCTCGAAGATCGCGACGTCCTGTTCATCGACGAAATCCATCGGCTCAACCCGGCGGTCGAGGAAATCCTCTATCCGGCAATGGAGGATTTCCAGCTCGACCTCATCATCGGCGAGGGACCGGCCGCGCGTTCGGTGCGCATCGATCTCGCCAAGTTCACTTTGGTCGGCGCGACGACGCGGTCCGGCCTTCTGACGACGCCCTTGCGCGATCGCTTCGGCATTCCGGTGCGGCTGAATTTCTACACCGTGGAAGAACTCGACCTGATCGTGACGCGCGGCGCCCGCGTGCTCGGCGTCAATATCAGCACCGACGGCGCGCGCGAGATCGCGCGACGTGCGCGCGGCACGCCGCGCATTGCGGGACGTCTGCTGCGGCGTGTGCGGGATTTCGCGTCGGTCGCGGGCGCCGAACAGGTGACGCGCACTGTCGCGGACACGGCACTGGCGCAGCTCGAGGTCGACGATTCAGGGCTCGATGCGCTCGACCGGCGTTATCTCGGCTGCATCGCGCTGAACTATGGCGGCGGGCCGGTCGGCGTCGAGACCATCGCGGCGGCACTGTCCGAGCCGCGCGATGCGATCGAGGAAATCATCGAGCCGTTCCTGATCCAGCAGGGCTTCATCCAGCGGACGCCGCGCGGGCGGATGCTGACGGCGCACGCCTTCAAGCATCTCGGCCTCGCCGCGCCCCAGGCGGTGAACCAGATGCCGCTGTTCGACCAGGGCGACGAATGACGGCCGGGCATGTATATGTACGGATATACTGGGAAGACACCGATGCCGGCGGCGTCGTCTACCATGCGAGCTATCTGCAATTCATGGAACGCGGGCGGACCGAGCTTCTGCGCGAGCGCGGGGTCGACCAGGGCGCGCTTTTGTCGAAGAACGGGCTGATCTTTGTCGTGACGCATATGGACATCACGTTCCGTGCTGCGGCGAAGATTGACGATGAACTCGATGTCGAGACCGCGCTGAAGGAGATTGGCGGAGCGTCGGTCGTTCTGACGCAGAAGGTGCGGCGTGGAGCAGATGTTCTGGTCGCGGCCGATGTGACCTGCGCGGTCATTTCGCAAAGCACGGGGCGCCCGGCGCGCATTCCCGCCGACATCAAACAAAAGCTCGGCGCGCCTTCCCTCCCCTGAATGGGGAGGGCCAACTCGTGCGTAAGCACGAGCGGGGTGGGGTGATGGCCTTGCGACAGGAGACGGCGCTGCGGCGAGGCCGCACCCCCACCCCGGAGCGCTTCGCGCTCTCGGCCCTCCCCACAGGGGGGACGGAGGGAGCCCCGGCGAAGCGCTGCGCCCTCCCTCCCCTGAATGGGGAGGGCCAACTCGTGCGTAAGCACGAGCGGGGTGGGGTGATGGCCTCAACCGCGAAGCGCTGTCGTCACTGCCTGCATCACGCCGTCGATATTTCCCAAAACATCAGCATTGGTGAAGCGGATGATGCGGAAGCCGTTGGCTTCGAGTTTCGCGGTTCGCACCGCGTCCCTGGCGATCCCTGTCGTCGTGCCATGCGTATCACCATCTACCTCGATAATGAGGCGCGACCCGAAGCAGACGAAGTCCAGCACATAGCCATGCAGAGGCGATTGGCGCCTGAAGTGGAACCCTTCCGGGCGAAGCTGTCGTAGGTAGATCCACAGCCGCGCTTCGGCAGACGTCATGTTCTTGCGTAGGCTGCGGGCGAATTCGACGGACATGTCTCAGCGTCTCTCGACATGAGAGGCTTCGCAAGATCGATGGGCCGGGTTCACCCCACCCCGCTCGCACTTCGTGCGAGTCGGCCCTCCCCATTCAGGGGAGGGAAGGCACGTCGTTACACCGCGGCCCGCTCGGTCCTCACCCCTTGAGCGCTGTGTCTCTCCAATGGTTCATCAGCGCGGCGAGTTCATCGGCGGAGATGCCGTAGGTGTCGGGCAGGATTTCGCGCGCCTTGTTCGGCGCGTCGCCTTCGTTGTGGAAGCCGACCATCTGGAGGATGGCGAGCTGGCTGCCGAAAATGCCCATCTGGTGCCCCAGGATCGGCGACACTTTTTTCCATTCGCGGCGGGTGTTCGTCCAGAATCGGCGATAGGTGAAGCCTTCGCGGTCGAGCCACAGTCCCGCGCTTCCGGGAATGAGCTGCGCACCGGCGAGGGCGCCCATCAGCGTAAAGATCGCGACGAAGAACCAGAGCGCGGGCGCGTTGACGCTGAGGACGAAATAAAGATTGAGCCCGACGATGATCGCGCTCGCGGTGAGGACGAAGATCCAGCGCGCGCGCGAAGGCGGCAGGTAAACCTGATCCGGCAGTTCGGTGCCGGAAATCTCGGTCGGCATAACGGCGTTCCCCCAGTGTTTTCGTTCATTTAAGGGAACCGGGCCCGGAAGGGAACCGCGATCCGGCGCGCGCCCTCAACCGGCTCGGGCGCGCCGCAGCAGGTCGGCCAGTCCCGGCTCGTTCGGATCGGCCGGCACGACGACCATGCGGCTCGAGCAGCCGTTTTCGGCACGCAGGATCGCGCCCGAGACACCCCAGATGCGGCCGGACGGGGTGACGACGGGGCCGCCCGAATCACCCCGGCAGACGCGGCCTTTGCCGGGGGTGGCGAAGGCGAGCCTGGGGCCGCTTTCGGTGTGGCGGATGGCGGCGAGGGCGGCATGTTTCAGCGTGCCGGACCGGCCGTTCGGTCCGGCGAGGCCGGCCCCGATGACGGTCAGGACGTCCGGTTTCGGCGCGGGATCGAAGGCGAACGCCGCCTGCGCCGCAGGCGCGGGCGAGGAGAGGCGCAGGATCGCAAGATCGGCCGAAATTTCGGCCTGGCGGGTTTCGATGTCTCCGGGCTTCCTGGCCCAGCCCCGGACATAGGCCGGGTGGCGGAAGATCGCGGCCACGGCGGCGAAGGGCGGGACGGCCTTCGAGCCCGCGAAGAAGAACACCGCGACATGTTCGGCGGACGCCGCCTCGTCGAGGCAATGGGCGGCGGTGAGAACGAGGTCCCGGGCGATGAGGACGCCGGTGCATTCGGACAGGCGGGCGGTGCCGTCCGGCTGCGGATTCACGGCCTGGATCGCGACCGCGCCGCGCGACAGGATCTGGTCCGCCGTCATCGGCTCGCCGCCGTCGAGCGCCAATGCGGGAGAGGTAAAAAGGGTGAGGAGGACGAGGAGGGCGGCGCGCATCGCCTGCGTATGGGCGGACGGCGCCGCGCACGCAAGCCTGTTTCCGGCGCGCGAAATGATGTAACAGCCATTTACATGAGGCGGGCTGGACATGAGCTGCCGGAAGGACGACATGCGCGAACCGCGCGGCTATCACCACGGCAATCTGAAGGAAGCTCTGGTTCAGGCGGCACTCGGCCTGATCGCCGAGAAGGGGCCGTCGGGCTTTACCTTCGTCGAGGCGGCCCGGGTGGCGGGTGTCAGCCCGGCCGCGCCCTATCGTCATTACAAGGATCGCGATCAGCTTCTCGCCGACGTGGCGTCGCGGGGCTTCATGGCCTTCGAGGCGGCGTTGGTTCGCGCCTGGGACGACGGCAAGCCGCACCCGTTCGATGCCATGGTGCGGCTGGGACAGGCCTATCTCGACTTTGCACGGTCGGAGCCCGCCTATTACGCCGCAATGTTCGAATCGGGCATCCCCGCCGGCGGCACGCCGGAGCTGCGGCTGGCAGGGGACCGGGCTTTCGCGGTCCTGCGCCGGGCGGCCGAACGGCTGGTGGAACTGGCGCCCACCGAGCGGCGGCCTCCTGCAATGATGGTGGCGCTCCATATGTGGACAATGGCGCACGGCATCGCTTCGCTGTTCGTGCGTGCGGACGGCGCCCGTCGGGCGCTTCCGATGGCGGCCGACGAACTTCTTGAGGCCGGATTGCTGGTCTATCTGCAGGGTCTCGGGATCGACCGGACGTAAAAAATCGCCTTGCAGATCTTGACGGCGGGAACGGCCGTTATCACTATGTAAATGTGATTAACATTCACAAGGGAAACCGAAGATGCCGATCGCGGCGAAACTCGACGAATGGGGCAGGCCGGCATGGATCGCCGCGACTGTCCTCGGCTTCATGCTTTATTGGCCGATCGGTCTTTTGATCCTCGGCTATGCAATCTGGAGTGGACGAATGGGATGCGGACAGCGCGCGGGCTTTGCCCGTTGGGGAGAAAAACGCGGCTGGCACAGAGCCGGCCCGTGGATTTCCGGATCGAGCGGCAACACGGCGTTCGACGAATACCGGACCGAGACGTTGAAGCGTCTCGAAGACGAGGAAGAGGAGTTCCGTAATTTCCTCGCCCGGCTGCGCCAGGCCAAGGACAAGACGGAGTTCGACATGTTCATGGCCGAGCGCAGGAACCGCCCGGCACCGCCGCCTCAGCCGGAAACCGGCGAGCAGGGTTGAACAACTCTCCCCACAACAAACGAAAGGCCGCCTCCGGCGGCCTTTTTCTTGCGCGGTCAGTAATTCGGGCGGTAACCAACGGTTAACCTTAACAAAGGATGAAAGGGTGTTGGGCGAAGGCCGTTTCACGCCGTTTTTGCGCCGCATTGAAACGCGAAACAGCACGCGCCCCAGACATCGTCGAGACGACCCCGGCGCAAGGCCGTGCGGCGTCATGGCCGGAAGGTTGAACTATTCATGGATCCTGCCGCAGCCCAGCCCGCTTTGGACATGTCGCTCTGGGCGCTGTTCCTCCAAGCCCATCTCATCGTCAAGGTCGTCATGGTGGGGCTCGTCGCAGCCTCCATCTGGTGCTGGGCGATCATCGTCGACAAGACGCTGCTCTATGCCCGCACGCGGCGGAACATGGACCGCTTCGAGAAGGTGTTCTGGTCGGGCCAGAGCCTGGAGGAGCTTTACCGCTCGCTCGCGCCGCGTCCGACGACCTCCATGCCCGCTCTGTTCGTTGCCGCGATGCGCGAATGGAAGAGGAGCTTCGAGGGCGGCGGCAAAGCGGTCGCGAGCCTTCAGATGCGCATCGAAAAGGTGCTGGACGTCACGATCCAGCGCGAGGTGGAACGGCTCGAAGGGCGGCTTCTGGTTCTGGCGACAGTCGGTTCGGCCGGTCCGTTCATCGGCCTGTTCGGCACGGTCTGGGGCATCATGACGAGCTTCCAGTCGATCGCGGCGTCGAAGAACACATCGCTCGCCGTCGTCGCGCCCGGCATTGCAGAGGCGCTGTTTGCGACCGCGCTCGGACTTCTCGCGGCTATTCCGGCCACGATCTTCTACAACAAGTTTTCTTCCGAAGTGGCCAAGCAGGCCTCGCGGCTCGAGGGTTTCGCCGACGAATTTTCCGCGATCCTGTCGCGCCAGATCGACGAACGGGCGAACTGAATGGGCGCGGGCGCGATCAAGGGCGGCGGAGGCGGACGGCGGCGCGGCCGCCGCTCGGGCCGCCGCGCGGCTTTGATGGCCGAGATCAACGTGACGCCGATGGTCGACGTCATGCTGGTGCTGCTCATCATCTTCATGGTGGCGGCGCCGATGCTGACGGTCGGCGTTCCGGTCGACCTGCCGCAGAGTTCCGCGCCGGCACTGAGCGAGGAGCGCGAGCCGCTGACCATCAGCGTGAACAACAACGGCGAGATTTACCTGCAGAATACGAAGGTTGAGCTGAAGGATATAGTGCCTCGCCTCAATGCGATCACGAAGCAGGGCTATGAAGAACGCGTTTATGTGCGCGGCGATCGTAACGTGAACTACGGCCAGGTGATGAGGGTCATGGGCACGATCTCAGCCGCGGGGTTCAAGCGCGTGGCGCTTGTGACCGAGGTCGAGCAAGGGGGCTGAGGGGTGAAGAAGCCGAATACGGGCGTCGTCGTGTCCATCACCGCCCATCTGGCGGTGCTGCTTTACGCCCTGATCGGATTGCCCCATTCCCGGTTCGACGCCGCTCCCGAAGCGATGGCCGTCGAGGTCATGACGGTCGTCCGAATTCGACAAGCTGACCAAAGGCGACAATACCGCGAAGAAGACTGCGGAAAAGCCCAAGGTCGAGGCGAAGAAGATCGAGCAGATCGTTCCCGAGCCGAAGCCGACAGCGCCCGAAGCCAAGGAAAATGTAGAAGCGCCTCCGCCCGCGCCCGAGCCTCCCCAGAAGGCCGAGACGCCGCCGGAACCGCCGAAGCCGGAACCCAAGCCCGAACCGCCGAAGCAGGCCGAGGCCCCGCCGCCTCCGCCCGAACCGAAGCCGGCCGACCTGCCGAAGCCGCCGGAAAAGAAGGTGGAGGACCAGAGCCAGGCCAAGCTCGACGACCTCGTCAGAAGGAAGTCGAGAAGAGGCCCGAGCCGAAAAAGCCCGAGCCGAAAAAGGTCGTCGAGAAGAAACCGGAAAAGCCGAAGCCGAAATTCGATCCTTCGAAAATCGCCTCGCTCGTCGACAAGCGCGATCCGGGCAGGAAGCCGCAGGGCGCCCCGGAACTCTCCGATGTGACGACGGCCGGCATCTCCAACGGCCCGGTGGGTCAGCTCGCCCTATCGGAACTCAGCCGGATCAATGCGATGGTGGTCGAACAGGTGAAGCAGTGCTGGTCGCCGCCCGTCGCGGCTGCCGGCGCGCTTGATCTTGCCGTGGTCGTGCAGTTCCGTCTGTCCGAGGACGGCTCGCTCATGGGGCAGCCAAACGTGATGAACTCTTCGGCCAATCCGGGTTTCCAGTCGGCTGCCGACAGCGCGGTGCGCGCCGTGCAGGTCTGTTCGCCGCTGAGGCTACCGGCTCAATTCTACAATCATTGGAAGTTCGTGGAGATCAATTTCGATCCTCGCGAAATGCTGTGACATACCGAACTCCCGCTCTTTCCCGCCAGGTTGCCTGATGCCGAATTTTTCTCGTGTCCTGAGATCACTCGTTGTGGTCTGCCTCGCATGCGTGCCGCTCGGCGCGGCGCACGCGCAGGTCAAAGTCGACATCACGCAGGGGCAGATCCAGCCCATGCCGATCGCGATCACCGATTTCGTCGGCGACAGCGAAGTAGCCCGGCAGATTTCCCAGGTGGTCGAGGCCGATCTCAAGCGCTCTGGCCTGTTCGCGCCGATCGATCACGCGGCCTTCATCGAACAGATCGTCAACATCGATGCGCCGCCGCGCTTCGGCGACTGGCGCATCATCAATGCGCAATCGCTCGTGACCGGGCGCGTGACGCGCGCGGCGAACGGCATCCGTGCCGAGTTCCGTCTGTGGGACGTGTTCGGCGGTACGCAGATGACGGGCCAGCAATATTCCGCGTCGGCCGACAACTGGCGCCGCATCGCCCACAAGATCGCCGACGCGATCTATGAGCGCATCACCGGCGAGACCGGCTATTTCGACACCCGCGTCGTCTATGTCGAGGAAAGCGGGCCGAAGGACAGGCGCGTCAAGAAACTCGCGATCATGGATCAGGACGGGTTCGGCACGCGCTATCTGACGCGCGGCACCGACCTTGTATTGACGCCACGCTTTTCGCCGTCTTCGCAGATGGTGACCTATATGTCGTTCGAAGGCGGCAATCCGCGCGTCTATCTCCTGAATATCGAGACCGGCAAGCGCGAACTCGTCGGCAATTTCCCGGGCATGACGTTCTCGCCGCGCTTCTCGCCCGACGGTCGAAGCGTCGTTCTCAGCATGCAGACGGAGGGCAATTCCTCCATCTTCGTGATGGACCTTGCGTCGAAACAGCCGCGTCGGCTGACCGACGGTGCAGCGATCGACACCGGGCCGAGCTTTTCGCCGGACGGTGCGCAGATCGTGTTCGAGTCGGATCGCGGCGGTCGCTCCCAGCTCTACGTGATGAGCTCCGGCGGCGGACAGGCAAACCGGATTTCGTTCGGCGAGGGCTCGTACAACACCCCGGTCTGGTCGCCGCGCGGCGATTACATCGCGTTCACGAAGCAGCAGGGCGGCCGTTTCGCCATCGGCGTCATGCGTCCCGACGGTTCCGGCGAGCGCATCCTGACGGAAGGCTTCCACAATGAAGGCCCGACCTGGGCCCCGAACGGCCGCGTACTTATGTTCTTCCGCGATCAGGGCGGCGGGCCGAAGCTCTTCTCGATCGATCTCACGGGCTACAACGAGCTTCAGGTGCCGACGCAGGCCTTCGCGTCCGACCCGGCATGGTCTCCGCCGCTGAAGTGATGTGTCCCGGACAAGCTGCACGAAGTGCAGCGCAGATCCGGGATCCAGGAGCGAAGTGCGCCGCAGGCGCTCTAAAGCTGTTGAGCGGCTTCGCCGCGCCTTAATCCTGGACCCCGGATTACGCGATGCGCTTGGCGCACGCTATCCGGGAACGAAAGAACCAAGATGATCCTCCCCGATTACCTGAAGCCGGGCCTCGATCTCGTCCTGTGCGGCACCGCGCCGGGGCCCGTCTCGGCGGCGCGCGGTCATTACTACGCCAATCCCGGAAACCGTTTCTGGCGGACCTTGTTCGAGGTCGGGCTGACCGACCGGCTGTACCGGCCCGAGGATGACCGGCTGCTGCCGGAGATCGGCATCGGCCTTACCGATCTCGTGAAGACGAAGAGCGGGCTCGACCGCGATCTTGCGCCCGCCGATTACGACACTGAGGCGCTTGCGAGAAAGATCGCCCGCTTCGGGCCGCGCGTGCTCGCCTTCGACAGCCTGAATGCCGGCCGCCGGGCGCTCGGACGGCGGGCGGGTCTCGGCTTGCAGGAGAAAAAGATTGGGGGCGCGGAGGTCTTCGTGCTGCCCTCGACCTCCGGATTGGCCTGCGGCCACTGGACCATCGGGCCCTGGCAAGCTTTGGCGCAACACCTTGGGAGAACCTCAGAAGTTGACGGAAAGTGTCGCGCTCCCGCCACTTTTTCCCGGCACGGCATGGTTAACGGGTCAAGCCTCTGCTAACCGGCTTGCTGAACTGGGGTTGAAGAAATGCGCTTAACGGAACCTTCGCTTAACCACCTTGAGGTTATGAAAGCTCAGTCCCGCCAAGGACGTGAGGAGTTTTCTGTTATGTCGCGTATCCAAACCACCCCTCGACTGCTTGCCTTCGGGGCAGCTATCTCTTTGGCGCTGCTCGTTTCTGCGTGCGCGTCGAAGACCAATCAAGACCTCGCCGGCGGCGGCGTGGGCGGCGGCCCTCCGGGCAGCCAGCAGGATTTCGTCGTCAATGTCGGCGACCGTGTTTTCTTCGAAACCGATCAGACCGATCTGACGGCGACGGCCCAGGCCACGCTCGACAAGCAGGCCCAGTGGCTGTCGAAATATTCGAAATACGCGATCACGATCGAAGGCCATGCCGACGAACGCGGCACCCGCGAATACAATCTGGCGCTGGGCGCGCGCCGCAGCCAGAACGTGCGCGACTACCTGGCCTCGCGCGGCGTCCCGGCGCAGCGCATCCGGACCATCTCGTACGGCAAGGAACGTCCGGTCGCAGTCTGCGACGACATTTCCTGCTGGTCGCAGAACCGGCGCGCGGTGACCCTTCTCGGCGGCCCCTCGAGCTGATCGCTCGGACCTGCCCGATCTGATTTCACAGGCGCGCCGAACCCTCGGCGCGCCTGTTTTCGTTTGCGGCGGTGTTCTTCCCTCCCTAGAGCGCGAAGCGCTCCGGGGTGGGGGTGCTGCTTCTCCGCATATTCGTTCAGAGTCGATAGGCCATCACCCCACCCCGCTCGTGCTTACGCACGAGTCGGCCCTCCCCATTCAGGGGAGGGAGGGGGCGGCGGCGAGGTTTCTTGATTTGCTTGAGCGCCGGTATAGCCGTATTTCAGCCGGGTTCGCGCTCTAGCCGAACGCTTACCGTCAGGGCCCATCGTCCATGAACCTCATCCGCATTCTTCTCGCCGCCGCCATGCTGACATCCGCGGCTCCTGCTCTTGCGCAGAGCCCGAGCGAGATGTCGCTGCGGATCAACCGGCTTGAAGAGCAGGTGCGGCAGCTGACCGGGCAGAACGAGGAATACCAGCACCAGATCCGCCAGCTTCAGCAGCAGATCGAGAGCCAGGGCGGTACGCCGGGCGGAGTGCCCTCCGCCGCGGCCGGGCCCCGCCCGCCCAATGCCGGCCCGTCCCTGGCCGCGCCCCGCCCGCCGAATGCCGGGCCGCCGGCCGGAACCCGTCCGAACCCCGGCGCCCAGATGGGCTCGGCCGATCCGAGCGTTCCGGCGCCCGGTCCGCGCGATCTCGGCACGATGCCGAGCGGTCCGACGACCGGCCCCGTGACCGGCAGCCCCGGACCGCTGAATTCGAACGAGCCCGGCGCCCCGCTCGTCATCGCGCCCGATTTCCAGCAGCCGGGACAGGGTGCTCGCCCCGGCGTCGATGTCGGCCAGCCCCCGCCGGGCATGCAGGGCGCGCCGCGGACGGCGACCGCGACAGGCAGCCCCGAGGAAGAATACGCGCTCGGCGCGGGTTTTCTTCAGCGCAAGGACTATGAATTCGCGGAAACGCAGTTCAGGAGCTTCCTCAACCAGTTCCCCACCGACGCGCGCGTGCCGGATGCGCTGTATGGACTTGGCGAGAGCTTCTTCCAGCGCAACCAGCACAGCGACGCCATCGAGCCGTTTCTGGAAGTCGTGACAAAGTACGCTCAGTCGCCGCGCGCGGCGGACAGCATGCTGCGTCTCGGCCAGACGCTGGGCGCCATCGATCAGAAGGAACAGGCCTGCGCGACCTTGCTGGAACTCGGCAACAAATATCCGCGCTCGAACGCCAAGGCGCAGTCCACCAGGGAAATGTCGAAACTCGGCTGCTGAGGCTGAAACCGCATTGACGGAACGCTTCCGCGCCCGATCTACCCAACCGGGGGCCAATCAGGAGGCTCGTATGTTGGGTGAATCAAACGCCGTTGCGAACATCGCCGTAAAGGATCTCGGCGCGGCGCGGAAATTCTACGAAAACACACTCGGCCTGAAAGCCATCGGCGCTGAAGGCGAAGAGCTCGTCACCTATCGCAGCGGTGCCACCGTCATCAATGTCTATCGCTCCGAACATGCCGGAACGAACAAGGCCACGGCGGTGACCTGGGATGTCGGCGGCGATGTCGAGGAAAAGGCCAAGGCGCTGAAGGCCAAGGGCGTGCCCTTCGAGCATTACGATATGCCGGGCATGAAGCTGAAAGGCGACGTGCATGTGTCGGACGAAATGAAGATCGCATGGTTCAAGGATCCGGACGGAAACATTCTCAGTCTGGTCGGATCGTAATTACACGCCGGCCAGCGCGACGAGACGGTCCACGCCGCGCGCATCGGACAGAACGGCGCTCAGCTCCTTCGCCGAGAGGTCGGCGAGCGCCGCGTCGAGGTCGTCGGATTCGTCGAGTTTTGCCAGGCCGAGTGCCAGGTCGGTGTCGCTTTTGCGCTTGCGTTGCGGCGGCAGCATCGCACGGTGCGCGGCGAGCAGGCGCGGATCGGCGGCGAGACGGCGCGCCGCGTCGGTCTGCTCGACGGCCTGGAATTCGCGGCTGAGATCCTGGGTGCGGGCGAGAACCGGCGGGGGCGCGGTTTCTTCCGGAACAAGAAGAAGACCCAGCCTGCGAAACGCCATGCCGGCGCTGCGTTGCGCGGTCCATGCGGCAAGCGGGATCGCCAGCACCATGCCCACGATGACCGGCGTCATCCAGAGAAAGAGCGAGGGCGAAACCGCATAGGCGGCGAGGCCCGCGGCGAGGCCGAAGAGGGTGTGCGGAATATAGCGGCGAATGACGTCGCCAAGCGGGATCGAGCCGTCGTCGCGCCGCTGCGCGTTCCAGCCGGAATCGCGGCCGATGAGTATGTCGAACACGGCCAGCGACTGGATCAGCATCATCACCGGTGCGATGAGGCCGGCGATGACGGTTTCGACAAGTACCGACGCCAGGGCGCGGACGGCGCCGCCGGTGCCGCGCAGGTCTTCCGGGCGCGTCAGAAGCGCGACATAGCTGAGGAGCTTCGGCACGAGAAGGAGACCCATCGTTCCAGCGAACACCCAGGCGGAGCGGACGGGGTCCTGCGCCGGCCAGGTCGGAAACAGGGAGACGCCGTCGCCGAAATAACTGGGCGTCGTGAAACGCGCCTGCAACGCGATGGCCATGCCGATGGCGAGGAAGCCGAGCCAGAGCGGAGCCGTGATGTAGGAGCCGATGCCCTGCAGCATGTGCAGACGCGAGACCCAGTGAAGACCGCGGGCGGGCATGACGGCCACGTGCTGCAGATTGCCCTGGCACCAGCGCCGGTCGCGCGCGGCCACTTCGGTGAGCGAAGGCGGGCTTTCCTCGTAGGAGCCTTGCAGGCTCGGAACCATGTGCACGGCCCAGCCGGCTCGGCGCATCAGGGCGGCTTCGACGAAATCGTGGCTCAGGATGTGACCGCCGAACGGCTTCCTGCCGTGAAGTTCGGGAAGGCCCGCCTGTTCCGCGAAGGCGCGGGTGCGGATCGCGGCATTGTGGCCCCAGTAATTGCCTTCCGAGCCGTGCCACCATGCGATCCCGTGCGCGATGAGAGGTCCATACACGCGGCCGGCGAATTGCTGGAGACGGGCGAAGAGCGTCGTGCCGTTGACGATAACGGGGAGCGTCTGGATCAGGCCGACATCGGGATGAGTCTCCATCGCCGCCGTCATGCGGATCAGGGCGTCGGCGCTCATCACGCTGTCGGCGTCGAGAATGATCATCACCTCATAGGCCCCGCCGAAGCGGCGCACCCAATCGGCGATATTGCCGGCCTTGCGTTCGATATTCTTGGCGCGGCGGCGGTAGAAGATGCGGGAATGGCCGCAGGTGCGGTCACGGAGCGCGAGGAAGGCGGCTTCCTCGGCGATCCACGCATCGGGGTTGGTCGTGTCGCTGAGGATAAAAATGTCGAAATGGCCGAGCGCGCCGGCTTTGTCCAGGTCTTCATAGATTGCCTGAAGGCCGGCCATGACGCGCGAAGGGTCCTCGTTGTAGGCGGGCAGGAGAAGCGCGGTCTTGCCTGCGAGCGCTGGCAGCGGATCTTTCGGGTGAATGCCGAGCTTCCAGCCGCCGTTGAAGATCAGCGAGACGAAGCCGGCGAGAGCGCTGGAGGAGGAGAACGAAATCCAGGCGAAAAGAAGAGCGAAGAGAGCAAGGACCAGATATTCGAGAAGGGTAAGGCCCGCGACATTCAACACGAGAAACATTTCGCGCGCGCCGGCCACTGTCAGAAGCGCCGTTACCGTCAATACCAAGAGGCGGCGGAACATCACGAACCGTGGCTGCGATGCGGGACGGCGGCTTTTGGGCGGCCGCGCCCACAGCGACTGCACCGGCATGTCGAGCGGGGTTTCGCCGGGCAAAGCGCGGAAATCGGGTCCGATCTCGACCGGCAGATGATCGGTTGCTATTGCGTCCATCGATAGACCCAGGTTTCCGACAGCGGCTGTTCTCCGCGCATCAGCTGGGCACGCAGTTCGATGACGCTTTCATTGCCCGGCGTCAATTCGAACGAAATGCGCCAGCCTCCTTTTTCCGGATTTGGCTGCACCACGGCATTTTCGATCTTGCCGAGGTTCGACGAGATGACAGCCCGCACCCGATCGTCGAACGGCGTCTCGGCAAGCTTGCCGCCCGTCGCTTCCACGACGAACAGGCGCGCGTCATCGCTGAAATGGGCCTTGCCCACGCGCGTTTTGATGAGACGGGCAAGGTCCGGCGGATCGAACGGGTTCTGGGCGCACCAGTGGAGGCGATAATTGTACAGATATTCGCCGCCACGCTTCAGGGGGGTCTTCGGACGCCAGAAGACCGCGATGTTGTCGTGGATTTCCTTGTTGGTCGGAATCTCGATGAGCTGCACCGCGCCTTCGCCCCAATCCCCGATCGGTTCGATCCAAAGCGACGGCCTTTTCTCGTAGCGGGCTTCGAGATCCTCATAATCCTGGAAGCCGCGCTGGCGCTGCATCAGTCCGAAGCCGCGCGGATTGGTGTCGTAGAAATCGCTGATCTGAAGCGTCGCGGGATTTGTCAGCGGCCGCCACAGCCGTTCGCCGCGCCCGTTCCAGATCGCAAGCCCGTCGGAATCGTGGACGGCGGGCCGGAAATCGTCGATGCCGTCGCGGTCGTTGGATTCGAAGAAGAACATCGACGTCAGCGGCGCGAGACCGGCCTTGTCGATGTCCGCACGCGGATAGACCGCCATTTCAACGTCGAAGATCGTCTCGTCGCCGGGGCGAATTGTGAAGCGGTAGGCGGCCGCCGCGCTCTCGCTGTCGAGCACCGCGTGAACAACGACGGAATTGGTGGCCGGCATCGGCCGCTCGATCCAGAAGGCGCGGAAAGCGGGGAATTCCTCGCCCGAACTGTCGGCGGTCTTGATCGCGAGGCCGCGCGCGGACAGGCCGTAGACCTGTCCCTTGGCGATTGCGCGAAAATAGCTCGCTCCCTGGAACACGGCGATCTCGTCGTAATAGTCCGGCCGGTTCATCGGGCCGTGGATGCGGAAACCCGAAAAGCCGAGATTGACGCCCTCGGGCGGCGGCGGAACCCGGCCGAAGGTGAAAAGATCGCGCGAATAGATGAGCGGACGTGCCTGGCCTTCGGCGACGATGAACAGGTCCACGCGGTTCTGATACAGAAAGCCGCGATGAAAAAGCTGGACCTCAAACGGAACGTCCGTGCCGCGCCACAACGATTTTTCCGGAATGAAGCGAATATCCCGGTAGAGGTCGTAGGGCATGTCGCGGAGATTTTCCGGCAGGCTCGTGTCCGGCGCCTTGTACGGTTTGGCCGCCAGATCGCGCGCCATCTGGCGCACCTGGGAGGCGGCGAAGGGCACGGCATCGCCGGTCTGCGCCAACGGAATTTGGGCAAGCTGATAGGCGAGACCCGAGACAAAGGGCAGGGCGGCGGCCCCAAGGAGCAGATCGCGACGGCGCACGTCAGTTCTTTCCGAAAACGAACACCGCGCCGGTCGCGGCCCATCGCACGCCGGTCGCGCTACCTTCCGTCGAATGAACGGAGAGATCGGCACTATAATGTGGACATCGCACTCTTCGTTCCACTCCGGTGAAAGGTTATATCGAGGGGCGGACATCGCGGCGGGAGCGCCGCGGCGGAAGCGACAGTGTGCGGTACCGACAGCGGCAATTCCGTGGTCGCACCACGCGGTTTTTATGTGTGATCCGGGTAGGAGTTATGGCGGCTGAACACGGCCTGAACAGCAACGAAACGGCGCGCGCGTTCGCATCGTTCGAAGACGCCGCATGCGTTCTGCTGGGCGTTTCGGGTGGTGCGGACTCGACGGCTTTGCTCGTGCTCGCGGCGGAATGGGCCGGGCCGCGCAAAGTGCGGCTTTGCGCCGCGACGGTGGATCATGGCCTGCGTCCGGAATCGGCGGCGGAGGCGAAGGCGGTCGGAGCGTTGGCAAAGCGGCTCGGCGTCGAACATCGAACGCTCACGTGGACGGGCGAAAAGCCCGCGACCGGAATCGAGGAGGCCGCGCGCGCCGCGCGTTATGCGTTGCTCGACGAGGCGGCGAAAAAAATCGGCGCGACGCATCTCGCGACCGCGCATACGCGCGAAGACCAGGCCGAGACCCTGTTGATGAGGCTCGCGGCCGGCTCCGGCCCGGCGGGGCTTGCGGGAATGCGGGCACGGGTGAAGCGCGACGGCGTGGTGCATGTGCGTCCGTTCCTCGATGTCGCGAAGGCGCGGCTTGTCGCGAGCCTGAAACAGCGCGGCGTGGACTGGTCCGAAGACGAAACGAACCGGGATGCGCGATTCGCCCGGCCGCGGCTTCGCGCCGCGCGCGAGGTTCTGGAGCGGGAAGGGTTGACCGCGGAACGGCTTTCGGTCCTGGCAGGGCGGATGGCACGTGTGACGGATGCGATGGAGCGGGTTGCCGCCGCAGCCTGGCCGGAAGTGGCGCACCGGGAAGACGGCCGGACCGTTCTGGACGGCGGGGTGCTTTTGGCGCTGCCCGAAGAAATCGCGCTCCGAGTCCTGATTCGGGCCGTGGACGGGCATGGCGACCAGCCGCCCGACCGGCTGGCCCGCAGCGAGGCGCTGCTCGGGGCCGTCCGGCAGGCATTAGGGGCCGGGCTGGAGGTCAGCCGGACCCTGGCGGGGGCCAAAATCGCCGTCCGGGAGGGGCGGGTGACCGTGACCGCCGCCCCTCCGCGCAGGGCATGAACGCTTCGGGAACCAATTTTATGCTGGGATGAGGCTGACTATGACCTTCAAGGAAGCTACCGCTTGCCTTGGCAATGCCCCGGGCGGACCTTACATTCGCTGACAGGGGACCCTTTTCCGTCGCCGCAGATTGCCCGAAAGGCCTGTGATGAACCCGAATTACCGGAATTTCGCTCTCTGGGTCATCATCGTGATGCTCCTCCTGGCGCTGTTCACGATGTTCCAGAGCCCGGGCCAGCGCGCCGGCACGAACGAAATATCGTTCAGCCAGCTCCTGACCGAAGTCGATAATTCGCGAGTCCGCGACATTGTGATCGAGGGGCCGAATATCACCGGCACCTATACCGATGGCCGTACCTTCGCGACCTATGCTCCGAACGATCCTTCCCTCGTCGAGCGTCTCTACAACAAGGGCGTCGGCATCACCGCCCGCCCGCCGCAGGACAATGTGCCGTGGTTCGTGAGCCTCCTGCTCTCGTGGCTGCCGTTCATCGCGCTGATCGGCGTCTGGGTGTTCCTCAGCCGGCAGATGCAGGGCGGAGCCGGCAAGGCGATGGGCTTCGGCAAGTCCAAGGCCAAGCTTCTGACCGAGGCGCATGGCCGCGTGACCTTCGAAGACGTCGCGGGTGTGGATGAAGCCAAGGACGATCTGACCGAGATCGTGGAATTCCTGCGCGATCCGCAGAAATTCCAGCGGCTCGGCGGACGCATTCCACGCGGCGTTCTGCTCGTCGGCCCTCCCGGCACGGGTAAAACCCTGATCGCGCGTGCGGTCGCGGGCGAAGCCAATGTGCCGTTCTTCACCATCTCGGGCTCGGACTTCGTCGAGATGTTCGTCGGCGTCGGCGCGAGCCGTGTCCGCGACATGTTCGAACAGGCGAAGAAGAATGCGCCGTGCATCATCTTCATCGACGAAATCGATGCCGTGGGCCGTCATCGCGGCGCCGGTCTCGGCGGCGGCAATGACGAGCGCGAGCAGACCTTGAACCAGCTCCTCGTCGAGATGGACGGGTTCGAAGCCAACGAAGGCATCATCATCATCGCCGCGACCAACCGTCCGGACGTGCTGGACCCGGCGCTGCTGCGTCCGGGCCGCTTCGACCGCCAGGTCGTCGTGCCGAACCCGGACGTTGTCGGGCGCGAGCGCATTCTGCGCGTTCACGTCCGCAAGGTCCCGCTGGCGCCGGATGTGGATCTGCGCACCGTCGCGCGCGGCACGCCCGGTTTCTCGGGCGCCGATCTGATGAACCTCGTCAACGAAGCGGCCCTGATGGCGGCACGACGCTCCAAGCGCATGGTGACCCAGTCGGAATTCGAGGACGCGAAAGACAAGATCATGATGGGCGCCGAGCGGCGCACCCTCGTGATGACCGAGCAGGAAAAGCTGCTGACCGCCTATCACGAGGGCGGTCACGCCATCGTCGCGCTCAACGTTCCGGCGACCGATCCCGTCCACAAGGCGACGATCATTCCCCGCGGGCGCGCGCTCGGCATGGTCATGCAGCTGCCGGAACGCGACAAGCTGTCGATGAGCTACGAGCAGATGACGTCGCGGCTCGCGATCCTGATGGGCGGCCGTGTCGCCGAAGAGGAAGTGTTCGGCGCCGACAAGGTGACGTCGGGCGCGTCCTCCGACATCCAGCAGGCGACCAAGCTCGCCCGCGCGATGGTGACCCAGTGGGGCTTCTCGGAGCAGCTCGGCACCGTGATGTACGGCAGCGACCAGGAAGAGGTTTTCCTGGGCTACAGCATGGGCAAGACGCAGACGATCTCCGAGGAGACCTCGCGCAAGATCGACGGCGAAGTCCGGCGTCTCGTCGAGGAGGGCTATGCGGCCGCGCGGAAGATCCTGACCGAGAAGCGCGACCAGCTCGAAATTCTCGCCAAGGGCCTGCTCGAATACGAGACCCTGTCGGGCGACGAGATCGTGGGACTGATCGCCGGCAAGCCTCCGGTGCGCGAAAGCGCCGACGAGCCGCCGGCATCGCGCGGCTCGGCGGTTCCGACCGCGGGCAAGACCAAGCCCCGGGCGAAACCCGATGGCGGGCTGGAGCCTCAGCCGCAGGCCTGACCCGTCATCTTGATCGAATAAGAAAGCCCGGCCCCTAGGCCGGGCTTTTTGTTTTCGCAGGCAGGACGCGGGCGGGATTGCCGGCGGCCGTCACGCCCTTCGGGACATTACGGGTGACGACGGCGCCGGCGCCGATGATGGCGTCGTCGCCCACCGTGACGCCCGGCAGGATGATGGCGCCGGCACCGATCCAGACATTGCGGCCGATTTTGACCGGAATGCCGCTTTCCACACCCGTCTCGCGCTCCACGGGATCGCGCGGATGGTCGGCGGTGAGGATCTGAACATTGGGGCCGATCTGGGTCTTGTCGCCGATCTCGATCGCGACGACGTCGAGCAGCACGCAGCCGAAATTCAGGAAGACGCCCGCGCCCAGCCGGATATTGGTGCCGTAATCCACATAGACCGGCGAGCGGACGACGGAGCCCTCTCCGACCGAACCGAACAGGGCTTCGAGCCCCTGCCGCCTGGACGTGGTTTCGTGCGCCGGCAAGGCGTTATAGGCATTCATCACCTCGCGCCGCCGCATCTGCTCGGCAAATAGCCCGGCATCTGTCCGATAGGGTTCGCCTGCCAGCATTTTCTGCCTTTCGGTCTTCACGGGCTCTCCTGTCTCCGGCCGATCTTGCTTAACCAAACCTGTAATCTTCACACACGAATTTTGAAGGTGCTGGCCGATATAATGGGCTAGAACTCATGGCTTCTCGACGGGGGTCAGAATGGCGCGCAAATATTTCGGCACGGACGGCATCCGCGGGCGCGCGAACGCCGTGATCACGCCGGACCTCGCTTTGAAGGTCGGCATGGCGGCGGGGCTGACTTTCAACCGCGGCGAGCATCGCAACCGCGTCGTCATCGGCAAGGACACGCGCCTGTCCGGCTACATGATCGAGACCGCGCTCGTCTCCGGCTTCACCTCGGTCGGTATGGACGTGCTGCAGCTCGGCCCGATGCCGACGCCGGCCGTCGCCATGCTGACGCGCTCGATGCGCGCCGATCTCGGCGTGATGATTTCCGCGTCGCATAATCCGTACGACGACAACGGCATCAAACTGTTCGGTCCCGACGGCTACAAGCTGTCGGACGAGGTCGAGCAGGAGATCGAGGCGCTGATCGACGGCGATCTCTCGAAACGGCTGGCGGCCTCCGACAAGCTCGGCCGCGCCAAACGCATCGAGGGCGTGCACGACCGCTACATCGAATTCGCCAAGCGTACTCTGACCCGCAATCTCGATTTCGAGGGCCTGCGCGTCGTCATCGACTGCGCCAACGGCGCGGCCTATCGCGTGGCGCCCGAGGCGTTGTGGGAGCTTGGCGCCGACGTGATCGCGATCGGCAATGAGCCGGACGGCTTCAACATCAACAAGGATGTCGGCTCGACCGCGCCCACGGCGCTGTGCGCCAAGGTGAAGGAAATGCGTGCCGATATCGGCATCGCGCTCGACGGCGACGCCGACCGCGTCATCATCGTCGACGAGAAGGGCCATGTGGTCGACGGCGACCAGTTGATGGCGCTGATCGCCGAAAGCTGGGCGGATGAGGGGCGGTTGTCGAAGCCCGGAATCGTCGCGACCGTGATGTCCAATCTCGGCCTCGAACGCTATCTGAAAAGCATCAATCTCGGTCTTGTACGCACGCCGGTCGGCGACCGCTATGTGTCCGAAGCCATGCGCGAGCAGGGCTATAATCTGGGCGGCGAACAGTCCGGCCACATCATCATGTCGGATCACACGACGACGGGCGACGGACTTCTGGCGGCGTTCCAGACGCTCGCCGTGCTGAAGAAACTCGGCAAACCCGCATCCGAAGCCTGCCGCCGGTTCGAGCCGCTGCCGCAGATATTGAAGAACGTACGCACCCGCACCGAAAAGCCGCTTGAGGAGGCGAGGGTGGTGAGCGCGATCGAGGCTGCCACCAAACGGCTCGGCACGGGCGGGCGTCTCGTCATCCGCCCCTCGGGCACCGAGCCCGTCATCCGCGTCATGGCGGAAGGCGACGACCGGGCTCTGGTCGAGACCGTGGTCGACGACGTGATCGGGGCGCTCAGCGCATCCGCGGCCTGATCTTAACCTTTGGGCAATAAAGTATTTACCAAGGATTAATGCTGCGGCGAAGAAACAACACCGTCCTATGTCCTTACGAATATTCGCACAGCAGAGTTAAGGTTAATCCCCGCTTAAACATTCGCGTGGAATAGTCCTCCGCATTCAAGGAGCCGGACCGTTCGAGTCCCGGCTCGGGTATGCATGGAAGGGCGGGCCTCATGGCGAGACTCAATTTACTTACAGCAACGGCTGTTGCAGCGGTTCTCGGCATTGCGGGCGCTCAGGCCGCCGACATGCCGGTCTATTATGAACAGCCGGCCGCCCGAATTTGGCGGCTGGTATATTCGCGGCGATGTCGGCGCCAGCCATCAGCGGGTCGGACAGCATTCACAACCCGCAATGGGATCAGGATCGCCAGCATCGATCACCGTCGACGTCCTTGAAAGCCGAATTCGATGCCTCATGGTTCCTCGGCCTCGGCGTCGGCTACAAGTTCAACGACTGGTTCCGCGCCGACATCACCGGCGAATACCGCGGTCCGTCCGATTTCTACGGCCTGGATACCATACGACGATCGACGGCGACATCGACGGATCAACGATTACCGGACGCGAGAAGACCGAATGGACGTTCCTCGCGAACGCCTATTGGGACATCACGACCTGGAATTCGATCACGCCGTTCATCGGCGCGGGTGTCGGCGCGAGCTACAACCGGATCGACGATCTGACGGACACTAACCTGCATCGCATCCCGCTCGGCGGACCTTACTGCCCGGCTTCAAACGGCTGCGCCGGATCGAACGGCGACTGGCAGTTTGCCTGGGCGCTGCATGCCGGTCTCGCCTTCGCGATCACGCCGAACATGACGCTTCGAACTGGCCTATCGCTTCCTGCATCTCGGCGATGCGGAGAGCGAAGATCTGATCACGGCTCGGGCGGCTCGAACGACTACGATCAACCCGTTCAAGTTCAACGACTATCGCCTCCCACGACGTCAAAGTCGGCCTGCGCTACACCTTCAACTGAGCGCACCAGCAGCACGATTTCAGCGCCCGGCGGTCTTCCGTCGGGCGTTTTGGTAACCCAAAGGGCTGAAAGGCCGGAAGATTTCTTGACTTGGCGGCCGCCATCCGTATTTTCGCCGGCGGGACACCCTTCCCCAACGAAGGGCTTGCTATCTGGAAGGATAGACAATGGCGAACGACATGCCCGGCCGCAGGCCGGCGAATCCGCGCTTTTCCTGCGGACCCTGCACCAAACGGCCCGGCTGGTCCGTGGATGTCCTCAAGGACGCCCCTCTCGGCCACTCCCATCGCGCTAAACTCGGAAGAGCCCGCCTCAAACTGGCGATCGACCTGACGCGCGAAGTTCTCGATATTCCCTCCGATTACCGCATCGCCATCGTTCCGGCCTCCGATACGGGCGCCGTCGAAATGGCCTTGTGGTCGCTGCTTGGCGAACGCGGCGTCGACGTCCTCGCCTGGGAAGCCTTCTCCCTCGATTGGGTGATCGACATCACCGAGCAGCTCAAGCTCGACGATGTGCGGGTCATGACCTCGGATTACGGCGTCCTGCCCGATCTTTCCAAGGTCGATTTCGACCGCGACGTGGTGTTCCCCTGGAACGGCACGACCTCGGGCGTGCGTGTCGTGAACGGCGACTGGATCCCCGCCGATCGCAAGGGCCTGACGATCTGCGACGGCACCTCGGCGGTGTTCGCGCAAAATCTCGATTGGTCCAAGCTCGATGTAACGACCTTCTCCTGGCAGAAGGTGATGGGCGGCGAGGCCGCGCACGGCATGCTCGTCCTGTCGCCGCGCGCCGTGGCGCGCCTTGAAAGCTACACGCCCGCCTGGCCGCTGCCGAAGCTGTTCCGCATGACGAAGAACGGCAAGATCAACGAAGCCATCTTCGAGGGCGAGACGATCAACACGCCCAGCATGCTGGCCGTCGAGGATTATATCGACGCGCTGAACTGGGCGAAGTCGATCGGCGGTCTCGATGCGCTGCAACGGCGCGCCGACGAGAACTGCAAGGTGCTGACCGATTGGGTGGCGAACACGCCGTGGATCGATTTCCTGGCGGTCGAGCCGGAGCAGCGCTCCAATACCTCGATCTGCCTCATGATCGTCGATCCGCAGGTGACGAGCCGTCCGGCCGAGATCCAGGCGGAGTTCGCCAAGAGCATCGCCGCGATGCTGGAAATCGAGAAGGCGGCGTTCGACATCAACTCGTACCGCGACGCGCCGGCCGGCCTTCGCATCTGGACGGGTTCGACGGTCGAAGCATCCGATCTCAAGGTTCTGACCGAATGGCTCGATTGGGCCTTTGCGAGCGCCAAGGCCGCACTAAGCAAGGCGGCGTGATCCGATGACCCCCCGGGTCCTGATCTCGGACAAGATCTCGCCTGCCTCGGTCAAAATCTTTACCGACCGGGGCATCGAGGTCGACTACAAGCCCGATCTCGGCAAGGACCGGGATGCGCTGGCGGCTGTGATCGGTCAATACGACGGGCTCGCGATACGCTCGGCGACCAAGGTGACCTCGAAGGTTCTGGCCGCGGCCGGAAACCTCAAGGTCATCGGCCGCGCCGGCATCGGCGTCGACAATGTGGACATCCCGACCGCGACCCAGAAGGGCGTGATCGTGATGAACACGCCGTTCGGAAACTCCATCACGACCGCCGAGCACGCCATCGCGCTTCTGCTTGCGCTGGCGCGCGAGATTCCGGCCGCCGATCAATCGACGCAGGCCGGAAAGTGGGAGAAGACGCGTTTCCTCGGCGTCGAAATCACCGGCAAGACCCTCGGACTGATCGGCTGCGGCAATATCGGCTCGATCGTGTCGAACCGCGCGCTCGGACTGCACATGAAGGTGATCGCGTACGATCCGTTCCTGTCGTTCGAGCGGGCGCAGGATCTCGGCGTGGAAAAGGTCGAGCTCGACGATCTTCTCGCGCGCGCCGATTTCATCAGCCTGCACACGCCGCTGACCGACAAGACGCGCAATATTCTGTCGCTGCGGAGCCTCACCCAGACGAAGCCGGGCGTGCGCATCATCAACTGCGCGCGCGGCGGGCTTGTCGATGAGGCCGCGCTGCGTCTGGCGCTCGACAACGGTCATGTCGCGGGCGCGGCGTTCGACGTGTTCACGACCGAACCCGCGACGGAAAACCCGCTGTTCGGCCATCCGCATGTCATCTGCACGCCGCATCTCGGCGCGTCGACGATGGAAGCGCAGGAAAATGTCGCGCTGCAGATTGCCGAGCAGATGTCGGATTACCTGATGCGCGGCGCGATTTCGAACGCGGTGAACTTCCCGTCGATCACCGCCGAAGAAGCGCCGAAGCTCAGGCCGTTCATCACGCTTGCCGAAAAGCTCGGCTCGTTCGCGGGCCAGCTGACGGAAACCGGCATCACGTCGGTGCGCATCACCTATCAGGGCGAAGTCGCGCAGATGAATACCCGCGCGCTGACCTCGTCCGCGGTCGCCGGCCTGCTGCGGCCGATGCTCGCCGATATCAATGTCGTGTCCGCGCCGAGCGTCGCCAAGGAACGCGGCATCGTGATCGAGGAGATGACGAGCGAGGCGGACAGCGATTACGACGCGCTCATCACATTGACCGTCATTACGGAAAAGCTCGAGCGCACCATATCCGGCACCGTGTTCGCCGACGGCAAGCCGCGCATCGTCGAGATCAAAGGCATCAAGGTCGACGCCGAATTCGCGCCGTCGATGATCTATGTCGCGAACGAGGACAAACCGGGCTTTGTCGGGAGCTTCGCGAGCTTGCTGGGCGAAGCCGGCGTCAATATCGCGACCTTCGCGCTCGGACGCTTTTCACCGGGCGGGGATGCGATTGCGCTGGTGCAGATCGACGGCACCGTGTCCGAAGCTGTGATGGACAGAGTGCGCGCGCTGCCGCAGGTACGGCAGGCGAAGCCTTTGGTGTTCTAAGGCCTTCAGCTCTCTACAACAGGCTCCTTGCGCAGGTCGGCCCCCGCTTATCCCTCCCCTGAAAGGGGAGGGCCGAGTGCGCGCATGCGCACCGGGGTGGGGTCGCGGACGGAACAGCCCCCACCCCGCTCGTGCTGCGCACGAGTCGGCCCTCCCCCGCTTCGCGGAGGAGGGATAGGCGCCGCTCGCATACACCTACGCAGCCCGGCTTAACGACAGGGTCAGGCGAACCGCCGTCCCGCATCCACGGTGAGGCCGAGGCCGACCGAGCCGAACGTGTCTCCCTCCACGATCTTCGCGTCCGGCAGTTTCGCGGCGATGGCCGCGCGCACATGGGCAAGGCGCGTCGATCCGCCGGTCAGAAACAGAGCGTCGATCCTGTCCGCACTGATGCCGGCCTGCGCGAGGCAGGTGTCCACGCGCGCGCCGATGGAGGCCGCGAGATTCGCGGTGCCGGTGACGAGATCGCCACGGTCGAGACCCACGGCGAGACCCGCTTCCAGCCAATCGAGCGGAATTTTGGTCTCGGGATCGTCGGCGAGCGCGATCTTGGCGGCTTCGACTTCACCCGCCAGGGCATGGCCGCGTCTCTCCTCGGCGAGACGGATGAGCCGGCCGATAAGCTCGGGGCTTGCGGCATCGCGCTCGACCTCACGCAGTTCGCGCATCAATTTCGGATCGTACAGACGATTGATGCTGTGCCATGTCGCAAGGTCGTGGAAATAGCCGTTCGGCACGCCGAGCCCCTCGCGCTTCATGGCGCTGCCGAACCCGAACACCGGCATGACGTTGCTGAGGCTGATTCGGCGGTCGAAATCCGTGCCGCCGATGCGCACGCCGTCATTGGCGAGAATATCCTCGGCGCGATCCGGCTTTGCGGACAGCGAGGGGCCGAGGCGGACGATGGAAAAGTCCGACGTGCCGCCGCCGATATCCGCGATCAGCGCGATCTCTTCGTGCGCCACCCGTTGCTCGTAGTCGAGGGCGGCGGCGATGGGCTCG
The DNA here is from genome assembly GCA_963786225.1 of uncultured Alphaproteobacteria bacterium. GTDB lineage: Bacteria > Pseudomonadota > Alphaproteobacteria > Rhizobiales > Methylopilaceae > Flaviflagellibacter. The sequence continues at coordinate 241,152 of CAWAYQ010000016.1, forward strand.
TACTGGAACAGGACGTGCTCGAAGCCGATTTCCTTGGCGATCGTCCTCAGCGCGTCTTCGGCTTTGCGGTCGCCGGCCTCGTCGCCGTCGACGAAATGCACCGGACGGCCATGCACGACCGCGGTGATTTCGCGGCCGGTCTTCTGCTCGGCCCGGACTTTGATAAGGCGGATGAAATCGGCGATGACGCGGCGGAAGGGAGCGCGTTCGCGTCCGACCATCGTTCTCTCGTCGATCAGCGACGAGCCCAGCACGGATTTGATGCTGCGCATCAGACGGCCCTCGACGCCGTCGACATAGGCCGCGACCGCGGCGCGACCGATAACGGGCGTGCGGACGGGGCTGTAGAAGATCGCGCTCGGAATCGTGACGTCATCGCCTTCCAGCGGAACAAGCATGGGCTTGCCGCCGCCGGGCGTGCCGAGCGTCGTGTTCGATGTCCCGAAATCGAGGCCGCAGGCGCTCAATGTGCCGGCTCCGCGAGAGGGGGCTGCCGGGTGGCGACGAAGACGCCGGTAAGCACAAGCGCGAAGCCGAGCGCGTGGAAGAGCTGCGGCTGTTCGCCCAGAAACACGATTGCAATCACGGAACCGAACACCGGCATGAGATGGAAGAAGGGACTGGCGCGATTCGGACCGATCAGCTCGACCCCGCGGACGAAAAACATATAGGCGATGAGCGAGGGAAACAGCGCGACATAAAACACCACGGCAAGTGTCGTCGGCGTGACGTTCATCCGGGGGCCGGCCAGGAATTCGCCGGCGGCGAGGGGAGCGAGCAGAAGCGTGCCGCCGATGATCGTCGTCGTCAGAAACGAAAGCTGGTGGATGTCCGGCCGTTTGCGCAGCAGCGCGGCATAGAGGCCGTAGAGGATCAAAGCGAAGAAGGTCAGGATGTCGCCCGGATTGAGCTTCATCTGCGCGAGATGGGCGATGTCGCCCCGGCAGATAATGACGAGAACGCCGAAAAGAGAGGTCAGGATGCCGCCCAATTGGCGCGGTGACAGCCGGTCGCCCCAGAGCGCAAAGGCCCAAATCGCGATCAGAAGCGGACCGGTGGACTGGATGAGAAGGGCGTTGAGCGCCTCGGTGTAGATCAGGCCCCAATAGGCCATGGCGTTATAGCCGCCGATTCCCGTGGCCGAGAGGCCGGCGATCAGCGGCAGATTCCGCCGGATCACCGGCCAGTCCCGAACGAGGCCCTTCCAGGCGAAAGGCAGGACGAAGAGGGCCGCTCCTCCCCAGCGCAGGAATGCCAGGAGAAGCGGGGGGATCTCGCCCGCGATCATGCGTCCGAGCACGATATTGATGGCCCAGAACAGGGAGGTCAGTGACAGCAGGAGGTAGGGGCGGTCAAAGAAGCCCAATCGGGCCGGGCGAATCTCGGTCATGGCGGCAAGAGGTGGCCCCGAACGCCGTCCGGGGCAAGTCGGATCAAGGTCTTGCCGCCTTTGTCTTGATACCGGGGGGCCGATCCTTTACGACCCTTGAAAGCCCGGGCCCTCGCCAGGGCTTTTTTCACGTGTAGAACGGGTTCATTCAGCAATGGCCAACGTGGTCGTGGTCGGCGCCCAATGGGGCGACGAAGGCAAAGGCAAGATCGTCGACTGGTTGTCGGAAAAGGCGGACGTGGTCGTTCGCTTCCAGGGCGGCCACAATGCGGGCCATACGCTCGTTATCGACGGCACGACCTACAAGCTCAGCCTGCTGCCGTCCGGCATCGTGCGTCCGGGCAAACTGTCGATCATCGGCAACGGCGTCGTGATCGACCCCCATGCTTTTATCGCCGAGGTCGAGCAACTGAAGACGCAGGGCGTCGAGGTCACGCGCGATAATCTCCGCATCGCCGACAATGCGACGCTCATTCTGTCGCTGCACCGCGAACTTGATTCGCTGCGTGAGGATGCTGCGGCCGCGACAGGAACCAAGATCGGCACGACCAAGCGCGGCATCGGTCCCGCTTACGAGGACAAGGCCGGGCGGCGTGCGATCCGCGTCAAGGATCTCGACGATCCGCAGACCCTGCCGGAAAAGATCGAGCGGCTGCTCGTTCACCACAATGCGATTCGGCGTGGTCTCGGGCTCGGGGAGTTTTCGGCCGATGCACTGCTGAAGGAGCTGACCTCGGCCGCGCCGAAAATCCTGCCCTTCATGGATGCGACCTGGGAATTGCTCGACGACAAACGCCGCGTGGGCGCGCGAATCCTGTTCGAGGGCGCGCAGGGCGCACTGCTCGACGTCGATCACGGTACCTATCCGTACGTGACGTCGTCGAACACGGTGGCGGGCGCGGCGGCGACGGGCTCGGGCCTCGGTCCGCGATCGATCGGTTTCGTGCTCGGCATCGCCAAGGCCTATACGACGCGTGTCGGCGAGGGGCCGTTTCCGACCGAGCTGTTCGACGAGATCGGCAGGACGATCGGGGAGCGTGGCCGCGAATTCGGTACGGTTACGGGGCGCCCGCGGCGCTGCGGCTGGTTCGATGCCGTTGCGGTCCGGCAGACGGTCCGGACCTCGGGGATCGACGGTATCGCTCTGACAAAGCTCGATATTCTCGATGGTTTTGACGAAATTAAGGTGTGCACGCACTATATGCTGGACGGCAAACGCGTGGATCGCCTTCCCGCGAGCCAGGGCGAGCAGGCGCGCGTCGAAGCGGTCTATGAGGTGATCGAGGGCTGGACGGAATCGAGCCAGGGCGGCCGCTCCTGGGCGACTTTGCCGGCCCAGGCGATCAAATATGTCCGCCGCATCGAGGAACTGATCGGTTGTCCCGTGACACTTTTGTCGACGAGCCCCGAACGAGAAGACACAATTCTTGTCCATGACCCATTCCAGGATTAGTTCTTTGACAAGAAGCGTTGGGCGTTCGTGCCTCACGCTGTTACAAAAGATCACATGGCCGATTATTATCCCGTATTGACGCGAGCGATTTCCGGGCTTGAGCCGAACACGGCGGAGGCGCGCCGGGCCGTGTACGAACGCGCCCGGCAGGCCATTGTCAAACAGCTGCGCAGCTACGATCCGCCGCTCACCGAATCCGAAATCACCAAGGAACGGCTTGGCCTTGAAGAGGCCGTACGCCGGATCGAATCGGAAACCCGTGCCGCCGCGAGCGCCGGGCGGCCGCCCGAGGCGCCCGCCGTCCGCGCGCCCATGGCTCCTTCGGTCAACGTCCCGCCTCCGCCGAGGCCCGAATCCGGGGCACAGGAAGCGTCTCGCACCGGGGCGCCGGCCGCTCCGCCCCGCGCGCCATCTCCCCCCGCATCGCGGATGCCCGGCAGCGAGGGCCTGACCAAGGTCCACGCCGCCGCTGCCGCCGCCGCGTCACTCGGTGCTGCGACGGCGAGCGCTCAGGCCAGCGCATCGACGACCCGCGCCGCGTTCGAACCTGCCTCGCCCACCCAGGCGCCCCGCGCGCTGCCGCCGCGCGTCGATCCGAAATTCGAGCGTCCCCGGGTGCCGGGGCCGCTGCCCGAGCCCCGCATGGATGCGTTCAGGTCCGAACCGCGCTTCCCCGAAATGGGCGACCACAATCCAAATCTGCGCGAACCGGAATCCGAACCGGAAACCGCGCCGCGCCGGCTGAATATCGGCGTGCTTGTCGCCCTCGTGCTTTTCGTCGGCCTCGGCATCGGCGCCTATCTCGCGCGCGACACCATTTCGGCCATGATCGGCGGCGAGGAAACGCCTGTTGCGACCGACGGCGGCGGTCCGAAGGTCGCCGACCGTGTCGGCACGTCGGACGCCGTTCCCGGCACGATTGCGCAAGACACCCCGGCGCCGGCCGATCAGGCCGCGGTTGCGCCGCCGGAGCCCGCTCCGGCCGCGCCGGGAGTTTCCGCCGATACCGCCAATCTCGTTTCGCAGCGCGCTATCCTTTACGATGAAGCTCCGGACAAGCAGGGCGGAGCGGCGTCGAGCGGCGCGGTGGTGTGGCGCACCGAACCGATACCGAACAACACCGCCGAAATCCGGCTTGTGGGCGAAGCGACGATCCCTGATCGCGGCATGACGGTCACGCTGACGCTGATGCGCAATCTCGACAATACGCTGCCGGCCAGCCACGTCATCGAGATCGGCTTCGCGGTGCCGCCCGATTTCCCGAATGTGGGTATCGGCAATGTGCCGGGCATCCTGTTCAAGGACACCGAGGAGGAGGGCGGCTCCGCCCTCAAGGGCATGTCGGTGAAGGTGACGAAGAACCTGTTCTGGATCGGTCTCGAAGCTTCGCCGGCCGACCGCGAACAGAATCTTCAGGCAATCCGTACACGCGGCTGGATCGACATTCCGATCCTTTACGACAACGGCCGCCGCGGCGTGCTGACCCTGGAAAAAGGCACGCCCGGAGAGCGTGCCTTCGAAGAAGCATTCGGAGCCTGGAACACGACGCCGTCCGCGACGACAACGCCGTAAGTACGGCGCATCGCGCGGCGACTGCCTCGCAACGATGAAAAACGAATTCTGGAGATACGGCCCTGGTTTGAGACGCGGCGCTTTGCGTCGCGTCTCGCCGGAGCTTTAGGCCGCGCCGGCCTCGACCGCGCTGATCGTGTCGCGCACGGCCTTCTGTACCTTCTCGAATGCGCGGACCTCGATCTGACGGACGCGTTCGCGCGAAACGCCGAACTCTTCCGACAGCTCTTCGAGCGTTATCGGCTCCTCGGCCAGCTTGCGCGCCTCGAAGATGCGGCGTTCGCGGTCGTTCAGCACCGCCATCGCGCGCTTCAGCGCGGTGCGGCGGTTATCCATCTCCTCGCTTTCGGCGAGGATGCTCTCCTGACTGGCCGAATCGTCGACAAGCCAATCCTGCCATTCCGACGAATCCGCTTCATCGCCGCGCAGGGGCGAATTCAGCGACGCATCGCCCGAGAGGCGGCGGTTCATCGAGATCACATCGTCCTCGGTGACGCCGAGCTTGGTCGCGATCGTCTTGACCTGATCGGGCTTGAGATCGCCGTCTTCCAGGGCGGAAATCTGGCTCTTGGCCTTGCGCAGGTTGAAGAACAGCTTTTTCTGGTTCGCGGTCGTGCCCATTTTCACGAGCGACCACGAGCGCAGGATGTATTCCTGGATGGCAGCGCGGATCCACCACATCGCATAGGTCGCGAGGCGGAAGCCCTTGTCGGGCTCAAACCGCTTCACTGCCTGCATGAGGCCGACATTGCCCTCGGAAATGACTTCGCCGATCGGCAGCCCATAGCCGCGATAGCCCATCGCGATCTTGGCCACGAGGCGAAGATGGCTGGTGACGAGCCGGTGCGCGGCATCGGGATCGCCGTGCTCGCGCCAGCGTTTGGCCAGCATGAATTCCTCGTTCGGTTCCAGCATCGGAAAACGCCGGATCTCGTCGAGGTAGCGGCTGAGGCCGCTGTCTGCGGAAATGATTGGAAGCGCTGCACGCGCCATAACTTGCCTTTCCCCGTCGGTTTCCCAGAGGGCGAAACCGCGTCTGGCCGCGACCCTTCGCCAGCCATTGATGGTAATATAGGGAGCATTCAGTGTGGCGATAAGGGGGCGCCCGGCGTCACAGGGCCGTGAGGACACGCTAAGCGGGCACTTGGAGGCTTGCGACAAGTTGTCCGAGATCCTCCGGCAGTTCGCTGTCGAAGGACATCAGTTCGCCCGTCACGGGATGCTCGAAGGCGAGATGCGCCGCGTGCAGCGCCTGGCGGCCGAGGCTCGAAAGACTGGTCCGGGCGGCCTCGGTGAGATGGACCGATTTCGACTTGAAGCCCGCGCCGTAGACCGGATCGCCCAGCACCGGATGGCCGATATGGGCCATATGGACACGAATCTGATGGGTGCGGCCGGTTTCCAGCGTGCACTGGATCAGGCTGACAAGGGGGGCTTTGGGCGGCCCGAAGGTCTCCAGCAGCTCCCAGTGGGTGATGGCCTCGCGGCCATGGCCGGGCTTTGAAACGTGCATTTTCTCGCGGTGGCGCGGGTCGCGGTCGATCGGGGCGTCCACGGTGCCGCGCGGGCGGCTGGGAACACCCCAGACGAGAGCGAGATAGGCGCGTTCGAGATCGCCGGTACGGCCGTGATCGGCGAACTGATTGGCCAGATGGCGGTGGGTGCGATCCGTCTTCGCCGCGACGAGAAGGCCCGACGTGTCCTTGTCGAGCCGGTGGACGATGCCCGGCCGCTCCACTCCGCCGATGCCCGACAGCGAGCCTTTGCAGTGGTGGAGGAGGGCGTTGACGAGGGTGCCGGTCCAGTTTCCCGCGCCCTGATGGACGACGAGCCCTGCCGGCTTGTCGATCACGATCAGCTCCGCATCCTCGTACACCACGTCGAGCGGAATGTTTTCGGCCTCGGGTTCGGCGGCCTCGGGGGGCGGGATTTCGACGGCGATGGCCTCGCCTCCCGCGACCTTTTTGCCGGAATCGTCCAGGGCCCGGCCGTTGAGGCTGACCTTGCCCGCGCGCACCAGCGCCTGTATCCGGGTGCGCGACAGGTCCGGCAGGGCGCTTGCGAGCGCCCGGTCGAGCCGTTCCCCCGCCGCTTCCGGCGGCAGGGTGACATTCAGAATTTCAGAGACGGGATCGGTCATATGGCCAAGGTCGACGATGTGGATGCAGAGGACGATCCGCGCACCGCCGCCATCGTGCGGCGGATGCGGATGTTCGTCGGCATTTCGACCGCCATCATGGCGCTCGGTTTCCTGCTGGTCATGTCGGTGATCGTGTGGCGTGTCGTCAAGCAGGACGGTGCCGCAGCGGCGCAGGCGGGCGAGCTCCAGAGCGTGCTTCCGATCGGAAAAGGCCAGCGCATTATCGCCACGACCTCGGACGGAAAGCGTCTTTTCGTGACGGTCGACGCCGATGACGGCCATCAGGCGATCCACGTGTTCGACGCCGCGACGCTCGCCTATCGCGGCAAGATCGAGAGCCTCGCCCCCTGAAAGGGGCCTTGATGCGACACAGAGCGGGCTTTATACGAGGCCCGTCGCGGGTCTGAACCGCGCCGCGCTCCCTTCGTCTAGCGGTCCAGGACGTCGCCCTCTCACGGCGAAAACAGGGGTTCGATTCCCCTAGGGAGCGCCAATCACTTAGGGGCTGTTCTTCTCAGCGGTCGGAGGTGGTTGTGGCGGCGGCGTGTCCTGTGCCACTGCTCCCGACAGGCGGAGCGCCACAAGACTTCCCGCGATTACGGCACCCCATTTCCCCATACGGGAAAGCTAAGCACGCTCCGCCATCCACAGTCGAGACTGCGCGTTGCGGAGCGGACGGGATGTGGAAAGCTTCGCATTAAGGCCCGTTTGGCTAGGGTCGGGACTCAATCAAATGCGGCTGGACCGACTACGCCTTTGGAGCGGAGTACTTCGCTGACAAAGGCGTCCTTCGCGGCCCTGTAGTCACGCATCGGCCTGTGGTCGAAGCAGGCCTTGAGCGCGTTGTAGCGGAGCACGAGCGCCGGGTCGTCGCACAAAGCTTGGACGAACAGGTGGAACACGTCGAACCCACCGCCCTTGGCGGTCAGTTGGATGCCGAGATGGGGCGAACGGCCGCCGTCCTCGAACGCAGCGAAGTCGGCTGTTCGTGTCGAACCGCCATTGCGGGCGAACGACGCCTCGAGGCGCGCCTCTACCAGCGCGAAGTCGTCGCGGTCGACCCGCACCACGATGTCGAGATCACCTTTCGTCAAGCAGCCAGGGACGGCAGTCGCGCCGACATGGAGCACGGTAGCCGAGGCGGGTAGCAAAGGCTCAAGCTCCCGCGTGACCAGTTTAAACAACGCTTCGGCGGCGCTTCGCGCTCTTTCTGTGTCTTCCGCAATCCGGAATGTCATGTCGTCGGCCATCGGGTTCTCCTTGTCCCGCTGCCAAGATCCGCACAAGTAAAGCGACGTCGGCCGCCCGGAGCGCCTGGCCGACGCAGCGAGCGTCCCAGAGCAGCCGCCGCGGTGTGGCTGATCATCTCAAACACTTCTTCCCGCGACATGATTCGCTTCGACATATTGGTACTCGGCAAGGACAAAGGCGGCGCTGTCAGCGGCGAAGGCGCGCGGGACAAAGCTCGGAGGGCATCGCGGCGTTGTGCCCTCTTATGATGCCAGGGCGGGCCGGAAGGGCCACGCAAGCGGCCCGTTCAGGAGCCCGCGCGGCGGACCTGGAGCCCATCCTGCGAGAGCTGCAGGGGGCAGGAGTGACGTCGGCAGGCGCCATTGCTCGCGCCTTGACCGAGCGGGGCATCCCCACGGCACGAGGCGGGACCATTTGGTCGCCCATGCAGGTGTCCCGTGTGCTGACCAAGCTCGACGCCTGAACGGGCGCTCCCACCGCGCGTTGCCATCAAACAGCGGTCTCGTCGGGAGGGAACCGCTGCCTTGCGGTCGAGGCCATTCACCCCGTGAGGCGTATCTGAGTATCCCGAATTGCCTCTCGTCCGAATTGTCGTATCAGCGTTCTATCTATAGGGGCAAAAAGCAGTAGGATGCATCCTATCCGAGCATGGGCGTCGTCGCCCTGCGCTGCGGGACATCGGAGGAGGGAACCTGATGAGCGAACCCCAGTCTGTGGTAATCGAACTCACGGCCGAAACGGCAGCCAAAATTGCCACCGGTCTTGAGGCGCTGCCGGAACTGCGTGATCGCCAAGTGTATGAGCAGGAAGAGCGAAACCGGCAAGCTACCGCGTTGCGGGCCGAGATCGTGAAGCTGACGGCGCCGCTGCTCGCGCTCGATCGTCAGGTTCAGATGAAGGCGATGTCGGAGCAGGAGCGGTCGACGATCCGGCACGCCTGGAGCACCCCGATCGACGTGGCCTCACTGGCGGGCACCTTCGACTGGCCGACGGACATCAAACTCAACGACCTGGAACGCGACCAGCGCGACCTCCCCATCGGGGAGTTCGGGTGGGTCAGCAACGAGGTCCACGCGACACTTGGCCTGGGTGCGCAAGCCTTGTCCGACGGCGTGCACATGCACGGGCACGTCCACTGGGGTGGGGATAACCTGGCGCATGCGGTAGTGGGGGCCATAGATCATTACGTGCTGCCCCCGGAAAGGATCCCGTTGGCGCCCACTGGCCGGTTCCGGTCGGCTCCGCCCGCGGAGCTGTTCGGCCGCATTTCCGGATGGACCGGCAACTACCATCCGATATGGGCGGCCGACGATAAATGGTGCAAGATCGATCTCGTGCTCCGACACAGCGTGTGGCAGTTCATCGGCGGGACATGGCGGATGTGCGCCGAAAGGATCGAGCCACCGAGACGGCTGATCGATCTTGAGAACGAGTTTCCGGTCGGTCAGCAGAGCTTCGACCTAGGGGGGGTCACGCCGTTGCCAGTGCTAGAATACAGCATCTTCTCCAGGTCTGAGCCGATCTGGGTTCAGCTCGAGATCAAGTTCGTGACCGGACTGGAAGGAGATGCCGACGTTTGGTTCAGCCCAGGCCCAGGACCGGAAGGCTCCGTCGTCATGCGCACGTCCAGGTGGAAAATTCAGGGCTTCTAGATAGACGACCTTGGCTTGATCAGGACGCGGCCGTTTTTCATGTGCACGCGAGAAGCTAGCCGCATAATCTGTGAGAACTCCGCGGGCTGTCCGCCGCGGCCCGGCTCCACTATCCGGAATGTGCAGGGCGCTCCCACTCGGGGCGCCCTTCATGTTTCCACGGCGAAGGCGGCGGCGCGGAGTGTCGCCGACGCTACCTGAAGGAAGTTCGAGGCGCGATGAAAGCCGAAGGCGGGAGCCTGTCCGCTGACCGGATCCAGGCGCTTGAGACTGATTGCTGCGGTGACGTCGAGCACCGCTGAAACTGTGTCGAAGGAGTATCTCAAATTTGCCTACAGTGGTTGCCTACAGGTTGTTAATAAAAGTCAATAAAATCAATGCTATTTCCGAGTAGCTTCGCCCTCTCACGGCGAAAACAGGGGTTCGATTCCCCTAGGGAGCGCCAAATATTTCAAATGGTTAAGCCGGCCGATGCGGTGTTTCGTCAATAACGATGAAATAGACGGTTGCGGACAGTTGCCGGATCCAGGCGTTCCCGAGGCTGCTCCATCAGCCTCGGCAGCCGTTGTAGAACACCTCCGCGCACTGCTTGGCGCGGAAGGCGATCTCGTCCCGGTGCGGCGCCGAACGCTGGCCCATCATCGCGCTTCGCTGCGGCTCCATGATCATCATGCCGCGCAGCATGCCCGAGGCGATGTGCACGTCGTCGACCCGGAGCGTGCCCTTCTCCTTCTGCCTGATCAGCCAGTCCTCGATGACGCCGTTCACCGGCATGATCGCTGATTGATAGAAGGCGCGCGCGACCTCGGGGAAGCGCTCGCATTCGCCGATCACCAGGCGGTTGATGGCGATCGTCTCTTCGCTGAGCGTCAGCTCGCCGAACGCGAACAGGATGCGCTCCAGCGCTTCCTTCGTATCGAGATCGTCGGTCACGACGTCGTCGACGTCGAGCAGGAAGCGGCTGATCCGATCACGGATCACGCACTCGAACAGCTCGGCCTTGTTCGGCACGAGCTTGTAGAGCGTCTTGGTCGAGACGCCGGCGCGCTGCGCAACGCAGTTGATGTTTGTGCCGGCATAGCCGTTGAGCTGGAACTCGCAACGCGCCGCCTCGATGAGGATGAGCAATGTCTCCTCGTCGGATCTGATCTGAGGTCGCCCGCGGGGGCGGCGCACGGTCTCCTGAATTTGTCCCATAACTATTTTCCAAATTCCTGTTGACAGAACCTATCTAGTCACTATTTTGGAAAATATCAAGTTTCCAAATTGCAGCGGGCGGGTGGAACCGAAGCCCTGCAGGAGCTGAACCAATGAGCAAGCATCAGGACCAAATTTCCGCCGAGCGCGCCATCCCGGCCGAAAAGGCCGTGCCGGATATCCCCGCTGAAAAGCTGGCCGAGGCTGGTGCTCCGGTCGCTCCCGAGGAAACCGCCCGCCCGAAGCACTCGTTTCGGCGCGCGGCGCTTGCCGGAGTTGCGGTCGCCGCACTGCTCGGCGCCGGCTATTGGGGCCACGACTATTGGACGGTCGGCCGCTTCGAGGTCTCGACCGACGACGCCTATGTGAAGGCGGACAGCACGACGATCGCCCCGAAGGTCTCCGGCTATATCGGAGAAGTGCTCGTTCGCGACAACGAGACGACGAAGGCCGGCCAGGTCCTGGCCCGGATCGATGATCGCGACTTCCGCGTCGCGCTCGATCAGTCCAAGGCGGACGTCGAGGCGGCGCGCGCCGCCGTCGCCAGCAAGCAGGCCCAGCTCGAGGCCCAGCAGTCGGTGATCGACACCGCCCGCGCGACGGTCGAGGTCGACAAGGCCAACGCCACTTTCGCCGAGCAGGACAACGACCGTTATACGAACCTCGCCAAGACCGGCTACGGCACGGTGCAGAACGCGCAGGCCGCCTCATCGAAGATCGTCGCCGCCCGCGCCGCGATCGACCGGGACACCGCCTCGCTTGTCGCCGCGCAGAAGCAGGTCGACCTGATCAAGGCCGATCTCGCCCAGGCACAAGCAACCGTCGCCCACGACGAGGCGGTTCAGCGTCAGGCCGAGCTCAATCTCTCCTATACGTCGATCACCGCTCCAGTCGACGGCGTGGTCGGCAACCGCACGCTTCGCGTCGGCCAGTACGTACAGGCCGGCACGCAGCTGATGGCGGTCGTCCCGGTCGCGAACGCCTATATCGTCGCGAACTTCAAGGAGACCCAGCTTACCGACGTGAAGCCCGGCCAGAAGGTCGAGGTCGACGTCGACATGTTCCCCGGCGCACAGGTGGAGGGCCATGTCGACAGCATCGCGCCGGCCAGCGGTCAGGAATTCGCGCTGCTTCCGCCGGACAACGCGACCGGCAACTTCACCAAAGTTGTCCAGCGCGTCCCGGTGAAGATCGTGCTCGACCCCGGCCACACCCTCGCCGGCGATCTGCGCCCGGGCATGTCGGTCGTCCCGACCATCAACACCAAGGTTTCAACAGAAAAGGCTGTAGCGGACGCGCGGTAACCCGCGCGCCCGGCTTGCAAGGAGCTGGGTCATGTCAAACGCAACCGTCGCCGCCGTCCCTGCCGCCCGGACTCCGTCCGCGGAGGACAAGGCCAGCCTCTCGACCTGGATCGCCATCACGGCCGGCTCGATCGGCGCGTTCATGGCGATCCTCAACATCCAGATCACCAATGCCTCGCTGCTCGATATCGAGGGCGGCATCGGAACGGGCATCGACAACGGCGCCTGGATTTCGACGTCGTATCTCATCGGCGAGATCATCGTCATCCCGCTGACGGGCTATCTGAGCCGCGTCTTCTCGTTCAAGAAGTACATCATCGCCAGCACGATCGCGTTCGCGCTGTTCTCGATGGCCTGTGCCTACGCGCACAATCTCGGCGAGATGATCGTGCTGCGCGGCCTGCAGGGCTTCGCCGGCGGCGTGCTGATCCCGATGGCCTTCACCATGGTCGCGACCCGCCTGCCCAAGTCGCAGCAGCCGGTCGGTCTGGCGATGTTCGCGCTCGCGGTGACCTTCGCCCCGGCGATCGGCCCGACCATCGGCGGCTACCTGACCGAGAACTATGGCTGGCAGACCATCTTCTTCATCAACACCATCCCCAGCATCGTGATGGTCGCCGCGCTTTATCTGACGCTGGAGCGCGAGCCGATGCAGCTCGGCCTGCTGAAGGAAGGCGACTGGTTCGGCATCGCCACGATGGCGATCGGCCTTTCGGCCCTTCAGACGCTGCTGGAAGAGGGCAACAAGGACGACTGGTTCCAGTCGCCGTTCATCGTCCGCCTGGCGATCATCGCCGTGGTGTTCCTGACCGCCTTCATCTGGATCGAGCTCAAGATCTCGAAGCCGCTCGTCGATCTGAGCCTCCTGAAGAACCGCAATTTCGGCGTCGCCACCCTGGCGAACATCCTCGTGGGCTTCGCACTGTTCGGATCGGTCTATGTCCTGCCGCAATATCTCGGCCAGGTGCAGGGCTACAATGCCGAGCAGATCGGCATGGTGCTCGCCTGGACCGGCCTGCCGCAGATCCTCCTGATCCCGCTCGTTCCGATGATGATGAAGCACTTCGACGTCCGCTACATCACCTTCGTCGGCATCGCCCTGTTCGCGGTTTCGTGCTTCATGAACATCCACATGTCGCTGAACTATTCCGGCGACCAGCTGTTCTGGCCGAACATCGTCCGCGCCATCGGTCAATCCATGGTCATCACGCCGCTGACCGCGATCTCGATCATGAACATCCAGGCGAAGGACGCCGCAAACGCATCGGGACTGTCCAACATGCTCCGCAATCTCGGCGGCGCTGTCGGCACGGCGGTGCTCGGCACGATCATCACCAAGCGCGAGCAGTTCCACTCGAACATCATCGGCCAGTCGGTCACGCCGTTCCGCGAGGAAGTGCGGACCCGCATCGACCAAATGACGAACTACTTTATGGCGCACGGCGTCTCGGATCAGGCCACCGCCCAGCACCAGGCCATCATCACCCTCGGCAAGACAGTGAAGCGGCAGGCGCTCGTGATGGGCTTCAGCGACACGTTCGCGGTCATCGGTATCGTCCTGGTCATCGCGGCCGTCGCGATCCTGTTCGCCAAGAAGGGCCAGGGTGGTGGCGCCGCAGCCGCGCACTGACCGGCGATCGGCGGCGCGCGCATCGATATTTCATCCGGCGCTCCGCCGCGCACTGGAACGATTCAGGCGGCAGGACACCACTCCGCGAATCGGAGTTCTGCGTCATGGCCGTCTCGCACTCCTGGAAGGGCTACCTCAAGGCCTCGCCCGCAGGACCACGCTCTCACCGCGCATCAGTAGATGGACGCCGACCATAACGCTACAGTCTCACCAACACGGAGGGACGGATGAGCTGGCTTGCACGACTGTTAGGAAGGGACGCGGCTGACGCGGATGACCAGCTTGTCGTTGTGCCGATTCCACCGCTCGTCACGTTGCTCTCGCAACATGAAGCGGCGAAGGGAACTCCTCTGACCGAAGAGGAGGTGTTGAGCATCCGTGGTCAAGCCGTCTGCATGAAAATGCGGCGGTCGCGTGCCGATGAACTCGCTTCGAGACGAGGATTCGACGACATCGACCCAGTCCACGCTTGGAAAGAGTGGGTCCGCATCCGCTCGCAAGGTTCGTCCTGATAATGCCGTGCGGCTAACGACCGCTTTCCACCCATACGTGACCCGGTGGTGACTACCGGCCTGTCCAGCCCGGCGCAACGCGAGTTGGATTGTCGGCATGAAGAAGCCAGTTGAGTCGCCTTGAACATTCATTTCCGCTGACGAGCCAACACGCTTGACGCTTGCCGCGATGTCCGACGCTCCGAATCCCATCCGCGCGCGGGCGATCGAGGGCGGCTCCTTGCCGGCTCACGTATCGGCCGTCGGCCGCGCCGCAACCTCCGGTATTTCCGCGTCGGATCATGCCGCGTCCCCGGAGCCGTAACCTGAAGTCGCCCAGGCTGTAACCAGCACGTAACGGTTAAAGCCTTGAGGGGAGGGAAGCTAAGGCTAGTGTGGCTAAGGCCAGCGCCAAGGCTTCCGGCGACATTTCAGCGACCGAGCCTGACTTCCCCAAATATGCGCTCTACATCCTTAGGTTGTGGTCAACGCGCCCGGATAAGAAAGCAACTCTCATGGTGCAGATGCGTGCCGAGAGTGAATCCGCCTTCTCCGGCCCGATGACCGACGGCGCGGAGATGATCCGGATCGACGGAGGCACATTCCGGATGGGCTCCGATCGCCATTATCCGGAAGAGGCGCCTGTCCATCGCGTGACCGTCGATGGGTTCTGGATCGACCGCGTGCCCGTTACCAATCGGCAATTCCGCGCCTTCGTCCAGGCGACCGGCCATGTCACCTTCGCCGAGACGCGACCGGATCCAAAGGATTACCCCAACGCCCTGCCGCACATGCTTTATGCGGGTTCGCTCGTCTTCTCGCCGCCCGACCATCCCGCCGACCTGCGCTTTTGGGGCGAGTGGTGGACTTTCATGAAGGGCGCCGACTGGCGGCGCCCATACGGCCCGAAGAGCCGCATCCACGGCCGCGACAACCATCCCGTGGTGCACGTGGCCTTTTCCGATGCGCTCGCCTACGCGCGCTGGGCCGGCAAGGACCTGCCGACCGAGGCCGAGTGGGAGTTCGCGGCCCGGGGCGGCCTCGACGCCGCGGAGTTCGCCTGGGGCGCCGAGTTCACGCCCGGCGGCACGCACATGGCCAATACCTGGCAGGGCGACTTCCCGCGGCAGAACCTCACGCAGGACGGGTTCGCGCGCACCTCGCCGGTCACCGCCTTCCCGCCCAATGGCTACGGCCTCCACGACATGATCGGCAATGTCTGGGAATGGACGAGCGACTTCTACGCGGCGAAGCACACCGCCGATGCGCCGAAAGCCTGCTGCATCCCGGAAAACCCGCGCGGCGGGCGCGAGGCCGAAAGCTACGACCCGTGCCAACCGGAGATCAGGATTCCGCGCAGGGTCCTGAAGGGCGGCTCGCATCTGTGCGCACCCAATTATTGCCGCCGCTACCGCCCGGCGGCGCGCCACCCGCAGCCTGTCGACACGTCGGCGAGCCATGTCGGCTTCCGGTGCGTCTGGCGAGGAGTTCCAGAGACCTGAAAGAGGAGGATATGTCATGCCACATGGAATTCTCGCAGAACACTTGAACGCCGATTCCCCGGATAGTCGATCGTGGCTGAAGAGCATTCTTGCCGGCGCGCGCGACGCGTCGCGAACGGTTCTTTTAGGCGCCTCCGCGCTCGTCTGTGCGGCCGCATGGACACCAGCCGCCGGGCAGGCGCCACCACGACCGAACATACTGTTCATCATGGGCGATGACATCGGCTGGATGCAGCCGAGCATTTATCATCGCGGCCTGATGGTCGGAGAGACCCCGAACATCGACCGCATCGGCCGGGAAGGCGCCATGTTTACTGACTATGTCGCCATGCAGAGTTGCACGTCCGGACGCAATGCGTTCTTCACCGGCATGTATCCGTTACGCACGGGCATGATCCCCCCGCAACTGCCCGGCAGTCCTTCCTACTTGCAGCCGGGCACGCCGGCGATTGCCAAGTTCCTGCTCGACCTTGGTTACAATACCGGCGAGTTCGGAAAGAACCATCTGGGCGACCACACCGCCGCGCTACCGACCGCGCATGGCTTCCAAGAGTACTGGGGCTATCTCTACCACCTCGACGCGATGCAGCAGGTGAGCTTCCCCGACATCAACAAGACCGCGACGCAGCAGACAGTTGCGCCACCGTGCCGGAACACGCCGATTCCGGGCGTTCCGGAGGTATCCGGTGCCGTGGATCCCAAGACCACGGTCTGTCTCACGCCGCCGCGCAATGTCCTGTCCTGCAAGTCCCCGGACGGCAGCGAGCGCAGCCAGATGTGCAGCGACGAGGGGCCTTTGACGCTGGAACGCTCGGAGACGGTGGACGAGGAAATCTCGACCAAAGTTGTCGATTTCCTCGACCGCAACGATCCGCAGAAGACCAACAAGCCGTTCTTCGTTTGGTACAACCCGGCGCGCATGCATGTCGTGACGGTGCTGCCGCCGCAGTACGAGGCGATGGTGGGCGAGCGCGGCGGCAAGGATTGGGGCGTCAACGAAGCCGGCATGAAGCAGATGGATGACAACATCGGCACCGTCCTCAAGAAGCTCGAGGACATGGGGCAGCTCGATAACACGATCGTCGTGTTCACCACCGACAACGGCGCCGAGACGATCAGCTTTCCGGACGGCGGGATCACGCCGTTCAAGGGCCAGAAGGGCGAGGCCTGGGAGGGTGGCTACCGCGCGCCGATGGTGATCCGCTGGCCGGGGGTGATCCGGCCGGGCACGGTGAACAATGAGCTCTTTGCTGCCCTCGACTGGGTGCCGACGCTGGTCAACATCGCCGGCGGCGCCAAGGGCAACGAACTGAAGCAGCAGATCGAGGCCGGTACGTACCCGGGAATCGTCAAGACGACGCTCGACGGCTTCGACCAGCGCGACCTCCTCGAGGGCAAGTCGGCGAAGTCGGCGCGCGACCATTTCTTCTATTTCTCGGGCGCGACACCATCGGCGGTGCGCTACAAGAACTGGAAGATGTACTACACCATGTCGCAACCGGGGCCGGCCGGCTGGATCCTGCCGCTCGTGCCGTTCCACTTTACTTTGGTCCAGAACATCAAGCGCGATCCTTTCGAGCAGGGCGTGGGCATCGACCAGAAGTCCGCCATGAGCCTGGGCGGTGCCTTGGGCGCCCCGGCGACTGCCTTCCAGTACGACTGGAACATGCTGCCGATCGGCCAACAGTTGTGGCTGCAACACCTCTCGTCCTACGAGAAGTTCCCGCCGCTGCAAGCTCCCGAAAGCTACAACCTCAGCGGCATCCTGGAGCAGGTCAAGAAGGCCAATGCCAATCACGCAGGCGAGTAGCGCATCCGAGGGACGGGCACCCGTCATGGGGTGCCCGCCTCCCTCGGGCCATCGTCCTCTTTGAGAACGTAGGAGTACTTACTACCAGCCCTTGCTCTCACTTTGGTTGCAGCAGCGAGTGCACAAGTCTGTCCGCCGACATCCCAGCGAACCTGCTCGGCCAATCGCCAACTTGTTCTGAGGGAAGGCGCGATCGTCCTTGATACTTGAGGTGCTTGATGACGACGACGAGCTGGAAGTTCCGAAGCCGTGGGTAAGCGCCGGTCCGACAGGACGGTCGACCATGTGACGCTAATCGGTAGCACCAAAGGGAGGCACATATGTACGTTCGGCTGTACCGGCTTTTCATCCTCGCCCTGTTTTCCGCCTGGATCTCGGGCGCCACGGCACAAACCGATCCGCTGCCCTCGTGGAACGAAGGCCTGTCGAAACAAGCGATCATCGCTTTTGTCAGCGATGTGACCCGCGAAGGGTCTGCCGATTTTGTCCCGGAACCCGAGCGGGTCGCCACGTTCGACAATGACGGCACGCTCTGGGTCGAGCAGCCGATGTACGTCCAATTCGTCTTCGCTCTCGAGCGGGTGAAGGAGATGGCGCCGCTGCACCCCGAATGGAAGGAGCAGCAGCCCTTCAAGGCCGCGCTCGAAGGCGACATGGAGACACTCGGCGCTTTGGGGGAGAAGGGAGCGGCCGAGATCGTTGCCACGACGCATGCAGGCATGACGCCGGAGGAGTTCGAGAAATCGGTGAGGGGCTGGCTCGCGACGGCTCGGCACCCCCGCTTCGACCGTCGTTACGACGACCTCGTCTATCAGCCCATGCTCGAAGTGCTGGCGTACATGCGCGCCAACGGGTTCAAGACGTTCATCGTTACGGGCGGCGGAATTGAGTTCGTGCGGGCCTTTGGCCCCGAGCGGTATGGCGTTACTCCGCAACAGACCGTCGGCTCGAGCATCCTCACGAAGTTCGAAATGCGCGACGGCCTGCCCATCCTGTTCCGTCTGCCGAAGATAGACTTCGTCGACGACGGGACCGGCAAACCGGTCGGTATCGAGCAGCATATCGGCCGACGCCCGATCGCAGCTTTCGGGAACTCCGATGGCGACCTTCAGATGCTCCAATGGACGACGCAAGCCGGCGATCGGCGCCGCCTCGGCGTTATCATCCACCACACGGATGCCGTTCGCGAATATGCCTACGACCGGGAATCGAAAGTGGGTCGGCTCGACGAAGCGCTCAATGCCGCCGCTGTGGATCGGTGGACCGTGGTCAGCATGAAAACTGACTGGAAGACGATCTTCCCGCCCGAGCAGTAGCAGGCTCGCGCGGGGCGGCGAGAACCGACGGGTTCAGAGGCGCTCCATCGCAGATAGGTTTTTCCGGCAAAGGGCGGCCCGGCGGAAACCACACACCGCCACGAACGCGAACCGCAGCTGGGACCGAAGTTGCTGTTCTCGGCCGTAGCCCTTGGGATTGCAGATCACGCGCGTCGGCCGGTAGCTAGCGCCACCTGACGCGGCTCTATTTGGAGTACTCGAACGGAGGACTCTCCTTCAAGGCTTCCTTCGTTGCGCCCGCCAGGACCAGCTTGTTGTCGACCAGCTTCAACTGAGAGACGGGAACGGCGACATCATGCTTGGTCAAGCCGAGGAAGCCGCCGGCGTTGATGATGGCGTAGGAGACCGCCTTGTCGGGCGCGACGATCATGTCGTCAATCGATCCGACGCGTTCGTTGGTGTGGTTGTACACCGGCTGTCCGAGGATTTGGCGCTTGGCGCTCCAACCCTTGCTGACCTCGCGCGTCTCCGAGACGCTGACGCCGATGACGGTCGATCCAGCCACCTGCGCATGCGAGATGGTCGGCGCGGTCAGGGCGATACCGGCAAGCATCAAAATAGGGAACGGTTTCATACCACTCTCCATCGCTCTGTAGGGACCGCGATCTTCGGTCCCGGATTGACGAAGCGCTTAACGTGCCGAGCGGGAAGCCAACTGGCGAACCTCTTCGGCACGTCTGGCAGCTCCTTCAAGTCTAGCGGTTATCACGGACGGTCCCCGAGCGAATTGATGGTCGTCAACTCGATGCCCCGAAAGCCGCGAGCGCCTTCTGAACGGCTGATCGACACCACTGATAAGCCAAGGGCATCCATTTTTGCTCGGATTGCCCCTTGGCGGGTCAGGGTTTCGGCGTAGAGCGGCAGCGCTGGGATCCTCAGGACAAAAAATGTCTTGGCCGTAGCTACGTTGCTGTCCGCTGGATGCTGCGGCGCCGAAGCGGCAGGTTCCGCGGCGGTTCAAGATCGGCGTGATGTTGGTTCGACCGCCATGGGATCGGTTGAAATGCCTTGCGGAGGATCGATAAAAACTGGGCGGTTCGAGCAACGCGGCCGCTTCGAGAACCGAGCAGGGCAACCACATCAGCATCCGGCAAATGCCAGTCCGGAAGAAGTTCGACCAGGCGGCCTTCCCGGAGTTCCTGGGCGACATCCCATTCCGAGCGGATGATGATACCGAGGCCTTCCAGGGCCCAGTGTTTGATGACCTCGCCGTCGTTACTACTCATCGCGGGGTCCACGCGCAGTGTGAGCGGCGGCTCGCTTCTATGGCTGAACTTCCACAAGGTTACGTCGATGTCGTTTTCTCGGATGACCGCACACGTATGTCTCTGCAATGCATCGGGCCGGTCTGGACTGCCCCATCGCTCCACATAGCTGGGAGCCGCACATAAAATCCGGCGATTGGGAGCGAGCCAATGCATCGTCAGCGCGGAATCGACCAATGGGTCTACATGAATGAGAACATCCCAGGCATCAGCGCGTAATATTGCCGGATCTTCGAACAGCGATAGCGTCAACTTCACTTCAGGGTGGCGAGATCGTAATGCCGCCATTGCGGGCGCGATGTACCTGCGGCCGAAGCCGAATGGCGCGGCGACTCTCAGGTGCCCGATTACGGTGTGACGACGCTCGACAAGGGCCTCGCCGATCGATTCCAGGCCGGCCAAAACCTCGAGACCCCTTTGAGCCAGAAGCTCGCCCTCGGCCGTCAGGTGCAATCGGCGGCTGGAGCGATCCAGGAGGCGGACGCCCAAACGCTCTTCCAATTGCTGGAGGCGTTGGGTTACCGCCGATGGAGTAACACCCAAGGTGCGTGCCGCCGAGGCGAGGGAGGGGGCCCGGCCTACGACGTCGAAAAAATCCAGATCGAGGGACGTAATCATTCAGGTTCAGCTTAATGCAACATGCAGTTCGATTAAATGGTTTTGATGTCCCGGCGCATTATGCTGCCCAAAAAGGATGGCAGATGAAGTCTCTACCCACACCAAGCCTCATTCTGGATGAGGCCCGTATGCTTCGGAACGTAAACCGGCTTCGCTCGCGCCTCGATGAGGCCGGCGTGGCACTGCGCCCGCACCTGAAAACGGTGAAATCGGTGGATGCCGCGCGCCGCGTGCTGCCGGGCGGCGTGGGACCCGCGACGGTGTCTACCCTGAAAGAAGCGGAGGTGTTTGCCGAGGCTGGAATTCGCGACATCCTCTATGCCGTCGGCATCGCTCCGCAGAAATTGCCCAGGGTTCTTGCTTTGCGCGCGTCAGGCTGTGATCTGGCCGTTGTGCTGGATACGGAGGAACAGGCGCGAGCTGTCGCCGCTGCGTCCCGGCAAGCCGGTGACCGAATTCCGGTCCTGATAGAAATCGATTCTGACGGCCACCGCTCCGGGCTTCGTCCCGAGGATCCGGCCATCGTCTCAATCGGCCGCATTCTGCAAGAAGGCGGCGCAACGGTGAGAGGCGTCGTTACCCACGCCGGAGAAAGCTATCACGTCAGTGAGGTAGACGCGCTTGTCCGCTTCGCCGAGCTCGAACGCTCGGCGGCGGTTGCCGCAGCCGAGTCGTTGAGGCGTGCCGGAATCCCTTGCCCCGTCGTCAGCGTGGGATCGACCCCCACGGCCCATTTCGCGCGCGATTTTACCGGCGTCACTGAAGTTCGCGCCGGGGTCTATGTCTTTTTTGATCTTGTCATGGCCGGCATCGGCGTATGCACGCTGGATGACATAGCGCTTACGGTATTGACCACCGTGATAGGTCATCAACATGAGCGCGGCTGGATAATAGTCGACGCCGGGTGGATGGCGATGTCGAGAGATCGCGGCACTGCCAGGCAGGCCGTCGACCAGGGCTATGGTGTGGTGTGCGATCTTGAAGGGCGTGTCCTGAAGGATCTGATCCTCGTCAATGCCAATCAGGAGCACGGCATCATCGCAGTAAGGTCAGGGAGCGGGGCGGCGCTGCCAAGTTTGCCGATCGGAACATCGCTCCGCATTCTACCGAACCATGCCTGCGCGACGGCCGCTCAGTTCGATGGCTACGACGTGTTGCCGGCGGACCTCGACGCCCCGCAGGTGTACTGGCCGCGTTTTCGTGGCTGGTAGGAGCGAGGTGCCGGGCGGGCTATTTGGCGTCGGTGTAAACCGTCGCTCGGGAAACCCCGAGATAGAGCGCCACAATCTCTTTTGCGCGCCTGACTTCCATATATCCCGAAGCCTTTAGCTCGCGCATAAGAGAACGGCGGTCCTCCGCCTTTAACGCTCTGGGTGTCGTCGCCAGCCTGGCGGCGAACTCATCAATGCGTGCTCTGATGGCGTCTGCGCCGGCCGGATTGAGCAATTCCTTGTCGGCGCCTGCAACATCGACCTGCACGAAGTGGCCCAAAGTCGTCTGTACGGTTCGGAAAACTGTAAGGTCGACATTCAGGCAAAGCGCTGCAACGTATTGGCCCTTCGAGTCCTTTATCCCGATTGAAGTGCTTTTGGCCTGGCGGCCATCGAGGAACTGGTTCGAATAATTAGCCAGAATCTGCGGATAATCCGGATCCGCAATGCGCGCCAGCCCGAGCTCGGTCGCCGGATCGCCGACTTCGCGACCCGAAAGATTGTTATGAATTGCCAGGATCGCGTGCCGCGGATCTCTTAGATCATGCAGCACGACTTCGCAGAACGGGAAGAACGTCTCGCTCAGGCCGGCCGCGATACATTTTAGCTGTTCAAATAAAGCGCGTTGCT
Source organism: uncultured Alphaproteobacteria bacterium (assembly GCA_963786225.1). Lineage (GTDB taxonomy): Bacteria > Pseudomonadota > Alphaproteobacteria > Rhizobiales > Methylopilaceae > Flaviflagellibacter. Next base: position 263,605 of record CAWAYQ010000016.1, read on the forward strand.
CGTCCGTGCTTTTCATAATCTTTCCTAGCATTAGTCTCAGCGAATGGTGCGGGCGGCGATGTCCATCGGCGCCTCGCTTATTGTGGGTCCCAAGCCCAAGCAAGCTGATCGCCGTTAAATTCAGGATGAGCTCGGCGATATTTCGATATGGATTGGCTCGGTGTTCGCATGCGTGCCGCGAGCTTCGTCCAAACTTCCCCGCCGCATAGTAAACCAGTCGGTTCAAGCGATGGAGCCGTCTTACCCCCGCCTCATCAGGGTCGCCACAGGGGCGTTGTTGACAAATAATCCAATGCTGGAGAAAATGTCCAGTGGTGGGTATCTCGGGATGTCTGGTGGCTGAGAGGGGCGAAAGCCCCATTCAACGAGAGCCTTGTGCCCGCAGCAATCAAGACCAACAGAAATTGGTCGGTTTCGTAGGTGCAACATGGCAACTTATTTCAATTCTGTACGGACATTATGTATGGCATTCGGCGTTGCGGGCATGATCGCGATGCCGGCGGTAGCAGAGAACGTGGATTTTAGCGGCAAGCGGATTACGATGGTCGTTCCGTTTGGGCCGGGCGGGGGAGCCGACGCCTACGCTCGCTTCCTGGTGCCGTTCCTGCAGGACGAGCTGCCGGGTAAGCCGACGATCGTCGTGCAGAACGATCCGGGGGCAGGCTCCATTGCCGGGGCCAATCGTTTTCACGATCGCGCCAAGCCGGACGGTCTGACGATAATGGCGGTATCTGAGTCCACCGTGCTGAACTACGTGCTCGGCAATGCCCAGGTAAAATACGACATCAAATCATATCCGCCGATCGTCGCATCTCCGCAGGGCACGATCGTTTATGTTCGCTCCGATCTTGGCGTAACCGGCGTCGAAGGCCTCAAGGATCTTGCAAAGAAAAAGCTCGTCATCGGCGCAAACGGGCCGCTTTCCGGCGACATCCGCGTTCTTCTTTCCCTGCATATGCTTGGTCTCGACCCGGAGCCGGTTTTCGGGCTCAACCGAGGGCCAATCCGGCTCGGATTCGAGCGTGGTGAATTCAACATCAGCTTCGACTCGACCAGCGTCTATCAGACGGACGTTCAGCCGATGGTCGACAAGAAGGTTGCGGTTCCCCTGTTTTCGTTCGGATTGGCCGACGCTCAGGGCCGCATCGGACGGGACCCGAACTTTCCCGATGTTCCGACCTTTATCGAAGTCTACAAAACCATCCATGGAAAAGAGCCGTCCGGGCCGGCCTTTGAAGCATGGATGACCTTCTTCGATGTCGCCATTATGAATTCGAAGGCAATCCTGATGGCGGCCGGAACCCCTGACGACGTCGTAAAGACATATCGCAGCGCCATGGAGCGGGCGATGAAGTCGGAAAAATTCCAGAAGGAATCAGTTATCGCAATCGGCGCGTATTCAAGCCTGGTCGGAGATGCCGCCGCTCAAAGCATGACGCGCGCTTCCACTCTTTCCGAGGGCGCGAAGCAGTACCTGCGCGATTGGCTTAAGCAGAAATATGACGTGACGCTTTGACGAACCTTCCGCGGGGACATGTCCCCGCGGATACTTTTCCAAGCCGGTGCGTTTCTGGAGCACGACTAGCGGTCGGTTGGTTGCGAAAAATCCCGGGCCGGATCTGCGGCGCATGCCCTGACCGGTCGCATACGAGTATATACATTCGATCATCATCAATTCGGGGTGGGCTCGCGCTACGATGCGGAGCGGGCTCTCTGCAAGAACAATTGAGGCGCCTCCTCGGGTACGAAGACGTAGGCTGCCGATCTATGGAATGAGGGGGGTGCACCATGGACGCTATGTGGCAAGCATTATTCGAACTTCTGTCGCTGCATCAGCTCGTCTATCTGATGGCCGGTATTGCCCTCGGCCTTATCGTCGGAATTTTGCCGGGAATGGGCGGGACGGCGGGCTTGGCGCTCCTCCTGCCCTTCGTGTACGGCATGGACCAGACGTCCGCTCTCGCGCTCATGATCGGGCTCCTCGCCAGTACGGCCGCCGGAGATGCCTTCGCGTCCATTCTGATGGGCATACCGGGAGGATCCTCGGCCGCAACAATTCTCGACGGGTTCCCCCTTACACGTCAGGGCCACGCGGCACGCGCGCTCAGCGCGGCCTTCATGTCATCTCTTCTCGGCGGTCTTTTTGGTGCGGTCGTTCTGACCGCCAGCATTTTCGTCGCGCGCCCGTTGATCCTCGGTGTCGGCATGGGGGAGCAGTTGCTGCTGGTCCTGCTTGCGCTGACGATGGTGGGATCTCTTGCCGGAAGCAGTCCTCTGAAGGGGCTTGCCGCTGCCGGGATTGGCCTCATGATCGGGACGATCGGCAGCGCACCGGCAACCGGCGAGCTGCGCTACACATTCGACACCGTGTATCTTACGGATGGATTGCCTCTGGTTGTCGTCGCGCTCGGCATTTTCGGTGTTCCCGAGATCATTGACCTGATGCGGCAGCAGTCCGCCATCTCTCAGACCCCGGCGCTTGGATCCGGCCGGCTCCAAGGCATCAAGGACACATTTGCGAACTGGTGGCTGGTTCTCAGAGTTTCAGTGATCGGCACGTTTATCGGGATACTTCCGGGGGTGGGCGGCGCCACTGCGGACTGGGTTGCTTATGGCCATGCTGTACAGACTTCGAAAGATAGTTCGCAGTACGGTAAGGGTGACATCCGCGGAGTCATCGCACCCGAGGGAACCAACAATGCCACCCGCGGCGGCGATCTGATCCCCACCCTGTTCTTCGGGATTCCCGGATCGGGGTCGATGGCGCTGCTCCTTGGCGCGTTCGTTCTGATCGGAATACAGCCGGGCCCCAGCATGGTCGACCAGCATTTGAACCTGGTCTTCGTAATTGTATGGTCGCTGACGATAGGGAATATCCTCGGCTCTGTGATTTGCCTGGCGTTGGCAGGTCCGATCGCGCGCATTACCTTGATCCGGTATGCATTTATCGCGCCGATCATTCTGATGTTCATCGCATTTACGGCGTTTCAGGCTACCAAGAGCTGGGGAGACCTCGTCAGCCTTCTGGCACTTTCCTTCTTCGCAATTCTAATGAAGCGGTTCGACTGGTCTCGTCCGGCACTCATCGTCGGCTTTGTGCTCTCGGGAGGTCTGGAAAGCAGCCTCTATCAGGTCGCTCAGGTGTACGGCTTCTCGTTTCTTGCCCGACCGCAGGCAATTGTGATTGCGGTGATGGTCCTCGCGTCCCTGTGCGCCGGTATTTACATGCTGACCAGGAAAACTCACTTCGACTATGGAGAACAGGACAAGCTTCCTTCGACGCGTTGGCCTCAGATGGCCTTTACGGCGACCGCGGCCGCGATCGTCGGTTACGCAATCTGGGATAGCCTGGACGCCAGTTACCTGACGAGAATCTACCCGGTATGGGTGGGAATCCTGGTGCTGGCTCTGCTTGTGTGCGTATTGATCCAGCAGGCTTTCGTGAACATCGCCCATCCCGCGCTGGCCGATCTTGAAGCCGGAGAGGGGACGGGCGTCCGCGCGAGTACATATTTCGTCTGGTTCGCCGGCTACTTTGGGCTCATAGGATTTGCCGGATTTCTGGTCGCGTCTTTCGCATTCATATTTTCATTCATTTCGTTCGAATGCGGACGGCCCATCTGGCGGAATTTGGCGATAGCCGCCTGTTCCGTGGGATTGATGGGAACCCTGGGCTACTATCTGTACATGGAATATCCCGGAAGCCTTTTTGGCGAGGCATTGGCGTTTTTCCAACGGCAATAGCCGCAAATTCCAACCCCGTTCCAATCCGAGTACATCGCGACTGAGCTGGCCGAGTATCTGGACAAATTGTCCAATAATATACAAAATGACAAATTCTGAATCGGCTCCCGATCGGCGTTCACCGCGGTCGGGCGCTGCATCAGACCATTGGAGAAAGAATGAGCATCGTTCAGAATTTGGCATCCATCCGCTGCGTAAACAGTACCGAGATGAAGCCGCCTGCCGGGCATTACTCCCACGTATGTGTGGCCGGCAGCCTCGCTTTTATTTCCGGTCAGCTTCCGATCGATGCCGGCGGTAAAGTCCTCTCTGACGGGACGTTCGCGGAGCAGACGGATCAAGTGCTGGCGAATGTCGATGCATGCCTCAAGGCAGTCGGCGCCGACCGGCGCAGTCTTACCCAGGTACGGGTTTTCGTCGCCGACATTGCACAATGGCCCATTTTCAATCAGCGGTATGCGGAATGGATCGGGGACCACAGGCCTGCCCGCGCCGTTGCGGGTGTTTCTCAGCTTCACTACGGGGCAGCGGTCGAAGTGGAAGCAATTGCCATTCTTCCTGAATGACCGTGTCGCGCTTTAATCTCCGCTTTCTGCATCGGTAGGGGCTGCTCATGGCTAACTTCTCGTACGGGTTTCCTTATCCTTCACATCGTTCGCCCGTGTTCGCGCGAAACATGGTGTCGTCGTCGCAGCCGCTTGCCACGCAGGCCGGCATCCGGATGCTTCTGAAGGGCGGGAACGCAGTGGACGCCGCACTGGCCACTGCGATCGCGCTGCCGGTCGTCGAGCCGACGGGAAACGGCCTAGGGAGCGATGCTTTTGCGATCGTCTGGGATGGTACGAGCCTTCACGGGCTAAACGCATCGGGCCGCTCCCCGGCGTCCTGGTCTCCGGAGCGTTTCGCCGCGTGCAAGGAAATGCCGGTCAAGGGCTGGGAAAGCGTGACCGTGCCCGGCGCGGTGTCCGCGTGGGTCGAGCTTTCCAGGAAGTTTGGCCGTCTGCCCTTTGAGGATCTGTTCGAGCCCGCACTGGACTACGCCCGCAACGGTTTCCATGTGACCCCGCTTGTTTCGAAGGCGTGGCACGAGCGGCTGCCGGCTTTGCGCGACGAGCCGGGTTTCCGCGAGTGCTTTATGCCGGACGGCCGAGCGCTGGAGCCTGGGGAGCTTTTCGTAAATCGCGCGATCGGCGATAGCCTGGAAGCGATTGCCAAGACCCAGGGTGAAGCATTCTACCGCGGAGCTCTGGCCGAGAAGATCGTTCAGTTCGCCAAGGAGCATGGGGCCGGCCTCTCTCTCGACGACCTTGCCGGTCATAAAGCCGATTGGTGCGGAACGATCTCGGCTCGCTTTCGCGATGTGGCCTTGCACGAGATTCCGCCCAACGGGCAGGGGATCGCCGCCCTGATGGCGCTCGGTATGCTCGAACATACCGACATCGACGCGCTGGAACCCGATAGCGCCGAAAGCCTTCATTTGCAGATCGAGGCCATGAAGCTGGCCTTCTCTGACGTTGAAAGCTATGTGGCGGATCCCGGCTTCATGGACATTTCCGTCGATGAGTTGCTTGCCCCGAGCTATCTTGCAGAGCGGGTAAAGCTGATCGATCGGTCGCGCGCTTCATTGCCCAAAGCCGGCGCTCCGAAGAACGGCGGGACGGTTTACCTCACGGCGGCGGATGCAAGCGGCATGATGGTGTCCTTCATCCAGTCGAACTTCAAAGGTTTCGGCTCAGGCGTTGTCGTGCCCGGAACAGGTATCAGCCTGCAAAACCGAGGTTGCGGGTTTACCCTCGCGTCAGGTCATCCAAACCAGGTCGGCCCCTCCAAGCGGCCGTTCCATACGATCATTCCCGGCTTCCTCATGAAGGGCGGGGAACCGTTGATGAGCTTCGGCGTCATGGGCGGATCGATGCAGGCCCAGGGTCATCTGCAAATGGTTCTGCGCACCCAGGTCTGGGGGCAGAACCCGCAGATGGCGATAGACGCTCCGCGTTGGCGTGTGACGGATGGGCTGGACGTGGCGATCGAGACTTCGCTGGCGAACGACGTGATCGAGCGCCTTGAGGGATTGGGCCACAAAATCACCCGCGAGGAGCCGGACGTTTCGTTCGGTTTCGGGGGCGCCCAGCTCATTCATCGCATTGATGGCGGCTATGTCGCCGGATCGGATCATCGAAAAGACGGCGCGGCTATCGGATTCTAACGCTCAGGCACCGCAGCGGTAGAAGCCATCGCCTCGGGTGCTTCCCAAGGCGCAAACCCATCTGGAGCAGCTCCCAGCCGGCGGCTTCGCCGCGTCGGCAGGGTAGCGGCAATCGAGGCTACCTTCCGGCCGTCCACAAAAAAACACCACGCTCGGTGCGGATGTCGCCGAGCCGACATGCCAGTCGAACCGGACGACGTGAAACTGACCGTCCCGTTGACGGTCGCCGGGAGATGCACATACCGAGTCGTGAATTCACCCTCGTGCTCTCCGGTCCAGGTGCTCGCGAGCACGCGAATCGAAGGCCATTCCCTGGTGACGCTGCCAGGACGTGCGAAATTCCGTAAAAACCCATCGCTGCGCCAAGGTTCCTGGAGTATTCAGGCTGCTCGAAAGAGTACTCGTCAGGGCAGCAAGACAAAGCCGTCGAGCCGCCACAATGATGTTGAATTCTTGGAAACTTACCTGATCCCGTAATGCTTTATGTCCTGCACGGGTCTCCCCTGAGAAATGTACATACCATGCGCGCTACGCACCTTTCCTGGCAGCACGCCCTGCTTGCCGTTGCCGTCGTGGCGATCTGGGGCACCAACTTTCCCATCATGAAGATCGCCATGGAGCAGGTCCCTCCATTCCTGCTCGCGGCGTTGCGATTTTTCTTCGTTCTGTTTCCGGCGGTCTTCTTCCTGAAGAGACCCGACGTGCCATGGCGGCAATTGGCCCTCTACGGCCTCTTCATCGGGGTCGGCCAGTTCGGGCTGATCTACCACGCGGTCAACGGCTGGATTTCGCCGGGGCTGGCGTCGCTGGTGATCCAGACCCAGGTGTTCTTCACGATCTTCCTCGCCGTTCTCCTGAAAGGCGAAACTGTACGGACTCATCAATGGGCCGGTCTTGCGCTCGCCGTCGCGGGAATCGTGCTCATCGGCCTCAATATCGGCGGCGACGCCACGGCGTTCGGCATCGCATTGACATTGGCGGCGGGGTTGAGCTGGGCGTGCGGCAACATTGTCGGCAAGGCCGCCGGCTCCGCGAACATGCTTGCCTACGTGGTGTGGGCAAGCATCTTCTCGGTCATTCCGCTCGCTGTTCTGTCCGTCGTGTTCGAGGGCTGGCCGCTCATCTCGCAATCGCTGGCCGATGCGGATGTATGGGCGTGGCTTGCCGTGCTCTGGCAATCCTGCGGCAATACCCTGTTCGGCTACGCCATCTGGGGCTGGCTTCTGACGCGCTATCCGGCCGCCGTCGTCGCGCCGACTTCCCTGCTCGTGCCGGTTTTCGGCATGGCCAGTTCCGCGCTCTGGCTCGGTGAGCCGCTGCAGATCTGGAAGATCGCGGCGGCGGTTCTGGTCATCGGCGGATTGACCCTCAACATGGTGTGGCCGCTGTCGCGCTTCGTCGCTACGCGCGCGCCGTCGGGCTGACCGGCCGCGCTTTCAAGTCTCAGGCGCCCCTGCCGCGCCGCTTCTCATTCTTTCGCCATTCCGAGACGAACGTTACGAACGCGTGCAGAGCCGGCGGCGGCTGGCGGCGGCTCGGATAATAGAGAAAAGGCCCGGGAAACGGCGGACACCAATCGTCGAGCACGGTGACGAGCGATCCGGCCTTGACCAAGTCGCGGGCAAATCCTTCGAACGTCATCCAAAAGCCCAGCCCGTCGAGGGCCGCGCGCATCTGAAGCGTCGAGTTCGCCGAAAGAAATCTACCGTTGGGCGTTACGTTGACGACCCGTCCGGCTTTCTCGAATTCCCAGTCGACCTGCGCCCCGCTTGGAAAGCGCGTCAGAAGACAAGGCCGGTTCAGCAAATCCTTCGGCTGCATCGGACGTCCATGCGTCGCGATGAGATCGGGCGAGGCGACGACAATAAAGCGCTGAGGCGGCCCGAGCGAGACCGCAATCATGTCCTGCGCGAGATGCTCTTCGTAGCGGACGCCGGCGTCGAAGCCTTCCTTGACGATATCGATCAGCGAAGTCTCGGCGACGATCTCGAGTTCGACCTGGGGGTAACGCTTGAGAAACGGCGCCACCATCGGTGCCAGCACCAGCTCCACCGCCGGCATCGGCGCGTTGATGCGCAATCGTCCGGACGGCACATCGCGAAGCCCGCGGACCTGACCGATCGCTTCGCCAACGTCGCGGATTGCCGGTTCCACGCGCGCCAACAGCAATTCGCCGGCCTCGGTCAGCGCGACGCTGCGCGTGGTGCGGTTCATGAGCCGAACGCCGAGCCGCTCTTCCAGATCGCGCAGGCGCTGGCTCAGACTTGAGACCGACACGCGCTGCTCGATCGCCGCCCGCCGAAAATTGCGGGTGCGGGCAACAGCCACGAAGGCTTCAAGATCGCGAAGGTCGAACTCTGCCATTGTTCGATAATGTGAACAGTCCATTCTGAATTGTCCAGCTTATCGCGGTTCGCGTTGCGCGCCATATCAGCCTCATCACCACGGCTTCCGCCGCTTCAGGAGAACCACCATGGATCATCGCAAACTCGGCAAGACCGGCCCCCAGGTTTCCACCATCGGTCTCGGCTGCATGGGCATGTCGGATTTATACGGCCCCGCCGACCGCGGCGAAAGCATCGCCACGATTCATGCCGCGCTCGACGCGGGAATTACGCTGCTCGACACCGGCGATTTCTACGGCATGGGACACAACGAGATGCTGATCAACGAAGCGCTGCGAAGCCGACCGCGCGACAATGTCCAGATCAGCGTCAAGTTTGGAGCGCTGCGCGATCCGGCAGGAGCCTGGATTGGCTACGACAGCCGCCCGGCGGCCGTGAAAAATTTTCTCGTCTATTCGTTGCGTCGCCTCGGCGCCGATCACATCGATATCTATCGTCCGGCGCGGCTGGATCCGGCGGTGCCGATCGAAGACACCGTCGGTACGATGGCCGACATGGTGAAGGCGGGATACATCAAACATATCGGTCTGTCGGAAGTCGGTTCGGACACCATCCGCCGTGCCCATGCCGTACATCCGATCGTCGACCTGCAAATCGAATATTCGCTGATTTCGCGCGGCATCGAAGATGACATCCTGCCGACCTGCCGCGAACTCGGTATCGGCATTACGGCCTATGGCGTCTTGTCCCGCGGTTTGATCAGCGGTCACTGGACGGACCGCAAGACGAAGGATTTCCGGGACAACGGTCCGCGGTTTCAAGGTGCGAACCTCGACACCAACCTTGCCTTGGTCGAGCGGCTGCGCATGATCGCCGACAATCTCGGAGCGTCGGTGGCGCAGGTCGCCATCGCCTGGGTCGCGGCGCAGGGCAACGACATCGTACCGCTCGTCGGCGCGCGGCGTCGCGACCGTCTCACTGAGGCGCTCGGCGCGCTCGATGTGACGTTGACGCCCGCGCATCTGGCCGATCTCGCTCAGGCAATCCCGCGTGACGCCGCTGCGGGCGCGCGCTATCCCGAGGCGATGCTCGCACATATGGACAGCGAAAAACGCGCGAGAGAGTAATGGCGCGACCGACCCGCACACACCGCGCATCGAAGTCTCGGGAAAATGTGTCAGGATCGCAGTCTGCGTTACTGCCCCGCAGCCACGCCCTCGCGGCGCGGATCGGCACCGCCGGTGAGCTTGTCCGGGGCAATGGCGATGGCGTGCAGACCGGACGTCATGACGCCGATCAATCGCGGACCGGTCGTGGGCCCGCACATCGGCCCTCCCAGCGGAATGATGTGCCTATATTCCCCGCTTTCGGCGGCTGTATTTTATGCAAACTGCTCAAATTGTTCTTTCTCGGCAATTTTGAACTCAAAATTGTTTGACTCGTGGACGAGTTGGCAGAGAGAATTCGACGACTGCTGGGGAGCATTTGTGTCCGATCTTCTAGATCTCACCGCGTACGGCCTTCGCACCTTGATTGGCAGCAAACAGCTGTCGCCGGTCGAGTTGTTCGATGCGTGCAGCGCGAGGACCGGCTTACCTTTTGGTATCCAAATCGTCAGCCGCTACCAGCAAGACGCCTGTACGCTCGCTGCAGCAGCCGCGATTGAACAAGCAATTTCGGGTGACATCGATCTCAGTCGCCCAATTCCGAACCTTGCGCCGCTGACTCAAAATCCGAGCAAGGCGCAAACAATTTCCACGGTTCTTGAAGCACCTGCCGGCCGGCAAACGCACGCACCGAACCAATTCAGCGTGACAAACCGAGAGAGCAGTCGTGATTATCAAGGACGTAAGAGTAAGCGTTCACCGGGTCGAGAGTTCGATACCGCTGATCGACAAGCGGTTCCCTGACGACTACCGCGTTATCTGTGAAATAGAGACTGACGACGGCCATGTCGGGTTCGGTATGGCATCCCGGTTTCTGTCGCACGGTGTGGCCGCGATCGTCTCGCGCCATCTCGCCCCGGCAATCATCGGCCAGGATCCGCGCGATCTCGAGAAGATCCACGCGCGCCTCCAACCAATCCTGTCCGAACGCGGTTCGGCTACGGGCATCAACCTCACGGCACTGTCCTGCGTCGATCTCGCGCTGTGGGATCTCATCGGCAAGGCCGCCGGCCGTACCGTCGCGCAAATGCTTGGCGGCGCCAGAGACTATGCCGACGTCTATGTGACCTATGGGTTCGCCGCATACGGCGCTGACGAACTCATCGAGATGGGTCGCCGGCTGATAGCCGAGGGTCATTCTCGTCTCAAGATGCTCGTCGGCAGTGAACTCGGCTTGATGGAGGACGTGAAGCGTATACGCGCGGTGCGGGAAGCTTTGGGTGACGACATCGTGCTGGCCATCGATGCAAATGAAAGCATCGGCTTGGAAGATGCCATGCGGCTTTGCCCGATGATCGCAGAATACAACATCGCTTGGTTTGAAGATCCAATCCGTCGGGTTGATGCGCGAGACATGAAGATGCTGCGCGCGCGCACCACGATCCCTCTATCCGCGGGCCAGATGGACGGCCATTCGCTGCGTTTCCGCGAATGGGTGGAGCATGACGCGATCGATATTTTCATGCCCAACAGCATGTACAACGGTGGAATGACCGAGACCCGACGGGTCGCTCATCTCTCCCAGATCTACAACAAGCCATTGTCCGATGCCGGCGGCGGCGGCGTTTGGTGCATCCACCACGTGGCTGGATTCCGTAACGGAACCCTCGCCGAGGTCCATCTAGGTACTGAACAGATCGAGGAACAAATGTTCGTCGATCCGCCCCGGGCCGTGAACGGCCGCATAAAAATCCCGGCAGCGCCAGGCTTCGGCGTGACGTTGAATCGGGACCAACTGAAAGACACCCTCGTCAAGACCTGAAGGCAAATAGGAGACAGAGCAATGTCGCGTTATTTCCGCATCAAGTCACTTCTTGGCGTCGTTGCGCTAAGCGCCTCGCTTGTCGCTTCCACGGCTTCGGCCGATCCGTTGAAGCTCCGGCTATCCGGCGACAACCCGGCTGCGGCGCTCGATATCATCATGATGCAGCTGTTCGCCGAGAACCTGAAAGCCAAGCTCGGTGAGGAATTCCAGTACGAGTTGTTTCACACGGCTGCCCTCGGCGACGAGGTGGTTCACATGCAGCAGGTTCGCACCGGTCAAATCGACGTCTACCCGATGGGTTCCGATGCGGTCGGTCTAGATAAGAGCTGGGCGGTGTTCGACATGCCCTTCCTGTTCAAGGACCGTAGCGTCGTGGCCAAAGTCGTGGACGGCGAAATTGGTGAAAAGCTACGATCGTCCATGCGTGAACGCGCAGGTTTGGAGGTCCTGGCCTTTGGCGAAATCGGGTTCCGCCAGATCACGAACAATGTACGTGCAGTAAAAACGCCGGATGATTTCAAGGGTATGAAAATCCGCGTGCCTGGCAGCCCCACACGGGTCCTCATGTTCAAGACCTTGGGCGCCTCTCCTTCGAACCTAAGTTTCGCCGAAGTCTACCTCGCACTGCAAAGCGGCACGATCGACGGCCAGGAAAACCCGCTCGCTGACATCGTCGCGCGTTCACTCCAGGAAGTTCAGAAGCACATCTCAATCTCAAACCACGTCTACACACCCGTAACTCTGGTCATGAACCTAAAGAGGTTCGAGGGCTTGAGCAGTGAACAGAAGCTAGCAGTCAAGTCTGCGGCGCAGGAAGCGGCCATAAAGGTTCGCGAGATGGGCGCGGAAAAAGATATTGAACTGCTGAAGCAGATGAAAGATGGCGGCAAGATCACTGTCACTGAGATCGACGTGAACAGCTTCAAGAAGGCATCCGCTCCCCTCTACCAAGCGATCGGCGATGTCGCCGGCGCGGATCTTGCCAAGAGCGTGCTGGCTGCGACCGAGTGACTCCACGGGGCCGGGCACCCGGCCCCGCCCTCTCGCACGAGGACGAACGACCATGCCTTCAAAATGGAAAATGGAACCTTCGAATGAGATTGCTCGGGTCAGCATAGTCTCGGAAATGGAAGGAGCGCTTAGCTCTTTCGAAATCGGGCAACGCAAGGGCGAAACGTTAATCGAGCAGATCGTCGATGGCGTGATCGGCGGCATTGGCGCCATTGTCATTGTAGCGATGACGGCCCTGGTGTTCGGCAACGCTGTCGGGCGTTACGCCTTCAACATGTCCGCAATCTGGGCAGACGAACTTGTCGTCGCTCTCATGCCATGGTTGGCAGTGTGCGGCGTTTTTCTGTCGATCCGCCAGCGCGAGATGATTCGGATTGACTACTTCATCCAAAAACTTCCCGCACGTCCCCAGCGTGCGATCGCTCTTGCCTCTCAGCTCCTGTCCGCGGGTGCCTTCGTTTATCTGGCGATCGGCGGCTTCCAATACGTACAACTCTTCGGGGCTGACACAACTCTTTACTTGGAGATGCCGACAGGGTGGTTCACGTCCGCTCTTTGCATCGGTTCCGGCCTCGTGGTGACGGCGTTTCTTGTTGAAGCGGGCCGCGAATTCATTTCAGAAACGGACAAGTCATGACCGGCGCACTCATCGGCATAGGACTTTTGATTGTTCTGCTGATTCTAGGGGTTCCGATGGTCGCCGGTCTTCTTGGCTCGGTCGCGCTCGGCCTCTACCTCAGCGGGCAATGGGCGCTTGTTATCCCTCAGGCTATGGTCAATGGCATGAGCGATTATACGCTCATTTCCCTTCCGCTGTTCGTGCTGGCGGGGGTCCTGATGAATGTCGGCGGGCTCTCGGCCCGGCTGTTTGATTTCGCGCATTCACTGGTCGGTTGGGCGCGCGGCGGACTTGCGCAAGTTGATGTCCTGACCAGCATCTTCCTCGGCGGTATGTTCGGTTCTTCGACGGCCGACATCGCTGGCACGGGCTCGATCACCATTCCGGCAATGAAGCGTGCCGGCTACTCGCCCGCTTTCGCTGCAGCAACGTGCGCTTCGTCTTCGGGCGTAGGGCCGATGCTTCCGCCCAGTTCGCCAATGATCCTTTATTCGGCTGTGACGGGAACGTCGCTCGGAGCGCTATTCCTGGCGGGTGTGATCCCAGGGATCATAATGGGCCTGATCTTCATGGGCATAGTTGTGGTGCTCGCCCGCAGGCATAACTTTCCGCGCCATGGTGATCTCTCCATCTCGGCAATCCTGATCACCTTCAGAGGCGCGCTTCTAGCTATCGGCATGCCCATGATTATTGTCGGCGGCACTTCGGTAGGCGTCTTCACTCCAACCGAAGGAAGCGCCTTTGGCGTGGTTTACGCCGCGATGATCTCGGCCTTCATCTATCGCTCGTTGAGTTGGAAAGAGTTTTTCCGCGCCTGCGTCTCTTCAGTTCAGTTGTCAGGAGAACTGATCGTAATGGTGGGATTGTCCGGAACACTCGGCGTCAGCCTCGCGAGTGCTGGTGTTCCCCAGGCAATCGCCTCCGTGATTGATGTCATTGCAATCGGCGACAGTCAGTTTATGCGGCTTCTCGCGCTCATGCTGCTGGCCATCATAGCCGGCATGTTTCTCGATCCGTTGATCCCTGTTCTTGTTCCCGTCCTTCTGCCGACGCTGATCGCGTTCAACATCGATCTCATACAGTTCGGGGTTCTAATGGTCATGGCTGTGGTCATTGGTCAGCTGCATCCGCCGATTGGTATCGCGTCGATCATCGCAGGGCGGATTGCCGGGGTCGATCAAATTCAGGTCTTTCGCGCCAATGTCCCCTTTTTCATCGCGATCATTCTCTTCACCTTAGTCCTGATGCTGGTACCAGAACTGAGCACATGGCTACCAAACTATATGAAGGAGTGAGGTAAAGGCATCCATCCGTTCTCTCGGACGATACCCGTTGGGTGAACGCATAGCGCATCGAAATTTCCCGCAGCGCAATGTAAGGACCGCGCGCAGCGCTCGCACCATCTTGCGACGCCGCCGTCCGGCTGACCGTCCATACTACTGCCCCGCAGCCACGCCCTCACGGCGCGGATCGGCGCCGCCGGTGAGTTTGTCCGCGCCGATGGCTACGGCGTGCAGGCCGGAGGTCATGTCGGCGATCTTCACCTCATAGCCCATGGCCCGGAGCGGGGGCGCGAGGGCCTCGGCGCCGGTGCCCTTCTCGATTTCCATCGTGCCGAACCTGTTGAGCAGATTCGGCAAAGCGATCGCCGACTGGATGTCCATACCCCAATCGAGATAGGCGATGAGGCTCTTCGCGACATAACCGATGATCTGGCTGCCGCCGGGCGAGCCCAATGCCAGTTCCGGCGAGCCGTCCTTGAGCACGATGGTCGGCGCCATGGACGAACGCGGGCGCTTGCCGGGTTCGAGGCGGTTTGCGACCGGGACACCGTCCTTCTGCGTCGTGAAGGAGAAATCCGTCAGCTCGTTGTTGAGCATGAAGCCGCGCACCATGAGGCGGGAGCCGAAGCCGGTTTCGATCGTCGTGGTCATCGAGAGCACGTTGCGGTCGCGGTCGACCACGGTGATATGGCTCGTTCCCGCGAACTCGGGCGAGACGCCGTCCGCCCAGAGGCGCGCATGCGTCCATTTCGGATTGCCGGGCTGCGCATCCGCGAGCTTTGTGCCGGGTGCGAGCTGGGCCGAGCGCGCGGCGAGATAGTCCGGCGCAACGAGGCCTTTCACCGGCATCGGGACGAAATCGCTGTCGGCCATGTAACGCTCGCGGTCGGCGAAGGCGAGGCGTGACGCGTCGGCGATGATCTGCCACGCCTGGGGCGATGCGGCGCCGAGAGTTGCGAGATCGAAGCGTTCGATCAGGCCCAGAATCTGGCCCAAAGCGAGCGCGCCGGAACTCGGCGGGCCCATGCCGCAGATCTCGCGCGCGCGGTAAGGTGTACAGACAGGATCACGTTCCTTGACCCGGTATGTTCTGAGATCGTCGAGCGAAAGCAGGCCGGGATTTCCCGGCGCGGTGCGGACGGCGGCGACGATATCCTTCGCGATGGGCCCAGAATAAAAGGCATCCGCGCCATCGCGCGCGAGCGTGCGCAGGGTTTCGGCATAGGCCGGATTGCGCAGGAGCGCGCCGGCCGGGAGAGGCGCGCCGGCATCATCATAGAAGTAGCGCGCCGCCTCCGGATACCGTTTCAGAAGATCGCCTTCGGCCGCGATCAAGCTCGCGAGGCGCGGCGAGACCGGGAAGCCTTCGTCCGCAAGACGGATCGCCGTCTGGAACGTACGGGCCCAGGGCAGGGCGCCGTAGCGGCGCTGCACGGTCTCGAGCAGGCGCGGTGTCGCCGGAGTGCCGACGGAGCGGCCGCCGATCACGGCGTCGTTGAATTTCAGGGGCCGGCCCTGCGCGTCCTGGAAGAGGGTCGGCGTTGCTTCCGAAGGCGCGGTTTCCCGGCCGTCGAACGTCGTCAGCTTCTTTTCCTTGGCATCCCAGTAGACGAGGAACGCACCGCCGCCGAGGCCGGAGCTCTGCGGCTCGACGAGGCCGAGCACGAGCTGGATGCCGACCATGGCATCCACCGCATTGCCGCCCGCGCGCAAAATCTCCGCGCCGGCCTCGGTGGCGAGTGGATTGGCCGCGACGACCATCCAGTCCTTCGCGGTGACGGCCTGTTTGGGGGTGACGCTGCTCGCGCCCTCCGGCGGGAGAGCTGGCGCCTCCTGCGCGTATGCGGGAGAGGTAAGGAGAAAAGCGAGGACGAAGAGGACTGTTCGCATGACCGGGTTTTAGCCCGCGCGAAACGGCTTTGCGAGAGTCCTCGATCCGATCTAGCTCTGAAGCTGCGAGATCAGGAACGTCGACCAGGCAATCTGCATCGCGAAGCACGAGCAAATCCCGATCCCTGTGGCCACCCATTCGCGAAATACCGATGGAGGCCGGTTGTCGTTCGCGACGATGCAGGTCAGGTAGTCGGCTACGGGCATCGCGTGCCCTATATTGGATGCTTGTCTGCAGACCATGACACCCTCTACCAGAGAGTCAGTTTATCGCGCCGATGTGCGATCGTCGATATGCGACGCACGTAATCGACAATTTTGGGAAAACGCCAAACGTTCCATTTTAGCTGATAGTTTGCTTTGCCAGGAACGAGTGCACCGCCGCGACAACCTGCGCGCCCTCGCCGACCGCGGCGGCCACGCGTTTTACCGAGCCGGCGCGGACATCGCCGATGGCGAAGACGCCCCGGAGGCTTGTCTCCAGCGCGTGGCAATCACGGTCCACGGCGTCGCCGGTAATGACGAAGCCCTTGTCGTCGCGGCCGATGCCTGAGGATGCGAGCCAATCGGTGTTGGGCGCCGCCCCGATGAAGAGAAAGAGTTGAGTGACTGGCTTTCGCGTTTCCGCGCCCGTCCTGCGGTTCTTCCAGCGGATTTCCCTGAGAGCCCCGCTTTCCCCTTCGAGCGCGACGACTTCACTTTCAGTCACGAGTTCGATGTTGGGCAGGTTTTGGATGCGCTCGATGAGGTACTTCGACATCGTGGCCTCGAGGCCCGGGCCGCGGACGATGAGCCAGACCTTTTTGGCGCGGGCGGCGAGATAGACCGCGCCCTGTCCGGCGGAATTGCCGCCCCCCACCAAAGCCACCTCGCGCTCGGAGCACAGCTTGGCTTCCAGCGGCGACGCCCAGTAATGCACCGCCGATCCCTCGAATTCGTCGATGTTGGAGACATCCAGGCGCCGGTAGCGCGCCCCGCAGGCGACGACGATCGTGCGGGCGTTGACGCGCTCATCGCTGCCGAGAACGATCGTGCAGCAGGCCTCCTTCTTGTCGGGCGGATCGAGCCGTACCACTTCGTCGGGGATCGCGAACTCGACGCCGAACTTCTGCGCCTGGCTGTAGGCACGTCCCGTCAACGCCATGCCGGAGATGCCGGTCGGAAATCCAAGATAGTTTTCGATCCGCGCGGACGCCCCGGCCTGACCGCCGAAGGAGCGGCAATCGAGAGCAAGCGCGGACAGGCCTTCGGAACCGGCATAGACCGCCGCCGCGAGACCGGCGGGGCCGGCGCCGACGATGACGGTGTCGTAGATCCGGTCGGGATCGATCGGCCCGACAAGACCGATGCAGCGCGCAAGCTCGTCTTCTCCCGGATTGTGCAGCACCTGACCGCCGGGGCAGACGACGAGCGGAAGCTGCTCGGTCGCGACGCCGAAACGCTCGATCAAAGTGCGCGCTTCGGCGTCCTTGTCGGGATCGAGCTGCTGGTGCGGATGGCCGTTGCGCCTGAGAAAGTTTTCGAGCCGCAGCACATCGCCGCTATCCGCGGGGCCGACGATGATGGGACCGCCTTTGCCGGTCTCGAGCAGATCGACGCGGCGCAGGATCAGCGCGCGCATGATGCGCTCCCCGAGTTCCGCCTCGGCGATCAGAAGCGCGCGGAGTTTTTCCGGAGAAATATCGAGCACCTCGACATCACTGGTCGCGATCGCGTCGACGAGGGACGGACGGCCCGAAAGCTGAGCGAGCTCGCCGATAAAGGCGCCCGGGATATGAGTGAGGATCGGCATGCGCCCGCCATGCGCGTCCCTTTGGCTGATCTCGACATGGCCGCGGAGGACGACCATGAGGCCGACTCCGGTCTGCCCTGCTTCCATGAGGGCGTGGTTGACGCCGAAGCGCCGGACTTCGCCGAAGCGGCGTAGCCGATCGACCTCGTGCGGTTCAAGCGTGGGGTCGAATTGGTGGCGGCGGGTGTCGAGGGAAGTGGCCATGCCGCTCAAGTAGGTCGAAGCGGCGCAAATTCCTAGAGATTCTGGTGTGATCCTCCAAGCCGGTTCCGAAAAACGCCGGGCGGTCGCTTCCCAATTTTGGCGATGGTGAGCTATAGCGTCGCGAATCGTGCGGCTGCGGACATCGTAGACGTACCCTCTGGAGACGGACGGACCTCACGTGCAGCGTCTATCGACCCATCACGTTCCTGAGCGCCAGCGGCTGGCATTCGTCCATGACTTCGTCGCGCGGCACGTTGCCGGATTGCAGTTCACGCCTGTGGGCGACCGCGATCTGCATATCGAACTCGCGGCGTTCGGACTGCCCGGTGGGATAACGGTCGGAACGGCAAGCTACTCGCCGATCCTCGGTGCCCGCACCCGTGAGCTCATGGGCGATGGCCGGGACAATTACCTGCTCACGATCCACACGCACGAGCATGAGGTTTCCGTCGAAGGCCGTGCATCCGTGAAGGTCGCCGCGGGTGATGTGATGATCATCAACGAAGGGGTTGAATCGCGCTTTCGCCTGCCGGAGACCGTCGTGAACGTGGTGTCGCTCGGACGGGCCGATCTGGCGCGGCTCGTTCCCTTCATCGATCGCGATCCCGCCTATCATGTTTCCCGGGATGCTCCCGGGGTCTCTCTGATGGCCGGTTATGCCGATCTCTTGCGCCGTGCTCCGCCGCGCGGCGACAAGGCAGAGGGGATGGCGGCAAACCATCTGTACGATCTTGTCGCCCTGACGCTCGACGGCATGGTGAAGGGCGGTGCCGGCCGGAACGATCAGAGCATTCGTGCGGCACGGCTCGAGCTTGTGAAGCGGGACATGCTCGATCGTCTGCGGAACCCGCATTTGACCGTGGAATCCGTCGCCCGGCGTCAGGGCGTGACCGTGCGTTATATTCACCGGCTGTTCGAGGCCGAGGGCGTCACGTTCTCAGAGTTTCTGCGCGACAGTCGGCTCGAACTTGCCTATCGCGCGCTGCGCATGACGCCGGCCGGCTCAGCGACGATCGCGTCGATCGCGTTCGATGCCGGGTTCTGCGATCTCTCCAGTTTCAACCGTGCTTTTCGTCGTTGTTACGGCGTAACCCCGTCCGAAGTGCGAAGCCAGGGCATGCGTGATCGCGGTGCATGATCGCGGGCCGGAGTTCACTCTCGGCAAAAAGAGTTCCTCCAGCGCCAAGACGCCGTTCCGGCCCCAGCCCTAAACACGGGTCGGCGGGAATGACCCGTCCTGAAACGGGTGGCAGATGAGGAAATTTGCGATACTGGCGCTTGCGGTTGCCGTCGCGGGATGCAGCCAGACAACAGGCTCGGGCAGATCGAAAGCCCAGGCGCAGATTGCGCCTGTTCCCGTAAGAGAGGCGCAGATTGCGTCTTCTCCGGTGAAAGAGGCGCGTGCACCCGCCCAGGCCGTGCGGTGCGCGGATGCGGCGAACGAGGCCGCCAAGGCGCAGACAAATGCCGCCATGCTGGGCGGTGCGCTCTCGATGGTCGGAGGTCTGGGCGGCTTCGGCGGCCGCGGCGGCATGGTCGCGGCACAGGCCGCATCGGTCGGCGGTTCGGTCGTTCAATCCCAGGCGAGCGCGAGGTCGCAGGCCGCGCTCAGCACGGAGTGCAGGTAATGATCAGGCGGGCCACCGGGACTGTAGGTACGATGGGATGGATCGCGGCTCTTGCGTTCGGGTTCGCGGTGTTCGCAATCCCCGCGCATGCCCTGACGGTAGGGGAGGCGGCGTCGGTCGTTGCCGTGATTGAGCAGATGCAGCCCGATCTCGGAAAGGTCGCCTATGACGATGACGAAGCCGATCGCGTGTTCGAAGACGACAGTGCGGGGCGCGGGCTGATCGCCAAGGCGGGATTCTCGCGCGAGACCTGGAGGACGGCATTCGACGCCACGCTGAAAGGCTTCATGGCGGTAATCCCGGACGCTGAACTGGAGGCGATGTTCGATACGCTTCGGGCGCGCGCGGCGGACGGGGGGAACCTGACGGCCGAGCAGAAGCAGGCCGTGATGGACATGGTCGAAGAGCAATATCAGATCATTGCCAAGCTTCGCGACCAGGGCCGAGCCCACAAGGAGATCGTGCGCCCGCTCGAAGCGAGGCTTCGCCGTCTTGTCCCGATGGTGGAGTGAGAGGGGGCATCAGCCCCTTTCGCGCACATCCGCGAAGTTCAGCGCCGGCCAGTCCTGCTTTGCCTGATCGAGCGCCCAGGAATTGCGGGCCAGATAGACGAGCGCTCCGTCGCGGTCTTCGGCGACCGAGGAGCGGTTGGCGTCCATGAACTTATCGATCGAGGTCTTGTCCTCACCGACAACCCAGCGCGCGGTGACGAAGGGCGCGGGCTCGTAGCGGATCGGCACGCCGTATTCCTTGTCCATACGCGAGGCGAGGACTTCGAGCTGCAGCGGGCCGACGACGCCGACGATGGATTGTGAACCGATCAGCGGGCGGAACACCTGCGTCACGCCTTCCTCGGCCATGTCCTGCAGCGCGCGGCTGAGCTGCTTTGCTTTCATCGGATCGTCGAGATGAACGCGACGCAGGATTTCCGGCGCGAAGTTCGGGATGCCTTCGAAGCGGATGTTCTCGCCTTCGGTCAGCGTGTCGCCGACGCGCAGCATTCCGTGGTTCGGAATTCCGATGATGTCGCCGGGAAGCGCCTCGTCTGCTGTTTCGCGCTCCTGCGCGAAGAAGAAGATGGGGGCCGCGATCGTCACCATGCGGTTTTCGCGGACATGAAAGAGCTTCATCCCGCGCTTGAACCTGCCGGAACACAGACGGATGAACGCCACGCGGTCGCGGTGGTTCGGATCCATGTTTGCCTGGACCTTGAAGACGAAGCCGGTGACGGGGCTTTCAGCCGCCGACACTTTCCGCGTCGTCGCAGGCCGTGTGGTCGGCGGCGGCGCGAAATCGGCGAGAGCCTGCAGAAGTTCCGTGACGCCGAATTCCTTCAGCGCCGATCCGAAATAAACCGGCGACATGTGGCCTTCCCGGAAGGCGTCCAGGTCGAATTTCTTCAGCGCGCCCGATGCGAGTTCGAGCCCTTCGAGAGCGGGGCCGAGAATGTGCGGCTCGATGCCGGCATTCACGAGTTCCGCCGGGTCGGAGAACGCGACTTCTTTTTCCGGACGTCCGCCCCGAACAGCCGGCAGGTGCGCGATCTTGCGTTCGATGTCGATGACGCCGCGGAAATCCGTGCCGAGGCCGATCGGCCATGTCATCGGCGCGAGATCGAGCGCGAGGCCCGAGGCGATGTCGTCGAGCAATGTCAGCGGGTCGACGCCTTCGCGGTCGACCTTGTTGATGAAGGTGACGATCGGAATGTCGCGGAGGCGACAGACTTCGAACAGTTTGCGCGTCTGGCTTTCGATGCCCTTTGCGGCGTCGATGACCATGACGGCGGCGTCGACGGCCGACAGCGTCCTGTACGTATCTTCCGAAAAGTCCGAATGGCCCGGCGTGTCGAGCAGATTGAACGTGATGCCGTCGCGCTCGAACGTCATCACCGAGGAGGTGACCGAGATGCCGCGCTTCTGTTCGATGTCCATCCAGTCGGAACGGGCGCGCCGGCGATCGCCGCGCGCCTTGACGTCGCCGGCCGCGCGGATGGCGCCGCCCGCAAGCAGCAGGCGCTCGGTAAGCGTGGTTTTGCCGGCGTCCGGATGCGAGATGATCGCAAAGGTGCGGCGGGAGGCGTAGGGCGCGACGATTTTCTCTGCGGTCATGGCCGCGGGGCTTCTTTCAAAGGTTCGATTTGAGGGCCTCAGGTAACAGTCCCGGCCGCTACCGGCAATAAGTCGTGCGGCCGTCCTTGCCGCGCCGGGCAAGATCGAGGTGAAAATGCTCGGCGTGAGCCTCGACGCCAGGCCCGAGAACGGTGGTGAATGGCCCGCAAGCCGCCTTGCGGACCTCCATCAGGAAGCCCAGTTCCGCCTCGCCCTGGTCTTGAACGGGCACGACCGTGCCGTTGGAACGCTGGAACCCGCCGATATCAAGCGCGTTGGCGCGGCCGTGCTCCGACATTTTGGCGCCGAAGACGCGATTGCGGCCCCGGCATTCATAGCCTCCGGTTTGCCGGAACGCATTGATGGGCCCGCCGAGATGCTTCACGGCCGCGGGCTGGACCGAGGTTTTCAGCCAGTCGAGCGCCGCCGTCGCCACCAGGCAGGTCATGGTGACGGGGTTTTCGAACGTCACGCGCTGGCCGTCCTTGGGCGCAAGCGCCTTGAGCCGTATCGGCGTCCACGCGCCGCAATCCCCCTCGATGATGCGCGGCAGGCGCTCGAACTCGGCCTCGCCGGATTTTTCGAGTGCGTCGCAGACGGGATCTGGAATTGGATCGAGCGGCACTTCGGCTTCGACAAGGCCGGGTTCCGGAGGAGTGGGGCCGGAAATCACGGGGCCGACGGGAAGGCGGGCGGGCCTGGGTTCCGGAAGCGGCACGTTTTCGATGTCGGCGACAGGCTGTTCGCCCGTTTTCCGCGCGTCGCCGAGCTTGAGCGTGTCCGTCTTGCCGGCCTTCGGCTTTTCGGGGCGTATCTCAGGGAAGGGCTTTACCGTCAGCGCGGCCGGGCGCGGATGCGGCAAAGGCACGGCAAAAGTGGCCGACGTCAGGAGGAGGCCCCAGAGCAGGGCAGCGCGGAGCATCACGAAGGAAGTAACGTTGCCGGAGGCGCGTAAGTTCAGCGGACCGGCGGAAAAGTAACGGGGGCGGATGTTACCTGTTCGGATTCGCGGCTGGCGCGGACTGCGGACTGCAGCACTCCGCCGGAACCCGCGCCGCGGCCATTCGCGCTGCCTGCGACCCGTGCGATATCGCCTGCAAGCCGTTCGATCTGCTGACGCAGCACGCCGATTTCCTCGGAGCTCAAATCGGCGGCGCGGCTGACGGCGGCTTCGGCTTTCATCCGCGCGGCTTCGAGATCGCGCTCCAGCGCCGCTTTCTCGGTGCGCAGGGCTTCCGCTGCGCGGGCTTCGTCTTCCGCGCGGGTCAATGCCTGTACACGTTCGGCCTCGGCGGTTGCGAGCTTCTGATGCACGCCGTCGGCGCGTTCGGCTTCGCTGCGGGCGGCCTCGGTGGATTGACCGATCTTGCCATGCAGGTCGGCCAGTTCGCGCGCCGTTGCATCACGCTGCTTTTCGAGCGCGGAGACTTTGAGCCTCATCTGCGCCATTTCGGCCGTCGCTGCGGCCACCTCGGCACGGCGCGTGTCGGCGAGCCGGACGAGTTCGGCGCGCTCCCGGTCGAGTTTCTTGTGGCCGCGCTGGGTTTCGCTGAGGCCGCTTTCGGTCTGGGCGAGGCGGTTCTTGAGGGCGGCTGCTTCGGCCTTCAACTGCTCGATGGTTTTCTGCGCCGCAGCTTCGCGGGCCTCGGCCGCCTCCAGCTTGGCGCTGGCCTCACCGACCGATGTGCGCAGGGCGAAATTGGCGGCGTCGCGCCGGCCGATATCGGCCATGCTCTGCGTCATGCGCTGGCGCATGACATTGGCAAGGCGCTCAAGACGGCGATGCTCGATAGCCTGCTCGGCGCGCAGAAGATCGCGCGAAGCGACGATCTCGTCTCGCGACAACGGCAGCCGGCGCATGATGCGGTGCGTGGTAAGGCGCACCGCGCGATTCCACAGCGCACGTCCCATGAACAACGCCACTAGGCTTGCCGTAAGAAAGCCGAGCGCGGCGTAAAGAAGCGGCTCGACCATGCGTCAGCCTGTTTTGCCTATCGGTGAACGTCATACATGACATGCGGCGGGGAAGACCGCCAGAGGGCCCGAAATGCAAGTTCGGTTCGGGATCAGAAAGGGTTCCAGGTCGAAGTTGGCGTGAATTTCAGATAGCCGACATTAACGCCGAAGCGTGCGCCGACGCCGGACTGGATCGGGACCAGCACCACGCCGTCGATCGAGAGCGCCGTCATGCCGAAGCCGCCCACCACATAGGCCGAGCCGTTCACGCCGGGAAAGCGCCGGATGATGCTGTCGGGACCGGGCAGGTTGTAGACAAGGATCATGGTGCGCGCGCCTTCGCCCCCGAGGTCGAAGCCGATCGAGGGGCCCTGCCAGTAAACCCGGCGCTCGCCGCCCATCTTCATGTAGAGCTTGCCCTCGCCGTAGCGCAGGCCGACGCCGATGGCGCCCGAACCTTCCTGGCCGAGAATGTAGCCGTTCGGCCGTCCCCATCTCTGGCCCGCGGTCTCGACGAGCGTTGCGAGTTCGCGGCTGACGACGCCGAAGAATTTGTGGCCCCTGGCGACGATCTCGTCGCTGGAATAGGTGCCGGTGCGGTCGGAGCCGCCCTGATAGCCCTGCGCGGCGACGGAGCCGGGGGCAAACGACAGGATCGCGAGCGCGAAGGCCAAGCGGAACAGAACGGGCAGCTTCATGGCGAAATTATCCCCCTCGTGTGCCCGATTCGGGCTGGAACGCGACGCGCATTATCGTTCTGTGCCCTGCAGGCGACGCGAATCCGCCATCTATCTTGACTGGAATCGTGACCGTGCGAAGGCAATTGCTCAAACCTGTGGCGCTCGTCCCCAGGCGATGAAAGCCCCGTTGCGGAAGTTCTCCACCGCCTTGCCGTATTTGAGCGGTGTGCCTTCCGGGGTCAGAACCGCGCCGCCGGAGGCGCTCAGAATGGCTTCGCCCGCCGCCGTGTCCCACTCCATCGTATTGCCGAAGCGGGGATAGACGTCGGCACTGCCTTCGGCGACGAGGGCAAATTTTAGGGCCGAGCCGAGACGGCGGCGGTCTTGCGCGCCGATGCCGTCGAGGAAAGCCTCGGTGACGGCGTCGTTGTGGCCCCGGCTGGTCAGCGCGACCGGAGGCGTGGGCGGAGCGCGGGACGCGATGGCGGCGAATTCGTCATCGGTCGGAATCGTTCCCGGCTTGTGAAGGGCGCGGGCGGCGCCGGACCCCGTGACGCCCCAATAGGTGCGGCCGAGGGCCGGCGCATGAAGCACCCCGATCCGGGGCCGGCCATCGGCCACCAGACCGATATTGACGGTGTATTCGGCGCGGCCGGAGACAAATTCGCGGGTGCCGTCGAGCGGATCCAGCACAAGGAAGGCGTCCGCAATCGGGGGCACGACACCGCGAGAGGCGCTCTCCTCGGCGAGAACCGGTACACCCGGCATCAGCTTTTCCAGCCCCGCCAGCAGCATTTCCTCGGCCCGCATATCGGCGTTGGTGACCGGCGACTGGTCGTCCTTGGTGCGGAGTTCGAACCCTTGAGAGGAGAGGTTGAGGATCAGCCGTCCGGCCTCGGCTGCGAGGCGGACGAGTTCGGGCACGAGGGAGGCCGTTGAGGAGGGCGTCATGAGGATGAACTGCGGACCTGAATTTTGCGGGACCGAAGGCCCGCCGCTCTTGGTGCGAATCTGCGGCGCGGTGTATCAGGCTCCGTCCCGCGCCGCCATGCGCGCCTTCCAAGGAGACGTCCCATGTCAGCGCCCGTCGAACTGGATAGCCTCGATCTCGCAGCCCTGATTTCCAGCCGCCTGTGCCACGACGTCATCAGCCCGGTCGGCGCGATCGTCAACGGCCTCGAGGTTCTGGAGGAGGAAAACGACCCGGCGATGCGGGAGATCGCGCTCGATCTGGTCAGGAAGAGCGCCGAGCAGGCGTCCGCGCGTTTGCAGTTCGCACGTTTGGCGTTCGGCGCGGCGGGCTCGGCGGGAGCGCAGATCGATGTCGGCGACGCAGAACAGGTCGCACGGGGCTTTGTCCGCGACGCCAAGGCCGAAATGACCTGGTCCGCGCCGCGCGTGCTGCTTCCGAAGAACAAGGTGAAGCTGTTGCTCAATCTGCTCGTCATTGCGATGGGCACAGTGCCGCGCGGCGGAACCGTTGTCGTTACGGTGGAGGGCAACGAGCCGGACACGGTATTCAAGATCGTAACGACGGGGCCGATGTTGCGGATCCCAAATGGCGTGGTCGAGCTCGTTGCAGGCCAGCCCGAGGACGGGCGGGTCGATGCTCATGTCATCCAGCCCTTCTATACCGGTCTCATCGCCCGCGCCTCGGGCATGACGGTGAGCATCGAGATGGAGGGCGAAACGGTTGTGCTTCAGGCGACCACAACCGCTTAAGCCTTCATTCACCATAACGGCAGTTATGGCGGAACTGGCGCCGTCCGCTCAGTGTTCACAGGCACCTTCAACTCGGCAGTAACCGTTTCACTTTACCAATCGCCCCTGACGCCCGATGGACCCAAACCGGCGTCGGGGGATCATTTATGGACGATCTGCTTCGAGAGTTTCTGACGGAGACCAACGAATCGTTGGACGTCGTGGACACCGAACTTGTCAAGTTCGAGCAAGACCCGAACAACGCGAAGATCCTCGATAACGTCTTCCGTCTCGTCCATACAATCAAAGGCACCTGCGGATTCCTGGGGCTTCCGCGTCTCGAAGCGATTGCGCATGCGTCCGAGACCTTGATGGGCAAGTTCCGCGACGGCGCGCGGGTGAACACCGAAGCGGTGACCCTCGTTCTGCTGTCGATCGACCGCATCAAATCGATCCTCGGCGAGCTTGAGCGCACCGAAGTCGAGCCCGAGGGCGAAGACCGGGACATCATTTCTCAGCTTGAAGCGATGTCGCAAGACGCCATGAAGGGCGCGCCCGCTGCCGTGGCTCCGCCGCCTGCGCCCGTAAAAGAACTGCGGGTGGGTGAAGTTTCCGAAGAAGAGCTGGAACGCGCGTTCCGCGAAACCGAAACCGAAGTGGCGCCTCCGCCGGCCGCGCCCGTAAAGGAAGTACGTCTGGGCGAAGTCTCCGAGGACGATCTCGAGCGTGCTTTCCGCGAGACGGATGGCCCGCAAATTTCGCCCGCGAAATACGTACGCGAGGAACCGGCATCCGCTCCGGTGCCCGAGAAAAAGCCCGCCGCCGCTGCCGCGAAGAAGCCGGCGGCAGGTGGAGAGGACGAATCTTCCGGCAAGCTTGAGAACTCAATCGTCTCGCAGTCGATTCGCGTCGGCGTCGATACGCTCGAACATCTGATGACCATGGTTTCGGAACTGGTGCTGACACGCAACCAGCTCCTGGAGATCGTGCGCCATCACGAAGAATTGGAATTCAAGCTTCCCCTGCAGCGTCTGTCGAACGTCACGGCCGAGTTGCAGGACGGCGTGATGAAGACCCGCATGCAGCCGATCGGCAATGCATGGCAGAAGCTGCCGCGCGTCGTGCGCGATCTTGCCAACGAACTCGGCAAGAAGATCGAGCTCGACATGCACGGCGCCGAGACCGAGCTGGACCGCCAGATCCTGGACATCATCAAGGATCCGCTGACGCACATGGTGCGCAATTCCGCGGATCACGGTCTTGAACCGACCGATGACCGCAAGATGCTCGGCAAGCCCGAGAAGGGCACGATCCGGCTGTCCGCCTATCACGAGGGCGGTCACATCATCATCCAGATCGCCGATGACGGGCGTGGCCTGAACGTCGACCGCATCAAGAAGAAAGCTCTCGAGAACGGTCTCGCGACCGAGTCCGAACTCGAGCGCATGGGCGAAAGCCAGATCCAGAAGTTCATCTTCCATCCCGGCTTCTCGACCGCCGCGGCGGTCACGAGCGTGTCGGGCCGCGGCGTCGGCATGGATGTCGTCAAGACGAACATCGATCTGATCGGCGGCACGATCGACCTGAAATCGGTCGTCGGCGAAGGCACGACCTTCACCATCAAGATACCGCTGACGCTTGCGATCGTGCCGGCCCTGATCGTGGAAGTCGCGGGCGATCGCTTCGCTATTCCGCAGATCGCCGTCATCGAACTCGTGCGTGCGAACTCGCAATCCGACCACAAGATCGAGCACATCAAGGAAACGCCGGTCCTCAGGCTTCGCAACAAGCTTCTGCCGCTGATCCACCTGCGCAAGCTTCTCGGTCTCAGTGATGCCGACAATCCGCTCGACGGCGCGGGCTTCATCGTCGTGACCCAGGTCGGAGCGCAGACCTTCGGCATCGTCGTCGACGGCGTGTTCCATACCGAGGAAATCGTCGTGAAGCCGATGTCCTCGCGTCTGCGTCACATCTCGATGTTCTCCGGAACGACCATTCTCGGCGACGGCTCGGTGATCATGATCATCGATCCGAACGGCATCGCTCACTCGGCCGGCTCCAGCGCGTCCGAAACCATGTTCAACGCGGCCAATGTCGAAGAGCAGGCGGGACCGAAGGCAAATCAGACGGTCTCGATGCTGGTGTTCCGCTCGGGCGGTCCCGAATTGAAGGCCGTGCCGCTCTCTCTCGTGACGCGTCTCGAGGAGATCGACGTCAGGAAGATCGAAGTCTCCAATGGCCGAAATCTTGTCCAGTATCGCGGCAGCCTGATGCCGTTGATCGAAGTGACCGAGCAAACGCATCTGCGCTCCGAAGGTGCGCAGCCGCTGCTGGTCTTCTCCGAGGACGGCCGCTCCATGGGCCTGATCGTCGACGAGATCGTCGACATCGTCGAAGACCAGTTGAACATCGAGGTTGTGTCGAGCGTGGATGGCATTCTCGGCTCCGCCGTGGTCAAGGGACAGGCGACCGAGATCATCGACATCGCCTACTATCTGCCGATGGCGTTCGACGACTGGTTGCAGCGTAAGGACACGGGCCAGGCGGCTCCGCGCAGGCTTCTCTTCGTCGACGACAGCGCCTTCTTCCGCAACATGCTGCTGCCGGTGCTGCGCGCGACGGGTTACGAGGTCACGGCTTGCGGCAGTGGAGCCGAGGCTCTGGACCTGTTGAAGGCCGGACGCATGTTCGACGTCGTCGTCAGCGACATCGAGATGCCGGAAATGGACGGTTTCGACCTTGCGGAAGCGGTTCGTGCGGACGCCAATCATTCCAACGTGCCGCTGATTGCTCTGTCGTCGCTGACGACCGCGGATGCACTCGAGCGCGGGCGGCGGGCCGGCTTCGATGACTATGTTGCGAAGTTCGACCGTCCGGGTCTGATCGCGGCACTGAAGGAAAACACCGCTCAGATGGAGCGCGCGGCATGAGCACGAACGAATACGCATCCCATGACGAGGAAATGGTCGAATTCGTCACCGTCGTCATCGGTGACCAGCTCTTCGGCCTGCCGATCGGGCGGGTCCAGGATGTCTTCTCGCCGGACCGCCTGACGCGCGTTCCGCTCGCCTCGCCGGAAGTTGCGGGCGTGCTCAATCTGCGCGGCCGTATCGTCACCGCGATCGACATGCGCGTCCGCCTCGGTCTGCCGCCGCGCGACACCGGACGCCCGCCGATGGCGGTCGGAATCGACCACCAGGGCGAAGCCTATGGTTTGCTCATCGACCAGGTCGGCGAGGTGATGAAGCTTTCGGTCTCCTCGCGTGAACCGAACCCCGCAAATCTTGATCCACGCTGGGCTAAAATTTCAGACGGCGTTCATCGCTTGGATGGACAATTGCTCGTGGTTCTCAGTGTCGAGAATGTTCTCGGCCATGGGCCTGAAGCCCTTGCCGCGTAGTGAAGCGGCTTGGATAAGGAGTCCGGACTATGAAAACGTGCCTTGTGGTTGATGACTCCAGTGTGATCCGTAAGGTCGCGCGACGGATCCTCGAAAAGTTCGACTTCAAGATTTCGGAAGCCGAAGACGGTAGCCAGGCGCTGGAGCTGTGCCGCCAGGCCATGCCCGACGCGATCCTGCTCGATTGGAACATGCCTGTGATGGACGGCTACGAGTTCCTGAAAGAGCTCCGTGCGATGCCGGGCGGCGATGTTCCGAAGGTCGTCTTCTGCACGACGGAAAACGATGTGGCGCACATCGCCCGGGCACTTCGCGCCGGGGCCAACGAATACATCATGAAGCCGTTCGACAAGGACATTGTCGAAGCCAAGTTTCAGGAAGTCGGCCTCATCTGATCCGAGGTCTTTTTCGGGTCCACATGGTTTTGCGAGAACGTTACGGGTATGGCCATCGCTGCTGTTGCTGCCTCCTCAGAACATGACCGCCCGATCCGCGTAATGGTCGTCGACGATGCGCTTGTTGTGCGCGGCATCATTTCCCGCTGGCTCGGGGAAGATCCGGGCATCGAGATCGCAGCGACACACCGTTCAGCGAAGAACGCTCTCGAAGATCTTGACCGCGCGCAGCCCGACGTCCTGATCCTCGACATCGAGATGCCGGACATGGACGGCGTGACCGCTCTGCCGCTGTTTCTAGCCAGGCGCCCGGACCTTGCCGTAATCGTCGCGTCGACGCTGACGCTCCGCAACGCCGAACTGTCGATCAAATGCCTGTCGCTCGGCGCGATGGACTGTCTGGCGAAGCCCCAGACCTCGGGTGAAATGACGACGACCGCCGACTTCCGGCGTGAATTGACCGACCGCGTGCGCGCGCTCGGCGGCCGTCGGGCCGGCCGTCATCGCATCCGCCCCCCGGCGGCCGCGCCTCGTGCGCCGTTGCACAGCATTGCGCAGCCTGCGGAAGAGCTGCGGACCGGTCCGCCGGACAATTCCTTCCTGCGCCGCACCGGCGAGCCGGTGCATCTGCGGAAGTTCCCATCGATGGTGCCGCGCGCACTGGTCATCGGATCATCGACCGGCGGCCCGCAGGCGCTTGCGGTTCTGTTCGCCGGCATCAAGAGCATTCTGCCGCGTGTGCCGGTGCTCGTGACCCAGCATATGCCTCCGAGCTTCACCACGATCCTCGCCGAACATCTCAGCCGCGTCGCCGGCGTGCCTTGCCGTGAGCCGGCGGACGGTGAGCTCATCCATGCGGGAACGGTGTTTGTCGCGCCTGGCGGCCGTCACATGAAGGTCGAGCAAAGCGCACAGGGACCCGTGGTCCGGATCACGGACGATCCGCCGGTCAATTTCTGCAAGCCGGCGGTGGACCCTCTGTTTCATTCCGCGCTCCAGGTTTGGGGCGGAAAACTTGCGGCAGTCGTATTGACCGGAATGGGATCGGATGGCGCCAGGGGGGCGCTTGCGATCGCGGATGCGGGGGGCGCGGTCATCGCCCAGGACGAAGAGACAAGCGTTGTGTGGGGAATGCCGGGCGCGACAGCGCATATTGGTGCCTGCGCCGCGGTGCTTCCTTTGCCCGATATCGCTCCGCGAATAATGAGTTTGATATCGGGGGCGCGTTCATGACACCCACAGAAGTCGAATTTCTGGGAAAGTTCCTCAAGGAACGCTCGGGTCTCGTCCTGATCGGCGACAAAAGCTATCTCATCGAGAGCCGGTTGCTGCCGGTTGCGCGTAAGCACAACATGCCGTCGCTGTCGGCGCTGATGCAACATCTGCGCACCGGCAATCCCAGCCTCGAGAGTGAAGTCGTCGAGGCGATGACGACAAACGAAACGTTCTTCTTTCGCGACAAGCTGCCATTCGACCTGTTCAGCGAAATCATGCTGCCCCACATGCAGAAGGCCCGCGCCACGCAGCGCCGTCTCCGCATCTGGTGCGCGGCCTGCTCGACAGGGCAGGAGCCTTATTCGCTTGCGATGCTGCTCGAGGAAGCCGCCGAGAAGTTTCCCGGATGGAACTTCGAAATTCTCGCGACCGATCTTTCGGGCGAAGTCCTGACCAAGGCCAAATCCGGACGCTTCAGTCAATTCGAAGTGCAGCGCGGCCTGCCGATTCAGATGCTCGTCAAGAATTTCGAGCAGGTCGGCGATATGTGGGAAGTTTCACCGAAGATAAAATCGAAGGTGCAGTTTCGCCCGGTCAATCTGCTTCGCGATTTCAGCCCGTTCGGATCCTTCGACATCGTGTTCTGCCGCAATGTGCTGATCTATTTCGACGAGCCGACCAAGATGGATGTGCTGAACCGGCTCGCCGGCGCGCTTGCGCCCGACGGTTTCCTCGTCCTGGGTGCGGCGGAAACGGTGGTCGGCCTTTGCGACCGGTTCAAATCGGTGCCCGACAAACGCGGTCTGTACGTGCGCAACCTGACGCTCGAAGCGCAGCATCCGCCCATGCGAATCGCCGTGGGCGCGGGTCGCTGAAGGCAATAGTCAGCGAAACAAACAAAAAAGCCCCGCCGAGGCGGGGCTTTTTTGTTGTTCCGGGAAGCCGTTCAGGCGGTCGCTTTGAGGTCTTCCGGCGGCTCGCGCAGCACATAGCCGCGGCCCCAGACCGTCTCGATGTAATTCTTGCCGTCGGTGGCCGAGGCCAGTTTCTTGCGCAGCTTGCAGATGAAGACGTCGATGATCTTGAGCTCGGGCTCGTCCATGCCGCCATAGAGATGGTTGAGGAACATCTCCTTCGTCAAAGTCGTGCCCTTGCGGAGCGAGAGCAGCTCCAGCATCTGGTATTCCTTGCCCGTCAGATGCACGCGATTGCCGCCGACTTCGACCGTCTTGGTGTCGAGATTGACGACCAGGTCGCCGGTATTGATGACCGACTGGGCGTGGCCCTTCGAGCGGCGAACAATGGCGTGGATGCGGGCGACCAGCTCATCCTTGTGGAATGGCTTCGTGATGTAATCGTCGGCGCCGAAGCCGAGGCCGCGAACCTTGTCTTCGATCGAGGCGAGGCCCGAGAGGATCAGGATCGGGGTCTTGATCTTGGCGACCCGGAGCGACTTCAGAACCTCGTAACCCGACATATCGGGGAGATTCA
Source organism: uncultured Alphaproteobacteria bacterium (assembly GCA_963786225.1). Lineage (GTDB taxonomy): Bacteria > Pseudomonadota > Alphaproteobacteria > Rhizobiales > Methylopilaceae > Flaviflagellibacter. The sequence goes on from CAWAYQ010000016.1 coordinate 296,204, forward strand.
GGTCGAGGAGGATGATGTCGTAATCGTAGAGCTTGCCGAGGTCGACACCCTCTTCGCCGAGATCGGTGGTGTAAACGTTGAAGCTTTCCGACTTGAGCATCAATTCGATGCTCTGCGCGGTCGCGCTGTCGTCCTCGATCAGAAGCACGCGCATTATTTATCCCTCCACAGCTTCACGACCGAAGCCGGTAATTCCCTGTCGATTTAACGCTACCTGCGAATGGTTAACAGAAGTTGATTCGCGTCGGCAAGCGCCTGAGGACTTTGACCGTGAGAACACATAAGTATCTGTGGAATCTCGATTTTCGTCCTGAATAAAGTTTTAACTCAAAACCTTAGCTTCAGGTTCTAACCGACTCTTCCGACTTACAGCTTGGGTCCGCTCGGAGAATTTCCCGTGGTTAAATTTCCAAGGCCAAATCATTAACGCTGGACGTAAACGAACCGTTACCATCCACAACGAATTATCGTCGCGAGCGGAGAAAGAGCCAATGAAGGGGCTCATCCAGGCGGCCCGGGACATTCCCGAGCGCGAAATCTTCGGACGGGTCGTCGCGGTGCGCGGTCTTCTGGTCGAGGTCGCGGGTCCGCTCGGCGCGATGGCGGTGGGCGGCCGCATCGACATCGAGGTGGGCCCGGGCCGCGCCGTGCCCTGCGAAGTCGTGGGCTTTGCGTCCGACCGGGCGCTGCTGATGCCGTTCGCGACGCTCGACGGCGTCCGGCGCGGCTGCAAGGCGCTTGTCGGCACGGACCATGCCGGGGTGCGGCCCAATCCACGCTGGCTCGGCCGGGTCATCGACGCGATGGGGCGGCCGATCGACGGGAAGGGCCCGTTGCCCGAGGGCCCGCTGCTCTATCCGTTCAGGAACTCGCCGCCGCCCGCCCATTCCAGGAAGCGCGTCGGCGCGCCGCTCGATCTCGGTGTCCGCGCGCTCAACACCTTCCTCACCTGCTGCCGCGGCCAGCGTATGGGCATTTTCGCAGGCTCCGGCGTCGGCAAGTCGGTACTGTTGTCGATGCTGGCAAAGTACACGAAGGCGGGCGCGGCGGTGATCGGCCTGGTCGGCGAGCGCGGCCGGGAAGTGCAGGAATTCCTGCAGGACGATCTCGGCGAAGAGGGGCTGAAACGCTCGATCGTCGTGGTCGCCACGTCGGACGAACCCGCGCTGATGCGGCGGCAGGCGGCCTATATGACGCTCGCGCTGGCCGAGTATTTTCGCGACGAGGGCAGCGACGTCCTGTGCATGATCGACTCGATCACCCGGTTCGCCATGGCCCAGCGCGAGGTCGGTCTTTCCGCCGGCGAGCCGCCGACGGCCAAGGGCTACACGCCGACCGTGTTCTCGGAGCTGCCGAAGCTTCTCGAGCGAGCGGGGCCGGGCATGAACGAGGGCACGATTACGGGGCTCTTCACGGTCCTGGTCGACGGCGACGACCATAACGAGCCGGTGGCCGACGCCGTGCGCGGCATCCTCGACGGCCATATCGTGATGGAGCGCGCGATCGCCGAGCGCGGGCGCTATCCGGCCATCAATGTCCTGAAATCGGTGTCGCGCACCATGCCGCGTTCGGCGGATCCCGCCTTCCTGCCCCAGGTCATGAAGGCGCGGCAGGTAATGGCGACCTATGCCGACATGGAGGAACTGATCCGTCTCGGCGCCTACAGGGCGGGCTCGAGCCCCGAAGTGGACGAGGCGATCGCGCTGAATGGGCCGCTTGAGGCTTTTCTTTCCCAAGGTAAGGAAGAAGCAACTACATTGAGGGATGCTTACGAGAGATTATCTCGAATTGTGGCCGGTGCGGAAACCGAACGCTAACCGGCATGCGTATATGAGTAACCCATGAAATCGCGTGACACCCTGATCCGCCTGAAACGTTTCCATGTCGATGAGAAGCGGCGCCGCGTCTCGCAAATCGAGACGATGATCGCCGAATTTCAGCGCATGGCGGGCGATCTCGATCGTGAAATCCAGGCCGAGCAGACGCGGGCCGGAATTCACGACGTAACCCATTTCGCCTATCCGACCTATGCCCGCGCGGCCACCCAGCGCCGCGACAATCTTCTGCGTTCGGCCGACGACATGAAGAACCAGTTGCAGGAAGCTCAGGACGAACTGGCCGAAGCCTTCGAGGAAATGAAGAAGGTCGAACTCCTCGACGAGCGCGACCAGGCCCGCGAAAAGGCGGCGGAGAACACCCGCGACCAGCACGCGATGGACGCGATTGGTTTGGCCGGCCATTCAAGGCGAGCGAGCTAGTTTCGTTTCCCTCTCCCGAGCCAAGTCGGGTTTACCCGACTTGGCAATTAAAGAACTGAACTCGGGAACACCCGAGTTCAGGCGGGAGAGGTCGAGTTGCCGAAGGCGACCGGGTGAGGGGAGACGACCTCGCGATATTTTCCGCGATCGTCATAAGAACGCCTTCGCGGTTTTCTATGATCTCATTGTTCCAGAATCGTAAGATCGTCCAGCCCTGCGCACGCAGGTAGGCATCGCGGTCGGCATCTCTCGCGCTATTCGCATGCTGTCCACCGTCGATCTCGATGACAAGTTTATGCAAGACGGAAGCGAAGTCCGCAACGTAAGGCCCAATCGGAAGCTGGCGACGAAATTTCGTTCCGGAGAACCGCCGATCCCGGAGCAAATACCAAAGACGTCGCTCGTGATCCGTCAAATCGCGGCGTAGCCGACGTGCCAGATCACGTTTTGATCCTTCGCGCATGAGCCAATCATTTCCTTGCCGATCAACGACGGCAAGAGCAGACGGCTTTCCCCTCACCTCGCTCACGGCCTCACGGCCGTGAGTCGTCCTCTCCCGTAAACGGGAGAGGGGAAACACCCCACCCCGCTCGGCTTCGCCGAGTCGGCCCTCCCCATTCAGGGGAGGGAAGGGCTCAGAACAGGATCAGATAGGCCGCGACTTCGATGAGAAGAAGCGCCGCAAGGCCGTAGGCGAACAGCACGATCGCACCGACGTCGAACATGGATTTTTCCGCCCGCGTTTTTAGAAACCCCGCGGGAGAAGTAGCGCGTTCGAAACCGAGGTCGACGCCGGCGTGGTTCCAGGGTTTACGCAAGCTTGCCGCGCTCGACCTGCGATCTCGAAAGCCGTTGCTTTGGGTCGGACTAGATTGCGGCGACTGTTTTCAGGCGCGCGCGCGGGTGAATTTCCGACTGCGACATGACCGGCGTCTGGCTGCGGAAGCGGTCGATGATCGAGCGCACGAAGGGCCGTGAGCCGGCGGAGGTGAGGAGCACCGGCACTTCGCCCTGGCGCGCGGCGTCTTCGAACTTGTCGCGGACGAGCGCGATGAATTCGTGGAGCTTGGAGGGCGCCATTGCGAGCTGGCGGTCGTCGCCCTGGCCGACGATCGATTCCTGGAACGCCTGTTCCCATTGCGGCGAGAGCACGACGAGCGGCAGCGTGCCGTCAGGCGCGGAGTATTGCGAGCAGAGCTGGCGCGACAGGCGGGCGCGTACGTGCTCGGAGATGGCGGCCGGATTGCGCGTCCAGCCGACGGCTTCGGCCACGCCTTCGAGGATCGTGCCGAGATCTCGGATCGAGACGCGTTCGCCGAGAAGGAACTGCAGCACGCGCTGGATGCCGGTGATGGAAATCTGGCCGGGGACGATGTCCTCGACGAGCTTGGCCTGCTCCTTCGGAAGATCCTTGAGGAGCTTCGAGACTTCGCCATAGGACAGAAGCTCGGCCATGTTGGCCTTGAGGATTTCGGTGAGATGTGTCGAGAGCACGGTCGGCGCGTCGACCACCGTGTAACCACGTACGCTCGCCTCTTCGCGCAGCGCGCTGTCGACCCAGGTCGCGGGCAGGCCGAATGTGGGTTCGGTCGTGTGGTGGCCGGGCATCTGAATCTGCCCGCCGGCAGGATCCATGACCATGAACTGGCCGGGAAACACCTGTCCCGTTCCGCTCGGCGTTTCCTTGACCTTGATGATGTAATTGTTGGCGCCGAGATGGACGTTGTCGAGGAGCCGGACCGACGGCATGACAAATCCCATATCGCCAGCGAACTGGCGGCGCAGCGCCTTGATCTGCTCGGTGAGTTTGTCCTGGCCTTCCGGGCCGTCGACGAGCGGCAGGAGGCCGTAGCCGAGTTCGATCTTGAGATCGTCGATGCGCAGCACTTCGGAGATGGGCTCCTCGGCCGGCGGCGCGGCGGCAGCGACGGCTTGCGCCTGCGCCGTATGCGCCGCCTCGGCTGCTTTGATTTTGCCGTTGCGATCGGCTTTCCAGGCAAGGTAGCCGGCGCCGCCCGCCAGCGCGAGGAACGGCAGCGCCGGAATGCCGGGCAGGAGGGCGAGGAAACCCATGACCGTGGCCGACATGCCGAGTGCCTTCGGATAGCCCGACAACTGGTCCATCAGCGCCTTGTCGGCGGAGCCGGAGACGCCGGCCTTCGAGACGAGCAGGCCGGCCGCGGTCGAGACGACCAAAGCCGGGATCTGGGTGACAAGGCCGTCGCCGACGGTCAGCAGCGTGTAAGTATGGCCGGCCTCGGCGAGCGACATATCGTGCTGGGCCATGCCGATGATGATGCCGGCCACGATGTTGATGACGGTGATGAGAAGTCCCGCGACGGCATCGCCGCGGACGAATTTCGAAGCGCCGTCCATGGCGCCGAAGAACGAGCTTTCGTCTTCAAGGTCCTTGCGGCGTTTGCGGGCCGTGGCTTCGTCGATCAGTCCGGCGGACAGATCGGCGTCGACCGCCATCTGCTTGCCGGGCATGGCGTCGAGGGTGAAGCGGGCCGCGACTTCGGCGATGCGGCCGGAGCCTTTCGTGATGACGACGAAGTTCACGATCACGAGGATCGCGAACACGATGATGCCGATGACGAAGTTGCCGCCCATCACGAAATTGCCGAAGGCTTCGATGACGTGGCCGGCGGCGTCCGTGCCGCCCTGGCCCTGGGAGAGGATGAGGCGGGTCGATGCGAGGTTGAGCGCGAGGCGCATCATGGTCGCGACGAGAAGGACGGTCGGGAAGGAGGAGAATTCGAGCGGCGTCTGAATGAACAGCGCCGTCATCAGGATCAGGACCGAGAAGATGATCGAGAACGCCAGGAACATGTCGAGCAGGACCGGCGGCAGCGGCATGATGAGGACGACAAGGATCGTCAGCACGCCGACGGCGAGGCCGATATCGCCCTTTTTCAGGAAATCGAGGAAATCGCCCGCAATCTGACGCGAACCCGCGGCGGCGTTCGCGGCGCTCATATCGGCCATTTTTTCTCCTGAAGGCACCCGGCGAAACGGCAGGCCGGTACGCGGCGTCGGATTCGGCGCGAGAGCTCGGACCTCCATCTGGCGCCTCCTGACCTGGCCGCGACAAGCGGCGGAACAGAACGGGGCACGCGACTTCAATCAACCCGACGCGCCGGACGACATGTGTCCGGCCTTACCCGGCAGAATTTGCCGGGTGCATGGTTAACGGGTGGTAAAGAAAAGGGCCGCCGTCCGCAGACAGCGGCCCTGAATTGCTCAGGCGACCGCGGCGCTGATCATCCCCGCGGCGGCGTCGGTCATGGCGTTTGCGCCGCAGTCCGGTACCGAGCCGGCCGCGCCGTGATCTGTCCCGCGGCGCGGTTCACCCCGACCGCTATGCCACAGCGGGGCGGGCGTCCTCGACCTCAGGCGGAGGCGGCTTTGCGCCGTGGATGACCATTTCGAACGTGCGCAGGCGCTTGTAGACGGACAGGAGCTCCACGATCGTCGTCCACGAATTGACGAGGTATTGGAACGAGGACCGCACCTGCTCGAAGGCATTGAGCACCTGCTGCATCAAGCCCAACGTGATCTTCCCGGCGACGATGGAGGGCGCGAGGATGATGTAGGGAAAGATGTTATCGGTCTGCAGGTATACGATGCGGGCGATGTTGAAATAGGTGTAGTGGAAGTACAGCCGGAAGTAGTTACGGCGCACGTTCGAAAACAATTCGCGCACCGTCGGCGGCTGGGCGCGGCCCGCATCGTCTTCGCCGTAGACAAGTTCCTTGCGGTAGGCGGCTTCGACGCGCTGGTTCTTGAATTCGAGGCCCGGCAGCTTGATGCCGACGATCGCGAGAAATCCGGTACCGAACGCCGCCCACACGATCGCCGCGAAAACGAGTGCGTGCGGAACTTCGCCGAAGAACGGCATTTCCGTGATCGTGTTGGAATAGGTCAGCAGGATCGGCAGGAACGCGATGAGCGTCATGACCGCCTCGACGAGGTTGACGCCCAGGCCTTCCATCGTTGTCGAGAAGCGCATTGTGTCTTCCTGCACGCGCTGCGAGGAGCCTTCGACAGTTCTGAGCTGCGGCCAATACGACATGTAGTAATTGTTCATCGCGTTGCGCCAGCGGAAGATCCAGTGGCTCATGAAGAACCTCATGAACACGCCGACGGTGACCGCGACGAAGGCGATCCCGGCGAAGGTAAGAAGCTGGCCGTAAAATTCGGAAAGCGTCACCGGCCGGGTCTTGGCGAGCGCGGCCTGGACGAGATCGTAGAAGGGTCCGTACCAGGCATTGACCGCGACCGAGACCTGAACCTGGAAATAGGTGAGGAACAGGATCAGCGCCGAACCGAGGATCGACCAGCGTATCCAGGGATGTGGCGCGTAAAGCTGCCAGAACAGCGCAAACAGCAAGGTGGCGATGGTGAAGTACAGGTAGAACCAGAGGAAGGGGCCGGACCAGAAGATCGAGACGCTGCCCGCCAGCGCCGGATCGGGTGCGCCGCCGAGGCCGAAGCTCGCGCCGAGTGCCGCTCCTCCCGCATACCAGTAACCGACGCACAGGGCGGTCCAGATTACGAGTGACCAGAAAAACAGTTTTGGGCGGGGAAAGAAGGAAACGAACACGGGCGGGTTCTCCGAGAGGCGGCCCGGTATCGCATTTCGGAGCGGTTCCGGCACCTGAATGTTTGGAAAGGTTGAGCTTCGCGGACGGTCAGACGAAAGGCGTGAGGCGTCCTGACGCAGCCCTCCGGGGTGCCGGACCCAAGAGTTTGCGAACAATGTAATCCGCTGTTAATTTCATAGGGTTAGCTAGGGATATTACACGTCGCGGATACAGTGTTGGGAGTAAATCCGTGGACCTCACAGTCTATGACCGTCGGGCTCTCCGGGTTCGCTGGATGCTTGCGGCCGGCCTGATATTCTCGTCCGGCTTTTGGTACCTATCCGATTACCATCCCGATTGGCTGGGCATCGAGAACGCCCGCGCGATCGCGCCCGCGCTGATGCTGCTTCTGATGGGCGTGATCGGGGCGTATGCGCACGGCCTGATCTCAGAACTGCGCGTCCACGCCAACGAGGTCCATATCCGGGGCGAGGAGGCGCGCACTTTGGCGCAGCTCGATCATCTGACCGGTGTGCTCAACCGAGCGACCTTCCTCGCCGAACTCGCCCGCCGCGTCCGCGATGCGAAAGACGGCGCCCCGGTGGCGCTGTTTCTGCTCGATCTCGACCGCTTCAAGACGATGAACGACATTTTTGGCCATGCTTTCGGCGATGCCGTGCTGAAGCGCGTCGGCCATGTTCTGGCGCGGGAACTCGGCGCGGAAAATGTCGGCCGCCTTGGCGGCGACGAATTCGCCTTCATGCTGACCGGCGCGATTTCAAAATCGACCTGCGACGCCGTGGGCGCGCGCATACTGAAGGCGCTGGCGGAACCTGCGATGCTGCTCGGCCGCACGGCAAATATCGAAGCCAGTGCCGGTGTCGCCTGGAGCCCCGAGCACGATATGGACAGGCTCGACCTGATGGCCTGCGCCGACCTCGCGCTCTATCTCGCCAAACAGGAGGGACGCGGGCGCGTCGCCTGTTTTGACAGCAATTTGATGAAAGAGGAGCGCTATCGCCGCTCCATCGAGCGCGAACTGCGCGGCGCGATCCTGATGAACGAACTCGACGTTCACTATCAGCCGATCCACGACGTCGCGGGCGGGGGCGTTCAAGCGCTCGAGGCTCTGGTGCGATGGCGTCATCCGGTGCGGGGCTATCTTTCGCCGGCGGAGTTCATCGCGATTGCCGAGCAGTCCTCGCTGATCGAGAAGCTCGGAAGCTGGGTCTTCGCCCGCGTCTGTGCGGACGCCGTGCGATGGCCTGGAATCCAGGTCAGCATCAATGTTTCTCCAGCGCAGCTGAAGGGCCGTGAGTTCCTCGACATGGTCCGCCGCGTGCTGGACGAAACCGGCTGCGATCCCAAGAAGATTGCCATCGAGATCACCGAAGGCATGCTGATGGACCACAGCGCCGAGCAGATCGAACATCTGAACCGGTTGCGCGCGCTCGGCATGAGCCTCTGGCTCGACGATTTCGGCGCCGGCCATTCGGGCCTGAGCTATCTGCGCGATTTCCCGATCGACGTCATCAAGATCGACAAGGGTCTCGTCCAGGATATGCGTACCACCCACAGCAATCGCGTCTTCGTCGCGACCATCGCGCAGTTGGGCGTCGGCCTCGAGCGTCAGGTCGTCGCCGAGGGCATCGAGACCGAAGAAGACTTGATGCTCGTCCGCGCGGCCGGCTGCTCGCACGCACAGGGCTATCATTTTGCCCGGCCGATGCCGGCGAAAGCCGTGGCCGAGTATCTCGGAACGATTGCGCACGAACGGGCGGCCTGACTCAAGGCCGCCCGTGCAAGACCTGATGTCCAAGTTCAGGCCTCTGCCTCCGCGAAGATTGCCTTCTTGATGACGGCGTGAACGCCCCAGTTCCCGTCGACGACCTGCGTAATGCCGAAGTCGACGCCGATCGACATCAGTGAGATCGCCTCGTCTTCCGTGAGACCCTTTGTTGTCATCAGGAAGCCGCGCATCTTCTTGAACGCGTCCTTCAGCGCAAGATCGATCGAGCTTTTGCCGAAGATGTCCGATTGTGCGTTCGGGCCAAGCTCGGCAAGGAAATTTGCGTAGCTGAAGCCGTGGATCAGCCACTCGTCCTGCGTTTCGAGCATGGGATATTCGATCTGTTCGAGCGGGGTGCCCGCGATATCGGCCTTCTTGTGCAGGATGATCTGGAACGTGCCGGTCAGTGAGCACTCGATGGCCGTGCCGCACATTTCGGAATCGCCCTGCGAGGCATGGGGATCGCCGACGGACAGCAGCGCGCCCTCGACCGCGACGGGGTAGTACATCGTCGCTCCCTTGCCGATGCGCCAGTTGTCGATATTGCCGCCGGTATAGCTCGGCGGAATCGAGTTGACGTAGTCGGCCTCCTTCGGCGCGAGCCCCATGACGCCGAAGTGCGGGCGGATCGGCACTCGCACGCCTTTCAGGACGCCCATGTTCTTCGTGATCGTGGAATGATCGACCGGGACGCCGGGATAATCGATCTTCGTGTGCACGACGCCGCTGGGATCGGTCTGCGGTGTCCATTTGAAATTGTAGACGGCCTTCGCCCAGTTGCGGGCGCCGCTCGAATCGACCTCGTAAATCGTAATGACTTCGCGGTCCTTCGGTTCGGTGATCAGATCCTTGTAGTGAAAGCCCCACCAGGCCGCGGCATTGCTGCCGAATGTCTTGCCCTTGTGGTCCGGGTTCGCGGACGGCCGGAACTTGGTGTCGACGATGCGCACTTCCAGAACGTCGCCCTGTTCCGCTCCACGTACATATACCGGGCCGGTGCAGATATGGACGCCGAGGCCACCGCCGCCGCCGACCTTGGTGTCGTTCTCGTCGCCTGCGCCGCGGCGCGCGACTTTCTTCTGTTCTTTCGTCCAGTAGAATACGCTTTCCGCGCCGGGATCGCCCTTCACCATCAGCGACGCGTCGTCGTTGGCATGGTGGGTCAAGGTTTCGATGGTGACGATGTCGCCGGAATCGATCTCGACCTGTGGCTTCAACTTCTTCGAGAAATAACCCCAGTGAACCGTCGTGTCGTTGGCCGGCAGATAATGGTAGCTCGGCTGATCGGGAGCCTTGGCCGCCGAGGCCTGCGCCAGCGCGGGCGTAACCAGGGTCGACGCCCCGGTCGCAAGCGCGGCCGCGCCGCCGGTCGCCACAAACGCGCTTTTCAGGAAGCTGCGGCGCTCCATGCCGAGCGCGTCCATCATCTTTGCGCGGTGCCTCTCAAAGTCCGGACAAGTGACGTCATCTCCAGCACACATGCTTGCCTCCATCTCAATGCCGCCGAAAACGGCGCGCGTGACATGTTAAACGTGCGGTCAAGTTCCGCGTAAGATCGCGGGGCGCACAAATTGCTTGCACGAGCCGGCCGGCTCCCCATTTCTAAAAAACCCGAGATCATCAGAGGCTTGAGGGATAAATCGCCCGGTTTGCGGCAACGGTGGGAACGCGGCGGCCCAAGTTTTGTGCGTCAACGGTCGCTCGGCGTTCCGCTGATGGAGACCTTTGAACTGAGCGAAGACGAGGCCGTGTCGCTGGTTTCCATCGGCGGGGATTTCGGCGTGACGCAGGTCGCGGGCGGCCACTGGGACGTCCACGCCATCATCCGCCAGAAGATGTTCGCCGGCGGCTAGGCCGCCGCTGCCGGCCTCGCGACCGAGGCCGGCGGCACGGATATGCCCTCGGCCGCATACTGGTTCAGCTTGTTCCGGAGCGTACGCACCGAAATATCGAGGACATGCGCGGCCTGCGTCCGGTTGCCGTTGCAATAGGCCAGGGTGTCGAGGATCAGTGTACGCTCGACGATCGCCACGGTCAGCCCGACTTCGCGCATCGGCAGGGCGACCGAGGATTCATTCAGTGTGTCGTCCGACATGGCTCACTCCCGCCAAACGTGCAGGAGCCCCCCAAGTTGTGGACTCTAGATAATGCTCGTGATTCGGGCAAGCCGCCGCAAACCAGGAGGCGCTACTTCCGACGCTTACGCTGCCTGCCCCGCGGCGGGCGGCGGCACGGCGACACCCTCCGACGTGTACTGGTTCAGCTTGTTGCGCAGGGTACGGATCGAAATGCCGAGAATGTTCGCGGCGTGCGTCCGGTTGCCGAGACAGTGGTTGAGCGTGTCGATGATCAGCGCGCGTTCGACGGCTTCGACGGTGAGTCCAACCAGCGAACGGGTTGCGGCTTCGGCGGCAAGAGCGGCCTGTTGGGCCGGCCCGGCGCTTGCGTCCATGCGGGCGCCGTCGGGCGCGCGGATCGATTCCACGCCGATTTCCGGGCCCTGGGCGAGCAGGACGGCGCGGTGGATCGTGTTCTCGAGTTCGCGGACGTTTCCGGGGAAACGGGCGCGCAGCAATTCCTTCGAGGCCTCGGCGGAGAACGGGCGATAGGGGAGCCCATTCGCTTCCGCGAATTTCTTGACGAAATGCTCGGACAGAACAGCGATATCCGCCGGCCGCTCGCGCAGCGGCGGAATTTTCAGGTTCATCACATTGAGGCGATAGAGCAGGTCTTCGCGGAACGTGCCCTTTTTCACCTCCTCCGTGAGATTGCGGTTGGAGGTTGCGAGAATGCGGATGTTGACGGGAACGGGACGCTGGCCGCCCACGCGGTCGATCACGCGCTCCTGGATTGCGCGCAGCAGCTTGGACTGAAGACGAACGTCCATCTCCGAAATTTCATCGAGCAGCAGCGTGCCGCCGTCCGCTTCCTCGAACTTGCCGATGCGGCGCGCGACGGCGCCCGTGAACGAGCCCTTTTCGTGGCCGAACAGTTCGGATTCCAGAAGCTGCTCGGGGATCGCCGCGCAGTTGATCGAGATGAAGGGGCGGCCCGCGCGGTTCGAACGATTGTGAATGTAGCGCGCCAGCACTTCCTTGCCGGTGCCGCTTTCGCCGGTGATGAGCACCGAGGCGTCGGATTTCGCGATCTGGGCTGCGACATCGACGACGGCCTTCATGGCCTCGTCCCTGAACACGATGTCGTGGCGGTCTTCGGCAACGGCCGCGAGAACGGCGGCGATCAGTTCCGGGTCGGGCGGAAGCGGTATGTACTCTTTCGCGCCGGCATGAATGGCGGCGACGGCGGCCTTCGCGTCGTTGTCGATGCCGCAGGCAACGATCGGGAGGTGGATACGCTCTTCTTCCAGCATCCGCACGAGATCGCGGATCGGCTGGCCGACATCGACCATCAGAAGATCGGCGCCCCGGCCCGCGCGCAGGACGCGCATGCACTGGTCGACATCCTCGGCATGAGTGACCTTGGCGCCCCGGTCCATGGCGATCTTGCTCGCCTGCGTGAGCTGGCCCGAAAGCGTTCCGACAATCATGAGCCGCATGGCCCGCACTCCTTAAGTTCGAGCAGCGCCTTAGCGTTCGCTCTTGATGATTTCCGTCATGGTCACGCCGAGCTTCTCGTCGACGAGGACGACTTCGCCGCGCGCAACGAGCCGGTCGTTCACGTAAATATCGATGGCCTCGCCGACGCGGCGGTCGAGTTCGAGCACCGTCCCGGGCTTGAGGCTCATCAGATCGCCGACTTCGATCTTGGTGCGGCCGAGCACGGCGGACACCGAGACGGGAACGTCGAACACGGCTTCAAGATCGTTCGCCGATTTCGGGCCATGGTCTTCACGGAGGATGGCGTCGGGGCCGCTTTGGAGGTTCGGAAGAGGCAGGTCGTCGGTCATCGTTCGTCTCCTTCGCGGGCCGAAGATTCGACCGAGGCTATGTGATTGTGGATCGTCTTCTCGATGGCCTGCTCGATTGCCGCGCGCTCGCGTACGACGCCGCCGTCGGCCCATTCGAGGCGGACATCGCCGGGCGCGATTTCGGGTTCGCCGAGAATGATGAGCTTGCCGGCAAAGCCGCGATCGGCGGCGAGGGCGCCGAGATGCGCTTTCACTTCCTCGACGAGGCTCTCATGCACGCGGACCGCAACATGCGGCGCGGTTCGAGCCTCGGTAAAGCATTCGTGCACGGCGCTTTCGATGACGGAAGCGGGATAGCGGTCGATAGCGCGGCCCGCGAGCTTGCGCGCGAGTTCAAGCGCCAGCTCGATGGCACCGAGTTCCTGCGCCATTGCGCGCGCTTCCGAACGGGCGATTTCGAGCGAGACGTGCACGGCGAGTTTTTCGAGCACGGAATTGAGGCGCGCGGGCTGTTCGTCGAGCGCGACATGGCGGCCCTCCGCCGCGCCGGCGGCGAAGGCGCGCTGCTCGCATTCCGAAATCGTCGCGAGGTGCTGCGTCATCGGCACCATTTCTTCGCTGCGGCGGCGGCCGTCGAAGTCGCGGTCGAAGAGGAAGGGTTTGGCGCCGACCATCAGAACACCAGCTCGTCGTCGCCGCGGTTCTTGGTGATGAGGATGTCACCCTTGGCGGCAAGGTCTTTCGCGACCGCGACCATGTGCGACTGCGCCTCGTCGACATCGCGCAGGCGTACGGGCCCCATAGCCTGCATGTCGTCGGTCATCATCTTGCCGGCGCGCTGCGACATATGGCCGAGGAAGAAATCACGCACCGATTGCGTCGCGCCCTTGAGGGCGATGGTAAGGCGGTCGCGTGCGACGTTGCGCAGGAGCGTCTGTACGGAGGCCGTGTCGAGACGCATCAGATCGTCGAAGGTGAACATCAGCGCCTTGATGCGCTCGGCCGAGTCGCGGTTTTCCTCTTCCAGCGCGGTCAGGAAGCGCGTCTCGGTCTGGCGGTCGAACGCGTTGAAGATTTCGGCGATCATCTCATGCGCGTCCCGACGGCTTGTCTGCGACAGGTTCGACATGAACTCGGTGCGGAGCGTGTCCTCGACGCGTTCGATGATGTCCTTCTGCACGCTTTCGATGGTCAGCATGCGCTTGACGACATCGAGCGCGAATTCTTCCGGCAGGATGCCGAGGACGCGTGCGGCATGTTCGGGGCGGATCTTCGACAGCACGACCGCGACGGTCTGCGGATATTCGTTCTTCAGATAGTTGGCGAGAACCTGTTCCTGAACATTGGACAGCTTCTCCCACATATTGCGGCCGGCGGGGCCGCGAATTTCTTCCATGATCTGATTGACGCGATCCTTCGGCAGGAAGCCCGCGAGAATACGTTCGGTGGAATCGAAATTGCCCATCAACGCGCCGGTGGTCGACATCTTCGAGACGAACTCGACCATCATGTTCTCGACCTGATCGGCGTCGATCGTCCCGAGTGTGGACATTGCGTGCGAGATATCGCGGATCTCGTCGTCGTCGAGCTGCTTCCAGATCGCGGCGCCGTGTTCCTCGCCCAGAGCGAGCATCAGCATTGCGGAACGGGCGGCGCCGCCGACCGACTTCTTTTGGGGGGTGATATGGGCAGGAACGGCCATGGGTCAGCTCACGCGGGTTCCGCCAGCCACTGGCGGATGATGGAAACGGTTTCGTTCGGATTGCGCGCGGCCAGCTCGCCGACCTTGGTGAGCGACTGGGCGTGCACCTTGCCGTTGACCTGGGAGAGTTCGATCATGCGGGCGGTCGGATCGGGGGCGGCGAGAGGAACGGGCTCGTTCGGCGCATTCGCGGACGGCGATGCGAGCAGCGAAGACGAAGCGGCACGCTCGGGCGTCAGGATGCGGCGCACGAGCGGGCGGACGACGAGGAGGAGTACGAGCAGTGAGACCACGCCGAGAACGGCAAGCTCGATCAGCCGCATCAGATCGTCCTTCGTGACATCCAGCATTCCGAGGCCGCTCGCGTCGCTGATGGGCTGCACGCCCGGCGGCTCGGCGAAGCGCAGGTTCACCACCTCGATCTGGTCGCCGCGCGCCTGATCGAAGCCGATGGCGCTGCGCACGAGAGACGCAATGCGGTCGAGCTCGTCCTGCGAGCGCGGCGAGTAGGTCACCGAACCGGATTGGTCGTTGGCGTAAATACCGTCGACGAGAACGGCGACGGAGACCTTCTTGAGACGCCCGGCTTCGAGAACCTCGGTGCGGGTCGTGCGTGAAATCTCGTAATTGACCGTCTCGTCGGTTTTCGAGGATTTGTCGCGGTTGGCGGTCGCGCCGGCGTTGTTCGCTTGGCTGTTCGGCAATTGGTTCGCGACAGTGACAGCGTCCGGACCCTCGCGGTTCTCCGCTTCCTCTTCCCGGGTCTGCGTGGAGCGCACGACCCGGCTTTCGGGATCGAACATGTCGGCGGTGTTCGTGACCTTGGAATAATCGAAGGCGGCGTTGATTTCGGCACGGGCGCGGCCGGGGCCGACCACGCGTTCGACAATGCCCTGAACCTGATCCTTCAGCCGCTTTTCGAACGCGGCCTCGCGCTCAAGGGCGCCGGAGGGCAGGGCATCCGGGCCCGTATCGCCGCCGCCGTTCGCGAGAAGTGTCCCGCTCTCGTCGATGATCGAGATCGCCTGCGGGTCGAGACCCTGCACGGCCGACGCGACGAGATGGATGATGGCGCGGACCTCACCCTGGCCGAGCGCCCCCGAGACCCGCAACACGATCGAGGCCGTAGGCTTCGGCGCATCGCGCGAAAAGAGAGGGCGTTCCGGTACGACGAGATGGACACGCGCCGCGCTGACCCGATTGAGCGAGCGGATCGAACGGGCAAGTTCACCTTCGAGCGCACGCAAACGATTGACGTTCTGCAGGAAGCTCGTGGAGGACAGGCCGTCGCCCTTGTCGAAGATCTCCCAGCCGACGCCGCCCCCCGAGGGCAGGCCTTGCTCTGCGAGCTTCATGCGGACCTGGGCAACCGCATCGCTCGGCACCAGGATGGTGGAGCCGTCGCGGTTGGTTTCGTATTTGATGTTCTGGGCTTCGAGTTCCTTGATGACCGCCGAGGCGTCCTGCATCGTGAGATCGGTGAACACCGGCACCAGGCCGCCGTCCGAAACCCGCGTCGCGACGAAGGCGAAAAAGCCGATCAGGCTGAGCGTTACCGCCAGCATCGCCACGAGACGCGGCGCGCCGAGACCCTTCAGGAAATCCAGAAATCCACCCAAGGCCTGCCCCAGACTGTGCCAACCGTCCCCGAAGCTCCGGTGTGTCGCCGAAGCCGCCCGGCAGAAATTGCCGGGTGTTAGGTAAACGGCTGGTTAACGCGAGGTGGAAGCCCGCCCCTTGGACGCCTCCCTCAGGGCGGAAGGGTTAACAAAAGTAAAACACCGGCCTTTCGGGCCGGTGTTCTGTAAAACTTAAGTAACGTCTATGAATTCGCGTTAAGGCTTAGCCCACCCGATATTGCTGGATGCGCGTGGTGCGCAGGCCGGCCAGACCGTGCCGGTCGATCGACGCCTGCCAAGCCAAAAATTCCTCTACCGTCAACGTGTAGCGCGTGCAGGCCTCTTCAAGAGAGAGGAGGCCGCCGCGCACGGCGGCGACGACCTCCGCCTTGCGGCGGATGACCCAGCGCTTGGTATTGGTCGGCGGCAAGTCCGCGATCGTCAACGGACTCCCGTCCGGGCCGATAACGTATTTCACCTTGGAACGTGGCAGTTCGGTCATGGAATACTCGCTACGAAGACTGACCTAAATTCTGGCGGAGCGTACGCGTGGCGGTTTAACATTTGCCTAAGCTGGGAACTTTTGAAAATCAGCCACTTAAACAAGGGGATAGGACAGGGAGATGACTGGGCAGGTCTTGCCGCGGGCGGCAGTTTCTGCCGGGCAGAAAAGCGCCCCCGAGCCTGAAAAGGTGATCCCACTCTCCCCGAAAATCGTTTGATTACAATGAGATGACGCCGGTCCAGCGGAGTTGGAACGGGCCTTGCGACACAATCGTGCAAACAGGCTCGATCCATGACCTTTTTATTGGCCGATCTTCTGACCCCGACCCTCCAGCCGCAAAATACGGCGGGCGCGGTCGTGGCTGCGCCGGCCGAAGGCGAGGCCGGAGCGTTCGCCGTGGCGCTTGCGGCGTTCCGGGCGGGAACGGTGGAATCCAGGACGGGAGAGGCCGGCATAGTATTGCAGGGCGCCACGCCCGCGGCCGATACCAGCGCGCCTGCGGCCAGCCCGCCGGCGGCGACGGTGATCGGTCTCGACGCGGTTCTGATGGCCGCCGATCCGTCAGCGATCCCGGCGCCGGCGACTTTTGCCCCGGTCCAGGCTGCCGCGGGTAACGTCCTGCCGACGGATGCCGAACAGGCTCTTTCTCAACTTCTGGCGGGAACCGTCAAAGATAAAGATAAGGCCGCCGACGCGTCGTCGGATGCGACCGCCGCGGACGGCAGCCAGATGGTCGCCGGTCTTGTCGTGCCGGCGACGCCGGCGGACACCGTCGCCGCGAACTTCACGAACAATGCCGACATGGCGCTGAAGCTCGCGGGCACGAAGCCGCTTACGCCGCCGACCCTCGACACTCCGGAAGGCGCGAAAGCAGCAGCCGCGGCAATGCCCGCGCCCCTGCAGGAAGGCCGCGCATCGGTCGCCGGCCCGCCGCCCGTCTATACCGGCGCGCCGAGCGCTCCGGTTGTGACGCCTGAAGTTCCCGTTCTGACGCAAAAAGCTCTCGAAGCCGTCGCGCCGCGTGCGGTCGCGGATACGGCTACCGCTACAGGCGCGGTGGACGCGGTTTCGAAACCGGTCGATCCGGCCGGGATGTCAGCTCCGGCGGCCGCCAGCGCCCCGGCTGCACCCGCAACAGCGTCCGCGCCCGTGACGGGGGCTGCCGCGCCGGTTCCGGATGCGGCCCGGGAGATCGCATCCACACCGAACGTTGTGTCCGTACAGGGCAAGGTCGTGGCGCGGGACAAGCCCGCGATCGATGACGCTCCGCCGGTGAAGGCAAATGCTCCGGCTCCGGCCGCGACCCCGACCGAGGATGCGGCGGCTCCGTCTTCCGCAAGCGGGACGCCCGTTGTGACGGCGCCGGTCATTCCTGCTCCTGAAACAGCGCTCGCCGCGAGCCCGGCGACCGAGGCCGAGGCCGCCGATGCCGCTCTCGCCGTCCTGACGAAAGAGAAAGACAAGCCCGACGCAAAGCCGGTCGCAGCCCAGCCGTCATCGGCGGCTCCCGCGCCCGTCACCGTTCCTGAAGATACCGAAGCCGGTGTGCCGAAGCTCGCAGCGACCGATGATACGGCCGTGAGAACAACGGACGCAGAGCCGGAAGACGTGCCCGCCGACAAGAGCCCGGCAGCGAGCGAAAAGCCCGCAGTGGCGGCCGAGCCGCGCGCTGCGCAGCCTCAGGCGCCGGTGACCGACAAACCGGTGCTCGCCGATGCGGTTGCGAAGACACAGCAGCAGGCCAACAACCTGCCTGCGGCCGCCATTCCACAGATCGCGAGCGAAATCGCCACGCACTTCAAGAAGGGCGCGACGCGGTTCGAGATCCGGCTTGACCCCCCGGAGCTTGGCCGCGTCGACGTCCGTATTGACGTCGACACCGATGGCCGCGTCACCTCGCGGATGACGGTGGAAAAGACCGAGACGCTCGATCTTCTCAAGGCCGATCAGCGTGCCCTCGAACGGGCGCTGAACGAGGCCGGTTTCAAGTCCGAGCAGAATTCGCTCTCCTTCTCCCTGAAGGACGATCGCGGCGGCGGCGGACAGCCAAAATTTGAAGATCTTCGTCAGATGCGCGAGCAGGCGGCGACACGTATTCAATCCGAGGAAGAGCCGATGCGGCTTGCCGCAGGTATCGCCTACCGTGCCGCGATGCGCGGCCCAGGCGGATTCGACCTTAGGGTCTGAAGGAGCACGACATGGCGGTTTCAGGCATAAGCGGAACGGGGGTCTCGGCGCAGCAATATAGCGGCGGCGCCAAGATTGCCGACAACTTCCAGACCTTCCTTCAGCTTCTGACCACGCAGTTGCAGAACCAGAACCCGCTCGATCCGCTGGACACGAACCAGTTCACCCAGCAGCTCGTCCAGTTCGCGGGTGTCGAACAGCAGATCGCGACCAATTCGACCCTGACGGCGCTCCTGACCGCAATGGATTCGAGCCGCCTTTCGGGCGCCGTCGATTTCATCGGCAAGCGCATCGTTGCCGAAGGCGCAACCACCGTTCTCGACGAACAGAGCGCGGTCTGGAATATCAATGTCACGAAGGACGCCCCGCAGACGACGGTCGTCATCTACGATGCCGACGGCAACGAGGTCTATGCTCAGGACATCGCCCTCACCGGGGGCAACAATGTCTATGCCTGGCAGGGCAAGAGCTCGGACGGCCAGGTCATGCCGGACGGTTTCTATACGATCCAGGTCATCGCCCGCGATGCTACGGGCGGGCCGGTGTCTGCCAAGACCGATATTCAGGGCGTGGTTACCGGCGTGGAGCTCGAAAACGGCCTGCCGGTGCTGAAGGTCGGAGACACGATCCGCGTCAAGCTCGCCAACATCAAATCCGTCGTGCCCGAGACGGCTCCGCCTCCGGCCGACGACGACGAGGATTGAGGCCCTTCGCCCCGAGTTCCCCCTTCTGGAGGGATACGTTTGGTCCCAGCCCCCTGGGCTGGCACCGGGGCCTCTAAGGGCTTACATTCCAGGCTCAGATGTGAGCCGGTGTCCCCTATGTCCTTCGATCTCGATCTTCCTGGTCCCCGCGCGACGACGCGTGTCGTCGTGGCTATGTCGGGCGGTGTGGATTCCTCGGTGGTGGCCGCGCTCCTCAAGAGCGAGGGCTATGACGTGGTCGGCGTCACGCTCCAGCTCTACGACCACGGGGCCGCGACGCATCGCAAGGGTGCCTGCTGCGCGGGACAGGACATCCACGATGCCCGCCGCGTGGCCGATGCCATCGGCATTCCCCATTATGTGCTCGATTACGAGGAACGGTTCCGCGCCAAGGTGATCGACCGCTTCGCCGCAAGCTATGCAGCCGGCGAGACGCCGATCCCCTGCGTCGAGTGCAACCAGCAGATCAAGTTCGCCGATCTGCTCGCCACCGCGCGCGAACTCGGCGCCGCTGTCATGGCGACCGGCCATTACGTGGCTTCGCGCGCTCTGCCCGGGCGGCGGGCGGGCCCTGCACCGCGCGGCGGATCCGGATCGCGACCAGAGCTATTTCCTGTACGGCACGACCAAGGAGCAGCTCGATCTCCTGCGGTTTCCGCTCGGCGACCTGACCAAGACAGAGACGCGCGAACTTGCGCGCACCTTCGGCCTGCACATCTCTGAAAAGCACGACAGCCAGGACATCTGCTTCGTGCCGTCCGGCTCCTATTCCGACATCGTCGGCAGGCTGAAGCCGGAAGCCGGCGAACCGGGTGAGATCGTGCATCTCGACGGCCGGGTTCTGGGCCGGCACAAGGGCATCATGCATTACACGATCGGCCAGAGGCGCGGCCTCGGCCTTTCGCTCGGTGAGCCGCTGTTCGTGGTCGGGCTCGACGCGGAGCGTCATCGCGTTGTCGTCGGACCGCGCGAGGCTCTGGCGACGAGCAAGATCGCGCTGCGCGATGTGAACTGGCTTGGCGCGGACGAGATCGCCGACGGCATGGATGTTTTCGTGAAAGTTCGCTCGACACGTCCGCCGCAGCCCGCACTTTTGCTGCGCGGCGATGCAGGCGTGGAGGTCGTGTTCGCCGATGCCGAAGAGGGGGTCGCCCCCGGTCAGGCCTGTGTGATCTACGACGGCGCGGAAGGCCAGGCGCGCGTTCTTGGCGGCGGCGTCATCGCCTCCGGAACCAAGGCGCAGCCTGTCACCGGCGAACTCGTGTTTGCCTGACCCCGCATGGCCGCCCAATACGATCTCGAAGGCCAGCAGCGCGTCTATGAGAAATGGGCGCCGATCTACGACGCCGTCTATCACAAATTCCTCTCCGACGCGCATTCCAGGACGGCCGCCGCGGCCGCGCGCTGCGGTATGGACATTCTCGAAGTCGGCGTCGGCACGGGTTTGGTCCTGCGCTACTATCCGGCCGACCGGCGGGTGGTGGGAGTGGATTTGTCCGTCCATATGCTTGGCAAGGCCGTCCAGAAAGTCCGCGAGCTCGGTCTGGCACATGTGAAGCTTCTGGCCTCGATGGATGCCTGCCGCCTCGGATTCGCCGATGCGAGCTTCGATGCCGTCGCGGTGCCGTTCGTCATAACCCTGGTGCCGGATCCGGAGTGCGCGCTCGACGAAATCCGCCGGGTGCTGAAGCCCGGCGGCGAAATCATCGTGACGTCCAAGCTGGGCGCCGATCATGGCGTGGTGCCGAAGGTCGAGGAATGGCTCGCGCCCCTGATGAGCAAGGTCGGCTGGAGCTCGAACTTCAAGGTCAGCCGCCTGGAAAAATGGGCGGCCGGGCATCCGGATATGGATGTCGTGGAGGTCGTGCCGGTCTTCCCGGCGGGTTTCTTCAAACTGGTCCGGTTGCGGAAGAAGAGCTGAGCGATTTCGCTCACACCGCCGGTTCGGCTCTCCCCGGCGCGAAAGACCGCGCCATATAAGCGGTATGAGCCGAGCCTTCGTAAAAGAACGAGACGGAGACGACGCCTTCGAAGATTTGCCGGACCGGCCGATCCGAGAAGAACGCAATCTCGTGACACCCCAGGGCCTTGCATTCATCGAGGCGGAGGTCGTCCGCCTTCGCACGGTCTTGGCGGATGCACGGGAACAAGGGCGGCGCGGCGCGATTGCCGAGGCGTCGCGCGATTTGCGGTATTGGTCCATGCGGCTGTCGTCCGCCGAACTCGTGCCGGATCAAACCGATGTCACGGAAGTCCGGTTCGGCCACAGGGTCCGCATCAGGCGCGAAGACGGGCGGGAGCAGGTTTTTCGGATTGTGGGCGTTGACGAGGCCGATCCGGCCAGGGGCCTGATCTCCTACGTCTCGCCGCTCGCGGAGGCTCTGATCGGCAGCCGAGTCGGAGAGAAGATCGAGGCGGGGCAGAGTTATGCCGAGATCGTCGCCATCGAGCCCGGTTCGGCGAGCTAGCTCAGCCGGCCGGCTTCGTCAGTTCCGCGACCTGCTTCTTCAGCGCCTTGGTTTCCATGAAAGTCTTCGTCACATCCCGGATGACCGCGACCATGCCGTCGACCTTTCCGTCCGCGCCTGTGATGAGCACGATCGTGAACTCGATCGAATTGCGTGTGCCGTCTTTCTTCAAACCGGGTACTGCGAGGAGATCGCCGGCACCGTAGCGGCTTTGTCCGGACGCGACCGTCTCATGGTAGCCCTCCCAATGCCGGGCGCGGAACGGCTCGGGGACAATGATGTCGAGCGACTGGCCCAGCGCCTCTTTTTCCGTGAAGCCGAAAATGCGCTCGGCTCCGGGATTCCAGAGAATGATGTTGCCGTCGCGGTCGCTCGCGACCACGGCGTCCGAGGCGCTGCCGACAATGGCGCGGCCGATATCGTCAGGTTTGATCATGTTGCTGCCGATGCGAGTGTAGGGGTCCGTGGCCGGAGGCGGGTCCACGGGAGAGACGATGCCGGGGGTGTCCATGTCGTCCAGCAGATCTTCGACAGGGCCGAAGAATTCGTAATTCACGCGAGCCGAAGGAACGCCCGCGTTCGCAAGTCCGGATACGAAGGCGCGGAGAAAGGGGAGGGGGCCGCAGACGAAATAATCCGCCTCGCTCAGAGGCGTATTCGCGCGCACCCAATCCATGGTGAGGCGGCCGGCCTGGTCGTAATCCCGGCCCGCGACGTCTTCCGGGCGCGGATCGGAGTAGAATGTCGTGACCTCGATTCCGCCGTGCTTTGCCGCGAGCGCGCGCACATGCGGGCCAAAGGCGTGAACCGAGCCGTTGAGCGCGCAATGTATGTATGAGACGCGGAGATCGGGATGCCGGTCGGCCACAGCCTCGGTCATCGCCACCATCGGCGTCAGCCCGACACCGCCGCTGAGGAACACGACCGGGCGCTTCTGGCCCTCGGGCAAAAGGAAGCTGCCGGACGGGGGCATGACCTTGATGATCGTGCCGACCTTCGCCTCGTCATGCAGCCACCGCGAAACCGTGCCTTCCGGTTCGCGCTTCACCGAGATGCGGTAGGTCTCGCCATTGGCGTCGCAGGAGATCGTGTAATTACGTTTTATCTCGCCCTTGCCCGGAACGTCGAACAGGAAGGTGAGATGCTGGCCGGGCAGGTGGCGCGGGACCGGCCTTCCGTCCTGCGGACGCAGGATGAACGAGGTGATGATGCCGCTTTCCGACCGCTTGGTTTCGATGACGAAGGGACGCCAGGCGTTCCATTCGTCTTTGGTGTCCGGCGAAGGTTCAAGCGTCTCGGACATTTCCATCCTTGATTTGAGCATTTCCAGCGTGCGCGCGGCGGTTGGTATCACCTGACCTAAAAGATGCAAGGCCAATGCATGTTTTATGCACCTGCATGGAACGGCTTGCCGCGAGCTTTCTTGACTTGCGCTGTGCGGCGCACCTATATCCGGCGCAGATGGCGGGGTAGCTCAGCTGGTTAGAGCACGGGAATCATAATCCTGGGGTCGGGGGTTCGAGTCCCTCTCCCGCTACCATCTAAGTCAAGGACTTAGGTCGGCGGCAATGTTCGGCAGAGCTACACACGAGCTACAATGGTAGCGCGGGCAAGAGCGGGCTCTTGCGGGCTTTCGGAGATTTGGAAGCTGGTCGCCCGCCCTTCAGAGGCGCGACAGGGACACTACCTGGCGATCTCAGTAGCTCCGTTAGAGGCACCCCTAGGGCCTTCGTGAGTTTTTCCAGGGTCCCAATAGTCGGATTGACCGTGGCCCGTTCAGCCCGGCCCACGTAGCCTTCCCGTTTCGTCCGTGTGCGCTGCAGACGAGAGCCCGTTGATTTAGAAACTTCACCCCGAATTGTTTTGGAGAGGTCCCGGGACGTCTGCCGGCACATTTCTTTCGGTCGGGACGAAGGAGTCGAAAGCCGACATCGAGCGCTGGATGATTGCGAACGGGGTCCCTGAGACGGCAATTGATGGATCAATGGCTTAATTCCCGGCTTGGGAGGCGAGATCTCCGTCAGCTGCGCACGAGCTACTTCGTGTTCTCAATCTGGGAGGTGAACCCGTCGACGCGAGGGAAATTGGTTCTCACCATTTTTGCCGGGTTCGCTCAGTTCGAACGCGAGAGATCCGGCTTAGGCCGATCGCCGACGCTCGGATGATCCGGGTTCGACGGGTTTCGCAGGGGGTGAATAGCGTCCGGAACGAGGGACCAGATTTTGATTGAAGTGGTCTAACGACGTTTCGCGCAAAGACAAAGGCCGCCACGAATGGCGGCCTTCTTCCTCACGTCCTGTCCCGATAGACCTTATCGGGGATATATTTTTTAGGCTTTGGGGTTTCTGCCCGAACTGGCGCCGCGTGCGCGGCCAAGGCGTGGCCGTGGTGAAGAACAGGCCGATTATGGTGAAGAACAGGCCGATGGCTCACGTGACCAGCCGGGGGTACGGGTTCGTAGGTTGCGCCTGCAGCCAACGCAGCGCTGCTGGCGCCCACCACAACAAAGCCAGCGAGTATAATGATCTGACGGAATGACATTTTTTTCTCCCTTGCTACCGCGGAACGGTTCTCGCGGGTGCGTCCGTGCGGACGGCGGGGTCATCAAAGGTGAAAGCTCGTCGTCCTGAGTATGAGGATGGTGCCTGACAAAGTCTTAGGGAACCCAGACAAAAGGAGGTCTCGGGCGGGGCACTTTCCGAGTCAGCACGGTGGCCACCCTGCCGGAATTCCCAAGCCTCAAGATGAACGATATCAAGGGCCTACACTATAACTGGGTACGCCAAGATACTCAAACCCCAAGTATCATAATCCTGGGGTCGGGGGTTCGAGTCCCTCCTCCGCTACCATCTTCTCGAAGGGTTCATCGTCTGCGCGCGACGTCGGGGCTTGAGACGCGCCTCAAGGGCCGCCGAGGGCGCTATATCCCGATCTACTTCGTCACAAACCGCAAGGGATCCGCCGGCTGACGAGGGTCCATCGTGTAGTTAAACCGAAATTCCGCTCGATAGAGCGCCTCGCCATAGAGGATCGGCAGGCCGTCCTCCCCGGATAGCAAGTGCTCACGCACCAGCAGCGGCGAGCCGCGTTTTATTTCCAACATTTTGGCGAGCCGGGCTGAAGCGACGTCGGCCCGGATCGAGACATCGTTGCGGGCGATCGGCAGTCCGAGAATCACTTTGATGATGTGATGAATCGAATGATTGTGCAGGGCGTCCATGGTGATCGCCCCGCCGATCCGGGCGGGAATGAGACGATCCTCAAGGCAGAAAATGAGCCCGTCGAGCAGTCTGAGTCGCTCGATGTGGAAAAGGGAGCTGCCCACCGGAACGCGAAGCCGCGCCGCGGCCTCCTGATCGGCGTCGATCTGGGAAAAGCCGAGCAGGCGATAGGTCACGGTGCCTCCGACCTCGCCTATCTGTTCTTCGAATGAGAGCAGGCGGGTCGGCACCACAGGTGTCTCGACGCGGCCGCGCCCGACAAACGTCCCCCGGCCCGGCTGCCTCAGCACCAGCCCTTCATGTTCGAGCTGGCGCAATGCGTGCTGCACGGTCGCGCGCGTTGTCGAGAATTGCGCGGCGAGGGCCGGCTCCGAGGGCAGGCGGCCGTCAACGGCATATGCCCCGCTGGCGATCTGCGCGCGAATATGGGCGCGTATCCGCTGATAGAGGGGAGCCTCCCCCGCCTCCAGGGCTCCGCCGTTTTCGATCAGGTTCCGCGCCGTTGACATAACCTGTCTATACCAGTTAGTGATAATCCAACAATAAATGTCTATACAGGGGGACGGGGAATGTCCACCAGGGAGAACGCCACGTTCCGGCCCGTCGCGATCGACGCCGCTGGGACCGCAACGCCCGCTGGGGCGGGGGCCGATCCCTTGGGCCGGATCGCTCGCCTGTTGCGCCGACAAAGCGTGCTCTACGCGCTTTCCATCTTGGCCGGCCTCATACTCTGGGACCTTGTCGCGCGCCAATTCTCCGGCTTCATTCTCGCGCCACCGACCGCCGTGGCGGCCAAGCTCTGGCAGGGCATCGTCTCCCTCCAGCTCGTTAGCTTATATGTACACTCGCTGGGACATATGGCGCTTGGTTTCGTCCTCGCGGCTCTCGTCGCTGTTCCGCTCGGTCTCCTGATGGGGCGCAACGAGGCCGCCTACCAGGCGCTCGATCCGCTGGTGAACGCGATTTACGCGATTCCGATCATCGCGTTCGTGCCGTTCGTCATCATCTGGTTCGGGCTGTTCTTCGAAGCGCGCGTCGCTCTCGTCTTCCTTATGTGCGTGTTCGACATGCTGTTGGTGGTCGCGACCGGCGCGCGCAATGTCGACAGGCAGCTTCTCGATGTGGGCCGCTCCTTCGGGGCGAGCCGGTGGCTGGCGATACGCGGTATATTGCTGCCGGCCAGCCTTCCCTTTCTCTTCACGGCGACACGGATCGGCCTTGTGCGCGCGGTGAACGCGATGATCACCGCGGAACTGTTCCTCGCCGCGGTCAATCTCGGCGCCTTCATGAAGGCTGCGGCCAATCGCTTCGACAGCGCCAGCCTGCTTGCCGTGCTGCTCATTCTTTGCCTCACCGGACTTGGCTTGCAGGAAGCCATAAAGCGGCTCGAGGCGTACCTGCTGCCCTGGCATGTGAGAAACTGAATGGCGCCCGCGGCCCGCTCCTATATGCGCTTCGCAGGCATCGCCGGCGCTCTCGTGGCGTGGGAGATTGCGGGGCGCATTGTCGGCAATGCCTATCTTGCGCCACCCTCGCAGGTCTTTCCCGAATTCATCCGCATGGTGTTGGACGGCACAATGCCGCTGCAACTGGCGCTTTCGCTGCGCCAGATGCTGCTGGGCTTCGGCGCCGCCTGCCTGATCGGCATGCCGCTCGGCGTACTGATGGGACGCTCGAAGATCGCGGACGTGATCTTTCATCCCTGGGTCAGCATGTTCGTCGTGATGTCGGTCGCCGCACTGGTGCCGCTCTTCATCGTGCTGATCGGTACGGGGTTCATGTTCCGCTTCGCGATCGTGTTCTTCGCGTCGGTCTGGTACGTGGTGCTGGCGATGTATCAAGGGGCGCGCGGTATCCCGCCCCGCTATATCGACGTCGCCCGCTCCTTTGGCATGCCGCGGCTGCAGACCTTCCGAAAAGTGCTGATGCCGGCGCTCTATCCTTACGTCGTTACCGCTATCCGCCTCGGCTTCGTCCATGCTCTGCGCGGCATGGTCGTGGCCGAGATGTTCGTCCTGGTCGGCTTCGGCGATCTTATCCATCAGACGGGGCTCGACCTTTCGACGGCTCCGCTGCTGGCCCTGCTGCTTGCTCTGATGATCGTCAGCGTGAGCGCCAATGCCATGTTCGAATGGGCGGGAAGGCGGATCGCCCCCTGGTACAGTCAAAAGACCGCTCTCAATCCATAAGTACAAACAACAAATGACGATCTCTGGGAGGAGACAATGACCAACAACATCACCGGAAGCCTTACGCGCCGTAGCGTGCTTGGCTCGGCCGCGGGCTTAGCCGCGGCCGGCGCATTCCCGTATCCGCTGCTCGCGCAGACCCCGCCGAAGCTGACAATCAATATCGTCGGTTTCACGCTGGGTATCCACATCCCTGCGATCTCTGCCTTCCGCGAAGGCTTCGCCAAGATCGGCAACAATCCGCAGCCGGATGTCGTTCGCATCGACAAGCTGCCGGTTATCATTCAGTCCGTGGTCTCCGGCGCGGCCCAGATCGGCAATGGCGATGTCATTACCGCTCTGCGCGCCGCCGAGGCGGGAGCGGATCTGCGGATTATCGGGTTGGGTTTCAGCACAACAAGCCTCGTCTTCGTGGCCAATGCCGACCGGGTCAAGACGCTTGCAGACCTCGGCGCGCCGGAGCGGGTCGTTGCCGTCAACAGCATCGGCGATTTCACGCATGCCATGCTCATCGGGCCGCTAAAGAAGGCGGGCGTTGATGTCGCCAAGCTCACGGTCATCGAGATCGGTGGTTCGGGCAATCGCACCAAGGCGTTGCTGTCGGGCAAGGTCGACGCGGTGCCGATCCATGTGGACCAGGCCGCCGCGCTCGCCGGTCAGGGTAATTACAAGATCCTGCTGAAGCCGTGGGAGGAATACGACGCCTTCTTCGGCGAGGTCATCTTCACGACGGGTGAGTTTCTGGCCAAGCCGGAGAACCGGCAAGCCGCCGTCGATCTGATGCGGTCGGTGGTGCTGGCCTTCCGCCAGGCCAACAGCGATTTCGACTGGTATCTGGATCAATACCGGAAATATTCGACCGCACCGAACGCCAAGGACATCACGGCCGAGCAATTGAAGCCGGCGTGGGAGACGCTGCGCAGCGACGTGAAAGCCTGGCCGGGTTCGATGGAGACGCTGACGCCGGCGACCTTCGCGAAATTGATCCCGCTCTACCAGACCGCAAGCGGCCTCGGCGGCACGGTCGATATCAACAAGGTGATCGACCGGTCGGTACTCGATGCGGCACTGAAGGGTATCTGACATGTCCACCCCGAAGCTGGCCATCGAGAACGTCACCAAATCGTTCCTCGCGAATGACGACACACGGATCCAGGTTCTCGCCAGCCAATCCATGGCGATTCCAGACCGTGAGTTCGTGGCCCTGCTGGGCCCTTCGGGATGCGGCAAGTCGACCCTCCTGCGCATCATCAACGGCCTGACCCCGGCCGATTCCGGTCGCGTCCTGCTGAACGGCGAGGACGTGACGGGCCGGCCGGGGAAGGGCAGGGCGATGGTGTTCCAAACCTTCGATCTGTTTCCGTGGCGAAGCGCGCTCGGCAATGTCGAGTTTGGCCTGGAAGCCAAGGGTGTGCCGGCGGATGAGCGCCGGCACAAAAGCCTCGATTACCTCCACCGCGTCGGGCTCGACGGTTTCGCCGACGCCTATCCCCACCAACTCTCCGGTGGAATGCAGCAGCGTGTCGGTATCGCCCGCGCCTTCGCGGTCGACCCCGATCTTCTGCTGATGGACGAGCCGTTCGGCGCGCTGGACGTACAGACCCGTGACGTGATGCAGGACGAGCTCCTCTCGGTGTGGGAAGCCGACCAGAAGACGGTGCTTTTCGTGACCCACGGCATCGAGGAGGCGATCTACCTCGCGGATCGCATTCTCGTCTTCAGTCCGCGTCCGGCGCGCGTGCTGAGCGATATAAGGGTGCCTTTCGAACGCCCGCGCCGGGAGATGATGAAGACGGATCCTCGCTTCGTCGAGATGCGGCGTGAGATCGGTGAAATCCTGAAACATGGCGCGTCCGACGCCCGGGCGGCTTGACCCGCGCGGCTCCGGCGTACTGACGAAGTTATCTGTATATCCGAGGCGGCGGGAGCCGCACCGGCCGTCCAAAGGATCATTCTGCATGTTTGCGCTTCCACCCGAGCTGACCACCTCCGTCTTCGCCGAATTGCCGGCCGAATTTCGTAACCACGGCCGAACAGCAGACTGGTTCTTCGGACGCGGGCCCGAGGCCGATAGCTTCCTTGAAGGCCCGGCGTTCGACCGGATGGGAAATCTGTGGGTCTGCGACATCCCGTTCGGCCGTATTTTCAAGGTCGACCGGCAAG
Source organism: uncultured Alphaproteobacteria bacterium (assembly GCA_963786225.1). Lineage (GTDB taxonomy): Bacteria > Pseudomonadota > Alphaproteobacteria > Rhizobiales > Methylopilaceae > Flaviflagellibacter. The sequence continues at coordinate 325,463 of CAWAYQ010000016.1, forward strand.
GGCGTTTCGAACTTGCCGCCGAGTATGATGGCGAGCCGAACGGCCTGCAGTTCCATCGTGACGGCTCGCTCTACATTACCGATCATCGCCGCGGCCTGATGCGGCTCGATCCGGCGACCGGCAAAGTCGAGGCGGTGCTCAACCGCGTGCGGCGCGAGGGTTTCAAGGGCACGAACGACCTCGTCTTCGCTTCCAACGGAGACATCTATTTCACCGACCAGGGACAAACCGGCCTGCAGGACCCGAGCGGACGCGTGTTCCGCCTCAACGCCGCGACCGGCCATACCGACATGCTTGTGGATTGCGTACCGAGTCCGAACGGGCTGGTGCTGACGGCCGACGAGAAAACGCTCATCGTCGCCGTCACCCGCGCCAACCAGATCTGGCGTTTGCCGCTGCATCCCGACGGCTCGACTACCAAAGTCAGCCTGTTTCTGCAGCTGCAGGGAGGGCTTACCGGTCCGGACGGTCTGGCCATAGACGCTGAGGACAATCTCGCCATTGCGCATTGCGGCCTTGGGACCGTCTGGCTGTTTTCCCGCCTCGGCGAGCCGCTCTATCGAATCCGATCGTGTCGCGGCCTGCAAACAACCAATCTCTGCTATGGCGGAGAGGGCGGGCGCTCGCTGTTCATCACGGAATCCGAGACCGGCACGATCTTGAAGGCCGACCTTCCTGTGGCCGGCCGGCGTCTCTTCTCACACGCGTGACCATACGCAGGAGGAAATTTATCATGGCCGGTCAGGCCGCCTCGGATGTTCTGATCACCGGCGCCGCCGGCGAGATCGGCAGCGTGCTCCGCGCCGGATTGGCCGGTCGCTATCGCCGTCTCGTGCTGTTCGACCGCACGCCGATGGGCCCCGCCGGCTCCGGCGAGCAGATCCACGTCGCGGATATCGGCGATCGCGCTGCCCTGCGCACTGCGATGGAGGGAATAGACTGTGTGGTCCATCTCGCCGGCGTGCCGCGCGAGGCTGAATGGGAGCCGATCCTCGAGGCCAATATCGCCGGCTGCTACAATGTGTTCGAGGCCGCGCGTGATGCCGGTGTCCGGCGTCTCGTCTTTGCAAGTTCAAATCATGCGATCGGTTACCACCGTGTCGAGCGCGTGCTGGACGAGACGGCGGAATTCCGTCCGGACAGCCGCTACGGCGTCAGCAAGGTATTCGGCGAAGCGCTGGGGCGGCTCTATGCGGACAAGTACGGACTAAGCGTGATCTGCCTGCGAATCGGCTCTTTCCGCGCACGACCGATGGCGCAACGCGAATTCGCAACCTGGATCAGCCATGCGGACGCGGTACGGCTCGCGGCGTGTTCGATCGAGGCGCCCGCGGATCTGCACTTTGCGGTGTTCTACGGGGTGTCCAACAACCGAAGCCGTCGTTGGACCGATCGTGCGCGCGAGCTCATCGGCTTCGAACCCAAGGACGTGGCCGAAGAAACGGTTTCACCGGCCTCGCTGCCTCGCGAAGAAGAAGGACCCACCACGATGTTTCATGGCGGGCCGGTCTGCGCGCGCGAGTTTGCCGGTGATCCCGCAGCTATCGACTGAACAGGCCGGTGCAAACAGAGGAATTTGGGGCCCGGCCGAGTGGCGTCTGCATTCACCGCATCAATCAACCGGACTTGCATTAGCTTGCAATAATATGCAGGCGCATGCCGAATAGGCGGCAGCAAGGCAGGACCACATGATCGACAAGCTCGAATTTGTTCTCGCTCTGGCGCGCGAGCGGCATTTCGGGCGCGCGGCCGAGGCGTGCGGCGTCACCCAGCCCACGCTCTCGGCGGGCCTCAAACAGCTCGAGGATACTCTGGGCGTGCGCCTGGTCGACCGCGGTTCGCGCTTCCAGGGTTTCACGGCGGAAGGCGAACGGGTGCTCGACTGGGCGCGGCGCATCGTCGGCGACAGCCGCGCACTCCGCCAGGAGATCAACGCGCTCAAAAAGGGCCTGTCGGGCCATCTCAGGATCGCGGCCATCCCGACCTCGCTTCCGATGGTGGCGGCGCTGACGACGCCTTTCCGGGCGCGCCATCCCAGCGTCAGCTTCACCATCGTGTCGCGGACATCGATCTCGATCCTCACCCAGATCGAGAACCTCGATGTCGATGTCGGCGTCACTTATCTCGACAACGAGCCTCTTGGGCGGGTGAAGAGCTTCCCGCTCTATCAAGAGAGCTATCTTCTCCTGACCGGCAAGGACGGGCCGTTCGCCGAAAGAACAAAAGCAACCTGGAAGGAGGCCGCCCAACTGCCGCTCTGCCTTCTTTCACCCGATATGCAGAACCGCAGGATCATCGACAGGCTTCTGGCGCAGGCCGGAGAGCCGACGACCCCCTCGCTGGAATCGGATTCCGCCACCGCGCTCGTGGCTCACGTCCGGACCGGGTCCTGGTCGACGATCGTCCCCCGCCAGTTCGCGGGGATGTTCGATCTCACCAATGTGAAGGCAATCCCGCTCGGCGAGCCGGACGTTTCGCTGACCGTCGGTCTGGTCGTGGTCGAGCGCGATCCCCTGACGCCGCTCATTGCAGCGTTCCTCAGCGAGGCCCGATTGCTGACAGCGGAGCCGTTTTCCCACTGAACGATAGGCATCTTCTATCGGAAGACGGGTCTGTTTTATTGAACTATTAGAGCTCCTGCCTCATTCTTTGGAGAAGATCCAAAGAATGCAGGATTTCGCATGTCGCACTTCGAACCGTGGTCGCCCGAGAGGGCCGCGGCCATTATCGCGGATTTGGAACGCGTCCCAGGGGCGACGCTGCCGATTCTGCATGAAATCCAGCACGCGTTCGGCTTCGTGCCGGAGGCGGCCATTCCGATGATTGCGGAAGCGCTGAACCTGTCGCGCGCCGAGGTCTACGGCACCGTCACTTTCTATCATGAGTTCCGGCAGGAGCTTCCCGGGCGCCACGTCATCAAGCTGTGCCAGGCCGAAGCCTGCCAGTCGAACGGCAGCGATCGTCTCAGGGAGCGTGCCGAAAAGCGCCTTGGCATCAAGCTCGGCGAGACCACGCCGGATCGCCGCGTCACCATCGAACCGATCTATTGCCTCGGCCTCTGCGCCAATGGACCCTCGGCCCAGATCGACGACCGCATGGTCGGGCGCGTGACCGAGGAGAAGCTCGATGCGCTCCTCGCGGAGGCGCAGTCATGACCATCAAGATCTACGTCCCGATCGATGTTGCCGCGCTTGCGTGCGGCGCCGACGACGTCGTGCTCGCGATCCAGACCGAGTCGCTGAAGCGCGGCCTGCCGGTCCAGATCATCCGCAACGGCTCGCGCGGCATGCTCTGGCTCGAACCGCTGGTCGAAGTCGAAACCCCGCAGGGCCGGATCGCCTTCGGCCCGGTCGAGGCGAAGCACGTGCCTTCGCTGTTCGACGACGGCTTTCATGAGGGCAAAGGTAAGCACAGGCTCCATATCGGCCTGACCGAGGAGCATCCCTACCTCAAGAAGCAGCAGCGCCTGACCTTTGCGCGCTGCGGCATCACCGATCCGCGCTCGCTCGAAGCCTACAGGCTTCTGGGCGGATACAAGGGTCTTGAGCGCGCGATTTCGCTCGGTCCGAAAGACACGGTCGAAGAGGTCTTCAATTCGGGCCTCCGCGGACGCGGCGGCGCAGGCTTCCCGACCGGCATCAAATGGCGCACCGTCGCCGCGGCTCCGGGCGACCGTAAATACATCGTCATCAACGCCGACGAAGGCGACAGCGGCACGTTCTCCGACCGCATGATCATGGAGGGCGATCCCTTCGTGCTCATCGAGGGCATGACGATCGCCGGTCTCGCCGTCGGCGCGACCTATGGCTACGTCTACACCCGCTCGGAATATCCCCACGCCATCAAGGCGATGAACGACGCGATCCAGATCGCGCGCAAAGCCGGCCTCCTCGGCAAGAATGTCGCCGGGTCGCAGTACGAGTTCGACATGGAAGTCCGCATGGGCGCGGGCGCCTATATCTGCGGCGAGGAGACTTCGTTGCTGGAGAGCCTCGAAGGCAAGCGCGGCCTCGTCCGTGCCAAGCCGCCGCTTCCGGCGCTGATCGGCCTCTTCGGCAAGCCCACCGTCATCAACAATGTGATGTCGATGGCGTCGGTGCCGGTCATCCTCGCGGAAGGCGGCAAATTCTACGCGGATTACGGCATGGGCCGCTCGCGGGGAACGATGCCCGTCCAGCTCGCCGGCAATCTGAAATATGGCGGCCTCGTCGAGATCGCCTTCGGCTGCACGCTCGGCGATCTCGTGGACGGTTTCGGCGGCGGCACGGCTTCGGGCCGTCCGCCGCGCGCGGTTCAGGTCGGCGGTCCGCTCGGCGCTTATGTGCCGGTGCACCAGTGGGACACCCTGTTCGACTACGAGGCCTTCGCCGCCATCGGCGCGGGCGTCGGCCACGGCGGCATCGTGCTGTTCGACGATACGGTGAACCTGCTCAAAATGGCGCGCTTCGCCATGGAGTTCTGCGCGATCGAAAGCTGCGGCAAGTGCACGCCCTGCCGTATCGGATCGACGCGCGGCGTCGAAACGCTCGATCGCATTCGCGACGGCATCAATGTCGAGAAGAACATCGCGATCGTCGAGGACCTTTGCGAGACGATGCGTCTCGGTTCGTTGTGCGCGCTCGGCGGCATGACGCCGTTCCCCGTCGAAAGCGCGCTCAAACATTTTCCTGAAGACTTCGGCCGCGCGCCGAAGCTTCAGGCAGCAGAATAACGAGGAGATTGGCCATGTCGCTCATCGAGGAAATCGACTACGGGACGCCCCGGTCGCGATCCGAGAAAATGGTGACGTTGTTCATCGACGGCGCGGAAGTCACCGTGCCCGAGGGCACGTCGATCATGCGCGCCGCGATGGAGATCGGGACCCAGATCCCCAAGCTTTGCGCTTCCGACATGCTGGAAGCGTTCGGCTCCTGCCGGCTGTGCCTGATCGAGATCGAAGGCCGCAACGGCACGCCGGCGTCGTGCACGACGCCTGTCGCGCCCGGCATCAAGGTCATTACCCAGAACGAGCGTCTCGCACGCATCCGCAAGGGCGTGATGGAGCTCTATATCTCCGACCATCCGCTCGACTGCCTGACCTGTGCCGCCAACGGCGATTGCGAACTTCAGGACATGGCCGGCGCGGTCGGTCTGCGCGAAGTTCGCTACGGCATGGACGGCGCGAACCATTTCGCGACGACCTCCGAACTCCTGATGCCGAAGGACGAGTCGAACCCATACTTCACCTACGATCCGGCGAAGTGCATCGTCTGCAACCGCTGCGTCCGCGCCTGTGAGGAAGTGCAGGGTACCTTCGCTCTGACGATTTCGGGCCGCGGCTTCGACAGCCGCGTGTCGCCCGGAATGTCGGAGCCGTTCCTGCAGTCCGAATGCGTGTCGTGCGGCGCGTGCGTACAGGCCTGCCCGACCGCGACGCTTCAGGAAAAGTCGGTGATCGAGATCGGCACCCCGGAACATTCGCTCGTCACGACCTGCGCTTATTGCGGCGTCGGCTGCTCGTTCAAGGCGGAAATGCGCGGCTCGACTGTCGTGCGCATGCTGCCCTGGAAGGACGGCAAGGCGAACGAGGGTCATTCCTGCGTCAAGGGCCGCTTCGCTTACGGCTACTCGACCCACAAGGACCGCATCGTAAAGCCGATGATTCGCGCCAAGATCACCGATCCGTGGCAGGAAGTGTCGTGGGAAGTGGCGATCAATCACGCCGCGTCCGAGTTCAAGCGCATCCAGGCTGAGTACGGTCGCGACTCGGTCGGCGGCATCACGTCCTCGCGCTGCACGAACGAAGAGACCTATCTCGTCCAGAAGCTGATCCGCGCCGCCTTCGGCAACAACAATGTCGATACCTGCGCCCGCGTCTGCCATTCGCCGACGGGTTACGGCCTCAACGTCACGCTCGGCACCTCCGCCGGTACGCAGGACTTCGCGTCGGTTGAAGACGCCGACGTCATTCTCGTCATCGGCGCCAACCCGACCGACGGCCATCCGGTGTTTGCCTCGCGCATGAAGCACCGTCTGCGCCAGGGTGCGCATCTGATCGTCGCCGATCCGCGCCGGATCGACCTCGTGAAGTCGCCGCACATCAAGGCCGACTATCACCTTCAGCTGAAGCCCGGCTCGAACGTCGCCTTCGTCAACGCGATGTCCCATGTCATCGTGACCGAAGGCCTGATCGACGAGGCCTATGTCCGCGAACGCTGCGAAATCCCGGATTTCGAAAGCTGGGCGCGCTTCGTCGCCGACGAGCGTCATTCGCCGGAAGCCCTGGAGCAGTACACCGGCGTGCCGGCGGCCGACCTCCGTGCCGCGGCGCGTCTGTACGCCACCGGCGGCAACGCGGCCATCTATTACGGCCTCGGCGTCACCGAGCACAGCCAGGGTTCGACCATGGTCATGGGCATGGCCAACCTCGCAATGGCGACCGGCAATATCGGCAAACGCGGCGTCGGCGTGAACCCGCTGCGCGGCCAGAACAACGTCCAGGGCGCGTGCGATATGGGCTCGTTCCCGCACGAACTGCCGGGCTATCGCCACGTCTCCGACGACGCCACGCGCGAAATGTTCGAAGGCCTGTGGGGTGCTCCGCTCTCGTCCGAGCCGGGCCTCCGCATCCCGAACATGCTCGACGAGGCCATCGGCGGCCGCTTCCTCGGCATCTATGTGCAGGGCGAAGACATCGTGCAGTCCGATCCGGACGCTCAGCATGTCGCGAACGGTCTCGCGGCCATGCAGTGCGTCGTCGTGCAGGACATCTTCATCAACGAGACGGCGAAATATGCGCACGTCTTCCTGCCGGGTTCGTCCTTCCTCGAAAAGGACGGCACCTTCACCAATGCCGAACGCCGCATCAGCCGCGTCCGTCGCGTGATGCCGCCTCTCGCCGGCTATGCCGACTGGGAAGTGACGATCATGCTGGCCAAGGCGCTCGGCTATGAGATGAACTACTCGCATCCCAGCGAGATCATGGATGAGGTGGCCAAGCTCACCCCGACCTTCGCCGGCGTTTCGTTCGCGAAACTCGACGAACTCGGTTCGGTGCAGTGGCCGTGCAACGACGCCGCGCCGCAGGGCACGCCGATGATGCACATCGACCGCTTCGTGCGCGGCAAGGGCAAGTTCATGCTCACCGAATATGTGCCGACGGAGGAGCGGACCACGGGCAAGTATCCGCTGATCCTGACCACGGGCCGCATCCTGGCGCACTACAATGTCGGCGCTCAGACGCGCCGCACCGACAACGTCGCCTGGCATCCGGAAGACGTGCTTGAAATCCATCCCTTCGACGCGGAGAACCGCGGCCTTAAAGATGGCGATCTCGTCGCGATCCAGAGCCGCGTCGGCGAGGTTTCGTTGCGCGCCAAGATCACGGACCGCATGCAGCCGGGTGTGGTCTACACGACCTTCCACCATCCGGTGACGGGCGCCAACGTGATCACGACCGAATTCTCCGACTGGGCGACCAACTGCCCCGAATACAAGGTGACCGCCGTACAGGTTCGAAAGACCAACGGTCCTTCGTATTGGCAGGAAAAGTTCCTCGAAGAGGACATCTCGCTCACCCGCATTCTCGACGCGGCGGAGTAGGACATGGCCGGCGACAACACAAAGACGCTGGTTCGCATGGCGAACCAGATCGCGGACTTCTTCAAGCCGTATGGCGATGAAGCGGGGATTGCAGGCGTGCAGAACCATCTTAAAAAGTTCTGGTCGCCCACGATGCGGCGCGATCTCGCCGCCCATATCGAGCACGGCGGCGCAGGTCTGCACCCCAATGTGATCGAAGCTTTCACGCGTCTTGCGAGCGGCCAGAGTCCGACGCTCAAGGCGACGGCGGGTCCGAAAGAACTCGGCCAGATGGCGAGCGACGCGGGCTAACCCGCGCCGACGCTCCGATGGCGGATTTCGATGAGTGGGACAAGGACGGGAAAGGCCATCTCAAGGTCTGGCCTCTTCTCGGCTATTCGACTGCGCTGTTCGCCAATGAACGCGGGGGCCTTCGGCTTGAACTCGGCGTTCCGGCGAAGCCCGGCGATCCTGCGCCGGCCGTACAGCTTGCGCTCAGCATGGATCAATTGCGCGGGCTTTCCGATGCACTCGGCGACGTCGCCGACCGGCTGGAGGCAGCCCTTAAGAAGGGAGCCGGCCGTGCCTGACGCGATCGAAAGGGTCTCCCGCACGATCTGGCGCGACGGCTCCTTCTCGCGCGCCGACCGCGCCATACCGAGCGAAGTCGCGATTGCCATAACTTATGGCGGTTCGACCCAGGCCGTGATGATGGCGACACCGTGCGATCTCGAGGACTTCGCGATCGGCTTCAGCGTGACCGAGGGTCTTATCCGGACGCCGGCCGACATCTCCTCGCTTGATGTGGTCGAGGAAGACGAGGGCATCGAGCTTCGCATGTGGCTGGCTCAGGATCTCGCCGAGAACTATTCACGCCGCCGCCGTCTGCTTGCGGGCCCGACGGGTTGCGGCCTCTGCGGGATTGAAAGCCTGACCGAAGCAGTCAAACCTCCGCGCCAGGTCGAGTCCGGCGCTGTTTTCCGGCCGGCCGAAATATCCGAAGCGATGGCGTTGCTTCCGGGCGCGCAGCCGATGAACCGTGAAACCCGCGCTATGCATGCGGCGGGCTTCTGGATGCCGGGGGAGGGCCTCGTCGCCGTCCGCGAGGATGTCGGCCGCCACAATGCACTCGATAAGCTCGTCGGCCATCTGACCCGCACGGGCCGTGACGCCGCTTTGGGCATCATCGTCCTCACCAGCCGGGTGTCCGTGGAAATGGTTCAGAAAGCCGCCGCCATCGGCGCTCCGGTCATCGCTGCCGTCTCGGCTCCGACGGCGCTTGCCATCCGCATGGCGGACGCCGCCGGCATCACGCTCGTCGCGACTGCGCGTGAGGACAGTTTCGAGGTCTTTGCCCATCCGGCGCGCGTTAGCGAACCGGCCGCCCGGAAGGCCGGGCGCGCTTGAATCACTTGTAGATGATCAGTGCCCGCTTGCGCAGATCGGCGACGAATTTCTGGACTTCGTCCTTGCCTGTTTCCAGCACAAGCTCGTTTTGAACTTCCGTTCTCAACGCGGAATCGTCGGTCGTCTCCTGCTTGTCGCAGATGAAGATCACCTCGACGCCGAGTTCGTTTGCTTCCGGCTTCGTCGACTGCCCCACTTTGAGAGCCGCGAGCTGGTCGCGGAACGGGGTCGGCAGTTGAGCGCTGAGGCGCATTACGGGCGGCTTCACCGCGACATCGCGCAGCTCCTTGGCGATGCTGGCGGCCTGTGCGCAATCCTGGACGCGCCGCCGGAGGCCTTCAGCCTCCGTCTTGCGCTGATTGATTTGCGCGGGCGTCGATCCCTTGGTTGAGATGAACACCACCTGCTGCATCGTGTAGCGGAACGACGCGCCTTCGCCCTCGCTCTTCTTGGCGGTGATGCCGGCGGCGATTTCCTTTTCGCTGATGCCCGTGGCGGTGCGCGCCAGCATACCCATCATCTTGCGCTGCAAGAGCCCGGAACGGATTTCCGCTTTGAATGCACGGACGCTTGCGCCGGCTTGCGACAGCGCCATGCCGAGTTTTTCGACGCCCAGTTTTGAACTCGCGGCGACGCCGGCATATCTCTGGTCGACATCGGCGTCGGGGATGGTGATCTGGCGACGCCTTGCCTCCTGAAGCAGGAGGGTGTGGTCGATCAACTGGTCGAGAGCCTGGCGGGCGTCGAGGTTCTTTTTCTGCGTCAGGCGAATGAGCGCCCGGCGTTCGCTGACCTCGGTCGAGGTGATCGGCGTATTGTTCACCAGCGCGACGATCTTGGTCTGAGCGCTGGCCGGACCATGCCAAAGACCCGCCACGGCAAGGAGAGCCGCTGCGGCCCCAAGCCTTCTCGTCCGGCGGTAGAAAACTGGATTCCTCATGAGCGTTCCTTTGGGTGCTGCCCATGACGGCCTGCGCCGTCCCCAGACGCATGCAACATCACCGCGATTTTGGCAATTCGGCGGTGACGGTCGATAAAAAGATCTTATAGCGAAGATGTGCCGGGCGAGCCCGGCTTGAACCAGCTTTTGCCGCGGCGCAGGCTCGGGCGGCGGCCGCGGCGCGGCTCTTCGGTTTCTGCGCGGGAAGCGGCTTTGGCCTTGGCCGTCTTGCGGTCGAGGATGGATTGGCCGATCGCCTTTATCTCCGGCTCCGGGCGGTCCAGCAGGGCGGGAGCGATGCTCGCGGTGAATTCGTCGTTGTCGGTGTTCGCCGCTTTGCGGAGCCAGGTCACGGCTTCCTCGGTGTAGCCGTCTTCGGCCAGAAGGCGGCCGAGATTGAACTGGCCCCAGCCATCGCCGCCATCGGCGGCCTTGCGATACCAGCCGATCGCGTTGTCCATGCTTTTGGGCATGTCCCAGCCTTCCTCGCAGAAGCGGCCGATTATGGTCATGCTTTTCGCATGCCCGGATTTCGCGGCGACGAGATGCCAGCCGAGGCCTTCGCGGCGTTCCGTCGGCGTCGGTTCACCACTGAGAAGAAGCTGGCCGAGATTGTATTGTGCCCAGGCAAAATTGCAGCGGGCCGCCTGCCGGTAGTGGCTGGCCGCCTGCTTTCTGTCGGCCGGAACGCCCCAGCCGTGTTCGTGGCAGCGGCCGACCATATTCAGGGCTTCGGCATCGCCGCTTTCCGCCGCGACGGCAAACCAGCGATAGGCGGACGCGGGATCGCGCGGCACGCCGTGGCCCTCAAGCAACATGCGCGCCCAGGTCAACTGCGCGGTGACAAGGCCGTATTTGGCTGCCGATTCAACAAGCCGCGCCCCGATCTTCGGACTTTTGGCGACGAGGGCACGCAGCTCGTCGCCGGTGACCGACCGCAGTTCGGCGACATTCGCCGGTTGCATATTCGAGCGTCCGGGCATCACAGTTTCGCCCCAGCCCGGAAGAGATTGAAGTAATGACAGAATCTTCCCGCGACGCCGACGCGATCATCCGGCATCTCTCCCCGGATGCTCATGATCGGCTGGTCAAGGTCGTCGAGCAAAGTGTGCTGACCGTCGTCTCGGATCATGGATTGGGTCCGGAAATGGATTGGGTCCAGAGGAGGAGGCAGACTGATCGAGGAGATCAGACCGTTCGCAATAGCTTCGCTTTGTGACGGTCTTAAGTTTTCCGGATGATCAACGTGCCGGCAGCGTAGCCGTTCGGTTCGGCCAAGAAAAGGGTTGTGAGCGCTCTCGATTCGTGGCCGTGGAATGGCGTCAGAATAGGCAGCTGTTCCGTCGTCTACCGGGCGTACCGCATTGGAAGTCCCCAGGGCAAAGTTCCGGGCAAGGCCTCCGGGATCGAGGGAATATCCGCGTTGGAAACGCTTTGCAGTGCGGCGGCGTCGAGCGCGGCATTGCCGGATGATCGCGTCACTCGCAGCCCCGTTACCGCGCCTGATCTGGAAATAGTGAAAGACACATAGACAACACCGCCAATCCCGTTCGCTGCGGCGGGCTTGAATTTCTTCTTCTCGATCGCCGTGCGAACGCGACCGGCATATTTGTTGATCTCGTTCGGGCTTGCAACGGCGCCGCTACCGCCGACATCGGCGCGTTGTGTGGCGGCCGATGTCGCGGCTTGCGGCGGTGTCGGCGCCTTCGGTTGCGGTTTTGGCTTTGGTTTGGGTTTGACGCTTTTCGGTGCGAGAACGACCTGTGCCGTTTCCGCGGGCGGTGGAGGCTCGACGTTTTCCTGAATCGTTTCGGGTGTCGGCGTTGGTTCCTGCTCAACCACCTCTTCTTCTTCTTACCGGCTCGATGGGTGGCTCGGGGGGAGGCGGCTCCTCCTCGACGACCTTGTCTTCGGGCGTCGGTTCGGGCGGAGCGTTCTGCGGTTGCGCGGCCGTGGAAGAAACGCCCGGGCTTGAGTCGGTCGGGACGGCCGCCATGGCCGGCGCCAAGTCCACTGTGATGACCATTTCACCGGGCGGGCTGGGCAGTTCGGGCGGCGTCCAGAAGGAGAAGCCGACGACGGTCGAGGCATGAACGAGGACGACCACGGCGAACGCGGTGTAAATGCGCCGTCGATCCAGGCGGACCAGACGGGCCTCCATCCCATTCACATCGAAGTCCTGAAAGGGGCCTTCCTGCATCAGCATTGCAAATGCCTTATTGAGCAGGAACGGCGGGCGCCGGCGCCGGGGGCGCGACAGAAAGCGGAGACAGGCTGGGCTGAGAGACCTCGGGCGCGGCGGATGCGGCGTCGGAGGACGCGGAAGGGACGACGGCCGCGGGAGATACGGCCGGTCCGCCGGGAGCCATTTCGGCGATCAGCGACACTTTGAGGAAGCCGGCTTTCGAAACCTGGCCCATGATTTCCATCAGACGTCCGTACTGAATTTCCTTGTCGCCGCGCACGAGCACGACCTGCTCCTTGTCCTGCGTCGCAAGACCTGTGAGGCGCGGAAGGATCGCGTCTTCCGGCAGCTCTTCCTTGGCGAGAAAGACTTTTCCGTCCTTGGCGATCGAGACGACAATCGGCTCTTTCGGTTCAGTCGATTTCGCCGCTGCGCTTTTTGGCAGTTGCAGGGGCACGCCCACGGTCATCAGCGGCGCGGCCACCATGAACACAATAAGCAGGACGAGCATGACGTCGACGAGCGGTGTGACATTGATGTCCGCGACGGGACGGAAATCTCCGTCCTCGCTGTCCCAATTGCCGCCTCCACCGCCGACCGACGCGCCCATTACTCGGCAGCCTCGAGGCGGGTGCGGGCGCTGTCGCGGGCCAGCCGGTTGCCGAGATCGGAAATCACCGCGCTGACGCGGTGTGCGACGCGGCCGATGTCGACGCTGAACTTGTTGTAGGCCATCACGGCGGGAATGGCGGCGACGAGGCCGATCGCTGTGGCGAAGAGAGCTTCGGCGATACCGGGCGCGACGACAGCGAGGCTCGTGTCCTGGCTTTCCGCAATCGCCGAGAATGAATTCATGATGCCCCAGACAGTGCCGAACAGGCCGATGAACGGCGCGGTCGATCCGACGCTCGCAAGAAAGGGCAGGCCGCGTTCCAGCTGACGCAGGCGGCTGGTCATGGCCGTGCGCATGGCGCGCTCGATGCGCTCCCGGCGTTCGGCGCGGCTTTCGGTCTTGTCGAAGTCGCGCCACGCTTCGAGCCCGGCCGCGACCACCCTCTGAGGAAGATCGCCGCGCACCTCGCCAATGCGTTCCGGTGTGCGGCTCGTGATCTCGAAATTGCGCACCTGGCGGCGGATCCCGACCAGCCGGATGTATTTTTCCAGAATGACCGTCCAGCAGAAGATCGAGGCGAGAACCAGCACCGCCATCACCGCTTTGACGACGATGTCGGCCTGCCAGAACAGATTCACAAACGAAAGATCATGTCCGCCGGTCATCGCCCGACCCCGCACTGACGAGAAGAGAAAATCACCGGAGCCCGCGCCCCGCCCGTTTCTTCCACCACCGGCGTTTTGTGAAGTCAACAGCCGGACGTTTGATTGGAATTAGAAAAGCTCAAATCTATCAATGTTTTACGTACGCCCTCCATAACTTGCCGACGCGGGTCCGGCACGGACATCATGCGTGGGATTGCGCCTCATCGAAAGGCCGATTCCTTCCCCTTCGCGGAAAGCCTTGCCGCTCGCCTTGGCCGGGGCTTTGACTTAATAAGCGCCATGACGTCGGTTGGGCTCTCTGTGTCGCGATCTCCGTTTCATCTATCGCGGCTTAGCCTGCCTCTGCTTGTACTGGCGGCCGGCGTGCTTTGCACCGTTCTCGCGGTTTTTCAGCTCAGGTCGTCGGTCGATCAGGCCGAGCTCCAGAGATTCGAGAACTTGGCGAGCGAGCGCATCGACGTCGTTTCCGATCGGCTGGATACCTATGTCGCCCTGCTTCGCGGAACCACCGGCCTTTTCGCCGCGTCAGGCGAAGTAAGATCGGATGAATTCAACGCGTATATCGACCGCCTCCGCCTGCCCGAACTTTACCCCGGCATCCAGGGTATCGGCTTCATACGGGCAATTCCGGCCGGCCGGCGCGACGAGATCGTCGCCGGGATACGCACCGACAATCTTCCCGATTTCGCGATTCAGCCCGAAGGCGCGCGTGATTTTTATACGGGCATTACATTTCTCGAACCGCGGGATGCCCGCAGCGCGGCTGCGTTCGGCTTCGATATGTACACGCAGCCGGTTCGCCGCGCTGCGATGGACCGTGCGCGGGACACAGGCCTGCGTGCGGTGACGAACAAGGTCACTTTGGGACTGAACCCTACCGATCAGGAATTCGGCTTCCTGATTTTCCTGCCGATCTACGACACGCCGCTGGGCCGCATTCCGGCGACCGTCGAGGAGCGCCGTTCCCGGCTCAAAGGATGGGTCTTCAGCCCGTTCCGTTCCAGCAACCTCTTCTTGCGCGCGATCGGTCAGCGCGGGAGAAGCCAGGAGCTCGATTTCGCCGTTTATGACGGCAACACCATCTCGGAGGAGGGGCTGCTGTTCCGTTCGTCCGGTTCGCAAACCCCGTCCGGCAAACGTTATTCGACCACGCGGACGCTTTCGATCGGCGACCATGACTGGACGGTCGTCCTCGAAAACACCGACGCGTTCCTGCCGGATTCCAACCGCGTGCTCATTCCGGCCGTCGCGGCAGGCGGTCTCATCACCACAATCCTTCTGTTCGGAGCCGCGTTGGCTCAGGTGCGAGCGACGGCGGCCGCGGAAGACGCGCGCGAGAAACTGCGCGAGATGAATCTCAGCCTCGAAGATCGCGTCGAGGAGCGCACGGCGCAGCTCGAAAGCGCGCGAAGCGCGCTTGAAAGCCTGAACCGCAATCTCGAATCCATCGTCAATACCCGCACCGCGGACCTGAAGGCGGCGAACGAGGAGATCCAGCGCTTCGCCTATATCGTCAGCCACGACCTCAGATCGCCGCTCGTCAACGTGATGGGTTTCACGAGTGAGCTCCAGTTGGCGCGCGACGCGATTTCGAAATTCTACGACGGCGTAATCGCGAAACTGCCGGACACGGCCAATGCCGAGGCCAAGGCGGCGATCGAGGAGGATCTTCCGGAAGCAATCGGCTTCATCCGCTCTTCGACCGCCAAGATGGACCGCCTCATCAACGCGATTTTACGCCTGTCACGCGAGGGCGGGCGCGTACTGACGCCAGAGCCGATCCAGTTGAAGTCGTTGCTCGATGTTACCGGGCAGACTTTGTCCCACCAATTGGCCGACGCCGGCGCGGAGATTGTCGTCGAGGACCTTCCCGACATCGTCGGCGACCGGCTGGCGCTCGAGCAGATATTCACCAATCTGCTTGAGAACGCCGTGAAATATCTTGCACCCGGGCGTCCGGGCCGGATAAGGGTTAGCGGATGGCAAGAGGGTTCGACGGTCTTCATCGACGTCGAGGATAACGGCCGCGGCATCGATCCGAAGGATCACGGCCGGGTGTTCGATCTGTTCCGGCGCGCAGGCGCGCAGGATCGCCCCGGAGAGGGCATAGGCCTCGCCCATGTGCGCGCGCTTGTGCGGCGCCTCGGGGGTACGATTTCACTCAATTCGGAAGAAGGGGTCGGTTCGACCTTCCGGGTCAGCCTGCCCAGTGTCATGACAAAAACAAATGAAGGGGACGTGAAAGATGCCTAACCAGCAGGAGCCTGTGACCATTATCATGGTCGAGGATGACGAGGGTCACGCCCGCCTGATCGAACGCAATATCCGCCGCGCGGGCGTCAACAACGAGATCCGCCATTTCGTCAGCGGTACCGCGGTTCTCGAACATCTGTTCGAGCCGACGAGCCTGAACAACGGCCCGTTCCTCGTATTGCTCGATCTCAATCTGCCGGACATGACCGGCACCGACATCCTGACCAAGATCAAGTCGAACGACACGTTGCGCCGCGCGCCCGTCGTCGTGCTGACGACGACCGACGACAAGGACGAGATCCAGCGCTGCTACGATCTCGGCTGCAACGTCTACATTACAAAGCCCGTCGATTACGAAACCTTCGCGCAGGCGATCCGCCAGCTCGGCCTGTTCCTGTCCGTCATCCAGGTCCCCGACCACACATGAGCGAAGAGGCCGCCGTTTCGGCAAGCAAAGAGGGCGGCATTTCGGTTCTCTACATAGACGACGATGCCGGGATCCGGCGTCTCGTCGAAAGGGCCCTGACGCGGCACGGCTTCAGCGTGAGCTTTGCCGCGGGCGGCGACGAGGGCCTGGAATTGATGCAGGCGAACCGCTTCGATGTCGTCACTGTCGATCATTACATGCCGGGCAAGGATGGTCTTGCAACGCTCGAGGCCATCCGCGCGCTGCCCGATCCCCCCTCGGTCATCTACGTCACCGGCGCCGACGAGAGCCGCATTGCGGTCGCGGCGCTGAAAGCGGGAGCCGCCGATTACGTCATCAAGGATGTCGATGGCGTCTTCCTGGAACTGCTGCGCAGCGCCTGCGAGGCCGCGGTGCAGCAGCGTGACCTCAAGCGGCAGAGAGACGAGGCCGAGCGTTTGGTGCGCGAGGGCCACGATCGTGCCGTTCTGCTCCTGCGGGAGGTCAATCACCGCGTCGCAAATTCGCTGCAGCTCGTCTCATCGCTGGTCACCATTCAGACCTCGGCCCTGAAGGACGATGCCGCACGTGCGGCCCTGACCGAAACGCTGGGGCGCATCGCCGCGATCAGCCAGATCCATCGGCGTCTTTACACCTCCGACGATGTGCGCTTCGTCGAGATCGGCACCTATCTCGCAGGCCTGGTCGAGGAATTGCAGGGCGCGCTCAAAGGCGATGGCCGTGCGCATCCGATCAAGCTTGCCGCCGAGGAGGTGCCGGTTCCGACCGACCGCGCGGTTTCGCTCGGCATGATCGTCACCGAACTGGTGACCAATGCCTACAAATACGCCTATCCAAACGGGGCCAAGGGCGAAATCCGGGTCAAGCTGGAACGTGACGGCGCCGAGATGGTGACCCTGTGCGTCGAGGACGACGGCGTGGGCTGGTCCGGCGCGATCGGCTCGATCGGCAGCGGGCTCGGCACGAAAATCATCAATTCGATGGCCCGCGCCCTGGGCACGCCGGTGAACTTCGACCCGGCCCACAAGGGCACGCGGGTTCTGCTACGGTTTCCGGTGGCATGACGCATCTCATCCAAATTCTTCTTCCGACCCGCGACAATGCCGGCGCGATTTTTCCGGTCGCCGATTTCGAACGCGTCGCCCGTGAACTGACGGAGCGGTTCGGCGGCGTGACGGCCTTCACCCGCTCGCCCGCGGACGGACGCTGGAAGCAGGGCGAGGGCGACGCCCAGCATGACGAAATCGTCGTCATCGAGGTCATGGAAGAAGGGCTCGACCGGGTCTTCTGGCGCGCCTACCGGGCCGAGCTTGCCCGCCGCTTCAGGCAGGACGTCATCGTGGTCCGGGCCCAGGAAACCGAACTCCTCTGAGAAGTCCTTGACCTGCCACACTCCTTCGGCACACTCCCGTCGACTCTCAGGAAAGGCGAACGGAATGCATGTGCGGACGATCGCGGGCCTTTTTGCGGCCCTTTGCCTCGTGCCGGGCTCGGCTTTTGCGCAAAGCGGCGCGGCCTGCCAGGGAGGAAAAAGCTTTTCCGCATGGCTGCAGGACTTCAAGGCCGAGGCCAAGACCCAGGGCATTTCCGACCGCACTCTGGCCACAGCGGAGCCCGATATGAGCTTCGACCAGGCGATCGTGAACAAGGATCATGGCGGGCAGGGCGTCTTCGCTCAATCCTTCCTGCAATTCTCCGACCGCATGGCGAACAACAACCGCCTTCAGGCCGGCAAGGCCAAGATCAAGGCCAATGCCGCGACCTTCCAGAAGATCGAGCAGCGATACGGCGTTCCTGCCGGCGTGCTCGCGGCATTCTGGGGACTCGAAACCGATTTCGGCGGCTTCATGGGCAACGGCAATACGATCCGTTCCGTCACGACGCTTGCCTATGATTGCCGCCGGCCGGACCTCTTCCGCAGCCAGCTCCTCGCACTCCTGAAGATTGTCGAGCGCGGCGATCTTTCGCCGGCCCAGATGCGCGGACCGTGGGCGGGCGAACTCGGCCAGTTCCAGTTCCTGCCGACGCATTACGTGGATTTCGGCATCGACTTCGACGGCGACGGCCATGTGAACCTCATCCGGTCCGATGCGGACGCGCTGGGTTCGGCCGCGAACTACATCAAGCATCTTGGCTGGCGCGCGGGCGAGCCCTGGCTTGTCGAGGTACGCGTGTCGAAGAACGTGCCGTGGGATCAGGCCGATCTCACGATCGAGCATCCGGCGTCGCAATGGACGTCCTGGGGCGTGACCCGCGCCGACGGCACCCCGGTTTCGGGCCCGCCGTCCTCCCTGTATCTGCCGATGGGCCGCCACGGCCCGGCCTTTCTGGCCTATCCGAATTTCAAGAACGTCTATCTGACCTGGAATCATTCGCTGACCTATTCGATCACGGCCGGCTATCTCGCGACGCGTCTCGAAGGCGCGCCCGCCATGACGCGCGGCGACGGTACGCCCGATCTCGACGCCAGTGGCGTGAAGGAGCTTCAGCGTCTCCTGCAGAGGAGGGGCTACGATGTCGGCAAGATCGACGGCGTGATCGGCGCGGGCTCGCGCGCGGCGATCAAGAAGGAGCAGATGCGGCTTGGGCAGCCCGCCGACAGCTATCCGAGCGCGGAACTCCTGGAAGCCCTTCGCGCGGGATCGTAATTACTCCGGCGGCGGGTAGGCGTGCCGCCCGCCGCGGAAATCCTCGATCTCGCCGTCCGCGACATAATCCGGGCCGACCGGCGACTTGCCGTGCCCGCCCGGAATGTCGAGCACATAGGTCGGCAGGCACAGGCCCGATATATGACCTCGCAAGGCCCGCATCAGCGCGCGGCCTTCCTCGATCGAGACGCGGAACCGCGCGGTACCGGGCGCGAGGTCGGGATGATGCAGGTAATAGGGCCGGACGCGGCTTTCGACGAAACCGCGCATCAAATCGCTCATCGTCCGCACGTCATTGTTGATCCCGCGCAGCAGCACGGTCTGCGACAGCAGCGGAAGCCCGGCATCCGCCAACCTGGAGAGGGCCGCGCGCGCCTGCGGCGTCAGCTCGCGCGGATGATTGGCGTGGACGCCGATATAGACGGCCTTTGACGAGGCTTTCAGCGCAGCGATCAGATCCTCGTCCACGATGCCGGGGTCGGCGACGGGGACGCGGGTATGGACCCGGATCACCTTTACATGGGGAATGGCGTCGAGGCCGGCGATGATATGGCGAAGCCTGCGCGGCGCCAGGACGAGGGGATCGCCGCCGGTAAGTATGACCTCCCAGATTTCGGGATGCGCCGCGATATAGGCAAACGCCGTTTCCAGCGCCGCGGGCGACATCGTCCCCATGCCCTCGGGCCCGACCATTTCCCGCCGGAAGCAGAAGCGGCAATAGACCGGGCAGACATGCAGCGGCTTCAGGAGAACGCGGTCGGGATAGCGGTGAACCAACCCTTCGACCGGCGAATGGGTGAGATCGCCGATCGGATCGGCGCGCTCTTCGGGGAGGGTTTCGAGCTCGGCGGCATCGGGCACGAACTGAAGGGCGATCGGATCGTTCGGATCCGACGGGTCGATCAGCGCGGCGAAGGCCGCCGGAATCGCCACGGCGTAGCGTGCGGCGACAGCTTCGAGTGCCGGTGCGTCAGCCGCCGGGACGAGCCCGGCCTTCGCCAGGTCCTCGATCGTGCGCAATGTCTTTTCGGCGATCATCATGCCCTTCTTATGCATGTCGGGAGCGATCCTGTCCCCCTCGGAGCGCTTCGCCGGGGGCTCTCCCTCCCCGAGCCAAGTCGGGTTTACCCGACTTGGCAATCCAAGAGGTGGGGAGGGCCGAGAGCGCACCCGAACTCGGGTCTACCCGAGTTCGGCACCATAAATGTCCAACTCGGCTATAGCCGAGTTGGAGGCTCCGGGGTGGGGGGTGCTGCCTCTCCGTAGCGCCGTTTCCTATCGATCGCCCATCACCCCACCCCGCTCGTGCTTCGCACGAGTCGGCCCTCCCCATTCAGGGGAGGGAGGGGCGCCCATCCTTCCAGCACAGCGCTTTGCCGGTGTTCACGGCACCGGCGTCCAGATGACCTGTTCGATATGAGTGGCGCCGGTTGCCAGCATGACAAGCCGGTCGAACCCCAACGCGCAGCCCGAGGCTTCCGGCATCACGGCGAGGGCCGCCAGGAAATCCTCGTCGAGCGGGTAGCGGTCGCCGTACACACGCTGTTTTTCCGTCATTTCGCTCTCGAACCGTGCGCGCTGCACGTCGGCATCCGTCAGCTCGCCGAAGCCGTTCGCCACTTCGACGCCGCACACATAAAGTTCAAAGCGCTCCGCGACGCGCGCATCGTGGGCGGCGGGGCGTGCGAGCGCCGCTTCGGAAACCGGATATTCGCTCAGAATGGTGGCCACGCCGAGGCCGAGATTGGGCTCGATCTTCTCGACCAGAACGCGGCTGAAAATATCGGCCCACACATCGTCGTCCGCGACCCGCACCTCGGCCTTGCGCGCGGCAGCGGCAAGGCCGTCGCGGTCGTCGAGGACGGACATGAGGTCCACGCCCGCAAACGTGTCGAAGGCCTCGGCCACGGTGAGATGCTCCGGCTCGACGAACGGATCGGCCGTCTTTCCGCGCCAGCTCAGTTTCGTGACGCCGGTCGCGCCGGCCGCCGTCCGCAGGATCTGCACGCAATCCTGAAACAGCGCCTGAAAAGGCGCCCCCGCGCGATACCATTCCAGCAGCGTGAATTCGGGATGATGCAGCGCTCCGCGCTCGCGGTTGCGGAAGGTGCGGGCGAATTCGAAGATCTTCGTCTCGCCCGCGGCGAGCAGCTTCTTGGCCGCGAATTCCGGCGAGGTGTGGAGGTAAAGCGGCCGCCGCTCGCCGCCGGGATCCACGATTTCGGTGGCAAAGGCATGCAGATGCGCCTCGTTGCCCGGAGAGGTCTGAAGCGCCCCGCATTCGGTCTCGGTGAAGCCCTCAGTCACGAAACGCGCCCGCAAGGCCGCCTTGATGCGGCCCCTGGCCGTGAGGAAGGGGCGCCTTCCGGCGTGGCGGCCGGGGGTCCACCAGGGCGGGGCTCCGGGCATCTTTGTCTTTCTCGCGGGCTAAAAGTGTGCGACACGAGCGCCGGATCGGCGGCGCCGGTTCCCCCCGAAAAGATCGAGGACAGTCGTGAAGGTTATCGCCAGCTCGCTCCGCAAAGGCAATGTCGTCGACGTGGACGGCAAGCTCTATGTCATCCTGACCGCGGAAAATATTCATCCCGGCAAGGGCACCCCCGTCACCCAGCTCGATATGCG
The DNA here is from genome assembly GCA_963786225.1 of uncultured Alphaproteobacteria bacterium. Lineage (GTDB taxonomy): Bacteria > Pseudomonadota > Alphaproteobacteria > Rhizobiales > Methylopilaceae > Flaviflagellibacter. The sequence continues at coordinate 346,783 of CAWAYQ010000016.1, forward strand.
CCGCATTTCGGACGGAGTGAAGGTCTCCGAGCGCTACCGCACGACCGAACAGGTCGAGCGGGCCTTCGTCGAGGATCGCGATTTCACCTATCTCTATTCCGACGGCGACGGGTTCCATTTCATGAACCCCGAGACCTTCGACCAGGTTCAGGTGCCGAAGGATGTGGTCGGCGATTACGAGCCGTTCCTGCAGGAGAATATGAAGGTCAAGATCTCGATGCACGACGGCGTGCCGCTCTCGATCGAGCTGCCCCAGCGCATGACGCTCGAAATCGTCGAGACCGAGCCGACGATGAAGGGCCAGACGGCCTCCTCGTCCTACAAGCCCGCGATCCTGTCGAACGGCGTTCGCACCATGGTGCCGCCGCATGTCGCCGCCGGCACCCGCATCGTCATCATGACGGAAGACGCGAGCTACGTGGAACGCGCCAAGGATTGAGCATTGTCCGATCGGGGCGGTCTTGCCGCCCCGTTGGGCTTGTCAGAACAAAACAAGAACACTAAAATTGGAGGCATGGACCTCAAGGCCAAGCTCGCCATCCTAGCCGACGCGGCAAAATACGACGCCTCCTGTGCCTCGAGCGGGACGGACCAGCGCGATTCGAAGGGCCGGAGCGGCCTCGGTTCGACGGAGGGAATGGGCATCTGCCATTCCTATGCGCCGGATGGCCGCTGCATCTCGCTGCTGAAAATCCTGCTGACGAACGCCTGCGCCTTCGATTGCCTCTATTGCATCAACCGGGCCTCGTCGAACGTGCCGCGCGCCCGCTTCACCGTGGGCGAGGTCGTCAAGCTCACGCTCGATTTCTACAAACGTAACTACATCGAAGGGCTGTTTCTCTCATCCGGCATCATCCGTTCGCCGGATTACACGATGGAGCAGATCGTCGAAGTCGCCCGGCGGCTGCGCGAAGAGCACGGCTTTCGCGGTTACATTCATCTCAAGACCATTCCCGACGCGGACGACCTCCTGCTGGCCGAGGCCGGCAAATACGCCGACCGCCTCTCGATCAATATCGAGCTGCCGAGCGAAGAGAGCGTGGAGCGTTTCGCGCCCGAAAAGGATGTGCGGGCGATCCGCCGGTCCATGGGACGGATGCGGATCCGGATCGATGAGGCGAAGGAAGAAAAGAGGGCGCCGCGTTTCGCGCCGGCCGGGCAGTCGACGCAGATGATCGTCGGCGCCGACGACGCGAGCGATGCGGACATTTTGACGACGAGCGCCAATCTCTACGGATCCTACGGCCTGAAGCGCGTCTATTATTCCGCGTTCAGCCCGATCCCCGACGCGTCTTCCGCACTGCCGCTGTCCGCACCGCCGCTCGTCCGCGAGCACAGGCTCTACCAGGGCGACTGGCTGATGCGCTTCTACGGCTTCGATGTCGGCGAAGTGTTTGCCGGAACCGACGGCATGCTGCCGCTCGATATGGATCCGAAGCTTGCCTGGGCGCTGCGTCATCGCGAGCGCTTTCCGCTCGATGTGAATTTTGCGAGCCGCGAGGATTTGCTGCGCGTGCCCGGCTTCGGCGTAAAGACGGTCGACCGCATTGTCGAGGCCCGCCGCCACCGCGCGATCCGGGCGCAGGATCTCGGCCGCCTTCATGTGCCCGTGAAGACAGCGCTGCCTTTCATCGTTCTGCCCGATCACCGTCCGACGCGGCTGATCGACCGCGACGATCTTCATGTTCTAGTGAAACAAGAGCCCGCACTCCAGCTCTCGTTGTTTGAGAATGCCGCATAATATCCTCTTGTCCGGACACACAGATTTTGCCGGATGGCGCGCCGCGGCGCGGCAGCTCATTCTGGCGAATATTCCGCCGCACGAGGTTGTCTGGTCGCTGGAGGCCACGCCCGATCTGTTCGGTTCGGACACACCTCTCGCGAACGCCGAGGGCACGTTCAACGTCTCGCGCGGCTTCGTCACGCTGGCCGGCGAAGCGATCCTGCACGCCGATCCGGAGCGGTTTGCGCTCCTCTACCGAATTCTGTGGCGGCTGCGGCAAAAGCCGGATCTGCTCGGCCTCGCGGTCGATCCCGACATCGCGCGGGCGAACGAAATGGCGAAGAATGTCCGCCACGACATTCACAAGATGCACGCCTTTGTCCGCTTCCGCGAAACGCAGACGCCGGAGGGCGTACGCATGATCGCGTGGTTCGAGCCGGAGCATCACATCATCGAGGCCGGGGCGCCGTTCTTCGCGCGGCGCTTCCCGAACATGCTGTGGTCGATCCTGAGCCCCGAAATCAGCGTCCATTGGGACGGCGCCGCACTCGGCTTCGGCCCGGGCGCCGGTCGCCGCGACGCGCCGGAGGGCGACGTGCTGGAAGAGGTTTGGCGTTCCTATTACGCCGCGATCTTCAATCCGGCGCGGCTCAAGGTCCACGCCATGAAATCCGAAATGCCGCGGAAATATTGGCGGAACCTGCCGGAGGCCGAACTGATTGGTCCCCTGATCGCGGATGCGAGAAAGAGGACCGACGACATGGTGGCCCATGGCGTGAAGGCGCCGAAAGTGAACCGTCAGCGCGAGATCGAACCGGCACCGCCTCTGGTACCGGATTCCAGCGATCCGCTGGACGCCGTGCGCGGGGAGGCGCGGGGCTGCCGCATGTGCCCGCTCTGGAAGCCGGCGACGCAGACTGTGTTTGGCGAAGGCCCACCGGACTCTAAAATCGTGTTCGTGGGGGAACAGCCGGGCGACAAGGAAGACCTTGCCGGACGTCCCTTCGTCGGCCCCGCCGGGCAGCTCTTCGACCGCGCGCTGGAAGAGGCCGGGCTCGACCGCGCGAGCGTCTACATCACAAATGCGGTGAAGCATTTCAAATTCACACCGCGCGGAAAGATCCGGCTGCATCAGAAGCCGAACAGCATGGAAATCCGCGCCTGCAAGCCCTGGCTCGAAAAGGAACTGGACATCGTGCGGCCGAAGCTCGTCGTCGCCATGGGCGCGACAGCGGTGCAGAGCGTCTTCGGCCACGCGCTGCCGATCGGAAAGAACAGAGGCCAACTGCTGAGAGCCGGCGATATGCGGGCGCTCGTCACCGTGCACCCGTCCTTCCTGTTGCGCGTGCCTGAGGAAGACCGCAAACGCGAGGAATATGCGCGCTTCGTTACCGATCTGAAGCTGGCGAAGTCCGCGCTGCGGAAAGCGGGCTGAAGCTCACCACAGATTCGAGACCGGCACGCTCTCGAAGATTTCCCCCAGCCGCCGGCGCGCGCCGCGGCTTAGGTCTTCCGGCAGGGCATCCCTCGAAAAGAAGGCGCATTCCGCGATCTCGCGATTGGGCTTGTGCGCGCCGTTCCATGTGAACGAGCGGATGACATAAACGAGGACGTGGTCCCGCCCGCTGAACTGCGGCTGATGAAATATCCCCAGTAGCGCCACAGGGCCGGTGATCTCGACATTGGCCTCCTCGCGGAGCTCGCGCTGGAGCGCCTCGAAGGCAGTTTCGTTGATCTCGACCCCGCCGCCCGGAAAGGTCCAGCCGGGCGTATAGCCATGGCGGATCAGGAGGATGCGGCCCTCGCCGTCGATGACGACGCCCCGCACCCCCATTGTGAGCCCGCGCAGAACCACCCAGAGGCGCGCGAGGATGGGCCTGGCGAGGCGGTAGAGAATGGGCGGCATGGCTGCAAGCCTATAGGGGAATAAGCGTTTCGACTACGCAGGAACTGGACCGACGCGAGGCGGTTTGTGGTAAGTGGCGTCGATGTTCACACTGGCTCACCTGTCGGATCCGCATCTGGGTCCACTTCCCCGTGTTAAATTCCGCGAGCTCTTCTCCAAGCGGATCATGGGCTACACGAACTGGCATGTCCGCCGGCGCGGGCGGCACGACATGAATTGCCTCGCCGCACTGACCCGGGATCTTCTGGCCCAGAACCCCGATCATATCGCCTGCACGGGCGATCTCGCGGTGATCGGCCTCGACGCCGAGTTCACCCCGGCGCGCGCCTTCCTCGAAAAGCTCGGCACGCCCGAACACGTCTCGCTCGTCCCGGGCAATCACGACACCTATGTGCGCGGCACGGCCGACCATCCGCAGCTCCATTGGTCGGAGTACATGACCGGTGACGGCAAACGCGTCGAAGGCGAGCCGCCTTTCCCCTATGTGCGGCGGCGCGGCAAGATCGGGATTATCGGACTTTCGACGGCGGTGCCCACGGGCTTCCATTCCGCGCAGGGCCGCATCGGCAAGGAGCAGGCGCTCGCGCTGACCGACATCCTGAAACAGCTCGGCGATGAAGGCCTGTTCCGCGTCGTGATGATCCACCACCCGCCCGGCGGAACGGAAGATATTTTCCGCCGCCTGACGGATGCGCGGCGCATCAAGCGGGCGCTGCTGCGCTCGGGCGCGGAACTCGTCCTGCACGGCCACAACCACACATCGGACCATTCCACGCTGCTCGGCCTCAGCGGACCCGTCCAGGTCGTGGGCGTGCCGTCCGCGTCGGCCGGCCCGAACGACAACAAGGAACCGGGCGCCTACAATCTCTACAATATCGACGGTGAACCCGGACGCTGGAGCTGCGAGATGATCGTGCGCGGCTTCGTCAAAGGTGAAGCGGGGGTCGTCGAGCGCCGCCGGCTGATGCTGCTCGACCCCGCGGCGCACCGCACGCTGGTCCCGCCGGGGCTTGCGGTCTAGCGGGTAGCGTCCCAGAGGGAGCCTGCGCCCCAATAGGCAAGAACCCCGGCGATGAGCGCCAGCAGCACGAGCAGGAGAAGCGAGCTCTTGGGCTCGTAGGTCTCCGCCGCTTTCGCAGGCGCCGGGGCCGCCACGGTCCCGGGTTCGATCATATCCGACACCAACGCCTTTTCCCGCTCGACGATGCGGTGGGCGACGTAATCGGTGATGGCCTGTGTGATCGCGGGGAGCTTCTCGCTTTCCGCGATCAGCTTCCGGCCGTAGCGGGTGTCGTGGAAGAAACGATAGGTCCGCTTGTCGCGGCCCATTTCGACAAAGCCCAGCACATCGACGAACAGCCGCGCCGGATCGCCCGGCATGATGGCGGCGTCGAACATGTCGACGCCCTGCGGCACTTCCTTGAAGAGCGGCTCAAGCTGTTCCTTCAGGAGGTCGAGCCGCGCAAGCTCGGCGGTCCGGAGTTCGACCAGAACGCCCGAGCGCTCGGCGGATGCCGCCCGCGCACGGCGCAACGCTTCCCTCAGACTGGGCGAAGGTGCGTTGTTCGGCTGTTCCATGGACTTGGTTAACTCGCGTTTACCCTTTCAACCTAGCGGTATGCGGCCTCCGCGAAAAGGGCCGCGCGGCTTGCTCCCATGCGCCGTTTGTCTCAGGAAAGCGCCGAGACAGGGGAGGTGCCGATGCACGATCTGCCGCCGAGCGCGGAACGGGTGGCCGAGGCCGCTCGGCTACTGGGATTGGAGATCGGCATCCGCGTCATGCCGGCGACGACCAGAACCGCCGAAGAGGCCGCCGCCGCTTGCGCCACCACGGTCGGGCAGATCGTCAAAAGCCTGATCTTCGAGGGGCGGGACAGCGGGCGAGCGTTCCTGCTTCTCGTCTCCGGCAAGAATCGGGTGAACGAGGCGGCGGTCGGCGCGAGGCTCGGCGAAAAGCTGAAACGGCCGGACGCGCAGCGGGTGCGGGAGATTACGGGCTTTGCCATTGGCGGCATTCCGCCCATCGGCCATGCGACCGAACTCGCCGCTTATATCGATCCCGATTTGCTTGCCTTCGATGAAGTCTGGGCCGCGGCCGGCACGCCGAATGCGGTCTTTCCGGTCGATCCCGAAAAGCTCAAATCTGCCGCACGCGCGGACGTGATGGCGATGGGCTGAGCCGGCTACACCTCGTGGACGGGTCCGGCGGGGATGATCCGGTACGGGTTGATGTTGACGTGGCTCCAGTAATAGTGCGTACGGATGTGCTTGAAGACAACCGTCTCCGCGACGCCCGGCATGCGATAGAGCCGCGACCGGTAATCGCGCAGGAAGCGGTAATCCTGGATGCGCCGGATATTGCATTTGAAATGACCGACATAGACCGCATCGAAACGGATGAGCGTCGTGAAAAGCCGCCAGTCGGCTTCGGTCACATGGTCGTTGCTGACAAGATAGTCGGAGCGCGATAGCCGCTCTTCCAGCTGATCGAGCGTCGCGAACAGCTTCTGCACGGCCTCGTCATAGGCTTCCTGCGTGGTCGCGAAGCCCGTTTTGTAAACGCCGTTGTTCACACTGTCGTAGACGATCGCGTTGACGGCATCGATCTCGGCACGCTTGGCCAGCGGATAGAAATCGTCGCGGGACGGCGTAAAGGCGTCGAATGCCGTGTTGAACATCCGGATGATCTCGGAGCTCTCATTCGAGACAATGGTGCCGCGCTTCTTGTCCCACAGGATCGGCACGGTCGAGCGGCCGGAATAATCGGGTTTGGCGGCAAGATAGACTTCGTACAGACGCGTCTTGCCGAGAACCTCGTCCGGCGTCGATCCCGGAAAGTCGCCGAACACCCAGCCTTCATTGCCCATGCGAGGATCGACCACCGAAACCGAGATCGCATGTTCGAGCTTCTTCAGGACGCGAAAGAGCAGGGTCCGGTGGGCCCAGGGGCAGGCGTAGGAAACGTAGAGATGATAGCGCCCGGCCTCCGCCGGAAAGCCGCCTTCGCCGGTCGGCCCCGCGCTGCCGTCGGGCGTGACCCAGTTTCGAAACTGCGAATCCTCGCGAACGAACCGGCCTCCGGTCCTGGATGTATCATACCATTTGTCATGCCAGACGCCGTCGACGAGCAGTCCCATGCACTTCCCCAGCCTGTCGTGTTTGACCGGCATCTCGAACGGACCCGGCTGCGTGTGTCCGCACCTACACACGCGATACTTGTATAATTTACCATCAGACACGGGTTAGGGGAAGGCTGAACCTGCCCAATTGCGCGACATCCGGCGGCGTGGTAATCGCGCCGCCACTGGGAAGAGAGAAACCAATGCCCATTCTGCGACGACAGATGTTTCCGGCGCGCTTTGCGCCCCTGAACGGCCGCTGAGTTTCCTGAGGGAGCGAGGCGGCAAAGTCCCAATGCCGTCGCGAGAACGCTCCCTATGACGTCGCTTCCCCTCGATATCCTGCCCGAGACGCCGGACTATTCCGACGCGATCGACAAGCTTCACGAACGTGGCTTTGGCCCCGGCCGCTTCGCGCGCACAGCCTTCCGGCTGCGCGAGGGCGCAGCACCGCTTCCCGGCCTGAATTTCATCGCGCGGGTGGGGACGCTCCTTGTGGGCTCCGTCAGGCTCTCGCCGATCCGTATCGGCGAGACGCCCGCAATTATTCTCGGACCTCTTGCCGTCGAGCCGGCCTTCGCCAACCGGGGCATCGGCACGGCCTTGATGAAGGCCTCTCTCGATGCGGCGCGGACCGGCGGCCACAAGCTTGTCATGCTGGTCGGCGACGAGCCGTTCTACGGGAAAGTGGGCTTCCGGCGCGTTCCACATGGGCAGGTGATGTTGCCGGGCCCGGTCGATCCCAACCGGCTGCTCATCTGCGAATTGCAGCCGGGCGCGTTCGAAGGCGTGAAAGGCATGGCCGAGGCCGAAGTCTGAGCGTCACGGCACGGCAGGCGCTTTCATCCCGCCTTCGATTCTAAGCTCGGCCGGTAGCCCGTCCGCGATGGTCAGGCTGATCGCCGGGACCACGGCCTCGAACGCGGCTTCCTTGGTGACGTAGGGACCGGTCTCCTCGCCGTCATGGACCACGAACCATTTCTCACCGCGAGACACGACCTCGTAGAACGCCGTTTCCATGCTGTCTCCTCCCAAGAACTTGATGAGAAAAAGCGGAGGAGGGCCGGAAGGTTCCCGCTTATAGGTCCCGCTCGCAGGTCGTCAGCGACCTTCGCGCGCCCAGGCTGCGGTGACCGAGGCCAAGAGAAGGAGCAGGCCGATCAGGCCCGCGAAGACCGGAAACATATTGAGGCCGCGCACGACGCTCGCGCCCGCCTCGCGGACGCCGATCCAGTCCGAGCCCGAGGCGCGGGCGCCCGCCCGCACCTGCAGAAGGCGCGGCAGTTCCACGCTGCCGTCATCCTTTGCGATGCGCCGAACGGAACCGCCGGTCGCCCCGGCGATCGGCTGCAGGCGCTCCGTGGTCGAGGCGATCTCCTGGAACTCGCGCGGATTGGCCGGCCCAAGATTGGCGATGGCCGTGAAGGTGCCGTCCTCAGCGCGGTAGAGGCCCTGTTCGTCGGTATCGACCGTGGCACGGAAGAGGCCGGGTTCCGCTTGCGTCAGCGTGATCGTGCGTGTCGCGCCGGACGGGAATGTGAGCGTCACCGGCGGTGCGGCATCGCTCATCGTCTGGCGTTCTATGGAGAGCGTGCCGCCGCGCCCGCTCATGCGCAGAGCCTCTTCTTCAAGATCGGGCTCCTTCATCAGCCAGTGGACGAGGCGGCGCAGAAGATCGAGATGCGGCCCGCCGCCCTGGAACCCGCGGGCCCACAGCCAGGCATGGTCGGAAAGAAACAGCGCGACGCGGCCCTGGTCCTCGTGGGAGAGCACGAGCAGCGGCCGGTCGTCCGGGCCCGACATCAGGGGTTCAGCGCCGCGCGCTCGCGTCTCGACGATGCGGAACCATTCGCTCCAGGTGGGGTCGGCGCCGCCGCCCGGCAGGTCGCGTGTCACGGGGTGGCGGTTGCCGGCATCGGTGACAAGGGGCTTGTAGGCCCGCTCGATCACGCCACCGAGCGGGGTCGCGGGCAAGACATCGCCCAACGGTGTTTCGGACAGGCTTCCCGGCCCGGCATAGTCCGGACCCGCCGCGACCAGAACCGCGCCGCCCTTTCGTACATACTGTGCGATGTTGTCGAAATACAGCAGAGGCAGAATGCCCTGCCGCGCGTAGCGATCGAAGATGATGAGGTCGAAATCCTCGATCTTGGTCACAAACAGTTCGCGCGTCGGGAAGGCGATCAGCGAAAGTTCGTTGATCGGCGTGCCGTCCTGCTTTTCCGGCGGGCGCAGAATGGTGAAGTGCACGAGATCCACATTCGCATCGGCCTTCAGAAGATTGCGCCATGTGCGCTCGCCGGAATGCGGCTCGCCGGAGACGAGCAGCACCCGCAGTTTTTCGCGCACGCCCTCGATGGAGAGCGCGGCACGATTGTTGAGCAGGGTCAGTTCGTCGGGTGCCTGCGCGGCTTCAAGTTCGACCACGTTCGGGCCCGCATGCGTGATCGGCACCTCGATCTCTGCGTCGTGGCCCGGCACGACGATCAGGCGCGCGATCTCTTCTCCGTCGCGCCGTGCGACAACGCCGATGGAGCCTTGTTGCGTAAAGCCCGTATCCTCGACCCGGAAGCCGACCATTTGCGTCTTGTCGACGATACCGAAGCGCGGGGTCGCCGTCAGAACCACACGCCGGTCGCGTTCGTTCGGACGGCCGGTCACGAGGCCATGGACCGGCGCGGTGAACCCGAGCGCGGCGGCGTTTTCGGGCACGTCGTGCACGACACCGTCGGTGATCATGATCGCGCCCGCCACCCGATCAGGGGGAACATCGGCCATGCCGGCCTGCAGCGCCTTGAACAGTTCGGTGCCGTCCGATCCCTGCGCCGGGCTCTCGATCACGCGGATCTCGGTGTGGGGGAGAGCCTTTGCCCGGGCCTCGATTTGCTTCAGCGCCTCGGCGGTGCGCGCATCCCGGCCGTCGAGCGACTGACTTGCGCTCTTGTCGACGACGACGGCGAGCACATTGTCGAGGCCCTCGCGCTCCTCGTGTGTGAAGGAAGGATTGGCGATGGCGAGAAACAGAAGCGCGATGCCACCGGCGCGCAGGGTCGCGCCACGCGGGCGAAACACGGCGAGCGCTATAAGTGCAATCAGGGCCAGCACGCCGAATGCGACGAGCGGCCAGAAGCTGATGAGGGGGGCGAAGGCGATGTTGAGGTTCATCCCCGCTCCTACTGGCCGAGCCGTTCGAGCAGCGCCGGAATGTGAACCTGATCGGCTTTGTAATTACCGGTCAGGGCGTACATCACGATGTTGATGCCGGCCCGATAGGCGAGTTCACGCTGCCGCGAATCCGAGGGCACGGTCGGCAGGATGGTTTGCCCGTTTTCGTTGACCGCCCATGCCCCCGCGAAGTCGTTCGCCGTTATGAGGATCGGCGAAACGCCGTCGCCCGAACGAACGGGCGCAACCTCGCCGCTTTCCTGCTCTTCGGCCGTTGGCATGGCCTCGACCCAGAGCGGGCCATCCCGGAAACGCCCCGGAAAGTTGGGCAGGAGATAGAAGCTTTTCGTCAGAACGTGATCGGCCGGGACCTGTTCGAGTTCCGGAATGTCGAGGCCGGACAGAATGCGGCGCAGGGCCTGAACCCCGGCGGGAGACGTGCCCGAGGAAAAGATCGCATCGCGCGTGTCGAACAGGATCGTGCCGCCGCGTTTCATGTAGGCGTCGATGCGCGAAAGGGCCTCCGGCGACGGTGCGGGGGCCGTCTCCGACACCGGCCAGTAGATCAGCGGATAGAACGCCATCTCGTCCTTCGCCGGATCGAGGCCGACGGGCTCGCCGGGTTCGAACGCGGTGCGCGACGAAAGCTGGGCCCCGAGGCCGCGCAGGCCCGCCTCGCTGATCTGGTCGATCTCCCGATCGCCGGTGACGACATAAGCGAGGCGCGTTTTCAGCGCCGCATCGATCATGCGCTGGTCGGTCTGCGCATCGGCATGCGGTGTAAAGACAAACACTGCCGCGAACACGAGCATGGCGGCGGCGGAGCGGCGGCGGAGCGCGGCGAGGCGGCCCGACATCAGCAGCATGACGATCGTATCGACGAGGAACGCTGCGAGCGCCCCCGCGAGGAGCCAGGGCGCGAGCGGCGTCGGCTCGGCTGATGCGTAGCCGCGCACATTGGCCGGCAGTCCGGACAGATCAAGCCGCGCCAGTTTGGCGTCGGGCGCAAGGGTGTTGACGGCGATGAAGCCGTCCGGAGGGCCGTAGATGCCCGGCGGATGATCCGGTGTCGCAGCGGTGAGACCCGTTGCGGGAATTGGCCGCGCGGTCGGGGGCGGACTGCGGAAGGCGCCGAAGCCGTCGAGCGTACGCGTGGGGGAAAGGGTGGCCGCTTCACTCTGTTGCGCGCCTGCAGCAGGCGCGCCGCTGCCAGTGGCGGCGGGAGCCGCTTCGCCCGCAAGCGCGATGGTACGGCGCAGCATGTCGACGAAGAGACCTGAAATCGGAAGATTCGACCAGACCGTGTCGGCGGTGACGTGGAAGAGGACAAGCAGACCGGCCTCTTCGCGCGCGGCCGTGACGAGCGGCGTACCGTCGGCGAGCACGGCCCATGAGCGGCTTGCGAGGTCGGGCTCGGGCTCAGCCAGAACCTGCCGATTGACCAGGATTTCGTCCGGCACCGGCAGTCCCGCGAACGGGCTGGCCGCCGGGAACTCGCCGAGTTTCTGTGGTGACGACCATGCCAGGGCGCCGCCGAGAACACGGCCGCCGCGCCTTAGCCGGACCGGGACGAGATCATCGCTTTCCGCTGCCGCGAGACGCGACCCGGCGAAGCGTATGAGAACGCCGCCCTTCGTCATCCAATCGCGCACGGCTGTGCTCGCTTCGGGCGTGATCGTGCCGACATCGGCCAAGACGATGACGGGCACGCCGTCGCCGATAAAGCGCAAAATGGCTTCGGAGGGATTTCCCGCATTGGCCGGCCGGACATCGGCGAAGGGCTCGAGCGCGCGTGTCAGATAATAGACCGGCGAGAGCAGCGGCTGGGCCGTATCGGCGCTTGCCCCGGACACGACGCCGACCGCGCGGCGCCGCCATCTTTCGTCGAGAAGCTGGACGCCCGCCGCCGAGCGGCCGTTCGTAATCTCCAGCCGGGCGACTTCGTTGCGAAGTTCGATCGGCAGTTCGAGGCGCGCCAAAGTTTCGGTGTCGGCCGGGCCGAACATGAACTGCGTTTCGCCGAGCGGGCGGCCGCGCAGATCGAAGGCGCTCACAAGGCCCGATTCTCCTGCGCCGGTATCGGCGCGGAGAACGCGGGCCGTCAGCGCCTGCGGTGTGTTGTCGGCGCCGGCCAGGCCGCGCGCGGTGCGATCTGGCGTATGTACAGTGAGGCGGCTGTCGCTGCCGAGCTTTGCCAGCGCCTCGGCGAAGGCGCGTCCGTTGCCCGTCTCGAGTCCGCCTGCGAGCCAGACCAGATCCGTGCCCGGCGCGCGCGCGGTGATCTTCGCCAAAGCGGGAAGATGCACCGCGCGATCGCGGACGAAGGGCTGGGGCACGAGCGCGCGCAATTTCTCGCGCGCCGCGGAGCCGGTGCCGAGCGTTATGTCCTGCGGCTCGCCGTTGAGGCCGAGGACGGCGATGGGCCGGCCCTCCGCCTCGGCGGCGGCGATGGCCGCATCGGCGGTTTCCATTCGCGCATCCCAATCGGCGGCGGCAGGCCAGTCGTCATCGATCAGCAGAACGAGCGGTCCGCCTCCGGGAGGCGCGGCCGGAGTGGGGTTCAGGATGGGCGCCGCCAGTGCCAGGATGACAAGCGCGGCAAGTCCGAGCCGCAACGCTACCAGCCACCACGGCGTGCGCGCGGCGGTTTCTTCCTTCGGCACGACGTCGAGCAACAGCCTCAGCGGCGGGAAATCCACGCTTCTCGGCCGCGGCGGGACGAGCCGTAGCAGAAAATACAGAGCGGGAAGGCTCGCCAGCGCGAGGAGAAGCCAGGGGTTGAGGAATGCCAGGGGAAGGCCTGTCATCCCGCCAGCCTCTTGCCGCGGATTTCGTTCGGCCGTTCAGTCAGCTGAGAATAGAGGGCAAGCAGGGCCTCGGAAGCCGGACGGTCGGTGCGGTGAAGCGCTGTCGACCAGCCGAGCGGGCTCGCGATGAGGCGCAACGCCTCGCGATGCGCTCTCAGACGCACTCCGTATTCGTCGCGCAGATCCTGGGCGCGTCCCAAGGTGAACCGGGTCATGATCTCAGGATCTATGAACTCCGTGCGCCCTGAAAAGGGGAAGGTCTCTTCGACCGGGTCCGATATGGCCACGATATGGCCTCGCGCACCGTTTCCGGCGAGGCCCCGGATCGCGGTCGCAATCTCGGCCTCCGGCTCCAGGAAGTCGCCGATGAGCACGGCTTCGGAGAGTTGGGACAGCGGCTGGGCGGCCGGCATCTGTTCGTCGGACGCCGCCGCTATCAATCGTTCGGCCAGAACATCGACGGCGCGGCGGCTCGCGGTCGGCGCGCCGAGGCCAATCAGTCCGACGCGCTCGCCCCCGCGCACCAGAACATCCGCCAGCGCAAGGGCCATGATAATTGCGCGTTCGAGCTTTGAATCCTCGGCGAGGTCCGAGCGGTACGACATCGAGCGTGAACGGTCGATCCAGATCCAGACCGTGTGCGCCGCTTCCCATTCCTGTTCCCGGACATAGAGGTGATCGCCAAGGGCGGAGCGCCGCCAGTCGATGCGCGCTGCGGATTCGCCCGGCGAGTAGCGGCGGAACTGCCAGAAACTTTCGCCGGGGCCCGCGCGGCGGCGGCCGTGCAGGCCGTGGATGATCGATGCCGAGGTACGGCGTGCCGCGACGACGAGGCGCGGCATCGCTGCCGCGAGAGTCAGGGCCGCCGCGTTGTGGCGGGGAGCAACCGCTACTTCCTTCGGGTCGAGTGTCCTCGCGCGGACCATCCGTTCTCAGCCGATCCGTTCGGTCAGGCGGCTGACGATGTCGGAGATCGTCTGTCCTTCGGCGCGGGCGGCGAAGGTCAGCGCCATGCGATGCTTCAGGATCGGCTCGGCCAGTTCGATCACATCGTCGACCGAGGGCGCGAAGCGTCCGTCGACCAGCGCGCGGGCGCGGACGGCCAGCATCAGCGACTGACTGGCGCGCGGACCGGGGCCCCAGGCGATCAACGGCGCGGTGGAGGGATCGGCGGTTTCGGGGCGCGCCGAGCGCACGAGATCGAGGATCGCATCGACCACGCTGTCGCCGACCGGCAGCCGCCGGATCAGGCGCTGGGCTGCCATGAGTTCGTCGGCCTTCATGGCCTGACGGGGCTTGGCTTCCTCGGCACCCGTGGTCTCCAGAAGGATGCGCCGCTCGTCGGCGCGGCCGGGATAGGCGACGTCGATCTGCATCAGGAAACGGTCGAGCTGGGCTTCGGGCAGGGGATAGGTGCCTTCCTGCTCAAGGGGGTTCTGGGTCGCCAGAACATGGAACGGACGGGGCAGGTCGTATCGTACGCCCGCGACCGTGACGTGATGCTCCTGCATGGCCTGCAGCAGCGCCGACTGGGTGCGTGGGCTGGCGCGGTTGATCTCGTCGGCCATCAGGAGCTGGGCGAAGATCGGCCCGGCGAGGAAGCGGAAGGTGCGGTTGCCCTTGGCATCTTCTTCCAGCACTTCCGACCCGAGAATGTCGGAAGGCATCAGGTCCGGCGTGAACTGAATGCGGCGGGCGTCGAGACCGAGAACGGTGCCGAGGGCGTCGACGAGTTTCGTCTTGGCAAGGCCCGGCACGCCGACGAGGAGCGCATGGGAGCCGCACAGCACCGTGAGAAGCGCGCGTTCGACCACGAGGTCCTGTCCGAAGATCACCTCGCCCAGCGCCTCCTTGGCGGCGGTGACCTGGTCAACGATAGCCTCCGCGTTGCGGAGGATTGCGTCGTCGAGGGCTTCGGCGTTGGTGCTGCGGCTCATCGGGGCTCCTTGGATAGTGTACGCAACTTCCGGGCCGTCAGCAGCCCTCGCTTGCATGGCTCACATATCTTCAGGGTATGGTGTGTGGTTGAAAAGGGCGAGAGCGTGACGGCACACAATTGAGCGAGCCCCTTCGGGCACTATTAACTCAAATGCCGCAGGCGAACGGTTTAAGGCTTCATGATCCGCACATTGGTTCCGAGTATACTTCTCTTCTGCCTGCCCTTCGGGCTGTATTTTCTCTGGCTCGGCTTCCAGAAGAAGCGCGATGCCGAAGAAGCGATCGACAAGCGCAAACATTTCTCCTGGATCGCAATCGTGGGACTCGTGCTTGCGGTTGGCGGGTTTGTGTTCTTCACCGATTTCCGCGGCGCGACGCCGGACGAAGTCTACATTCCGCCGAGCTATAAAGATGGAAAACTGGTGCCCGGCCATTTCGCGCCTGCCCCGCCTCGGACTCCGGCGCCGTGAACATGCTTGAAAAGCTGCTGGATGATGCGGCGGTACGCCGGATGTTCGACGTGTTCGACGTCGGTGGCGAGGAAGCACGAATCGCGGGCGGTGCCGTGCGCGACGCGCTGGCCGGCAGCATGCCGAACGAGGTGGACTTCGCAACGACCGCCGTGCCGGCCGAAGTGATACGACGCGCGGCGGCCGCGAATCTGAAGACGGTCCCCACCGGCGTAGCGCATGGCACTGTCACGGTGATCGTCGGCGGGCGACCATTCGAGATGACGACGCTCCGACGCGATGTCGAGACGGACGGGCGCCACGCCGTCGTCGCCTTCGGTCGCGACTGGGCCGAAGACGCGAGAAGGCGCGATTTCACCATCAACGGACTTTTCCTCGATCGCGCCGCCAAGGTTCATGATTTCGTCGGCGGCGAAGCCGATCTCGCGGCGCGGCGCGTGCGCTTCATCGGCGACGCGCACGCGCGTATCCGCGAGGATTTTCTCCGCATCCTGCGCTTCTTCCGTTTCTTCGCGGGCTACGGCGAAGGTGCTCCGGATGCCGATGCGCTGTCAGCGGCGATCTCGGAACGGAGCGGCCTCGAACATCTGTCGCGCGAACGCATTCGTGCCGAGCTTTTGAAATTTCTCACGGCGCGCCGCGCTCCGGAAGCCGCGGAGATCATGGCTCATGCCGGGCTGCTCGGCATAGTGCTCGGCGGCGTGGCACGGCCGGTCCGCCTGAGGCGTGCGGCGGACATCGAAGCTGCCTCCGGCTGTCCGCAGGATGCGGTGTTGCGGCTCGGCGCGCTTGCGCTGTTCATCGAAGACGACGCGGAGCGCCTGCGCGAGCGTCTGCGGCTGTCGAATGACGAAACCGCGCGGCTCCGCGCGATGGCGGGACGCCCTGTCGTTACATCCTCGCTGACCGATGCGGAGTTGAAGGCTTTGCTTTACCGGCTGGGGCCGGGCACGTTCCGCGACCGCGCTCTTCTCGCCTGGGCGGATAGCGATGCTTCGGCAGACGACAGAAGCTGGCGGGATGTACTTGCTCTGCCCGGACGCTGGACGGCGCCGCGCTTTCCGGTGACAGGCACGGATCTCGCCGCTTTAGGGATGGAGCCGGGTCCGGACATGGGCATAAGGCTGCGCGCGCTCGAAGAGCAATGGATAGCGGCCGGCTTTCCGGACGGAAAGGATTGGCTGACGAAGGAGTTCGGAAGGTCTTAGACTTAAAGATTACGCAGATGTAATGTCGATATTCAGATTGCGTTCACCTTCGGGACAATAGATTTCCTCCACTTACACAGAGGAAATCGCCCTTATGAAAAAGATCATTCTTGCGACAGTTGCTTTTTCTATTATTGCAACTCCGGCTGCATTTGCGCAGTCCTATCATCCTCAGAGCCAGCACAACTTCAAGAAAAGCGACCCCAGCTACGGATATGGAAACGGCAAGGTCTCGCGCCAGCATCGCCGCTGGTCCAAGGGCCAGCGCCTCGATCAGGGCTATCGCCGCAACTATATCCATTCGCGCGATTACCGCCGCTACCGCCTGCGTCAGCCGCCGCGCGGCTATCAGTGGGTCCGGGTCGACAACGACTTTATCATGGTGAGTGTCGCGACGGGTCTTATCTCGTCGATCATCGGCGCCGCGATGAGCCACTGACACCTTCATGCCCCGCTTTTTGGAACCCCGCTTCGGCGGGGTTCTGTTTTGCTCAGGGCCATTTCGCCACTGGCGGCATGGATGACAGGATCGACTCGACATTGCCGCCGGTCTTCAGGCCGAAAATCGTGCCGCGGTCATACAGAAGATTGAATTCGACGTAGCGGCCCCGCCGCACGAGCTGTTCCTCACGGTCGGTCTCTGTCCATGGGGTATGGACATTTCGGCGCAGGAGGTCGGGGTAGATCCCGAGAAAGGCTTCGCCGACGGCCTTCGTGAACGCGAAGTCGGCATCGAAATCGCCGCTGTCCAGCCAATCGTAGAAGATGCCACCGGTGCCGCGCGGCTCGTTGCGATGCTTGAGGAAAAAATAATCGTCGCACCAGGTCTTGTAGCGCTCGTAATCGGCAACCGGATACGCATTGCAGGCGGCCTTCATGGCGGCGTGAAAATCGCGCGTATCGCGATCGTCCTGGGTGCGCCGCCGATCGAGAACCGGGGTAAGATCGCCGCCGCCGCCGAACCATGCCTTCGTCGTACGCACATGCCGCGTGTTCATGTGAACGGCCGGCACATTCGGGTTGCGCGGATGTGCGATCAGCGAAATGCCTGATGCCCAGAAACGCGGATCTTCGTCGGCGCCCGGAATCTGGCCGCGGAATTCCGGCGAGAACTCGCCGTAGACCGTCGACACATGCACGCCGCACTTTTCAAAGACGCGGCCCTTGAGGACCGACATGACCCCGCCGCCGCCGGGCGCGCCGGTATGGTCGGTGCGCTGCCACGGAGTGCGAACGAAGCGGCCGGCGGCAAGGCCTGCATTGCCGGGTGCATCCGCGGCTTCGTCTTCGACAGCCTCGAAGGCCGCGCAGATGCGGTCGCGCAGGCTTTCAAACCAGGGAGGGGTGATGGTCTTGGGATCGATCATGGCGCTGCTAAAGAGGGATTCATCGTCTCGTGACGGTCACCCATACACCAGATTTCGCGCCGGTCCTTGATCCGGCTCAAATCCGGCGATGCGGCGGGGCGGCAAGAGCTGGGCGATCTCCCGTCGGAGCCGGTTCACGCGCGTCCCTTGTTGAAGCGGTTCGGGCGCCGACCGAAACTGACCGCAGCGGCCCATCAGTCTTCTTATATACTAGGGAGGCACATCGAGGGGATCTCGCATCACCTAGATGAGCAGGCCGAATCGTTCGGACGGTCGAACACCTGGCGCAGGCTTCCAGCGGCGAGCGGTTGGGTATTCGGAGACGGATAACGGCGGTCGAGCGCGCCTGCGCTCGTGGATCGTCCCCGGTTGTTTCCGCTGCCGGAAACGGCTCGAACCGCTTCAGCATCGATTCTCGTGCCCGCTCCAACTGATGCGAGCCTTTGCAGGATGTCATAAAATGGAGAAAGCGAAGGCGCGGGGGCCTATAAATCCAACACTCCTGGGGGTGGCCGTGCGACATGGTGTCGTGCGGAAAGCGGCACTCTGGACAAATACCAATCTGCACGCCAAAAACGCGGCCAATCACCGGGATGCGCTGGGGCGCGTATCCGCGCATTCCGTCGCCTCCCGACACGCGCACGGGTGGCCCGCAGAAACACTGGAAGAGGTATCCCGACGTGGCGACGCCGAGCCTGGTTGAACCGACCCGCCGTGATTTTCTCTATATCGCCACCGGCGCGGTTGCCGCGGTGGGCGGTGCGGTAACCCTTTGGCCCTTCATCGCGCAGATGAACCCCGACGCGTCGACGTTGGCGCAGGCCTCGACGGAGGTCGACATCTCGCCGATCGTCGAAGGTCAGGCCATCACCATCAAATGGCGCGGCAAGCCGGTCTTCGTGCGCCATCGCACGCAGAAAGAGATCGACGAAGCCAAGGCCGTCCCGATGGCCGAGTTGATCGACACCAATGCCCGCAACCCGAATCTTCCCACGACGGCCGAGGCAACGGACCCGAACCGCGCCGCGGCCGGCAAGGAAAATTGGCTGATCATGATCGGCATCTGCACGCATCTCGGTTGCGTACCCATCGGCCAGTCTGGCGATTTTGGCGGTTGGCTCTGCCCGTGCCACGGCTCGCACTACGACACCGCGGGACGTATCCGCAAAGGCCCGGCGCCGGAGAATCTCCACATCCCGCCGTTCGAATTTACCAACGACACCACGATCCGGATCGGTTGACCGGGGCCGTTCGGCCTCCAGGGCGAGACAAAGATGAGCGGACATTCCACGTTTGATCCGAAGAACCCGGTCCTGAAATGGTTCGAGAGCCGGCTGCCCATCTTCGGGTTGATGCATTCGTCGTTCGTCGCTTATCCGACGCCGCGTAACCTGAACTATTGGTGGACCTTCGGCGGCATCCTCGCGATGATGCTGGCGGTCCAGATCGTCACCGGCGTCGTGCTCGCGATGCACTACACGCCGCATGTGGATCTCGCCTTCAATTCCGTCGAGCACATCATGCGCGACGTGAACTACGGCTGGATGCTCCGCTACATGCACGCCAACGGCGCGTCGATGTTCTTCGTCGCCGTCTACGTCCACATCTTCCGCGGCCTCTATTACGGCTCCTACAAGGAGCCGCGCGAAGTGCTGTGGATCCTCGGCGTCATCATCTTCCTCCTGATGATGGCCACCGCCTTCATGGGCTATGTGCTGCCGTGGGGACAGATGTCGCTGTGGGGCGCCATCGTCATCACCAATCTGTTCTCGGCGATCCCGTTCGTCGGCGAAGCGATCACGACCTGGCTCTGGGGCGGTTTCGCGGTCGACAATCCGACGCTCAACCGCTTCTTCTCGCTGCATTACCTGCTGCCGTTCATGATCGTCGGGCGTCGTCGTCCTGCATATCTGGGCGCTGCACGTCACCGGTCAGAACAATCCGACCGGCGTCGAGGTGAAGTCGTCGAGCGACACCGTGCCGTTCACGCCTCACGCGACCGTCAAGGACAGCTTCGGCATGGTCCTGTTCCTGATGTTCTTCGCGTGGTTCATCTTCTACGTGCCGAACTTCCTCGGCCACGCCGACAACTACATTCGCGCCAATCCGCTGCAGACGCCGGCGCATATCGTGCCGGAATGGTACTTCCTGCCGTTCTACGCGATCCTGCGCGCCATCCCGTCCAAGCTCGGCGGCGTCATGGCCATGTTCGGCGCCATCATCGTGCTGTTCTTCCTGCCCTGGCTCGACACGTCCAAGGTCCGCTCGGCCAGGTATCGGCCGACGTACAAGGTGTTCTTCTGGGTTCTCGTCGTGGTCTGCTGCCTGCTCGGCTATGTCGGCGGCAAGCCTCCCGAGGGCATCTACGTTCTGCTGGGACGCATTCTGACGACCTACTACTTCGCCCATTTCCTCATCATCCTTCCGCTGCTCGGCTTCTTCGAGAAGCCGCTGCCCCTGCCGGCCTCGATCACCGAGTCCGTGCTGGGCAAGAGCAAGAGCGGGGCTCCCGTCGTTCCTGCTCGCGCCGTGGCTACGCCGGGGCGGGGAGCTTGACCCGCACATGTCTGGAAACACCCGTCCGATGACGCATTTCGCCACCACGTTGAAGGCTGCGGCCATCGCGCTCGTCGCGCTCGCCGCGACCCCGGCCTTTGCCGCGGACGCGCACGGCACTCCCAAGCCCCACAAGGAGCATTGGAGCTTCGGCGGCCCGCTCGGCCATTTCGACCGGGCTCAGCTGCAGCGCGGCTTCAAGGTCTATCGCGAGGTCTGCGCCTCGTGCCACGCGATGAGTCTCGTCTCGTTCCGCAATCTCGCCGAAGCGGGCGGTCCCGGCTTCTCCGAGGGGCAGGTCGGCCTGCTCGCCGGTGAGTACAAGGTTCAGGACGGTCCGGGCGATGACGGCCAGATGTTCGAGCGGCCGGCCCGTGCGTCCGACCGCTTCCCGTCGCCGTTCCCGAACGAGCAGGCGGCGCGCGCCGCCAATGGCGGCGCCTATCCGCCGGACTTTTCGGTTCTGGCCAAGGCGCGCGGCTATGAACGCGGCTGGCCGTTGGTCATCCTCGATTTCGTGACGCAGTACCAGGAGCATGGCGTGGACTACATCCACGCGCTGCTGAACGGTTATGACCACCCGGTGCCGGAAGGCGCGCATGGCCAACCGGGCCTGCACTACAATCCCTATTTCCCGGGCGGCTGGATCGCCATGCCGAAGCCGCTTTCGGACGGCCAGGTGGAATACACCGACGGCACGCCGACCACGGTCGACCAGTATTCGCGTGACGTATCCGCGTTCATGATGTGGGCTGCCGAGCCGCATCTCGAAGCCCGCAAGCGCATCGGTTTCGTGGCCTTTATGTTCCTCGCCGTTTTCGCGGGCCTTCTCTACTTCACCAAAAAGAGGGTCTGGAGCGACGTGGCGCATTGAGCGCCGGATGCTTCGATTGCTTGAACGGGCCCTTCGGGGCCCGTTTCAGTTCCGGCCCGGAGAAAAAGCTTTGATTTGCCGGGCGGCTTTTGCATGATCCGCCCGCTTTCCGACCCCTCCCGCCAAAAGATATTCATGTCCGTCGCAAAAGAACTCGAAGCCCTGATCCGGACCATCCCGGATTATCCAAAGCCCGGCATCATGTTCCGGGACATCACGACGCTTCTGCAGCACCCGAAAGGTCTGAAGCTGTCGGTCGACGGTCTCGCCGAAGCATTCAAGGATGAGAAGTTCGATCTTGTCGCGGGCATCGAGGCGCGGGGGTTCATCCTCGGCGGCGCCGTGGCGCATGCGCTCGGCCTCGGCTTCATCCCGATCCGCAAGAAGGGCAAGCTGCCTTCGGTGACGTTGAGCCAGGAATATGCCCTCGAATACGGCGTCGATTCCGTCGAAGTGCACGCCGATGCGTGCAAGCCCGGCCAGCGGATTCTCGTCATCGACGATCTGATCGCGACCGGCGGCACGGCGGAAGCAGGGCTTGCTTTGGTCCGCCGCCTCGGCGGCGTCGTCGCGGGCGCGGGTTTTGTGATCGATCTGCCGGAACTCGGCGGCGCGGAGCGCCTGCGCGCGCAGGGAACGCGCGTCGAGAGCCTGGTGTCGTTCGCGGGGCATTAGAGGGGTTGTTCCCTCTCCCTATGCGAGAGGCGAAGCAGAGTCTTCACATCGCCCGCCGCACTGTGCGCACGACGGATGGGCTCGGGCAGGCGGTATTTCGGCGACGTCGCCATGATGAGCGCGATCGTGCCGTCGAGATCGCTGAGATGGCCCGCGGACACAAACACCGGCTTGCACCCCGCGCGCGTGCGGAGCGCCGCGCCGATCACCGCGCCCTTGTCGTTCACCGGTTGCCAGTCGCCGCGTTCCGGACCCACTTCGGCATGTGTGCCGCAGAGCCTGTTCTTGGCATTGGCGATTGTCGGTACGTCCAGCCACAATCCCATATGGCAGGCGATGCCGATGCGGCGCGGATGCAGATAGCCGCTGCCGTCGAAGATGAAAACGTCCGGCACGTGGCGCAGCTTCTCGAACGCCTCGAGGAGTACTTCGCCTTCGCGGAAGCTGAGCAGACCGGGCACGTAGGGGAATGTCGTCGGCCGCTGGGCGAGGGCGGTTTCGACCGGCTGAAAGTCCGGATAGGTCGTTACGACCACTGCCGCCTGCGAAACATTATTCTTTACGCTGACGTCGACGCCCGCGACGGTCTTGATCGCGGAAAGGTCGAGCGGCCGGTCGACCACCACCTCGTGCCGCAATTCATTCTGCAGCGCGATGGCTTCCTTGGGGGTGAGATTCCAGAGATGACGCCGGCTCAGCTTCATCAGTTCGCGAAACGGAAATGCAGGACGTCGCCATCCGCGACGACGTAATCCTTGCCTTCGAGCCTCAGCTTGCCGTTGTCGCGCGCGCCGGTCTCGCCCTTGAACTGGACGTAGTCGTTGTAGGCGATGGTTTCGGCGCGAATGAAGCCCTTTTCGAAATCGGTATGGATCACGCCGGCCGCCGCCGGGCCTTTCGTGCCCTTTTCGATGGTCCAGGCGCGCGCCTCTTTCGGGCCGACCGTGAAATAGGTGACGAGGCCGAGAAGGCCGTAACCCGCCTGGATAAGGCGGTCGAGGCCGGCTTCATGCAGGCCCAGCGCCTCGAGATATTCCTTGCGCTCGTCCGGCGGCAGGACCGCGATCTCGCTCTCGATCTTGGCCGAGATCGCGACCGCGACCGCGCCTTCGGCCTTGGCGCGTTCTTCCACCATTTTCGAATATTTGTTGCCGGTCGCGGCCGAGCCTTCGTCGACATTCGCGACGTAAAGAATGGGCTTCGAGGTCAGGAGATTGAGCCCATCGAAGCTTTTGCGCTCCTCGTCCTTGACCGGCGTGAGGCGCGCGGGCTTGCCTTCGCGCAGCAGCGGCAGGACGCGGTGGACGAGGTCGAGGCTTTCCTTGGCTTCCTTGTCGCCGCCGCGCACACGCTTCTCCAGCGCCACGACACGCTTTTCGAGACTGTCGAGGTCGGCAAGCATGAGTTCGGTTTCGACCGTGTCGGCATCGGACAGCGGATCGATCTTGCCCTCGACATGGGTGATGTCGTCGTCCTCGAAACAGCGCAGGACATACGCGACCGCATCGACCTCGCGGATATGGGCGAGGAACTGATTGCCGAGGCCTTCACCCTGGCTTGCGCCGCGCACGAGGCCGGCGATGTCGACGAAGGTCAGGCGCGTCGGAATGATCTGCTGCGAGCCGCCGATCTCGGCGAGCGTATCGAGGCGGGGGTCCGGCACGGCGACTTCGCCGACATTCGGCTCGATGGTGCAGAACGGATAGTTCGCGGCTTGCGCCGCCGCCGTCTGCGTCAGCGCGTTGAACAAGGTCGACTTGCCGACATTCGGCAGGCCGACGATTCCGCATTTGAAACCCATGTTCTATTCCCCTGGGCGCTCGCCCGGCCGCTTCGGCGAAGCGAAGCCCTTGGCCTCGAGCGCGGCATGAACTCTGTTCTGGAAACCGGCCTCGTCGCCCTTGGCGAGAAGATCGGCATTGTCGGCGATGGCGTCGTTCAGGCACGTCACCCAGTCGCGTTCCGATTTGGCGAAATCGCTGAGTACGTACGAATGCACGATGTTCTTGTCGCCCGGATGTCCGATGCCGAGCCGGACGCGGACATAATCGTTACCGATGGCCGGCGAAATCGAACGCAGGCCGTTATGACCGGCATTGCCGCCGCCCGCTTTGATGCGGATCTTCGCCGGCGCGATGTCGAGTTCGTCGTGAAAAACAACGATGTCGGGAAGATCGATTTTGAAAAAGCGGGCCGCTTCGGCGACGGCGCGGCCCGATTCGTTCATGTAGGTCTTCGGCTTCAGCAGCATGATCTTCACGCCGCCGATCTCTCCCTCGGCCGTCACGCCGTGAAAGCGTGCGCGCCAGGGCGAAAAGCCCCAGCGCGCCGCAATACGGTCGATGGCCATGAACCCGATATTGTGGCGGTTGCCAGAATATTCGGATCCGGGATTGCCGAGGCCGACGAAGAGCCGCATCGGGCTCTACGTTACTTCTTCGCGTCGGGCTTCTTGTCGCCACCGGCGGCAGGAGCCGCACCGGCTGCCGGAGCACCGGCGGCAGGAGCACCGTTTGCGCCTTCAGCGGCGGCATCAGCCTTCGGCTCTTCCGTCGCGACGGTCGGCGGGGCGATGGTCGCAACCGTGAAGTCCTGACGGTTCACCGGCTTTGCGCCTTCCGGCAGCTTGACGCCCGAGATGTGGATCGTGTCGCCGATGCCGAGGCCGGTGAGGTCGATCTCGATCGAGTTCGGAATGTTGGTGGCTTTGACCGCGAGCTCGATCGTGTGCTCGACGATGTTCAGCACGCCGCCTTCCTTCAGGCCCGGCGACTTGTCCTCGTTCAGGAAGTGAACGGGGATTTCGACCGTAATGATCGAGTCCTCGGTGATGCGCAGGAAGTCGACATGGGTGAGGAAATCCTTCACCGGATCGAGCTGGTAGTCGCGCGGGATGGCCCTCTCGACCTTGCCGCCGACATCGATGTCGAACAGCGTGGTCATGAAGCCACCGCCGTGGAGGAGGATGTACATTTCGTTCCCGTTGAGGGAAATGCCAGCAGGTGCCTGCTTGCCGCCATAGATGACGGCAGGAACACGATGCTGACGGCGCAGCGCACGGGAGGCCCCCTTGCCAACCCGGTCGCGCGCCTCGGCCTTAAGAACCTTGGTCGCGGACATAGTCTATCTCCAGAAGTGAAGAAGGCCGCGCGAGCGGCCTCTTTAGGCTCCAGCGCACCTCCAGGGGTGTCGGACGCCGGAATGGGCGTTTCTATAGCGGATGAGGGCTACAGAGGCAATAAATCGAAGAAATACCCCCTCATCCGTTGAAATTAACTGTCTTAGCTGTTTCTTGGCCCAGGGGCTGAGGGGGATGGCGCGTGAATTGGAATTTGTCGCCAATCGAGTTCATCGGCCTTGCCGGAACCGCTCTCACCATCACCACCTACCTGATGCGGACCATGATCCGGCTGCGCACGGTGGCCCTTCTCGGCAGCGCGGCGTTCGCGGCTTACGGCATGCTGAGCGGCAGTTTTACGATCGTCGTCACCGAACTTCTCCTGTTTCCGATCAACGCGCTGCGCCTGTTTCAGGTGAAGAAGCTGATCGGGCAGGTGGAGAAGGCGTCCCTTGGCGATTTCTCGCTCGATTGGCTGAAGCCTCTCGGCAAGCCGTCGGCCTGGAAAGAGGGGGAGAGCGTCTTTCTCAAGGGCGATCCCGCCACCTGTCTCTATTTCATCGCGGAGGGCCGTTTCCGCCTGCCGGAATCGGGCATCGTGCTCGGACCGGGTGAGATCGTCGGAGAGATCGGTCTCGTCTCTGCGGGCAATGTACGTACCCAATCGCTCGAAGCGATGGAGCGGGGCACCCTGCTTGCCGTCGATTACAGCGATGTGCAGCAATTGCACTTTCAGAGCCCGGAATTCGGCTTCTATTTCCTGAAGCTGATCTCCGGCCGCCTGCTCAGCAATCTCGCGGTCGCCGAAGCGCGGGCGGACGATCTGGCGGCACGTCTGGAACGCGCCCAGGGCGCCGGGAAAGCCCTGGCGCCGGAGATCTGAGGGGTCAGTCGAACAGGCTGGAAACCGACTTCTCTTCCGCCGTCCGGGCAATCGCCTCGCCGATCAGGCTCGCGACCGAGATGGAGCGGATATTGCGCGCGACGCGCACCGCCTCCGTAGCCTGAATCGAATCCGTCAGCACCAGCTGTTTCAGCTTGGAATTGGCGATGCGGGCGACCGCGCCGCCGGTCAGCACGCCATGCGTGATGTAGGCGTAAACATCGCGTCGCGCCTTGTTCGAGCAAGGCATCGGCCGCATTCACCAAAGTGCCGCCTGAATCGACGATGTCGTCGACGAGGATGCAGGTCTTTCCCTTCACGTCGCCGATGACGTTCATCACTTCGCTGTCGCCCGGCCGCTCGCGGCGTTTGTCGACGATGGCGAGCGAAGCGTCGATGCGCTTCGCCACCGCGCGGGCGCGGACCACACCGCCGACGTCCGGCGAGATGACCGCGATGTTGTTCAGCGGAATGTGCTGTTCGATGTCGCGCACGAGCGCGGGCGCGGCGAACAGATTATCGGTCGGGATGTCGAAGAAGCCCTGGATCTGGCCGGCATGGAGGTCGAGGGTGAGAACCCGGTCGGCCCCGGCATGGGTGATTATGTTGGCAACGAGCTTGGCCGAGATCGGTGTGCGCGGGCCGGCTTTGCGATCCTGCCGGGCGTACCCGAAATAGGGCAATACGGCGGTGATGCGCTTGGCGGACGCACGGCGGAGCGCATCGATGATGATGAGCAGCTCCATCAGATGATCGTTCGCCGGGAACGAGGTCGACTGGATGACGAACACGTCCTCGCCGCGCACGTTTTCCAGGATTTCGACGAAGACTTCCATGTCCGCGAACCGGCGGACATTCGCCTTGGTCAGGGGGGTCTGGAGGTAAGCGGCGATCGCCTCCGCCAGCGGACGATTGGAATTGCCCGCGACCAGTTTCATCAAGATACCCCATGCCCTGGACGAGCGCGATTCTCAGGCTCCGTCCCAGTCTGGAGCGGCTCTTATCAGGCGCGGGCGGCGGGCTCAATGTCCGCTGCGCCGCAGCGGTTAATTGTTGCAGGCTTGTGACTAACGGAGCGCAATCGCCGCGACCAAGCGCCCATAGTCCGTCTCGCCCCGATGGGTCGCGCGGCGGTAAGAGTAGAACCGCGCCTCGTCGGCATAGGTGTCGAAGCCGAGATCGGCGACCTGACCCAATCCGAGGCTTCCGAGACGGGTCGTGATGTAGCCGCCGAGATCGAACAGCGATTTTCCGGGGTTCGCGGACGGCCTGAAAAAGCGGGCATTGTCCGGATCGGCGGCATGGAAATTCGCGACGAACTCAGCCCCGACCTCATAGCTCGGCTGGCGGATGCACGGGCCGAGCGCCGCGATGATCGAATCGCGCCGGGCACCGAGTTCTTCCATCGCGTGAACCGTCGCGTCGAGCACACCGCCGAGCGCGCCTTTCCAACCGGCATGGGCGGCGCCGATGACCCCCTGGGCCGGGTCGGCGAACAGCACCGGGCCGCAATCGGCTGTCGCTATTCCGAGCGCCAGCCCGCGGGTCGTGGTCACGATGCCGTCGGCCCGCGGGGCTTCGCCTTGAGCCCAGGGCTCGACCGCGACCACGACATCGGCCGAATGCGTTTGATGGGGCGTTGCGATCAGGCCCTCGCCGACACCGAGTGCGGCCGTCATGCGGCGCCGGTTTTCCGCCACGGCGGCGGCATCGTCGTTCGAGCCGCGCCCGCCATTGAGCGAGGCGTAGATGCCTTCGGATACGCCGCCTTCTCGCGTGAAGAAGGCGTGGGAAATGCCGCGGGCGCCGCCCAGCAGCGGCGATGCGATGAAAGGAGCTTTCATTCCGGTATGGTCGCGAAACCGGGCGGCGCGGGCAAGCCGCGCTGAGTCACGGCCAGAACCTTGAACAATGCGCCCATGCCGGTCGGCGCGGCGTCCGTCAGGCGCGCGGTGCCGCTTTCCACGACGAGGGCCTGTTCGAGGCTGGCCTGACGCATCAGCACCGCGGAGCGTTCGAGGATGCCGAGGCCGAGCAGAAAATCGCGCTGCGGCACGGGGCCGTGCGCGGCGGCCCCCGCATGCCTCATCGCCTCGGCCAATGCGGGAAAATCGACATGGGCGGTGAGATCCGCTTCTCCGGGTTCGCTCAGCGCGTCGACAAAGGCATGGCCGCGCATCGCCTGCAGCGTTTCGCCCTGGCCCGGCCGGTCATAGCCGTAGTCGAAGATCAAAGCCGCGCCGCCCTGCGCCTTGATGCGCTCACCGAGGGCCCCCGCGATCCTGAGACTGTCGGGCGAGACTTCGGCAATGCTGCCCTCCGGGGCGTCGGCGAACCTCCTGGGGATCATGAGGTCCGGTGTTTTGTGCGGAGCAAGCCCGAACTGAAGCGCGTCGTTCTGCAGGCCGATCACGCGCTCGTGCCAGCCCTTCGCCATGCGCACATAATGATGAACCGGCAGAGCGTCGAAAAACTCATTGGCGACCACGAGCGCCGGACCTTTCGGCAACTGGCCGATATTGTGGTGCCAGTGCACCTCGACGCCGGTGTCTCTCAGCGCCCGCTCCTGCGCGGCGCGGAGAAGCGGGCTGGTCTCGACGAGATGGACCCGCGCCGCGGAACGGAAGGCGGGTGCGATTTTCAGAGCGCGGAGCGCGTCCGCCATCAAGGTTCCCCGGCCGGGGCCGAGTTCGACGAGAAGAACCGGGTCGGGCCGGCCCATCACCGACCACATCGCCGCGCACCAGAGGCCGATCAGTTCGCCGAAGATCTGGCTGATCTCGGGCGCGGTGATGAAATCCCCCTCCGTGCCGAAGGGATCGCGCGTCGCGTAATAATGGGTGTTTGCGAGTTGCATCAGGGTTGCGACGGGCACGGGCCCGTCCGTCTCGATCCTGCGGCGAAGCTCGGTTTCAACCGGCGTCATGCGGGCGTCCGCCGTGCATGGAGGATGAAGGCGGTCCCAAGCAGGATCATCGGCACCGACAGCAGCATGCCCATGGTCAGCCCCCCGACCAGAAAGCCGATCTGGACGTCGGGTTGCCGGAAAGTCTCGCCAACGATTCGGAACAGGCCGTACAGGATCAGGAACAGGCCCGAGACCACACCCGGCCGCTTCAGGGCGCCCGCGCGCACCGCAAACATCAGGAGCGTGAAAAGGACAAGGCCTTCGAGCCCCGCCTGATAGAGCTGGCTCGGATGGCGGGGTTCCGGTCCCGCAAGGGGGAAAACCATGGCCCACGGCACGTCCGTGACCCGGCCCCAGAGTTCGCCGTTCACGAAGTTGGCGAGACGGCCGAAGAACAGGCCGACCGGCGTGACCGTGGCGGCCAGATCGAACAGCGCCAGCAGGCTCGTCCTGTAGCGCCGCGACAGCGCCCAGAGCGCCAGGATGCAGCCGAGAAGCCCGCCGTGGAACGACATGCCCCCGTGCCAGATCGACAATGCTTCCAGAGGGTTGGCGGCATAATAGGCGGGATTGTAGAACAGCACGTAGCCGAGCCGGCCGCCGAGCACGATGCCGGCCGCCATATAGAGAAGGAAATCGTCGACCCCGTTATCGTCCAAAGGCGGGGTGCGGCCCCAGAGCCTTTCGCGGCGGCAGAGTTCCCGTGCGAGCCACCAGCCGATGACGAGGCCCAAGACATAGGCGAGCGCATACCAGCGGATCGCCAGCGGGCCGATCGCGATGGCCACCGGATCGATTTCGGGAAAGGGAATGGCCAGGACGGGCATGGGGAATCGACGGGCCGCTTTTCCTTGAAAGCGCGATATGCGATTGCCATGTCACGTTTGTCCAGCACGGGCGGGAGCACCACATGACGCAGACCTCAAACCGCCTGTTCGACGGCCTTGGCCGGCTCATGACCGATGCGGCGGGTTTGGCCGATAATGTGAAGCGCGAGATCGACACGGTCGTGAAGAGCCAGGCCGAGCGCATTCTCGGCGATCTCGATCTCGTCAAGCGCGAGGAGTTCGAGGCGGCACGCGAACTCGCCTCGAATGCCCGCGCGGAAAGCGAACGTCTGGCAGCCCGCGTCGCTGCCCTCGAGAGCCAGATCGCGGCGTTCACGGCCGGCTCGGGAGCCGATGCACCGAAGCCGCGTGGCCGCAAGCCGGCGGATTCCTGATTTTCTCCGGGATAAACTCTTCACGTCCGAGCGGGCGTCGTGCCGGGCTGAACGCCCGGCGATATATTGCTAACGTGCCAATTCGATGCGGATTGGCGGTGGTGGCGTCGGGCATGCCCCTGAACGGCCATCGGCGGAAGGCCCCATGAACATAGACGCAGAACGCCTCGCCAATCCGGTCGACATGGTCGAGCAGATCGCGGCTACGAACGACTGGATGTTCGACCGCTCGGCGGAAGACGAGATCACCATCAATGTCGGCGGCGGATGGGCCGATTATCAGGTTTCCATCACCTGGATGCACGACATCGAGGCGCTGCACATCGCCTGTGCGTTCGATCTCAAGGTACCGGAAGCGCGGCGCGCGGAAGTGCGGCGGCTTCTGACGCTCGTCAACGACCAGATCTGGGTCGGCCATTTCGATCTCTGGAGCACCGAAAGCATCGTTCTCTATCGTTATGCGCTTCTTCTCGCGGGCGGCGCGGAAGCGAGCGACCGTCAGATCGAGGCTTTGCTATCGACCGCAACTGACGCATGCGAACGTTATTACTCGGCGTTTCAGTTCGTCGTCTGGGCCGGCAAGACGGCGCGCGAGGCGTTCGATGCCGTGATTTTCGACACCGCAGGCCGCGCATGAAAACCGGACACAAACCGACGCTCACACTTCCGGGGCCGCTGCTTCTCGTCGGCGCGGGCAAAATGGGCGGCGCGCTCCTGAATGGCTGGCTCCGGCTCGGCCTCGACCCCGCCTCGGTTTTTGTTGTCGATCCACAGCCGAGCCCCGAGATGAGGGCCGAACTCGACAAACACCACATCGCGCTCAATCCCGGTTCGATGCCGGCGCCGAAAGTCGTGCTGCTCGCGGTCAAGCCGCAGATCCTGAAGCCCGCATTGCAGGCCGTCGCGCTTCATGTCGGGAAAGATACGCTCGTCATGTCCATTCTCGCCGGCGCGACATTGGGCGCGCTGGATGCCGGATTGCCGGACCGCACCGCCATCGTTCGCGCCATGCCCAACACGCCGGCCGCGGTCGGCCGCGGAATGACGGTCATGGTCGCCAACAGCGACACCGGGCCGGAACAAAAACTCATCGCGCGCCAGCTGATGGAAGCGGTCGGCGAAACCGCGTGGATCGAGAACGAAGATCTGATGGACGCGGTCACGGCGGTTTCGGGGTCCGGTCCGGCCTATGTGTTCTATCTCGCCGAGACATTGACCCTCGCCGGCGTTAAAGCGGGTCTGTTGCCCGAACTGGCCGCGAAGCTTGCCCGCGCCACCGTCTGCGGCGCCGGCGAACTGATGCACCTGTCCGATCTTCCCCCGGATACATTGCGTAAACACGTCACCTCGCAGGGCGGCACCACCGCGGCGGCGCTCGAAGTGCTGATGGCGCCCGACGGTCTCGAATGGCTGATGGGCCGCGCCGTCCACGCCGCCGCCGAGCGTTCGCGCGAACTCGGCCGCGGCACTTAAACCTTCGACCACGCCCACGGGTTGCTCTTTGCCCTGAGTATCGCATCGTCATGTGCGTACATAGGGGTCAATGGAGTAGGGTCCGCGGAGATTGGCAGGAACGTAGCGACGGCGGGGCGTCCCTCGTTCCGCGAGCCTTCTGGCAATATCCTACTGCACTTTCATGCCGATCCTCCGCGGCGGGCTGACGATCCCGTTTGGCAATCGGATAACCGTCGTTCTCCCTCGTCGTGGGGAGGAGCTTTTCTCAGACCCATCCGCGAGAAACGCCGTGCCGTACCGGTCTGAATGGGGTGTTCCCATACGGAGCGGAGCGCCCTAGATTGTGGAGGCTCGACCGACGGGAGGCAGAATTGAACGCAAAGCCGCAGGCATCGGTGCAGGACAGGGCGGTAGACGCCCTTCTGGAGCTTCTCGCCACACATGACTGGGCGGCGATTTCGCTGCCTGATATCGCGGACAAAGCGGGGCTCAGCCTCGCCGAACTGCGCGGCGCCTTCCCGTCGAAAGGGGCGATTCTGGCAGGCTTCGCGCGGCGCGTGGATCAGTCCGTTCTGAAACCCGCCCCCGAGATCAAAGGCCAGCCGCCGCGCGAGCGGCTGTTCGACGTCGTAATGCGCCGCTTCGAGGCGCTGAAGCCTTACAAGTCCGCGATCCGCAGCGCGCGGCGTGGCCTCATGGCCGATCCGCTCGCGGTATCCTCCTGGAACAGGATCGAAGTAACGTCCGCGCAATGGATGCTGGCGGCGGCGGGCATCGAGGAAAGCGGGCCCTATGCGGCCGTGAAGGCGCAAGGTCTCGCTTTGATTTTCGCAAACGTCCTCGGCACGTTTCTGGACGACAGCGATCCGGATATGACAAAAACCATGCGCGAACTCAACGTTCAACTCCGCCGTGCGGAACGACTGGTCGAGACCGGCGACATCGTGCACAAGGCCGTGAGCCCCGTGCTGTCGGCGATCGGCAATTTTATCGGCGAGCGGCGGAGCAGAGGCCGCGATGAGGACGACGCGGCGTCGGCGATCTGATCGAACATTCGGGGGCAGGGCATGAGTGCGGGCAGCGAGAGGCCGGGCGAAATCACGTTCGGCGACTTTCTGAAGGTCGATGTACGGACGGGAACCATTATCGCGGTCGAGCCTTTTCCGGAGGCGCGCAAACCTGCCTGGAAGCTCACGATCGATTTCGGCTCCGAAATCGGCGTGAAGAAATCATCGGCTCAGATCGCGCATTACGCTGCGGATTCTCTCGTCGGCAAACAGGTGCTCGCCGTCGTGAATTTTCCGCCTCGCCAGATCGGCCCGTTCATGTCGCAGGTTCTGACGCTCGGCATGCCGGGTGAGGACGGCGAGGTGATTTTGATTCATCCCGAACGCCCCGTGCCGAACGGCGGCCGGCTGTTCTAGGCCGGCCGGTCTAGGCGGGAATATGCAGCCGCGCCCGCAGGCCGCCGAGCGGGCTTTTCGACAGATCGACATCGCCGCCATGCCCGCGCGCAATATCGCGCGCGATGGTGAGACCGAGGCCCGAGCCGGGATGGTCGAGATTGCGCGCCTCGTCGAGACGCAGAAACGGACGGAACACGTCCTCGCGCCGGTCGTTAGGTACGCCGGGACCGTCATCGTCGACGGTCACGACAAGCTGGTCACCCTCATGCGCGCCGTGAATACGGACGGCCTTTCCGAAGCGGGAGGCATTCGTGACGAGGTTGCCCAATGCGCGTTTCAGGGCGTCGGGACGCGCGGTCACCATAGGCTCGCCGGTGAACGAAACCGAGGGATTGTCGCCGGCCCTTTTCGCGTCGGCGGCGATTTCATCGAGAAGTGCGGCGACATCGACCGGCCGTGAGGCTTCGCCGGCATCGCCACGCGCGAAAGCCAGATAGCCCTCAAGCATGCGTTCCATTTCGCCGATGTCGGATTCGAGGTCGCCGGTCTCGGAATCTCTCGGCAGAAGCGCAATCTGAAGCCTGAGCCGCGTCAGTACGGTTCGCAGATCGTGCGAGACGCCGGCAAGCATGGTCGTGCGCTGCTCGACCTGACGTTGAAGGCGATCGCGCATGGCGAAGAAGGCCTGCGATGCCTGGCGCACCTCCCGTGCGCCCCGTGGATGAAAATCGGCCACGTCGCGTCCCTTGCCGAGATTTTCGGCGGCGGTCGTCAGTTGCAGGATCGGACGGATCTGATTGCGCAGGAACAGGATCGAGACCGCGATCAGGAGCATCGAGGCGACCGCCATCCAGACCAGGAAGATATGGGAATTCGAAGCGTAGGCCCGGCCGACGCTTGTCTTCAGGCTCAGCACTTCGTTTTCGAGTTTGACGCGAATTTCAACCTGCCGCGGATTGCTGCGTGCATCCACCCAGAAAGGACGATGGACTCGCTGCGCGATGGCTTCGGACAGTGTGCCTTCGAGAATGAAAAACAGCGGCGGCGGGGTCGGGGCGGGCAAAGCCTGATCGGGAAGAAACTCGACCTTGATGTCGAGATCGCGCCCTGCGATCTCGGTCAGGGCGTCGCGGTCTTCCGCTGCGGAAAAAACCTCGTGAAGGTCGATGAGCGCCGCGACGTCCCGGGCCACGGCGGTGGACAGGCGCCGCGTCGTCAGTTCCCAGTGTCGGTCCATGAAGATCAGCGCCACCACCGACTGAAGAAGCAGCATGGGCAGGATGACGATGAGGAGTGAGCGGGTGTAGAGCCCTTTCGGCATCAGCGCAGCGATGCTCCAGCGCGAATATTCGCGCGGCGCGGTCGGAGAGTGCGGGGCGGCGTGCGGATGTGTGCTCATGGCTCGACCAGGAGGCGATAGCCCAAACCGCGCACCGTCTGCAGGAGAAGCGGATGCGAGGGATCCTTTTCGATCTTGCGGCGGAGGCGGTTGATCTGAACATCGACCGCGCGTTCGTTGGCACCTCCGTTTCCGGCCAGAGCCTCGCGGGGGACGGGACCGCCGCGCTCTTCGGCAAGGAGGCGCAGCAGTTCGCGCTCCCGCTCCGTCGTACGTATAATCTCGTCGCCCGACCGCAGCTCGCCGCGCCCGAAGTGGAAGCTGAATTCGCCGAACCTTACTTCCGCACCGTCTGTGCGGCTGGACATTTCGGGCGAGCTGCGGCGCAGGAGATTTGCGATGCGCAGCAGGAGTTCGCGCGGCTCGAACGGTTTCGACACGTAATCGTCGACGCCGCTTTCGAGGCCGTTGATGCGATCGCGGGGATCGCCCAAAGCCGTCAGCATCAGGATTGGTACCTGGGATGTCCGGCGCAAACTGCGTGCGAAGTCGACGCCGGTTTCGCCCGGCATCATGACATCGAGGATCAGCAGATCGAAGGTCAGCCCGGCAAGCCGTGCACGGGCCTCGGCGGCGGAGGCTGCCGCCGTCACCCGGTAACCGGCTTCCGACAGGTAGCGCGCCAGAAGATTGCGAATGCGCGCATCGTCGTCGATGACGAGAAGGTGGAGGGCGCCATCGGGCACGCCAGCGAGACGAGGGCTCATTGCGCCGGCCGCTTCACAAGCCGCACCACGGCTTCGCGCTCGTCGGCATTCACCATCGCGGTCAGGAATTTCGCGGCGACGTCTTCCGTGCCGGGGCCTGCCGCCGAAAGGGCGGCGGCGATGCGCCGCGATTGCAGCCTCGCCAGTTCCGCCGCGAGGCTCTGCCCGCGCGGTGTTGCGGTGAGGAGGCGGTGGCGTCGGTCATGCGCGCCTTCATTGGCTTCAACGAAGCCCTGCTCCACAAGGTCGCGCAGCACTCGGCCAAGGCTCTGCTTCGTGATCTTCAGGATGTTCAGCAGTTCTGCGACTTTCAGTCCCGGATTGCGACTGACAAAATGCAGAACCCGGTGGTGCGCGCGGCCGAAACCGTAGCGGAGCAGCACCGCGTCGGCCTCCTGCACAAAATCCCGATAGGCGAAAAACAGCAGTTCGATCAGTTCGTAAGACGGCTCCGCCGACCCCGTTGCGCCGTCCACGCGAGGCTCAAACGACCGTGATCTGGAAATTATGTCAGTCATATTGACATATTATCCGGTTTTGACCCATGATCCAAGACGGCGAGGAACCGCTGGAAGCTCCAGCCCGGCGGGCCTATCCTCAAGCCCAATTCGCGGGGCCCGATCTCGCAAAATACCGGCTCGTTCGCGTCAGCGATAGCCCGCCGGTCAGGGGAGATTTTCAATGCTTGCCAGTTCGTTTGACAACCGTCCCGGTCACATCTGGTACGACGGCCAGCTCGTGCCGTGGGGCGATGCCAAGCTCCATGTTCTGACGCATGGCCTGCACTATGCGAGCTCGGTGTTCGAAGGCGAGCGTGCCTATGGCGGCGAAATCTTCAAATTGACCGAGCACACCGAGCGGCTGAAGGAATCCGCCCGCATCCTCGATTTCGAAATTCCCTACAGCGTCGAAGAGATCAACGAGGCCTGCCGCCAGACTTTGGCCAAGCAGGGCTTCAAGGACGCCTATATCCGTCCGGTTGCCTGGCGCGGTTCGGAGATGATGGCGGTCGCGGCTCAGGCCAACAAAATCCATCTCGCGATCGCGGTGTGGGAATGGCCGAGCTATTTCGATCCCGAGCAGCGGCTGAAGGGCCTTGTCCTCGACCTCGCCGAATGGCGCCGGCCGGATCCGCGTACGATTCCGTGCAAGGCCAAGGCCGCGGGCCTCTACATGATCTGCACCCTCTCCAAGCACGCCGCCGAGCGTAAAGGCTGCGCCGATGCGCTGATGCTCGACTGGCGCGGCCAGGTCGCGGAGTGCACGGGTGCGAACGTTTTCTTCGTGAAGGACGGCGAGATCCACACGCCGAAGCCCGATTGCTTCCTCGACGGCATCACACGCCGGACCGTGATCGATCTGGCGCGCGCCCGGCAAATCCCGGTCATCGAGCGGGCCATCATGCCGGAGGAACTCGCCGGCATGCAGGAATGTTTCATCACCGGCACGGCCGCCGAAGTCACGCCCGTGGCGAAGATCGTCGACTGGACCTTCCAGCCCGGCGAGATCACCAAGACCCTCATGACCGACTACATGGCCGTGGTTCAGCCCAAGCAGGCTTTCGCCGCCGCCTGAATCCCATCCTCGCGGATCAGATCAATTCGCCTTCTTCGTCGCCCTTGGCGCGGCGGAGAAGTTCGGCGATGAGATCCGGGCTCGAAAGAGCTTTCATCGTCGCGCAACCGCGCTGGATCAGCACGACTTCGGACTGCAGGCCCTGCTCGATGACGATCAGGGTGTCCGCGGGCTGAACCTCGTCGGCATTGCCGATCATGAAACTGAGCGCACGGCTGAGAGCGCCCGTCTCGCTGATGACCGTGACGCGCGAATGCCCGCCCCTGGTGCCTTTCACGACATCGTCGACCGTCTCGCACGCGAACGCCGGAACCGCCGCAAACAATGCGGCGGCCATCAAAATAATGCGTTGAGCTGCCGACATGACCACAATCCCTTGTGAACGCGTTGCACCCATAGCCTGCAAATAGTGTGCGCGACCTAATTCCCCGCTGGCAAGCCTGCCATGCGTTTTCCGCAGGAGCGCGCGAGTAAACGAAGGTGGCGGAAGCCGGGTTCCTCCAAGGCGGAAGAGCCTGCGATTGCCTCAATCCCCGCAGGCGCCGCCAGGTTTGAGAAATTATTGCCTCATTTGTTACATGACGTAATTCATTTGAAACATAATAGATTTCACTCTTTCCAGGCAGCCTATACTTGCGAATATTGTATTCGCGACGCAGCCGAAGAACAATATAGTAATATGACGAAATCAATAAGTGAGGCATTATAGTGATCGGATACGGTTAATGTGCTGGGCTACTACCTTAGTAGTACTGAGATTTACTATAAAAAGTGCGGCAACCGACCGCACAAATTAATCTGGAACCTTTCTCCGATCTGGTTCATACGCTCCAGCATTGTACCGATGCTGCCTCGTCTGGTGGCCGTTCCCCCCTGGAGAAACAAAAATGGTTCGCATGCTCCTCGCGGTGTTCGTGTCCTTGTGCGCGTTCGCTTCGCCGTCTCTTGCAGACACCAATGACGCCCGGCTTCAGGAAGGCCGTGCCGCTCTCAACACCAATCGTAACGACGATGGCGCGCGCTCCCGCCGCAGCGCCAATGTCCTGTCGATTGCCGAGCGCTATATCGGCACCAACCCGACCAAGATGCGCCGGCTGTGGTGCGCCAATTTCGTCGGCATGATCGAGAAGAAGGCCGGCCGCTCCGGCTCGGGTTCGAACTTCGCCCGTTCCTATGCGACCTACGGCAAGAGGGTCGCGAAGCCGCAGCCCGGCGATATCGCGGTCATGGGCCGCGGCAAGCGAGGCGGACATGTCGGCTATTTCGTCGGCTGGGCGCCGAACGGCAAAGCCATCCTGATTTCCGGCAACAGCCGCGGCGGCAAGGTTGCCAAGGGCCAGTATGCGGCGAGCCGCATTTTCGCCTGGCGCCGCCCCGCCTGATCAAGTGAGGCCTGCAAACAAAAAAGCCGCGCATCGAGCGCGGCTTTTTCTTTTTCGTGCCAATTTCTTTCGGCGCCCGGTTTCAGGGGGCGCGGAAACCGGCCGCTGCCTGCGCAGCAATCACCGCCATTGGCGGAGAGCCGTCTCGTCGCTCTGTTTGGCGTCGACCCATTGCGCGCCTTCGGCGTTCTCTTCCTTTTTCCAGAAGGGTGCCGTGGTCTTGAGGTAATCCATCAGGAAGTTCGCCGCCGCGAAGGCTGCC
Source organism: uncultured Alphaproteobacteria bacterium (assembly GCA_963786225.1). Classification (GTDB taxonomy): domain Bacteria; phylum Pseudomonadota; class Alphaproteobacteria; order Rhizobiales; family Methylopilaceae; genus Flaviflagellibacter. Next base: position 384,908 of record CAWAYQ010000016.1, read on the forward strand.
TCGCGATGGGCGGACAGCGTGACGACGAGCACGATGGGATCGCCCGGAACGAGGCGTCCATACCGGTGCACGATCAGGCAGTCGAGCAAGGGCCAGCGTGTGCGCGCCTCGGCTTCGAGGCGGTCGAGTTCCTCTTCCGCCATGCCGGGAAAATGTTCGAGCGTCATCGCCGAGATCGCGCCGGTCTCGCCGTCGGCACGGCAGAGACCCGTAAACGTCACCACCGCGCCCGCATCCGTCCGGCCGGCAGTCAGCCGCGAAATCTCGGCGCCGGTGTCGAAGGTATCGGCCTGGAGGCGGACGGCCATCTCAGCCCCCGGTCATGGGCGGGAAGAAGGCAATCTCCCGCGCGCCCGCGATCGCGGCGTCGGGTTTCACATGGACGCGGTCGATCGCCGCGCGCACCACGTTTTCGTGCTCGAAAGCGGTGGCGTATTCCTCGCCTCGCGTCTTTAGCCAGGAGACAAGGCCGGCGACGGTCGCAATATCCGCCGGGAGCGCGATCTCTTCCTCTGCCCGGCCGACGCGCTCGCGCACCCAGGCAAAGTAGCGGAGTTTCATTTCGGGCCGTCCTCGAACACGCTCCGCAGTCCGGCGCGGAAATAGTCGTAGCCGGTGTAAAGCGTCAGAAGTGCCGACAGCCACAATAGCACATGCCCGGCCTCGGTGACGAAGGGCACGACCTGATCGCCTGCAGGACCCGCGACGAGGAATCCGACGGCGGTCAGCTGGGCGAAGGTCTTCCACTTCGCAAGCTGCGTGACCGGTACGCTGACGCGGAGTTCCGCGAGGAATTCGCGCAGGCCCGAGACCAGTATTTCCCGACAGAGAATGACGACCGAGGCCCAGAACGAGACGCCGGTCAGCATTCCCGTCGCGGCGAAAGCCAGAAGGCAGGAGGCGACGAGCAGCTTGTCGGCAATCGGGTCGAGCATCCGCCCGAGCGGCGATTGCTGGCCCCAGGCACGCGCCAGATAGCCGTCCACATAGTCCGTAATCGCGGCGGTGACATAGAGGCTGAATGCGATCCAGCGCAGACCATGACCCTCGCCCAGAAGGCAGGCCACGACCACGGGCACGGCCGCGATGCGCGCATACGTCAGGAGATTTGGCAGGCTCCAGGCGTAGGCCCGGGACGCATCGGTTGGTGACATAGGTTCAGATAGGGGGTGGGGGGCGCCAGCGTCAATGGAGGGTGTGCGGGCGGTGCGGTGCGAGGCGGGTGATGGTCTGACCGCCTTCATCTACAAACGGATGGCCGGCGAGAACCTCCCGAAGCTCGGCTTCGCAACGCCCAGCCCACCGTTCGTTCAATTGCGCCATCAGGGCGACCTGCTTTCCGAATAAAAGCCGGCGCGAATCCTCGTCAGGCTTGCGGTTCCGAACCTCGTATTTGGAAGCCAGCGAGGACGTCACATCGTCGAATATCCAGTAGAGGATTTCATCGAGGTCCGTTGTCGTCCGGCGCTGGAGTTCCAGGCCTCGCTCCACGACGACAAAGTGATAACGGCCATCGATTTCGATATGCGGTCGCGCGGAGTTCTCCGACACGCCATAGGTCGGCAGGACGCTCTCCGGGGCCTCTATTCTCGCCGCCAGTTTTTCGACGACGGCGCGAAGCTGCGCCAGATTCTGTTTCTGAAGCATCTCTTCAAACATCAGACACCAGCCTTATCCGCCTCGTTCGTGGAAGAAGTCATAGACCAGTTTCGCCGTGGCGCGGTTGATGCCCGGCACCTTCTCGAGATCCGAAAGACCGGCGCCCGCCACGCCCTTTGCCGTGCCGAAATGGTGCAGCAGCGCCCGTTTGCGCGACGGGCCGATGCCGGCGATCTCGTCGAGCGGCGAGCGCACGAATTCTTTCGATCTCTTGGCGCGGTGGGTGCCGATGGCGAAGCGATGGGCCTCGTCGCGCAGGCGCTGGATGAAATAGAGAACCGGGTCGCGCGGCTCGAGCCGGAACGGCTGGCGGCCGGGCATATGGATGACCTCGCGTCCGGCGTCCCGGTCGACGCCTTTGGCGATCGCAGCCACGGCCAGGTCCGCGATGCCGAGGCCTTTCAAAATCTCCTGCACCGCCGAAAGCTGACCCGGCCCGCCGTCGATCAGGACGAGGTCCGGCCAGGGCGGCGTACCATCGCCGTCCGTGCGGTCCGGTGCGCCGTCGGGTGCAAGGCGCGGGCTTTCCTTGATAAGGCGTGAGAAGCGGCGCTGCAGAACCTCCTTCATCATGCCGAAGTCGTCGCCCGGCGTGATGTCCTCGGAACGGATGTTGAACTTGCGGTAGCCGTTTTTTTGAAAGCCTTCGGGCCCCGACACGATCATCGCGCCGACGGCAGCCGTTCCCTGGATGTGCGAATTGTCGAACACTTCGATGCGCGCGGGCGGGGCGGCCAGGCCGAACGTCGCGCCGAGACCCTCGAGCAGCCGTGTCTGGCTGGCGCTTTCGGCGAGCTTGCGGCCGAGTGCGTCCCGCGCATTCTGCAGGGCGTGCTGGACAAGTTCGTATTTGTCGCCGCGCTTCGGCACGGAGACCTCGATCTTGTGGCCCGCCCGTATGCACAGGGCTTCCTCCAGCAGGGGCCGGTCCTCGATCTCGTGCGAGAGCAGGATCTGGCGCGCCGGCGGCTTGTCCTCATAGAACTGCGACAGAAACGCGCCCAGCACTTCCTCGACCGGAAGCGAGCGGTCGGCCTTCGGAAAATAGGCGCGGTTGCCCCAGTTCTGGAAGGTCCGGAAAAAGAACACCTGCACACAGAACTGCCCGGCTTCCTGATGCAGCGCGAACACGTCCGCCTCCTCGACGGAGCGCGGATTGATTCCCTGATGAGATTGTACGGACGATAGCGCCGCCAGACGATCGCGGTAGCGCGCGGCGGTTTCGAAATCCATCCGCTCGGATGCGTCCGTCATGCTTGTTGCGAGCTGACGCTGGACGGCCTGGCTTTTGCCGGTCAGAAAATCGCGCGCCTCGCCGACGAGGTTGTTGTAGTCGTCGAGCGCGATCTCGCCGGTGCAGGGGCCGGAGCAGCGCTTGATCTGGAACAGAAGGCAGGGCCGCGTCCGGCTTTCGTAAACCGCATCCGAACACGAGCGCAGAAGAAACGCCTTCTGCAGCGCGGTCACGGTGCGGTTCACCGCCCAGGTTGAGGCGAAGGGGCCGAAATAATCGCCTTTGATGGCCCGCGCGCCGCGATGTTTGGCGATGCGCGCGGCGGCATGGTCCCGCGCGACGAGGATATAGGCAAAGCTCTTGTCGTCGCGCAGCAGAACGTTGAAGCGGGGCCGCAGCCGTTTGATCAGATTCGCTTCCAGCAGCAGCGCTTCGGATTCCGTCGCGGTCGTGACGAACTCCATCGAGGCCGTGGTCGCGATCATCTGAGCGAGCCGGTTCGTATGCCCGATGCCCCGGGCATAGTTCGCGACGCGCTTCTTCAGGCTGCGCGCCTTGCCGACATAGAGGACCTCGCCCTCGCTATCGATCATGCGGTAAACGCCCGGCCGGTTCGGCAGGGTCTGGACCGCGCGCTGGATGACCTCGATGCCGCGCGCGCCGGTGACGGGCTCGGCCTTGTCCCAATCCATGCTGGGCGTGCGGTCGAGCGTCTCCGGGGCGGGTTCGCCGTCCCCGGCCAGGATGTCGTCCGGCTCGAGATTCTGTTTCTTCGGATCGTTGGTCATGGGCTTTGGGAAGGATGCTTAACTGAAATGTAGGAAAGGTGCCGCCATTACTCCAATGGCTGGCCTGTGAACGTGGACGGCCGCGCCACGATTTGCCCCGATTTCGTGGGCAGGTTCGGTATGAACCTCAAAGGTCTGGCGGATTACCAATTGTCGAACCTTGGCGGGGGCCAAAGAGTTCATGTAGCGGACGGGGGCACATCGCTTTCGCCCGGCCGGAGTCCGAGATGCGTTTGGTGCGGGTTGCAGCGATTGTGGCGTTCAGCGCCGCGCCCTTGATGGCGCAGGCTGCGGATGTGCCCGCTGTCGGTCCCCTCGACATTGCCATCGCAAATGCCTCCCATGATTGGGCGGGCGCCTATGCCGGCCTCAATGTCGGCTATGGCTGGGGCGAGTTTTCCACGGAAGGTGCCGCAACTGTCGATGATCCCAATTTCCGGGGTGACGGGCCACTCGGCGGTTTTCAGATCGGCTACAACAAGCAACTCGGCTCCGTCGTGATCGGCGTTGAAGGCGATCTGCAGGCTACGGGAATCGAGGAATCGACCACCGGCGGCGGTGAAACCACGACGACGAGTCTCGACTGGTTTTCCACAGCGCGCGGCCGAATCGGCTACGCTTTCGATTCGACCTTAGTCTACGGCACCGCGGGTCTCGCGGTCGGCGGCCTTGGCGCGTCGGTGTCCGGACCGGACGGCGGCAGCGACGACAAGACGGCGCTCGGCTGGACCGCGGGTGCCGGCGTCGAGCAAAAAATCACCGATAATCTCAGCCTGAAGGCCGAGTACCTCTACATGGATACGGAGAAAAAGTCCTTCGACACGAGTGTCGCCGGCACCAAGGCGGAATGGGACGGGCATGTGATGCGCTTCGGCGCAAATTTCAAATTCTGACCGTGGGGCGGTCGAATTACGGCGCCAAAAAGACGGCGCCGGAAACGAACAGATCGAGTTGTGGCACTTTAGACACGCCGGTTTGGGGACTAACTGAGTTATAAGCTCACCACGCACGGGGATACGCGGAAACCGCCGGGGGGCGGGTTTTCGGGGGGAGCCGGGCAAGTTTAAAAAGTAGGGGTTATGTAATGACATTTAGGATTGCCTCCCTTGCGGCAGGGGCCGCACTTCTCTCGCTCACGCCGGCGGCGTTCGCCGCCGACATGCCAGTGGCTCAGCAGCCGATGGATGCAGTTGTCCAGGAGGCCTCGTTCGACTGGACTGGCTTCTACGTCGGTGTTTACGGCGGCTTCGGCTGGGGTGACGTCGACGTCGGCGGCGCCGAGAGCGATGTCGAAGGCGGACTGGCCGGCGGTACGGTCGGTTACAACATACAGTCCGGCAACTTCGTTTACGGTATCGAGGCCGATGGCGGCTGGGCCGGCATTGAAAGCCAGGACTTTGTTGACGGTTAAGACAACAACCTTAACTGGACCTCCACGGTCCGTGGCCGGTTGGGCTTCGCGTTCGACAACTTCATGATCTACGGCACCGGTGGTGCCGCGATCGGCGGAATCGAGGATGACGATTCTCGGCGACGATACGCGTATCGGCTGGACGGCCGGTGGCGGCGTCGAAGCTTCGCTGACCGAGCACATCAGCGCGAAGGTCGAATATCTGTTCATGGACTTCGGTGACGACGACATCGGCGGCACGCCCGTCGATCTCCAGGTTCACACCGTCAAGGGCGGCCTCAACTACCGCTTCTGAGTTGTAAGTACTCCCAAGACTGCAGGGCCCCGGTTCAAATCGGGGCCCTTTTTTTGTTAAGAGTTCGTTCACTCTGTAAAAAGCAATCCATTCGCGTTACGTCTCGTTAAGGATTTCAGAACACTGCGGCTCTAGCGTGAAAGCCTGTTCCATCGGGCTTGCTGAGCCGGAGTTTTTGTTATGCGTTCTCTGAACATTGCGGCCTTCGGGGCCATCGCCATCCTGTGCACCGGCCCGGCCAATGCCGCCGACGTTCCCTATTCCTATGGCGGCGATCAGTCCTACGCCGCGCCCCAGGAAACCTGGAGCGGCTTCTATGTCGGCGGTCTCGTCGGCTACGGATTTGGCGACGCCGGCGTCTTCGAGCCGGACGGCTTTCTCGGCGGGATCACGGCCGGCATCAACTACCAGGTCGACCAGTTCCTGCTTGGCGCCGAAACCGACATCACTGCTGCCGGCATCAGCGAAGAGGGCGACCCTAGTTTCGAAATGGATTGGGTCGGTACGGTTCGTGGACGTATCGGTTTCGCCTTCGACCGCTTCGTCGTGTTCGGCACCGGCGGCTTCGCCTGGACCAATGCCGAAGCCGACAGCGGCGTCGTTAACGACAGCAATTTCCATGGCGGCTGGACGGCCGGCGCCGGCATCGAGGCCGCGATTACCGGAAACATCTCGGCCAAGGCCGAATATCTCTTCATGGATTTTACCGACGAACCTTACGCCGGTGTCGTCGGTACGATCGATCCGGAACTCCACACGTTCCGCATCGGCGTGAACTACAAGTTCTGATTTTCCCCGGACTGCGTGCGGAATGTTCAACTCGGCTATAGCCGAGTTGAACAGCATCGCTTGATGGGCCCGGCACATAAGTGCAGCGAAGCTGCGCTTTAGCTAAAGCGCGCCTGCGGCGCACTCTACTCTGGGAAGCTAGGTAGGCGGGCGCGTCTCGGCATAGGCCGGGATCGCCTGTTCGAACGCGTCCACCCAGGCCGCGAGCTTGGGGCGATCGGACCGCCATCCCGCCGCCCGCAGGTCGAGATAGCCGAGCGCGCAGGCCAGAGCGATCGCGCCGATATCAGGCGTGGGGCCGATATTCGGCAACGTTCGGCTTTCGAGCGCCGCGAGGCCGCGCTCGATCTTTCCCGTCTGGTGATCGAGCCAGGCCTGACTGCGCATTTCGACGGGCCGGAATCGCGCCTCGTAAACACGCAGCACCCCCGCATCCGCGATGCCGTCGGCAAGCGCCTGCAAGCGCAGGGTTTCGAAACGCGCGGGCGCCGGCGGAATGATGCGGTCGCCACCGGCCATGAAATCGAGATACTCGGCGATGACCCGGCTGTCGAAAAGAACCGTGCCGTCATCGAGAATGAGCGCGGGAATCTTGCCGAGCGGGTTCTGGTTTCGGATTGAATCCGCCGGATCGAGCGTATCCGCCATCACGATCGAGATGCGGTCTTTAAGGCCGAGAACGCCGACCGCGATCTTGATCTTGCGGCCGAAAGGCGAGGTGGCGGATGAACGAAGAATCAACATGGTCGAGCGCTCCTCCGCCACCTTGTCGTGTTTAGCGTCAGGCGCCCGGGACGAGATTGACCGCTTTCGGACCCTTGCCCTTTTTATCGGGCTCGACATCGAACGAAACGCGCTGGCCCTCGTTCAGGCCGTCTATGCCCGAACTCTGCAACGCGCTGACATGCACGAACACATCCGGTCCGCCGGAATCCGGCTTGATGAAGCCGAAGCCCTTGTCGAAATTGAAGAATTTTACAGTACCCTCTTGCGCCACGGTCGATCCCCCGATCTAGCGTTTCCTACGTTTGTGCGCGTCTGCGCGCGCATCAATTGGCAATTGGTAACGGGAATTCCCTAGGTCTGGCAAGGTTCAAGCGGGGACGTCGCCGATTCCGCAAATGTTTATCTTTAGTTGGCACTCTCAGATTTCCGCTGGATGCGGGGCCCGCGTATCGGGGAGTGTGACGTGAATTACGATCTGTCCCGGGCCGTCGCGATTTTGCGCGCGGCTCATGCTCAGATGGTGACGGAAGGCGTCAAGGGACGCCCGGCGGCGATGGGCGACCTCGAACTCGCCGGTGTTAAAACCGGCGCGTTGCGGGTCCCCGCAAAGCGCAAGCGAACCAAAGCGGCTTAATCCTCGCCCGCTATCGTGACGACGCGCCCGCGCGCGCCCGCGTCGCGCCCCAGATGCTCCGCGAGGACGGGAAGCAGCAGGCCGAGATCTTTTTCCAGCGTCCAGGGCGGATTGACGACGGCAAGTCCGCAGCCGTTGAGCCGTGACGGGTCGTTCGGGCGCTGAATCAGGAGTTCGGCTGCGATGATCGCCGGGATCCCCTGTTTTCCCAAGGAACGCGCGAAAGCGTCCGTCTCCGTCACGTCCTTGATCGGATACCAGAGCGCATAGGTGCCGGTCGGCCATTTGGCATGCGCGCGCTTGAGGCCCTCGCTCATCCGCCGCAATTCGTCGGGCTCCTCGAACGGCGGATCGACCAGGACGAGCCCGCGCCGCTCCTTTGGCGGCACGTAGGCGTTCAGGGCGGTGTAGCCGTCGATTTCGACCGCCGAGACCCTTTTGTCGCGCGTGTAGCGGCGGCGCAGGCGCCCCGCATCGTCGGGGTGAAGCTCGCAAAGGGTCAGCCGGTCGTCCGACCGTGCATGGGCCCTGACGATCTCCGGGGAGCCTGGATAGAAGCGCAAATGTCCGTCCGGATTGAGCGCTTCGACCGCCCCCCGCCAAGGCGCCAGAAGATCTGCAATCTCAGGCGCCAGGGCCGCATTCCAGAGCCGCCCTACGCCCTCCCGCCACTCGCCCGTCCGGCTCGCTTCGTCCGCATGAAGATCATAGGAGCCGAGGCCGGCATGGGTGTCCAGATACCGGAACGGACCAGTCTTATTCAGGAGGTGGCGGACAATCAGTGCGAGCGCGGAATGCTTGAGCACATCCGCGAAGTTCCCCGCGTGGTAACTATGCCGATAATTCATGGTTTCCGGAGGTTGCTCGCTGTGGTCGACCTGGTCTAAATGGCCGCGCGGTAACGAGTGCTTAACCCTGTGAGGCGGGGAAAAGCGAGCGGCACGATCCCCATGTATCGCGTTCTCGCCGTCATCGTGATGGCATATGCAATCTGCTACCCGCGGATCGCCTCGGAAGCCAAAGCCAATCTGCAAGCCTTCGAACCGTCGCCAACGCGCGCCGAACGCCTGGTGGCGGATTTTCAGACCTGGCTGGAACGTCCGATTGGTCTCATCCTTGCGGCCCTCGCCAAGCCGCCGCCGGGCTAGGCGTTTTCCGAAGGCCCATGCTAGAAGGGCCGCGGTTGCGGGGGGCGTAAACGAGCATGAAATTTCTTGCGCAAGGTCGGACGGCGGCCGCCGTCCTGGCCTTTCTTTATTTCATCGTGCTTTTGCCGTTCAGCGCAACGCTCGTCGTGCAGTATCCGGATGAGCGTCATTACGTTCATTCGGGATTCCGGATGATCGAAACCGGCGACTGGATCATCCCGCTCGCGGCAGACGACGAGATCCGGCTCAGGAAACCGATCGTTCCGTATTGGTTCTCCGTGGCGGGTTTTGAGATCGCCGGCAAGGGACCGGAAGGGCATCGCCTCTTCTATACGCTCGGCGCTTCGGTGATCCTGCTGCTGACCTACGCCCTCGCACGGACGCTTGGAGCGAGAGAGAGTGATTCACTCCTGGCGACGGTGCTGCTTGCCGGCAATCCGATCTTCATCCGCTCCGCGGTCAATGCCATTCCCGATATCCCGCTGACCTTGTTCATGGTCCTGTCGGCAATAGGCTTCTGCCGCATACTCCTCGACCCGCCCGGCAAAGCGCCGCGCTGGGCGGTGTGGACCGCGTGGATCGGAGCGGCGCTTGCGATCCTGTCGAAGGGCGTCCTCCCGCTTGTGTTTCTCGCTTTTGTCGCGGTCTTTGTTGCTCTGTTCGATCGCGCGCGCCTGAAGTACGTACTCTCACCGTTGCCGGTGCTGGCGGCGATCGCCCTTGTCCTGTCCTGGTACCTTTACGCGATCCTCAACTATCCGACGGATTTCGTGAACCAGTTCGTCGACGATCAGGTGCAGCGGAAGATCACTCCCAATCCATGGCTCTTCTTCTCGGCTTTGCCGGGCTATGCCGGGGTCGCGGCCGTGTCGTTCATGATGCTGCCTCTCGTCCTCCTGCTCGGCTCGCTACGCGGGTTGAGGGCCTCTGTTGCCGCATGGCCCAAGGCCGTGACCCTGCTGGTGGCCTGGTCGGTGATCGTTATCGGGATTTTCAGCATCATCGGCTGGGTCTCCGGCCGCTATCTGCTGCCGATCATACCTTTGATATCCGTCCTGATCGTCCTCGGCTTCACCGCTGATGAACGCCGGCGCGCGCTTCTCATCGGAGCGAGCCGCTGGATTCTCGCGGTCATCCTCGTTCTTCAGATCGCTCTGCTGGGCTTCGCCGCCGCCATCGAATTGCAACTCGCGCCGCTCGGGGAGGCCGTTGCGCTTCTGGCGGTGTATGTCCTCGTCATCTGCTCCGCAGCGTTCGCGCTGGTGCGCCGCAGGACATACGCGCCGTTCGTACTTCCGCTGCTTGTCGCGGTGACGGTGCCTCTGATCTTCCCGCCGATCGCGCATCTCGTTCTGCCGCATCCCGGCGAACCTGTTGCCGCGCGGCTGGCCGCGTCCGGGGTCGATCCGTCGCGCGCGGTCGTGGTCGGCGATCTGGAACTCGGCGCGGGAACGCGTCTTTACGCCGGCAGCGCGGTTGCCTTCCGCGAAACCGGGTCGCTTCCCAACAACGATCCCGGAAACTTCTGTGTCGTGATGACCCAGGACCCCGGTCTCGTCGACAGTCTCAAACAGCGCGGCTTCACCGTGGAGGCGCTTCAGGGCGGCTGGAGAAAAAAATTCGACGATTTTGTTCCTGCCGTCATGCAATGGCGTCTGCCGGAGGCGAAGAGCCAGCACCTGCTCACGGCCTATTTCGCGACCTGTCCAGGCGGCTAGCGCGCCGCGCGGCTCGGCGGCATCACAACCTTCCGCGCCCGGCACGAACCGCGATCGATTTCAGGGCAGGGGCGGAAGCCGAGATCGCGGGTGACGCACACCCGCACTTCGCGCAGATGCCGGCCATCGCAGGTAACGGCGACGCCATCGGCCGGCAGTCCGGGATTTGCGGCAAGGAACGCGGCTTCGACGTCTCCCGGCGACACGGTGCGCCAGCTCTTCGGATCGACGAACTCGGTCGGAATTGTTACTCGTCCGCGTGCATCCCGCAGAGCCGCGAAGTAACCCGTCGAACCAAGCCCCGAGCATGTGCCGTGCTTGCGCCATTCGTTGATGACGAGGCGCGGGCTCGGCATCAGGTCGAGCATTCCATCGATCAGCCGCTGCGGAATACGCGGCGCGGACGGATCGCAGTATTCCGGATATCCGCGCTCGAATTGCGGCCACAGCCCATGCACGACGAAGGCGTAAGGCCGCTCGCCCGAGCATTGAGCCTTATCCGCACGCGAACCCTGGGCCGCGCAATAGCTCGGCGACCAGGACAGGGTCAGGACATAAAAATCGAAATCGCCGGGCCGGTTCTGCGCGCATGCGCCGCCGCAAAGCCCGACGAACGCGGCAACGAAAAAGGCAAACCTCAAGGGCGGGCCATCCTGCAGTCTGGCGCGAAGGCCAGATTGCGGTCGAGACCGGTCACGCACCAGTCGACACCATCGAAGATGCCGAGCGTGCCTGTGTCCTTGCCGACCGAATAGTAGACCGTGCGCTTCCGTCCGTCGGATACCATGACCCGCGCCTGGCAGAAGCGGCGGGGGATGAATTCCGGCCCCCAGGGCCTCAGACCGATCTCAGTCGGCGTCTCGAAGGACTGCAGCTGGAGATCGGAGTTCCAGTACTCGCTCTCCTTTTGGCGGAACGCCCACGAAATCTTTCCGAAAACGTCCGGACTGTTGCAGGACGGCAGGTGGACATCGTCCAACACGACGACACCGCGGGCCGCGCGAGAATAGGGGGCGTCCGCGGAGAAGGCCGGCCCGGAAACCAATGCCGCCAGAAGGATGAATGCACTGCGCGTCATCATTTCGGTACCCCCATGGGTTGATTGCGAACGATGGGGCGGGGGACAATCCCGGTCAAGCGTTGGACGCCGGGTCCATGCGCGTTATGCCCGGTGCTGATCCATCCGCCACAGTCAGGAGCGGGCATGCAGGTCTTCGATACCGCGCGGGATGCGGCTCTGGCGCTCCGGCCCGACCGGCCGGTCTATGGCTTCCGGCCCGGCGTTCTCACCCAGGATGCACGCGAGTTCATGTCGTCCTTCCGCGGCACGACGGCCTATGCGGTCAAGACCAATGACGAGCCGCTGATCCTGAAGACCTTGGTCGAGACCGGCGTGAAGGCCTTTGATGTCGCCAGCCCGGCGGAATTCGCGGCCGCGCGCGAGGCGGACCCCGACGCGGCGCAGTTCTACATGCATCCGGTCAAGGCGCAGTCCGATATCCGCCTGGCGCTCGAAACCTACGGCATCAGGAGCCTCGCCCTCGACCACGAGGACGAGGTCGCGAAAATCCTGCGCATCGTCCGCGCTCTCGATCTCGACCCGGCCGACATCACTCTGTTCGTCCGCCTCGCAACCAAGGGCCACGCCGCCTACGAGCTGTCGAAGAAGTTCGGCGCCGGGCCGAGCCATGCGGTCGAGCTTGTGGAACGCATCGAACGCGTCGGCTTCAAGCCGGGCCTCACCTTCCATGTCGGCAGCCAGGTCGAGGACCTCGACACATACGAGCGTGCGCTCGCGACCGCCGCCTGGGTGCGCAGCCGCGCCGGCGCGGAGATCGCCGCGCTTGATATCGGCGGCGGTTTCCCGGCGCGATACGGTGTCGATCCCAAGCGCAAGGCGCCGCCGCCCATGCCGCCCCTCGGCACGCTCCTCGGCCAAATTCACAACGAGATCGACGAATGGGGCCTCGCCGATCTTCCGCTCATCGCCGAGCCCGGCCGCGTCATCGTCGCCCGCTCGCTCTCGGTGATCGTCCGTGTGCTGCTGAAGAAAGGACAGCGCGTCTACATCAATGACGGCATCTGGTCGTCGCTGTCGGATGCCTGGACCGGCAAGATTACCTTGCCCGCGCGGCTGATCCCCGACCCCGCCCGCCGCGCGAAGCGCGGCAAGTCGGAAAAACTCGTCCCGTTCCGCGTCTGCGGCGCGACCTGCGATTCGGTGGACATTCTTTCGCGTCCGTTCTGGCTGCCTGAAAACGTCGACACCGGCGACTGGATCGAGATCGGCCATATCGGTGCGTACTCGCTGTCGCTGCGGACGCGGTTCAACGGCTTTTATCCAGATACCTTCGTCGAGATCGCAACGCCGTTCGAGGAGGACGAGAGCGGCAAGCACGGCTTCGCCAATGTCGAGCCGCGCGGTGGAATGGCCGCGGAGTAGGGCGGCCGTTCAGGCGAGAAACGGACTCTCGGTCTCTTCCGCGCGACGGCGCACCTTCATGGCCTGGCCCTGCCAGACGACCTTCACGCCGAACCACGCCGCTGTCCATACGACAGGAATCAGGGCATCGCGCGTCAGCAGCGCGAAGGGCATCCACCACGATGTCTGCCAGCCTTTCGCTGCGCCCAGCATGGACTCCGCCGCATAGGTGACAGCGAGAATACCCATGCCGGCCAGTATGGACGCCGCCGGATTCAACCCGACCGCAGCGAGCCCGAAGCCGACACCGAGAGCCGGCACGAGCGCGCTGCTGAGAATTTCGGGCGCAAAATACAGCGCAAACGTCACGCGCCTGAGGCGGGCCCAGCGAATCTGCCGAGACCAGATCTCAGCGAGGCTGCGCCGGCCAAGCGGCTGTACGAACGGCTGGTCCACGAGATGAACGTGACGCCCGATGCCGCGCACCACTTTGGTCGCGGCGGCATCTTCGGCGATCTCGCGCGCGAGCGCGCCTATACCGCCTTCGGCGTTCAGCATGGGCCGCCGCCACAGCATGCTCTTGCCCTGCGCAAAGCCGAGTCCGCTCGCTTCCGCGGCATACTGCCAGCGCGCCTGCAGCGTGTTCAGAAACGCGCACTCCACCAGCGCCCAGAAGCCCGTCGCCCGTCCGCCGATCGGCGGGGAGCAGACGAGGCCGCTCGTCTGCCGCCAGCCGGAGAGAAGGTGCTGGATGTAATCGCGCGGCATCAGCACGTTCGAATCCGCAAGCACGACCCAATCGTGCCGCGCGGCGTTCCAGCCTTTGGCGCAATTGTTGAGCTTGGGATTGTCGCTGATGCGGTCGTCGCCGATCAGAAGGCGTGCCGGAATGCCCGGACTTTCGCCGATTCTGCGCTGGATCAACGGAACGATCGGATCATCGGCATCGGCGACGCAGAAGATGAGTTCATACGCCGGATAATCCAGCGCATAGGCCGCGTTCAGGGTCTCGATGGAAAACGCTTCGATGCCCCGGCAGGGAATGACGACACTGACGGGGTCGGGATGCGGCTGCAAAGCGGTCACCCGCCGCCGTCGCACCCGGAAGGCCGCGACGGCGATGCTGCACAGGTTGAGAGCGGCGACCGCCTTGAAAAAGATCAGGACGATCTCGCCGATGGCTGACTCGGTCATGGCCGGCCGGGCACTGCAAGCATCATATCGCACCTTCACCGAGTGATGATGATGATTTGATGACAAGCCGCCAACGGGTGCATTCACGAAGGCGACATTCGCATTAAAGCGAGATCAGGCCGTCCGTACAACTCCGGGAGTAACGGGGCCGAAATCCTATGGCAGCCGGATCACGTAAGCCTTCCGCGTCGTCTCCAGAACCTCCCACGTCCCGGTGAAGCCCGGCCGCAGGACAAGTGAATCTCCGGCCTTCAGCGTCACGGCTTTTCCGCCGTCCTCGGTCACGACCGAGACGCCGCTTTCGACCCGGAAGAACTCCCACTCGTCATAGACGACGCGCCATTTCCCCGGCGTGGCTTCCCAGATTCCGGCGAACAGTTTGCCGTCGGGCGATTCCTCGATGTTCCACGTCCGCGTGCGTGGAGTCCCGGACAGGATGCGGTCATCCGGGGGAGATCCGTCTTCCGGAGTAATACTACCAAGGTCGAATGCCAAAATGTTTGTGGCCATTAACACATTCCTAACTATAATATTCTTTCCGATGGGCCCCATGTCTAGCCTGGGCCAGCGTATTAATACTGCTCCGAAATACCCGGAAGCTGCCCCATTTCTGCCCCATGCGCCCGGCACTTCACCCTCAGGTGTTGAGAAGTGGAAGGGGACAATAATGCATTTCATGAAACTTGCCGCGGCAGGGGCCGCGGTGTTTGTCATGGGCTTCGCCGCTCTGCCGGCGCAGGCCAAGGGCTTTTCGGGCAAGGCGTCGTGGTACCAGATGGGCAAGCGCACCGCTTCGGGCGCGGCCTATAAGCCGGACGGCCTCAGCGCGGCTCACCGCACGCTGCCGTTCGGCACGCGCCTGAAGGTCACGAACACGCGTAACGGCAAGTCCGTCCATGTCGTGGTCAACGATCGCGGCCCGTTCATAGGCGGGCGCGTGCTCGACGTTTCGCGCGGCGCAGCCCGTCAGCTGGGCATGATTTCGAGCGGCACGGCCCGCGTCGAGGTTCAGGTCGCGACGAACTGATATGTGCGGGGCGGGGACACTCCCGCCCTGCCGCTTTTCGGGGAACCCCATCCACGGCGCAAGGGTTGATCGGGAAAGGGAGACCCGATCCATGAGCAAAGCCTCGCCGAACTCGCCGGCCAACCAGAACTCCAAGGCCGGCTCCGCCAAGCAGCAAGCTGCCCGGAAAGCGGCGAAGCAGCACGATCGCGAAAGTCCGGAAGATCGCGGACAAGCGGCCAATACCAGGATCAACACCACCCATCAGGGCGGCTTCCAGGGGCCCAAATAGCCGCTGGTGCGACGCAGTGCTTTCGCCCATTCTCTCCCGGCAACCGCCTGGGAGGGGCCTAACTATGTTGACTATTTTTGACCGCAGCAGTTCGTGGCAAAGCGAAGCCCGCGGTGTGCTGCGTATCGTGACAGGCCTGCTGCTTCTGCAGCACGGCGCTCAGAAGCTGTTCGCGTTCCCCGATGCATCCAAGCCGACCGTCGAACTGGCATCCCTGATGGGCGCCGCCGGCATCATCGAGTTCGTCGGTGCCATTTTGTTCATCCTCGGTCTCTTCACGCGGCCGGTGGCGTTCATCCTCGCGGGCTTCACCGCGGTCGCCTATTGGATGGTCCACGCGCCGCGGGGGCCGTTCCCGATTCTGAACATGGGCGAACTGGCCGCCCTCTACTGCTTCGTCTTCCTGTATTTCGTCGCGGCCGGCGCCGGCGCGTGGAGCGTCGACGCCAAGCGTTGACGCTTTAAGCTTCAGCCGTCGCAGCTTTTCGCGAATGTCGCGCGAAGCTCGGCGGCCGAGGCGTCGGCTTGTCCCATCCTGTCCGACCGCTCGCCGCCTTCGGTGCACCGGCCGAAGACTTCGCTCGCATGTTCAAGCGTGAGGACATGCACGCGCATGGCGCTGCATTTTTCCGCAGGGGTCGATGTCTGAACGGAATCGAGTTTGCGCTGGGTGGCCTTCAGATCCACGTCGATCTGACGAAGGGCCGCCTTGCAGTGCACCGAGCCGAAGACCTGCGCGAAGGCGGGCGGGGCAAAAAGAACGACGCAGGCGAAAAGAAGCGCGGTGCGCATGAACATAAGGGCTCCCGACAAAGGTGCGCACTTATATCGCGATTTTCCGCCCGCCAGGCGCGGCTATTGACGCAGGCGAACCGGCGAGACGCCGAGCTTCCGCCTTGGTCGCTGACGTTATCCTTGGCCAGGCGGCGGTGAGGGGAGGCTGCGAGGACAGCCAAATCGCCACCGGGAGGTTCCACTGCGCGGCATAGTTCCACACAAAAAGCCGACCGGTTTTACCCGGCCGGCTTTGCGCCTTTCGGCGGGAAACTCGGTCCTAGTCCAAATCAATGATCACGAAGGCAGGATCCAGCGTGACGTCATGCGACCTGCCGTCCTGGTCGATCGCGTCGTCGACCTGCCACTCGTCGCCATCCAACTCGATCCTGCCCCAGGACGAAAAGCCCTCGGAGAACAGGACATTGCCGATCATCGCGTTTTCCTCGGCGGTCGGTGCGCGGTCGGCAAGTGCAGCCGTAAGCGGGACGGCTGCGAACATGGCCGTGAACGCGGCGATACGAAGTGTCTTGGACATGATTTCTCCAGTGCTGCTTGAGGATAGCAAGGCATAGGAGAATTTAGGGCGGAATGGAGTGACGGGAAGCCGTAACGCGTCGAACTCTCCCCCAATCAGCGGCGTTTGCCGCCCCCCCGCCCGCCGCTGGAACGTCCACCCTGTGTGATGCGCCGCACCTCGACCTCTTCGTCGTGCGCTTCCGATGCCAGTCCCTCAACCAGCGAACGCGGCGCCGCGAGCGGCAGATCGCGATTGTGCGGTCCCATTTCCTTCAGCGTCGGCTTGTGCACGCGCGAGCGCGAACGTGTTTCGCCGAATTTTCCGGCACCGTCCTCGACGTCGGACTGGCGGACCAGCGCATCGTCCGCAATGAGCAGCTCGGTCTCACGCAGCCGCTTGAGTTCATCACGCAGTCGCGCGGCTTCCTCGAATTCGAGATTGGCCGCAGCTTCACGCATGCGCTTTTCGAGATCGGCGAGCGTCGTCTGGAAATTGTGGCCGATAAGCGCCCCGTCCTGGACGAGGCCGGTATCGACCCGCACATGGTCGCGCTCATACACGCTGTCGAGGATGTCGGCGATGCGCGCCTTCACGCTCTGGGGCGTGATGCCGTGTTCGGTATTGTAGGCGATCTGCTTTTCGCGCCGCCGCCCAGTTTCGGCCATCGCGCGCTCCATCGAGCCCGTCACATGGTCGGCATAAAGGATAACCTTGCCGTCGACGTTGCGCGCCGCGCGGCCGATCGTCTGCACGAGAGAGGTTTCGGAGCGCAGGAAGCCTTCCTTGTCGGCATCGAGGATCGCGACCAGTGCGCATTCCGGAATGTCGAGGCCCTCGCGCAGAAGGTTGATGCCGACCAGGACGTCGAATGCGCCGAGCCTGAGATCGCGGATGATCTCGATGCGTTCGATCGTATCGATATCGGAATGCATGTAGCGCACGCGAACCCCTGCCTCATGCAGATATTCGGTGAGGTCCTCGGCCATCCTTTTGGTCAGCACGGTGACGAGCGTGCGGTACCCGTTTTTGGCGGTTTCGCGGATCTCGCCGAGCACGTCGTCGACCTGACTTCGGGCCGGGCGCACTTCGACCGGCGGATCGATCAGGCCGGTCGGGCGAATGACCTGTTCGGCGAACACGCCGCCTGTCTGTTCCATCTCCCATTTGCCGGGCGTCGCCGAGACATGGATCGTCTGCGGCCGCATCGCCTCCCATTCCTCGAACCGCATCGGACGGTTGTCCATGCAGCTCGGAAGACGGAAGCCGTATTCGGCAAGCGTCGCCTTGCGGCGGAAGTCGCCGCGATACATGGCGCCGATCTGCGGGATCGTGACATGGCTCTCGTCGGTGAAGACGAGGGCATTGTCGGGGAGGTATTCGAACAGAGTCGGCGGCGGCTCGCCGGGCTTCCTGCCCGTCAGCCAGCGCGAATAATTTTCGATGCCGGCGCACGAACCCGTCGCCTCCATCATTTCGAGATCGAACATCGTGCGCTGTTCGAGCCGCTGCGCTTCCAGCAGCCGGCCCATTTTGTTGAGCTCGTCGAGGCGCATGCGCAGCTCTTCGCGAATGCCCTTGATGGATTGCAGCAGGGTCGGGCGCGGCGTCACATAATGCGAGTTGGCGTAGATCTTGATGAAGGCGAGGTCGTTCGTCTTGCGCCCGGTCAGCGGGTCGAATTCCTGAATGCTTTCGATCTCGTCGCCGAACAGGCCGATGCGCCAGGCGCGGTCTTCATAGTGCGCCGGAAAAATCTCGATCGTGTCGCCGCGCACGCGGAACGTGCCGCGCGTGAAGTTCATGTCGGAGCGCTTGTATTGGGTCGCCACCAGATCGTTGACAAGCTGGCGCTGATTTATACGCTCGCCCACCTTCAGGCCGAACGTCATCGCGGTATAGGTCTCGACCGAGCCGATGCCGTAGATGCACGACACGGACGCCACGATGATCACATCGTCACGCTCCAGCAGCGCGCGCGTCGCCGAATGCCGCATCCGGTCGATCTGTTCGTTGATCGACGAATCCTTTTCAATATAGGTGTCGGTGCGTGGTACATACGCTTCCGGCTGATAATAATCGTAGTACGAAACGAAATACTCGACCGAGTTCTCCGGGAAGAAGCTCTTGAACTCGCCGTAGAGCTGGGCGGCAAGCGTCTTGTTCGGCGCGAGGATGAGGGCAGGGCGCTGCGTTGCCTCGATCACCTTGGCCATGGTGAAGGTCTTGCCCGAGCCGGTCACGCCGAGCAGAACCTGATCGCGTTCCGCGGTCTTCACGCCGCCGACGAGTTCCTCGATCGCCGTGGGCTGATCGCCCGCGGGCTCGAACTCCGAGGCCAACTGCAATCTCTTTCCGCCTTCCCATTTCTCCGGGCGGGCAGGGCGGTGCGGCGTCCACACTTTGCCCTGCAGCTCCGGACGGCCGTGCTGGATCAGATCTTCAAGTGCCGCGACGGTGGCCGAAACCCCGCCCACGCCGCCGTCCGACAGAGCGGGTTTGGCAAACGGGCTCGGATAGGATGAGGAGACATCGGCGCTGCTTGGAGCATCCGTCTCCTTCGCGGCATCCCAGCGGCGGTCGCGCGGCGCCGTGTCGGGCGTCGCGTTGCGGCGGGTGCGGGTGCTCACTTTTTTCGGCGCGCGCGCCTGCGCGTCCTCGGCCGCCTTCGGCCCGCGGCCGAGTGCGTCGAGCAGAGCAGGATCACCGATCAGACCGGAAAAGTCCGCCGGCTCGCTGGCGTCGTAGGAGGCCTGCGGCCGTTCATTCAGGCCATCAGGATGTCTTGGTTTGCGAGGCATGTGCGGAATATGGTCGTGTTCGCGGCGGAATCAAATCGTCAGTCTCGGGAGCCAGCTATGCTCGTCCGTCTTTTCATCACTCTCGCCGGCCTCGCTATGGCCGCGCCAGCTTTCGCGCAGGGCTCCTGCGTGCCGAAGGATACACCGGACACCGGCGCATCACAGACGGCACCCGCATTGTTCGCGCATTGCGTCGGCGACGGAAAATGCGGCGCCGTGGACAAGAGCGGCGCCTGGCGCATCCCGCCGAAATATTCGGACGTGTTGCTTGAGGGCGATTTCATCGTCGTCCCCGAAAACGACGACTGGAGTAAATTTGCTTTCCTCGACAAGGATGGCACGCGCCTCGGCGGCGGCGATTATTCGATCAGCGTCGAAGAACAGCTACCTGTCTCCGAAGGCCTTCTTCCGGTCCAGGTCGGGGAAAAAACCGGCTTTGTGGACCGCACCGGCAAACTCGTCGTTCCCGCCGAGTTCAGCTACGCATGGGCGTTCGAACACGGACTGTCCGCCGCCGAAAAGGACGGCCAGTACGGCTATATCGACAAGACCGGCGCCTTCGTCGTCATGGCGCCTGCGGGCTATGACGATCTCAGCGGCTTCATGAGCGACGTCGCCGTCGTCGGCAAGGAAGGCAAATTCGGCCTGATCGACAAGACGGGAAAGTTCGTCCTCGAACCGAAATTCATCGCGCTCTACGCCGACGGCGATGTGCTGATCGCTTTGGAGAACGATGCATCCGGCATCGTCGACCGCGCGGGCAATTGGGTGTCCAAGCCCGAATTCGCTTCGATCGGCCAGTTCTCCAAAGGTCTCGCGCCCGCGCAAACCGGCGAGAAATGGGGCTTCATCGACACCTGCGGAAACTGGAAGATCGAAGCCAAATACGACAACGTGGTCGGCTTCGAAGCCGGTCCGGCACGCGTGAAGTCGGGCGAGAAATGGGGCCTGATCGACGAGTCCGGCGCGGAGATTTACCCTCCGACAGCGACCTATATCGGCGAGGGGGCCTGGACCGACGGCCTGATTTCGTTTTCACCCGACGACACCAAATACGGCCTGATGGATACGACGGGCAAAGTGGTGATCGAGCCGAAATACGACAGCGTCGAACCGCTCGGCGGCGGCGTGCTGCTATCCTACACCGGCGAAGACGAAAAATTGCTCAACCTCGACGGCAGCGAAATCAAGATCGCGCCTGCGCGGTAATTACGTCACGCGTGTCCCGAATCCGTTGACAGCATCCGAGGATCGACGCCGATCTTGCGCAGGCAGCGGTCGTATTTCGCCTCGGTCGGGGTGTCGAAGATGAGTTCGGAATCCGCCGGGCAATTGAGCCAACCGTTCGCCTGGATCTCGGTTTCGAGCTGTCCCGGCGCCCATCCGGCATAGCCGAGCGCCAGAACCGCCGCGGCCGGACCGCCGCCGCTGGCGATGGCTTTCAGGATGTCGAGCGTCGCGGTCAGTGAAATCGCCTCGTCGATCGGCAGCGTCGAATTCTCGATGAAGAAATCGGCGGTGTGAAGAACGAAACCGCGTCCGGTTTCGACCGGCCCCCCTCGCAGGACGCAGATGTGCTCGGCGTTCGAGGGCAGGCGAATGCTGTCGCCGTCCGGAATGATGTCGAGTTGGACCAGGAGATCGGGGAAATTGATGTTCTGCGCGGGCTGGTTGACCACGATGCCCATCGCGCCATCCGGCGAGTGCGCGCACATATAGATCACAGCGCGTGAAAAACGGTCGTCGAGCATCCCGGGCATCGCGACGATCAGCTGGCCGTCGAGATAGCCCTCACCAGTGAACGGTCTGGAGCCCGAGGGAATCATGTTTATGAGTGTAGGCATGGTCCTCCCGCTTTGAAAGATGCCCGGATGCTTCAAGTTCACCGCTCACGCAAGTGTGGTTGGTCGGCGGCTTCTGCCGGGGCTACGCCTCACGCATGACCACCGTCCGTCTCCTGCTAACTGTCCTTGCCGCCACACTGTTCCTCGCCGCACACGAGAACCGTGCGTTTGCACAGGCGCCGGGCGTGTCCGAATGGTCGGTCGAGGGGGCGGCCCGGGTCCGGCTGGTCGCGGGCGGGCTTTGGCCGGACGGCAGCCTGAAGGCCGGTCTTGAGTTCCGGCTTGAGCCCGGCTGGAAGACCTATTGGACCAATCCTGGCCCGACCGGCGTGCCGCCCCGGCTGGATTTTGCCGGCTCGCACAATTTCGCACGCGCGGAGCCGTTCTGGCCCGCACCCGTCCGCTTCGACGACGGCGGGACCTCTTCGATCGGCTATTCCGGCACTCTCGTCGTGCCGCTCCGTATCGAAGCGGGGGACACGGCCAAACCCGTCGTCCTCAAGCTCGCGCTGGAGTACGGCGTCTGCGAGAAAATCTGCATACCGGCCCATGCCGATCTCGAACTCAGCCTCGCGGCCGACGCGGAGCCGGACGAAATGGTCGCCGCCCAGTTCAAGGCCTTCGAGGCCCGCGTGCCGAGACTTGCCGTCATGGGCGGCAAGGCGCCCCTTGCGATCACCGGGGCGGGGCGAACCATGGCGGGACTCGAGATCGATGTACGGTTTCCGGAAGGCGCGGCGGTCAAAGATCTGTTCGCCGGCGTTTCCTCCGGCGTTTCGGTCGGCGTTCCGCAAAAACTGGAGAGCG
The DNA here is from genome assembly GCA_963786225.1 of uncultured Alphaproteobacteria bacterium. Taxonomy (GTDB): domain Bacteria; phylum Pseudomonadota; class Alphaproteobacteria; order Rhizobiales; family Methylopilaceae; genus Flaviflagellibacter. The sequence goes on from CAWAYQ010000016.1 coordinate 406,967, forward strand.
GCGCCTGGCGCATAAAGCTCCGGTCCGGACCGCCGCCGAAGATCGTGGATCTCGTCGCGGTGGCGGATGACCAGGCCATCAAGGTGCCGCTGGCTCTCGACGATCTCCCTTCGAGGCCTTAAGTAAACCTCCCGCCAGATTTCCAATCACGACACAAAGCGAGACCTCTCATGGCCATCCAAGTCGGCGACAAGATTCCCGAAGCTACCTTTACCGTCATGGGCCCCGAAGGCCCGGCCAAGAAGACCACCGACGAGGTGTTCAAGGGCAAGAAGGTCGTTCTGTTCGCCGTTCCCGGCGCCTTTACGCCGTCCTGCCACAAGAACCACCTGCCGAGCTACGTCGAGAACTTCGATGCGCTGAAGGCCAAGGGCGTGGATTCGATTATCGTCACCGGCGTCAACGACGTGTTCGTCCAGGATGCCTGGATCAAGGCTTCGGGCGCTGAAGGCAAGATCGACGCTCTGGCCGACGGCTCGGGTGATTTCGCGAAGGCGGTCGGCATGGACATCGATCTCGGCAAGGCCGGGCTCGGGCTCCGCTCCAAGCGTTACGCCGCCATCGTCGAGGACGGCGTCGTGAAATGGTTCGATGTCGAGGACGCCCCGCCGAAGACCGACAAGACCAAGGCGGACGAAGTCCTGAAGCATCTCTGAGAGATCGCAATTTCGAATGCAAAACGGCGCCCCTCGGGCGCCGTTTTCATTTTGCGCGCTAGCGCACCTTGAAGGGCGCCATGCCCTGGCGCGCCAGTTCGTCGGCGCGCTCATTGTCCGCGTTTCCGGCGTGGCCCTTGACCCAGTGCCAGGCTGACGTCGTGCTTTGCGATCAGCTTGTCGAGCTGTTCCCAGAGGTCCTGGTTTTTTACCGGCTTCCTGTCCTTGGTCTTCCAGCCGTTGCGCTTCCAGCCCTTCATCCATTCCGTCACGCCACCGCGTACGTACTGGCTGTCGGTATGAATGTCGACGGCGCAGGGCCGTGTCAGGGCTTCGAGCGACCGGATCGCGGCCAGAAGCTCCATGCGGTTATTGGTCGTCAACTGCTCGCCGCCGGACAGCTCTTTCGTCTGGTCGCTGAACCGCAGGATGGCCCCCCAGCCGCCCGGACCCGGATTTCCCGAGCAGGCGCCGTCGGTCCAGATTTCGACGCGCGCGCTCACGGTTCCCATCCATAGGAGGCGACGGATGCGACCGTCTGGTGAAAACGCAGCTTGCGCCAATATTCGAGCGGGTCCTTCGGCTTCACCAGCGCGCCCTCCGGAACCGACAGCCAGTCGACCAGCCGCGTCAGCAGGAAGCGAAGCGCCGAGCCGCGCGCGAGCAGAGGCAGCGCCGCCATTTCGTCTTCCCGCAATGGCCGCGTCGCGTGATAGGCCGCAAGCAGCGCACGCCCCTTGGTTGCGTTGTAGGAATTGTCCGGCTCGAAGCACCAGGCGTTGAGGCAGACCGCAAGATCGTAGGCGAGGAGATCGGTGCAGGCGAAATAGAAATCGATCAGCCCGGGAGCGTGGCCGTCCAGAAACAGAACATTGTCCGGAAAGAGATCGGCGTGAATTGTGCCTTTCGGCAGGCCCGCGGGCCAGTTCTGTTCCAGGAAGGCGAGTTCTCCGGCAATCGCCTCGCCGAGCCCGGCGCGCACTTCGTCGGCGCGCGGCATCGCGGTTTCGGCGAGCTTCTTCCAGCCCTGCAGGCTGAGATCGTTGTCGCGGCACAGCTGGAATTCCCAGGCCGCGTTGTGGAATCGCGCGAGTGCACTGCCGACAAGCGCGGCATGCTCCACCGTCGGCCGCCGCCGCGAAATACCGTCGAGGAACGTCACGATGGCGGCGGGGCGTCCGCACAATTCGCCGAGCACCTTGCCCTCGCGGTTCTTCACGGGCAGCGGGCAGGTGATGCCGTGCTCGGCACAATGTTCCATGAGACCGAGAAAGAAGGGCAGGTTTTCGCGCCGTACGCGCTTTTCGTAGAGCGTCAGGATGAACTGACCGCCCTCGGTGCGCAGCAGGAAGTTCGAGTTCTCGACGCCTTCCGCGATGCCCTTGCAGGTCAGGTGATGGCCGATGTCGTAGCTCGCGATGAAGCGTTCGAGATCGTCTTCCGGGACGTCGGTGTAAACGGCCATTTTCGCTCGGGTGAATCGCCAGGGTGTCGCGGCGCATTGGCGAGGCCGCAAAAGGCGTGTTATCGGCTGGCCGTGCGAGCGTCAAACGGATGGCTCGCAATTCTCGCGGATTTCGCCTGTGATTCCCTTTGAATGGTATTGGGCGATCTTCGTCCTCATCGGCGCGGCGGTGCAGACCGTGCGCAACGCGACCCAGCGCAAGATCGCCGGAACGGCAGGCACGCTCGGCGCAACCTATGCCCGCTTCATCTATGCATGGCCGTTTGCCGTGGCATTTCTGGGCTTTCTTGTCGCGAGCCAGGGAATGCCGGTGCTTCCGGGCCTGGAGTTTGCGGGCTGGGCTGCGCTGGGCGGGTTCATGCAGGTTCTGGCGACTTTCTGTCTGCTTGCCGCCATGCAGGACCGCTCATTCTCCTTCGCCATCGCCATGTCCAATACGTCCCCGGTGCAGGTGGCGATTTTCGGACTTCTGATCCTGGGCGAGCCGCTTACGTTGGGTGTCGCCGTGTCGGTCCTTCTGGTGACTATCGGCACCATGCTGATTTCATGGCCGCGCGCCGGAGTCCGCCCAGATCTGCGCTCGGTCGCGCTGGGGCTCGGTTCTGGGTTCTTCTTTTCACTTGCCTCGGTCGGCTATCGCGGAGCGACGTTGAGCCTCAACACCGATTTCGTGCTGGCGGCGTCCATGACGCTTGTTGCGACGCTCACGCTGCAAAGCGTGTTTCTGACGATGTGGATGGCCCGGTTCGCGCCGAAGGATCTCAAGGCCGTGTTCAGGAACTGGCGGCAGTCCTTGCTGGCCGGGTTTACCGGCGCGCTGGCGTCCCAGCTCTGGTTCAGCGCTTATGCGATCGAAACCGTTGCCCGCGTGCGTACGCTGGCCGTCATCGAGATTCTGTTTGCGCAATTCGTGTCGTCGCGGATTTTCCGCGAAGGAGCCGGCGTGCGCGAGCTCGTGAGCCTCGCGCTTATCATTCTCGGGATTGTAGTTGTCGTGAACGCTTAGGCCGCGTCGACGTTCATGCCGCGCAGCGGCCGGGGCAGCGGGAAGAACATGTGTTCCTCCACGGTCTGGACCGTTTCGACCTCGACCTCGTAGCGCTCGGCGAACGCGTCGATGATCTCTTCGACGAGCACTTCCGGCGCCGAGGCACCGGCCGAGATGCCGAGCGTGCCGATGCCCTGCATTTCCGACCAGTCGATCTGGTCCTTGCTGTCGACCAGACGCGAAACCGGGCAGCCGCGCTGTTCGGCGACTTCGCGCAGGCGCTGCGAGTTCGACGAGTTCGGCGAGCCGACGGTGATGAAGGCATCGCACTGATGCGCGATCTGCTTCACCGCTTCCTGACGGTTCGTCGTCGCGTAGCAGATGTCTTCCTTGTGCGGGACGACGATCGACGGGAAACGCCGCTTCAGCGCTTCGATGATGTCCGAGGTTTCCTCGACCGAAAGCGTCGTCTGCGTCACGAAGGCGAGCGCCTCGGGATTTTCCGGAACGAACGCCTCGACGTCCTCGACCGTCTGCACGAGCTTGACCGCGCCGTCCGGCAGCTGGCCGATCGTGCCCACGACTTCCGGGTGCCCGGCATGGCCGATCAGTACGATCTCGCGACCGCGCTTGAAATGGATTTCCGCTTCGCGGTGCACCTTGGTCACCAGCGGGCAGGTGGCATCGAGAATCGTGAAATTCCGGCTCTTGGCCTCGGCGGGGATGGTCTTGGCCACGCCATGCGCGGAAAAGATCACGGGCGCGTCGGTGTTGTCCGGGATCTCATCAAGCTCTTCGACGAAGATCGCGCCTTTGCGGCGCAGGCTCTCGACGACGTACTTGTTATGAACGATTTCGTGGCGCACATAGACCGGCGCGCCGTAGAGCTTCAGAGCCTTCTCGACGACGTCGATGGCACGCACGACACCCGCGCAAAATCCGCGCGGAGCGCACAGGAGAACCTTAAGAGGGGGCTTCTGAGTGGTCATTGTCACTTTGAGTGCCGGTTTGGGTCGGGTCTTGTCAAGTTCCTGCCCGGACGCGGTATAAGGCCCTAGACCTTAAATCGGGCGGAAATCCGGAGTTTCTGGGCATATGAACACCCCCCATATAGCTATCGCCGCCTGGGTTTGCAGGCTCGGCCGCCTGACCTTGGCCCTTGCCCTTCTGGGGGTGGTGCTGAGCGCGATTCAGCCCGCCTCGGCGCAGGAGGAGAAAAAGGGCTTTCTCTCGGGCCTTATCCCCTTCGGCCAGAAACCGAAATCGCTCGGCCCCACGCCCGAACGCAAGGACACGATCTTGTGTCCGGCAGTCGTGGTTCAGCCCGGCACCGCGGCGCTCGTCCTGTCCGAGCGCGGCAAGGAGGGCGATCCGCTTTCCGTGCGTTATCAGGCGCGTTTCAGCGAATTTGCCCGTGAATGCGTCGATCTCGGAGCGGAGGTCGGCCTGCGAATCGGCCTCGCGGGCCGGGCGCTCGTCGGGCCGAAGGGCGTGCCCGGGCAGGTCATCGATGTGCCGATCCGTTTCGTCGTGCTCGACGAGAAAAAGAAGGTCGTCATTTCCCGTGTGACCAGGCTGCAGGTGACCATCCCGGTCGGCCAGACCGGCATCACCTTTACCCATGTCGAGGAGTTGGGGACCGTGCCCAAGCCCGACAACAAGCTCCGCAATTGGGATCTTCGGGTCGGCTTCGATTCCAAGCCGGGCACCCCGCAGGGCTGACAAAACGTCACGGTTCTCGCGAAGGGTGAAAATCGCACCGCCAACCCTTCGTTAACCCTGCTTTTTAGCTCGCACTTAAGGTTGATCGTTCAAGTTCTCGGCGTTGGTCACGCGTCGGGAATTTCGAATGTCCAGTTTGGTACTGCGTACCCAGGCGCGCTCCGTCGCGCCTGGGATGGACATCCCCGGAAGTCGCATCATCCTCGGCGATTGCATCGCCGAATTGGAGAAGCTCCCGGCCGCGTCGGTCGATCTCATCTTTGCCGACCCGCCCTACAATCTGCAGCTTCAGGGCTCGCTTCACCGCCCGGATCACAGCCTCGTCGACGCCGTCGACGACGACTGGGACCAGTTTGCGAGCTTCGCGGCCTATGACGCCTTTACCCGCGCCTGGCTGTCGGCCGCGCGCCGCGTGATGAAGCCGAATGCCGCGATCTGGGTCATCGGCTCCTATCACAACATTTTTCGCGTCGGCACGATCCTTCAGGACCTCGGCTTCTGGATCTTGAACGACGTCGTCTGGCGGAAAAACAATCCGATGCCGAATTTCCGCGGCCGCCGGTTTACCAATGCGCACGAGACCATGATCTGGGCGTCGCGTTCGGCGGAGTCGAAATACACCTTCAATTACGAGACCATGAAAGCCGGCAACGAGGACCTTCAGCTTCGCTCCGATTGGCTGTTGCCGATCTGCACGGGCGGAGAACGCCTCAAGGGCGCCGACGGGCGCAAGGTCCATCCGACGCAGAAGCCCGAGGCGCTGATCGCCCGCGTTCTGATGTCGTCCACCAAGCGCGGCGATGTCGTGCTCGATCCCTTTTCCGGCTCCGGCACCACGGCAGCCGTTTCCAAGCGTCTCGGCCGGACCTGCATCGGCATCGAGCGCGATCCCGAATACGCGGCGGCGTCTCGCGAAAGGCTCGCCGGAGTCGAGACCCTCCCGGACGAAGCCCTGGCCGAAGTACCGGCCAAGCGCGAGGCGCCCCGCGTCGCCTTCTCTTCCGTCGTCGAGCGCGGGCTGATCACGCCCGGCGCGAAACTGACGGATGCGAAGCGCCGCGTTGAGGCCATGGTCCGCGCCGACGGTACGATTGCGTTGGGCAACGTCATCGGCTCGATCCACAAGATCGGCGCCGTGGCCCAGGACGCCGAGGCCTGCAATGGCTGGACGTATTGGCATGTGGAGACGCCGAAAGGGCTGTCGCCCATCGACAGTCTGCGCAGTCTGATCCGCGCCGAAATGGCCGGATCGACCGCCTGAAGGCGCGAACGCTTCTCATCTGCAAACATCGCTGTTGCGTCGGGCCGGCGCGAGGTTTAAGCGCGGGGCAAATGCCCGCCCAGAAACTCCTTCCGTCTCGCCCTCGGCAGTATTCTCGTCAGCCTGATCGTTCTCGGGCTGAAAGTGCTCGCCTATGTGCTTACGGGCTCGGTCGCGCTCTATTCCGATGCGTTGGAAAGCGTCATCAATGTCGTGACGGCAGATCACGGCGGCAGCGGCTCTGTGGTTCAGCGCCCAGCCGGCCGACAGAAATCATCCCTACGGGCATCACAAGGCCGAATATCTCTCGGCGGTTCTCGAGGGCGTGCTCATCACGCTCGCCGCGATTTCGATCTTCCGGTCCGCCTATTTCGGCTTCTTCAATCCTCAGCCTATCAATGCGCCGGTCGAGGGCCTTGCTCTCAGCGCGGTCGCGACCGCCATCAACGGATTGTGGGCCTTTGTCCTGATCCGCGTCGGCCGGCGCGAATTCTCGATGGCGCTGACCGCGGACGGCAAGCACCTCTTGACCGATGTTGTTACATCCGTCGGAGTGTTCATCGGTCTGATCGGAGCGGTGGCCTTCGATCTTCCGATTCTCGATCCGATCCTTGCCGCGTTCGTCGCGCTCAACATCGTCTGGATGGGCGTGATGCTGATGCGGGAATCGCTCGGTGGGCTGATGGATGAAGCGGTCGAGGTGGATATGCTCGATGGCATCAAGGCCATCATCGCGCGGGAAGCCGAAGGCGCGATCGAAGCGCACGACATCCGCACCCGCCGGGCCGGCCGCGCCATTTTCGTGGAGTTTCACCTGGTCGTTCACGGTGCGATGAGCGTCTCGGACGCGCACGACATCTGCGACCGCATCGAGCGTGCTGTGCAGAAAGACGTCGAGGGCGCGCAAGTCACGATCCATGTCGAGCCCGACAACAAGGCCAAGCATCAGGGCATCGTGATCGTCTAGCTGCGCGCGAGTTCCACGACCTTGCGCATCACGCTCGGCAGCGCTTCGGCGTCGATCTCATGCGACCACCAGCAATTCTCCGGAGCCTCGGTCCGCTGCGGAACCCGCGTGGCGAACACCTGAAGTTCCAGCGAAAAATGCGAGAAGACGTGGCTCACGCTGCCGGTCAATTTCCGCCAGTCGGCGGCAAAAGGCGCCTCCGTGAGCGCGGTTTCGCGGTCGAACTTTGCGAGCCAGCCTGATCCGGGAATTTCCGCCATGCCGCCGAGCAGGCCCTTTTCCGTTCGCCTCCTGAGCAGAATCGCGCCGTCCGGACGGGTGACGAAAAACGCCGCGCCGAATCGGGCAGGGCGCTCTCCCTTCGCGGCCTTGCGCGGAAATGTCTCCTGAGTTCCGAGCACACGCGCTTCGCATGCCTGATTCCACGGGCAGAGCGAACAGGCCGGCCGCTTCGGCGTACAGAGGGTTGCGCCGAGATCCATCATCGCCTGCGCGAAATCGCCGGGCCGCTTCGCGGGTGTCAGGGGCTCCGCAAGCGCGCGGATCAGCGGCTTTGCCCGCGGCAGTGCCTCCTCGACGGCATAGAGCCGTGTAATGACGCGCTCGACATTGCCGTCGACAACCGTCGCCTGTCGGTCGAATGCGATCGCCGCAATCGCGGCGGCGGTATAGGGGCCGATGCCCGGCAGTTCGAGCAGGCCCGCTTCGGTGTCCGGGAAATCTCCGCCGCCGGCCACGACCGCTTTTGCACAGGCATGGAGATTTCGTGCGCGGGCATAATAGCCGAGCCCCGCCCAGAGCCGCAGCACATCGTCGAGCGGCGCCTCCGCCAGCGCCCCCACATCCGGAAACCGTTCGAGAAATTTCTCGAAATAGGGTCCCGCGGCGACGACCGTCGTCTGCTGCAGCATGATTTCCGACAGCCAGACGCGATACGGGTCCGCGACCTCTCCCTCGACGGCGCGCCAGGGCAGGCGGCGACGGTGCCGGTCATACCAGGCGAGCAGCGCTTCGGGATCGGGACGGTTCTGTTTCGGCTTTCGGGCGGCGAGGGCCATCACGTCTTATAGCGCCGCTTTTGCGCATTTCTCCCCGCCTTCCACAGCTTCCTCCTGTCCGCTTGCGCCGCCGGCCTGCGAGGCGGCAGATAAAGCATGTCCGCCGTTCCGAAGAAAAAGCGCATTACCCGCAGCCTCGCCGAACTCGTGCCCGGCGCGATGGGCGAGGCTTTGGCCGCGCAGGGTTTCGCCGGCGGCGAAATTCTCCTGCGCTGGAACGACATTGCGGGGCCGGAACTGGGCGCCCGCTCGGAGCCGGTGAAGCTTGCCTGGCCGCGCGGCCAGAAGGGCGAAGGCCAGAAAGGCGGGAGGAATCGCGAACCGGCCACGCTCCATGTCCAGGTCGAGAGCGCTTTTGCCCTCGAGCTTCAGATGCAGACGGCCGTGATCATCGAGCGCATCAACCGCTATTTCGGCTGGCGCTGCGTCGGAGCGCTCAAGCTGAAACAGGGACCCGCCGGCCGCCGCGAGCCGCTCCCCATGCCAGAGCCTGCTTTGGCGCCGGAACAGGAAGTTCGTATCGCTGAGCTCATTTCGGGCGTGGAGGACGAGCGGCTGGTCGATGCGCTTCGACGGCTCGGCCGGGCGGTCACAGGTTCACACCGAGGTTAAGTTTCGCCGGGACGCCTAAACTCGCCACATTTCCATCGTTCGCAAAGACTGTAATAAGCAGGCCGACTTGGCCGACCGGAAGGATGCGTTATGAAGCGGACTACGATATTTGCCCTTGTCGCCGCCGCGATTCTGGTCGCGGTGACCGTGTTCATCGTCACCATGAAGGATGAGGGCGAAACGGGTCTTCCGGTTGCCGCCTCGCCCAGCGGCACCGCGGCGCCGGCTGTTGCAATGGATGAGCTTTTGGCGCCCGGCCCATTGCCTGACGAGGTGCTGGGCGATGCCAACGCGCCGGTCACGGTGGTCGAATATGCCTCGCTCTCGTGCTCGCATTGCCGCGAATTCCACGACAAGACGCTTCCCGAAGTGAAGAAGCGCCTCATCGATACCGGCAAGATCCGCTTCATCTACCGCGATTTCCCGCTCGATCAGTATGCAACGGCGGGTGCCATGCTCGCGCGCTGCTCGGAGGGCAAGTATTTCCCGATCGTGGATGCCTTCTTTGCTCACCAGGACGGACTTCTGAACTCGGGCGACAACGCCTTCAAATGGCTCCAGGACTTCGCCAAGCAGGTTGGTTTCACCCAGGAGACGATGGAGGCTTGCTTGTCGAATCAAGGCCTCATGGACAACATCATGGCGGTTCGCCAGCGCGCGTCGGAAAAGTTTGGCGTCAGTTCGACCCCGACCTTTTTCTTCAATGGAAAGATCAGGCGCGGCGCCCTGACCATCGAAGAGTTCGAACAGGAACTCGCAACTCTTCCCAAAAACTAAGGCCCGCCTGCCGTTCGCGGGCCGGGATATCCAGGTAACACATGAAGCTCACCCGACTTCGCCTTGTCGGTTTCAAATCATTCGTCGATGCGTCCGAGATTGAGATCGAACCCGGTCTGACGGGTGTCGTCGGCCCGAACGGCTGCGGCAAATCCAATCTCGTCGAGGCGCTGCGCTGGGCGATGGGCGAAGGCTCGCACAAGGCACTGCGTGCGGCGGCGATGGACGACGTCATCTTTTCGGGCTCCGGCGGGCGTCCCGCGCGCAACAGCGCCGAAGTCGTCATCGCGCTGGACAATTCGCTGAAGCAGGCGCCCGCGCCGTTCACCGCGGATGAAGAGCTCGAGATCTCGCGTCGCATCGAGCGCGACAAGGGCTCGACCTATCGCGTCAACGGCCGCGAAGTCCGCGCCCGCGACGTGCAGCTTCTGTTCGCCGACGCCTCGACCGGTGCGCGTTCCCCCGCGCTCGTGCGCCAGGGCCAGATCGGCGAGATCATCAATGCCAAGCCCGAAGCGCGGCGCCGCGTTCTGGAAGAGGCCGCCGGCATTGCCGGGCTTCATGCCCGCCGCCATGAATCCGAACTGAAGCTCCGCGCCGCCGAACAGAATCTCGAACGCGTCGAAGACGTGCTCGGCCGCATGCGCTCGCAGCTCGACAGCCTGAAGCGTCAGGCGCGCCAGGCCGTGAAGTACCGCGAATTGTCGGCGGACATCCGCCGCCTCGAATCGCTGCAGCTCGCGCGCGCTCATACCGAGGCCGAGGCCGAACGCGACGCCTCGCGCATTGCGCTTGCCGAGGCCGAACGCCGGGTTGCCGAGCGCACGCTTGCGCAGGGCGAAGCCGCAAAAGCCGATGCGATCGCGGGCCATGAACTTCCGAGCCTGCGCGATGCCGCCGCGGCGTCTGGCGCGGCGCTTGAGCGCCTGAAGCGCGCCGGCGAGGATCTCGATCGCGAAGAGCGTCAGGCTCGCGAAAAGATCGCCGATCTCGAACGTCGCATTGCCCAGCTCGAAAACGACCGCGCGCGCGAAGAAACGCTTGCGAAGGATGCGGCGGAGACGCTCGAGCGCTTCAAGACCGAACTTGCCGCCATCGAGACGGAAGACGCGGGCTCCGGGGATCGCGAGCTCAGCGCTACCGCCCGCGTCGCCGAGACGGTCGCGAGCCTTGCCGCGGCCGAAACCGCTCTCGCCGAAGCCTCCGCCGCTCTGGCCGCGCGGACTGCCGAACGCGATCAGCTGAATCGTGTACGCACGGAAGCCGCCTCGCGCCTCGCGCGTCTTTCCGGCGAACTGCAGAAACTCGAGGGCGATGCCCGCGCGCTCGAAGCCTCCGCGCCGCCGCGCCAGCTTGCCGATCTCGCGGAAGAAGTCGAAATCGCGGTCGGTGCTCTCGAAACCGCTGAGGCCGACGCCGCATCCGCCGAAACGGCGCTTGCCGCAGCACGCGAAGCCGCGTCGCGCGCACGCCAGGCCGAGCGCGAGGCCGAAACCGAGCTCAAGAATCTGCAGGTCGAAGCCACGACGCTCGCCCGCATGCTCGACGGCGATACGAAGCGCCAGTTCAAGCCGGTCATCGACGAGCTTCATGCGGGCCGCGGTTACGAGGCTGCTCTGGCCGCGGCGCTCGGCGAAGATCTGAGCGTACCGCTCGATTCCGCCTCGCCCGTGCATTGGGGCGGTGCGGACAGCGTTTCCGGCGATCCACAGCTTCCGGCCGGAGCCGAATCTCTTCTCGCGCACATCGATGCGCCGCCCGCTTTGGCGCGGCGTCTCGCGCAGATCGGCGTCGTGGCGCGCGAAGACGGCCCACGTCTTCAGAAGCTTCTGGCCTCGGGTCAGCGTCTTGTGTCGCGCGAAGGCGATCTCTGGCGCTGGGACGGCTTTACCGCCCGTGCCGATGCCGAGACCGCGTCCGCGCGTCGTCTCGCCGGCCGCAACCGCCTGAAGGAAATCGAGCAGCGCCTCGTCGAGGCGTCGGAGGTTGTGAAGACCCGCAAGGCCGCGAACGCCGAGCACGAACAGCTCGTCGCCGCCGCCCAGAGCCTCGAACATCAGAAGCGCGAAGCTGTCCGTACATCGCGCAAGTCGCTCGACGAGGCGCGGGCGCGCGCCACCGAAGCCGAGCGCATTACCGCTCATCTCAGCGCGCGGCGTTCCGCGCTTGCCGCGCAGTTCGAGCGCGTGACCACCGACGAAGGCGAGGCGAGGGAGCTTCTCGCCGAGGCCGAGCAGGCGTTCTCTGCACTGCTGCCGGTTGCCGATCTCGAGGCCCGGCGCGACGAGCTTCGCGCCCATGCCGAGCGCGAGCGCGCCATCGCCGCCGATGCCCGCGCAACGGCGGGAACGCTCAGCCGCGAACGCGAGGCGCGGCAGCGTCAGCGCGACAACATTGCCCGCGAGCGCGCTTCCTGGGAGCAGCGCCAGGGCGGCGCCACCGACGCGCGTCACCGATATCGAGCAGCGTCACGCCGCGGCCGCGGCCGAGCTGGATTCGCTTCAGGGCGTGCCCGAAGCGGTTGCCGCCAAGCGCCGCGCTCTGCTCGACACGATCGGTGAGGCGCAGGTGACCGCCAAGGCCGCGACCGACCGTCTGTCGGAAGGCGAATCGAAAAAGGCCGCCGCCGAAACCGCCGCGCGCGACGCTCTGCGTTCGCTCGGCGATTCGCGCGAAGTCCTGGCGCGCGAGGAAACCCGCCGCGATGCCGCCAATGAGCGTCTGGCCGATGCGCTGCGCCGTTATGTCGAGGCCGTCGGCAGCGCACCGGATGCCGCCGCCCGCGCCACGGCGCAGGACAGCGCCCCGAGCGAGGAAATTTCGGCCAATCTCGAAAAGATGAAATCCGACCGCGACCGTCTTGGCGCCGTCAATCTGCGCGCCGACGAGGAACTCGTCGAAGTGCAGACCGCGCACGACGCTTTGTCCTCGGAGCGCGACGATCTCACCGAAGCCATCAAGACCCTTCGCCAGGGCATACAGTCTCTGAACCGCGAAGGGCGCGAGCGGCTGGCCGAGGCGTTCAACACCGTCAACGACCATTTCGGCCGTCTGTTCTCGACCCTGTTCGGCGGCGGCGAAGCCCGTCTCGAACTGATCGAATCGGACGATCCGCTGGAAGCAGGTCTTGAAGTCGTCGCCCGTCCGCCGGGCAAGAAGCCGCAGACCCTGTCTCTGCTGTCGGGCGGCGAGCAGGCGCTGACGGCCATGTCGCTGATTTTCGCGATCTTCCTCACCAATCCCGCGCCTTTGTGTGTGCTGGACGAAGTGGACGCGCCTCTCGACGATGCCAATGTCGATCGTTTCTGCGATCTCCTCGACACGATGAGCCGCGAGACCGATACGCGCTTCCTCGTCGTCACCCATAATCCGGTTACGATGAGCCGGATGGACCGTCTGTTCGGCGTCACGATGGCCGAACGCGGCGTCAGCCAGCTCGTCTCGGTGGACCTAGAAGCGGCTGAACGCCTGCGTGAGGCGGTCTGACGCAGGTTGCGCAAAGGTTTTTTGAAGTGATTCCAGTCGCTTAGTGTGCCGGGAATTGCTTCACGTTTTCTTGACTAGGGATAGGCCCGCAACTATGGTGCCGCGCAATTCGGAGGCTCCGGCGAGCTTCCTGGCGCACGGGTCCTTCGCAGATGAGCGATAACGACACGAACGACCGGGACAAACGTCCGGACGCTTCCGGGGGCGATTTTTCCGAACGACTCCGCAAGCTGGATGTCGCTCTCAAGAGAGCGCAGGCCGACCGGGCGGACGGCGACGAGCACAGCCCGCAGCCGAGTGGCGGCATGCAGGGGATGGCTCAGGCGCTCAAGGTCGCGAGTGAATTCGCAGCCGGCGTCATCGTCGGCGGGGGATTGGGCTGGTTTGTCGACTGGTTGTTCGGCATATCGCCCTGGGGGCTGATTGTGTTTCTTATGCTGGGCTTCGGCGCCGGCGTTCTCAATGTTCTGAGATCGGCCGGACTGACGAACAAGCCCGGCGAGCGCGGATAAGATTGGACGTAGGGCAATATGGATCCGATCCACCAGTTCAACATCGTACCGCTGTTTGGCGAAGGCACGTTCGCATTCACGAACTCCTCGCTGTTCATGGTCGCGACCGTCCTGACCATTTCCCTGTTCCTCATTCTCGCGACGAGCCGCAGCGCGCTGGTGCCCGGCCGCTGGCAGTCGCTCGCCGAGATGTCCTACGAATTCGTCGCCAACACGGTGCGCCAGTCGGCGGGCAATGAAGGCATGCGGTTCTTCCCGCTCGTCTTCTCGCTCTTCATGTTCGTTCTGGTGGCGAACCTGTTCGGCATGATCCCCTATGCGTTCACGGTCACGAGCCACATCATCGTCACCTTCGCGCTGGCGATGCTCGTCATTACCACCGTCATCGTCTACGGGTTCTGGCGGAACGGGCTTCACTTCTTCAATCTGTTCGTCCCGTCGGGCATTCCGGTTTACCTGATGCCGCTCGTGGTCGCGATCGAGGTCATCTCGTTCCTCTCGCGTCCGATCTCGCTTTCGGTTCGTCTGTTCGCCAACATGCTGGCCGGCCACATCACGCTGAAAGTGTTCGCGGGCTTCGTCGTTCAGCTTGGGGCCGCGCTCGGCGCGCTCGGCTGGGGCCTCGCCTTCCTGCCGCTCGGCATGGCGGTCGCGCTTCAGGGCCTCGAATTCCTGGTGGCGTTCCTCCAGGCCTACGTCTTCACCATTCTCACCTGCATCTATCTCAACGACGCAATTCACCCGGGCCACTGAGCCCCGGGGCGCACAAACTCAAGTAAGGAGATCAGTTATGGAAGCTCTCGGTCAGTACATCGGCGCCGGTCTCGCCACCCTCGGAATGGGCGGCGCGGCGATTGGCGTGGGCAACATCTTCGCCCAGTACCTCGCTGGCGCGCTGCGCAACCCGTCGGCCGCCGACGGCCAGTTCGCCCGTCTCATCTTCGGCTTCGCCGTGACCGAAGCGCTCGGCATCTTCTCGCTGCTCGTCGCGCTCCTGCTCCTGTTCGCCGTCTGATCGGGGAAGGACGCTTTCGGGCGTCCTCAAGGGATACAGCACGATGTCAGAGACGACGCAGCTGCTGAACGAGATTTCGCCCGGCGCCACAGCGCCAGTCGAAAGCGTGCATCAGGAAGTGCATCAGGAAAGCGGCCATAAAGGCGCTTTCCCGCCCTTCGAGGCAGCTACCTTTGCCTCGCAGCTCCTGTGGCTCGCGATCTCGTTTGCCGCGCTCTATTTCATCATGAGCCGCATCGCGCTGCCGCGCGTTGCGTCCATCCTGGAAGTGCGCGGCGACCGCATCGCCTCCGACCTCGACGAGGCCCAGCGTCTCAAGACCGAGACCGAGCAGGCGATCACGGCCTATGAAACCTCGCTCGCCGAGGCTCGGGCCAAGGCGCAGAAGATTGCGGGCGAAACCCGTGATAGAGTGCAGGCCGATACCGACAAGAAGCGCAAGGTGCTGGACGCCGAGCTCGGCGAGCGCCTGGCCAAGGCGGAAAAGCAGATCGCCGAGACCAAGTCGAAGGCGTTGTCGAATGTGCGCTCGATCGCGGTCGGCGCGGCCTCGGTCATCGTCACGCAGCTTATCGGCGATCAGCCGGATGCGGCCGATATCGAAGCCGCGGTCGATCAGTCGTTGAAGAGCTGAGGACACCCAATGCTGCAGACCGCTGAATTCTGGGTTCTCGTCTCCTTTGTGATCTTCATGGGCATTCTCGGCTATGTCGGGGTCCACAAGACGATCCTCGGCGCGCTGGACGCCCGCTCGAAGAAGATCGCGGAAGATCTCGATGAAGCCCGCGCGCTGCGCGAGGAAGCACAGAAGGTGCTGGCCGATTACGAGCGCAAGCGCCGCGAGGCGGAAGGCGAGGCCCAGGCCATCATCGCCGCCGCGCAGTCGGAGGCCGAGCGCCTTGCGATCGAAGCCAAGCAGAAATCGGAAGATTTCGTCGTGCGCCGCACCAAAATGGCTGAAGCGAAAATCGCCCAGGCCGAGAGCCAGGCCATTTCCGAAGTCCGCGCAATTGCCGCCGATGCGGCGGTGAAGGCGGCCGGCGAAGTTCTGAAGAAGAGCGCCAAGGGCAAGAAGGGCGATGAGCTTGTGACCAAGGGACTCAAAGAGGTCCGTACCAAGCTGCATTGAAAGTTTGGGGAAGCGTCAAAGAGAAAAAAGGCCGTCCCGAGGGGCGGCCTTTTCATTTTTCACGGGAACCGCGCCGCCATTTCGCACATTGCCTCAATGCGACAGGTTTCTGCGCGAAAAGTTTCTGGAGGCAAAAAATGCTCAAGGGCGGACTTCTCTGGTTGATCGGCATTCCCCTGCCCATCGTCCTTATTCTCTGGCTGATGGGTTATCTCAGCTAAGTTCCGCCACTTCAGCGGCCTCGATCTCCTCTTCGATCAGAAGAGCGGCCGTCGCGGCGTTGAGCAGTCCTGTCTTTACTTCGTATGCGATCCGCACCGGCGCAAAACTGCGCCTGTGATGCGATGTGGGACCGAGCTCGACGAGCGCTGCGCGATGTTCGCGTGTGGCGTAGCCGACATGACGCTCGAAGCCATAGCCCTGTACGGACAGAGCGAGGCGCCGCATCAGGCGGTCCCGCGTAACCTTGGCGATGATGGATGCCGCAGCGATAGAAATAAGTTTGGCGTCGCCATCGACCACCGCTTCCGCCGGGCAGGGCAGCCCATCGGGAAATTCCCGTCCATCGACGAACACACGGTCGGGCTTTCGCGGCAGCGCTTCGACTGCCGCGCACATCGCCCACAAAGTCGCCTTGCGAATGTCGATCCGGTCGATGCGGGCAGGAGAGGCGGAGACGAACGCGACTTCCGCCGTCGCCATGATCTCGGCATAGAGCGCTTCGCGGCGCTCGGCCGACAGCACTTTCGAATCGTCGATTCCCTTCGGCATCCGTTTCGGATCGAGGATCACCGCCGCCGCGACGACCGGGCCCGCCAGCGGACCGCGTCCGGCCTCGTCCACGCCCGCCACGAGCGCGCAGCCGTTCTTCATCGCTGCGCGTTCAAAGCGGAAATGCGGCCGTCTCTGCACGGGTGGTTTTTGCGACGGTCTGGAAGACATGGAGTGCATCCTGCCATGCCCCGGCTTGAGTCGCGAGATTAGGGTTAACTGGAGGTTGCCCGAGACAGGATGCCCCCATCCGATTACACCCTTGGTTGAAGATGCAGCTGAGGATTTTGGTCATGTCGTTTGAGCGCCGCAAACATGTCCGCATGCCGAGCTTTCTCGGAGGGCGCGTCCAGATGCGCCACCTGAACTCCACCCTCGATTGCATAATCCGCAATATGTCACCCGCCGGGGGACGTATCGTGCTCGCCGCGCCGGCTCTGCTTCCGGCCGCGTTCGATCTCAACATCACATCGCGCGATCAGCTGTTCCGCGCACGCATCATCTGGCGCAACGAGCTTCACGCGGGCGTGGCGTTCGAAGCACCGGAAGCCAATGATTCCGAGCCGATTTCGCTGGATATGGTGCGAAAGATCAAACGGCTCGAGGCCGAGAAGGCGCACCTCGCGCGCCGGGTCGAAGAGCTCTCGAGCGGCGTCTGACGTTCAGTCCGGCAGGTTCAGCCCGCCGGTCTCGTCGAGATCCCAGGCCGGATTGTACGCGATCTCCCAGACATGGCCTTCGGGATCGGCCGCATAGGCGATATAGCCGCCCCAGAACACTTTGTGCGGCGCTTTCAGAAGATGCCCGCCGGCGCCGACGAAGGCGGCGGCCAGCTTGTCGACATCGAGTTCCGAGCGTGTGTTGTGGGCGAGGGTGATGCCGCTGAAGCAGGCGCCCTTGTCCTCGATCCCCGCATCCCGAAAAAGATCCGCGCGCCGGTAGAGCGACAAAACGAGACCGCCTCCGAGCTGAAAGAACACGGTGTCTTCATTGCCGTGTTTCGTCTTGGGGAAGCCCAGCCGCGTGTAGAACTCCGCCGCAGCGTCGATATCCTCGACAGCGAGCGTTATGAGGCTGACGCGCGGCTGCATGATCATGCGGCGTCGTTCCTTGGGGGCCGTGAGATTTCGTACATGCATATTCATCTAGAATAGCCTCAGCTGCTCGCCAGGCCGCTGCGGCGGCACGAACAGATCTTTTCGCAGCGACTTCTTGTCCTCGTTCAGTCCCAGCCGTTTGCAGGCGAGCTCGAACCGCCGGCCGATGGTCCAGGCATAGACGCCGTCGCCGATCATGCGTTTGCCCCAGTCCGCCTGATACGCCTTGCCGCCGCGCGTCGACTTCACGAGGCTCATCACATGGTTCACGCGGTCGGGCCGGTGTTCGGCCAGCCATTCCTGGAACAGGTCCTTGATCTCGTAAGGAAGGCGCAGCAACACATAGCCGGCGCTGACCGCGCCCGCGGCCTTGGCCGCGTCGAGCACGCGCTCGATCTCCTCGTCATTCAGGGCGGGGATCACCGGCGCCATCATCACCGTCACCGGAATCCCCGCCTCGGAAAGCCGTTTCACCGTTTCGAGCCGCTTCGGAGGCGTCGGCGCGCGCGGTTCGAGATGCCGCGCAAGTTTCGGATCGAGCGTCGTGATCGAGATCGCGACCCGCGCCAGCCCCTCCGCCGCCATCGGCGCCAGAATGTCGATGTCGCGTTGAACAAGCGCGGACTTCGTGACGATGCCGACCGGATGTTTCGTCTTCGCCAGAACTTCGAGCACGCCACGCGTGATGCGGTAATCGCGCTCGATCGGCTGGTAGGGGTCGGTGTTGGTCCCGAGCGCCATGGTGCGGACCTCGTATTTCGGATCCGCCAGTTCCTTGGCCAAAAGCTCGGCGGCGTTCGGCTTCACCGTCAGCTTGGATTCGAAATCGAGGCCCGGGGAAAGCCCGAGATAGGAATGCGTCGGGCGCGCGAAGCAGTAGACGCAGCCATGCTCGCAGCCGCGATAGGGGTTTATCGAACGGTCGAAGCTTATGTCCGGAGACTGATTGCGGGTGATGATCTTCTTGGCCGTCTCATAGGACAGCTCGGTCTTGAACGGCGGAAGGTCGGAGAGGCTGTCCCAGCCGTCGTCTTCCAGAGACCGCGAATACGGCTCGAACCGGCCGACCGGATTGGTCACGGCGCCCCGGCCGCGACGCCGTTCAGCGGTCACGCCCGGCCGCGTTTCCGCGGTGGGTTCGGCCTCATATTCCAGTTCGCGCGCCAGGGCAGCCATGTGCGAATCCTCTGATCGGAGGAGAACATAACGCGAACAAATTAGCAAGCCTCATGCGGCGAAAGGAAGAATGTCCGCTTTTCCGGTGGAGTGTTATGCTCGCGGCCATGATCAGCGTGGTTCTTCAGACCCTTGATGACGAGGAGGCCCTCGTCGGCACGCTCGCTTCGCTCGTCTCGGGCGCGGCGGACGGCGCAATACGCGATGTTCTCATCGTCGACGGCGGGCGGGGTCGAGGCATCCCTCTCATCGCCGAAGCGGCGGGCTGCATCTACATCAAGGGGCCGACGGCGCGCGAGCAGCGCCTGTCCATCGGCGCCGAAGCCGCGAAGGGGCCGTGGCTGTTTTTCCTCGCGCCGGGGGTCGAGCCTGAAGAGGGCTGGTTCCGCGAAGCCCGTCAGTTCATCGAGCGCGCCGAGCGCAAAGGAGTGGCGACTGCGCGTGCCGCGAGCTTCCAGGTGGCGTTCGACGAGGAGAGCGGAGGTCTCTGGCGCCGTCTGTTCGGCCCGCCGGCGGGAACCTACGGTCTTCTCCTTCATCGCAGCTTCTACCAAAGCCTCGGCGGTTTCCGGCATCTGCCGGCGGTCGAATATGTCGATCTGGTGCGCCGCATCGGCCCGACACGCCTGACGCGTCTGCGTTCACATCTCTTCGTCACCGAACGGGCCGCGGCCAATGCCGAACTTGGCTCGGGACTGCGGCGTGCGCTCGGCTCCGCTCTTCTGATGCTGCGCTTTCCCGCGCGGCTCGTGGCCAGGCTTTACAGCTAAGCTCTCCCGGAGTTCGCGGCTTCCTGGAACCGGCGAGGTTAGTTCTTCTTGCGTTTCAGATGCTCGTCCAGACGCGGCGCGATCTCGACGAAATTGCACGGCATGTGCCGGTAATCGAGCTGGCTTTGCAGAATGCCGTCCCAGGCATCGCGGCAGGCCCCGGGCGAACCGGGCAGGACGAAGATGAACGTGCCGCCGGCGACCCCCGCCGTCGCGCGCGACTGCACGGTCGAGACGCCGATCTTGTCGTAGGAAATGCGATGAAAGACAGCGGAGAAGCCGTCCATCCGTTTCTCGAAAATCGGCTCCAGCGCTTCGGGCGTCACGTCGCGGCCGGTGAGGCCGGTGCCGCCGGTCGTGATAACGACATCGATCGCGGGATCCTTGATCCACGCCCGTACGCGACTTTGGATCGCTTCCACGTCGTCGGTCACGATGGCCCGATCGGCGAGCACGTGCCCGGCGTCTGTCAGCCGCCCGGCCAGCACGGCACCTGATTTGTCCTCGTCGAGGCCACGCGTGTCCGACACGGTCAAAACGGCGATCTTCAGGGGGATAAAGGGGCGGCTGTTGTCGATCTTCGCCATGTCGTCTCCCGGGCTCTCGCTACATCGCACGCCTTGATGCACTTTCTCAATGCTCGGCGGGACCGCATACTGGTTCCCGCGTTTATTCCCCGGAGCGGGGTTCGGAGGATCGGTTTGGGCCGTCTGTTGTGGGGAGCGCTGTTTCTCAGTCTTGCCGTTATCGGGGCGATGTATTTTGCCGGGCTTGAGGTGCCGCTCGAGCCGGAAGAAGCCATCCGCCGCGAGCTCGACGCCAAGATCACCGCTCCGGCCATCGAAGCCAAGATCGAGGCGGCGCTTGCGCGCGGCGATGTCGACGAGGCGCGCATGTATGCGGAACTTGCGACCGAGCATCAGCGTCCGATCCGCACCGATCTCGTCGACCGGATAACGGCAGAAGGCGAGGCCGCCCCGACGGCGCAGCGCAACGCCATGGAATTTGGCGCCGGCTTCTTCAAGGGCGAGGGCACGACGGTCGCGGGTCTCGCCGGCGCCGTCACGTCGGACCTGACCGTGGTCGGCGATGTGCGCGATCTCGTCCACGAGGGCGGGCTGATGATCGCGGGCCAGCCCTATTCCGAACTCATGCTCGGCCTTGCCACCGTGGGAATTGTTGCGACCGGCGCGACGGTCGCGACCGGCGGCGGCGGCCTTCCGGCAAAGCTCGGCATCTCGCTGTTCAAGGTTGCGAAAAAGGCCGGCACGCTCACCGCCGGGCTTGGTCATGCGCTCGGCCGCGCCGTGCGCGAGGCGGTGGATTTCAACGAACTCGGCAATGTCCTGCGCGCGACCGCCACGCTCGATTCCGCCGCCGTGCGCGATGCCGCGAGCCTGGCGGTGCGCCGCGCGTCCTCGGGTGGCCTTGCGAAGATGGTCGGCGATGCCCGTCATATCGCCGACATTACGGGGCCGGGCGAGACGGTTCGTCTCCTGAAGTACGCCCATTCGCCGGAACAGCTGGCCGATCTCTCGGCGATGTCCACCCGCTTCGGCCGCACCACGCGCGGTGTCGTCGAACTCACGGGCCGCACTTCGCTTCGTGCCTTCAAGGGCGGAGTGCGCATCCTCTCCGCAGTGATCGAAAATCTGTTAGGTTTCGCCGTATGGTTCGGCGGGCTTATCGGAATGATCTTTACACGCCGTGTCTGGCGCTTCGCGCGGCGCAGGAGACTGGCTTGATCCAGGGCTTCGCGGTGCCTAGACAGAGCTCGGTTGTTCTGGAGTCGAACTGTTGATCATCGCGTGCGCGACCGATTCGAGATTTGCCGATCTGGCCGGTGCACTTCTGAGATCGATCGCGGTCAACGGCGATGTGCCGGAAGCCGAGATCGTCGTGTGCGGCGACGGCCTGAGTGACCTCGAAAAGCTTTGGCTGAAGGAATCCGCGTCGGGTCTGAATGTCCGCTTCATCGATGTCGGCGGAGCACATCGCGCGCGGATCGCGGACTTCAAGACGACGCGTCACGAAACCACGTCGACCTTCACACGCCTGCTCCTGCCCGATCTCCTGCCCGAAGTTTCAGCGCGGATCCTCTACCTCGACGTCGACATGATCGTGAACCGCAGCCTGCGGCCGCTGTTTGAAATACCGCTGAACGGTCATCCTTTGGGGGCCGTCCAAAACCCCGGAGATCCAGACAGGTTCGCGCGTTTCAATCGCAGGGTCGGCCGCGCACCGGATGGCCCCAACATCAATGCGGGCATGCTTTTGATGGATCTCGATAAGTGGCGCGAGTTGCAAATTGCCGACAGATGCCTGGAAGTTCTGACATGGCAGCCCAACATTCTCTTCGCCGATCAGGATGCGATCAACGCCGTCGTGGGAGACACGGTCGAACTTCTCGATCGCACTTGGAATTTTTACACGAACGAGCCCGGCAATTTCACGCGCGATGATTTTTGCGCCGTCAACATCATCCACTTTACCTCTTGGATGAAGCCCAATCTTGTCGAATGCACGCATCCGGCGCGCGATGTTTTTCTCATGCATCGCGCTCATACGCCCTGGCGGGACGCGCCGCTTATGACGCACCAAATACGAGGCATCACCCGGCTCTTTATGCTTCTTGTGTGGAAGCTTTCACCGCGCCGCGGTCAGCCGCGACCGGCAACGCAACGCGACATCGCCCGGGCAGCCATCCGGCGGAAGAACATGGTTGAGCGTTAAAGCCGCTCAGCCGCAAACGTATTGCAGCTTTTCACCTGCCCGCTCTCGTAACCTATCTTGAACCAGCGCACGCGCTGCGCCGACGAGCCGTGGGTGAAGCTATCCGGCACGACCTGGCCCTGCGACTGCCTCTGGAGCCTGTCGTCGCCGATCGCGGTGGCGGCATTCAGCGCTTCCTCGATATCGCCATCGTCGAGTGAGTTTCTGGTGCGGTTCGCCCAGACGCCCGCGAAGCAATCCGCCTGCAGCTCCGTACGTACGGATAAAGCGTTGCTTTCCTCGCGGGAAACGCGCTGCCGCTGCTGCATCACGCGGTCCATGATGCCGAGGATGTTCTGCACATGGTGGCCGACCTCGTGCGCGACGACATAGGCCGAAGCGAAGTCGCCGGGTGCGTTGAAGCGGCGTTCCATCTCGCGGAAGAACGACGTATCGAGATAAACGCGGTTATCGGGCGGGCAGTAGAACGGCCCCATCGCGGACTGCCCCATTCCGCAGGCCGTCGGAGTCGATCCGGAAAACAGAACGAGGCGCGGCTTCTGATAGGTCTGGCCCTGCTGCTGGAAAATCTGCGTCCACACGTCCTCGGTCGAACCGAGCACAGCCGAAACGAACTGGCCGGTCTCGTCGGTGGGGGCGCCCTGTTTGCCTTCCTGAACCTGGGTTCCGCCGCCCGGTCCTTGAATGGTTTCGAGGCCGCCGAGGATGATGCGCGGGTCGATGCCGGTTGCCCAGGCAAGGAGGCCAACGAGGATCAAGCCGCCGATGCCAATTCCGCCGCCGCGAAAGCCTCCGCCTCCGCCCATGCCGCGACGGTCTTCGACATTTTCGCTACGCCTGAGATCGCCCCAACGCATATCCGTCCCCTTGCTTAAGCTTTCCGCGCAATGGAAAGAACGCGGTTGGCGGCGTCAAGTTCAATACGTCGGTGATCGAAATCCGCGGTGCGCGGCTATGACGTGAGCATTTCCGCTAGGAGGCGAGTTCGGCTTTCAGGGCGCGGAAATCCCGCCAGGCCAGTTTCTTCTGCGAGGGCGTGCGCAACAGATAGGCGGGATGCAGCGTGGCCAGGGCTTTGATCGTGCGCGTGCCGGTGTCGTAATCGAGCCAGCGACCGCGCATTCGCAAGATTCCGTCTTTCGCGCCGGTCAGCGCGGCTGCGGCCGATCCGCCAAGCAGAACCAGCACGTCCGGGTTTGCGAGTTCGATCTGCCTTTGGATAAAGGGCAGGCAGAGCTGTGTTTCCTGCGGCGTCGGCGTGCGGTTTCCCGGCGGCCGCCACGGTACGATATTGGCAATGTACACGCCGGTCCGGTCGAGGCCGATTGCTGCGAGCATCCGGTCCAGCAATTGCCCGGCGCGGCCGACAAAGGGCAGGCCTTCGCGATCCTCGTCCTTGCCCGGCGCTTCGCCCACGAGCATCACGCGGGCCGCGGGGTTGCCGTCGGCAAACACCAGCCGGGTCGCCGTCTTTCGTAGTGCAACTCCGTCGTAACCCTCCAGAATGGCGCGCAAATCGTCGAGGTCTGCAGCCGTCCGCGCCAGCTCGCGTGCATCCGAAACGGCGGCATCCTGCGAGCGCGTGACGGAAGCCGGCACCACGAGAGGCGGCGGCGCCGAATCGATGCCGGGCAGGGGCCGTTCGCGCGATTCGGCCGCCGGCGATCTCGGTTGCGGAGCGGCTTCCGTCGCCGCTGCGCTTTCTGCGAAGCGGTCCTGTGGCGCATCCTCCACGGCCACGTCGACGCCCATCTCGGCGTACCAGGCAAGGAGCTGTGCGGCCTCGTCGCGGGCGGAACCTGTCATCATCCTCTAAGATTAGCCGAGACCGGCGACCCGTTCACGCCGCAATCATGCCCTAGCTGTCGTTTATTCAGCTTGGAAGCACGGTTCGGGAGCGTTAAAATCGCCGTTCCGGCTCTTTATGAGAGGCTTGCTTTTGCCCCGCACATTCCGTCTTGGAGCATCCGTTCTTACCCTCACGACGGTTCTCGCCGCCGCGCCGGTTCTCGCTACGACGCCGGAGATGGCCGAAGTCGCCGAACAGGCGGCTACGGCATCCCCCACCGGCAATTATCTGGCCGGGCGCACGGCGGCCGGTCTTCGCGACATGGATGCCGCCGCGGCGTTCCTTCGCTCCGCGCTTCGCGCCTCGCCGAAAGAGCCCGAGCTTCTCGACCGCACGTTCCGCATCGTTCTCGCGAGCGGCGATTTCGAGCAGGCGGCGACTTTGGCGGAACGCGTATCGGCCGTCGATCCCGACAACCGCCTTGCGCGTCTCGCACTTGCCGTCCGCGCCATCAAGGCGCGCCAGTTTCCCGCGGCCCGTACCCAACTCGCCCAATCGCTGAGCGGTCCGATGCCGGATGTGGTGGCGGCCCTGGTCTCGGCCTGGGCCTGGCAGGGCTCCGGCGACACCGCGCGCGCTCTGAAGTCGGCCGACACGCTGCAGGGCAACGACCTCATCGCGGTGTTCCGCGATCTTCATGCGGGTCTCATCGCCGAATCAGGCGGAAACCTGGCCGAGGCCGAAACCCGATTGAGGTCCGCCTACAAGGCCGATCCGACGCTTTACGTCGTGGTCGATGCCTATGCGCGGATACTCGCCCGCGCGGGCAAACGCGACGAAGCTCTGAACGTCTACAAGGCGCTCGCCGAAAAGATGACGCGCAATTCGCGGCTCAGCGCCAACATCGCGGCCCTTGAGAAGGGCGGCAAGCTTCCCCCCACCGTCGCGAGTCCGAAGGACGGAGCCGCCGAGGCGCTGTTCACATTCGGCCAGCTCGCGAGCCGGGGTGAATCGGCCGAAATCGGCCTCATCTATCTCAACCTCGCGCTTTATCTGTCA
This sequence comes from uncultured Alphaproteobacteria bacterium, assembly GCA_963786225.1. GTDB lineage: Bacteria > Pseudomonadota > Alphaproteobacteria > Rhizobiales > Methylopilaceae > Flaviflagellibacter. The sequence continues at coordinate 432,010 of CAWAYQ010000016.1, forward strand.
CCGGAACACGAACTGGGACTGCTGACGCTCGCCGATCTCCAGGAAACCATCGGACAGCATGACGCGGCGATCGAGGTCTATCAGCGCATTCCCGCGGCGTCCTCGTTCCACGAGGATGTGGGCCTGCGCGTCGCCGTCAATCTCGCCCAGTCCGAACGCATTCCTGAAGCCGAGAAAAAGCTTCGCGAACTGATCGCGGAAGACAAGAACGACGTAGATGCCATCGTCGCGCTCGGCAATCTCCTGCACCGTCAGAAGTCCTACAAGGAAGCGGCGGAGGTGTTTTCGCAGGCGGTGGATGCAACCGCCGAGCCGAAGAAATCGGACTGGTCGCTCTTCTTCGCGCGCGGCGTCTCCTACGACGCCGCCAAGGACTGGCGTCATGCCGAAAAGGATCTGCAGACCGCCGTCGATCTCGATCCCGAGCAGGCGGTGACGCTGAACTATCTCGGTTATTCCTGGGTCGATCGCGGCATCAGTTTTGACAAGGGAATGGACCTCATCAAGAAGGCGGTCGAGTTGCGCCCGAACGACGGCGACATCGTCGACAGCCTGGGCTGGGCCTATTATCGCCTCGGCAAATATCCGGAAGCGACTACCGAGCTTGAGCGCGCGGTCGAGCTGAAGCCGCAGTCCTGGGAAATCAACGATCACCTCGGCGACGTCTACTGGAAGACGAACCGCAAGCTGGAAGCCAGATTCCAGTGGCTCCACGCGCTGACGCTCGAAATCGAGCCGGAGAAGCGCGTATCGATCGAGCGCAAGATCAATGAGGGACTGGAAAAGGTCGAGGCGGAACAGTCCGCGGCCAAGCAGGCCGAGAACGCGACACCAGACACCGCCAAACCCGGTTCCGCGACACCCTGATCCGCGCTCATGCGCATCGAGCGCGCTCCCGCCAAGATCAATTTGACGCTGCGCGTGCTCGGCCGCCGTCCGGACGGCTATCACGAGCTTGAAAGTCTCGTTGCCTTCGCGGGCGTGTGCGATCTCGTGTCTCTCGATCCGGAAAAGCCGTTCGGTCTCGTCGTCGAAGGTCCGACGGCGGAGGCCGCCGGTCCCGACAGCGACAACCTCGTCATCCGCGCCGCGCGCAGCCTGGAAAAGCGTGTCCCGGGCCTGAAGCTCGGCCGGTTTTCGCTGAAGAAGCGCCTTCCGGTCGGCGCGGGCGTCGGGGGCGGCTCCTCGGACGCGGCGGCGGCGCTGAGGCTGCTTGCCGGTCTTAACGGCCTGATGCTGCACGATCCGCGCATTCACGAGGCCGCCGCCGAAACCGGCTCCGATATTCCCGTCTGCCTGACGCCGACGGCGCGCATGTTCCGCGGCCGCGGCGAACTCGTCGGCCCGCGCATCCAACTGCCGCCGCTTGCATGTATTCTCGTCAATCCGGGCGTACATATCGCAACACCCGATGTGTTTCGCGCCCTGGGTCTCCAACCGGGATCGACCGGGCCGTCGTCCGGCCCCGGCGTGTCTGAGTTCGCCGGCGATCTGACGTCCTTGATCAGCCTCTTCGCCCGCGACACGAACGATCTCGAACCTCCGGCACGCGAAATGTCACCTGTCATTACACAGGCGATCGACGCCGTGCGCTCGACGCCGGAGGCGCGCTTCGTACGTATGTCGGGCTCGGGCTCGACCGTGTTCGGTCTGTTCGACAATTGCCGCCACGCCGCCCGTGCGGCGAAGGCCGTCAAGGCCATTTATCCGGGCTGGTGGGTCAAGCCAACGGTGCTGCGCTGACGGGAGTAGGAATCCTGCCACGGTCGGTACAATACGAATTATATCTCCGCTCGGCCACGCCCCTCGACGCGCCCACGCTGCGCAACTGGGACAGGAAAACTCATGTCGTGGCCGCCCGCGGCGGCGACGGCGATATGGACTGGGAATCCGAGCTGCCGAGGCATGTCGCATGGCGCGAACTTCTGATCGCCGAACTCCATGGTCGGCCGGTCGGCTTCGTCCAGATCATCGACGCCGCGCTTGAGGAAACGCACTATTGGGGTGATGCGGAGCCTGATCTCCGCGCCGTGGATATCTGGCTTGGCGAGGAATCCGATCTCGGTCGGGGATACGGCACCCAGATCATGCATCTTGTGATTGACAGGTGTTTTTCCGATGAGGCTGTCAGGGCGATCATTCTCGATCCGCTCGCCGCCAATACGCGCGTCCACAGCTTTTATGAGCGTCTGGGCTTTCGCAGCGTGGAGCGTCGCAGTTTCGGCGACGACGATTGCGTGGTCTATCGCCTGGAACGCGAAAGCTGGCAGGCCAGTCGGTAATGCGTGATGCATAACCAACGGGGTATGGTAATTTGACGGATGTAATGGGGGATCGATGCCCCGCTTGACTGACGCATATCCAGGTGGCTATACGTCAATCAACAGGGGTATCGGTCCCAAATGTCGAACGCTCACGACGTGCTCTTCAGAACGCTCGCCGATCCGACTCGGCGGGCTCTCTTCGAACGACTGTGCCGCGAAGGAGAGAAGACGGTCGGAGCTCTGACGGCTCGGGCCGGGGTCTCGCAACCGGTTGTTTCAAAGCACCTTGGGATCCTGAAGCAGGCCGGGTTGGTGCGCGACCGCCCCGAAGGTCGCCAGACGCACTATAGCGCGCAGCTCGGCGCCCTGGCCCCGCTGATCGATTGGACAAGCCAAATGGCCGACTTCTGGCAAAACCGGTTCGACCACCTCGAAGATCTGCTCAAAAGGATGGATCAATGAGCAAACCCACAACCGAAGCGCTCTCGGTCGTTGCCAAAAGGACCTCCAAGACGTCGGCGAAGGTCGCAAAGAAGGCCGCCGCCAAGCGGGGCGATGCGAAGGCGGCCAAGCCGCGCAAGACGGCGCCGAATTCGCCGTCCGAAAAGGTCGGAAAACCGGTTCTCCTTTCAGGCGGCAACCCTCAGATAGCGAAGGGCTATGGCGACACGCCCGTGCAGGCCTACATCGCGGCCATGCCGGGCTGGAAACGCGACGTCGGGCGCCGCCTCGACGCGCTCATCGTGCGCACCGTGCCCGGCGTGTACAAGGCTGTGAAGTGGAACTCGCCGCTGTACGGACTCGAGGGCGAGGGCTGGTTCCTCAGCGTCCATTGCTTCACGAAGTACGTCAAAGTGGCTTTCTTCCGCGGCGCGTTGCTGCGTCCTGTGCCGCCCGGCCCGTCAAAGAGCCAGGACACGCGCTATCTCGACATCCATGAAGACGACCAGTTCGACGAAGCTCAATTCGCCGCCTGGGTGAAGCAAGCCAGCCAATTGCCCGGCGAACGAATGTGAGCGGGCAGTGCGAGGTGCAACGACCATGAAAAAAGCGACAACAATCATAAAGAAGAGCAAGGGCGGCTCGGCGGAAGGAAAGGGAGGAGACGATCCCTCTCAGTTGATAGATGCGAGAATCAAGGAGCTCAGTGATTGGCGGGGCGAGACACTCGCTCGGGTCCGGAGTCTCATCAAGCAGGCCGACCCCGAAGTGGTCGAGGAGTGGAAGTGGAGAGGGGTTCCGGTGTGGTCGCACGCCGGAATCATCTGCACCGGTGAAACGTACAAGAACGTCGTGAAGATGACCTTCGCCAAGGGCGCCCTGTTGGAGGATCCTTCGGGCCTCTTCAACTCCAGCCTCGAAGGCAACACCAGGCGTGCCATCGATTTCCATGAGGACGACAAGATTGATGAAAAGGCGTTGAAGGCGCTCATTCGCGCCGCCGTGGCCCTGAACACGTCGGTACGACCGACCGCCGGTTGAATGACCTGCTTGGCTCGGCGCCTCGGCCCCGCTGAGCGACTGGACAAGCCAAATGACCGGCTTCCGGTAAACCACTTCGAAGATCGACTCAAAGGATGGACCAATGAGCAAATCCGCGACCGAAACGCGCTCCGTCGTTGTCGAACGCGAGATACCTTATCCGCCGGAAAGGATCTGGCGCGCGCTCACGCAGCCACACCTGATCGAGGAGTGGCTCATGAAGAACGACTTCAAGCCTGTCGTGGACCACCGTTTCAATCTTCGCGCGGACTGGGGCGCTGTCGACTGTCAGGTCCTGGCAATCGAGCCGAACAAAACGCTGTCTTACACGTGGGCGGCCTATGGTCTCGAGAGTGTCGTCACCTGGACTCTCACCCCTACGAGCGCGGGGACCCACCTGCGCATGGAGCAGTCGGGCTTCCGGCCGGATCAGCAGCAGGCCTACCAGGGTGCCAAGGGCGGGTGGCAGCAGTTCTTTGCAAGCCTGGAGCAGGTCTTGGCGCGGATAGACTGAAGTCTGGCCGCACAATTCGAAGCGCGCCGGCGCCTAGTGCGCGCGGCTCGTTACGAACTCGACCACGTCGAGCATCGCCGATTTTGGTTCCGACTCCGGGAACAGCGCCAGCGCATCGCGGGCAATTGTTCCGTAATGACGTGCGCGCGCCAAAGTTTCGTCGATCGCGTCGTGCCGCTGCAGAAGATCGATCGCGGTGCCGAGCGTGCTGTCGTCGATCTCGCCGGCCTCCAAAGTCTTGCGCCAGAACTCCCGTTCGCCGGGCGATCCGCGCCGTACGGCGAAGATAACCGGCAGCGTGATTTTGCCCTCGCGCAGATCGTCGCCGACTTTCTTGCCGAGCTTGGCTTCGCGCCCGCCGTAATCCAGCGCGTCGTCGACAAGCTGGAATGCGATGCCGAGATTGGCGCCATAGGAACGGCAGGCCGTCTGCTCGGCCTTCGGCCGCTGCACCAATGCCGGGCCGACTTCGCAAGCGGCGGCAAACAAAGCGGCCGTCTTGGCGCGGATCACCGCGAGATATTCGTCTTCCGTCGTCGCGATGTTCTTTGCCGCGGCGAGCTGCATGACCTCGCCCTCGGCGATCACCGTGGCGGCGGTCGAAAGAATGTCGAGGCAGGGCAGGGAGCCGACTTCGACCATCATCTTGAAGGCCTGACCGAGCAGGAAATCGCCGACGAGCACGCTCGCCTGGTTGCCCCACACCATGCGCGGCGCAAGTTTGCCGCGCCGCATTTCGCTCTCGTCCACGACGTCGTCATGGAGGAGCGTCGCCGTGTGCATGAATTCGACAGCGGCTGCGAGCCGCACATGGCCCTCGCCGCCATAGCTGACGAGCTTGGCCGCGGCCAGGGTCAGCAGAGGCCGCAGTCTCTTGCCACCCGAGGATATAAGGTGGTTGGCCACCTCCGGGATCATCTGGACCTCGGAACCGGTGCGCGACAGGATGAGCGCGTTCACGCGTTCGAGGTCGGCGGCGACAAGATTGGAAAGCGCCTGGATGCCGGCGCTGCCATCGCGGCGCGGCTCTTCAAGCGGTATGACGACTCCCAAAGGAACTCTCCTGGGGCGATGATCCGGAAAAGAACACGCTTTTCGGGCAGGATCATGCGGCAAAAAGGGTTGGCGGGGGACCATATGCAGCAGGAGCGCCGCTGGGCAAGCGTAGAATGGACGCTGGCACAACCGGCCGAGGGGCGAACGTGAAGGAATTATTGCGCACCAATGACATAGTCCTCGTTTCCTTCGTGCGGGCGCTGCTCGACGAGGCGGAGATTCCCTATCTGGTTCTCGACAGCCATATGAGCGTGGTCGAGGGCTCGCTCGGGGTTCTGCCGCGCCGCGTTCTGGTCGGCGAAGACAGAATGACCGCCGCCCGCCGGCTGATGGCCGAAAACGGTCTGCGCCACGAGGTCCGCGATGACGGCCGCTGAGACGACGACCGACGCCATTCTTGGTGGAAGACTTATTCTCGGTCAGCCCGCACATGGCCATCGCGCCGGAACCGACGCCGTTTTGGTCGCTGCGGCGGTCCCCGCGAAGTCCGGCGAACTCGTCGCCGATTTCGGCACGGGCGTCGGCACTGCGGGCCTTGCAGTCCTTGTCCGTGTACCGGAGGCCCGCGCCGTCCTGATCGAGATCGACGCCCGACACCGCGGAACTCGCCGAAGGCAATCTCATCGCCAACGATTTTGCCGACCGTGCCCGTGTTCTCGTCCTCGATGTCGCGGAGGCCGGAACGGCCACGACCTCGGGCCTTGCCGGGGCGATCGACCATGTCGTCTCGAATCCGCCGTTCAATTCCGGTGCGGGCCGCGTTCCTCCCGACGCGGCAACGGCCCGCGCTCGCGTGGCGCCCGAAGGCCAGCTTGAAGACTGGATGCGCGCCGCGGCCCGCGTGCTGAAATCGGGCGGGTCGCTCACCCTTATTCATCGCCCGGATGCATTGACCGAGATTCTGGCCGCGCTGCTCCGCCGCTTCGGCGGCATCACGCTGCGCTTCGTCCATGGAGACGGGGATGCGCCGGCGAGGCGCGTTCTGGTTCAGGCACGTAAGGACAGCCGGGCGCCGCTGCGCGTTCTGCCGCCACTTGTCCTGAACATGCCCGGCGGCGGTTTCACGCCGGACGCGGAGGCGCTGCACCGCGATCTTGCTGCGCTTGATATGTCCTGACCAAAAAAGGGGCGCCCGAAGGCGCCCCTACACGTCGTTCAGGCCGGTCTCAGTAATAGCGACGGCCCCGATAGCACTGGACTTCGACCACACGGCGCCAATTGCCGCGGACCATCCGGCGAACCACCACTTCCTCGCACCGGCGGCGAGCCGGCCGGTAGCCGCCATAGCCGCCATAGCCGTAATAGCGCCGGTGATAGCGAGGGCCATAGCCGGGGCCATAGCCGGGGCCGCCGAAATAAAAGCCGAAACCCTGCGCGGAAGCCGGGGCCGGAGCCGCGGCCATACCCGCGCCGAGCGTTACGGCGGCTGCGGCCGCAATGGCAAGTTTGCGAAACATGGTTCCTCTCCCACTCTGCGGACCGGGTCGGGATCCGCTTCCTGCGATGCTGGAAGGTAGCGCGAACTGCCTGAACTCGTTCTGAGATGCCCGTTCATGTGGCGTTCATCTGCGGCGGGCGCACAGCACCCCATTGCCGCGGCGCGGTCTTCGCCCGATATTGGTCGCTATCATGGGAGTCTGACCGGAGGGACGACATGCCGCGCTATCTGCCCGTGGCGCTCGCCGCTATTGCCGCTGTGCTTGCGCGCCGCGAATGGCGCCGAGTCAATGCCGATCTGGATCGCGTTCGCCGTGCCAAGGGCCGCGTCATTCCGACCTTGCGCCGGGACGAGGCGACAGGCGAATGGCGGCCGTCACGCTGACGGCCGTTAGGGCGACATCTGTTCGTCGTGCCACCCCCGCCGTCGGTTCATCTTCCATTCATCTTCCCGGCAGATTTCGGCGAGGCGTCGAAATGGTTGCGTCGCCACCGGTCTTGCTTGCCGGGCTGGAGGGGCATGGCTAGTGTGCGCCACCTCCAACACGACTTGGACAGATGCCGGCAAACACCTCGGGACCACTGAGCCCCACGCGCTCATTTCAGGGATTGATCCTCGCGCTCCAGACCTTCTGGGCGGAACGCGGCTGCGTAATCCTGCAGCCCTACGACATGGAAGTCGGCGCGGGTACATTCCACCCGGCGACCACGCTCCGTGCGCTCGGTCCGAAGCCCTGGAAGGCGGCTTATGTTCAGCCCTCGCGCCGGCCGAAGGACGGCCGCTACGGCGAGAACCCGAACCGCTTCCAGCACTATTATCAATTCCAGGTCATCCTGAAGCCGAACCCGCCGAACCTTCAGGATCTCTATCTCGAATCCCTCGTCGCCATCGGCGTGGATCCGAAGCTCCACGACATCCGCTTCGTCGAGGACGACTGGGAAAGCCCGACTTTGGGTGCCTGGGGACTGGGCTGGGAGTGCTGGTGCGACGGGATGGAAGTCTCGCAGTTCACCTATTTCCAGCAGGTGGCGGGCGTTGAATGCACCCCGGTCTCCGGCGAGCTGACCTACGGCCTCGAGCGATTGGCCATGTACCTACAGGGCGTGGACAACGGTTTCGATCTGAACTTCAACGGCGGCGAGGGCGCGGATAAAGTTACCTACGGCAATGTGTTCAAACAGGCCGAGGAAGAATATTCGCGCTACAATTTCGAGTACGCCGACACCGAAATGCTGTTCAAGCATTTCCGCGACTACGAGGCCGAGTGCCAGTCACTTCTGGCCAAGGGCGAGAAGAGCGTTCGGCACGAAATGGCGATGCCGGCCTACGACCAGGCCATCAAGGCGAGCCATGTCTTCAATCTTCTGGATGCGCGCGGCGTGATCTCGGTCACTGAACGCCAGAGCTATATTCTGCGTGTCCGTGAACTCGCAAAAGCCTGCGGCGCGGCCTGGCTCAAGACCGCCGAAGGCGGCGCGGCCTAGGCACGCCGCGGACTGACGGCTTCCGCCCCGAAAGGGCGCGGCCGAACAGGCGGCCCTGGCCTTCCGCCAATCCTTCGCGCACCAGCCGCTCGCGCCGGATTTGCCGGGACGTCTCGACAGTCCGGCGGAGCCTCTGTATCCAGTCGCCATGCCCGATCTTCTGCTCGAACTTCTCTCTGAGGAAATCCCCGCCCGGATGCAGGCCCGCGCCGCCGAGGATTTGCGCAAGCTCGTCACCGATGCCCTGGTCGAGGCCGGGCTGACCTATGAGGGCGCCAAAGCCTTTGCGACCCCCCGCCGCCTGGCGCTCACGGTCCAGGGCCTGCCGGGCCGCGCGGCCGACCGCAAGGAAGAGCGCAAAGGCCCCCGCGTCGGCGCGCCGGACGGCGCGATCGCGGGTTTCCTGAAATCGGCGGGGCTGAAGGACATTTCCGAAGCCAAGGTCCAGAACGATCCGAAGGGCGATTTCTACATCGCGGTCACCGAAAAGCCGGGCGGCGAGGCGCAGGACATCATCGCCGGCATCGTGCCGAAGATCGTGCGCGAATTCCCCTGGCCGAAAAGCATGAAATGGGGCGAAGGGACGTTGCGCTGGGTTCGTCCGCTGCAATCGATCCTCTGCACCTTCGGCACACACAACGAAGATCCGGACGTGGTCCGCTTCGTCATTGACGGAATCGAGTCCGGCAACACGACGCAGGGCCACCGCTTTCTCGCGCCCGGCGTTATTACGGTGCGCCGTTTCGACGATTACGTGCCGGCGCTGGAAAAGGCGAAGGTCGTGCTCGACCCGGCGCGCCGCCGCGAGATCATCCTCAACGACGCCCGCGATCTTGCCTTCGCCCAGGGGCTCGAACTCGTCGAGGACGACGCGCTGCTGGATGAGGTCTCGGGCCTTGTCGAATGGCCGGTCGTGCTCATGGGCTCGTTCGACGAAAGCTTCCTCGACGTGCCGGACGAGGTGATCCGCACCACGATCCGCGCCAACCAGAAATGCTTCGTTCTCCGCAAGGGCAACAAGCTCGCGAACAAATTCATCCTCGTCTCGAACATCGACGCGACCGACGGCGGCAAGGAAATCGTTGCCGGCAACCAGCGCGTCGTTCGCGCCCGTTTGTCGGATGCGAAGTTCTTCTGGGAGACGGACAAGAAAATTCCGCTGGAAGAACGCGCGAAGAAGCTCGAACAGATCGTGTTCCACGAAAAGCTCGGCACGCAGGCCGAACGCGTGGAGCGCATTGCGGAACTTGCCCGCCAACTCGCGTCGCTGGTTGGCGCGGACGCTGACAAAGCCGAGCGGGCGGCGCGCCTCGCCAAGGCCGATCTCGTGACGGAAACCGTGGGCGAGTTCCCGGAAGTACAGGGCCTTGCTGGCCGTTACCTTGCTGCCATCCAAGGAGAAGATGCCGAGGTAGCCGAGGCCATCGGTGACCACTACAGGCCTCAGGGGCAGGGCGATCGCGTACCTACGTCACCGGTTGCAATAGCCGTCGCGCTTGCCGACAAGCTCGACACGCTTGTTGGATTCTGGGCTGTTGATGAGAAACCGACGGGCTCGAAAGATCCCTATGCCCTGCGCCGTGCTGCGCTCGGCGTGATTCGTATTGTACTCGATAACGGCTTGCGGCTTGCGATGTCGGAACGAGCCGATACCGATCTTCTCGCCTTCTTCGCCGACCGCCTGAAAGTCCAGCTCCGCGATCAAGGCGCGCGCCACGATCTCGTCGATGCCGTGTTCTCCCTCGGCAATCAGGACGATCTTGTCCTCATCGTCCGCCGCGTCGAAGCGCTCGCGGCCTTCCTCGGCACTGACGATGGCAAAAACCTCCTCGCGGGCTACAAGCGCGCGGCGAACATTCTCCGCATCGAGGAGAAGAAGGAAAAGGACGGCGCGTTCGACGGACCGCCCGATCCGGACATCCTGACCGAGATCGAGGAGAGCGATCTGTACGTCGCGCTCGACCACGCCGAGACAGCGGCGCGCGCTGCGGTGCACAAGGAAGATTTCGCCGCCGCCATGCAGGCTTTGTCGCAGCTCCGCGCGCCGGTCGATGCGTTCTTCGATCAGGTGACAGTCAATGCCGAGGATCCGCGTCTGCGCGACAACCGGCTGAAGCTGCTCGCCAAGCTTCGCGCGGCGACGCTTGAAGTGGCCGACTTCTCGAAAATCGAGGGCTGATCTTTTCTCCTCTCCCGAGCCAAGTCGGGTTTACCCGACTTGGCAATCAAAGAGCGGAACTCGGGAACACCCGAGTTCCGGCGGGAGAGGACGACTCGAAGCTGGGAGGCTTCGAGCGAGGTGAGGGGAGAGTCCTGGAGCCGTACGCATCGTGCTTGCCCTCACCCCGGTCTCGTGACCGCGAGTCGACCCTCGCCCGCTTCGCAGGAGAGGGGCAGAAAAACTCCAGTGAACTTCGCGCTCCCCCGCACCCGAAACCCGAAAATCCGGTAGTCTTCCCCTTTGAGGAAGGCCGCATTCCCTCGAATTGTCGGAACCTGCCGCCCTCGGGAACGTTCCACCTTTGTGCGGCCCAGCGCCGTGTTCTTGAGAGGAAATGCCTTGGAGCTCAACATCGTCACGCTGCAGCCCATCGTCGCCCTGATCGCGGGCATTCTTATTCTCATCATACCTCGGCTGCTCAATTTCATCGTGGCGATCTATCTGATCTTCATCGGCCTTTCCGGACTCCTTGGTCGCTGACCGAGGCAACCTAGAAGGTGCCCTAATGAGCTATATCGATCCGAATGATCCCCTTCGCAGCGATCCCCCCGTGGATCGCCGCTATGAGACCACGAACATCGAAACCTCGTCCGACAGCGGCGTGACGTGGTTCATCGTCGGCGCCCTCGTCATTGCGGCGGGCGTGCTGGCCTACCTCTATTTCGGCAGCAATGCGGACACGACGGCCGAAACTTCGCCGCCGGCCATCCAGGCTCCGGCCGATACCGGCCGCGCCTCGACCCCTTCGGCCCCGGCCGAACCCGCAAATCCGGCCCCGGCTCCGCCCGCGCCAGCTCCGGCCGCTCCGCCGGCTCCGGCTCCGAGCGCCCCGTAACGGTCTGGATAACATGATTAAAAAACGGCCGGTGGGCATCCACCGGCCGTTTCTCTTTGTCTGAACACCCGCAACCCGCCATATTCGCTATCTAGAAGCTCGGGGTCTTCAGGACCCGAAGGAAGAAGGACGTGCGAAACGATCCTGCCGTGGAGGACGGCGACCCGCGGCGAACAGCCGGGGCAAAGACTGATTCGGAGCCCGGGCCGCGTGCACCGGCTTTGCCGGAGAGCCGTGCCAGCGTGATGCTGCGTGTCGCGGTGGAAAGGGTCATGGCCGGAACCCTGACCCGCGAACAGGCGCTGCTCGATATTCCGCCCTTCATGCTGGACGAACTGCTCCATCCCATGATCGACCCTGCGCATCGGCGTAGCGTCATCGCACGCGGCCTGCCGGCCTCTCCCGGCGCGGCGTGGGGCGAAATCACCTTTTCTCCGTCGGAGGCGGAGCGCCTGGCGGGCGAGGGGCGGCGCGTCATCCTCGTGCGCGTCGAAACGAGCCCCGAAGACATCCACGGCATGCACGCGGCGACCGGCATCGTCACCGCGCGCGGCGGACGCACATCCCACGCCGCCGTCGTCGCGCGCGGCCTGGGCAAGCCCTGCGTCACCGGGGCGGGCGATATCCGCGTCGACGAGCGCAAGGGCACGATGTCGGCCGGCGGCATCACCCTGAAGACCGGCGACATCGTTACCATCGACGGCACCGCGGGCCAGGTGCTGGAGGGCGCGGCGCCCATGACCGAGCCGGACCTGCCGCCCGACTTCACCACCGTGCTCGGCTGGGCCGACGAAGTCCGCAAGCTTCGCATCCGCGCCAATGCCGACACGCCGGACGATGCCGCCGCCGCCCGCCGCTTCGGCGCCGAAGGCGTCGGCCTCTGCCGCACTGAGCATATGTTCTTCGATGCGAAGCGTATCCGCGCCGTGCGCGAAATGATCCTTGCCGAGACGCAGGACAAGCGACGCGCCTCGCTCGCAACCTTGTTGTCCGTACAGCGTCAGGACTTCGCGGAAATCTTCCACATCATGCGCGGTCTGCCGGTCACGATCCGCCTGCTCGATCCCCCGCTCCACGAATTCCTGCCGAAGAGCGCGGAAGACACCGCCGAAATTGCGAAGTCCCTCGGCGTGTCGCCGGAAAAGATGCGCCGCCGCGCGAGCGAGCTCGATGAGTTCAACCCGATGCTCGGTTTTCGCGGCTGCCGTCTCGCCATTGCCTATCCCGAGATCGCGGAAATGCAATCACGCGCAATCTTTGAAGCCGCTGTGGCCGTCGAAAAGGATACCGGCGCGCCGGTCGATCTCGAAATCATGGTCCCGCTGGTCGCAACGCGCGCCGAACTCGACCTGGTGAAGGCCCGCATCGACGCAACCGCCGTTGCGGTGAAGCGGGAGACGAAAGCCAATTTCGATTATCAGGTCGGCACGATGATCGAACTTCCGCGCGCCTGCCTCGCCGCGGGCGACATCGCAAAGAGCGCCGAATTCTTTTCCTTCGGTACCAACGATCTGACCCAGACCGCGTTCGGAATGTCGCGCGACGACGCCGGAAGCTTTCTCGGCGCATATATATTGAAAGGCGTGCTGCCGGCCGACCCGTTTACCTCAATCGACATCGAGGGGGTGGGCGAGCTCATCAGCATCGCGGTCGAGCGCGCCGGCAGAACCCGACCGGGGCTCAAGCTCGGCCTCTGCGGCGAGCATGGCGGAGATCCGGCAAGCATCGCCTTCTGCCACGATGTCGGGCTGACCTACATCTCCTGCTCGCCCTATCGCGTGCCCATCGCGCGTCTCGCGGCGGCACAGGCAGCGCTCCGCGCTCGTGCTTAACCTCCCCGCAACCTTAAGCCTCGATAATCAAAACCCTGTTGTTTTTACGTGACTCGTTAAGTCACCAAAAACCATGTCCTTGTACGGGGTTGCGTTGCTTATGCGTCTGTTGCGTGGCGGTGCGTTGCGTTTGCGTTCGGTCGGCTTTCTCGCTTTTGGCGGGATAATGCTGTGCCCGTCCGCGATCGCCCATGGAGACGCCGCCGAACTCGGCGCGGCCCTCACGCAGCCGGAACTCCGCTGGCTCTCCTATTTCGCCCCCGCGCCGCAACATCCCGCCGTTACCGCCGCCGCCCTCGATGCGTTTGATCCGGCCTTTTCCGCGCAAACGGCCGAGCCGCTGGGCTTTGTTATTAGGCAGGCGACGCTGCCCGAGGCCGTAGCCGCCCAAGGCACGGCTCGCGCGCCCCGGCAGGAGCGGGCGCATCTGCCGCCGAGCCTTGCGGCCAAATTCGCCATCGCTTTCCCTCCCGACGAAGGCCGTCTCGATACGCTGACCGTGCACGGCGCCTACGCCGAACCGTCGCCCGAGGTCGCATCCTCCGGCACGACGCGCACGGATGCGCCAGTCGTCACGCCGCCGGACGGCACGACGCCTTCCGTCGAAGCCCAGGTCGCCGCGCGGACGCCGTTCGAAGAGATCGCCTCGTTCCAGCTCGCCTCCGTTTCCGCCGATCCGGATATCACCGGCAGCCTCGGCCGTGCCAATTCCGCCGCCGTGACGTCCGGCCTCAGCCTCGCGCTTCAGGACGAGGATCTGGGGAAGGCAAAGAAATGTCTCGCCGAGGCGATCTATTTCGAGGCGCGCAGCGAAACCGAAAAGGGGCAGTACGCCGTCGCGCAGGTCGTGATGAACCGCACACGCACGGGATTCTACCCTGCCTCTGTCTGCGGTGTCGTCTACGAGAACAGGAACCGGCGCAACCGCTGCCAGTTCTCCTTCGCCTGCGACGGCAAGCCGGACCGCGTGCGCGATCCGAAGAGCTGGGCCACGGCCCAGCGCATCGCCGACGATGTGCTCATCAACGGCGCCTATCTGCCGGACATCGGCACCGCGACCCATTATCACGCGACCTATGTACGGCCGCGCTGGATCCGCGACATGACGGACAAGCACCGTGTCGGCATGCATGTGTTCTATCGCGTGCGGGCGTGGTCGGACGAAGGGGTGTAGGCTTTTCTTTCCCTCTCCTGCGAAGCGGGAGAGGGCCGAGAGCGCGTCAGCGCTCCGGGGGAGGGCAGCTCGATGCTCGCGATCACCCGTTCCTAATTTTCCCCGACATCGCTGATATCGTGCTTGCCCTCACCCCGGTCGTCTGACGACAACTCGACCCTCTCCCGCTTCGCAGGAGAGGGGAGGCGCTAGCCCCGCGCTCCGAGCCTCAACCCTGCTGCCGGCCTTTCCGCCACGACATCGCGCCGGAATCGGAACATCTGTGCGGGCCGTCCGCCGGTCGTGATCGAGGTTGCGCCGGTCGGTTCCACCAAAGCACCGGCTTCGACCAGACGGCGGAAATTCTGCTTGTGCAGATGCCGGCCCGAAATCGCTTCGACGGTGCGCTGCAGGGCGGTCAGCGTGAATTCCTCGGCCATCAGTTCGAACACGACGGGCCGGTATTTCAGCTTGGAGCGCAGCCGCCCCATCGCGGTTGCGAGAATGCGGCGGTGGTCGAAGCGCATGGTTCGCCCGAGCTTCGGCAGTGCGCCCCGCGCCAGGGCGGCCTCGCGTCCGTCGCGCCGCGCTTCCTCGACAAGGCCCGCTTCGTACATAAGCTCGTAGCGGTCGAGCACCTTTTCTTCGTCCCAGGCGCCGTTGCCCATGCCGAACGCAAAGTGCAGCCGTTCGCGCCGATTGCCGCTCTGCTTTGTCGGACCGGATGTTTTCTCCGACGCCCATGTGGTCAGAAGCAGCATCATGCTGTCGAGCAAAGTAGGGGGGCCTTCGCGCCAGTCCTCCCACGGAAAGTAGTCGTACCAGGTCTGGAAATGCGCACCCGACGCGATGAGGCCCGACCCATCCTCCGGTTGGCGCGTAAGGGCGAGGTAGCCGACCGAGACGATATGCGGACCGGTATCGCCGGAATGCATGTGCCGCCCGCGATCGCCGAACGTGTAGAGCTGCTCGGCATAGCCGACGCCGAGTGCGGTTTGGTCCTGCACCCAGGCCCGCAGGCCCATGTCGAAAGTACGGTGATTGCGCGGGTCGAACGGGCCGGAGGGCAGGCCCTCGTCGGCGCCGGGGCGCGTGACCAGGACGAGCGGCGTTTTCTCCTCGACGGCCACGATGGCGGCGGTCAGGTTGATCTCGATCTGTGTGGCCGAGCCGGTCAGCATGGCACCGATCCTATCACTGCTCGCGCAGGGCGTTGAATCGGGCGAGGAAGCGCTTTTCCGCTCTGTCGGCGGGCCAGGGCGTCAGATCGAGATTGGCCGGGATGCCGACGGGCCGGCCGAAATATTTCGACGCTTCGGCGTGCTCGAAACCGGCAAGCAGGGTCGCTTCCACATAGGCCGCCGCCTGATCGGCCCGCTTCAGCACTTTGCGGTGCACCTCGGGCAGCTCCGCGGGCAGGCCGAAGCGCAGATGGATCGCCACCATCAGCCGGTTCTCGACCGCCTTGTAATCCTGGCCCAGCACCGCTTTGAACGGCGAGATGATGTCGGAGACGACATATTCCGGCGCATCGTGCAGCAGGATCGCGAGGCGCCAGCGGTCGGCGAGGTCCGGCTTCAGCGCGCGCGCAATTTCCTCGACGACGAGCGAGTGCTGCGCGACCGAGAAGATGTGCGCGCCTTTGGTCTGCCCGTTCCAGCGCGGCACGCGCGCGAGGCCGTGCGCGATGTCGTCGATCTCGACGTCGAGCGGCGAGGGGTCGAGCAGATCGAGGCGGCGTCCGGACAGCATGCGCTGCCAGGCGCGGGGAGGAAGTTCCTTCGCCATCAGCGTGCCAGCTTCTTTACCTGTTCGTGGCGGAAGCAATCGACCAGATGGTCGTTCACGATCCCGACCGCCTGGGCAAAGGCGTAGACGATGGTCGGTCCGCAAAATTTGAAGCCGCGCGCTTTCAATTCCTTCGACATCTTCGTCGCCATGTCGGTCGCCGCCGGCACCTGGTTCATCGAGCGCCATTTGTTGTTCACCGGCTTGCCGTCGACGAAGTTCCAGAGAAATTCCGAGAAGCTGCTCTTTTCCTGAATTTCGAGCCAGGCCTGTGCGGACAACACGGCGCCGTCGATCTTCATGCGGTTGCGCACGATCCCGGCATCGTTCATCAGTGCGGCGGTCTTCTTCGCGTTGTAGCGGGCGATCTTCTCCGGCTTGAACCCGTCGAACGCGGCGCGGAAATTCTCGCGCTTCCTGAGAATGGTGATCCACGAAAGCCCGGCCTGAAAGCCGTCGAGCATGAGCTTTTCATAGAGCGCCCGGTCGTCATATTCCGGCACGCCCCATTCCTCGTCGTGATAGGCGACATAGAACGGATCCACGCCCGGCCATGGGCAACGCATCTTGCCGTCCTCGCCCTGGACCGCCCCCCGGATCACCATGCCCGCACCCGCGCGCACTTGACCGCCCGCTCTGGAGCGTGGTCCAAGCCATCCGCGTTTGGCGATTTTAGAGGAAGTGCATAGATCTTCTTGGCCATGCGAGAGTGATCGCAGCAATTCCAGAGCGTTTCAAGAACAGGAAGCCAAGGCTTCCGAAGAGGCCAGAATGCAGGAAGAGACCCTTCACCTGGGGCGGGCCACGGAAGTTCCCGCATCGCCCGACACCGCCATTCTCGACCGCGTGCCGAACCCGCACCCGGATACGCCTTTTATCGCCCGCTTTACCTGTCCCGAATTCACGGCGCTCTGCCCGGTGACGGGCCAGCCGGATTTCGCGACTCTCGTGATCGACTATCTGCCCGGCCAATTTCTGCTGGAATCGAAATCGCTCAAGCTTTTCCTGTTCTCGTTCCGCAACCACGGCTCTTTCCACGAGGGCTGCACGATCGAGATCGGCAAGAGGATCGTCGAAACGGTGGACCCGGTCTGGCTCAGGATCGGCGGCTATTGGTATCCGCGCGGCGGCATTCCGATCGACGTGTTCTGGCAGCACGGCACGCTTCCCGAGGGTGTCTGGCTGCCCGATCAGGGCGTCCAGCCTTATCGCGGACGAGGCTGACGCCAGTCGATATTATTGCGCGGCTTCCGGCAGAGGATCGCCCGGAAAGCGGAAGCGGGCCCAATCCGGTTTTTCGAGCGTCACTACAGCGCTGCCGGCCTTAAGCGGTTCGCCGGCCTGGAGCGCATCGTCCACGCGGTCGATCCGCACCAGAGCAATCCCGCGCGCACCGGCGACCGAGCCGAGTGTACCTATGGTTTTCTCACCCGCGACAATGTCCGTTCCGGCCTCGGCCGATCCTTCAATCCTGACCGGTACACTGCGCGTGCGCGCCGTCGCGCGGTGCTGCGTCCGGCTCACCACTTCCTGGCCGATATAGCAGCCCTTGCGAAAATCGACGCCGCCGAGCTGATCCATGTCCGCCTCGTGCGGAAACGCATCGTCGAAGGCGAAGTCGCGGCCGCCTTCCGGCACGCCGAGCGCGATGCGGTGGGTGTGGAATTCATCTTCCGGTTTAACATCAAGGTTCGCGGCCTCAAGCGCGGAAGGCGCTTCGTTTTTCGCCACGAACGCGCGCAAGCCGAGCGCCGTCAGACGCGGATCGGCAAAGCCGTCGGGCAATGCAGCGGCGGCATCCGCGCCCCACACTGCGATGACCGCCAGATCCTCCACGGCGATCGTCACCTTGGCGCGCAATTTGTAGAGCGTCAGGCGCTTCCTCAATTCCTCGACACGCGCCGCCGGAACGTCGAGCAGATATCCGTCCGGCGTGCGCAGAACCATGAAATCGGCGATGATCTTGCCTTGCGGCGTCAGCAAACCGGCATAGGCGGCGTGGCCCGGTTGAAGCTCGTCGACCGAGCTGGTGACCAGGTTGTGCAGAAAATGCGGGGCTTCCTCGCCGGAAACCCGGATCGCGGCCCGATCGGAAAGAACTGCGGCAAAAGCCAAATGAGTCTCCTTGCGCCAGCGCGCGCAGGAACGTAAGCCCGCGCATGGAGGCCTACAAGGGCGGGGGACATCATGGCAGAGACCTACGATCTGATCTTCAAGGGCGGCACGATCGCCAATCAGGACGGCATTCGCCGCGCCGATCTCGCGGTCCGGGACGGCAAAGTCGCCGCGCTCGGCGATCTTTCCCGCGCTAAAGCCGGGGAGGTGGTGAATGTCCGCGGCCTTCATCTCCTGCCGGGCGTCATCGACACCCAGGTCCATTTCCGCGAGCCGGGGCCCGTTCACAAAGAAGATCTCGAATCCGGTTCGCTTGCGGCCGTCATGGGCGGCGTCACCTCCGTGTTCGAGATGCCGAACACCAACCCGCTGACAATCACCGCCGAGGCGCTGGCCGACAAGCTTTCCCGCGCCAAGGGCCGCATGCACTGCGACCACGCGTTCTTTATCGGCGGCACGCACGAAAACGTCGCCGATCTCCCCGAGCTCGAGCGCCTGCCCGGTTGCGCCGGTGTGAAGGTCTTCATGGGCTCTTCGACCGGCTCGCTTCTCGTCGAGGACGATGCCGGCGTCCGCAGCATCCTTTCCATCATCCGCCGCCGCGCCGCCTTCCATTCCGAAGACGAACCGCGCCTCAACGACCGCAAGCACCTCCGTTTCCCGGGCGATGCCGCCAGTCATCCGGTCTGGCGCGACGCCGAGGCCGCCCTGAAATCGACACAGCGCCTTGTGCGCCTGGCACGCGAAACCGGCGCGCGCGTGCATGTCCTCCATATCTCGACGGCGGAGGAGATGCGTTTCCTGGCCGATCACAAGGACGTCGCGACTGTCGAAGTGACGGCGCACCATCTCACGCTCGACGACACGCTCTATGCCACGCTCGGAACCAAACTGCAGATGAACCCGCCGGTGCGGTCGGTGGCTCACAGGGACGGGATCTGGTGGGGCGTGCATCAGGGCGTGGCCGATGTGCTGGGGTCCGATCATGCGCCGCACACGCTCGAGGAAAAGGCCAAGCCCTATCCGGACTCGCCGTCGGGGATGACCGGTGTACAGACATCGGTTCCCGTGATGCTGACCCATGTCGCTCAGGGGCGGCTTTCGCTCGAACGCTTCGTGGATCTCTCGAGCGCCGGTCCGGCGCGCATCTTCAACATCGCCGGAAAGGGCCGTCTGGCGGTCGGCTATGACGCCGATATCACGGTCGTCGATCTCAAACGGCGCAAGACCATCACCAATTCCTGGATCGCCTCGCGCTCCCAGTGGACGCCCTATGACGGCGTTCCCGTCACAGGCTGGCCCGTCGGCACGGTCGTGCGCGGACGGCGGGTGATGTGGGACGGCGAACTGGTGGGACCGGGCAGTGGAGAGCCCGTTCGTTTCCTGGAGACTTTGGCGAGGGCGTGATGTGTGTCCGGGAAGGGGTGCTCCCTCTCCCGCAAGGGGAGAGGAAAGAACGCCGCTGTCTCGGACACTTGGTGCCTTCAGGCCTCGTGCGCTTCCGGCAGCGGAATCGCCACGAAGAACGTCGCTCCGGTCTCGCCGTTCCTCGCGCCGGATTCGCCGCCGAGGCTGCTCGCGACGAAGCGCACCAGCCGCATACCGAGGCCCTTGATGCGTCCGATGTCGAAATCCTTCGGCAACCCCGCGCCATTGTCGGCGACTTCGAGTATCAGCATGCCGTCGCGCGCGTGGCCGCTGACGCGGATCACGGTATCGCAGCCGTCCAGCCCGCAGCCGTGTTTGACGGCGTTGGTCACGAATTCATTCACGACGAGCCCGAGCTTCGACACGATGTCGGTCGGCAGCCGCATACGCTCGCAGTCGGTCTCGATCGTCACGCGGTGCTGCGCCTCTTCCTGCATCACGCTGTCGGAGAGGTCGTTACAAAGATCGCGAAGATATTGCGAGAATTCGATCGTGCGCATATCGCCGGAACGATAGAGACGGTCGTGGACGTGCTGGATCGAGCCGATGCGAAGTCCCGCCTTTTCCAGTTGATCGCGCGTATGTGCGTCGGCTTCCTGATGCGACTGCATGCGCAGGATCGAGGAGGCGAGCTGGAGCGAGTTCGCGACGCGATGATTGACTTCGCGCATCAAAAGCCCGGCCTGGCGCAATTCTTCTTCTTTCGCGGCGAGCTGCGTGCGCAACTCCGCGATCTCGGCTTCGGCGCCGGTGATTTGCAAAATCCGGACAGGATCGGACATACAGCCCTCCTTCAAGCCGTTGGCATTTTTGCAGACATTGCCTGCTCGGTAAACGCCCGTCACAGCACAAGCGGGTGAGGGCTTTGGGAGAGCTCTAATCGCCGGCGACGAAGAAGTGCCAAGTGCCGTCGGGACCGATGCCGACGCGATAGAAGTTATACGCTCCGAACTCTTTCATCTCCGTGTATTCGAAGCTTGTGACGATCTTGAACAGTTCGATCGTCTGCGGCGGCGTCAACTGATCGATTGGATATTGTGCGAAGTAAGGCCAGACATACATTTCCTGCGGCGTGCCTTTGTCGACGTGAACATAGCCCGCCTCCAGCACCTCCGCGAGAATCGCCATAACTTCGCGGCCTTCGCCATCGTTCGATTGGGTTTTCATCGCCGCGATCGGATCGCCGGCATCCTCGCCGAACGAAAACGCCGGCGGCATTTCGTTGGACTGGATGACAATCTTCAGTTTCTCGGTGTCGCCCGAGAGCGCGGCCTCCAGAATTTTGTCGCGCATCGCGCGCACGGAATCGGGCAGGAGGCCCGGATCGTAGAACACGTCCGGTTTCTCCCGCGGCTTCTCAGGTCCTTTGTCCGGCGTTTCGGGCGCGGAACCTTGCGCGGTCACCGCCGGCGCCTCGACTTTTCCGGCGCGTGCGAGATGTGGCGCCAACGCGAGCGCGAACACAGCAAGAATGGCAATTTTCCGCATCGAAATGCTTCCCCTGGCCGGCAGACCCGAAAACGAGCCTAGCCTGTTCTCGGGCAGGGTGCGAGGTTGCCCCTCGGCCCTGCTTCCAATTATCACTTCCGCGCGCGGCCGCCCGGCGCGTTCTCAAGCCTGTTCCGGAGATGGTGTGTGCTCGATTGGGGGTTGATTGCGATCGGTTTCGGCATCGGTCTGGCCGTCGCCGCGCCCATGGGTCCTGTCAACATCATGATCATACATCGCGGCGTCCGGTCCGGCTTCATGTCGGCCTTCGTCGCCGGTCTCGGTGCAGTCCTGGGCGATGGGCTTTATGCCGCGATCGCCGCGTTCGGCGTGACCGCGATTTCGGACACGATCGAAAATCATATCGGTGCGATCCAGCTCGTCGGCGGCATCGTGCTGATCGGTTTTGGATCGAATCTCGTGTTCCGCACGCCGCATCCCGAGGAACGGGTGGACGAGGACACGCGTCTCAGCATGCTGGGCGCGGCGGTGTCGAGCTTCGTCCTCGCGATCACCAATCCGGCGCTTCTGCTGGGCTTTGTTGCCATTTTCGCGGGCCTCGACGAGATCGGCCGCGCGCCCGACAATTACGCCCTCGCGGCGCAGCTCACGGTCGGGGTTTTCGCCGGCGGTCTGTCGTGGTGGTTCATGCTGGCAAGCCTTGTGGCGCGCTTTCGTCATCGCATCACATTGCCATGGCTGCGCGGCATTAATGCGGCGGCGGGAATTGCGCTCGCGATCTTCGGCGCGCTGCTGCTCGCCGACATCGCGATCGGCAGCTTCTAGAAATTATTGGGTTGCGACCGCGAGCGTGAATTCGCCTCGCCGCAGACGGTCCGGAAGGCCTTCGGCGAAGGTCGCCGTGGCTTCCTCGCCGAAGCTTTCGACGAGCTCGGCAAAGGCGCGGAACAAGGCCGCCTGCGCCACGCATTCGGGCGGCAGCCCGTCGAGCATCGCGCCTTCCCAGGCCTCTTCGAGATAGGAGAGTGCCGCGAAGCGCTCGTTGGCGTGCTTTTCGCGGTCCGTCACATTCGGGGGAAACTGGGAAGCAGCCATGATGGTCCATCGTGGCCACGCCGCGGGCCGTTCGTCGAACCTAACACGCGTCCCGCGGTGCGCCTTACGATCTTGAAGAAAAGGTTAACGCGACCGCATCAATTCGCGTGGCGTGCCGCAATTTCGCGCGTCAGCTTCGCGCCTTCCTCGAGATAGCGCCGGACTGCGAGATCGGCGGAAGGGGTGCAGGTCCGGTAGGTCAGCTGGAAGCCGTTATAGCCTTCGTTGAACGCGCCCGCGAGCCGCTCCCGGCGATCCGGCGGCCCGCCTTCGGCCTCGATGAGGTCGCGCATCTTGTCGCGCCAGATCGGCCCGTCGTTCGCGCCGCAGAGCGGCCTCAGATAGTGCAATGCACCCAGAATTTCGCCGATGCGCCGTACATCACGTTCATAAGGAGGGGGCGTCGTGTTCTCCTTCGCCGCGGCGGGCGCCACGGGCGCGGTCGCCGCGGGTGCCGTAGGTACAGTGCTTTCGTTCGCCCGGCTTGGCTTGGCGGGAGCGGGCGTTGCGGGAACGGCCGCCGCCGGGGGAGGCGCAGGAGCCCGGCGTTGCTGTTGCTGCTTCTGACGTTGCTGACGCAGAAAATCGAACGGCGACTGCGCCTGCGCCTGCGCTGTGAGCAGGCTCGACGCCGCGAGGGTCACGATCAGAAGAAGGCGCGACATCATGCCGTGATCGTCTCCGGCAGGATAAGAGCGGCGGCGAGCGCCACGATGCGATGCAGATCGTCGGTCACCGGAAGGCCGTCCAGCGTCATCGGGTCGGCCCAGCGGATATCGGCTGCCTCCGGCCCCGTCTGCGGTTCGCCCGAGACCCAGTTCGCGGCGAAAGCGATGACCACGAAGTGAAATTGCGCGCCCTCTTTGCGCGGCAGAACCTGGACCACTCCTGCAAAATCCACGATCTCGGCTTTGACCCCGACTTCCTCATCGAGTTCGCGAAGGGCGGCTTCCGCCAGCTTCTCGCCGAATTCGACCCGGCCGCCCGGCAGCGACCAGAGGCCTGCGAGTGCGCCGACGGCACGCTGGGCAAGGAGAACGCGTCCGTCGCGGAACACAGCGGTCGAGACGCCGACTTCGGGGCGAGTTGTCATTGCCCCGGAATAGACCCGGATCAGCCGCCGAACAAGGCGTCGACGGCGGCCTGCGCGTCGTCGGCGGATGCTTCCTGGACCGCCGTATGGCCGTTGATGAGGGCGCTCGCCCGGGCGATCAGCAGTTCGACGGCCTCGGAACTTTCGGTGAGCACGACGCTGGAATCGCCATGCTGCCGCTCGGATGCGATGGCGTTCTGTGCTTGCAGAAGCACGGTATCGATCTCGGCGACGATCACGTCGAGTCGCTTCTTCAGTGCGTCCGCGGCCAGTTCATGACCCTTCAGCGCGAGAGCCTTGGCGCGGAATCCCGATGCCTCGAAATGCCCGCGATAGTTCAACGTCCGCCAGGCCAGGATCTCGTCCTTCACGTCGGGTGCGGTCGGATAGAGCTCGATCATCATCACTATCTCGTTGAAGTGGTTGAGATAATCGGTCGAGAGGCCGGTTTTCGGATTGATGTTCGCCGCGAGCAGCGCATCGCGCAGATTGGCCAGCGAGGCGGCCTGATCGGAATCTGCGTTGGCGGCGGAGAGCATGTATCGAGGCTGTCTGGGGGCATTGCCGAGGCCCGGAGAATGACCGGCCCCGCTTGCCGCAGGGTTAACGCGGAGGCGGCAAAAGGGCCCCCGGGTTAAGGATGTTCGCCGGGTCAAGCGCTCGCTTGAGCGTCAGCATGAGATCGAACTCGGCCTCGCTCTTCACGCCGGGCAGCAGATCGCGTTTCAGCCGCCCGATTCCGTGCTCGGCCGCGATCGAGCCGTTGAACCGCAGGGCGACCTCATGCACAGCGGCGTTCATGTCGGCCCAGCGGGCGATGAAATCGGCCCCGTCCGCACCCTCGGGCTGGCTGATATTGAAGTGCACATTGCCGTCGCCGAGATGGCCGAACGGGCAGGGGCGGCAGCCCGGCACCACGCGGAGCGCAGCCTCGGTCGCGGCGTGGATGAAAGCCGGTACGTCCGATACCGGCACGGCGACATCGTGCTTGATCGAGGCGCCTTCAAGGCTCTGTGAATCCGACATGATCTCGCGGTAGCTCCAGAGCGTCTTGCGCTGCTGATCCGACCCGGCCACGGCATATTCGGTCATCTCTCCCGCCGCCTGCGCACCGCTGGCGATGCGGTTCATCACCTCTCCGAGGCCGGAGACCGACACGGACGACAGTTCGAGAAGTACGTACCAGTCGTGCGGCGATGTGAGCGGCAGACCAAGCCCGAGCTTTTCCGCGGCCATCCTCATGCCGAACAGGGGCACGATTTCGGCGGACGTCACATCCGGCCCGGCCTCGGCCCGCGCGCGGCGGAACAAAGCAAGTGCCGCCTCCGGCGTCGGGACGCCGGCAAGGGCGGTCGCGACGGAGCGCGGGCGGGCAAAAAGTTTCAGGGCGGCGGCGGTGATGATGCCGAGCGTGCCTTCGGAACCGGTGAAGATATGCTTCAGGTCATAACCGGTATTGTCCTTACGCAGGGTCCTGAGCCCGTTCCAGATTCGCCCGTCGGCCAGAACGACTTCGAGTCCGAGAACGAGATCGCGCGCCGAGCCGTAGGCGAGGACGGCGAGGCCTCCCGCATTGGTCGCGAGATTGCCTCCGATCGTGCAGGTCTCTTCCGGGGCGAGGCTCAACGGGAACAGCCGATCCACGCTCTCGGCCGCGCGCCGCACATCGGCAAGCGTGGCACCCGCCTCGACCGTCAGCGTGTTGCCGTCGGGATCGACGGTCAGGACGCGATTCATGCGCGTCAGCGACAGCACGATCGCGGGCGGCGTACCGTCCGGAATCTGTCCGCCGACCAGCCCGGTATTGCCACCCTGCGGAACCACGGGCGTTCCACTCTGCGCGGCGACCTTCATGATGGCCGCGACGTCGTTCGTGGATCCCGGCTTCACGATCGCGAGCGCACGCCCTTGGAACAGTCCGCGCCGCTCGTGGAGGTGAGGGGCCATCGCCTCGCCGAGAAGCACGTTCTCGGTGCCGACGATGGAGGCGAGGTTTGGAATGATGGGTCCGGAGGATGCGAGCATGGGGAGAGAATAGAGCAGGGATCCGCCGCGCGCACCCCTCTCCCTCAAGGGGAGAGAGATAGGAGTTACCTCACCGTCGCCCTCCGCAAACGGTCGTTTATCGCTTCGCCGAGTCCCTCCTCGGGGATTGCCGCGACCGCGATCGCCGAGGGGTTCAGCGCATCCAGTTCCCGCAGATAGGCAAACAGATTCGCCGCCGCTTCCGCGAGGTCGCCGGACGGCGAAAGGTTGAGATGCGCGATTCCGCGCCCGCCGAGCGGAGCCGCCGTGCCAAAGCCGAGCCAGGCCTCGCCGTCCGCGATATCCGTGGCGTCGATCCGCACGATGGCGCCCGGCGCGTAATGCTGCGCCAGCATCCCGGGCGACTGCACCGTCCCTCCGGCCTCGCCGAGCTTTTCGCCCAGCACGCCTTCGATGTCGGCGCGTGGAATTCCGCCGGGCCTCAAGAGGCGCACCGGCTCGCCGGGCAGGCAGGCGATGACGGTGGATTCGACGCCGACATCGGCTCGGCCGCCGTCGAGAATGATGCTCACTTTGCCGCCGAGATCGGCCGCGACGTGCTGGGCGGAGGTCGGGCTGACGTGCCCGGATCTGTTCGCGGAGGGCGCGACGATGGGGGCCATGAACGCGTCGAGCAACTTCCGCGCCACCGGATGCGACGGCACACGCAGCGCAACGGTCGGCAGTCCCGCGCGCGCCAGCTCGTGGACCGCGCAATCCTCGAGGCAGGGCACGACGATCGTCAGCGCTCCCGGCCAGAAGGCTTCTCCAAGCTTCACCGCGCGCTCGTCGAACGCGCCCACCGTCCGCGCTTCATCCAGCGAGAGCACATGGGCGATGAGGGGGTTGAAGCTCGGCCGCCCCTTGGCCTCGAAGATCTTCGCCACCGCTTTGCCGTCCCGGGCATCGGCCCCAACGCCGTAAACCGTCTCGGTCGGAAACGCGACGAGCTCGCCCGATGCGAGCGCCCACACCCCTTCGCCGATGGAGTGGGTGGTCGGTTCGAGAATGCGGGTGGAAATGGGGGCAGGTGGGGTGGCGATCACGGGGCCTGCGTATATGGGGTTGAGAAGGAAAGGAACCTCCCGACATAAGTAAAGCAACAAGCCTTGCGTTCCGCGTCCCGGCGGTGTTCCCTCCGCCGCAATTCCAGACACACCAAGAGAGGCTCGAGCCCTTGGCCACACTCCTCCTGCATCATCCGTCTTTTGCCAATCACCAGACCTCCGCCGGGCATCCCGAGCGGCCGGACCGTTATCGCGCGGTCGAGGCCGTGCTTGGTCAGCAGGAATTCGACGCTCTGGTGCGCGAACGGGCCGAGGTCGCCGATCTCGACACCACCCGCTATGTCCACACCAACCGTTACGTCGACGAACTCGAGGCCGCCCGGCCGAACGAGGGCTATGTCTATCTCGACGGCGACACGATGATGGAGCCATCGACCTGGGAGGTCGTGCTGCGCGCGGTTGGCGGCACGCTGCAGGCGGTCGACAAGGTGCTCGACGGCGAGGTGAAGAATGCCTTCGTCGCCTGCCGCCCGCCCGGCCATCACGCCGAGAGCGAGCGCGCGATGGGCTTTTGCCTTTTCAACAATATCGGTATCGGCGCGCGCCACGCGCAGAAGAAGCATGGGTTGAAGCGTGTCGCGATCGTCGACTTCGACGTCCATCACGGCAATGGCACCCAGGAAATCTTCTATTCCGATCCGTCCGTGCTTTACGCCTCGACCCACCAGATGCCGCTCTATCCAGGCACGGGCGCCGCGCGTGAAACCGGCGTCGGCAATATCTTCAACGCTCCGCTCGCGCCGGGCGACGGCGGTGCGAAACTGCGCGAGGCGTTCGAGGGCAAGATCCTGCCCGCGCTCGATACCTTCAAGCCCGAACTCATCATCGTTTCGGCGGGCTTCGACGCGCATGAACGCGATCCGCTCGGCTCGCTTCGCATGGTCGAAAGCGATTACGCCTGGGTCACGCGCAAGCTGATGGAATCGGCGCAGAAGAACTGCGAGGGCCGTCTCGTCTCCGTCCTGGAAGGCGGTTATGATCTGCAGGGCCTTGCGGGCTCTGTCGCCGCCCATGTCGGCGAACTGATGAAGGGCTGAGGACGTGCAGGAAATCGACATCGCAAAACTCCCCTTCGAACAGGCGCTCGCCGAGCTCGAAGAGATCGTGAAGGCGCTTGAGCGCGGCGACGTGCCGCTCGAAAAATCCATCTCGCTTTACGAGCGCGGCGATGCGCTGAAGAAGCATTGCGACAAACTGCTGAAGGCTGCCGAAGCCCGCGTCGAGAAGATCACGACCGATGCGTCCGGCAACCCGACCGGCACAGCACCTCTCGATCCGGCGTGAGGAACGCGGCGTGCTGACGGTTTATCGGGCAACGGGCGGAGCCCTCAAATGCAGCCCGTATGAGCCCGGCGAGCATCTGGACGACAACGTAATCTGGCTTGATCTCCTCAATCCGGAGCATGCGGAGGACAAGGCGGTCGAGG
>CAWAYQ010000017.1:0-178104 GCA_963786225.1 uncultured Alphaproteobacteria bacterium
CGGCCTCTTGCTCAGGAAGGCATCGACGCCTTCGCGGAAGTCTCGCTTTGTAACAGAGCTTGTTTATCTCATCGGCATCCTCGGACGAAACACCGAGGCCGCAGCAGCGCGAGAGCTTGTTTCGCGGCGCGCGATGTCAAAGGCGCGTGACCGGCGATCTGCGTCGCCAGTTCCAGGCTGCGTTGCCGCAACATATCCGGCGCCACGATTTCGCGGACGAAGTTGATGGACAGCGCCTCGTCGGCTTCGATCAGTCGGGCGGTGAAAATGATGTCCTTGACCCGCGCCGGACCGAGAAGAGTGGCAAGGCGCGCGTAGTTCTCCAAGGACAGGGTATTGCCGAGCGTGCGCGCGATCGGAAACCCGAAGCGCAGGTTGGATGCCGCTATTCTGAGATCGCAGCACGCCGCGATGCCGGCGCCGCCGCCCGTGCAGGCGCCCGGAATGGCGGCGATGGTGGGAATGGGACAGTTTTCGATTGCGGTGAGAACGCCACTGATCCGCGCCTCGTAGTCGAGTCCGTGTTGGGCAGTGGTAAAGCTTTTGAATTGCGCGATGTCGGTGCCCGACGCGAAGGCCTTGCCGCCGGCTCCCGTCAGGATCAGGACGCGCAGCGACGGATCGTTACCGGCATCAACGCAGATCTGGCGCAGTTGCTCGTACATCTCGAACGTCATGGCGTTGCGGGCGTCCGGACGGTTGAAGGTTACCGTCGCAATTCCGTCCGCGACCTCGTGCAGCAGATCCGATGTCAATCGACTTCCCCATTTTTGGTCGGCTTCGGCAGGCGGAGTAGACTTGTGAGCCCCCCGATCAGGGGAGGTATATTCCGCCGCTCACATGCACCGTCTGACCCGTGATGTAGCGGCCGTGAGGTCCGGCGAGATGGCGAACCATCTCGGCGACATCCTCAGGCGATCCTTGGATCCCGAGCGGTGATTTATGATGCGCATGATGAGCCGGTTTGCCAAGACCGCTCGCTTTGCGGTCGGTTGCGATGCGGCCCGGCACGACCACGTTGGCGGTGATGCCGCGCGGCGCGAGTTCGATCGCGAGCGCCTTGGTCAGACCGACAAGGCCGGCCTTGGCCGTGACCACGTGCGTGCGTTCCGCAGCGCCTGCATGGGCAGTGAGACCGCCGATATTAATGATCCGGCCGCCGTCCACCATCGCGGCGGACGCCGCCTGGGCGCACAGAAAGGATAAGTCGAGAATGCTTGATAGGACATCCCGCCAATCGGCGAACGAGATGTCCGCGAGCGCGGTCTCGCGCCGCACCGCGGCGTTGTTGACGAGAATGTCGAGCCGTCCATACGTCGCCGCCACGCGGTCGAACATGGTCTTGACCTGAGCCGGCTCGCTGACATCGGCCATGATGGCGAGCGCATCCCCGCCCGCGTCGCGAATCTCCTGCGCGACCGCCTCGGCTTCCGCCCGCGAGCTGCGGGCGTTGACGACGATACGCGCGCCGTCCGAGGCAAGCGCGAGCGCAATCGCGCGGCCGATATTGCGGGCTGAGCCTGTGACGACCGCGACTTTACCCTGCAGCGGCCCCGTCATGAGATGGAGAATCCAGTGAAGCGCGACAGATCGGGCGCCATGAAAAGGGTCGCCGACGCCGTCTTCAGCCGATCCGCGGTCTTTCGGTCGAAACCGCCGTAGAGAACATTGCCGATGAACTTCGCCTCGAGCTCTTCACGCGGAAGCGGATCGTGGGCGCCGCCGCGCATGTTCTCGCGCCGCACCTCCTGAACCGAGCCGTCCTTCAGTGTTGCGCGGATATGCCCGGTAAAGCGGGCCGGGTAAGGATTTTCGGGATCGACGACGTAAGACACCTTCGAAGCCAATGCGAGTGTTTCGGGATCGCGAATTTTTTCTTCGGTGAACGCCGCGAGACCCGCGGCATGATCTAGGAAACCGACCGCGATGCAATAGGGCGAGCTGAACTTGGCCGCATACGCCGACGGCGGCGTCTGCTTCCCCTCGAGCGGCTCCCATAGACGATGCACAGTGCCCTCGCCCACTTCGCAGACCATGCTTTCGACGTCGCCCGCCTTGATGCCGCGTTTCGAAAGCTCGATCGCGCAGTCGACGTAAGGCTGGGTCATGGTCCCGCAAGCATATTGCTTGAACGTTATCGTCGTCATATGCCAGGTCTCGCCGAGACCTTCGAGCAGCGGTACGAAATTCGGCGCGCGACTGGGCGCGAAGGCGAAAAAGAACCCGTGCTCGCCCTCGAAGACGGACACCGGGCCCACAAAACCGTTCTTCGCCAGAAGCGCCGCACGGATACCCGACTGCGCCGCCCATCCCGCATGCATGCGCTTCGTCCAGCTTCCGTCTTTCAGATATTCGATGATGCCGGAGGACATGCTTCCGGCGATGCCGAACGCCGAAGCCAATTGTTCCCGGTTCAACTTGAGTGCCGCGCCGACGCCCGCCACAGCGGCCATCGTGCCGAACACCGCGGTCGGATGAAAGCCCGCTTTATGCGTGGCCTTGGGAGCGACGAGGCCGAGCCGGCACAAAAGCTCGATTCCGACCGCCGAACCGCGAAGCGCGTCGGCGCCAGTGAGGCCGAACCGCTCGCAGGCGGCAATAACCGCCGACAGAACGACGGCGCTTGAATGAACCGGACCGCCCTCGAACGTGTCATCGAAGTCTTCGCCATGTGCGGCGGTGCCGTTCACAAGGGCCGCGCCGTACATATCGTACTTCGCCCTGTGACCGAACGCGGTGCAGGGACCAGGATCGGCGACGGCGAGCGTCGACCTCACATAATCGTTGTTCACCGCGGCCGCGCACAGGCCCGTGTAGTCGAGCAGTAGACGCTCGCACATATCCGCGACCTCGGCCGGGATAGGCATGGATGCCGATCGCGCGATCCAGTCCGCGATTTGGACCGCTACGGTCGTGCTCGACGTCGGTACAGTCACGTTCATGCCGAAACTTCCTTTTCCTTTGTCAGCTCGCGGCGTGTCCTGAACTCACGTATCAGCGAGCCGACGAGAAAGAGCGCTGCGGTAATGAGGAAGCCCACCGTGATGGGGTCTTCCAGAAAGATGTGATGGTCTCCGCCGGAGATGACCAGCGAACGCCGGTAATTGGCCTCGATCATGTAACCGAGAACCAGCCCGAGAATGGTCGGCAGCATGGGCATGGCGAAGTAGCGCATGCCGAAGCCGAGCACGCCGGCCGCAAGCACGAGACCGAGATCGAAGACGCTGTTGTTGATCGAATAGGCGCCCGAAAAAACGATCGCGGCGATGAACGCGAACAGATAGGGCTTCGGCCGATTGACCAGCCAGATCGATGCGGAAAGGGTGAGGAACGCGACGGGAATAAGCGCGACCGAGGCGACCAGAAGGCCGGAGAACAGACCGTAGAGGATCGTCGGGTCCCGGCTGAACAAAACGGGGCCCGGATGAAGACCGTGGATGAGAAATCCGCCAAGCAGAACCGCGGTGGAGTTCGACGCCGGGATGCCGAAGCTGAGAAGCGGAATGAGGCCGACGCCCGCATCGGCGTTGTTGGCGCATTCGGGCGCGGCGACGCCTTCGGCCGACCCCTTGCCGAATTCCTCGGGTGTGCGGGAGAAGCGCCGCGCTTCGGAATACGACATGAAGCTCGCGACGGTGCCACCGGCGCCCGGCATGATGCCGCAGAAGACGCCGATGACGGCCCCGATGCCGTTCGCCACCATTATTTTCTTCTGCACGACCCAGCTCGGCCATTTCAGCCGGGTTACCTGCCCGCTGACCTTTTCCCAGTCTTCCTTGCTCGCCATCTGCTCGAGAATTTCGCCGACCGCGAACAGGCCGACCATGACAAGGATGATCGGCACGCCAGTGAGAAGATCCGCATTGCCGTAGGTGAAGCGGCCGACGCCGCTGACGGGATCGGTGCCGATCGTCGCAATCATGAGGCCGATTAGGGCTGCGATCACGCCCTTCAGCAGCGAGCCTTCCGACACCGAGACGATGACGCTGAGGCCGAGAATGCCGAGCGCGAAATACGAGGTCGGCTTGAACGCCAGAGCGAGTTGCGACAGAGGCGCGGTCAGCAGAATGACGCACAATATGCCGACGAAATTGCCGACCGAGCTTGCCTGCAGCGAAATACCGAGTGCTTCGCCGGCCCTGCCCTGCTTTTTCATCTCGTAGCCGTCGATCATGGTCGCGGCGGAGGCGTTGGTTCCTGGCGTCCGGATCAGGATCGCGGGAATGGATCCGCCGTACTCGGCGCCGACATAGGTCGAGGTGAGCAGCACAAGGGCCGGGATGGGATCCATCGTGTAGGTAAAGGGTAGGAGCAGCGCCATGGTGATCGACGGCGACAGGCCCGGCATGGCGCCGCCGAAAATACCCCAGGTCATACCGAGGATCGCCATCGGCACGATCAAGGTGGTTCCCAGCAGTTCGAAACTCGTGATGATGGCGTCCATACGACCCTCAGAAGAGATCCGGCCAGATGCCGGCAGGCATGCGAACGCTCAGAAGTTTCGCGAAGATGAGCCACAGAACGAGAGCGCCGCCGATCGAGATCGCGATGAGGCGCGGACCAACGCGAACGCCTTGATAGACAGCCATGGCAAAGAGCAGAAGTCCGGTTGAAAGCAGGTAGCCGGCGGAATCGAAGATGAAGACGAATACCGCGCAAATGGCGACCGCCCCGGAAGCCGAAAGGAAGGCTCTGACCGGCTCTTCGAACACGCCGCGCTTTTCAGGTTCCGGTTCCGAAATGCCGGTCCGGAGCGCCAATACGCGCTGCCCCGAGAACAATACCGACACGACGAGCAGAGTATATCCCAGGAGGTGCGGCATGCCGGTCGCGCCGACCGGATCGCTGCTCACACTTTCGGGAATGAGGGACGCGAGCGATAAATAAACGAGCGCGACAGCAAGGCCGATCAGGCCGAGGGCAAGATCTCTGTCCATCGCGCTCGCTCCAGATGCCGCGTTACTTCTTGACGACGCCGACTTCGACCAGCAGCGCCTGTTGCTGCGTCGCGAACTCGTCGACGAACTTCACGTATTCGGCATGGGGCATGAATCCCGGCACCAGGCTGGCCGCTTCGTACTGAGCCTTGTATTTCGGATCGGCGAGAAGCTTCGGAATGGCCTTGTCCCAGGCCGCTGTGATTTCCGGCGGCAGGCCCTTCGGACCGGCAAGACCGCGGAATTTGCGGACCACGATGTCGACCCCGGAATCCTTAGCCGTCGGAACGTTCGGCAGTTTCGCGAGCGGCGCATCGCCCAGAACGGCGAGCACGCGGATCTGCTTTCCCTCGATTTGGGAAACAAGTTCCTGAACTTCGCCGATAGCCATATCCAGCGTGCCGTTCAGCACGTTGATCATGGTTTCGCCGCCGCCTTCACTGGTGACGATTGCGGCGTTCACTCCGGTCATCTTCTTCATCTGCTCGAGCGTGATGCGTTCGAGCGAACCGGGGTTCGCGGCGCCCCAGGCGCTGCGCTTGGTCTTGGCGTGTTCGATGACGTCCTTCAGCGTCTTGAAGGGCGCGTCGTTACGCGTGTAGACGACCTGCGGATCGTAGAACACGTTCGCGAGCGGCTCGAGATTTGTGTAGTTCGCGTCGAGCTTGCTCATGGCCGAGGTGTAGATGTAGGTCGGCGTCGTTGCGTAGAAGACGCTGCCGTCCGGCTTCTGCTTGGCCATGTACGCCATGGCCTTGGCACCGCTTCCGCCGCTTACGTTTTCGACGACAAAATCGGCGTCGATGACGTCCTTCAGATATTTCGTCATGTCGCGAAGGAAGACGTCACTTCCGCCGCCGGGGCTCGAATGCGTGACAAGCGTCACGACTTTGTGGGGATAGGCAATCTTGTCCTGAGCCGACGCCGAAAACGGCGCAAGACAGCTGAGAGCAAGCACGGATGCAAACGTCGCTCGCGCGACGGCCTTGGATGTATCGAGCAGCATTTCCCATTCCTCCCATTGTTTTTTATGCGTCTCTCGGGCCCTTGAGGACCCTTCTGTGGTCAGGTGGTGTTCTTCTGGTGAGCCTCGATCACGCGCTCACGCGCATTCATCACGTGGTCAAGATGTGTCTGATAGGCGCGCGCCTCATCGCCCGCCGCGATCGCTTCGACCATTGCCGCGTGCTCGATGTTGGAGGCACGCAAGTGATCGCCGCGGCCGAGATTGGCGACGCGAAACAGGTGCAGTTCCTTCACGAGCCCCTGATAGGTCGCCGCCAGCCGTTCGTTGCGTGCGGCGGTCATCACGGCGGCATGAAGGTCGAGATTGAGCTGGTAATATCCTTCGCCGTCGCGCTTCTCGATCGACTCGTTCATGTCGTGGACAATGCCCCGCATGCGCGCGACCTCTTCCTTGCGCCGGCGCGCGGCGGCGAGCCGCCCGGCGTGGCTGAACAGAGCGGCCCTGACTTCATATGCCTGTACGGCCTGCTCCAGATCCATCTGCCGGACGAACACGCCACGATTCGGAATGAATTCGACAAGTCCGGCCTCGACAAGAGACCGGAAGGCTTCGCGAACCGGGCCACGGCTGACCTGAAACTTCTCGGCGAAATGATTTTCGTTCAGCCGCTCGCCCATGGGCATGGCGCCTTGGAGAATCATCTTTTCGATCTCGGCGCGAAGCGCCATCGCGAGGGAGCGAACCCCCAGCGGCTGCGTGTTCGGAGCGGAGAGATCACCTTGATTGAGCGCTTTCATGAAGTGAGCCTAGTCTCATGGGATTTCAATTGTCAACAATCAGCATTCAAGATTAAGCAATTTGACGAAACCTCGAGATTTCGCTTGAGACGCGTCACATCGCATGCCAACTTCCCAGCCGATTGTTGACAGTTTACGTTGCAAGAGGAAGATATGGCCAGACGTGAGGACGTGACACGTGCGCTTGCTGAATGGATCGTCGGATGCGATCTGGCCCGCATTCCGGAACCCGTGCAGCGCGAAGGCGTGAGGACGTTCGTTAACTGGGTCGGCTGCGCCGTCGGTGGTGCGCGCCACGAAACGGTGGACCGGGCGCTGCAGGCGCTAACGCGATTTTCCGGCGCCCCGACCTCCGGCGTCATTGGCCGCACCGAGCGACTGGACGCGCTCCACGCCGCGCTCATCAACGGCATCAGTTCGCATGTCCTCGACTATGACGACACGCATCTGAAGACGATCATCCATCCGGCAGGACCCGTCGCCTCCGCCGCGCTCGCGGTTGCCGAACTGCTCGGCTCATCAGGGCGGGACGTGCTGAACGCTATCATCGTCGGTGTCGAGGTCGAATGCCGGATCGGCAATTCGGTCTACCCCGATCATTACGACCGGGGCTGGCACATCACCGGCACAGCCGGCGTGTTCGGCGCAGCCGCGGCTGTTGGGCGGCTTCTCAATCTCGATGTGCAGCGCATGGTCTGGGCGCTCGGCCTCGCGGCGACGCAGGCCTCCAATCTGCGTGAAATGTTCGGCACGATGACGAAGAGTTTCCACCCCGGGCGCGCCGCGCAGAACGGCGCCGCCTCGGCCTTCCTCGCCGAAGCCGGCTACGATTCATCGGAGCGCGCCATCGAGGCGCCGCGCGGCTTTGCCAACGTGCTGTCGACCAAGCAGGACTACGGCGAGATCCTCGACGGCCTCGGATCGTCGTGGGAAGCCGCGCTCAACAGCTACAAGCCTTTCGCCTGCGGCATCGTTATCCATCCGACGATCGACGGCTGCATCCAGCTTCGGGAGGAGCACGCCATCCCGGCGGAGCGCATCGAGTCCGTCGCGCTGACAACCCATCCGCTGGTCCTCGAACTGACCGGCAAGCGCGAACCGCGGACAGGGCTCGAAGCGAAGTTCAGCGTGTTCCACTCCGCGGCATGCGCGCTGGTTCGCGGCGACGGCTCGCCGACCGCGTTCACCGATGAGGCGGTCGCCGATCCTGTTCTCATCGACCTGCGCCGTCGCGTCCACGCTACGACGGACACCGCAATCCATGAGGACGCGGTCAACATCGTCCTCACGCTCAAGGACGGCACGAAGATCGAGAAGCGGGTGGAGCACGCCATCGGCAGCGTTTCGCGGCCGCTCTCCGACGCTCAGATCGAAACCAAATTCCGAACCCAGTCCGCCCTCGTGATCGGCAAGAAGCGCAGCGACGAGCTCATGGCCCTGGCCTGGCGCCTTCCCGAACTCTCCCGCGCATCCGATGCGGTTGCCGCAAGCGTACCCACAAATACCTAAGGATACAGACAATGAAAGCCGACCTTCAGCTTGGCATTTTGAATGGCGACGATATCGGGCACGAAATCGTGCCGGCGGCCGTCGAGGTCACGAAAGCGGCGGCAGCCCGCACGGGGCTGAATATTGAATGGGTCCCGCTCCCGATCGGACGCAAGGCGTTTGACGACCTCGGGCACACGATGCCGCCCGGCACGCTGGAACGGCTCGCCGAACTCGACGGCTGGCTTCTCGGCCCTATCGGCCATCGCGATTATCCCAAGCACCCGCAGGCCATCAACCCGCATCCGATCCTGCGCAAGAGTTTCGACCTGTTCGCCAATGTGCGCCCCACCCGCTCCTACGCGGATATCGGCTGTCTGTACGACAATATCGACCTCATCATCGTCCGCGAGAACAATGAGGGCTTTCAGCCCGACCGCAACGTCGTGCTGGGCTCGGGCGAGTTCCGGCCGACCGAAGACGTCACGATCTCGGTTCGTGTCATTACCCGCACGGGCAGTTACAAAGTGGCGAATGCCGCGCTCCAGCTTGCCCAGGCGCGGCGCAAGAAGCTGACGCTCGTGCACAAGAACACCGTGTTCAAGCTCGGCTGCGGCATGTTCGTCGAGGAGTGCTACAACGCGGCGAAGAACTACCCTGAAGTCGAGGTCGAGGAAGTGATCGTCGACACGTTCGCGATGCATCTCGTCCGCAATCCGCACCGGTTCGACGTAGTTGTCACCACCAACATGTTCGGCGACATCCTCAGCGACGAGGCGGCGGGTCTCGTCGGCGGCCTCGGCATGGCGCCCGGCCTTTGCATCGGACGCGGCGACATCGCCATGGCCCAAGCGACACACGGTTCGGCGCCGGACATCGCCGGCAAGGGTATCTCCAATCCCTATGCGATGATCGAGTCGACGCGCATGCTGATCGAATGGCTCGGCCGCAAGCGCAATCTTCCGGCGGCCGTCGCCGCTTCCGACCTAATGCTGACCGGCATTCAGGCGGCGATCGCAGATCCTGCCAGCCGGACCGGCGACATCAACGGAACCGGGCGCACCGCCGATATGGTCGCAGGCATCATCCGCAACATGGTATAGCGCGGGTTGCGGGCGGCGCAGGCCCTAGCCGCGTCGCCCGTACCTGTCGAATGCCGCTAACCGGAACGATCCGCCGGTAACGGACGTGCGGAGAACGGCGAGAAGAAGCGCTGCAAGCACGAGAAGGCCCAGAGCAGGCATTGCGCCTCCATACTGATAGACGAGAAGCGGTACGCACAGGAAGACGGTAGTACCGATCGTCGCGAGCAGAGGGCGCGCGTCCAATCCGCGGTTTCCCGCAAGGAGCGCGAGGAAAATGTGGAGTCCTAAAGCCGTCGGAACGGCCAAGGCCGCAATGAGTAGGGCCATCTGCATCTCAGCGAGCTCCATCGTGAGTGTGAAAGGGATCGGCCGCAGCAGGAACGGCATCACCCGCATTTCGCGGCGTGCTGAGGATCAGCTCCCGCAGTTCGGGCAGACATGATCCACAATTGCTGCCGCATTTGAGAATCCGGCTCAGGGATCCAGTGTCGGACGCACCATCACCGATCGCGCGGCGGATGCGGTCTTCGCCGACGCCGAAGCACGAGCACACGATGCGCCCCTCGCTCGCGCGCGGCGCGGCCGCGCGGGCGCCGAGCAACAGGCGCCGCTCCTCGTCGGAAACAGGCTCCTGCCCCGCGAACAAATCCATCAGCCACGACGGATCGGGCAACGCTCCGGGCGAGCCGACAAGCAGGCACTCCGTCATGACCCTGCTCCCGTTGAGCGAGGCCGCGCGGAACAGGCCGCGCGTGCGGTCGTGATAATCCAGCGGCCGCGCGCGTTCGCCGAGCAGCGACAGACCGAGAAGAATGCCTTCGGCGGGAGGCTCCTGTCCGGCCACGCGATAGGCATAGCCGCCGGGAATAGCCGCCCTTGCCCAGTATGAGAGCCCGCCCGGGCGCATGCGGCGAGGCGACAGCAGCAGACCTTCCCAGCGCACCGGAAACGGCACGACCAGTACGGGCGTGTGCTTCAGTTCCGGCTGACCGGAGACAGCGTCGCAGGCCGGATTGACCACGCGCCCCGGCGAGCCGCGCGCGGCGATCGCGTCGGTCCAGTGCATCGGCAGAAAGACCTGCCCGGTCTGCTGATCCGTCGTGACATGCACACGCGCGACCGCGCGGCCCCAATCGCTCGTCACCTCGGCGAAACAGCCATCGGCCAGCGCGAGCGCCGCGGCATCGGCCGGGCTGACATCGAGCACAGGCTCCGGCGCCTGCGCCATTAGCCGGGCGACGTCGCCGGTCCGTGTCATCGTATGCCATTGGTCGCGCAGGCGGCCGGTGTTGAGGACAAGCGGCCGCTCTGTCGCCGTCGCATTCGCTGGTGCCTCCTGGCTGACGGCGATGAAATGCGCGCGGCCGTCCTGACTCGGGAACCGGCCGTCGCCGAACAGGCGTGCCGTGCCGTGACGCCTGCCCCGAAGCACGGGCCATTGCACGGGATGCAACGCGTCGAACTCCGCATCGGTCAGACCGACCAGGCCACCGAGATCGAGTATCCGCGCGCCATGGTTCTCGAACGCCGACAGCGCGGCGTGTTCGCGGAAGATGTCGGCGGCGCACCGGTAGTCGAACGCGGCGCCGAAACCCATGCGCGCCGCGATCTCCTTCATGATCCACCAGTCCGGCTGCGCCTCGCCGGGCAGTGGCATGAAGGCACGCTGGCGCGAAATACGGCGTTCGGAATTCGTGACCGTGCCGTCCTTCTCACCCCATCCCGCGGCGGGCAACAGCACATTCGCATGACGCGCGGTGTCCGTGTCCGGCACGCAATCGGACACGGCAAGAAAATCGCAGGCCCTCATTGCCGCCCGCACGCGGTTGCCGGCAGGCAGGCTCGCGGCGGGATTGCTGCCCATGACCCACAATGCCTTGATGCGGCCTGCCGCGAGCGCATCGAACATATCGACGGCTTTGAGGCCGGGCGTCTCCGCGAGCCGCGGAGCCTTCCAGAAGCGCCGCACGCGATCGAGATCGGCGGGTTCGAAATTCATGTGGGCCGCGAGCTGGTTCGCGAGCCCGCCGGCTTCGCGCCCGCCCATCGCATTCGGCTGCCCGGTAAAGGAGAACGGCCCCATGCCCGGCCGCCCGATCCGTCCCGTGGCGAGATGGCAATTGATGATCGCGTTGACTTTGTCGGTCCCGCGCGAGGACTGGTTGACGCCCTGCGAATAGACGGTGACGACGCGCCGGGTTGCCGCGAACAGGCGGTAGAATTCCATAAGATCGGCGAGCGGGACGCCGCAGCCCTCCGCCACCGTTTCCAGATCGGGCGCATCCGCCTCCGCCCGTTCGTGCGCTGCGGCAAAACCCGTGGTGAAGCGGTCGATGTAGTCCGTGTCGATTGACCGTGTACGCACAAGATGCGCCAACAGTCCGTTGAACAGCAGAACGTCCGTGCCGGGCTTTACCGGCAGGAACAGATCGGCGTCCGCCGCGGTCGCCGTCCGGCGCGGATCGATCGCGACAATCCTCGTGCCGCGCCGCTGCCGTGCATCGGTCAGGCGGCGGAACAGGATCGGATGGCACCATGCGGCGTTGGAGCCGACCAGAACGACGAGATCGGTCTCGTCGAGATCCTCATAGCAGCACGGCACCAGATCTTCGCCGAACGCGCGTTTGTGGCCCGCGACCGACGACGCCATGCAGAGCCGCGAATTGGTGTCGATGTTCGCGGAGCCGATGAAGCCCTTCATCAGCTTGTTGGCGACGTAATAATCCTCCGTGAGGAGCTGGCCCGACACATAGAATGCGACGGAATCCGGGCCATGCGCTGCGATCGCCGCACTGAATTTTTCGGCGACGAGATCGAGGGCCGTGTTCCAATCGGCGCGTTCGCCCGCGATCATGGGGTGCAGCAGCCGGTTGTCGAGCTTCAGGGTTTCGCCGAGCGCGGAACCCTTGCTGCAGATGCGGCCGAAATTGGTGGGATGCGAAACATCGCCCTTCGTCATCGGTGACGGGCCCCCGAGCACGCCGCAGCCCGTGCCGCAATAAGGGCAGGTGGTCCGGACCGGTTCGGTCGAGGGAAATGCGGTCATCTCGGCATCAGTACACGTCGGCCTGGTAGCGCCCGGCGGCCTTCAGCGCGGCGATATAGGTCTTGGCTTCCGGCGCATCGCAGCCGCGATGCTGCTCGACGATCGCATGCAGGCTCTTGTCGACATCGGCGGCCATGCGCTTGGCGTCGCCGCAGACATAGAAATGCGCGCCGCGCTCGAGCCAATGATAGAGCTCAGCGCTCTCCTCATGCATGCGGTCCTGCACATACACCTTGTTCGCACCGTCGCGCGACCAGGCGAGCGAGAGTTTCGTCAGCGCACCCGCGCTCTGTAGCGCCGCCAGTTCCTCCTCGTAGAAGAAATCGCTGTCGCGGCGCTGGTGCCCAAAGAACAGCCAGGCTCCGCCCTTCGCGTCCGTCGCCAGCCGCTCCTGGAGGAAGGCACGGAACGGCGCGATGCCGGTACCGGGACCGACCATGATGATCGGCACATCGCCGGACTCCGGCAGGGCAAAGCCAAGGGCTTTCTGGACATAGACCGGAAGCGTGAGAGTGTCGGCGATACGTTCGGCGAGATAAGTGGAGGCGACGCCGTAGCGCTCGCGCGCACCGACGGCGTAGCGCACCGCGTCCACCGTCAAAGTCAGCCGTCCGGGCTGTGCCTTCGGGCTGGAAGAAATTGAATAGAGCCGCGGCTGCAAAGGATCGAGCACGGACAGGAAAGCGCCGGCCTCCAGCATGGTCGCCGGCGATTTATCGAGCGCCGCGAGAACGTCGGTCGTTTCAAGATCGCCGTCCGGGTCTTCGCCTTCGGCAAGGCGCGCGAACTTCACCTTTTCATCGGGGTCGGACGCCATCTCGCCGATCAGCGCGAACAACGCGTCGGGCGCGGCTCCGAGCGCTTTCTCGCGCAGCAGCACGTCGTGGATGCACTTGCCGTTGGCCACCGCGACAGCGGTCAGACCGAGGCGCGTCATGATCGCATCGACAAGGCCCGGCTCGTTCAACGGCATCAGGCCGAAGGAATTGCCCGCGGCGTAATCCAGCCCGTCCGGGAGCTTGAACTCGACGTGCCAGGTTTCCTTGGCCGACTTCCCCTTGTTGAGCCGTCGCCGCGACAGGAAAACGGCCTCGACAGGATGCTCGCGCGAGCGCCCCGGCGCGGATGCGGGGCGCGCGGCCGGGACCGCAGCCGCGGGAGCGGCGCCGTCCATCTCCGCGGCGAGCTTCTTGAGCATGCGAAGCGTCTCTTTTCCGCCCGGCTGGCAGAGATTGAGCCGCTCTTCCTTCTTCTCCGCGATCGCAGCCGAATAGTCCTCGCAATTATAGCCGCACTGGCCGCAATCCTGCTGCGCCATCGCCGCCATCATGCGGCGTTTGAGCGGCTTGCCGTTCGCCATGTCCATACGATCGGCCAGAGGCAGTGCCGGGTCGTGCCATGGCGCGCCGTCATCCGCTTCCTCCTGCGGTGCGATACCGGGCATGAAGGCCGAGGATTGATCGGCGGACAGGCTCGACGGACTGCCGTCGAGCGACAGCAGTCCGGCGAAGAAGCCGTTGAGCCACGCGCGCTGTTCCACCGTGAACGGCGCATTCTCGGGCAGCACAGGCGTCAGGAAGTTTGCGGGTTGTACGCTCATTCGGCGGCCTCCGCCAGAAACAGCGCCGTGAGCTGATCGACCTCATACCGGCGGGTAAACTGCGCGAAGCTCTCGTCCGGCGCGGCGCGGTTCGCCATCCAGCCTTTCAGCATGCGCTCGACAAGCGGCGGGGCATGTTCGGCCTTCACATCGCGGAAAAGCTCACGGCCGATCGCGGCATCCGGCCCGAAGCCGCCGCCGACGCAGACATTGTAACCGTCGACGGTATCGCCCTCGTCCGACACCGTGACGCGCTGGCCGATCAGGCCGATATCGCCGATGTAGTGCTGGGCGCAGCTATTGTGGCAGCCGGTCAGGTGAATGTTGACGGGCAGGTCAACCTGTACGCGGCCGTCGCAATGACGCGCGATGTCCTCGGCGTGAGTCTTGGTCGCGGCAGCCGCGAATTTGCAGCCTTCGCTGCCGGTGCAGGCCACGAGCCCGGCGCGCACGGCCGTGGCCGAAATACCGAGCCCCAGCGCCTCAATGGCCGCCACCGCGAGCGGAATGTCCGGGTCCTTGATGCCGGAGACAAGCAGGTTCTGCCAGACGGTGAGACGGATATCGCCGTCGCCGAGATCGCGCGAGATCTTTGCAATGCCGCGCATCTGCTCGACTGTCATCTTGCCGACGGGCAGCACAATACCGATCCAGTTGAGCCCGTCCTGCTTCTGTTTGTGAATGCCGATATGGGCCTGCCGATCGGAGACCGGGCGCACCGCGACGGCCTCCGCCGGAACGCGCGTCAGCTTCCAGCCGAGCTTGGCATCGACTTCGGTGAGGAATTTGTCGAAGCCCCAGGCGTCCAGCACATATTTGAGCCGCGCCTTCTTCCGGTCGGTCCGATCGCCGTGGTCGATGAAGACGCGGACAATGGCGTCCGCCACACGTGTCGCATCCTCGGGCCTGACCACCACGCCCGTGTCGCGGGCGAGGTCCTTGTGGCCGGTAATGCCGCCGAGCGCGAGGCGGAACCAGATTCCGGCGTCGGCGCCGAACCCGTCTTGCACCTCCACCGCCTGGAAGCCGATATCGTTGGTGTCCTCAAGCGCCGCGATCAGTCCCGCACCGTCGAACGCAACGTTGAACTTGCGCGGCAGGCCGTACATTTCGCGCGTGTTGAGAATGTGATGATGCCATTCACTGGCATAGGGACGCGTGTCGATCAGTTCCTGCGGATCGATCCCCGCCGTCGGCGTTCCCGTGACATTGCGGATATTGTCAGCGCCGGAGCCTTTGCAGGTCAGACCGATGGCGACAAGCTTTTCCAGAACCTGGATGCCGTCCGAGGCCGGCACTTCGCGGATCTGGAGGTTGGCGCGCGTCGTGACATGCGCATACGGCCCGCCATGTGCTTCAGCCACGTC
Organism: uncultured Alphaproteobacteria bacterium; assembly: GCA_963786225.1. Lineage (GTDB taxonomy): Bacteria > Pseudomonadota > Alphaproteobacteria > Rhizobiales > Methylopilaceae > Flaviflagellibacter. The sequence goes on from CAWAYQ010000017.1 coordinate 15,288, forward strand.
GGCGGCGCCGGAGAACTGCCAGTGGGTCATGATGCCGTTCGGAATGCGCAGCCGCACCATATAGCTGTCCTGCGCCGGCCCGACGAAGAACAGGCCGTGATAGCGCCAGCGCAGTACGTCGGGCCCTTTCGGATAGACGCCGTCCTTTGCCGCCTGCTTCATGCGCGCATACGAATTGAGCCCCATCTCCTCGCGCTTGGCGATCTCGGCCGGGTCCAGCTTTTTTCCGCTTGCTTCCGTCCGCGCCATTGCCCGGAGGCTCGCGGCGTCCGGGCCTGTCGGTTCCGCCACGGCGGGCGTATGCGCCGCACCTCCGCGCGCGCCGATCGGCGGCAGACCGCGCGACGAGCGCATCGCTCCGAGGCCCGAGACGAAGCCTTCGAGATAACGTTTCTGTTCGGGAGAGAAATCGCCGCTCATCGCCGCCTCACGCCGCATTGCACAGAGCAGGGCCGAAGATCAGCATGTCGCGGATCGGTGCGGTGTCCGTGCCGTTCTGAATGAGATCGAAGAAGAACGCCCCGTCCGCGGTATCGCCGTAGAGCACGGCGCCGGCCAGACGATTGTCCTTGAGGACGAGACGGCGATAGAGGCCCCGGTCGGGATCGCGGAGCACGATGTCCTCATATCCCTCGCCGCCTGTGAAGTCGCCGGCGGAGAACAGGTCGACGCCCGTCACCTTCAGCCGGGTTGCGGTCGCGGCCGGACGATAGACTCCGGCATTGCCGCAGAGATTGTCCGCAAGCACTTTCGCCATGTCGTAGAGCGGCGCGACGAGGCCGTGGCAGATCCCGGAATGCTCGGCGCATTCGCCCACCGCGAAGATATGCGCGTCGCTTGTGCGCATCCGCTCATCGACGACCACGCCCCGGGCGACCGACAGTCCGGCCGATCGCGCGAGATCCACGTTCGGACGGATGCCGACCGCCATGACGACAAGATCGGCCGGGAGCTCGGTTCCGTCCTTGAGCTTCACGGCACGAACGCGCCGGGCGCCGGCGATGCTCTCGGTCTGCGCAGAACAGAAAACGCGTATGCCCCGCGCCTCGATCTCCCGGCGCAACAGGGACGATGCTTCGCGGTCGAGCTGGCGTTCCATCAGGTCGGCCATCAGATGCACGACCGTGACGTTCATGCCCCGCTTCATCAGTCCATACGCCGCTTCCAATCCGAGAAGCCCGCCGCCGATCACAACCGCGTTGCGGCCATGTCGTGCGGCGGTCAGCATCGCATCGACATCCCGCGCATCGCGAAAGGTCACGACACCCGGAAGATCGTGTCCCGGAACGGGCAACACGACGGGATGCGAACCTGTCGCAAGGATCAGCTTGTCGTATGCCAGGCTCCCGCCGTCACCGGTGACGAGAATGCGCGCGCCGGGATGGATCGCGGTCACCGCGACGCCGGCGTGCAGCGTCACTCCGTTCGCTTCATACCAGGCGCGGTGGTGACTGATGATGTCGTCGAAGCACTTCTCGCCCGCCAGCATGGGCGACAGCATGATCCGGCTATAGGCCGTGTGCGGTTCCGCGCCGAACATCGTGATGTGGTAGCGGCCCGGCGCACGCGCGAGCACATCCTCGACGGCGCGGATACCGGCCATGCCGTTGCCGACGACGAGGAGGCGCTCGGTCATTACGCGGCCTCGACGAAGCGATGGCGCTCATAGAGGAATTTCAGCACGGCAGCGCGGCAGCGCAGATAGACCGGATCGGCGACGAGTTCGAGCCGTTTGCGTGGGCGCGCCAGAGGCACGTCGAGGATCTCGCCGATCCTGGCCGAGGGTCCGTTCGTCATCATCACGATGCGGTCCGACAGCAGCACCGCCTCATCGACGTCGTGGGTGATCATCATCACCGTATTGCCGAGCGTTGCGTGGATCTGCATCACCGAATCCTGCAGATGCGCGCGGGTCAGGGCGTCGAGCGCGCCGAACGGCTCGTCGAGCAGAAGAACCTTCGGCTCCATGGCGAGCGCCCGGGCGATGCCGACGCGCTGCTTCATGCCGCCCGAAATTTCGGACGGCCTTTTGTCCTTCGCGTGGCCCATCTGCACGAGATCGAGATTGTGCATGGTCCATTCGTGCCGCTCGGCGGAGGACCGTGTCCTGCGCGACACCTTGTTCACCGCAAGCTGCACGTTTTCGTAAACGGTCAGCCATGGCAGCAGCGAATGGTTCTGGAAGACGACCGCGCGGTCGGGACCGGGATCGTTGACCTCTTTCTGATCGAGCAGGACGACGCCGGTCGTGGCATCCGTCAGCCCGGCCACAATGTTGAGCAGCGTCGACTTCCCGCAGCCGGAATGGCCGATGATCGAGATGTACTCACCGCGTTCGATCTTGAGATCGATGTCCTTCAAAACCTCGGTCGCGGCGGACCCGCGCGTGAAGGTCTTTCCGACCTGTTCTATGGAGAGATAGGAATTGCCCATGCCGGTGCTCCTCAGGAAGCCGATGTGCCGCGGGTGACGATGGAGCCGATCAGCGCAACGAAGCGGTCGAGGATGAAGCCGACGATCCCGACATAGATGAGCGCCACGATGATGTCGCTGATCAGCGACGAATTCCACGCATCCCAGATGAAGAAGCCGATGCCGACGCCGCCGATCAGCATTTCCGCGGCGACGATGGCGAGCCAGGACAGGCCGATGCCGATCTTGAGACCTGTGAATATGTACGGCGCGGCCGCCGGGATCATGATCTTGACGGCATATTCGAACGGATTGAGACGCAGCACACGCGCGACGTTGATGTAGTCGTTCGGAATGTTGCGGATGCCGACGGCGGTGTTGATGACGATCGGCCAGACCGCGGTGACGAAGATAACGAAGATCGCCGAAGGTTCGCCGTCGCGGAACGCGGCGAGCGCGAGCGGCAGCCACGCCAGAGGCGGCACGGTGCGCAAAACCTGGAACAGAGGATCGAGACCGCGCATCGCCCAGGTCGACTGACCGACCAGAGTGCCGAGCGCAACGCCGATCACGGCCGCCAGCGCATAGCCGACCATGACGCGCTGCAGGCTGGCCAGAAGATGCCAGAACAGGCCCTTGTCGAGACCGCCGCGGTCGTAGAACGGATCGGTGATCAGCTCCCAGGTGTCGGCGATGACCCGCGACGGCGGCGGCAGGCTGGCAGTGTCTCCGCTGCACAGCACTTCCCACACCACAAGCAGGATCATCAGCGTGATGAACGGCGGCAGGAAACGCTCCGCCATATACCGCAGGGCCGGCGCGATGCGCTGAAATGCCGGGGCGGCGGACGGCGGCGCCGGCAGTGCGACGATCTTCGCCCGCGGGAGTTCGCGGATCTTGCCGGTGTCGAGTGCGGGAAGGCTCATCGCGCCTCTCTCCTTCTGTAAGGTCACGCCGCAGCGCGCTTGATGGTGAGGCTTGCGAGGTAGTCGCCCGGCTTGTCGGGATCGAACACCTTGCCGTCGAAGAAGGTCTCGGGGCCGCGCGACGTCGTGGCGGGAACATCGGTGACGCCGAGATCCTTCGCCGCGGCGCGCCAGATGTCTTCGCGGTTCACCTTGGAGACCAGCGACTTGATATCGGTTTCCGGTGCGATTTTGCCCCAGCGAATGTCTTCGGTGAGGAACCAGAGATCGTGGCTCTGGAACGGATAGGAGGCGTGATCGCGCCAGAACTTCATGAAGTGCGGCGAGTTGAGCTCGATCCGGCCGGTGCCGTAATCGTAATTACCCTTGATGCGCTCAATGATGTCCTTCTTCGGCACGTTGAACCAGGCGCGCTTGCCGACCATGTCGGCGAGTTCTTCCTTGTTGGCCATGTCGTCGGCCCACATCTGCGCTTCCTGAATGGCCATCATCAGCGCTTTGGCCGAGTTCGGATTGGCGTCGACCCAGTCGGCGCGCATGGCGAAGCTTTTTTCCGGATGCTTCGACCAGATCTCCGCCGTGTTGACGGCGGTGTAGCCGATACCCTGGTGGATGAGCTGCTCGTTCCACGGCTCGCCGACGCAGAAGGCATCCATCGTGCCGACCTTCATGTTCGCCACCATCTGCGGCGGCGGCACGACGATGGTTTCGACGTCTTGATCGGGATCCACGCCGCCGGCCGCCAGCCAGTAGCGGATCCAGAGATCGTGCGTGCCGCCGGGGAAGGTCATGGCCACCTTGGCGGGCTGGCCGGCGGCCTTCTTTTTGGCGAACGCTTCTTTCAGCACGCCTGAATCCACGCCGACCTTGAGATCGGCATATTCCTTGGAAATCGAGATCGCCTGGGCGTCGAGGTTCAATCTCGCGAGTATGTACATCGGAAGCGGGACGTTGTTCTGCGTCACTTTTCCGGACGAGATCAAATACGGCATCGGCGTCAGGATGTGAGCGCCGTCAATGCCGGAGCCCGCCGAGCCGAGCACGAGATTGTCGCGCGTCGTGCCCCAGCTTGCCTGCTTCACCACCTCGACATCGGGCATCCCGAACTTGGCGAACAGGCCCCTCTCCTTTGCCACGATCAATGCGGAAGCGTCGGTCAGCGCGATGAATCCCAGAACGGCCTTCGTGGTTTCCGGCCCTGCCGCCTGGGCGATATGGGCGCCGAACGGAAGCGAGGTCTTGGCCGCCGCGAGAAGTGCCGTGGTCGAGGCCGCGCCGATAAAGCCGCGCCGCGAGACACCGTTCCGTCCGCTCTTGATCCTGTCGCTCATCCGTTCCGTCCTTTCGACCGTGCCGAAAACAAAAAAGCCGCCGTCCATCCCGGCCTTCGGCCAGGTGAAACAGCGGCATCGCTTATTGGGGCACCCGTCGTTGGGCGCGGTGCGCACCTGTCGTTGACCGACACGGCTCGCATCGGAAGTCTTTCAAACTTCGTGCCAGACGGGTTTTCGTGAGTGGAAACCCTTATTTCCCAACAGATTGGACAATCTGAAATCCGGCGGGGCTTTCCTAATCAGTGACTTATTGAAGACAAAGCCCAAGTTTTGGGCATGACTGCAAAATGAGCAGTCACTTCGTCGAAAGCTTCAGGAAAGAGGAAATGTCGGCGGGATCGAAAGGCGGGCCGGCAAACGCGCCGATCCCGTCATCTCGCGCGGGACGCTGGGTCATGCTGGCGAGGGCGGCGTCGTAAATGTCCGGCGAAAAGCAGGTCTTCACGGTCTGGATATGATCGTCCGCCAGACCGGCCTGCCCCCAGCGCACCATTTGTGCATAGAGCCAAAGTGCCTGCCGGGCTTCCGGCCGCGCCATAGCTGAATCGATGACGAGATAGCGCGCATTTTCCCGAACGCGCCCCTGCGGATCGACCTTGAGGCGTCCCTGCAGAGCGCGCGCGACAAGATCGGGCGCGACGTTCAGACGGTTCGGTGCCGCCAGCATATGGGCGAGTTCACCCCGGTTCTCCGGCGTCGCGCACCAGGCCGTCGCGCGGATCAGCGCGCGCGTCAGGGCATTGACGGCGCGGCCATTGTCGTCGGCCCAGGCCGAGCGCACGGCCAGGACCTTTTCGGGACAGGTCGCGAGGATATCGGTGCCGAAATGAATGATGCGGCCAATGCCGGCCTCGACGCCGACACTCGGCCAGGGCGCTCCCACGCAGAAGCCGTGGACATGCCCGCTCGACAGGCCGTCGACCATATAGGGCGGGGGCAGCACGACGAGACGCACATCCTCATCGGGATCGACACCCGCCGCGGCCATCCAGAAGCGCAGCAGGTAATTGTGCGCCGAGAACGGAAACGTCATGCCGAAGGTAAGCTTTTCCTCGTCCTTCGCCGCGCGAGCCGCGACAAGCCGCTTCAGCGCCGCACCGGACACCGCTGGATCGTCGAGATCGCCATCCGTCAGATCGCTCAGGGCCGCGAATGTCTCATTGCCGAGAAGGATCGAATTGCCGTTCTGACTCAGCACGACCGGGGCACTGAGCGGCACTTTGGCGTAATCGAGACCGAGGCTTTCGGCGATCGCCATCGGAGCGAGAAGATGCGCGGCCTCGAAATGACCGAGTTTGAGCTTGTCGCGAATGTTCGACCAGGACACTTCGCGAACGAGTTCGAGGTCGACGTCCTCGGCGGCCGCGAAACCGCGATCGGCGGCAGCGACCAGGACCGCTGCATCGACAAGCGGAATAAAACCGGCGCGGATTCTCATTTGAGCAGCTCGGACGCCGTAATGACCGACTGCGCGATCTCGGCGATTTTCCGCTGCTCGTTCATCGCCTTGGAGCGAAGCAGATTATAGGCATCCTCCTCCGACAGGCCGCGCACGCGCATCAGAATGCCCTTGGCGCGGTCGATGAGTTTCCGTTCGGCAAGGGACGCCTTGGCGATGTCGAGTTCGCGCCTGAGATTTTCGAACTCCTGAAATCGCGCGACCGCGACATCGAGGATCGGCTTCACCCGGCTCGCCTTGAGGCCGTCCACGACATAGGCGCTGACCCCGGCGCTGACCGCCGCTTTCATGGCCTCGTCGTTACTCTGGTCGACGAACATCACAATGGGGCGCGGCCGCTCGCGGGTGGCGACGCGCAATTGCTCGATCATGTCCCGGTCGGGCAGATCCAGATCGACGATGAGAACGTCGGGCTCGGCCTGACGCAGGAGATCGAGCAGATAGCCCGGCCCGCTCGCGACCTGCACATCCAGATTCGGATCCTGCCGCAGCGCTTTCTCGACGATTTCGGCCCGTTTCGGATCTTGATCGACTACCAGCACACGCAGCACGAGAAGCTCCCCATTTCAGGGCACCAAGCAATTTGAAGGCCAAGACTGGATGGTTCGTTCAGGCCAGCTCTGCTCCCGTCTCGCCTGCGGCAATCCGCGCGATGACCGTCATCCGAATCCGTTCGCACCGCGAACCGCCGAACGGAAACGTATCCTGCAAGGCAAGCGACAAGGTTCCGTCGAGCTCTTCGCGCAGAATTGCGCGCGCCCGGTGAAGCCGCGTCTTTACGGTGGCAGGCTGCAGCCCCGTGAATTCGGCGGTTTCCTCGACGCTCATCCCTTCAATATCGCGCAGCACGAACACCAGCCGGAACGATTCCGGCAATGAGTTCGATCGCGCCTTCGAGAAGGCGGCGTATTTCGCCGAGGGCGGCTGTCTGTTCTGGATTCATCGGTGTGGCGGCTCCCGGAAAAATGATGACGCCCGCCCCCAGCTTTCCGGCGTGGTCCAGTGCGTCCAGATCTTCGGTCTTCCTGCGCCGCTTCAGGCGTCCGAGTGCTTCATTGACGACGATGCGCGTCAACCATGTGCCGAGAGCTGCTTCATTGCGGAAGGTCTTGAGCGCGGCGAAGGCCCGGAGATAGGCCTCCTGCAGCGCATCTTCCGCTTCCGAACCATCGCGCAGAACGGCACGGGCAACCCGGTAGAGCCGCTGATTGTAGCGGGTGATGATCGCGCCGAAGGCGTCCGGCACGCCCGAGCAGGCCAGGCGCACCAGATCGGCATCTTCGCAACTGGCGAGGTCAGGTACGGTGTTTGACGCGTTAGCCATGTCAGGCCTCCGGCAGCGCGATCGCGCTCAGGAATTCCTGTCGCGCACGCGCCGGTGTTTCGACGAGGCCTTCCCGCATCGATGAATCACCGGCCCAGCGAACAAGCCTACGGACCGCGGCTTCGGCCTCTTCGCGGCTCGACCGCTCGTCGAGGTGGGCCACGTCGCTAGGCATATGCTGGATGGTGCCGTGCATGGGTCGGAGTCTCCTGATCAACTGTCCAGCGCATTGGATGGAGGTCGCGGAAAAAGGTTCCCGATCAGCAGAGCGCGGTTTTCCGGTCAGAGCCCAAGGTCGGACAGACCGGGATGGCCGGCAGGGCGAGGACCGCTCCGGTCCCAATGAAACTTCCGGTCGGCGGCCTTGATCGGCAGATCGTTGATGCTGGCATGACGCGTGTGCATCAGGCCATGCTCGTCGAATTCCCAGTTTTCGTTGCCGTAGGCACGGAACCAGTTGCCGGAATTGTCGTGGAACTCATAGGCGAAACGCACGGCGATCCGGGGGCCACCAAACGCCCAGAGTTCCTTGATCAACCGGTAGTCCAGTTCGCGTCCCCATTTGCGCGTCAGGAATTCAACGATCTTCGGCCGCCCCTCGAAGATCTCGCTTCGATTGCGCCATTTGCTGTCGACCGTGTAGGCGAGTGAGACGCGCTCGGGGTCGCAGCTGTTCCAGCCGTCCTCCGCTCCCCGCACTTTCTGAATGGCGGTTTCCGGGGTGAAGGGAGGAAGCGGAGGGCGATCTGTCGACATGACGAACTCCGGAACGAGATGCCGTAGGCGAGCGCCTGCTCGGAATGGAAGGTGCCGTTCTTGCCGGTGAAGCCCTGAACGATGACTTTGGTGTCTTTGGTGAGCAGTACCGACATTACTGGGCCTCCTTGACGGCCTTGACGATCTTCTGCGCGGCGTCGTCGAGATCGTCGGCGGCGATCACGTTGAGACCGGACTCCTGGACGATCTTCTTGCCGGCTTCGACATTGGTGCCCTCGAGCCGCACGACGAGCGGAACCTTGAGCCCGACATCCTTGACCGCCTGGACGACGCCGGCCGCGATGACGTCGCACTTCATGATGCCGCCGAAGATGTTGACGAGGATGCCCTTCACCTTCGGGTCGGCGGTGATGATCTTGAACGCCGCCGTCACCTTCTCGGTCGTGGCGCCGCCGCCGACATCGAGGAAGTTCGCGGGCTCCATGCCGTACTGCTTGATGATGTCCATGGTCGCCATGGCAAGGCCGGCGCCGTTGACCATGCAGCCGATCGTGCCGTCGAGCGCGATGTAGCTGAGATCGTATTTCGAGGCCTCGATCTCTTTCGCGTCCTCCTCCGTCTCGTCGCGCAGCGCGGCGATGTCGGGGTGGCGGTAGATCGCGTTCGAATCGAACGACACCTTGGCGTCGAGCACTTTGAGCTGGTTGTCCTTGGTGACGACCAGCGGGTTGATCTCGAGCATGCTCATGTCCTTGCCGGTGAACGCGGCGAAGAGCTTGGTCACAAGATCGCCGGCCTGCTTGGCGAGATCGCCCGTGAGGTTGAGCGCCTTGGCCACCTTGCGGCCGTGATGCGGCTGGATGCCGGTCGCGGGATCGACCGAGAAGGTGAGGATTTTCTCGGGGCTGTCATGGGCCACCTCCTCGATGTCCATGCCGCCTTCGGTCGAGACGACGAACGCCACCCGGCCGGTCTCGCGGTCGATCAGCATCGACAGGTAGAACTCCTTGTCGATCGCCGCGCCTTCTTCGATGTACAGACGATTGACCTGCTTGCCGGCATCGCCGGTCTGCAGCGTGACGAGCGTGTTGCCGAGCATCTCCTTGGCCGAGGCCTTGACCTCCTCGACGCTTTTGACGACGCGCACGCCGCCCTTGGCATCGGTGCCGAGCTCCTTGAACTTGCCCTTGCCGCGGCCGCCCGCATGAATCTGCGACTTCACAACCCACACAGGGCCGCCAAGCTCGCGCGCCGCCTTCTCGGCTTCCGACACGGAGAGCGCGGGAAGTCCCCGTGCAACGGGGGCTCCGTACTCGCGCAAGACTTCCTTCGCCTGATACTCGTGAATATCCATATGCCAGCCCTCTCGAATATGTGCCGGTCAAAAGAAGGGCCGCTTTCCGATCCAAGGAAGCGGCCCCTACATCAAGTGGAACCTCAGATAAGACCCGCGCCTCTCGCCCATTTGTATTTTGCACCGAGGACCTCGACGGGAAGTTCGGTGGAATAGGCGTAGGCCGGAATGCCGCGCTGGTAGAGATATTCGGCGGCCTCCTCGACCTCGACATCGCCGGCGAGCGAGGCGACGATCGGCTTCTCGAAGCCCTTGGCCTTCATCTCGTCGCGCACCTCGACGAGCAGTTTCGCAAACACCATCGGCGGCGTCACGATGGTGTGCCAGTAGCCGAGCACCAAAGCGTGGATGCGCTCGTCCTCGAGCCCGAGGCGCACCGTCTTCTGGTAGGTCGCGGGCGGCTCGCCGCCGGTGATGTCGACCGGATTGCCGGCCGCGCCGAACGGCGGGATGAACTTGCGGAACGCCGCGTCGAGATCCGGCGGGATCTTGTAGAGCGCCATGCCGTTGTCATCGACGGCATCCGACAACAGCACGCCCGAGCCGCCGGCGCCGGTGATGATGACGACATTCTCGCCCTTGGGCGTCGGCAGCAGCGGAATGCCGCGCGCAAACTCCAGGAGTTGCCGCAGCGAGCGGGCGCGGATCACCCCGGACTGCGCGAACACATCCTCGTAGATCTTGTCGTTGCCGGCGAGCGCGCCGGTGTGCGAGGCCGCCGCCGCCGCGCCGGCCTGGGTGCGGCCGGCCTTCAGCACCACGATCGGCTTCTTCTGCGACACCCGTTTGGCGGCCTCGGCGAAGGCGCGGCCGTCTTTCAGGTCCTCGAGATGCTGGGCGATGATCGTGGTGTGGGGGTCCTGCTCGAAGAAAGCGAGGAGATCGTCCTCGTCGATGTCGGACTTGTTGCCGAGGCCGACGATCGCCGAGACGCCCATTTTGGCCGAGCGCGAGAACCCGATGATCGCCATGCCGATGCCGCCGGACTGCGACGACAACGCCGCCGAGCCCTTGACGTCGAACGGCGTGCAGAACGTCGCCGACAGGTTTTCCGGGGTGTAGTAGAAGCCGTAGATGTTCGGCCCCATCAGGCGGATGTCGTAGGTCTTGCCGATCGCGACGATCTCGTCCTGCAGTTCGGGCTCGTTGGCTTCGGCAAAGCCCGACGGGATCAGCACGGCGCCGGGGATCTTCTTCTCCCCGCACTCGATCAGGGCGCCGGCGACGAGCTTGGCCGGGATCGCAAACACCGCGACATCGACCACGCCGGGAATGTCCTTGACCGATTTGTACGCCTTGTAGCCGAGGATCTCCTCGGCCTTGGGGTGGACCGGATAGATGTCGCCCGCGTAGCCGCCGTTGACGAGGTTCTTCATCACCGAATTGCCGATCTTGCCGTCCTCGGAGGAGGCGCCGATCACGGCGACGGATTTCGGCTGCATGATGCGCTTCATCGCGGTGACGATGGTCTCGTTGCTGCGCGGCGCCTCGCGCGGCACGTAGTCGAAGTCGACGACGACGCGCACATCGGCGGCGATCGCGCCGGCTTTGGTCGCAAACACCGGATTGAGATCGAGTTCGACGATTTCCGGGAAGTCGCTGACGAGCTGCGCCACCCGCACGATGATATCGGCCAGCGCGTCGCGGTTGACGGCCTCGCCGCCGCGCACGCCGTGCAGCATCTCCTTGGCCTTGATGCCGTCGAGCATCGAGAGGGCATCGTCCCGGGTGGCCGGGGCGAGGCGGAAGGTGATGTCCTTCAGGACTTCGACGAGCACGCCGCCGAGGCCGAAGGCGACGAGCTTGCCGAAGCTCTTGTCGGTGATCGCGCCGACGATGACCTCGGTGCCGCCCTTCAGCATCTGCTGGACCTGGACGCCGTCGATCCTGGCGTCGGCCTTGTAGGCCCTGGCGTTGTTCAGGATCGTGTCGTAGGCGGCTTGTGCCTCCGCATCCGACGTGACGCCGACAATGACGCCGCCGGCCTCGGTCTTGTGCAGGATGTCGGGCGAGACGATCTTCATCACCACCGGATAGCTCATGCCCTGGGCGAGCTTGGCGGCGTCCGCGGCCGAGGTGGCGACGCCTTCGCCCGGCACCGGAATGCCATAGGCGTCGGCGACGAGCTTGCCTTCGGGCGCCGTCAGCGAGGTGCGCCCGTCCGCCTTCACCGCATCCAGCACCTTGCGGACCGCAACCCTGTTTACCTTCATCTCGGTCATTGAAGTCTCCTGTCGATGTGTATGGCGTGCGCTGGCTCCAGAACCCGCGCTGCGGCAATTATTCGGCGGCCTGGCGGGCCGTTGCTCCGGTCGCGCCCGACTCTTTGATCTGGCGGATGCGCTTCTTGTCGAGCTTCAGGACCTTGCTCAGGACCTCATCCGTATGCTCGCCGAGCAGCGGCGAACGCTCGACCTTCACATCGTTGTCCGAGAGCTTGACGGGTTGCCCGACCGTTATGTACATACCCCGCGTCGGATGATCCACACGCGCCAGGGTTCCCGTCGCGTAAAGCGATTCATCCTCGGCGATTTCCTTCATCGACAGGATCGGGCCGCACGGAATGTCGACCTCGTTGAGGATCTCCATGGCCTCGAACTTCGTTCTGCCCATCGTCCACTGCTCGATGGCGGAGAAGATCTCGTTCAGGTGCGGCAGGCGTGCCGCCGGCGTCGCATATTCTGGATCCTCAACCCATTCCGGCTTGCCGATGACGTTACACACCTGCTTCCAGACCTGGGCCTGGGTGATGAAGTAGATGTAGGCGTTCGGGTCCGTCTCCCAGCCCTTGCACTTCAGGATGCGGCCCGGTTGGCCGCCGCCCGAATCGTTGCCGGCACGCGGAACGGCTTCGCCGAACGGAATGCCCTCCGCGTACTGGCTGTATTCCTGAAGCGGGCCGTGCGCGAGACGCTGCTGGTCGCGCATTTTCACGCGGCAAAGATTGAGCACCGAATCCTGCATCGCGCACAGGACCTTTTGCCCTCTGCCGGTCAGCGTGCGCTGGTAGAGCGCCGTGACGATGCCGAGTGCGAGGTGAAGGCCGGTGCCGCTGTCGCCGATCTGCGCGCCGGTCACGAGCGGAAGCCCGTCACGGAAGCCGGTCGTCGACGCCGAGCCGCCGGTGCACTGGGCGACGTTTTCATAGACTTTGCAGTCTTCGAACGGACCCGGACCGAAGCCCTTCACCGACGCCACGATGATCTTCGGATTGATCGCCTGGATACGTTCCCAGGTCAGGCCCATGCGATCGAGCACGCCCGGCGCGAAGTTCTCGACCATCACGTCGCAGATCTTGATGAGCTCTTCGAGGACGAACTTGCCCTCGGGATTCTTGGTGTCGAGCGTGATCGAACGCTTGTTCGAATTCAGCATCGTGAAATAGAGGCTGTCGACATTCGGAATGTCGCGCAGCTGCGAGCGGGTGATGTCACCCTCGCCCGGACGTTCCACCTTGATCACATCGGCGCCGAACCAGGCCAGAAGCTGGGTGCAGGTGGGGCCCGATTGAACATGGGTGAAGTCGAGAATACGGACACCGTCCAACGCTTTGGCCATCGTTCTGCCCTTTCTGCTTGTGTATTGACGTTCGGCGGTTAACCGCCGAGCTCGGCAATTTTCTTTCGAAGCGCCTTCGTTTCCTCGAAGCGCCGGGTCACATCGCGCATCGTCGAGACCATGCCGGCGACGGTGCCGTCCGGCCCTTTGACCGGGGTAATCGTGAATTCCAGTGACATCCGGTGACCGTCCTTGTGGAGGCCCGGAACCGCGAGAATGTCGCCGGCGCCGTAGCGGCTATTGCCGCTCTCGACGACCGCGCGGTAGCCCTGCCAATGCCGCTCGCGGAACGGCTCGGGAATGATGAGATCGAGTGTGCGGCCAACCGCCTCGTCCGGCCTGAAGCCGAAGATCCGCTCCGCGCCCGAATTCCAGAACACGATATGGCCCGCGCGATCGCTGGCGATCACAGCGTCGGCGGCGCTGGTCAGCAGCGTGCGGCCGATGTCCTGCTCGCCGAAGGCGGGAGCGTCGTTCGGGCGCGACACTTTCGGCGCATCGACGATCGACGGTGCCGCAAGCGGCTTTTCGAAATCCACATCATCGTCGAACAGGTCTTCGACAGGTCCGAAGAACTCGGCGTGAATCCGACGCTGCGGCAAACCCGATTTTACGAGGCCTACGGCAAACCGGCGCATGAAGGCACGCGGGCCGCATAAGTAATAGTCGGCATCCGCAAGCGGCGTGTTGGCCGCGAGCCAGCCCATGTCGATACGGCCAGCCTGATCGAAATCCCGGCCGGCGATGTCGAGCGGCCGCGGCCGGGAGTAGAATGTAGTTGCCTTAAGTGCTGGCTGTCGCGAGGCGAGTTCACGCACATACGTTCCGAATGCGTGTGTCGAACCATTGGCCGTGCAATGCACGAAATGAAGTGGAACGTCGAACCCGCGGTCGGCGAGGGCACCGAGCATGCTGATCAAGGGCGTGAGACCGACCCCGCCGCTCAGGAAGACGATAGGGCGCTTGGGTTCTTTCGGCAGCACGAATGTGCCGCGAGGCGACATCACGGGAATGATCGTGCCTGGCCCGGCCGTGCCGTGCAGCCAGTTGGAAGCGATGCCGAGCGCCTCCCGCTTTACCGAAATCCGGTAGCTTTCACCGTTCGGCGCGGACGAGATCGAATAACTGCGCTTAAGGGCCGGCCTCCCCTCAATGCCGAGAAGAAGCGTCAGATGCTGCCCCGGCCGATGAGGAAGCGGACCCCCCTTGATCGGACGCAGGGAGAAAGAGGTGACGAACTCACTCTCGCATTGCTTCGACTCGACCTCGAACTCCCGCCATCCCGTCCAGCCCTTGGAAGCGGGACCAAAGAAGCTGCGGTACGAGGCCTCGTCATCCGGCAACGAGGTAAGCATGTCTTTCAACCTCCCTCCTCGGGCTGCAAAAAACGCGCGGTTAGCACCGGGTCATGTCGCTCCCCATAACATGCACTTATAATACCTATATTCAACACGTATCTTTTAGATTAGGCGTTTCCTATGCGTCTCACCGGCTACACCGACTACTCGCTGCGCGTTCTTCTCTATCTAGGAACGCGCCAGGACCGTCTCTGCTCCGTCGCGGAAATTTCTCGCGCCTACGGCATTTCCCAGAATCACCTGATGAAAGTCGTCAATGGCTTGGGAAAGCTCGGTTATGTGGCAAGCGCGCGCGGCCGCACCGGCGGCATTCGCCTCGCCAAGCCGGCCGATCAAATCCCCGTGGGTCAGGTGATTCGCGAAACGGAGGACGGGTTCGATCTCGTCGATTGCCAACGCTGCGTGATCTCATCGGCTTGCGGCTTCGCCAGTGTCCTGGATGAAGCGCTCAGTGCCTTCATGGCGGTGCTCGACCGCTACACCCTGGACGATCTTCTGAATCGTCGCGCCAGTCTCCTCGGCCTGTTCAACACAGACGATCACTCTCCCGCTGAACTGAACTCCTGAAAAAAGCCCCGCGAAAGCGGGCTCATCAAATTGAGTATAGACAATACATATTTACGGAGATAAAAATAGGTATCAACAATACCTATTTGAGGTGTTCCGTGCGCCACCTTTCGCTTTCGCAGACGAAATCCCTCTCCGAAGGCCTGGTCGATCGGCTTGGAATCAATTTCATCCAGTCGGAACTGCCCGAGGGCCTCGAACTGTATGCGCGCTCACCGGACTTCGTTCCGCTTACCCTCCCCGCGGAACTGAAGCGGGGTCATTACACCGCCGAAGGCGTATGGGGCGTGATCCGGGTTCTCGAAGGCGCGGTCAGTTACGCGCTTGAAGCGCCGAGCACCGCGTCGGTCGTTCTCCATGCAGGAGAGAGCGCCGTTATCGAGCCGCAGACGCTGCACCACGTTCACTTCGTCGGACGCGGCCGCTTCTTCATCGAATTCCACCTCACCAAAGAAAAGATGAAGACCCTCGGGGGCTCCGGCGCGTGCTGAACGGAAAGAGCGCGGACCGCCCGGGCGGGGCGCCCGGGTCCGCGATGCGCCCGCAAGGGTCGCGGGAGGAAACGACCGGTGTTCGACCAAATCGTCCTGCTGGCGCTTTTGCTTCTCGCGGCAGGTTCGGCCTCGCTTTGTCTCGGAATGTTCCTGAGCGAGAGGCCCGCCACCGCGCGTTTGGCTCTTCTCGAGATGACCGTCGGCACAAGCGTCTTTTGCGCGAGCGTCGGGCTGATCTTCCAGCGCTACGGGATGCTGGCCGGCATCGGAGCTCTCATCATCTCCGCCGTGTCGAACCGCGCCTTCTCCGGGGGGCGTCACCCACGGATCGAGCGCACACTGACCTGGACTTCGGCCGCCGCTTTTCTCGCCTACCTCGCCCACACCTGAGCTGATCCCATCGAACGGCAACTGTCCGTACATCCCGCATCCGGCCGCGAGGCCATGTCAAAAAGCGTATCTCATGAACAAGAACATCTCCGAACAGGTCCGGCATTTCCGGAAGCCCTGGAAACTGTTTCGTCCCATCCTCGCCGGCGCGACCTTGCGCGAGCGTCTCCTGGCCTGCCTCGGCTCAGTCCTCGGCATCGGGCTCACCGGAATCATCTGCGCGCTTGCCATGGGCAAGGACGCTCATCTTCCGCTTCTCGTGGCTCCGATGGGTGCGTCGGCCGTGTTGCTGTTCGCTGTTCCCACAAGTCCGCTCGCGCAGCCATGGCCCACGATCGGCGGTAATGTCATTTCAGCTTTCGTCGGCCTCACCGTCGCTCATTTCGTTCCCGATCCGGTGCTCGCCGCCGGGCTTGCCGTCGGACTGGCCATTGCCGTCATGTCGTTTTTGCGCTGCCTGCACCCGCCGGGCGGCGCGGCAGCCCTGGTGGCGGCGTTCGGCGGTCCGGCCGTCGCCAGTTCGGGCTTTCTGTTTCCGCTGTTCCCGGTCGGCATCAACGCCGTCCTCCTCGTCGCGCTGGGCTGGACATTCCACAAGCTTTGCCGCCGATCCTACCCGCATGTGCCGGCCGTCGTTCCCGTCAATACGCACGCGACCGGGGATATTCCCGCCATTCGTCGCATCGGCTTTCGTCCCGAGGACATCGACGACGCCCTCGAAAAGATGGGCGAAACGTTCGATATCAGCCGGGAGGACCTCGACCGCCTGCTCCTTGAAGTGGAGCGGCGCGCACTTGTGCGTTCGCACCCGGGCCTGACTGCCGCCGATATCATGTCCCGCGATGTGATCGCCGTGGACCGGATGGCCGATCCGAACGCCGCGCGCTCTCATCTTCTCGCGCACGACATCCGCGTGCTTCCGGTGATCGATGGTGAACGGCACGTTCTCGGCTATGTCGGGTTCCGCCAGTTGCTGAAGCCCGCATCGCGCGTCTCGGACATGATGGAAAAGCCTGTCACGGCACGCCCCGACACGCCGGCAATGGAACTGGTCGGGATGATCGCCGACGGCACGGCGCGCGCGGTCATCATCGTCGACGACCAGCAGCACCTTCTCGGCCTTGTAACGCAGACCGACCTTCTCGCCGCGCTTTCGAGCGGTTTGGCAGTCGATCGGCAGGCCGCCTGATTCAATCCCGGAGGGTTCAATGAAGCTCTCTTGGCTGCCGCGTCACTGTCGTCCACCGCGCCAGGTTGACCTTGCCGATCGCGCCGCCCGTTAGTCGTCGGTGAGGCCGGTGTCCTTCACCGGCACCGGCTTCAACGTACCCCCGCGCGTAGCGATCGGCACGATCATGTAGACCAGTATGACGCGGGCCACGTGGCAGGTCGTGACCAGCGCGACATCGATGCCGAGTGCGATCGTCAGCAAACCCATTTCCGCGACCCCGCCGGGGGCAAAGCCCAGCAGAAGCTGCGCCAGGCCGAAATCGGTCACCTTGGAACACAAAAACGCGGCCAGGATAGAAAGCAGGATCAGGCCGGTGCCCCAGATGAGCCCATGAATGAGCGCACTGCGGAAATGACTCCACTGCAGATCGACGAAACGTGCGCCGATATAGGCCCCGAGGACGACCTGCACGACGTTGACCATGGAGGCCGGCGGCGAACTGTGGGTAATACCCATCAGATGCACGGCGGCGCTGACGAGGAGAGGCGCCAGGACTGCACCCGCAGGCATCCGCGTGACGCGGCCGAACACATACCCGACGATCCCGCATAGAGTGAGAATGGCAAGGCCGGACAGTTCGAGCGGAACGACCGCAGGCGCCCCCGTACTGACGATCGGGCCGGCGAACAAGGACAGGATGAACGGTATCGACACGACCACCATCAGCACGCGGATCGAATGAATCAATCCGAGCAGCACAATGTTCGCCCCCATCGACGCGCCGACGAGGGTCAGATCGGCGAGGCCGCCGGGGATCGCGGAGAAGAAGGCCGTCGTGAGGTCGTACCCCGCGACGCGCCGGAAATAGAAAACACCGAACAGCGTGGCAACGACGAGATAGGCGGCAAGTATCGCCAGCACCGCCGGCCAGCGGGAAAGCTCGCTGAAGAGGGACGGCGTGAAGAAGCTGCCGAGCGAAACGCCGAGCACGGGCTGAAGGATCTCGCGAAACACCGTAGGCACATGCACATTCGCGATGAACTGCGAAGCCACCATGCAGATGATCAGTGAGCCGAGCATCCACGGCATGGGCGTGCCGAGAAACTGGAACAGCACGCCGCCTACGGCAGCGATGGCGAGTGTTTTCAGCGTGGCGAGAGCGGTCGATCCCATGCTCTAGCGTGTCGCCACGATGAACAGCCTCGGAAAGGCAAGAAGCGTCCGCCCGTCCGGCTGGCTTGGATAGCTCTTTTCGATCAGTCGCCGATACTGAGCCAGGAATTCCGTCTTTTCGTCGGCATCGAGTTGAGCGAGGTAAGGCCTCAGCCGCGATCCGACGAACCAGTCGACGATCGCATCGGCACCCTGCATGGGATGATTGTAGACGGTGCGCCAGATGTCCACGCGCGAACAGATGCCTGAAAGTGCGGCATAGTACTCGTTCGTCGACAGGACATCGGTGTGCAAATCCTCGGCGGCCTTCATGCGGTCCGACCATGCACCCGACCGCGCCACTTCACGGATCGCGACATGGCTCGGCTCTGCCAGATTGTCCGGCATCTGGATGGCGAGAGTTCCGCCCGGATTCAGATGTTCGATGAGGCGCGGAAAAAGCGTTTCGTGATTGTGCAGCCATTGCATCACGGCATTCGAGAAGATCACGTCGTAGCCGCGCTCCGGATGCCAATCATCGATATTGCCCAGTTCGAACCTCGCTTCCGGCATTGCCTCCCGTGCCTGGGCGATCATGTTCGGCGATGAATCCATGCCGGTGACGTTCGCGTCCGGATAACAATCGGCAAGGAGCTGCGTGGAATTTCCGGGCCCGCACCCGAGATCGATCACATCGCGGGGCGAAGTGTTCGGCACGGCGGCCAGAAGGTTGCGGGCGGGTCGCGTCCGTTCGTCCTCGAACTGCAAATATTGTGACGCCGACCAGTCCATTTGAAAGTGCCTTATCGAAGTGCGAACTTGGCTTCGAGCTCCGCGATCTGTTGTGGCGTCAGTTCGCGTATGTTCGCGCCGCGCAAGATGAGGGCGAGCTTTGCCGTCTCCTCGAGCTCTTCCGCGGCATAAACTGCGGACTCAAGATCCGGTCCCGCAACGACCGGACCGTGATTGGCGAGAAGGACCGCGGAATACCTGCCGCCCAGCGCGCGGATCAGTTCCCCCATGCGCGCCTCTCCCGGCGCGACGTAATCGACGAGCGGCACTTTTCCCACGCGCATCACCACATAAGGAGTGATCGGCGGGATGGCATTGGCGGGGTCGAGATCGGCGAGGCAGGAGAGCGCGGTCGCATAGGTCGAATGCAGATGCACGACGGCTTTCGTCGCGGGGCGTGTTTCGTAGAACGCCTGATGGAGGAAGACCTCCTTCGACGGTTTGTCGCCGGAAACATGGCGGCCGTCGCGATCGAGCTTGGATATGCGGCCGGCATCGAGAAAGCCGAGGCAGGAATTGGTCGGCGTGATCAGCATGCCGTCGTCGACGAGCGCGCTAATATTGCCCGCCGAGCCGACGGCGAAGCCGCGCGCGAAGAGCGACGTCGAGAGCTGGACCAGGGTCCGGCGAATGTCGTCTTCGCTCACACCCGGCCCTCCATTGCCGCCAACGCCTTGTTGAAGAAATCGGGCGCGCCGAAATTCCCGGACTTCAGCGCAAGCGCGAGCGGTGCGCCGCTCTGCGCATAAAGAACCGGCACCCCAGGGTCGATCTCGGGCCCGATGGTCAGAGCTTCAAGCCCGAGGGCGCCGACGACGGCGCCCGACGTCTCGCCGCCGGCGACGACGAGCCGGCGGACTCCCGAATCGACCGACGCCTTCGCGAGATCCGAGAACAGTTTTTCGATTGCCGACGCGACCTGATGACGTCCGTACTTGTCCTGCGCGGTCTTCACTTCGTCCGGACTGCCTGAGGAATAGACCAAAGGGGCCCTGCCCTCGTTGTCCCGAATGAAAGCGAGGAGGGACGGCACGCCGACACGCCCGTTCATCACATCGTCAACCCCCACGGGTCTCGACGGATGGCGTTGCGTATGGACCGCGATCTGTTCGAGCGTCGCACCCGAGCAGCTTCCCGCCAGGACCGCCTCGGCGCCGGTGACGGCAATCCCGGCCGCGACATCGCCTTTGGCCTCGCCCCGGCGAATGAAGTTTTCGGGCAGGCCGATCGCAATTCCGGAGCCGCCCGTCAGCAGCGGCGCCCCCGCACATGCCCGGCCGATTTCGACCAGATCCGCGTCGCTGACCGCATCGGCGATGACGAGACGCTCGCCACGTTGCGCCGCCTCATCGAGCGCGGCACGGATCGTGACGGCGCCCTTCTCGATCGCCGCCAGCGAAACGAGGCCCACCGGCTCTGTCGCCTGGCGCGCGAGCCAGCGCCTGATGTCCGGATCGGTCATCGGGTTGAGCGGATGGTTCTGCAGCCCGGATTCGTTCAGAAGCCGGTCGCCGACGAAAAGGTGTCCCATATAGACGGTGCGCTTCATCGTCGGGAACGCCGGACAGGCGACGACACCGCTGACGCCCAGTTCGCGGGCAAGCGCCTCCGCGACCGGACCGATATTGCCTTCGGGCGTCGAGTCGAATGTCGAACAATATTTGAAGACGTACTGGCGGCAGCCCTGTTTGCGCAGCCATGCCAGCGCCTGAAGCGATTGGCGAACCGCATCCTCCGCCGGGATCGAGCGGGTTTTCAGCGAGATGACGCCGGCGTCGCAATCCGTGCCTACCGGACCTTGGGGAACACCGAGATACTGAATGGTGCGCAGGCCGCCTTCGCCATGGCCGCGCGCAAGCGTATTTGCGATGTCGCTGGCGCCGGTAAAATCGTCAGCAATCACTCCCAGAAGCATTTTACTTTCCTGCCGGCTCAGCCGGCGACGAGGCGGCGGATCTTTGCGACGGCCGCGTCCGGACTCGTGAGGACCGGGATCGATGTCTTCTCGCGCGCCGCCTTGGCCGCGCGTGACGTCGAGAAATGCGCGAGAACCAGCGCATCGAAGCCTTTCAGCTCCGCCGCCTGCTCCGCGACGAGACGATTGTGCGTATCCTCGTCGCCCTTCCGCAATGCGACTATTGCAGGCTCCACGACAAAGGTCGTAAGCCGCGCAGCATCTGCGCGGCGCCGCGCTTCGTCGGCGAACTCGTCTTCCATCGTCTGGCGCGCGGGCGGGAATGTCGCGATCATCGCGATGTTGGACCCGCGATCCATCGCGCTTTCGAACATCGCCTCATTCGGCTTCAGCACCGGGATGTCGAGCAGGCTCGCGGCCTTGTCGATGGCGCCCCCGAACGCCGAACAGGTGAACAGGATACCGTCCGACCCGATCATCTTGGCGTAGCGCGCGAGCGCGACGATGCGCTCGGTGAGGACTTCGTCGACATCGGGTACGGCCGCACGATCGGGCGATAGGCTATAATCCATGATGTCGACAGGCTCGGCGTCGGACCAGCCTGCTTCGAAGGCCAGCCGGATCGGGTCGACGGCGATGGGGGTCGCGTGAATGAGCGCGATACGCGGTCTCTTTGCCATTGGGTTCAGGCTTGTGCGCGCGGGAAGATCCACACGCTTTCTGGAGGGAACTCGACCCAGACCGGTCCGGGTGACAATTCTTTTGCGCCGTGGGCTTTGACCGCGAAATCGCCGCGCCGCACGCGATATTCCCAATGCGCGCCGAGATAGACGCTGTCGTCGAGATTCATCTGCAAACGGTTCGCTCCCGGCTCCTTGCCAACCGTGACCTGCTCGACGCGAATAACGGCCTGCGCATCGCTCTTCGGCTTGAGGCCCGTGCGGTCGCGCACCGTGCCCTTCAGCTCCCAGTCCTCGCCGCCGATGACGGCCTCGTCGCCCGAGATCGATTTCAGGGATCCGCGCGCGATGTTGTTCGCGCCGAGGAAGTCGGCCGTATAGAACGAAGTTGGGTTTGTATAAATTTGGTGCGGCGCGCCTTCCTGCACGATCACGCCATCCTTCAGCAGAAGAATGTGATCGGCCGCGGCAAGCGCCTCGGACTGGTCGTGCGTGACGAGGATCGCGCAGATTTCGAGTTCGAGAATGAGTTTCCGGATCCAGTACCGCGCTTCCTCGCGAAGCTTCGCGTCGAGGTTCGACAGCGGCTCGTCGAGCAGAAGAACGCGCGGTTCATAAACGAGAGCGCGGCAGATCGCGACGCGCTGCTGCTGGCCGCCGGAAAGCTGGCTCGGGAAACGATCCGCGAGATGGCCCAGGCCCATTCGTTCCAGAATCGCATCGACGCGCTTGACCATATCGGCCGAGCTGACGCCGCGAAGCTTGAGGCCGTAGCCGACATTCTCGCGCACGGTCCGGTGCGGCCAGAGCGCGTAGGACTGGAAGACGAGCCCGATATTGCGCTGCTCGGGCGGCAGGGCGATGCCCTTCGTGCTGTCGAGCGCAATCTTGTCGCCGATCTTGATCTGGCCGATCTCCGGCACTTCAAGACCCGCGATGCAGCGCAGGAGCGTGGTCTTGCCGCTGCCCGACGCGCCGAGAAGCGCCACGATCGAGCCGCGTTCGGCCGAGAAGCTGGCGCCTTTGAGGATGTGCAGGCCGCCCAGCCATTTCTGAACATCTGTACAGACGAGCTCAATCATGGATTCGTGCTCCGAGACGCAGCGCCAGAGCGAGGCCGACGGCTGTCAAAATAACGCTGATGAAGGCAAGCGCGGCGATCTGATCCATGTTGCCGGTCTGGAGCAGCGACACCATCAGCGAGCCGATGACTTCGGTACCCGCGCTCATCAGATAAACGCCGGTCGCATATTCGCGCAGGAAGATGATCATGATGAGCGCCCAGGCCCCGGCGAGACCGGGCCGGACGATCGGGATCACGACGTCGCGCCAGGTACGGCCGATCGTGGCGCCGGATGTGCGCGCGGATTCTTCGAGTTCGGGGGCGACCTGGATCAGAGTGCCCTGCAGCAGCCGCAGCCCGTAGGAGAGGCCGACGACGACATAGGCCACGAACAGGGCCACAAGTGTAGGCCGCAGAGGCGTCAGGAACGGTACGAACAGGAACACCCAGAAGAAAGCAAGACCGATGACGAGGCCAGGCAAAGCGCGCGGCAGCAGCACGATGTAATCGAGCACCGTGTTCGAGAAGCCGCGGTTCCGATGCCCCGCGAGGCCGACGACAAGATAGATGGCGATCGCGACCGCGCCGCCGACGACCGAAAGCAGGATCGTATTGACGATGCTGCGATAGAGGCTGGCGACGTCGAGGAGATGCCGGAAATTCTGCAGCGTCACCTGATCCAGCAGGTTGACGCCGACGCCCCAGGCATTGACGAACGCCCGGAGCGT
Source organism: uncultured Alphaproteobacteria bacterium (assembly GCA_963786225.1). Classification (GTDB taxonomy): domain Bacteria; phylum Pseudomonadota; class Alphaproteobacteria; order Rhizobiales; family Methylopilaceae; genus Flaviflagellibacter. Next base: position 38,682 of record CAWAYQ010000017.1, read on the forward strand.
GATGCCGCCAATGGGCAGAACGACCGAAACGAAAAGCCACAGAGTGATGAAGGACAGCGCAATGAGCTGACCTTTGCGGCCGAGCTTAAGTGGCGTCGCGCGCGCGCCCTTGCCGCCGACCGCCGCGTACCGGCGGCTGTTTCTCAGCAGCCGGCGCTGGAAATAGACGAGCGGCAGAGTGATCAGGATAAGCACCACCGCAACGACCGCCATCAGTTGATAGGTCGGAACGCCCATCAGCGTCGTCAGCTTGTAGATGTAGGTCGTCAACACGATGATGCCGTTCGGATCGCCGAGCACGAGCGGGATGCCGAAGGTCTCGAAGCCGAGAAGAAGATTGAGCGCCGCCGCGAAAATCAGCGCGGGCAGGACCATGGGTAGCGTGACGTCGCGTGACACGCGCCAGACGCTCGCCCCCGTCGTGCGCGCCGCCTCTTCCAAATCGGAGGGCAGGTTGCGCATCGCCGACGAGACATAGAGATAGACGTGCGGCACGTGACTCAGCCCGGCGATCAGGATGAGACCGGCGAGCGAATAGAGATTCCACGGCAGAAAGCCGAGAGCGTCGCGAACAAAGATCGACACGAAGCCCGACGGACCGACCGAGACCGTGTAGCCGAAGGCCAGCACGATCGACGAAATAAACATCGGCACCAGAACGAAAACTTCCAGCGCATTGCGGAATTTCAGATCGGTGCGCGTGACGAGGAAGGCGAGAAGGCTGCCGAGCGGCACGGACACCGCGACCATGCCAAATGCGAAGACGGTGGTTGTCCAGAGCGCCTGATAGAATGTCGGGTCCGTCAGTACGTAGCGGTAGGCGGACAGGCTGAGCTGGGAGCGCGGGCTGAAGAAGGCGCCGTCCAGGAAGCTCTGATAGACGATCAGGCCGACCGGCGCGAGAACCGCCAGCGCCAGAATCCCGATGACGAGAACGCGGAAAAGCCTTGCGTCCCCGATTAAGCGCGGCCGTCGACCGCCGGGAACCGGAAGTTCCTGCGATGCAATATCTGAAGATGCAGTGACGGCCATGAGGTGAGTATCGCCTTCCGCGAAATGGAACTGCCTGCGGCGCGGGGCGCCGCAGGCAGGTTTCAGGATCAGTTGCCCGTTGTGGCAGCTTTCCATTCCTTGAAGAAGGCGACGCGCTTCTCTGGCTTCATGTATACAAGAAGGCCTTCGTCGACCGCGATCGGCTTCAGTTTCCCGCCGACGCGCTCGTTCAGCGTGTCGATGTTGAAGCCGCCCGTCACGTCCTTACGAACGGAGGGCATGCCGCCCGCCGCGATCGCATCCTGACCTTCCTTCGACAGCATGAAATCGAGGAAGAGCTTGGCCGCGTTGGGATGAGGCGCGCCCTTGGTCATCAGGACCAGACGCGAAAACGCCGCGGTGTAATCGTCGCCGAAGGCAACGCCGAGATTGGGGGTCTTCTTGACCCAGTCGAGGGCGTAGGAGCCGATCACGTTGATTGCGATCACGTTCTCGCCGGACACCACAGTTTCCTTCATGCCGCCGGAGCTCGAATAGGTCTTCACACCGTTCTTGCCCATGGCCTTGGCGAGGTCCCAGAAGTCCTTCGTGCTCCGGTCATCGTTGGTGTGATGCAGGAAACCGGTGCCGCTCTTTTCGGGATCGAAGGTCGCGACCTTGCCCCTCAGTTCGGCGGAATTGTCGTTGAGGAACTTGATGAGGTCGGCGCGGGTCTTCGGGATACGGTCGGCCGGCAGCGCCTTGGTGTTGAAGATCATGCCGATCGGCTCGACAGTCGACGCGTAGAGCGTGTCCTTGTAGTTCGCCCAGGTCGGGATATTGCCCACTTCCACCGACTTGTATGGAGCGGCATAGCCGTCGGTGACGAGCGTCATCTGCTGGTCCATCGCCGAACTCCAGACGATGTCCGCCGTGACCTGGCCCGCGGCCGCTTCCGAAATGGTGCGATTGTAGGCGCCGTTGGTGCCGAGGTCGTTCCACTCGACCTTCAGGCCGTATTTGGCCTTGAACGCTTCGAGGAATTTCTGCGCCTGCTCGGCGTCCGTCGAGGTGTAAACCGTGACGGTGCCTTCCTTCTTCGCCGCCTCGACGAGAGCGGCGTCCTGCGCGGAAACGGACCCTGCGGCCGCGCCTACAAAAGCTACAGCGGCCAGAAGCCTGGCGGCGATGTTCAATTTGGACATTTTATGTCCCTCCATAAATTAGTTTACCGCTCTCTGACGGCTTGCTCCGGGTTTCCGGCGCCTTTCAGACTTGCATTCCAGATTGGCTTTAACAAGAGTAAAAGCCACACGTGCGACGTCGGCGCTGGCAGCGTTTACGCCCGCGCCGCCGTCGCCTCGGCCACGAGTTTGCCGAAGGCGGCCGTTCCGACATTGCCCCCAAGATCGGCGGTGCGAGTTTTGGGGTTCTGCAGGACGTCGTCAATGGCCGCGTCCATCGCGGCGCCGGCCTTGAGGTAGGCGACATTGTTCCGGTGCTCGCCGAGCCAGGTCAGCATCATGGCCGCCGACAGGATCAGCGAGATCGGATTGGCCTTGTCCTGCCCCTGAATGTCGGGAGCCGAGCCGTGCTGGGCCTGGGCGCAGACCAAAGTTTCGTTTGCATTGATCGAGCCCGCGAGGCCGAGGCCGCCCGAGAGTTCGCTCGCGAGGTCCGACAGGATATCGGAATAGAAGTTGGTCGCGACGATCACGTCGAATTGCGAGGGATTCCGCACCAGGTGAGCGGCCATGGCGTCGATAATGCGGTCATCCAGAGCGACCTCGGGAAACTCTTTGGCGACGGCCCTGACATGCTGCATGAAGAAATTATCAGTGATGCGGAAATTGTTGGCTTTGTGAACCGCCGTCACCTTCTTCCCGCGACGCATGGCGAGCTCGAACGCTTGCCGGGCGATACGCTCGCAGCCTTTCGACGTGAGCTTTCTCATCGAGATGGCAACGTCCGGCGTCGGCATGAATTCACCGAGGCCCATGAACATGTTGCGGTCGGGATAAAACCCTTCCGTGGCCTCGCGCATGATCACGAGATCCATCTTTTTACAGCCAAGCCCGAGAAACTCGCGTGTCCGCGCCGGGCGCACGTTCGCGTACAGATCCAGTTTCACGCGGAAGCCGGCCGATATGTTGACGCCGCCCTGTTCGACCGGCGGATAGTCCATGTGCGATTGCGGACCGAGAAGCACGCCGTCATAGGTCTTGGCCCGTTCCAGGACTTCCGGCCGCAAGGTCGTGCCGTACTTTTCCAGGCTGGGGAAACCCGCATCCTCGTAATCGAAGCTCAGGCCGAGGCCGAACGCCTTATCGGCGGCATTGAGGACATCCATCGTAGCGGATGTGATTTCGGGACCGATGCCGTCAGCCGGCAGAACCATGATGCGCATATTTGCCTCCACAGAGCCCCCAACCGGGCCTTGGAAAGCTAATTGGCTTTTTTCGCTCTAATATGCAATTGGGAAAAAGTTATCAGCCCGATTTCTTGGCGATTTCGTCGTGAACCAGGGTCTTGCGGGCGATTGCTTCGCGAAGATGCTGCTTCAAAAAATACGAGCATTCGAGGTTTTCGCCGCGCTCGAGGAAATCGAGCATTTGCAGGTGATCGCGCGCCTGAACGTAAAAGCGCTCGCGATCGATTACCGTCCGGTAGTCGATCAGCCGCCGCATGCGATTGGCCCGCACCAGCGCCTGCAGAAAGAACGGGTTGCCGGACATTCTGGTGATTTCTTCGTGAAAATGGACGCCGGAAACCAATAGGCGGTCGGCCGACAGCCGTTCGATATTGCCGTCGAGGAGGCCTTCCATCACGCGCCGCTGCTCGGCGGCCACCACGCGGTCGAGTTTGAACCCGGGCTCGAGCAAAGCGGCGGGTTCGATGATCGAACGGAACCGGTAAATCTGCTCCAGCGCCTCGGGGGTCTTGGCGACAGCAATGAGCCGCCAGCCATAGCCGTCCTTACGTTCGACCCAACCTTCATTGGCCGCGCGCGTCAGGAGATCGAGGACCTGAGCTTTTGTCAGTTCGTACCGATCGCGCAGGAATTGTTCGGTGACCTCGGATGGGATCTGGGTGCGAAGCCAGTCCTCGGCGAAGCGGAAATAGGATGTCGGCGCGTCGGAATGATCGGCAAGATCGAGGGAGGAGGCCGGGACGTCGACCCCGTGCCTGACGAAAAAGCCCTTGTTCGCCCTTTGCTCCAGCACACCCTTGTCGGCAAGGAGTTGCAAAGCCTCGCGCACCGGTGAGCGCGATACGCGAAAATTGTCCGCCAGCTTCTGTGTGCTGAGATGCGCATCCGGAGGCAACTCACCGCCGTGGATGCGCTTGGTGATCTCGTGGGCGATGCGTTCGGAAAGACTGTTGACCGACATTGCGTCTCTTCGTGGAAGGGCGCGTTACACGCCGATATCTGCGCTATCCGGTTGCCTGTTCCGGTGCAAGAGCGGTGCAGGAGCGCTCGGGGCGCCGACGCATCTCCCGTGCAGCTTCATCAGGTAACCGACGGGCCATCCGGCACGGAACCGGGTGGCCAGTCCACTGCGTCTTAGGTGGCCCCGGCGAGAGGCCATCTACATGGTGGCCTTTGACATCAAAAAATGCAACACGTGTTCTTGCTCGTTCGCATCACGGCACCAGCATGTTCGTGCAAGTTCGCTTGCACGAGCACGCCGGAAAAGCCAATCTAACCCTCGTTACCGACAGGTCTTTTGCGTGATTCAGTCGATCAACCCAGCCTCCGGCGCCCTGCTCTTCGAAACCGCCGAACACACACAAGCCGACGTCGAGCGCGCGCTTGCGGGTGCCGCCTCCGCGCAGGCGCTCTGGCGCGACGTTCCGATGGAAAAGCGGTGCGCGTCCGTACGCGCAGCCGCGGGAGTTCTGAGAAAGAACAAGGCGGAATTTGCCCGGCTCATTACCGACGAGATGGGAAAACCGCTCGCCGAGGCCGAAGCCGAAATCGAGAAATGCGCCTGGAACTGCGAGTTCTACGCCGATCGTGCACCGGCCTTTCTTGCGGAAGAAAACATCGCGAGCAACGCAAGCGACAGCGTGGTGGTTTACGAGCCGCTAGGCGTCGTTCTCGCGATCATGCCGTGGAACTATCCGTTCTGGCAGTTGTTCCGGTTCGCGGCGCCCGCGCTCGCGGCGGGCAATGGAGCGGTGCTGAAGCACGCCAACAATGTTCCGCAATGCGCGCTTGCCATCGAGCGCGTGTTCCGCGAAGCCGGCTTTCCCGAGGGCCTGTTCCGCACACTGATGATCGACCACAAGGCGGTCGCAGGCCTCATCGCGGACCCGCGGATCGCCGCGATCACACTCACGGGATCGACGGAAGTCGGCAGCATTGTCGCGTCGCAGGCCGGTGCCCAGATCAAGAAACAGGTTCTGGAACTGGGCGGCTCCGATCCGTTCATCGTGCTCGAGGATGCGGATGTGGATGCCGCTGCGGCGGTCGCCGTCAAGGCACGCTTCCTCAATGTCGGACAAAGCTGCATCTCGGCCAAGCGCGTTATCGTCCACGAAGGGGTGGCCGACCGTTTTGTAACGGCATTCTGCGCTCACGCGGAGAAACTGAAAATCGGCGATCCACTCCTGGCGGATACGAATATCGGCCCGATGGCGCGTGCAAACCTGCGCGACAGTCTCCATGCACAGGTCGAGCGTTCGCGCGCCGCAGGCGCGGAGTTGAGGCTCGGCGGATACAAACTGGACGGGCCCGGCTTTTTCTACGCACCAACGATCCTGGATCACGTGACACCCGGGATGGCGGCGTTCGACGAGGAAACCTTCGGCCCTGCCGCCGCCGTGATACGCGTGCGCGACGCGGACGAAGCGATCCGGCTTGCCAACGCCACGGAGTTCGGTTTGGGCGCTGCGCTCTGGACATCGGATCTCACGCGCGCCCGCAAGCTTGCGGCGCGCATCGAGGCCGGTGCCGTGTTCATCAACGGTATGGTCGCTTCCGATCCGCGGCTGCCGTTCGGCGGCATCAAGAAATCCGGCTACGGCCGCGAACTCGGGGTTTACGGAATCCGCGAGTTCACCAATATTAAGTCGATCTGGATCGGTCCCGCCAGGGAAGCGGTCAACGATCTCAGCGAATAGAGAGGGCGTCATGACAGCGACCAACAAGAAAAGCCCGGCCGTTCTTCGACCGGACGATCTGAAGGCCCATGCGCGCGGCGGCGGCGCCAGCACGATTCCGCTTGTCGGACGCGGCGTCGGCTCGACGAGCCTTCTGAACGGCATTACTTCGTTCGAGCCCGGCGCGACGATTGCGCTGCACAGCCACAATTGCGAAGAGAGCGTGATGGTGATCGAGGGCGACGCGGTCGCGGAGATCGACGGAGTGGACTACCCGCTCAAAACCTTCGATACGACCTGGATTCCCGCGAACCTGCCGCACCGGTTCCGTAACGCATCCGACACAAACAGGATGCGAATTTTCTGGACCTATGCGTCCATATCCGCGACCCGCACGCTGATCGCCACCGGAGAGACGCGCAGCATCGACGACGAGCAGGCCGCGCGCGCGGCTCAGGCCGCCGAGGGATAGAGTTCGAGCCAGTCAAGACCGGAGCGCGTATCGCCGGCCGGTATGTACTTGAGACCGATGCGCCCGCGATAGCCTACACTGTCTATCGCCGAGAACAGGCGGCCGAACGAAAACGCTCCGGTGCCCGGCTCGTGGCGCCCCGGATGATCGGCGATATGTATGTGCGCGATGACGTCGGAATGACGTGTGATGAAACGCGCGGCATCGACGCCCGCAGTCGTCGCGTGGAAGGCGTCGAACAGAAGCCGAACGTTGCGAAGCCCCACCATGTCCACGGCGCGCAGGCCATCATAGGGATCGTCGAGGAAATAGTCGGCGATGGTTGCGATGCCGATCGGTTCGATCAGAAGCGTCATTCCGCGCCGTGCCGCCGCCTCAGCGGCCTGACGCAGCCGATCCAGATAGACGGGCCAAAGATCGCGACGCGCAACACCGGCGGGCGCGACGCCGGCCATCATATGAACCATGCCGCAGCCGATCCCTTCGGCATAATCGAGACCCCTGTCGAGAAAGGCATCGAAATCCTGCTGGCGATCGCGCAGCAAGGCAATTCCCTTTTCGCCGCGCGGGGCATCTCCCGCGGGCAGAGCGAGTTGCACGAAAGCGAGGCCGTTGCGCTTCAGAAGCGCGCGGAGTTCATGAGCCGGGATTGCGTATGGACCGGGATGCTCGACCGCCGAAAATCCGGCCTCGGCTGCCGCCGCAAATCGCTCCCGTAGCGGAAGCTCCGTAAACATATATCCCAGATGAGCGCTGCATTTTCGGATCATAACTATGCAACTCCGGTTTTGGCCCCCTCCCGCGCATAGCATTCAAGCAGTCGCGCGCCGATTGCATAAATTGCATTTTGTAACCCAAAAGTACAGTCTGGTAGCTGGGCACCCCGATGGCTTCTGCGCGCCACAGGACAGCTTTTGCTAACCGGCTGCCACAACTAGGTTTTCCTGCTTTTTGGCTAATACGCGTGCGTCTCACGCCATTCCGACAAGCAGCAGCACCCACGGAACGGAGAACGCGTAGAGCAGGCCGACCGCTATCATTCCGACCGTGGCATAGGCCGCGGCCAGAGGACCGATTTCAAGCGCGCGGACGACGCCGAACGTGTGGCACGTGATGCCGAGCATGAGGCCGACCTGACGCGGATCGGTCACGCCGACCAGCTTAAGCAGCCGCTCTCCCACTATCACGCCCACGACACCGGTAATGAATACACCGAGCATCGCGACCTCGACCGAAAGGCCGTTGGCCTCCGCGATCACCGCCGCCATTGGGTTGGTGACGGTACGAAGGCCGAGCGCGGCGGTGACATTGGCATCCATGCCTAACAGTACGCACAAAGCGACAGTCGTCGCTCCGAGCATCACGCCCGACACCGCAACGGCCGCGAGAATGCCGGCGAGATCGCGCGTCAATTGCCGCGCATTGTCGATCAACGGCAGGGCGAAAGCGGTGATCGCAACCATCAGGCATTCAAGCAACAGCGTGTTGCGCTCGAAATACATGTCGGCGACGGGATGACCGAACGCCGCGAGCGCCGCCAGCACGGCGACGACCGCGAACATCGCGATGACCACGGGATGCAGAAGCGGCGATGACGCCGCCCGCCTGTGAACGAAGGTGCCAAGAAGATATGCCGCGACGCTGAGGGCGAGCGCCGGAAGAAGCGCGTTCAAGAATCCTCCTGCGGGCGCAGAAGCCATTTTGCGATCAGGCCCGTCAGCACGACGCCGGACATCGAGGACAGCGCGACCACACCGACGATCATCCATGTCGAGAGCGCCGTGAAGTCGAGTATCAATGCCATTCGCACGAGTAGCGGCACGAGAAATAGCGGGACGAGAGCGAGCATGATCAGTGCGCCAGGTCGGATCACCTCCTGAAGCGCCGGAACGGCGATCATTGCCAAAAGGCAGAAGACGAGGCCGATCACCGCTCCGGGAATGCCGATCTGGAGCCATGATTCGGCGAGCGCGCCCGCAATGTACAGAACTGCGAGCACAAGCACGCTTTTCAGCAGATCGATCACAACCGCCCCACTCAGAATCTGTGGCTTCTCGCTCCATTCGCCACCGATGGATAGTGCAAAAGCGCAACTGTCCCCGCTAGGATTGCGGCTGGAAGGAACTCAAATGACAAAGCCCGACATCCTGATGTTGAACCCGATGCGCCCGCTGGTCGAGACCGCGCTTGCACCGCATGTCACGCTGCACCGTTATTGGGACGCCCCGGACAAAGACGCACTTCTCAAGGCAATCGGGCCGCGTATTCGCGGCATCCTCGCCTTCGTTGCGTCCGTTCCACGGGACTTGATGGAACGGCTTCCTGCTCTTGAGATCGTCGCCTCCGCGGCGGTCGGCTATGACGGAGTGGATGTGAAGGCTGCGGCGGAGCGCGGCGTGGTCGTGACGAACACGCCCGATGTGCTGACGGACGAGGTTGCCGATCTGGCTCTCGGCCTTCTGCTCGCGACCGTGCGCGAAATCCCGCGCGCCGAAAAGCACTTGCGCGACGGAGCGTGGTCGAAATCCCCCTATCCGCTGACCGCCACCCTGCGCGGACGCAAAGTGGGCATTGTCGGCCTCGGCCGCATCGGCAAGGCGATCGCAAAACGGATCGACGGATTCGGCGTGTCCGTGTCCTATCACGGGCGCAGGCAGCAGGCGGATGTCGCCTATCCCTACTTTGCGTCGCTGATCGAGATGGCCAAGGCTGTCGACGTGCTGATCATGGTGACCCCGGGCGGCGCCGAGACGCGGCATCTCATCGGCAAGGAGGTGCTGGAGGCGCTCGGGCCGAACGGGATTTTCGTCAATGTCGCGCGCGGATCTGTCGTCGACGAACAGGCGCTCATCCAAGCGCTGAAGAACCGAACCATCCTCGCCGCCGGCCTCGACGTGTTCGAGAACGAGCCTCATGTTCCGCCCGAGCTGATCGCTCTCGAAAACGCCGTTCTGCTGCCCCATGTCGCTTCGGCTTCTGCTCTGACGCGTGATGCGATGGCGCAGCTCGCCGTCGACAATCTCCTTGCCTGGCTCGGCGGCCATCCGCCCCTGACGCCGGTTCCGGAAACACCCTGGCCGCCGAAGCGGCCAAGGTAATTCCATCAGCCGCCGCCATAGAGCTTGTTCGGCAGCCACAGCCCGATCGCCGGGAACGTGTAGTAGAGCAGCATCGAGAATATCACGATCGCGAGGAAGGGCAGGACGCCCGCGAAGATATCGTTGATCGACACATGCTTCGGCGCGACGCCCTTTAGATAGAACGGCGCCATCGCCACCGGCGGCGACAGGAACGAGGTCTGGATGTTCAAGGCGACAAGGACGCCGAAGAACAACGGGTCGACGCCGAAATGATCGAGCAGCGGAATGAAGATCGGCAGGAAGATCACGATGATCTCCGTCCATTCCAGCGGCCAGCCGAGGATGAAGATGATCGCCTGCGTCAGCAGCAGGAACTGCACCGTGGTGAGATCGAGCCCGACCACGAACTGCTCGATCACCGCCTGCCCGCCGAGATAGGCGAACACAGCAGAGAACACGTAGGATCCCACGAACAGCCAGCACACCATGGCCGAGGCGCGGGCGGTGAGGTAGACAGCTTCCTTGAGTTTTTCGAAGGTGAGCTGACGATAGCCGGCCGCTAGAACAAGCGCGCCGAACGCGCCGATCGCCGCGGCTTCGGACGGCGTTGCGAGGCCGAAGATGATGCAGCCGAGCACCGCACTGATGAGAAGCGCGAGAGGCACGAAGCTTGTGAACAGCGCCCACAGCACAACGAAATAGTTCGATGGCTTCTGGTCCTCGGGAAGTTTCGGCGCAAGCTTCGGGTTGAGCAGGACGCGGACGATCACATAGACCATGTAAAGGCCGGCCAGCATCAGGCCGGGAAAGAACGCCGCCGCGTACAACTTCACGACCGACACGCCGGCCGTCGCGCCATACAGGATCAGCATGACGCTCGGCGGAATGAGGATTCCGAGGCAACCGCCGGCGCACACCACGCCCGCCGAAAGCCGCACATCGTATCCCGCACGCAGCATGGCCGGGAACGCGAGCAGTCCCATCAAGGTCACGACAGCGCCGACAATGCCCGTCGCGGTCGCAAACATCGCGCAGGTGATGAGAGTTGCCAGCGCGAGCGCGCCCGGCAAACCGCCGGCCGCGAGCTGGATTGATCGGAACAGCCGGTCCAGAATATTCGCCCGCTCGACGACATAACCCATGAACAGAAAGAGCGGAACCGAAATCAGAACGTCGGATGCCATGACGCTGTATGTGCGTTGCACAAACAGCTGAAACACGTTGTCCCCCATGGCATAGTAGCCGAAGCCCACGCCCATCGCCATCAGCGTGAACGCTATCGGGAAGCCGAGCATCAGCAGCACCACGAAGAGTGCGAGCATGATGATGCCAATCATCGGATCAGAGATCATCGGGTCGCCTCTTCGACTTCGGTCTGTTGGCCGCTCATGCCTTCGACGATGAGTTTTTCGGTCTCCTCCACATCATGCAGCCGTTGCGGCCACTCCCCTTCGCGCAGGCAGACCACACAGCGCATCGCTTCGGCCGCGCCTTGGAACAGCATCAGGACGCCGGTGATAGGAATGACAAGTTTGAACGGCCACAGCAGAAGACCGTCGGGCGAGAACGAGCTTTTCTCGTTCAGAAGCCAGGAGATGTGGAAGAAGACCCAGCCCGAATAGATGAGGGCGAGAATGCCGGGGAAGAAGAAGAAAAAGTAGAGAACGAGATCGAGTCTTGCCTGCGTGCGCGGCTTCCATGTGCGGTAAAGAAAGTCGCCGCGGACGTGGCCGTTGCGCGCAAGCGTGTAGGCGCCGGCGCTCATGAAGAGCAGGCCGTACAGCATATAGCTCGCATCGAATCCCCAGCCGGTCGGGCTCTTCATGACGTAGCGCATGAAGACTTCAAAGGTGATGACGAAGGTGAGGATGACTATCGACCACGCGAACAGCTTGCCGATTCGGGTGTTGATACGATCGATCGTCCGGATTGCTGCGTACATATGAGAGAACCCTTCTTGAGCGGAGTCCTTGAATGGCCGACCGCCCCGAAAGGCGGCCGGCGCATCAGGTTCAAGCCTTGCCGAAGAAGTGGTCGTAGGCAAGCTGCTGATCGACTTCGGTCTCGAACTGCCAGCCAACGATGCGCTGCGCCCAGGCTTTCTGGCTGTCGATGACCTTCTTGAAGAACGGATCGGCGGACGAGGCTGCGATCACCTTGTCCCATGCCGCCAGTTGCGCTTCGAGCACCGGCTTCGGTGTTTGGATCACCTTCACACCGGCATCCTTCAGCGCCTGCAGATCCTTGGAGTAACGCTCCTGCTGCTTCCACGACATGTCGGCCGACGCCGATTCCGCCGCGTACTTGATCATGGCCTGCACTTCCTTCGGCAGACCGTCGTACTTCGTCTTGTTGAACAGGATCTCGAACGTCTCGACCGCCTGATGGTAGCTCTGCACCATGTAGGTCTTCGAGACGTCGGCGAAGCCGAGCAGCCGGTCGGACGACGGATTGTTGAACTCCGCGCCGTCGATCAGGCCACGATCGAGCGCCGGGACGATTTCGCCGCCGGGCAGGATCGTCACCGCCGTGCCGAGTTCCTTGAACAGATCGGCGGCGAGGCCGACCGTGCGGAATTTGATGTTTTTGAGATCGTCGGCGCTCTTGATCTCCTTCTTGAACCAGCCGAGCGGCTGGGTCGGCATCGGGCCCGTCTGGAAGCCGACGACGTTGACCTTCATGATGTCGTGCAGAAGCTCGTTGTAGAGTTGTTGGCCGCCGCCGTAGTTGAGCCAGCCGAGATACTGGTTGGCACGCCAGCCGAACGGCGGAGCCGTACCGAACAGCGAGAACGCCTTGTTCTTTCCGTACCAGTAGGCGGACACACCGTGGCCGCCGTCGAGGATGCCGGAGTTGACCGCATCGAGAACCTGGAAGGCGGGCACGACGGCGCCGGCCTGCAGAAGCTCGATTTTCACGCGACCCTCGCCGATCGCGTTCACACGCGTGACGAAATCGGTCGCGTATTCGTGGAAGATATCCTTGTTGGGCCAGGTGGACTGGAACTTCAGGATGATCGGCGCCTGTGCGCTGACGACATTCGGCGCGGCGACAGCCGCGCCGGCAACGGCGACACCGGCTGCACCGGTCAGGAATTCACGCCGTTTGATCTTGGATTCGGGCCGGTTTTCGGCCTTGGTGATCTCACTCATGGCGACTGCCTCTCGTTGGCGGAGGACGCTTGCAGCGTTTCCGCGGGTCGTTTCCATTTCCCATGCGCCACAGGGGCGCTTTCTTATTGGTCCGCTTGCTGCGGCCTGATTGGTCGACCTATTGGTGCGACCTAAGTCGAATTATGATTCCAACTTCGACCATTACGCTAGTACTCCCAAAGGCTACGAAGTGCCGAAATTATAAGCAATCCCAAAACCGACCGCCCGCGGACGGGAGACCGCCTTAACCAATCCGTCCGGGGCCGCGTCCGGCACGTCTTGTCGAAGTCCTCGACTGCGCGTATCGCGAACACATTGCTACCCGACACACCGAACGACGAGGAAACAGCATGACTCTTTCCCTCCATCAGGCTCAGGTCATAGTGGCCGGTGCGGTGTCGTACGCCCAGCAGACCGCGATGAATCCCGTCTCCATTATCGTGCTCGACGGCCGTGGCGTCCTGAAAGCGGGTGTGGCGATGGACGGCACCAGCCTTCGCCGCAGCGACATCGCGACCGGCAAGGCGAATGGCGCGCTCGGGCTCGGTGTGGGTTCGCGCTCGCTGTTCAAGCGCGCCAAGGAGCAGCCCTATTTCATCGCCGCCGCGACCAGCGCCATCGGCGGCAGTCTCGTTCCGGTGCCGGGCGGCGTTCTCATCCGCGACGGCGCGGGCTCGCTTCTCGGCGTGGTCGGCGTTTCCGGCTGCACCTCCGATAACGACGAAGCCGCGGCCATGGCCGGCATCGTCCAGGCAGGCCTTGTCGGCGATCCCGGCACCGACTGAGATGGGCGTCGTCACCACCATTTCCGACCTCAGGGAGATCGCGAAGCGCAGGATACCGCGCGCGATCTTCGATTACGCCGATTGCGGCTCCTATAACGAGGCAACGCTTCGTGCGAATCGTGCCGATCTCGACGCCATCGGCCTGCGCCAGCGCGTCCTGATCGACGTCTCGGAGCGCAAGGTCGCGACGAGTTTCGTCGGCCAGCCGGCCACCATGCCCGTCGCCATCGCGCCGACGGGCCTGACCGGCCTGTTTCACCGCGACGGCGAAATCCACGGCGCCCGCGCCGCGCAGAAGTTCGGCATACCGTTTTGCCTGTCCACCATGTCGATCTGCTCGATCGAGGATGTGCGCGAGGCGGTCGAAAAGCCGTTCTGGTTCCAGCTTTACGTCATGCGCGACCGCGGCTTCGCCGCATCGCTCATCGAACGCGCCAAGGCCGCCCAATGCTCGGCACTCGTATTGACGCTCGACCTTCAGATCCAGGGCCAGCGCCACCGCGACCTGAAAAACGGCCTCAGCGTCCCGCCGAAACTCACACTCGCCAACGCCCTTGATATCGCAACCAAGCCTGCCTGGGCCTTGAGCGTTCTCCGCGGCAAGCGCCGCAGCTTCGGCAATCTTCAGGATCGCGTGCCCGGCGGCGACAGCCTGACGACGCTTTCCCAATGGATCGCGAGCCAGTTCGACCCGTCGCTGTCCTGGAAGGACATCGAATGGGTCAAGAGCCTCTGGCCCGGAAAGCTGATCCTCAAAGGCGTGCTCGACGCCGAGGATGCGAAGATCGCCGCCGCCTGCGGCGCGGACGCAATCGTCGTCTCGAACCATGGCGGACGCCAGCTCGACGGCGCGCGCTCGTCCATCCACGCCCTGCCCGAAGTGGTCAAGGCGGCGGACGGCAAGATCGAAATCCTGTTCGACGGCGGCATCACGTCCGGCCAGGATGTGCTCAAGGCCGTTGCGCTCGGCGCACATGGCTGCCTGATCGGCAAGGCCTTCCTTTATGCCCTCGCGGCCGGCGGCGAGGCCGGCGTCACCCAGGCGCTGGAGATCATCCGCAGGGAGCTCGATGTCTCGATGGCGCTGACCGGCTCCCGCGACATCGCCGAGGTCGGATCGCATACGCTCGCCTGAGGCAAAGCTGGCCGTTGTTTTGAACCATTATTGTTTGGTCTCCGAGTCTTGATGATCACGGCGTCCGCCGGGTTTGAATCTTCTGCCGCACGCCGGTATTGAGGCACCCGATATCGTCCGCCTGCCCGCCTCCGGGGATCCGGCGAATGCATCGCTTCCCGCGCCTTAATTTCCTGCGCGGCCGGATTGCGGAAGGCTCGCGGCTGAAAGCCATGCTCAGGCACAGGATCATCACCGCCGTCGCGGCACTGGCCGTTCTCGCGAGCGCGGCTGCCGTCGTGTCGGTCGGCGTGCGCCCGGGCCGTGCCGAACCGCTGACGATGGAAGGGCTGGGCCGGGCGTTGTTCTCGGATGTAAACTTCTCGCTCAACCGCACCCAGTCCTGCGCCACCTGCCACGTTCCCGATCTGGCGTTCACCGACCGCCGCGAAACCCCGGCGGGGACGGCCGCCTCACTGGGGGATGACGGGCATTCGATCGGCGATCGCAACACGCCGACCGCGACCTATGCCGCGTTCAGCCCCGTCTTTCACCGGCGTGAGGACGGCGTCCATGTCGGCGGTCAGTTCCTCGACGGCCGCTCGGCGCGGCTGGAGGATCAGGCCGGCCAGCCCCCGCTCAACCCGATCGAAATGGGGATGCCGGACAAGGCGTCCGTGGTCGAACGGCTGAAGGAAAATCCGGACTATGTCCGTCAGTTCAAAGCGCTGTTCAAAGGCGACGTCTTGGCCGATGACGACACCGCGCTGAACGCGATGACGGCGGCCATCGCGGCGTT
Organism: uncultured Alphaproteobacteria bacterium; assembly: GCA_963786225.1. Classification (GTDB taxonomy): domain Bacteria; phylum Pseudomonadota; class Alphaproteobacteria; order Rhizobiales; family Methylopilaceae; genus Flaviflagellibacter. The sequence goes on from CAWAYQ010000017.1 coordinate 54,162, forward strand.
CGAACGGACGCCCGAATTCTCGCCCTTTGATTCCAAATATGACCGGTCGCTGCGCGGTGAGTACACGCTCACGCCGCAGGAGGAACTGGGCCGCGTCCTGTTCTTTTCCAAACAGTTCACGAACTGCAATCTCTGCCACATGCTGAAATCCTCGGGCGGACAGGAGCACGAGACGTTTTCGAACTACACGTTCCACAATATCGGCGTCCCGGCGAACCAGCCTCTGAACGTCGCGAACGGCCGAGGCAGGATCGACAAGGGGCTGGCGGAGAATCCCGCCGTACAAAATCCGTCCGCCGAATCCGGCAAGTTCAAGGTGCCGACCTTGCGCAATGTCGCCGTGACCGCACCGTACATGCACAACGGCGCGTTCCGGGATCTGCGCACCACGATCCTGTTTTACAACAAGTACAACAGCACGGCACCGCGCCGGCAGATCGATCCGGAAACCGGCAAGGCCTGGGCGCCGCCGGAAGTCGGCGAGAACATCTCGCTGAAAGAGCTGGAAACGGGTCCCGCGCTCGAGGACAAGCGCGTGGATGCCCTGATCGCGTTCCTGAAAACCCTGACCGATCGGCGCTATGAGCACCTGATCTTGGATAAACCGTAAGGCTAGGTCGGAACGTCCCGGCGTTCCGCACGCGCGGCGTTGTCGGTCAGGCGCTGGGCGATGAGCTGGACGAGATACCAGCCGAATTCCGGATTCTGAAAGTAGAGCTGCTTCAATTCGTGCTCCCCGATAGACAGCAGGCGGCAGTCCGACAGGCAGCGCGCCGTCTGGGTGCGCAATCCATTGCGACTGAAGAAGGCGATCTCCCCGAACAAGGTTCCCGCACCGATCTCGACCTCGATCTCGTCGAACACGATCGTGCCGGAGGACAGATAATAGAGTCGATCGCCGACATCGCCTTTGCGGAACAGGATCTCGCCCGCGGGAACGTCGCGGGACGATGCGAACGGTGCGAGCCATTCATGGTGAAGGCCGCCCGCGGGCGCGGCGTGGATGTCGCGGATCAGTTTCCGCATCTGCCGCAGGCGGTAGATGTTGAGCGGCAGGATGATCGCGTATTCGACGAGGCCGGGCAGCGAGCCCACCGAGGCCGCATAGGTGATCTTCGTGAAATTGGACCAGACCGACATGATGCGCAGCGGGATCATCGTGCGCACGAAAGCCGACGCCACGCTGAAGGCGGCCGCCGCCCAGCCGAGAACCGGCACATACTCCAGGAGTGCATTCATCGCGATCCGGCCCTTCGATAAGCGCGCCGGATATGACGATTCCGTTGCAGCGCGATGACGCACCCGCCGCCCGGAAGGCGCTGCGCACAGAAACCCATAAGCGCGGTTCGGGCAAGCCCGCCGCCCGGTGTCCGGATGCCGGTTGTCCCCATTCGTCCACATCGGTTTTTCACCGTCATCGCGTCGTCATCCGCCGACTTTAGGAGTTAGCCGATTGGAGCTCGCCCATGACCTTTGCGCTCGCGATCGACGGCCTGACGAAATCCTATGGTTCGGTGCGCGCCGTTAATGCGCTCACTCTGCACATCGCTCCCGGCGAGCGTGTCGCGCTGATCGGCGCGTCCGGCTCCGGCAAATCGACCCTGATACGCCTCGCCTCCGGCCTTCTGACCAGCGACCGCGATGGCGGCGAGGTCAAGGTGTTCGGCGAAGCCATCCAGAGCGGCGGCAAACTGACCCGCGACGCGCGCCGTATCCGCCGCTGCATCGGCCTCATCTTCCAGAAGTTCAATCTCGTGAACCGCCTCTCGGTCACGACCAACGTCCTCGTCGGCGCACTCGGACGTATTTCCCCTCTTCGCGGCACATTGGGCTTGTATTGCCGTGCCGATCGTGACGCCGCCTATTCCGCCCTCGTGCAAGTCGGCATCGAGCAGCATGCCGGTAAGCGCGCTGAGGCTTTGTCCGGCGGCCAGCAGCAGCGCGCCGCCATCGCCCGTGCGCTCGTCCAGCGTGCCAAGATCATCATCGCCGACGAGCCTATCGCCTCGCTCGATCCGAAATCGGCGAAGAAGGTCATGGATATCCTGGCCGAGCTCAACAGCACGCAGGACATCACCCTTCTCGTTTCGCTGCACCAGGTCGACTATGCGCGCGCCTATTTCGACCGTGTCGTCGCCATGCGCGCCGGCGAAATCGTATTCGACGGCCCCGCCTCGAAACTCACGCCCGACTTCCTGACCGAACTCTACGGCGCATCCGCCGAAGAGCTGATCCTGCCGGGCCAGACGGCTCCGACGGAGCCGCATCTCGACGTCAAGCGTACCAACGCCGCGGCGGAGCTAGCCCGAGCGTCCTGATCAACAGACTATGGAGACGACAATGAAAAGGTTCATTCTCGGTGGCCTCGCAGCGCTCGCGCTCGCCGGCACCGCTTCCGCGCAAGAGGCCAAGGAACTCAATTTCGGCATCATTTCCACGGAGTCCTCCGCGGCTCTGTCGAAGAGCTTCGAGCCGATGCTGAAGGATCTCGAAAAGGCCGTCGGCGTTCCGGTGAAGGCCTTCTTCGCGCAGGATTATGCCGGCGTGATCGAAGCCATGCGCTTCAAAAAGGTCGATCTCGCCTGGTACGGCAACAAGGCCGCCATGGAAGCGGTTGACCGCGCCAACGGCGAAGTGTTCGTCCAGACCACGAAGAAGGACGGCACGAAGGGCTATTACTCGCTGATCCTGACGCAGAAGAGCCGCTCCGACATCAACGAACTCAAGGATGTGATCGACTGCTCGAAGGGCCTCAACTTCGGCAATGGCGACGCCAACTCGACCTCGGGCAATCTCGTGCCCAGCTATTACGTGTTCGCCATCAACAAGGTGAACCCGAACGAGTGCTACAAGCGTGTCGTCGTCTCGAACCATGAAGGCAACGCGCTCGCGGTCGCCAACGGCCAGGTCGACGTCGCGACCAACAACACCGAGAGCATGGACCGCCTCGCCCAGACGCGCCCGGACGACTACGCCAAGATCAAGGAAGTGTGGCGCTCGCCGCTCATCCCGTCCGATCCGCTCGTCTGGCGCGCGGATCTGCCGGCCGACATGAAGGCCAAGATCCATTCCTTCTTCCTCGGCTACGGCCGCCTCGGCACCGCCGAAGAAGTCACGCACGCTCGCCAGGTTCTGAGCACCACGTCCGATGGCTGGGGTCCGTTCGTCCCGTCCTCGAACGCGCAGCTCTACCCGATCCGCCAGCTCGAACTCTTCAAGTCCAAGCTCAAGATTCAGAACGACGAGAAGCTGTCGGCCGACGACAAGAAGGCGAAAGTCACCGAGATCGACGCCAAGCTGGCCGACCTCGACAAGCTGATGGTGTCCGTTCCGAACATGTAAATCGCGCAATCGCGCCGGGAGGGACCCAAGGGTCCCTCCCTTTTTTTGTCCGGAGACTTCCCGATGACGAACGGTTCAGCCGCCCTCGACTCCCTTCGCGCACCCATCGTACCGCGCTCCGCTTTGAATATCGTGGTACGGACGGCAGGCCTTGCGGTCGCCGTGGCCGTTCTCGTCTGGGCCTGGCATTCCGCGGAGATGAACCCGGTTCAGCTCGTGCGCGATTCCCAAAATATGGTCACGCTCGGCCGGGATTTTCTCAAACCCGATTTCGCCGATTGGGAATTCTACCTCAAAGGCATGATGGAGACTTTGGCCATCGCCATCTGGGGCACGCTGCTCGCCGTCGTTCTCGGCATTCCGTTCGCGCTGCTCTGCGCCAGCAATATCGCGCCGGCCTGGATCACCTTCCCGGTCCGGCGCCTGATGGACGCGCTCCGTGCCATCAACGAACTCGTCTTCGCGCTGATCTTCATCGCGGCCGTCGGCCTCGGCCCGTTCGCCGGCGTGCTCGCACTCTTCCTGCACACGACCGGCATCATCGCCAAATTGTTTTCTGAGGCGGTCGAAGCCATCGACCACGGTCCGGTCGAGGGCATCCGCGGCACGGGCGCGAGCAAGCTGCAGGAAATCGTCTACGGCGTGATCCCGCAGGTTCTGCCCCTGTGGATTTCCTTCACGCTGTACCGCTTCGAATCCAATGTCCGCTCGGCGACCGTGATCGGCATCGTCGGCGGCGGCGGCATCGGCATGACCTTCAATGAGGTCATGCGTTCGTTCCAGTACGAGCAGGCCGGCGCGCTTCTCCTGATCGTCGTCGTGACCGTGTCGGTGCTCGACATTATCAGCCAGCGCATCCGTGCACGGTTTATCTAGAGCCGCCCTCTCCCGAACCAAGTCGGGTTTACCCGACTTGGCCATTCAAGTGCTGAACTCGGGAACACCCGAGTTCAGTGGGAGAGGAAAGAACGCCGACCGCTAGACCTTGTCGAGCTTCCGGTGCGGCTCTGCCGGGAGCTCGACGCGTATCGCATCGCCCGGCGCGATCTCACCGCCCGCAAGCACGACACCCATAACACCGGCCTTTCGGATCAGATTTCCCTCGGCATCCCTGCCGAGAAGAGCCTGGGTCAGACCGACCTGAAAATCGTCGAGCTGGATGCAGGGGTTCCGCAATCCCTTGACCTCGACCACAGCCGCCGCACCGAGATGAAGCCTCGCGCCTTCCGGCAACCCCAGAAGATCGACGCCCTGCGTCAACACGTTCTCGCCGATCTGCCCGGGTTCGAGATGAAACCCTTCCAGTGCGAGTTCTTCGAACAATTCCGAATGAATGAGGTGGACCTGCCGGAGGTTCGGCTGCGTCGGATCGCGGGCGACGCGCGAGCGGTGCTTGACCGTCACGCCTGCGTGCGCGTCGCCCTCGACGCCGAGATCGGCGATCAGGGTGATGCGAGGCTCGACCCGCTTACTGAAGCCATGGCCCGCCGCGCGGCTGACAGAAACGATCTTCGCGGCCATCGCGTCAGAACGCCTCGTCGGCATAGCGCGGCACGAGCCGGCCGTCGCCGGGGCCGGCGGCCGGACGAATCGCGGCGGCATGGCGGGCGATGAAGCCGACGAGTTCGCGGCCGGCTTCCTCGATGGTGCGGTCGTTGACGATGCTGGCATCGACCGGCGTCCAGACTTCGAGCGAGCGCGCAAGCCGCGCCGCAAGGTCGCCGTCCTCGATCCGGGCGCGTCCCGCAAGGCGCTCGGCAAGAACCTCGACCGGCGCGGTGACTTCCACGACCGCGACATTCTGCAGATGGATCCGGCTCCACGGCACGACGCGGCGCGACACATTGCAGACGGCAATAGCTCCGCGCCCGACCTCATCCAGCGCCGAATTGGGAATCGCATAGCCGAGACCGTGCGCCCGCCAGCTGATCGCGAACGCCGCCTCCGCCTCGCCTTTCGCGAACGCCGCTTCGTCCAGCGTGTCGTGATCCTCGTGCGCGGAGCTCGCCCGCGTCACGATGCGGCGCGGAAACACGACGGCGGTGTTGCCGGCAAAAGCCGTACGCGCATGGGAGATCAGGCTGTCCTTGCCGGAACCGCTCGGCCCAACGACGAAGACGAAGCCGCCCGCCATCAGATCACCCGCTCACCTTCACGCCACACCCGGCGAACGACGGGCACGGTGCCGGCCATGGCGACGCGCACGAGATCGGCGCGCTTGCCCACAGCGATCTCGCCGCGATCGACAAGGCCCGTCGCCTCGGCCGGGGTCTTTGTGACGGTGCGGATCGCGGCGGGAAGGTCGATCCGTTCCACCGACTTCTGAAGCTCGAATGCGGCCATCAGGAGGCTCCCCGGAACGTAATCCGACGACAAAATGTCGAGGCACCCGTTCTCGGCGGATTCAAGCGCGGCAAGGTTCCCGGAATGCGAGCCGCCCCGAATGAAATTCGGCGCGCCCATCATCACGGCGACCTTGTGGTCGCGCAATGCCATCGCGGATTCGAGTGTGGTCGGGAACTCGGCCAGCGATACGCCTTCATCGATCGACAGCGCGACCTCGTCGAGCGTGGTGTCGTCATGGCTGGCAAGCGGGATGCGGCGCTCGTGGGCAAAGCGCACGACATGCGGTCGGTTCTTCTCGGCGATCGCCCGATTCTCGATCATGCGGCGTTCGATCTCGCCCGAGAACTCCTCGGGAGAGCGCCCCGTTTTGCCGCAATAATAGATGAGGTACTTTTTCAGGTCCCGGAACTGGCGCTGGCCGGGCGTGTGGTCCATCAGCGACATCAGCCCGATCGGAAATCGCGCGGAGAACTCCGCGAGCGAGGCGAGAAGATCGGGCGACGGAATCTCGCAGCGCAGATGCGTGATGTGCTCGGCGCGAAACAGATTGTTCGCGCGCGCGTCCTGCAGCGCTTCGCCGAGCTGGATCAGGTCCGCGCCAAGCCCACCGCCGTCGAGGTCCGTTCCCGCGCGCAGCGAATCGAACACCGTCGTGATGCCGGACGCCGCGATCTGCGCGTCATAGGCGAGTACCGCGCCCTTCGTGTTCCAGCGGACTTTGGGCCGCGGCACGTAATGACTTTCAAGATGGTCGGTGTGCAGTTCGACGAGACCCGGAATGAGATAATCGCCGCCGAAGTCCACGCCGCGCTCGGGAGAAGCGCCCTCGCCGGTCTCGACGATTTTTCCGTCCACCGCCGCAAGCCAGCCGCGCATCACGCGGTCGGCCAGAATGATTTCGGCGTTCTCGATCAGGGTCAGTGTATCGCTCATAATCTCTCTCTGGTTCACGCCGCTCTAGCCGCGAAGCGTGTCACGTCCACGACACGGCTCGCGACGTGGTCGCGCACGTCCTCGTCATGGAAGATCCCGATGATCGCGGTGCCCTTTGCCTTCTTCTCCTCGATCAGTCCCACGACGACGGCGCGGTTCGCGGCGTCGAGCGAGGCGGTCGGCTCGTCCAGCAGAAGGACTGGAACGTCGGAGATGAAGCCGCGCGCGATGTTGACGCGCTGCTGCTCGCCGCCGGAGAAAGTCGCAGGCGGCAATGCCCACATTCGTTCCGGCACGTTGAGCGCGGCGAGCAGCTCCTCGGCGCGGGCTTCGGCCATGTCGGGCGCGAGGCCACTGTCGCGCCCCGCCGCCGCGACGACATCGCGCGCGCCGACGCGCGGAATAACGCGCAGAAACTGGCTGACATAACCCATCACGCTCTTGCGCAGATCCAGAATGCGGCGCGGCGCGGCGTCCGCGACATCGACGAATGTTTCGCCGTCGCGCACGAACACCGAACCCTGGTCGCAGCGGTAATTGCCGTAGACGATCTTGAGAAGCGAAGATTTACCCGCACCCGACGGCCCGCCGAGAACGACGCATTCACCGGGCAGGACCTCGAACGATACGTCGCTGACCACATCGAGCCGGGTTCCGGCCCTCAGATGCAACGTGAAGGTCTTCGAGACACCGTCGAGTTTAACGAGAGGCTGCATGGATCAGGCCGCCAGAACCGAGGAAACGAGAAGCTGCGTATAGGGCTCGCGCGGATCGTCGAGCACCTGGTCGGTCAGGCCGGTCTCGATCACGCGCCCGCCCTTCATCACCATCATGCGGTGCGACAGGAGCCTGGCCACCGCGAGGTCGTGAGTGACGATGACGACGGCAAGGCCGAGTTCGGACACGAGCCCGCGAATGAGATCGAGCAACCGCGCTTGGACCGACACGTCGAGCCCCGAGGTCGGCTCATCCATGAAAACAAGACGCGGATGGGTGACGAGGTTGCGCGCGATCTGGAGCCGCTGCCGCATGCCACCGGAAAACGTCTTCGGACTGTCGTCGATCCGGCCGGGATCGATCTCGACGCGCGACAACCAGTCTTCGGCGGTCACCCGGATATCGCCGTAATGGCGCGCGCCGACCGCCATCAGCCGTTCGCCGACATTTCCGCCGGCCGACACCCGCATCCGCAATCCCTGAGTGGCATCCTGACGGATGAACCCCCAATCGGTGCGCATCAGAAGCCGGCGCTCGGCCTCGCTGAGCGTCGTGAGATCGCGCGCGACGCCGTCGCGGAAGCAGTAATGCACCTGGCCCGCATCCGGCGCGATTTCGGTCGCGAGAAGCCCGAGCAGAGTGGATTTGCCGGAGCCGGATTCTCCGACCACGGCCAGAACCTCACCCGGGTGGAGTTCGAGCGAGACGTCATCGCAGGCAATGTGCGGACCATAGCTCTTCGAGAGGCCGCGAGCCGACAGAAGCGGAACGTTCATTGTGCGACCTCCCGGGCAAAAGGCGCGGTGCCCAGCATCGCACCGCGATGGCCCGCCGCGCGGCGCTCCTCGCAATGATCGGTGTCCGAGCAGACGAACATCCGCCCGCCGCGATCGTCGAGCACGACCTCGTCGAGATAGACACCCTCCGCCGCGCACAGTGCGCACGGGTCGGCGAATGTCTGGACGCGGAAAGGATGGTCCTCGAAGTCGAGGCTTCTTACTTTCGTATGCGGCGGCACCGCATAGATCCGCTTTTCGCGTCCCGCGCCGAACAGCTGCAGCGCCGCGCAGTCGTCGAGTTTCGGATTGTCGAATTTCGGGATCGGCGACGGGTCCATCACATAGCGTCCCGCGACCTCGACCGGATAAGCATAGGTGGTCGCGATACGACCGTGTTTTGCGATGTCCTCATAGAGCTTCACATGCATCAGCCCGTATTCGCCGAGAGCATGGAGCTTGCGCGTTTCCGTCTCGCGCGGTTCGAGAAAGCGCAGCGGCTCGGGAATCGGCACCTGGTAGACCATGACCTGATCGGCGCGCAGCGCGAGCTCCGGCACGCGATGGCGCGTCTGGATGATGGTGGCGTCGGTGGTCTTCGTCGTCGTCGCGACATTGGCCGTCCGCGCGAAGAATTTCCGGATCGAGACGGCGTTGGTCGTGTCGTCAGACCCCTGGTCGATGACCTTCAGCACATCATCCGGCCCGAGGATCGAGGCGGTGACTTGCACGCCGCCGGTGCCCCAGCCATAGGGCATCGGCATTTCACGGCTTGCGAACGGCACCTGATAGCCGGGGATCGCGATCGCCTTCAGGATCGCACGGCGAATCATGCGCTTCGTCTGTTCGTCGAGATAGGCGAAATTGTAGCCGGAGGCCGTTGCGTGCTCGTTCATTCCGCAGCCTCCCGGGTTTCCTCGTCCATACGCACGGCCTGCTCCGCGCGCATGCGGCGCACGAGGTCGAGTTCTGCCTGGAAGTCGACGTAATGCGGCAATTTCAGATGCTCGACGAAGCCGGTCGCTTGCAGATTGTCGCAATGCGCGAGCACGAACTCCTCATCCTGGGCCGGCGCCTGCACATCCCCGCCCATTTCGCGGGTGCGAAGCGCGCGGTCGACCAGTGCCATCGCCATGGCCTTGCGCTCGCCGCGCCCGAACGCGATGCCGTAGCCGCGCGTGAACTGCGGCGGAACCTTCGCCGAACCGGTGAACTGGGTGATCATCTCGCATTCGGTCAGCATCACATCGCCGAGCGGCACGGCGAAGCCGAGTTCTTCAGGCACGAATTCGAGTTCGACATCGCCGACCCGGATTTCGCCGATGAACGGATGGGTGCGGCCAAAGCCCCGCTGCGTTGAATAGCCGAGCGCCAGCACGAAGCCCTCGTCGCCGCGCGCCAGTGCCTGAAGCCTGAGATCGCGCGTGGTGGGAAAGTCGAGCGGCTCCCGCGTCAGGTCGGCGACAGGTACATCGGGATCGGCCGCCGGCGCCGGCTCGATCAGACCTTCGCTGTCGAGGAGCCCGGTGACATGCGGCATGTCGGCCAGCGCGGCGTCGCTTTCCTCGGGCGCGGACGGTGCGCCTTCGGCGGCGAGCGCGAAATCGATCAGACGATGCGTGTAGTCGAAGGTCGGGCCCAGCATCTGGCCGCCCGGCAGATCCTTGTAGATGGCAGAGATACGGCGCATGGCCTTCATCGCGGCCGTGTTCAGCGGCTCCGAATATCCGAAGCGCGGCAATGTCGTGCGGAACGCGCGCACGAGGAAAACCGCTTCGATGAGATCGCCGCGCGCCTGCTTCAGCGCAAGCGCCGCGAGATCGGGATCGTAGAGCGAGCCTTCCGTCATCACGCGGTCGACGAGCAAGGTCATCTGCTCGCGAATCTGCGCGACGGAAAGCTCCGGCACCGACGGATCGCCGCGCCGTGCGTGATCGAGCAGGCGATGGGCGTTGTCGATGGCGGCTTCGCCACCCTTGACTGCGACATACATCAGGCGGCCTCCACATCGGTCGTGCGCGGCAGGCCGGCAATCATCCCCTGAGCCGCGAACACAACATCGACGCCGCGCGGGAAGAGCACACGGTTCACCGCCCATTCGCGCAGGAAGGCCGGGGGCAGCGGATCAGCATGTAATGACACGACATCGGCGATGCCCGGTCCGCGCAGACTGAAACCGTGAGCCGCGGCCAAAGTCCCCACCTGGATGAGCAAAGTCGTCGAGCGGTCGGGGTATTCATCCGTCCCGGGAGCAAAGTTCGAAAGAGAGGGGCAAAGCGCCGGATCCGAAATCAGCGCAAACGCCGCCTCGCGCGGATGGCTCACAAGCGGCGCACCGGTGTGAAAGCGCAGATAATCCGCGACCTCGGACGCGCCGGTCAGCGCGGCATCGAGCCAGAGCGGCGTTTCGTGATCGGCGAGGGTCAATGCCAGCGCGGCAAGCTCCAGCGAAAGGTGCGCGGGCGGCCGAACAATCGTATCGAGCTGATGCAGGGTGCCCGGGCGCGCCAGCGCATTCATCGCAGCGCGGAACACGCGCTGCGCGTCGAAAACGGGATCCGCGAAAGCATGCGCGTTCATTAGTCCTCGCCCCGCACCATGGTGAAGAAATCGACCTTGGTCGCGGCTGCGCGGCGGTCTTTCAGGATCTGCTCTTCGGTGATTCGGGCGCGGATCGGATCGAGGGCGGCCTCGACCTCGCTCCGCCGCTCCGTCTGCCACAAAGCATCGAGCAGCGCCGCCGCGCGCGCCTTTTCCCGGTCGCGTCCGAGCTGGTAGGCCAATCCGATCTCGCCCGTCGGCAGCCGCACGGCAGCACGCGTCACGCTGACTTCCCCGGCATTGAACGGTGCGCCGGTGCCGCCGATTCGCGCGCGCGCCATGACCAGTCCGAGTTCCGGCGCGCGCATGTCCTCAGTGCCGTCGGGTTGCCCGATCCGCTCCAGCGCGGCCAGAAGTTCGGCGCCTTTGGCGCGGGCGTACACGCCCATCGCGATCTGGCGCTGCCGTTGAATGTCCATGCCGGTCATCAGTTTCGCCTGTTGTCACCACTTGTCTATTAAAGTAGACAACTAGCCAAGATTGTCCAATGAAGTTTTGATGACAGGATGAACATTTCCAACGATCCGATTTTCGACCGCGCGCGCGGCCTCGCCGCCTGGCGGCAGGTGGCGGATGCCATCGAGGCGGATATCGCATCCGGCCGATTGAAGCCGGGCGACAAGATCGCGGCGGAGGCGCAACTCGCCCTTCGATTCGGCGTCAACCGCCATACGGTGCGACGCGGCCTCGCGGCCCTGGCGGAGCGCGGCCTTGTGCGCGCGACGCAGGGCAGCGGCACCTTTGTCGAAGCTCGGCCTCTGGCCTACCCGATCGGACTGAAGACGCGATTTTCGGAAGTCATGGCGAAAGCCGGCAAGGAGGCGCGCGGCGAGCTTGTGTCCGCCGAGCACATCCCGGCCGATGCGGTGGTGGCGGAGGCTCTCTGCCTCAATCCCGGCGCGCCGGTTCTGGCGATGAACACGATCAACCGCGCCGACGGCGTGCCGCTCTCGCTCGCGCGCACGCATCTGCCGCTGCCGCGCTTCCTCGGACTGGATCAGGTGTTCGCGACGAAGGGTTCGCTGACCAAGGCCTACAAGAAACTCGGCCTCGACGATTACAGGCGCCTCTCGACACGCATCACCGCCCGTCCGGCGGACGCCGAGGAAGCCCGCGCGCTCGACATCGCCCCCGGCCGCACGCTCCTCCTCGTCAACAGCGTGAACATCGATACCGAAGGCATGCGCATCCAGGCGACACAATCGCGTTTCGTCGCGGACCGCGTCGAGCTGATCGTCGAACGCTAGAGTGCTCCAAAGGCTTTAGATCGCGCGGACCAGAGCGGGCACGTGATCATAGGCTTTGGCGAAGGCCGTGGCATCGAGCGTGCGGAAATCCGGCACCGCGGCTTTCAGCTGCTCGTGGCTCCAGTCCCACCATTTGATCCGCAGCAAAGCGGCTTCCGTATCCTCGTCCACACGGCGTTTGATGACGCGCGCGGGTGAACCCACCGCAATGGAATAGTTCGGCACGTCCTTCGTCACGATCGCGCCCGAGCCGATGACCGCCCCGGTGCCGATCTTCACGCCGGGCATGATGATCGCACCGTGGCCGATCCAGACATCGGGGCCGATGACGACGCGGTTCTTCATGCGCCACTCGAAAATCTCGGTGTCGTCCTCGCCCATATGATGGCAGCGCGACCGATAGGTGAAATGGTGAAGTGTCGCCCGCCACATCGGATGATTGGTCGGGTTGATGCGCACATGGGTCGCGATATTGCAGAACTTGCCAACCTCCGCGTTGAAGATCTGCACGTTCGGCGTCGCATAGGCGTAGTCGAGAAAATCGGTGTCGGCGATTTCGCAGCCGCGGGCGATCGAGGTCCACGGCCCGACGCGCGTGCGCAGCACGGTCGCGGACGGATGGATCAGAGGCGTTTCGGAGAGGCCCGCCTCGTCATACCACGGCGATTCCGGTTCGCCCTGATTGATTTCGATAAGTGCCATGTCCGTCATCCCGATCTGTGTGCAGTCGGCCGACAGAAGCCGAGCCGCATGACGCCGGGATGACATTGTGGGCGCTACCGCCTCGCGCTCAGATAAGCCTCGATGTCGCGAACGGTTTTGTTGGCAATATCCTTGGCGATCTCATTGCGGACGAGGCTGCGGGTCTGTTCGGAAAAGAACCGGCGCAGATCGGCAAGCATGCGCGGCGACGCCACGACCGTGAGCGAATGAACCACGCCGTCCATTCTCAGGCGGTCTATGTGGCGGGCAATGTCGCGGGCGAACTCCTCTTCGCGGCGGTCGTGCAGATCGGTCTGCTCGATGCCGCTACGGCGCGCGCCGTCGCTCTCAAATACCCGCGGCGGCCTGTCCGAGCCCTGTTCGCGTGTCGGAGGATTTTCGATCGCGGTCTCCCAGACCTTATCGAGCTTGGGATCTATTTCGATGCGGGTATTGCGCAGAAGCAGCGCCTTGCCGCCGTCACAGACAAGCACATACGTCCCGGAATATTTCATCCGCCGTGTCCGTTGGTCAGCGGAGAACCGCGAACCTGCAACCATCAGAACGCCGATTGCCGCGCCCGTCATTGACGTCGATCAATGACCGGCGACGGCGACCGCCGGCCGAGATGACAGCCCGGCGGTCAGCGGTCGAGCGTCGAGTCCCACTCCCCTGGGTTAGATGGCAAGCATAGGCGTTGCGACCGCAACCATCGGCGCGGAGCCTGGCGCGGCTCCAGTTTGCCTGTTTTTTGGGCGGACGCCCTTCGCTCTGCCCGATTCCCGCCTCCGCTTGGCCCGCCAGCGGCTCACGCACCGCTCTTCCCGCTGGCACGGAGTCTGCATTCTCTCAGGCATAATGCGTCTAGGGTTCCGGTCCGCATCCCTGCGGGCGCTGGTCCGAGAGATCGCACTCCCGCCTCACGGCGGAGCCACGGCGGGACAAAAGCCCGGGAGATCCGAAGCCGCGAGAGACGGTGTTCTTGTCTCACGGGCGGGTCTCGACCGAGTGGCCGGCACGATCCCCTTCTTTCGCAGCACCCCGATGACTGGAGAGGAGTTCGATATGCGAGCTGCGATCAAGACCTGGTGCGGATTTGCCGTCGCCGTTTTTGCCCTGACCGCGCTGACATTCACGCCCGCGCATGCTGAAGCCAAGAAAGAGTTCAAGATCGCCTGGTCGATCTATGCCGGCTGGATGCCGTGGGGCTATGCCTCCGACAGCGGCATCATGAAAAAATGGGCCGACAAATACGGGATCAAAATCGAAATCACGCAGATCAACGACTACGTGGAATCGATCAATCAATACACCGCCGGCGGCTTCGACGGTTGCGTGATGACAAACATGGACGCGCTGACCATCCCCGCCGCGGGCGGCGTGGATTCCACCGCACTCATTTCGGGCGATTATTCCAACGGCAATGACGGCATCGTCATGAAGAAGGGAAAGACAGTCGCCGATCTCAAGGGCGAGAAGATCAATCTCGTCGAGCTCTCCGTCTCGCACTATCTGCTGGCCCGCGCGCTCGACACCGTGAAGCTGAGCGAAAAAGACGTCACCGTCGTCAACACGTCCGACGCCGACATCGTCTCCGTATTCAACGGCAGCTCCGACGTGTCGTCGGTCGTCACCTGGAACCCGCAGCTTGCCGAAGTGAAATCGGTCGGCGGCGCGACCGCCGTGTTCGACAGTTCCAAGGTTCCCGGCGAGATCATCGACCTGATGATCGTCAACACCGAAACGCTGAAGGACAACCCCGATCTCGGCAAGGCGCTGACAGGCGCGTGGTACGAGATCATGGCGCTCATGACCTCCGGCACGCCGGAAGGCGAAAAGGCGCTGAAGGCGATGGCCGACGCGGCGGGCACCGATCTCGCCGGCTACAAGGCACAGCTCGAGACGACGAAGATGTTCTACACCCCGAAGGGCGGCGTCGCGTTCGCCAAGGATCCGGCGCTGGTGAAGACCATGGACCTCGTCGCGGGCTTTTCCTTCGACCACGGCCTTCTCGGTGAAGGCGCGAAGTCGAAGGATGCCGTCGGCATGACGTTCCCCGGCGGCGAAACGCTCGGCGATGCGAAGAACGTGAAGCTCCGCTTCGACGCGGCGTACATGCAGCTCGCCGCCGACGGCAAGCTCTGAGATGGCGCGCCGGCTCATCAACCGGCATCCATCCGGTGGCAGCGCGCTCGTTCTGGGCGCGCTGCCCTTTATCGTGCTCGCGCTCGTCTATCTGTTCTTCTCCGCGACGCGGCTCGCCGAGAACGCCGACGACAAGCTTCTGCCGGCGGTCACGACCATCGTCGACGCCATCGGGCGCATGGCCTTCAAACCGGATCAGCGCAGCGGCAATTATCTTCTATGGGCCGACACCGCCGCCAGCCTGACGCGGCTTTTCCTCGGCCTGTCGATCTCCACTCTGCTCGCGCTGGTCGCCGGTGTCGCCATCGGCCTTCTTCCCTATGTGCGCGCCTGGATCGCGCCGGTCGTCGGCGTCATCTCGCTCGTTCCGCCCATGGCGATCCTGCCGATCCTCTTCATCATGTTCGGCCTGGATGAACTCTCGAAGGTCATGCTCATCATCATCGGCGTCGCCCCGTTCATGATCCGCGACATGGCGATGCGCGTGATGGAGATGCCGTCCGAACTTCTCATCAAGGCGCAGACGCTTGGCGGTTCAACCTGGCAGATCGTGACGCGGATCGTGGTGCCGCAACTTCTGCCGCGCCTGTTCGACTCGCTGCGCATGCAGCTCGGCACCGCCTGGCTATTTCTTATTTCCGCCGAAGCGATCGCGGCGACGGAAGGGCTCGGATACCGCATCTTCCTCGTCCGCCGCTATCTCGCGATGGATGTCATCCTGCCCTACGTCGCGTGGATCACATTGCTGGCCTTCCTGATGGATTACGGCCTGCGCCGGCTGAACCGGCGCGCATTTCCTTGGCTGTCGCGGAGAGCGGGATGAGCCTCATCCTCGAAAATGTCTGGAAGGAATACGGCGACCAGGTCGTTCTGGAACGCCTGAATTTCGAGATCCCGTCCGGCGAGTTCTGCGCGGTTGTCGGCCCGTCAGGCTGCGGCAAGACCACGTTCCTGCGCATGCTGCTTGCGATGGAGCGGCCGACGCGCGGCAAGATCCTGCTCGACGGCAAGCCGCTGCCGGAGGAGCCGGGGCCGGATCGCGGGATCGTCTTCCAGCGCTATTCGGTGTTCCCGCACCTCACCGTTCTCGAAAACGTTCTGCTCGGCCTCGAATTCGCCCGCGCGCCGTTCCTCGGCCGGTTCTTCGGCGCCGAACGTCGCCGCGCCATCGGCGAAGCGAGCTCGTGCATACATTCCGTCGGCCTTGAACACGCAATGGACAAATACCCGGCCGAGCTCTCGGGCGGCATGCAGCAGCGCCTCGCCATCGCGCAGACGCTCGTACGGCGGCCCAAAGTGCTGCTGCTCGACGAGCCGTTCGGCGCGCTCGACCCCGGCACCAAGTCGCAGATGCACGATCTCCTGCTCAAGCTCTGGCAGGAAGAAGGCATGACCATTTTCATGATCACGCACGATCTCAGCGAAGGGTTCGAACTCGCGACGCGCGTCCTGTCGTTCGACAAGGTGCGCCGCGATCCGCAGGCGCCGAATGCATACGGCGCAACGGTGATCTACGACCTGCCGCTCGACGAGAAAGCCTACCGCAAGCCCATCATGGAGCGCTGGCGCCGCGCGCTGCTCGAACGGCAGGCGGCACTAGGAGCGGTCGAACTCTAGCCCGGATTTCTCACGAGTCCGTCGGGTTAGCTCAGGTCAGCAGAAGTGATTATAAGCGAGCTATCGACCCCGACCTGCTGATGGGCTCGCCCCCATGACTGACTCTGGCGCCGTGATCGAATGGCTTCTCGACTCCGACCCATCGATCCGGTGGCAGGTGATGCGCGACCTGCTCGACGTCCCGGAGTCGGAGTGGATTGCGGAGCGGGCCAAAGTGGAGACTGAGGGCTGGGGAGCCAGACTTCTCTCTTACCAGGACGAGGACGGGCAATGGGCGGGTGGCGCCTTTTTCCCAACTGACTTCGACCCTCGCGAGTGGTCGGAACGCGGTCAGCCATGGACGGCCACGACCTTTTCGTTGTCGCAACTCCGGGAGTTTGGTCTCGATCCCTCGTCGGACCGGGCCAAACGAACTGTCGAATTGATCGGCGCCAACTCACGTTGGAATGAGGGCGGCCAGCCCTACTGGGAGGGCGAAGTCGAGGAGTGCATCAACGGCCGGACCGTTGCCGACGGCGCCTATTTCGGGGTCGACGTCTCGTCCATTGTCGACAGGTTGGTAGGCGAGCGTCTCGACGACGGCGGCTGGAACTGTGAGAGGATCAACGGCTCGGTGCGCTCGTCATTCGCCAGCACGATCAACGTGCTGGAAGGGCTGCTGGAGTATGAGAGTGCCACTGGGGGCACGCCTGAATCCCAAGAGGCGCGCAGGTCGGGCGAGGAATTTCTCCTGGAGCGCAACCTCTTCCGCCGTCTCAGCACGGGTGAGCCGGCAGACGAGCGATTTCTGTGCTTCCTGCACCCGAACCGTTGGCACTACGACGTCCTGCGTGCGGTCGACTATTTCCGCTTCTCCGCGATATTTACCGGCGCCGATCCCGATCCGCGACTCGGCGTGGCTATCGACCACATTCGTTCCAGACGCTTGGAGGACGGCACTTGGCCGCTCGACTGGAGCCCGACAGGGCGGGTGTGGTTCGAGGTCGACGACGAGCAGGGCAAGCCCTCGCGGTGGGTGACTCTCCGGGCGATGCGAGTGCTCAGATGGTGGGAGAGTTAGAGCCGATCGGGAAACTCCCGCCAGGACCACGAACGTTCCACCAAGCGTGAGATCGAGGCTGCTCGTTCCGCTGAGACCGCCAGAAACTATCTGGCCGTCGTCTCCCTAGCCGCCATCGTCCTTTGGTTACGATAAGTGTCCACGTCGCCTAGAGCGAGGCGATATACGCCTTCCACCCTCCGAAGCCCGTAATGTCCTGCGCGCCGTGCGATGGCATGCGCCTCGCAGACGAATCCCTTCACCTGCGAGCCGTCGTCAAGCTTGAGCGTGCCGATGCCGAGCGGCGGCGGGATCAGCGCCACGAACGAACCGAACGCCTCGTCCGGCACCGCCCACACTTCGACCTCGACGCCGCCGACGCCCTTTCCGTCGAACACCAATCCCGGCTTCGGCGGGACCGTGCCCGGCAGTGCGTAGAATGTGTACCCGGAGGCTGTTCGTCCCGTACGCACGAAACGAGCTCCGCGCTCCTCGAGCTGCCAATGCAGAGGCAGTCCCTTGAGATGCGCCCCGACTACCGCGACCTCGATCATCCCGTCGTTCGACGGCGCGAGCGCCGGTCCGGGAAGTGGCCGCGACGTGCCACCGAACATCGCCGTTCCAAGCGCGCGGTGAAGCCTGTCGCCCAGACCGGCCAGCGCCCCATCCTCGAACGCCCGGCCGACCAAAGTCACGCCGAACGGAAGGCCGTCGGGTCTGAACCCGGCGGGCACCGCCAACGCCGACAGATCCATCAGATTCACGAAGTTCGTGTAGGCGCCGAGATTGGAGTTGAGCCGCACCGGATCGTTCAGCATGTCTTCCTTGCGGTAGATCGTCGGTGCGCTCGGCACGACCATGACGTCCATCGTCTCCCAGACCGGCTCCGTCTTCCGCAGAAGGTCCATGAGCTTGTACTGACCGTCGAAGGCCTCCTTGGCCGAGTAGCGCGCACCGCCGCCCACGATGTCGCGCACCACGGGATGCACGCTGTCCGGCTTGGCCCTCACGAAATCGCCGACCGCAGCCTGCCGCTCCGCGACCCAGGGACCGGCATAGAGCAGCGACGCGCAGTCACGGAACGGCGTGAAATCGAACATCACCTTGACGCCGCCGAGCCGCTCCAGCCGGGTCACGGCTTCCTTGAACAAGGCCGCCGATTCCATGTCGCCGAAGAATTCCGGCCGCTCCGGTACGCCGAAGCGGAATCCCTCCGGCCAGCCGCGCGGCGCGAGCGCGTGCTTCGGGGCACGGCGCGAATAACCATCCTCGGCGTCGAACCCCGAAGCGACTTCCGTCACCTTCAGCGCGTCGCCGACCGTTCCCGCGAACACCGATACGCAATCGAGCGATCGGCACGCCGGAACGACGCCCCGCGTCGAGATCAATCCGCGCGTCGGCTTCAAACCGACGAGATTGTTGAACGCGGCCGGTACACGGCCCGAGCCCGCGGTGTCCGTACCGAGCGAAAACGAAACGAGACCCGCGGCGACCGAAACGGCCGAGCCGGAACTCGATCCTCCCGAAATGTAGTCCTTGTCGAACACCGAAGACGGCGCGCCATAGGGCGAGCGCGTGCCGTTCAGACCGGTTGCGAACTGATCGAGATTGGTCTTGCCGATCACGATCGCGCCCGCATCTTCCAGTCGCTCGATCACCGTCGCCGAGCGTTCCGGCAGATAGGCGTAGTCCGGGCAGCCCGCAGTCGTTGTAACGCCCGCGACGTCGATATTGTCCTTGGCGGCAAACGGCACGCCATAGAGCGGCAAGGCTTCACCGGCCGCCTTGCGCCGCTTCAGGTCGGCGGCACGCGTCAGCGCCGTCTCTTCGGGCACCAGCGAGATCCACACCGGATGCTGGCCCGCGGCACGGATCGCGGCATAGACTTCGCGCACAAGGTCCGCCGGATCGAGACCCTTTTCATAAGCGGCTGCGAGAGAAGCGAGATCGAGCGCGCGCATCAGCCGGCATCCTTCATCATCACCGCGAGAGTTTGGCCAAGCGCGACCGCCCGGCCTTCGGTGCAGCGAAGCTCGCTGAGAATGCCGTCGCTGGGCGCCACCACTGCAAACTCCATCTTCATCAACTCCACCACGATCAGAAGATCGCCCGCTTTCACCTGCGCGCCCTCCACCACATTGACTTTCCAGACGCTGCCGGGAATGGGGCTCGCGACCGCAAACCCATCTGCCGGAAGATCGTCCGCCACATCGTCGAATGCCTCCGGAAAATCAGCTCCATAGCCGATCTGTCCCGAGGCCTCCCATCGCGCGCGCTCCTCGGCAAAGGCCTGCTGCCGTTGCGCGGTAAAGCTCGCAATGCCGTCCGCGTTTTCCGCGAGAAACCGGCGGTAATCCGCCAGACGCAGCACACCCTCTTCGATTTTCACCTCCGCCTTGCCGTGCAGGAAATCCTCACGGAAGGCCGTCAGTTCGTCATGCGAAACCTCGTAGAACCTGATCTGATCGAAGAAGCGCAAAAGCCAGGGCTTTCCCGGCTCGAAAGCGTCGGTCGTGCGGTAGGTGTTCCACACCTGACAGGTGCGGCCGACGAACTGGTAGCCGCCCGGCCCTTCCATGCCGTAAATACACATATAGGCGCCGCCGATGCCCACCGCGTTCTCCGGCGTCCACGTCCGCGCCGGATTGTACTTG
Source organism: uncultured Alphaproteobacteria bacterium (assembly GCA_963786225.1). Classification (GTDB taxonomy): domain Bacteria; phylum Pseudomonadota; class Alphaproteobacteria; order Rhizobiales; family Methylopilaceae; genus Flaviflagellibacter. The sequence continues at coordinate 74,281 of CAWAYQ010000017.1, forward strand.
GTCGTCACCAGCCGGTGTCGCGGATCGAGCGGCGTTGCGACCGGCGCGCCGAGATAGACGTCGCCGAGGCCGAGCACGAGATAGCTCGCCTCGAACACGATGCGTTTCACATCGTCCACGCTTTCGAGCCCGTTGATGCGACGGATGAACTCGATGTTCGAAGGACACCACGGCGCATCGTCGCGGACGGATTGCATGTATTTGCGGATGGCGAACTGCGTCTGCTCGTCATCCCACGACAGAGGCAGGTGAACCGTGCGTGTCGCGACTTCCATTTCGTCGACGCCCGGCAGCTCGGCTTCCACGTCCCTCAGAACGGCGAGCAGTTCCCCGAGCGGCATGAGCTCCGGATCGTAATGCACCTGCAGCGACCGGATTCCCGGCGTCAGGTCGACCAGACCGGGAAGACCGCGCGCCCGAATGGCGAGCATCAGGGCATGGACGCGGAATCGCAATTCGAGATCGAGTGCGAGTGGCCCGTATTCGACCAGAAGATAGCGGTCGCCCTGCCTCCGGTAGACGGTACGCGGCCGCTCACCCGCGGCCGCGATCTCGCCGAGCACGGCGCTGTCCGGCCCGGCATCTGGCACCGGCGGCGCGTGCGCCGGCTCCATGCGGGAGATGCTGAGCGTCTGATCAGCCTCGCGCTGATCGGCGATGCGGGGATCGAGCCGCTCGAACCGCACCTTGTCGCCCGGCCGGAGCTGACCGAGCTTCCAGAGCTCCGCCTGCGCAATCGTCACGGGGCAGACGAAGCCTCCGAGGCTCGGCCCGTCGGGCCCGAGGATAACCGGCATGTCGCCGGTGAAATCCACGGTACCGACCGCATAGGCGTTGTCGTGAATGTTGGAGGGATGAAGCCCCGCCTCGCCGCCGTCGGTGCGCGCCCATTTCGGCTTCGGGCCGATCAGGCGGACGCCTGTGCGATTTGAATTGTAGTGCACCTCCCATTCGGCGGCGAAGAAGATTGCGATGTCCTCGTCCGTGAAGAAGTCCGGCGCGCCATGCGGTCCATACATAACGCCGATAGTCCAGTTGCGCGTGAATTCCGGTATGAGTGCCGGTGGCACGGGCGTGAAAGCACCGGCGGCATCCGGATCCACATGCAAGACATCGCCCGCCAGCAGCGCGCGTCCGCCATGCCCGCCGAACTTGCCGAGCGTGAACGTCGCTTTCGAGCCGAGATAATCCGGCACCTGAAAGCCGCCCGCGACCGCGAGATAGGCCCGCGCACCCGCACCCGTGGCGCCGCCGATCTTCAGCACATCGCCCTGCCGGACATGGACAGGCCGCCAGAACGGAACCGGCTCGCCGCCGATCGTCGCCGGCATTGCCGCGCCGGTCAGGCAGATCGTAGTCGAGCTGTCGAAGATCAAAGTCGGCCCCGCCAACGTGATCTCCAGCGCCGCCGCATCCGGCGCATTGCCGAGCGCGCGGTTTGCGAGCCGGAACGACAAATGATCCATCGGCCCGGACGGCGGAACGCCGACATCCCAATAGCCGAGCCGTCCCGGCCAGGACTGGATCGTGGTCTGCGTGCCCGGGCTCACGACCTCGACGGTCGCGGGGCGGTACTCCAGCGCCTCCAGAAGCCGCGTCGTGACCTCGCCCGCCGCGAGTTCCGGACGCCTGGCGAGGAAACGCAGATAATCGCGATTGGTCTCGATCCCGGCCAGTTCCGTCGCGTCGAGGGCTGATGCGAGCTTTGCCAGCGCATCCGGGCGGTCCGCGCCCGTCACGATCAGCTTGGCGATCATCGGATCGTAGAAAGGCGGCACCTCGGCGCCCGCGTCGACCCAGGTCTCGATCCGCGCGGTATCCGGAAATTTCACATGCGTCAGCCGTCCGGCGCTCGGCCGGAAGTTTCGTCCTGGATCTTCGGCATAGAGACGAACCTGGATCGAATGGCCCTTCGGCTCGGGCCGCGTCAGATCGAGAATTTCGCCGGCCGCCTGCCGCAGCATCCACTCGACGAGGTCGATCCCCGTGACCTGCTCCGTCACGCCATGCTCGACCTGGAGTCGTGTATTGACCTCGAGAAAGTAGAAGTGTCCGCCGTCGACGTCGTAGAGAAACTCGACCGTCCCCGCATTCTCGTATTTCACCGCCGCGCCGAGGCGCTCGGCGGTTACAAGAAGTTCCGCGCGCACAGCCTCCGAAATGTTCGGCGCGGGCGTCTCCTCGATGACTTTCTGATTGCGCCTTTGGGCCGAGCAGTCGCGCTCGCCGAGCGCCACGACCTTGCCCTTGCCGTCGCCGAAGATCTGCACCTCGATGTGCCGTCCACGGGCGATGAACTTTTCGAGAAAGACCCCGGCATCCTTGAAATTGTTGGCCGCGAGCCGCTGCACGCGCTCGAACATGGGCGCGAACTCATCCACGCTCGTGCAGAGCTGCAATCCGATGCCGCCGCCCCCGGCCGTGCTCTTGATCATCAGCGGGAACCCGATGCGCGCGGCTTCCGCGCGTGCCGCATCGAGGTCGGCGACGAGCCCACCGCCCGGCGCCAGCGGCACGCCCGCCTTCTCCGCGATCTCGCGTGCGCGATGCTTCAGCCCGAACGCGCGCATATGCTCCGGACGCGGGCCGACAAAGGCGATGCCCTCCGCCGCGCAGGCGGCCGCGAAGTCCGGATTTTCCGACAGAAAGCCGTATCCGGGATGGATCGCCTCCGCGCCCGTTTCCTTCGCGGCCCGCAATATCCGCTCCGCATCGAGATAGGATTGCGCCGCGGGCGGCGGGCCGACGCACACGGCCTCACCCGCCTGCGCGACATGCAGCGAATGCCGGTCGGCTTCCGAATAGACGGCGACCGACTTCACGCCGATCCGGTCGAGAGTGCGGATAACGCGGCAGGCGATGGCGCCGCGGTTGGCGATCAGGACTTTTTTGAACATCGCCTTACACCGCGTCCCAGATCAGCACTTCCACGCTCGTGGGGTTGTACGCATTGCAAGGATTATTGAGCTGGGGACAGTTCGAGATCAAAAAAATCACATCCATCTCGGCACGCAGTTCGACATATTTTCCCGGCGCGGAAAGCCCGTCGGCAAAGTCGAGGCCGCCATCCGCCGTCACCGGCACATTCATGAAGAAATTGATGTTGTGCGTGATGTCGCGCTTGGTCAGGCCGAATTCCGGGCGCTCAGCCACGGCCAGCATCCACGAATCCCGGCACGCATGCATGGTCCGCTTTTCAAGATCGTAGCGAACCGTGTTCGACTCGGTGGCACACGCGCCGCCGAGCGTGTCGTGACGCCCGACCGTATCGGCCACGATCGTCAGCATCACATTGCCGTCGGTCGACATCAGCTTCGTGCCGAGACCGAGAAACACATTGCCCTGTTCGCGGATCGTATCGACCGCCGAATAGCGCTCGCTGGGATCGGCGGCGGAAAAGAACAGCGTGTCGGCGGCCTGATTGCCTTCCACGTCGAGAAGACGGATCGTCTGGCCCGCTTTCACGACCTCCAACCAGTAATCTCCGGCGAGGACCGTCTTGCGATAGATCGCGCTCTCGGGCGCGAGTTTGCTGGCGAGCGTCTTCATTGTCCGCACCCGCAGCCGAGATGATAGAGTCGGTTGTTGAGGAAACCGCGCGCGTTCTCCGGCCGCGACAGCCGGCAGGGATCGTCGTCCGCTGGAGGCGGCACCTCTTTGAGGTCGAGCCGCACCGTCTTCCACGGATAGGTTTCCGACGGATCGAGCGGGTGCGGGCAGGTGTGCAGAACGACGAGTGTCTCCATCTCGAAACGCAGTTCGACATGATCGCCCGCCTTCGAATGTCCGGGTTCGAAACTCAGAGCGCCGCCGTCATCGACCGCGACCTTGGAGAACCAGTTCACATTCGCGGCGAGATCTCTCTTGCCCAGCCCATACTTCGCGAGCTCGACGAGAAAGGCGTCGCGGCCGTTCTGCTTCCAATCGTTGCGGTCGTGCTCGTAATCGCGAACGCCCCACCGCCGCTCGACGATCGCCTTGGTCGAGGTCCCCGACATTGTGTCGTGCCAGCCTGTGCTGTCGTGCGTCACCGAACAGAAAATCCGCCCCATATCGGAATAGAGGCAATTGCCCTGGGCGAGCTTGAAGGTGTGCTGGCATTTCAGCGTATCGGGCGCGTTGTAGCGCTCGAGCAGATTGGCGGGATTGTAGAACAGCATGCCGACGGAGGCCCCGCCCTCGACATCGGTCAGGCGCAGAGCGGTCCCGGCCCGCAGGATCAGTGACCAGTGCTTTCCGCCCTGAATTTCGGTGGAATAGGCGATTGCGTTGGACAAACGGCTCAAGAGACTTCCTCTCAGTTCGAGGAAGCGCGCGCGGGGAAACCAATCCGAGCGGCGCTTCCGCTGGTCGATCTCCCGGGCTTTTGTCCCGCCGTGTGCCCGCGCGGTCTGGCGCGGGTTGCTGCTCTCGGACCAGCACCGCGATCTCTCGCGGCCGGAACCCTAGCGGCGCAAGAACTCTTGCAATCTCCAGGCCAAGTTTCAAGTTCGGAGCCGAAAGGCGGATGCGCCAGAAGAGCGCGCTCTCAGCCGCCCGCGTCGGGAACGAGATGGCTTTCGGGCATGCGGTAGACGCCGCTCTGCCCCAGCATCCAGGCACAGAGCGCTCCCGGCGCGAACAGAGTGCTGAAGGCGCGGTCGCACACATTCAGCCCGCCGGCATAAACGCCGAAGGCCGGCAGCACCGCCCGCAATCCGTCGGTCGCGATGCAGCGCCGCCGCACGCTTTCGCCGCGCACCCGGATTTTGGCTACAGGATGCAGATGGCCCGCGATCTCGCCGGGCGCATCGCCTTCCGTCGGCTCGTGCCGCAGCACGGTCCCGCCGAACCGGTATTCCGCGCGCCAGTCGCCCTCGACGCAGCTTGGCGGTTCGGGGTCATGATTGCCCGCGATCCAGAGCCAGGTCCGCCCCCGCTGCACGGCGCACAGGGCGTCGAGGTCGGTCCTTGCGATGCGCTCGCCCGCACGGCTGTCGTGAAAGCTGTCGCCGAGCGCCACCACGCATTTCGGATTGACCCGTGCGATCAGCTTCGTCAGCAGCGCGAGCGTCGCCGCCGTATCGTAGGGCGGCATCAGCCCTCGTCCTCGCTGCGCGAAGGCCGAACCTTTCTCGAGGTGAAGGTCGGCCACGATCAGCATGCGTTCTGCGTCATTCCACAGCCCGCCTTCCGGCAGGACGGTGAACTCCGCGCCATGTATGGACATATCGTTCGCGCTCACGGCCGCGCCATCGCTTCCGCGGCGAGTTCCTCGGCGGCTTCCGCCATCAGCGAATCCTGAGCGTCGCCGGCGACCTGTTCACGGCCGATCTCAAGCAGCCCCGGCACGGCAAGCGGCGAGACGCGGACCAGCGGCTTGTGCACGATATGGCCTTTCACGCGCGCCAGCATGTCCGCGAGACGGCTTATGTCGAGCAGGCCGCGCGCGGCATCGGCCCGCGCCGCACGCAGCAGCACATGTTCGGGCTCGTGGCGTCGCAGCACGTCGTAGATGAGATCGGAGGACATGGTCACTTGGCGTCCGGTCTTCCTCTGTCCGGGAAAATTGCGTTCGATCAACCCGGCAATGATGGCGCAATCGCGAAAATTCCGCTTCATCAGGCTCAATTCGGCAAGCCATTCCTCAAGATCGTCGCCCAGCATGTCCTGATCGAACAGCGCGTCGATCGACACCGTGCCGAGCTTGACGCGCGCCGAGACGTCGCCGAGCCCCCACACCGTCACCGCATAATCGGTCGCGACAAATCCCATCGGGCGAAGCTTCGCCCGCTCCATGCGCCGCGTCAGCAGCATTCCGAGCGTCTGATGCGCATTGCGTCCGTCGAACGGATAGCAGGTGAGATAAAAACGGTCCCCGCGCGGAAAGGTCTCGACCAGCAATTCGTGCGGCGCGGGAATGACTGAAGTGGCGCGCTGGATTTCCAGCCATTCCTGCACCTGTTCCGGAAACACTTTCCAGCTGTCCGGATCGGCGATCATTTTCCGCACACGTGCCGCGACACCTGTCGTGAACGGCATTTTCGCGCCGGCATAGCTCGGCACTTTCGGATCCTTGGCGTTCGAGCGCGAGCAATAGGCGAAATTTTCGATCACCGCGTGGAATTCCAGAACCTCGCCGCCGAACACGAAGGTGTCGCCCGGCGACAGCATGTTGACGAAGCCCTCTTCAAGCTCGCCAAGCACACGCCCGCCACGCCCGACCGGTCCCGTCAGCCCGCCGCCACCCCCGCCCCGCATCAGGCGGATTTTTATCATGTCGGCTTCGGTGATGGTGCCGACATTCATCCGGTATTGCTGCACGAACCGCGGATTGGAGACACGCCAGGTGCCCTCCTTGGTTTCACGGATCTTCGCGAAACGCTCATAGGTCTTCAGCGCATAGCCGCCGGTCGCGACGAAATTCAGCACGGCGTCGAAATCCGGGCGCGACAGCTCGGCATAGGGCGCGGCGGTGCGGACCTCTTCATAGAGCGCGTCGGCCGCGAACGGCTCGGCGCACGCCATGCCGAGCACGTGCTGGGCCAGAACGTCGAGCGAGCCGGTGCGCAGCATCTCGGCGTCCTGCTCGCCCGCCATTGCGGCCGCCCGCGTCGCCTCGCATTCGACGCGTTCGAACCGCGAACCCGGAACGATGATCGCTTTCGACGGCTCGTCCATACGATGATTGGCGCGGCCGATGCGCTGCAGAAGCCGCGACGAGCCCTTCGGGGATCCGACATGCACCACAAGGTCGATGTCGCCCCAGTCGATGCCGAGATCGAGGGTCGAGGTCGCGACCACGGCGCGCAGCTTTCCCGCCGCCATCGCAGCCTCCACGCGTCGGCGTTGCGCGACATCGAGCGAACCGTGATGCAGCGCAATCGGGAGATTGTCGGTGTTGAGCCGCCACAGCTCCTGAAACGCGAACTCCGCCACGAACCGGGTATTGACGAAAATCAGCGTCATCCTGTGGCGCTTGATGTCCTCATAGACCGCCGGCAGCGCATGCTTCGCGGCATGGCCGGACCACGGCAAAACCTCCTCGGTGTCGTGGATATGAATGTCCGGCGCAGCCCCACCCTCGACCGTCACGAGATCGGCAAGCGCCGAAGCGCGACCTCTCCCCGGCGGGGAGAGGTCGAGTTGCGCAGCGACCGGGTGAGGGGGCGGAACTTCGCCGGCAGAAACGACCTCCCCCTCACCCCGACCTTCTCCCCGCCGAGGAGAGGGAGTTTCCCCGCCCGTCAGCCAGCGCCTGAGATCGGAGGGGTTGGAGACGGTGGCCGACAGCCCGGTAATTGTGGCCTCCGGCGCAAGAGACCTCAGCCGCGCCAGCGCGAGCGCCAGAAGATCGCCGCGCTTGGTCGGCGCCAGGGCATGCACCTCATCGACGATGATGCGTCGCAAGCCGCGGAACAGCAGGTCCGCCTCGCGGCTCGCAAGCAGCAGCGAGACCTGTTCCGGCGTCGTCAGCAGGATGTCCGGCGGATCGGTCTTTTGCCGTTGCTTCTTGCCTTGCGGGGTATCGCCGGTCCGGCTCTCGCTGCGGATCGGAAGGGCCATTTCCAGAATTGGCGTCTCGACATTGCGCGCCACGTCGACCGCGAGCGCCTTCAGCGGGGAAATGTAGAGTGTATGGACGCCGCGTCGCGCGCTTCCGGGTTTTCGCGGGGCACGGCCTGAAAGCTCGACCAGACTTGGCAGAAACCCCGCAAGCGTCTTACCCGCGCCTGTCGGCGCGATCAGCAGTGTCGAACGTCCCCGCCGCGCCTGCTCCAGAAGCTCGATCTGGTGCGGCCGCACCGTCCAGCCGCGGCCGGCGAACCAGCGCGCGAAGGCCTGTGGCAGAACCTCGTCTTCAGCACTGCGGCGGGCGACGGACACGCGAACAAAACACCTTTCAGCGCACAGCGCGCGTCATGAACACGGCGTCGGGGCCGTAGCTCGCGAGCTTCGCCGTGAGCTTCGGGATCAGCCGCGCGCGAAAGCCCTGCCGCTCCCAGAACGGCCCGGACCGGTTCACGGCAATCAGGGACATGGTCTCGAAACCGCAACTGCCCGCATGCTCGGCGAGGTGGCGGACAAGACGGGCGCCGAGCCCCATGCCGTGCGCGGACTTCAGCAACGCGAGATCGTGCAGATAGTAAGTCCCGGGCTTCTTCGGAAGCTCCTCGAGCAACGCGTCGAGCGCCGGCGGATCATCGGCGTGCCAGGGATGGCTGAGAATGTATCCGAACCAGCCCGTCAGGTCCGTCCAGAGCCAGGCATCCCGGCGGATAGATCGTCATCCGATCGATGAAAACTTCCGGCGCCTCCTGATGCCACGGATAGGCCTCTTTCTGCACAGCCAAGAGGGCGGGCAGATCGGCGCTCGTCAGTTGCCGCCAATTGCCTGGCTTTTCCATTGCTCTTCTCCACGGCGTTTCCAGCCTTATGTTTAAACCGAATGCGCCCCGAAGACCTCCTCTGTCGTACGCAGCAAGGTTTGTGCTGCCGCCCTGCGGGCGTGCACATAGATCCGACGCGCGCCGTCGACCGCGCAATGATCACCCACGGCCATTCGGACCACGCCCGCGCCGGCCACGGCCATGTGATGGCAACGCCCGAAACCCTGCGCATCATGGCGCTCCGCTACGGCGAGGATTTCGCGGGCTCGACGCAGGCCGTTGAATATGGCGAGGTGGTCACGCTCAAAGGCGGCGTCCAGGTCTCGTTCCATCCGGCCGGGCATGTTCTCGGCTCGGCCCAGATCCTGCTCGAATGGAACGGGTTCCGCGCCGTCGTCTCGGGCGATTACAAGCGCGAGCGCGATCCGACCTGCCGGCCTTTCACGGTCATCCCGTGCGATCTCTTCGTCACCGAGGCGACCTTCGGCCTGCCCGTCTTCCGCCATCCGCCCGCGACCGACGAGATCGCAAAGCTCATCGATTCCGCCCAGCTCTTCCCGGAGCGCGCTCATCTCGTCGGCGCCTATTCGCTGGGCAAGGCGCAGCGCCTGATGGGCCTCTTGCGCGAGGCCGGCTGGGAGCGGCCGATCTATATGCACGGCGCGATGCAGAAGATCACCGAATTCTACATCTCCGAGGGCGTTCCGCTCGGCGATGTCCGCCACGTCACATCCGACCAGCGCAAAAATCTCGGCGGCGACATCGTCATCTGCCCGCCCTCCGTGCTGCAGGAAATCTGGTCGCGCAAATTCCCCGATCCGGTCAACGCCATGGCCTCGGGCTGGATGCGCATCCGTGCCCGCGCGCGCCAGCAGGGGGCCGAACTTCCGCTCGTGATCTCAGATCACGCCGACTGGGACGATCTCGGCCGCACCATCATGGAAACGGGCGCGCAGGAAATCTGGGTCACGCACGGCGCCGAGGAAGCGCTTGTCTACTGGTGCGAAAATCAGGGGCTCAAAGCGAAGCCGCTGCATCTCGTCGGCTATGGCGACGAGGAAGCGGAAGAGATCGCGGCGCCGGTGGAAGGCACATGACAAGCCCTCACACGTCCACCCCGCCGTCGTCCTCCGGTCAAGTCGGAGAACGACGGCTGCCATGAACCGGTTCGCCGCCCTCCTCGACCGATTGGCATACGAGCCGCGCCGCAATGCCAAGATCCGCCTCATGGCGGATTATTTCCGCGACACGCCGGACCCCGAACGCGGCACGGCGCTCGCGGCCCTCACGGGCGCGCTCAGCTTCCGCCACGCCAAGCCGAACATGATCCGCACGCTCATCGGCGAACGCGCCGATCCGTATCTTTTCCAGCTCTCGCGCGACTATGTCGGCGACATGGCCGAGACCGTCGCTTTGATGTGGCCCGCGCAGCGCGGCGCGAATTATGTACCGACACTCTCGGAGATCGTCGCCGGCCTGCACGAAACCTCGAAACTCGATCTTCCGGGCCGCCTCGCGCAATGGCTCGACGCGCTCGACGAGACCGGTCGCTGGGCGCTGCTGAAACTCATCACCGGTTCCCTGCGCATCGGCGCCTCCGCGCGGCTGGCCAAGACCGCCGTCGCCAGTCTCGGCGAAGGAATCGAACCCAACGACGTCGAGCATGTGTGGCCGGGCCTGCGGCCGCCCTATGAGGAGCTGTTCGCCTGGGTCGAGGGTCGCGGCGAGAAGCCTGTGAACACCGACCCCGCGCCGTTCCACACGCCCATGCTCTCGACCGCGATCGAGGACACCGCGAATTGGCGCGATGTGCTCGATCCGACGGACTTCAGCGCCGAATGGAAATGGGACGGCATCCGGGTCCAGGCCGTCGGCGGACGCGATGAGAACGGCAACCGCGTCGCGCGTCTCTATTCGCGCACCGGCGAGGAAATCTCGGATTCCTTCCCGGACATTGTCGCGGCGATCGACTTCGACGGCGCGATCGACGGTGAGCTTCTGGTCGTCCGCGACGGCGCCGTGCAGAGCTTCAACGTCCTGCAGCAGCGTCTCAATCGCAAGACCATTACGCCGAAACTTATCGCGGAATATCCGGCGCATATCCGCGCCTACGATCTTCTCGTCGCCAACGGCGAGGATCTGCGCGCTCTCGCGCTTCTGGAACGCCGCGCTCGCCTCGAAACCTTCATCGGCGTTGCCGGCAGCCCGCAATTCGATCTGTCTCCGCAGATCGCGTTCTCGACCTGGGACGATCTCGCCGCGGCACGGGCCGATCCAGCCTCGCATGGCGCGGGCGTGGATGCCGAGGCCGTCGAGGGCGTGATGATCAAGAAGCTCGTCTCCATCTACGTGCCCGGCCGGCCGAAGGGCGAATGGTTCAAGTGGAAGCGCGACCCGTTCAACGTCGATGCCGTATTGATGTACGCACAGCGCGGCTCCGGCAAGCGTTCCAGCTTCTATTCGGACTACACGTTCGGCGTCTGGGCGCCGGGCGAGGAGGGCGACGAACTCGTTCCTGTCGGCAAAGCCTATTTCGGGTTCACCGACCAGGAACTGCTCGAACTCGACAAGTTCGTCCGCAAGAACACGATCAACCGTTTCGGCCCGGTCCGGGAGGTCACGCACGAGCCGGACGAGGGCCTCGTTTTCGAGGTCGCGTTCGAGGGGCTGAGCCGCTCGACACGCCACAAATCCGGCGTCGCCATGCGCTTCCCGCGGATTTCCCGCATCCGCTGGGACAAACCTCCGCGCGAGGCGGACCGCATCGAGCATCTCGAAGCCTTGCTCGTGGATTGAGCCCGCCTCTCGCTCCCGTGATTTGACGACCTTCCCCCAGTCTGGACTGATTGAGACTTGAGGGATTCAAAACGGGAGTTTTCATGCGGTATGGGTTTGTCATCGGCGCAGCGCTTCTCGGCGTTTGCGCGACGGGAGTTCTTGCGCAGGACACCAAGCCGCGCGAAGCCACCATGAAGGAGGTCGGCCGCGCCTTCGGCGACATCAACAAGATGAACCGCGGTCAGGCCCCCTATGACGCCGCCGCCGCGACGGCCGCTTTCCAGAAAATTTCCGCCTCCGCCAAGACCTTCGCCCCGCTGTTCGGCCCAAACCCGACGCCGGAAGGCCGCGCGCTGCCGTCGATCTGGGAGAACAAGGCGGATTTCGACGCCCGCCTGACGAAGCTTGCTTCGGATGCCGACGCCGGTGCGGCAGCCGCCCCGAAGGGTGAGGCCGAATTCAAGACCGCCTTCGCCACGCTCGGCGCGAACTGCTCCGGCTGCCACGACAAATACCGCGGCAAGGAAAAGGAAAAGTAGTCAGGCGGCGGCCGTCTCGGCCGCCATCATCCCGGCTGCGATTTCCAGGCTCCGCACCCGCGCCGCGTGATCGAACATCATCGACGTCAGAATGAGTTCGTCCGCGCCGGTGCGGGTGATGAAGTCCTCGGTCTGCCGCTTCACCGTTTCCGGGGAGCCGACCGCCGTGGCCGACAGGGTCGTGGCCAGCATCGCCCGCGCGGCGGGCTCCAGGGTCTCGCGGTAGTTCTTGACCGGCGGGGGCAGGAGGCCGGGCCGCCCGGTGCGAAGCGCGACGAAAGACTGGTCGCGGCTCGACATCAGAAGCTGCCCTTCCTCGTCGGTGTCGGCCGCGAACATGTTGAACCCCAGCATCAGATAAGGCTTGTCGAGCTGTGCCGAAGGCTCGAACCGCTCGCGGTAGATCTCGATGGCCTGCATCATGTCGCCCGGCGCGAAATGCGAGGCGAAGGCATAAGGCAGGCCGAGCATGGCGGCGAGCTGCGCGCCGAATGTCGACGAGCCGAGAATGAACACGGAAATATCCGCGCCCGTGCCCGGCACCGCCTCGACGGGGCCCGCGCCCCGAAAATACGAGATCAGTTCCAGCACATCCTGCGGAAACTGCTTGGCGTCCGACTGAAGGTCGCGCCGCAGCGCCCGCGCTGTCTTCATATCCGAGCCCGGTGCGCGGCCGAGCCCCAGATCGATCCTGCCCGGATAGAGCGCATCCAGCGTCGCGAACTGTTCGGCGATCACGAGCGGCGAATGGTTCGGCAGCATGATGCCGCCCGAGCCGACCCGGATCCTCGTCGTGCCCTCCGCGACATAGCCGATGGCGACCGAGGTCGCGGCCGACGCGATGCCCGGCATGCCGTGATGTTCGGCCAACCAGAATCGCGTGTAGCCGAGCCGTTCGGCATGGCGTGCGAGGTCGCGGCTGTTCTTCAGCGCCTCGCCGGCGGTGCCGCCCTGGATGATCGGAGCGAGATCGAGAATGGAGAAGGGTATCATCATGCGCATGTAGGAAACCGAAGCTGGCCTCTCAACGGGCACGTTGCGCATATCCCCTGCCTTTCCGCCGCCGTCTTTCCGGCAGCCGGGACTTCGGTCATGCTGACGAAAAGGGCGGGGGACGATGGCCGGACCGATCCACGACATCGCTGTCATCGGCGGGGGCATAACGGCGGCATTGCCCGTAACGCCGCCGGTCTGGCCACATGGCCTGTCTCCGCTCGAAACTCGGCCTGCATGCGGACGACAAAGACAAGAAGGCGCCTGACGCCTTCATGAAGAAACCTGCTCGGGAAGGAACAGCCAATGATCGGACATCTTCTCGCGATTGACCAGGGAACGACGTCGTCGCGCGCCATCCTGTTTTCGGATCACCTCGACGTCATCGCGGTCGCGCAGAAGGAGTTTCCTCAGCATTTTCCGAAGCCCGGCTGGGTCGAGCATGATCCGGAAGATCTGTGGGCGACAACGGTCGCGGTCGTGAACGAGGTTCTGGCGCGCGCCGATGTCCAGGCCCGGAACGTCGCGGCGCTCGGCATCACCAACCAACGCGAAACGACCGTGGTCTGGAACCGGGAAACCGGCCGCGCGATCCACAACGCCATTGTCTGGCAGGACCGGCGAACCGCCGATCTTTGCGGGCAGCTGGCGGCGGACGGGCTCGCGGAAGAAATACGTACCAAGACCGGCCTCGTCATCGATCCCTATTTCTCGGCAACGAAGATCGCCTGGATCCTCGACAATGTGGAAGGCGCGCGCGAGGCCGCGTCGCGCGGCGAGCTCGCTTTCGGCACCGTGGATTCGTTTCTGCTGTGGCGCCTGACCGGCGGCAAGGTCCACGCAACCGACGCCACCAACGCCTCACGCTCGATGGTTTACGACATCGTCAAGGGAACCTACGACGACGGGCTGATGAAGGCGCTCGGCGTGCCGGAGGAGATCATGCCGCAGGTCCGCGATTCATCGGGTAGTTTCGGCGAGACCGAAACGCATCTGTTCGGCGCGTCGATCCCGATTTGCGGCATTGCCGGCGACCAGCAGGCGGCGACCGTCGGCCAGGCCTGTTTCGAACCGGGCATGATGAAGATCACCTATGGGACCGGGGCCTTCGCGCTGCTGAACACGGGCGCGAAGCCTGTCCTGTCGAGCCATCGTCTGCTGACGACGGTCGCTTGCCAGCTCGGCGGCAAACGGACCTATGCCCTCGAAGGCGCGATCTTCGTGGCGGGCGCCGCCGTGCAATGGCTGCGCGATGGGCTCCACATCATCAAATCGGCATCGGAAACTCAGGAACTCGCCGAAAAATCCGATCCCCAGCAGGACGTCTACCTCGTCCCCGCCTTCGCCGGCCTCGGCGCGCCCTATTGGGACGCGGATGCGCGCGGCCTGATTTGCGGCATCACCCGCGGCACGGGCCGCAACGAGATCGCCCGCGCCACTCTGGAAAGCATGGGCTACCAGACCAACGACCTCTATGAGGCAATGAAGGCGGATTGGCCGGACGAGCGGAAAACCGTGGTGAGGGTGGATGGCGGCATGGTGCGCGACACCTGGACCATGCAGTTCGTGGCCGACATGCTCGGCGCGCCCGTGGACAGGCCAAAGGTTACCGAGACCACCGCGCTCGGCGCGGCCTATCTCGCGGGCCTCGCGGCCGGCGTCTGCCCCGCTCCTCAGGAATTCGCCAAGGCCTGGAAGCTGGAGCGCAGGTTCGAGCCGCGCGATCTCGGTCCCATGCGCGAGCGCAAGCTGTCCGGATGGCGAGATGCGGTGGCCCGCACGCGCTCAGGTGGTGCTTGAAACACAAAGAGCGGCCGCCGGGCCGCTCTTACTCATCTTGAAAGGACTTGGGGCTTAGCGAGAAAAAGCGCTGGCCGGGAGGTCCAGAATTGCCAGGTCCTCAGAGGAGGGAACGCGGCGATTGCGGGCAGCTTCGCCTACGCGGTGAGCGGCGCCAGCGAACTGAAGGAAGTGCAGGATGAAAGCGATCATTGGTGGTACCTCTTTGTTTCTGAAAGCCAATATACGGGGTTCCACTCGCGGAGGTAGCCCCGTGGTATATCACCGGCCATGCGAAATGGGCATGGCTCAGGGTACCCAGCCATGCCGACTCGTTACTGTTTTGTTAACTTGAAGCGCTATAGAGAACGACCGGTGCGACCGGACTTAGCGGCCCAAAAACCCGCTGGGACCTGATCCTGAGCGCGCCAAACCTGGCGATCCGAATGCATATTCCGTGCCCTCTGTCAGGGCGCGACGTGGAGCTCTCCAGGGGTCTTGCGCCCCAAAGAACACCGAACCGACTTGTTTTCAGGCAGATCGGGCGTATCCTCAACTTTGGGCTGAGGTCGCGGCACGTTCGTGACCCATTGTCATGAAGTGTTCCGCGGTCTCGACTCCTGAGTTCGGGAGGAACGGGTATGACGATCCGAAACCCCGTTGAATGGGGTTATGACGCCGTTCGAGGCACAATCCATGGCGTCGGCAGGTCAGCGCGCGATTGGCGTCGCTCCAAGGAATTGTTGAGCCATCCCCCGCCTCGGGTGCGGTACATAACAGAGTTGGATATTGTCGACGTTCTGAAGAAGGGTTTCGCGGATTTTGGCGCCTGTCGGACAGACGTCCTCTTCCTGGCCCTCCTATATCCTCTGGCCGGCCTCGTCCTCGCGCAATTGACGCTTCGAAACGCGATGCTGCCGCTGCTCTTTCCGCTGGTTTCAGGTTTCGCCCTGATCGGCCCCTTCGCCGCTGCCGGGCTCTATGAAATGAGCCGGCGGCGTGAACTGGGGCAGGAAGCGTCCTGGTTCGGCTCTATGGATGTCTTCGGGCGGCCCGCCTTCGGTGCGTTCGCGGCGCTCGGTCTGTTGCTTGCGGTAATTTTCCTGCTGTGGCTGGCATCCGCCATGGCCATTTACTGGCTCACCTTCGGCACGCACGTGCCCGCGTCGATTACCGAGTTCGCCCGTCAGGTCTTCACGACGTCCGAAGGCTGGACGCTGATCGCTGCCGGTGTCGGCGTCGGCTTCCTCTTCGCGCTCCTGGTTCTCGTCATCAGCGTCGTTTCGTTCCCGCTCCTGCTGGATCGGAATGTGACCATGCGGACCGCCATCGCGAGTTCCGCGCGTGCCGTGGCCGCCAATCCGATGCCAATGCTGCTGTGGGGACTGGTCGTCGCAAGCGGCCTCGTTCTTGGAGCCATCCCTTTCCTGCTGGGCCTGATCGTTGTGATGCCGGTACTGGGGCACGCGACCTGGCACCTCTATCGCAAGGTTCTCCAATGATCGCGGAAAGCGGAACCTGGGCGCGTGGGCCGCGGGACGCCGCGCGGCATCCGGCAGGGCGCGCGCTGGTTGCGGCCGCGTCTCTCCTGATCGGGCTCTCCGATGTCCAGGCGCAGGACGCGGCGGCGGGCGAGAAAGTGTTCGCCGTCTGCAAGGCGTGCCACCAGGTCGGTCCCACGGCCAAGAACGCCGTCGGCCCCGTACTCAACGGGCTCTTCGGCCGCACATCGGGGTCGGTGGACAAATTTGCTTATTCGGCCGCCAACAAGAGCGGGCATATCCATTGGGATGAAGCGACGTTCACCAAATACATCAAGGATCCAAAGGCCATGATCCCGGGGACGAAGATGATTTTCCCGGGGCTGAAGGACGACCAGAAAATCAAGGATCTGATCGCCTATCTGCATCAGTTCGATAGCGCCCCGGTGACGCTGATCAAGGAGTGACGCCCCCGACGGGAAGGTGAATGATGTTTGTGGCTCTGATGCTCGTAGTCGTGGCGCTGGGCTCTGTATTGTTCCACATCCTGAGCCCGTGGTGGTGGCCTCCGATTGCCTCCAACTGGCAGTACATCGACGACACGATCGTCATCACCTTCTGGATCACCGGCGCGGCGTTCGTCGCAGTGCTGCTGTTCATGGCCTACTGCGTATTCCGCTTCCGTCACCGGCCCGGCCACACGGCGGAGTACGAGCCGGAGAATAGAAAGCTCGAATGGTGGCTGACGTTGGGAACGACGGTTGGCGTCGCGGCCATGCTGGCGCCCGGCCTGTTCGTCTGGGACCGTTTCATCAACGTTCCCACTGAAGCGACCGATGTCGAGATCGTCGGCCAGCAATGGAGCTGGAGCTACCGTCTCCCGGGTCCCGACGGCCGCATGGGGACCTCGTCCACCCGGCTGGTCAGCCCGGAAAACCCGCTCGGACAGAACCAGGAGGATCCCAACGGCAAGGACGACCTTGTCGTTCCTGAATTGCACCTGCCGGTCGGCAAGCCGGTCAAGCTCCTGCTTCGCTCCGTCGACGTCCTGCACGATTTCTACGTGCCTGAGTTCCGCGCCAAGATGGACCTCGTTCCGGGCATGGTCACTTATGTCTGGCTTACTCCGACGCGCACCGGCCAATTCGAAATCCTGTGTGCGGAGCTGTGCGGTGTCGGCCATCCGATGATGCGCGGCACCGTCATCGTGGATGAAGCCGCCGACTATCGGGCATGGCTGGACCAGCAATCCGCACCGACAAGGTTGGCGGCGACGACGTCCGCCAGCGCGCAAGCGACCGGCAGAGAGGTGGCGCCATGACCGAAATTCCGCTTTCGCCCGGTCCGGTTCCCGCCGCGGAAACCGAGGATGTCGAACTCTATCATCCGCATAGCTGGGTCACGAAGTACGTCTTTGCCCAGGACGCCAAGGTCATCGCCATCCAGTATTCGCTGACCGCTCTGGCGATCGGTATCGTCGCGCTCGTCCTGTCCTGGCTGATGCGGCTGCAGCTCGGTTTTCCGGGCGTCTTCGAGTTCATCGACGCCGACCGCTACTACCAGTTCATCACCATGCATGGGATGATGATGGTGGTGTATGTACTGACCGCGCTGTTCCTCGGCGGCTTCGGAAATTATCTCATTCCGCTGATGGTGGGCGCGCGGGACATGGTGTTCCCCTACGTCAACATGCTGAGCTTCTGGGTCTATTTCCTGGCGGTGCTGGTGCTGATGGCCAGCTTCTTCGCGCCCGGCGGCCCGACCGGCGCCGGATGGACCCTCTATCCGCCGCAGGCCATCCTGACGGGCACGCCCGGTCAGGAATGGGGCATCGTCCTGATGCTCGTCTCGCTGATCATCTTCATCATCGGCTTCACGATGGGCGGCCTCAACTATGTCGTGACGGTGCTGCAGGCCCGTGCACGCGGGATGACTTTGATGCGCATGCCGCTGACGGTGTGGGGCATCTTCACCGCAAGTGTCATGGCGCTTCTGGCGTTTCCGGCGCTGTTCGTCGGCGCGGTGATGCTGCTGTTCGACAAGCTGCTGGGCACGAGCTTCTTTATGCCCTCGCTCTACGCCATGGGCGAGCACCTCAAATACGGCGGCGGCAGCCCGCTCCTGTTCCAGCACCTTTTCTGGTTCTTCGGCCACCCGGAAGTCTACATCGTCGCCCTGCCGGCCTTCGGCATGGTGTCGGACCTGATCAGCGTTCATGCGCGGCGCAACATCTTCGGATACCGGATGATGGTGTGGGCGCTCCTCGCCATCGGCGCGCTGAGCTTCGTCGTGTGGGCGCACCACATGTATGTCAGCGGCATGAACCCTTATTTCGGGTTCTTCTTCGCCACGACGACCCTGATCATCGCCGTTCCGACCGCGATCAAGGTCTACAACTGGGTCCTCACTTTGTGGCGTGGCGACATCCATCTCAGACCGCCGATGCTGTTCGCCCTCGGGTTCATCGTGACCTTCGTGAATGGCGGTCTGACCGGCCTTTTCCTCGGCAATGTGGTCGTCGACGTGCCGTTGTCGGACACGATGTTTGTCGTCGCTCATTTCCACATGGTGATGGGCGTTGCGCCGATCCTCGTGATCTTCGGCGCGATCTATCACTGGTATCCGAAGGTCACCGGCCGGCTCCTCGACGAGACGATGGGGAAGCTGCACTTCTGGATCACGTTCCTCGGCGCCTACGCCATCTTCTTCCCGATGCACTATCTCGGCCTGATGGGAGTGCCCCGCCGCTATCACGACATGATGGAATTGGCGACTTATCCCGCGTCGGCACACGACCTGAACATCTTCATCACGGTGGCTGCTCTCGTGGTCGGGGCCGCGCAGTTCCTGTTCGTGTTCAATCTCGCCTGGAGCTTGTTCAGGGGGCGTGAGGCCGGCGGAAATCCCTGGAAAGCCACCACGCTTGAATGGCAGACGCCGGAAACGCCGCCGCCGCACGGCAATTGGGGCAAGGACCCACCCGTCGTTTACCGTTGGGCTTATGCGTACAACGTGCCGGGCACCGGCCGGGAATTCATCCCGCAGAACGAGCCGCCGGCCGGTCTGGCTTCTGCCCGAGACGCGTCATGACGAGCATCCTCGTCTTCTTCGCGGCTGTCGGCGCTGTCGCGGCGTGGTGGATGTCGCGGCAAAGGCTGATGTCGAAGCCCTGGCTGGAGCAGGGCGTCATCGGAGAGCCTCCGGCCGGCACGCCGTCGATCCCCGTCGCCAAGATCGGACTGGGCGTCCTGCTTGCGGCCCTCGGCTCGCTGTTTGCCCTGTTCATCAGCGCCTATTCCATGCGGATGCAGATGGCCGACTGGTCGTCTCTGCCGATGCCCGCTTTGCTGTGGCCGAACACCGGGCTGCTTCTCTTGAGCAGTATCGTCCTTCAGGGTGCAAAAAGAGCGGCCGACCGGCAGGACGTCGACGGCGTGAAGGTCGCTCTCCTTACCGCCGGCGGCTCGGCTTTGGCTTTCCTCGTCGGTCAGGTCCTCGCCTGGTGGCAGCTCGCCGAGAGCGGCTATTTGCTGGCCGGCAATCCGGCCAATTCCTTCTTCTATCTGATCACCGGACTGCACGGCCTGCATGTCATGGGCGGCCTCGCCGCCCTGGCGCGCACCGCGCGCAAGACCTGGCAGACCGACAATGCCCGCAATGTGCGTCTCAGCGTGGAGCTGTGTGCCATGTATTGGCACTTTCTCCTCTTTGTATGGCTGGTTCTCTTCGCCCTCATCATGGGCTGGGCCGGCGATGCGATCGCTTTTTGCCGGCAGTTGCTCACCTAGGGAGGATCGCGGATGGCCGACATTCCCCTGCCCCATGTGGAGCCCCTGCCCCATGTAAAGACCGAGGCAGTTCCGGCCGGCCTCAGGGGCATCGCGGCCGACCTGTCGTCGGATCAGCGGGCGTTCAAGAACGTCTCCTGGGGGAAGGCCATGATCTGGATCTTCCTCCTCAGCGACACTTTCGTGTTCAGCTGCTTTCTCATCTCGTACATGACCGCGCGCATGTCGACGCCCGTGCCGTGGCCCAATCCGAGCGAGGTCTTCGCGCTCGAGATCGGCGGCACGACGCTGCCGCTCATCCTGATCGCCATCATGACCTTCGTCCTGATCAGCAGCAGCGGAACCATGGCGATGGCGGTCAATTTCGGTTACCGGCGCGACCGGGTCACGACCGCGATCCTGATGCTTGTGACCGCCGCTCTCGGCGCCACCTTTGTTGGCATGCAGGCGTTCGAGTGGACGAAGCTCATCCATGAGGGCGTCAGGCCGTGGGAAAATCCGTGGGGAGCGGCCCAGTTCGGATCGAGCTTCTTCATGATCACGGGGTTCCACGGCACTCACGTGACCATCGGCGTGATCTTCCTCATCATCATCGCCCGCAAGGTCTGGCGCGGCGATTTCGATCGCGAGGCGAAGGGGTTCTTCACCAGCCGCAAAGGTAAATACGAAGCGGTCGAGATCATGGGCCTGTACTGGCACTTCGTCGATCTCGTCTGGGTGTTCATCTTCGCCCTTTTCTATCTGTGGTGAGAGGCTGACATGGCACAGGCCGCGACCGCCCACGTCGAGGGGCAACAGCATCCGATCAAGCTCTATCTGGTGGTCTGGGGCTGGCTGTTCGTCCTCAGCACCTTCTCGTATCTCGTCGACTATTTCGAGCTTGAGGGAACGCTGAGATATTCGCTCATCCTCCTTTTCATGATCCTGAAGGCGGGCTTGATCGTTGCCATCTTCATGCACCTCGCCTGGGAGCGCCTGGCCCTGGTTTATGCAATCCTGGTTCCGCTGGGCGCGGTGCTGGTGTTTGTCTGGATCATGACGGCGGAGTCCACCTACACACTCTTCACCCGGATGCTGTTCTTCAACGGGTCCTGATTTCGCGCGAGTTGGCCCTCCCCATTCAGGGGAGGGAGGAGAGCCGTTTCTGTAATTCGCGGGACCTAGCTGTCGATCGCCGCTTTTATCCGCTCCCGGGTAAACGGCAGATCGCGGAGCCGTACTCCCACCGCATCCGCGATGGCGTTGGCGATGGCCGCCGGTGTCGGCCCTTGAGTCGCCTCGCCGGTGCCGAGGAAGGGCTGGTTGGGGCGTGGGATGATGTGCACCTCGATCGAGTCCGGAACGCCGTCCATGCGCAGGATCGGATAGGTTGACCAGTCCACGCTCGTGATCCGCGTTTCGTCAAACGTCACCTCTCGAACAGGGTCCAGCTCATTGACTGGATGAGGCCGCCTTCGATCTGGTTCCGGATGCCGTCGGGATTGACGATCTCGCCGGAATCAACGGCCGCCACGGCGCGCACGAGGCGTGCGCGACCGCTGTCCGGCGCAACTTCGACTTCGACCGCCAGCGCGCAATAGGCGGCGTGGTTCTTGTAGCGCGCGAAAGCGAAGCCGCGGCCGCGCCCGCGCGGCAGATTGGCGGCCGCCTTCCAGCCGAACTTCTCGGCGGCCAGCGCCACCACGTCGCGCGCGCGAGTGTCCTCGAGATGGCGCAGGCGGAACTCGACCGGATCGGCACCCGCCGCCGCGGCAAGTTCGTCCATGAAGCTCTCGATCGAGAAAACGTTGTGATAGGCGCCAAGCGCCCGGAGCGCCGAGACGCGGAGCGGCATGTCCGGAATGAACTGCCAGAGAATCTTCGTGTTCGCGAACGCATAGAGGGGGGCCGCATTGCGGTCGCCGTTGCCGGACGGCGTGATCTCCATTTCGGCGGGCTCCTGCGCGAACGGCGTCGCCAGATGCCGCGCCGGGAGCAGCGCGCCTGCATTGCCGGGGCGGGTGGAATGCGTATTGCTCCACACGTCGTAGCTCCAGTCGACGATCTTGCCGGATGCGTCGAGGCCTGCGCGGACGCGGCTCGACATGGCCGGGCCGAACGGCTCCCAGGCGTGCTCCTGTTCGCGCATCCACTGCACGCGCACCGGACGGCCCGGAAGCGCGCGCGCGAGCAGCGCCGCGTCGGCGGCTGCGTCGTCGGCGCCGTTATGCCCGTAGCAGCCCGAGCCATGGACATGGACACAGCGAACCTTGTCCGGCGCCATTCCGACCATTTCGGCGATCGCCTTGCGGTCCGGATAGACGCCCTGTGTGTGCGTCCATACGGTCAGGGTGTCGCCGTCGAGATGGCCCACCGCGCATGACGGACCGATCGAGCCATGGATCTGGTAGGGGCGGGTGAAGGCTGCCTCGAACATGCGCGCCGCCGGCATTGAGGCGCCATGCGTCTCCTGTACGACACCGGTCTCGCGGGCGAGGCCCTGAAGCGTCTGCACGATCGTCTGCTGCTTCGGCAAGGTCGGCTTTTCCTGCCAGCTTGCCGCCTTTGCCAATGCGCGCATCGCCTTCACGGCCTGCCATTCGCGCTCAGCCAGAACCGCAAGGAAATTGCCGTCGCGGACAACTTTCAGCACGCCGGGCATCGCCTCGACGGGTGCCTGGTTCAACGCGGTCAAAACCGCTCCGTAGCTCGGCGGGCGAACCACGCGGCCATGCACCATGTCCGGCAGGCGCATGTCCTGCACATAGGCGGCCCCGCCCGTGACTTTCGCGGGAATGTCGACGCGGGGCAGGGACTTGCCCATCACCGTGAAGGTCGACGAGTCGTGGAGCATGGATTTCGGCTGCGCCTCGACATGCAGCAGGTCGCCTGACACCAGTTCGCCATAGCTTGCACGGCGGCCGTCCGAGGCGATGACCGCGCCGGCTTCGGCGCGGAGCTCCGCGGACGCAACAGCGAAGCGTGTCGCCGCCCGGCCGATCAGAATCTCGCGCACCTGTGCCGCCGCATTGCGGATCGCGGTACCGCTGTTCTGCATGGTCTGGCTGCCGGCGGTGTAGCCCTCGTTCGGCGTCCTGCCGGTGTCGGCGGTGATGAGCTCGATCTCGCCGGGCGCCACCGCGAGTTCTTCGGCTGCGACCTGCAGCAGGGCCGTCCTCGCACCTTGGCCAAGCTCGGCCTTGCCGGTGAATGCGGTGATCGAGCCGTCGGCGTCCACACGAATCCAGGAGTCGAGGAACGGCGAATCAGCCAGGCTTCCCGGAAGGTCCGGCGCCGACGCCGCGGGAGCTGGCCCGGCAACTTCCCCTTCCTGAGCGGATGAACGCCCAAGGATCGAGAAGCTGACGATGAGCGCGCCGGCGCCTCCGAGCACGGCGCGGCGGCTGGGTCGGAAGGCGGACATCTCGTTCATCGCTCTATCCCTTCGCGGTGTTGAGCGCCGCGCTCTGCATCGCCTGGGCGGCGCGATGCACCGCTTTGAGAATGCGCGTATGGGTGCCGCAGCGGCAGAGATTGGTCTGAAGACTGGCGCGAATCTCGTCGTCGCTCGCGCGCGGATTCTTCTGCAGTAGGGCCTGCGCCCGCATCATGAAGCCGGGAATGCAATAGCCGCACTGCGCGGCCTGTTCGTCCATGAAGGCCTGCTGCATCGGCCCGGGCTTCTCCAATGTTCCTAGCCCCTCAACGGTCGTGATGGCGCGTCCCTCGAGCAGCATCACCGGCATCAGGCAGGAGAAGACGGCGACGCCGTCGACCATCACCGTGCAGGCGCCGCACTGGCCGAGGCCGCAGCCGAACTTCGCTCCGTTCAGTCCGAGATCGCCACGCAGCACGTAGAGAAGAGGGGTATCGGGATCGGCCGCGACATCGTGTTCGCGGCCATTGACGTTGAGCTTCACCATGGCACTTCCTCCGCGCGCGGATCGACGGGCGCACGGCTTGCGCCGTCGGTCGGCCGCACTATGACCACACGCTTTCCTGTCCTTACATCGGCGATCGCGCGATCGATATTGTCCCAAGGCGGCCGGTCGCTGAATGTCGCCCGCATATAGGCGAGCAAGGAGGCGAGCTGGCCGTCGTTCAGCACATTGTGAAAGCCCGGCATGATCGGGCTCGCTTCGCCGGTCGCCGGCGGCAGCCCGAACAGCACGACGTTGATGATGTTGTCGGGGTTCGGGCCGTTCACGGCAGTGCTGAGATGGAAGTCGATGCCGCCATAGGGCGGGGGGCGTCCGCTGTCGTGGCACGAGGAACAGGCGGCGGCGTAGATCGCCGCGCCGTCATTCGCAGGGCCTGAGCCCGGCCGCGTCTGGTTGTCGGCCGTTGCCACGCGTCCTTCGAGCGTGGCTTTCTGTACGGACGCGATAACCGCCTCGGCCCGCTGCCGCTGCTCCGGCGTCGGCTCACCCATCCGGGAGGCAATGTAGACCGCGAGCGCCCGGACATCGGCATCCGGCACGCTTGCGAGATTGGTGGTGACCGGTGCCATGGCGCCGCGTGAGATGCCGTGGAGTTCGTGCCAGCCATGCTGCAGATAGAAGCTGAGCGCATCCGCAGTCCACGGCACGGGCGCGGGCGAATCCTGATTGAGTGCATAGGCGTACCAGCCCTCGGCTTCGCCGCCGGCGAAGGAGGCCTGGGTTTTCTCCGCGCCGAGCAGGTTTCGCGGCGTATGGCAGGCGCCGCAATGGCCGATCCCTTCCGCGAGATAGGCACCGCGATTCCATTCGGCGCTTTGAGCGGGGTCGTCGCGGTAATCCCCTTTTTTAAGAAAGAGCAATTTCCAGCCGGCGAGCAGCGGTCTCCACGTCAGCGGGAACGGCAGGTCGTTCGCCGGTGCTTCGGCCCGCACCGCGTCCCGTGTCATCAGGAAGGCGTAGAGCGCGCGGTTGTCGTCGTCCGAGATCTTCGTGAAATGGTCGAAGGGGAAGGCGGGATAGAGATGGTTGCCCGCGCGATCGACGCCTTCGCGCATGGCGCGGATAAAGGCCTCTTCCGACCAGGCACCGATGCCGGTGTCGCGGTCGGGCGTGATATTGGTGGAATAGATCGTACCGAACGGCGTCTGCAAGCCCAGCCCGCCGGCGAATGGCCGACCACCCGGCGCGGTGTGGCAGATATTGCAATTGCCGATCTGCGCGAGTGTTGCGCCTCGGGCGACCAGCGCCGGATCGAACTTGGTCTCTGACGATGCCGGCAGGCTCGCGATTTCCGGTCTGTACGCCAAAGCGAGAAATACTCCGGCCGCGGCAATGATGAGAAGCGCGAACACACCGATAATGCGCGACATGAATTCAGCCCCGGACGTTCCCCTAGCTTAACAACGGGGATATCCGCCGCGGGTTCCGGCGGCGGCGCTCTCCCCTACTAAAGGCCGAGCGCTTCAAAAGGCTTAGCGTTTCAACGATCAAGGCCTAACAGGACCTAGTGGCCCCCACGCGAGCTCCGCATCAGGCTGCAAAAGTCGCGGCGGTGAAAATGGGGGTCCTTGTCGGCCATGACATCGGCGAGGCCGGTGCCCTGGGTCGTTTCCGGCCGGTGCTTGAGGCCGTCGTAAAGCGCCTGGAGAAGGTCCTCCGAGAATTGCGGGGAGAAGGGATAGGCCGTCGCCACCGCCTCCCGCTGCGCGTCGGTGAATTCGTCATAGCCAAGGCCCACCAGATCCATCATCACGCCCTCCGCGGTAAGCGCGGTGACGGGATGAAGGTGCGCGGAGATTCCCGGCGTGGTGTGCAGCGCGATCGCGAGCCAGACCTTTTCGATATCGCTTTCCGAGATGCCGTGACTTCGCAGGAACTCGCGCGCCGCATTCGCGCCGTCCACCTCGAACCGCAGCCGACTTTCCCGGAAGCCGGAGGTCAGGCCGACATCATGGAACATGGTCGCCGTGTACAGCAGCTCCGGATCGAAGGTCAGCCCCTTCCGCTTCCCGGCCAGGGCCCCCCAGAAATAGACGCGCGTGGAGTGCTGAAACAGCAGGTCGCTCTCGGTGTCGCGAACGAAGTGCGTTGCTTCGCGCGCCAATTGGCTGTCGGGAATCTTCACGCCAGAAATCTCGTTGACCATCATGGTCCGTTCTCCATCAGTATCAGGTAACCAAAGCTGAGATCGTCGCATCGCGTGCGGTTATCATGCGGTGATGGCTCGCTTTGCGGCGATCTCGGATCTGATTCATCTCCGATCAATCCGCTAATAGACGCGCCGCCGCCCTGGTCATCGGATTCTGATCACCACGGCCGACGATGTTCAAAGGCCGAGCGCTGCCTGACATTGTCGTCGCGAGGATGTGAACCCGCCTGCGTTCCCGGCGAGGCCACCACAGTCCAGGTCATGGTCAAGGACTCGGAGAAATACGCGGCTACCGGCGGATGAGGATTCGGAAAAGTTGTCGGCGGCAAGCCGGTGGACCAGGCCCAGCATCAAACCTGCTTCGCCTGCCATCAGCGCGTGCATGCAGGGTCTCGCTGCACGAGCGCGCGAAGCAGGCAGACCTATCGAGGGAGAGAAGTTGTGGCGCAACGATGGCTCATCACTGGAAGTTCGCGTGGCATCGGTCGCGCCTTGTCGCAAGCGGTCCTCGACGCCGGTCATCGTCTCGTGGCCACCGCGCGTGAACCCGTGCAACTCGCTGACCTTGCGGAGCGCTACGGCGATGCCGTACGCACCACCGCGCTCGACGTGACGGACCCGATCGCCGCACAGGCGGCGGTCCGCCTCGCCGTGGAGAGCTTCGGCGGGCTCGACGTCCTCGTCAACAATGCCGGCTACGGCAACGTCAATTCGGTCGAGGATTCGGAGCTGGATGATTTCCGTCAGCAGATCGAAACGAACCTGTTCGGCACGATCATCGTGACGAAGGCTGCGATACCGGTGATGCGCGAACAGCGTAGCGGCCACATCATCCAGTTCTCTTCGGTCGGCGGGCGCATCGGCGCTCCGGGCCGCGCACCCTATTCGGCCGCCAAATGGGGCGTGGAGGGTTTTTCCGAAGCGCTCTCCTTGGAGATGGCCCTGATCGGCGTAAAGGTTACAGTCATCGAGCCGGGAGGCTTCCGGACCGACTTCGCGGGATCCTCGACCGTGCTGAAGGAGGGACGGCCCGAATACGATGAGGTCGTCGGCGCGACCGCACGGTTGCAGGGGACCTACAACAACCGACAGCCCGGCGACCCCGCGCGGGCCGCGCAGGCCATTCTTGAGATCGCCACGATGGAACAGCCGCCATTTCGCCTCCCGCTCGGAAGCGATGCCGTAAAGATCATCGAGCGGGCCGATCTTACGAAGCTGGAGGAACTCGAGAGATGGCGCGAGTTGAGCGTCTCCACAGACTTTCCGCAGGAAGAGCACGCCGCCGCAGATGCGACCCCAAGGAGACACTGAGGCGTCTCCGTTCCTGACCCTGCGCCCTTGGCGGTGAACGCCGCACCGATAAACCGTCGGTGCCCTATCTGCTGACCGCAAACAGGGAAGATTCGGTTTCGTTCCCCCCGCCGCGGGCGACTAAGGGTCCGGACGTGTTCGCCTAAAGCAAAGCCCCGGCATCCGAGTGGGATGCCGGGGCTTTTTTTGTCCGCTCATTTTCGAATCACGAGCTCCAAGTATTTGGACTCACGAATTCGGCAAATCGCACAGGGAAAATAGAATCACGGAATACTTCCAACTTCTCACGAACCGGATCACTCCCAGCTCAGCGCGCCGCCGTTCTGGTATTCGATCACGCGCGTCTCGAAGAAGTTCTTCTCCTTCTTGAGATCCATCGCCTCGCTCATCCACGGGAACGGGTTCTCCGTTTCCGCAAACACCGGCGTCAGCCCGATCTGGGCGCAACGGCGGTTGGCGATGAAGTGCATGTACTGCTCGCAGAGCTGGGCGTTCAGGCCGAGGAAGCCGCGGGGCATCGTGTCCCGGCCATAGGCCGCTTCGAGTTCCGCCGCATCCCGGATCATGCCGCGCACCTCTTCCTGGAACGCCTTCGTCCACAGGTGCGGATTTTCGATCTTGATCTGGTTGATGACGTCGATGCCGAAGTTCAGATGGATGCTCTCGTCGCGCAGGATGTACTGATACTGCTCCGCGATGCCGACCATCTTGTTGCGGCGGCCGAGCGACAGGATCTGCGCGAAGCCGGTGTAGAACCACATGCCCTCGAACACGACGTAGAACGCCACGAGATCGCGCAGGAAGCTCTGATCGGCTTCCGTCGTGCCGGTCTTGAATTCCGGATTTTCGAGGCTCTGCGTGTGCTTCAGCGCCCAGGCCGCCTTGTCGGTGATGCTGGGTACTTCGCGGTACATGTTGAACAGCTCGCCCTCGTCGAGGCCAAGGCTCTCCACGATGTACTGGAAGGTGTGCGTATGCACCGCCTCCTCGAACGACTGGCGCAGCAAGTACTGCCGGCATTCCGGATTGGTCAGATGGCGGTAGATCGCAAGCACGATGTTGTTGGCAACGAGCGATTCCGACGCCGCGAAGAAGCCGAGATTGCGCTTGATGGCCATCCGCTCGTCATCGGTCAGCCCGTCACGCGACTTCCACAGCGCGATATCGGCCTGCATCGAGACTTCGGTCGGCATCCAGTGATTGTTGCAGCCCGCGAGATACTTCTCCCACGCCCATTTGTATTTGAGCGGCAGAAGCTGGTTCACGTCGGCGCGGCAATTGATCATACGCTTGTCGTCGACCGAGACGCGGGCTCCGCCGCGCTCGATCTCGCCAAGTCCCGTCGCATCGCCCACGGCTTCCTCCTGCGCACCGAATGCCGGATGCACCGACTTCTTCGGATCGTCTTTGGGCGTCGTGTCGGACCAATCAAGCATCAAACTATTCTCCTGGATTCCACGCCGCTCACTGGCAGGCTTCGCATTCGGGATCGTTGATCAGGCAGGCCTTGCCGAGTTCGATGAATTCGACCGGCGGGGCCGCAACGGCGCTGACCGCCCCGCTGGAGACGGCGTTCAGCTTGCCGTCGGTGCCCTTCAGCGTCGACTTCTCGACATGGGTGGCGCTGCGCGAGCGCAGATAATAGGTCGTCTTCAAGCCGCGCTTCCAGGCCAGGCGATAAAGCTGGTCGAGCTTTTTGCCGTTCGGATTGGCGATGTAGATGTTGAGCGACTGCGACTGGTCGATCCATTTCTGGCGGCGGGCCGCCGCCTCGATCAGCCACACCGAGTCGATCTCGAACGCGGTCGCATAGATCGCCTTCAGATCGTCCGGCACGCGGTCGATGGAGCCGACCGAGCCGTCGAAATATTTGAGATCCGACACCATCACTTCGTCCCACAGCCCGCGCGCCTTGAGATCGCGCACGAGATGCTCGTTCACCACGGTGAAGTCGCCGGACATGTTCGATTTGACGAACAGGTTCTGGTAGGCGGGCTCGATCGACTGCGCGACGCCGCAGATGTTCGAGATCGTCGCCGTCGGCGCAATCGCCATCGTGTTGGAATTGCGCATGCCGGCCGTCATGACGCGCGCCCGGAGCTTCTCCCAATCGAGCTTGTAGCTGCGATCGACGTCGACCTTCGCGCCGCGCGAGCGGTCGAGGATCTGGATCGAGTTGAGCGGCATGATGCCCTGGCTCCACAGCGAACCCGGGAAGCTCGGATAGGCGCCGCGCTCCTCGGCGAGATCGGCCGAGGCCGCGATCGTGTGATAGGAGATCGCCTCCATGCTCTCGTCGGCGAATTCCACCGCCGCGTTCGAGGCATAGGGAATGCGCATCATGTTGATCGCGTCCTGGAAGCCCATCAGGCCGAGACCCACCGGACGATGCTGCATGTTGGAATGCTTGGCTTCCGGGATCGTGTAGAAGTTCACATCGATCACGTTGTCGAGCATGCGCATCGCGGTCTTCACCGTACGCTCGATCTGGGCGTGGTCGAGCTTGCCGTTGTGAATGTGGTTGGCAAGGTTGACCGAGCCGAGATTGCAGACCGCGACTTCCGTGTCGGAGGTGTTGAGCGTGATCTCGGTGCACAGATTCGAGGAGTGGATGACGCCGGCGTGCTGCTGCGGCGAGCGCAGATTGCACGGGTCCTTGAACGTGATCCACGGATGGCCGGTTTCGAACAGCATGGTCAGCATGCGGCGCCACAGATCGCTCGCGCGCACCTGCTTGAACACATGCATCTCGCCGTTCTTGGCCTTCTCTTCATAGAAGGCGTAGCGGGCGGCGAATTTCGAACCCGTCAGATCGTGCAGGTCCGGCGTCTCGTCCGGCGAGAACAGGGTCCACTGTCCGTCTTCCTCGACGCGCTGCATGAACAGATCCGGCACCCAGTTGGCCGTGTTCATGTCGTGCGTACGGCGGCGGTCGTCGCCGGTGTTCTTGCGGAGGTCGAGGAATTCCTCGACATCGATGTGCCAGGTTTCGAGATAGGCGCAGACCGCGCCCTTGCGCTTGCCGCCCTGGTTGACCGCGATCGCGGTGTCGTTCGCGACTTTCAGGAACGGCACGACGCCCTGCAACTCGCCGTTGGTGCCCTTGATATGGGCGCCGAGGCCGCGTACGCGCGTCCAGTCATTGCCGAGGCCGCCGGAATATTTCGCGAGCAGCGCATTGTCCTTGATCGACTTGAAGATGCCGTCGAGATCGTCCGGCACCGTCGTCAGGAAGCACGACGACAGCTGCGCGCGCTGCGTGCCCGAATTGAAGAGCGTCGGCGTCGAGCACATGAAGTCGAACGAGGAGATCAAAGTGTAGAACTCGATCGCCTTGCCCTCGCGGTCCTTCTCGTTCAGCGCAAGGCCCATCGCCACGCGCATGAAGAAGGCCTGCGGCAGCTCGAACCGCGTATTGTCCGAGTGCAGGAAATAGCGATCGTACAAAGTCTGCAGGCCGAGGAACTGGAACAGCAGATCGCGTTCCGGTTTCAGCGCCCTGGCAAGCCGCGGCACGTCGAATGTCTGGAGCACCGGATCGAGCCGGCCGACTTCGATGCCGCGCGTGACATATTTCTGGAAATAATCGGCATAGATCGTGCCCATCTCGGCCTGCGTGGCCTGGGTCTCCTTGCCGTAGATGAAGCTCAGGGCTTCGCGGCGCAGCCGGTCGTTCAGGAGGCGGGCGCTGACGAATGCGTAGTTCGGTTCCTGCTCGACAAGCGTGCGCGCCGCCATGATGGAGGCGAGCGAAAGCTCGTCGACCGTGATGCCGTCATAGAGATTGCGCATCGTCTCGGCGAGAACGGGTTCGGCCGAGGTGCCGTCGAGGCCGGCGACGGCTTCGTTGATGAGGGTCTGCAGGCGCTTGTCGTCGAGGGGCTTCAGCGTGCCGTCGAGGCCACGAACCTTCAGCTTCGGCCGGGCTTCTTCCTCGGCGCGGGCGGCGGCTTCTTCGCGGCGCTTACGCGCGCGGTCCTCGCGGTACAGCACATAGGCGCGCGCAACTTTGTGGTGCTCGCTGCGCATGAGGGCCAGTTCGACCTGGTCCTGGATGTCTTCGATGTGGAAGGTGCGGCCGGCTTCGCCGCGGCGGGTCAGGGCCTGCCACACCTGGGCCGACACTTCGGTGACTTCCTCATGAACCCGGCGCGAAGCCGCGGCCGTCGAGCCTTCGACGGCAAGGAACGCCTTGGTGACGGCGACCTGAATCTTGCTGAGATCGAACGGCGTGACGGAGCCGTTGCGGCGAATGACCTGAAAGCCCGGCTCACTCACCGGCCGCTCTTCCGTGGAGGACATTCCTGTCAAAGCTACACCTGTACGCTCCGTCTCGACTGCAGCAAGTGACATCGGCCAAACCCATCCAAGTTGCGAGTAGCGATCCCGGACGCTCACGGTTCTGCCTTCACAGGCAATCGTCGAACCGAGTTTTGCGTTCCCAGACCCCACCCAGGGAGCTGGTTACGGTATCTGAGTCGGCTCACATGGCCATGCTCGGAAACCGCAATTTTTCGCTTATCCCCATCAGGCGGGAACGTCTACCTGTCGCGGGAAAGCTTGCTCATGAGTACAATATATAGTGCTTAAGGCAGCGTTAAGCGAGTCCATCCTAGCGCGGATTTATCCCCGGCGCGCGCTGTTAAGAGCGGGCATAACGGGGATGCCGTGGCTTCTCCCCAGGCGATCCTGCTTCCCCGAACTCCTTCTCCCCGGCCGACTTAACGATCGCCGCGAATCAGGCCGTCGCAAAACCAATATAAAGATATATGCATATGCTGATTGACTTATGCCTGCTATACAGATCATGATCTTCTCGCGATCGTGGTCTGCGGGCATATCTGTCCGCGGCTAAGAGGGAATCCGGACGGCTCGCGCCGAAACCGGAGCTGCCCCCGCAACTGTGCGCGGCGAGTGGCTGTCCATACATGTCACTGCCGTTAGCGGCGGGAAGACGGGGCAGCCGCAACGACCCGTGAGCCAGGAGACCTGCCGCGATCACGCGAAGCCGGGGTCTTCCCGCCTTCGTCTCATGAATCCCCGGGCGGGGTGTCCCGGCAGGTTGCGGTTGCACGGCGCGCCTTGGCGCCGGATGCGCGCTCCTGCCCGCTCCGCCGATGATCGATCTGGAGCACACCATGTCCGTTAAAGTCGCCGCCCTCGGTTTTCCGCGCATCGGTCCGCGCCGCGAACTCAAGACCGCCCTCGAAGCGTCCTGGTCCGGCAAGATCGAGCCGCAAGCCCTCATAGCGACCGCCCGGGATCTGCGGGCCGCGAACTGGCAGCGTCAGAAGGCGCTGGGCCTCGACATCATCCCCTCGAACGATTTCTCCCTCTACGATCAGGTGCTCGACACCGCGGCGATGGTCGGCGCGGTTCCGGAGATCTACGGATGGAAAGGCGGCGACGTCTCGCTCGACACCTATTTCGCCATGGCGCGCGGCGCGCTGGGCACCTCCACGGTCTGCGAACACGGCCACGTCCATACATCTGGCGGCGTTCCGGCGATGGAGATGACCAAGTGGTTCGACACCAATTATCACTACATCGTTCCGGAGTTCACGAAGGGCCAGACCTTCAGGCTATCGACCACGAAAGCGGTCGATGAATTCCGGGAAGCGCGGGCACTCGGCATTCACACCCGTCCGGTGCTGGTCGGCCCCGTTACGTTCCTGAAGCTCGGAAAGTCGAAGGACGACAGTTTCAACCGCCTGTCGCTCCTGCCGCAGCTCCTTCCGGTTTATGCGGATGTGCTGAACAGGCTGAAGGCCGAAGGCGCCGACTGGGTGCAGATCGATGAACCGATCCTCGTTCTCGATCTCACCGGGGAAGAACAGGCCGCGTTGAAGACGGCCTATGCCGAACTCGGCACATCCGCCCCCGGTTTGAATATCCTCGTGGCCACCTATTTCGGCGAGCTCGGCGACAATCTCGACACCGCGGTCAATCTTCCGGTCGCAGGACTGCATGTCGATCTCAAGCGCGGGCCGAACCAGCTCGACGCGCTGCTGAACGCCGCGCCGAAGGATCTGGTGCTCTCGCTCGGCGTCATCGACGGCCGCAATGTCTGGCGCGCCGATCTCGAAGCCGCGCTCGATCTGCTTGAACCGGTCGTCCGTGCGCGCGGCAGCGACAAGATCGTGGTCTCGACTTCCTGCTCACTGCTGCACGTGCCGATCGATCTCGATCAGGAAGCAAAGCTCGATCCGGATCTGAAGACCTGGCTCGTCCTTCGCGGTGCAGAAGATCGGCGAGCTGTCTGTGCTCGGCCGCGCGCTCGACGGCGGGCGCACCGCTGCCGCCGGCGAACTTCAGGCAAGCTCGGAAGCAGCAATCGCCAGAAAACGATCGCCGAAGATCCACGATCCGGCTGTCCAGGCGCGGATGAAGGCGATCACGCCCGCGATGACCATGCGTCCGCCCTTCGCAGAGCGCCGCAAGGTCCAGCAGAAGACCTACAGTCTTCCGGCTTTCCCAACGACGACGATCGGCTCCTTCCCGCAAACGGAGGACGTCCGAAAGGCGCGCGCCGCCCACACCAAGGGTACCCTGTCCGACACCGACTACACCGCCTTCCTGAAGCAGGCGACGGCGGATGCCGTGCGTTGGCAGGAGGAGATCGACTTGGACGTTCTCGTTCACGGCGAGTTCGAGCGTAACGACATGGTGCAGTATTTCGGCGAACAGCTCTCGGGCTATGCCTTCACGCCAGCATGGCTGGGTGCAGAGCTACGGTTCGCGCTATGTCCGGCCGCCGATCATTTTCGGCGACGTGTCGCGTCCGCGCCCGATGTCGGTCGAATGGTCGTCCTACGCCCAGTCGCTCACCACGCGCCCGATGAAAGGCATGCTTACCGGCCCGGTAACAATGCTGTTCTGGTCGTTCATTCGCGACGACATTCCGCGTTCCGAAACCTGCAGACAGATCGCGCTCGCGATCCGCGACGAAGTGGTGGATCTCGAACAGGCCGGAATCACCATTATCCAGATCGACGAACCCGCGTTCCGCGAAGGCCTGCCGCTGCGCCAGAAAGAGTGGAAGTCCTATCTCGACTGGGCCGTCGAGGCGTTCCGCATCTCCGCCGCCGGCGTGAAACCGGCGACGCAGATCCACACCCATATGTGCTATTCGGAATTCAACGACATCATCGACAGCATCGGCGCGATGGATGCCGACGTCATCTCCATCGAGACCTCGCGCTCGCAGATGGAACTGCTGGACGCGTTCACGACCTACAAATATCCGAACGAGATCGGGCCGGGCGTCTACGACATCCACTCGCCGCGCGTTCCCGCGATGGAGGAAATGTCGAACCTGCTCGACAAGGCGCGCGAGCGTCTGTCGACCGATCAGATCTGGGTCAATCCGGATTGCGGCCTGAAGACGCGCAAATGGAACGAGGTGCGCCCGGCACTCGTCAACATGGTGGAAGCCGCGAAGAGACTGCGCGAAACGGTCTGAGCGCAGCGTCCATACAAAACGAAAGCCCCGCAACGGCGGGGCTTTTTGTGTCAGGCGGCAGCTTTGCGGCGGCGTGAGCCGCCGCGCCGCACGGACTTCGCGGCCGCGCGTTTCTGCGGCTGCAGTTTGGCCTGGGCTTGGGGCTGCGCACTTCGCCTTGCGACAGCCGAACCGCCGAGCAGCATGGCGCCGATCAGAAAGCCGACACCGGCGGCCGCGAGCACCGCCATCATGGCGTTGTCCTCGACCTTTTCCTCGACGGCCTTGTAGGCAACTTTGCCTTCCTTGCCGGCGCGCTTGGCGAGACTGCCGGTAACGGCGCCTGCAATACCCACCAGATTGTCGAACTGGCTGCGCAGATCGTTGAGCATCGGTCCGACGGCGGCGGACACATCGCCCGCGCGTGTCCGATACGGTTTCACCGGCGGAGCGCGCGCCGCGCGCCGCGGTCTTGCCGGCTTGGCTCGCGCCGCTGCCGAGGAGATTGCCCAAAGCGGCGAGGCCATTCTGAATATCGTCGATCTGCGATTGCAGATCGGATTGGCCGGACGAACCCCACAGAGCCATGACAAGTCTCCCGTGCGAAAATGTGCTCGGGGACAAACGCGTCAGGGCGCAGGAAGGTTGCGCCCGTACCCCGGACAAGCTGCGCGCAGTGCAGCGCAGATCCGGGGTCCAGGAGCAAAGCGGCGGCGCAGCCGCCTCCAAATAAAGCTGGAGACTCCGAGCGCTTCGGCGGAGTTAATCCTGGACCCGGATCTTCAACTCAACTCGGCTATAGCCGAGTTGAGCATCCAATGTGCCTAACTGCGGCAAGCCCGAGTTAGGTGCTGCGCACGGCTCTCGTCCGGGGAACACAATTCACCCCTCAGGTGCGCAGTTGCAGCGGGACAGGTTCGTCTTTGAGCTTTTCGGCTTCGACGAGAAGCAGCTTGCCGAGCTCGAGCGCGCCTTTGGCGGGCAGGCGGAACGCGAGTTCGGTGTCCTGGCCTTGATCGAACACGATGCCGACGGCCGGACCCGCGGGCGGCATCAATGTGCCGACGGAGGCGGTGCGGACGTCGAGAGCCTGCACCTCGCCATACTCTCCCGGCGCGGCGTCGGACGGAACGGACGAGAGCCGGGGCGCCACGAGAGCGGCACGCCGCGCCTCGGCGGCAAGCCGGGTCAGGATGGACAGCGGAAACTCGATCTCAAGATCGCGGCCCGCGCTGTCGCGGCCATAGACGGAAAATACCCGCTCCGCGCCCTTGGTCTTGATGCCCACAAGGCTGGCCAGCTTCACTTTCGGCATGGTGTGCGCTTCCCTCGAAAATCCGGCCCTGCTCTTACAGGGTTTGGCCGCGCAGGCCAAATGCCGCAATCCCGCCTTTCGTGCGTTTAGCACCCGGAGGTGCCGTCATGTACGAGCTTTATTATTGGCCGATGATCCAGGGTCGCGGCGAATTCGTCCGCCTCGCGCTCGAGGAAGCCGGCGCCGACTATGCCGATGTCGCCCGGGACGAGGACGGCATGGATAAGATGCTGTCCCTCATGGAACAGGGCGCGCATCCGAGCTTTGCGCCGCCGTTTCTGCGGCACGGGAAAAAATGCATCGGCCAGACCTCGACGATCCTGCTCTATCTCGGCGATCGTCATAACCTCGCGCCGAAATCCGAAACCGGGCGGCTGTGGACCCAGCAGATTCAGCAGACGGTGGCCGACGCCGTGTTCGAAGCGCACGAGACGCATCACCCGGTCGGCCTCGGCCTTTATTACGAAGACCAGAAACCCGAGGCCAAACAGCGGGCGCAGGAATTCCACAAGGACCGCATTCCGAAATTTCTCGATTGGTTCGAAACCATCCTGACGCGCAATCCGGGCGGGACGCGCCATCTCGTCGGAAAAAGCCTGACCTATGCCGATCTGTCGCTGTTTCAGTTGGTCGAAGGGCTCGACTACGCCTTTCCTGAAGCGACCAGACGCGCGCTGAAGAAGGCGCCCAAGGTCGAGGCGCTGCGCGAAGCCGTCGCGAAGCGTCCGAGGATCGCGGCCTATCTCGCGAGCGAGCGGAGAATTCCGTTCAACGAAGACGACATTTTCCGCCGCTATCCGGAGCTCGACAGGTAATCCACACCCTGGGTGGCGCTGGTGGCGGCGCGAGCACGGAAGAGGAAAGGCTAGTGCGCCTCGTCCCAGTTCTGGGCCGCCCGCGCATCGACCTTCAGCGGCACGTCGAGATGGACGGCGGGCTCCGCCGCCTTTTCCATCACGCGGCAGATCAGCGGGGATCGTCCGCGCGACTTCGTCGTCCGGCACTTCGAACACGAGTTCGTCGTGCACCTGCAGCAGCATTTTCGCCGACAGCTTTTCAGCCGCGAGCGCGCTCTCCATCCGGATCATGGCGCGCCGGATGATATCCGCCGCCGTGCCCTGGATCGGCGCGTTGATCGCAGCCCGCTCAAGGAACCCGCGCTCGGCGGGGGAACGTGCTTCGTTCAGCGGGTAATGACATTTGCGGCCGAACAGGGTCTGCACATAGCCCACCTGCTTGGCCTCGCCCCGCATCCGGTCCATGTAGTCGCGGATGCCGGGGAAGCGCTCGAAGTATTTCTTGATATAGGCGCCCGCCTCGTCACGCGGGATCGAGAGCTGGTTTGCGAGGCCGAACGCCGAAATGCCGTAGATGATGCCGAAATTGATCGCCTTCGCGCGACGGCGCACATCGGACGGCATGCCCTCGATCGGCACGCCAAACATCTCCGACGCCGTCATGGCGTGAATGTCCAAGCCCTTGGCGAAGGCGTCTTTGAGCTGCGGAATGTCCGCCATATGCGCCAGTACGCGCAGTTCAATCTGCGAATAGTCCGCCGAGATCAGTTTCTTTCCCTGCGGCGCGACAAAGGCCTTCCTGATCTTGCGGCCTTCTTCGGTCCGGATCGGGATGTTCTGGATATTCGGATCGGTCGACGACAGGCGGCCCGTCGATGTCGAGGCCATCGAGAAGCTCGTATGGACGCGCTTCGTCTCGGGATGAATATATCCCGGCAGCGCGTCGGAATAGGTCGATTTCAACTTTGAAAGCTGCCGCCAGTCGAGAATGCGGCGCGGCAGATCGTGTCCTTCCGCGGCGAGGTCTTCAAGCACGTTCGCTCCGGTCGCCCAGGCGCCGGTCTTGGTTTTGCCCGCGCCGGCAAATCCCATTTTTCCGAACAGGATGTCGCCGAGCTGCTTCGGCGAGCCGAGATTGAACTTCTCGCCGGCAAGTTCGAAGATTTCCTCCTCAAGCGCACCCATGCTTTGCGCGAAATCGCCCGACAGGCGCGACAGCATCTGGCGGTCGATCGAAATGCCGCGCTTTTCCATCCGCATCAGAACGGGGGCAAGCGGGCGCTCCAAAGTCTCGTAGACCGTGACCATGCCCTCGGCCACGAGCCGAGCCTTGAACACGCGCCAGAGGCGCAGTGTGATGTCGGCGTCCTCGGCCGAATATTCCGCCGCCTTGTCGATCGCGACTTCTGCGAAACCGACACGCGCTTTGCCGGTGCCGGTCACATCCCGGTAGGCGATACAGGTGTGGTTCAGCCAGCGCTGTGCGAGTTCGTCCATGCCGTGGCTGCCGCGCCCGGAATCGAGCGCGTAGGACAGCAGCATGGTGTCGTCTGCGGCCTCGAGTTCGATGCCGTGCCGCGAAAAAACCAGCGCGTCGTATTTGACGTTCTGGCCGATTTTCAGAACCGAGGCGTCTTCCAGAAGCGGCTTCAGCTTGGCGAGAACGAGATCGAGCGGAAGCTGATCGGGCGCGAGCCCTCCGCCGAACATGTCTGCCTTGCCGATCGTGTGGGCGATGGGAAGATAGGCGGCAAGGCCCGGCTCGACCGCGAACGAGATGCCGACAATCTCGGCCTGCATGGCGTCGAGGCTCGTCGTTTCGGTGTCGATCGCGAGTCGCCCCTTGTCGCGCGCGGCGGCGATCCATTCGTCGAGCCGCTGCTCCGTCCGTATCGTGCCGTAAAGATCGCGCGCGCAGGGCGTGTTGCGCGCCTCGTCGATCATTTTCTGCGCCAGAGCTGCAGGCGTGAAATCGCCGGCGGCGGTCGAGGGCGCTGGAACCGGCGCGTCATCCGTCTTGGCTTCCGGCT
This sequence comes from uncultured Alphaproteobacteria bacterium, assembly GCA_963786225.1. Taxonomy (GTDB): domain Bacteria; phylum Pseudomonadota; class Alphaproteobacteria; order Rhizobiales; family Methylopilaceae; genus Flaviflagellibacter. The sequence continues at coordinate 112,971 of CAWAYQ010000017.1, forward strand.
CGCTTGCTTCGGCGGCATCGGCGACGGGAATGCTGGCGCCCGCCGTATATCTGCCCGGCCCCGAACGCAGAGCGGGATCGGGATCGATCGCATTGGCATCGAGGTCGAAGGCGTCGGCAACACGTTTTGTGAGCGTCGTGAACTCCAGCGCCTTGGCGAAGGCGATCACCCGCTTCGGATCGAAGTCCGGCACCTGCAGTTGCGGCAGCCCGATATCCATGGCGACGTTGCAGTCGAGCGTGACGAGCTTTTTCGAAAGGCGCGCCTGTTCCGCATATTGCACCAGGCTTTCGCGCCGCTTCGGCTGCTTGATTTCGTCCGTACGCGCGAGGAGTTCGTCCAACGTCCCGAATTCGGCAAGCAGCGCGGAGGCGGTCTTGATGCCGATGCCGGGAACGCCCGGCACATTGTCCGAGGTGTCGCCCACAAGCGCCTGCACGTCCGTCACACGTTCCGGCGGCACGCCGAAATAATCGATGACGCCCTGAATATCGATCTTGCGTTCGGGCCTGTAGCCGGGGCGGCCCTTCGCGCCGGATTCGAAATCGTAGAAATTGACGGTCGGCGTCACGATCTGCATCAGGTCCTTGTCGGACGAGATGATAAGGACTTCCGCACCCGCCGCTCCGGCCTGGCAGGCATAGGTCGCGATGATGTCGTCGGCCTCGAAGCCGCCTTTCTCCACGGGCTCCAGGCCGAACGCCTTCACCGCCTCCCGCATCAGCGGAAACTGCGGAATGAGATCCGGCGGCGGATCTTTGCGGTTGGCCTTGTAGTCCGGATAGATCTCCTTGCGGAACGTCTCCTCCGTCTTGTCGAAGACGATGGCGAGGTGCGACGGCCGGATCCCGACCGCGCCCTCGCGCACGAACTGGTAAAGCTTGGTGCAGAACAGCCGCACCGCGCCGGTCGGCAGCCCGTCCGAGCGGTAATTGTACTTGGCGTCCTGATTCATCGACTGAAAATAGGCGCGGAAAACGAAGGAAGATCCGTCGACGAGGAAGACGTGATCGCCAGGCTTGATGGGCTGTTCGGTCATGGCGCCAATATGGAGTTTGAGGCGACCCATGTCATGCCACGCCGCAGCGCGAGATCAAACCTTCCCCTATGCGGGCCCGACTTTTGTCGTCATTCCAAGGGATTGTGTCGCCATTCCAATGGATAGAGTACAGCCTCGCCTGTTCTGATTATCTGACATACCAGAGCCGCGCCCTCCGCCGAACTTCGACGTCGGACTGGCTTCACGACCATGAGGGCCTGCGGGCTCAACAACAATTCTTGGAAGGAAGACGCGAATGTCTTCGGTCGAAACTCTACGCGGACCGCTTGGCGGGCGCTGGCTTCAGCTCGCCATCGGCGTGGTTTGCATGGCCATGGTGGCCAATCTCCAGTACGGATGGACACTCTTCGTCGATCCGATCCAGGAAAAGCACGGCTGGGCGCTGTCCGCGATCCAGGTCGCCTTTTCCATCTTCGTCATCACCGAAACCTGGCTGGTCCCGATCGAGGGCTGGTTCGTCGACAGGTTCGGCCCGCGCGTCGTCGTCATCGTGGGTGGCCTGCTCTGCGGCCTGGCCTGGCTCGTGAATTCCTTCGCTGATTCGCTGGCTCTGCTCTACCTCGGCGCGGCCCTCGGCGGCATCGGCGCCGGCGCCGTCTACGGGACCTGCGTCGCCAATGCGCTGAAATGGTTTCCGGACCGGCGCGGTCTCGCCGCTGGGATTACCGCCGCAGGCTTCGGCGCGGGATCTGCGATCACCATCATCCCGATCGCCAACATGATCGGCTCGTCGGGATATGAGCATACCTTCTTCGTGTTCGGCCTGATCCAGGGCGGCGCCACGCTTCTGCTCGGTCTGTTTCTGGCCAAGCCCGATGCGCGGCTGCTGCCCGTCGCGAAGGCCAAGGTGGTTCAGACCCGGCGCGAATATTCGCCATGGGAAATGCTGAAGAGCCCGGTGTTTTGGGTCATGTATGCGATGTTCGCCCTGGTCGCCGCCGGCGGTCTCGTTGTGACGGCGCAGATCGGCCCGATCGCCAAGGAACTCAATGTCGCCAATGTGCCGGTCTCGCTGTTCGGCCTGACCATGGCGGCATTGCCGTTCGCCCTTGCGATCGACCGCGTGATGAACGGCGTCACCCGCCCGTTCTTTGGCTGGGTGTCGGACCATATCGGCCGCGAAAACACGATGTTCATCGCGTTCGCGATCGAGGCTGTCGGTATTCTGGCGCTCTGGCACTACAGCAGCGTGCCGATCGCATTCGTTCTGTTGACCGGCATTGTGTTCTTCGCCTGGGGCGAGATCTACAGTCTGTTCCCCTCGACCTGCGTGGACACGTTCGGTCCGAAATACGCCGCGACGAATTCGGGCCTGCTCTACACGGCGAAAGGAACGGCGAGCCTTCTCGTGCCGATCGCGAATGTGCTGCACGATTCCAGCGGGTCATGGGAATCGGTGTTCTACATTGCCGCCGCCGTCAACGCGCTCGCGGCGATCTCGGCGCTGCTGATCCTGAAGCCGATGCGCGCGAAAACGATCCGCGAGGCACAGTCCGGAGGTATGGGCACGGCGGGTCTGCAGCCGGCCGAGTGAACGTTGGAGACGGGGAAGCGAAGCGGCGGGCTCCGGCCCGCCGCTTTTTATTCGGCCGGCTGAAGCGCCGGCTTCTTGCGGTCGACGCGAAAGGCGGCGGGGCGCTCGAACAGGAAGCGGCCATAGCCCGTGCGCTGCACCAGCACATAAAGAACGAGCGGGCTCACGATTGCGACCACTGTCACGATCAGGGACATCCAGCCGATATCGGTGATGAGGCCGGTTTTAAGCAGCAAAGTGCGCGTCGCCGCCATTGGCAGAAAGAACGCGAGATAGACCACGATCGAATGCTCCCCGGCATAGCGCAGGAGCGCTCCGATCTTGAAGCGCGCAAGCAGCGCCGCGATCGCGACAACGGCCATGCAGCCCATCAGGCCGAGCACGATGGAAACGCCCGGCAGGATCGCGACATCAAACGTCACGGCGCCCGCGTTCAGCACAGCCCAGGCGACGAGCGCGACGGACGTCGCGCCCACGCGATCGGCAGCCATCTTGGCAAACGCGAAGATATAGGGCGCCGCATACCAGCCCGCGCAGAAATAGAAGAAGCGCATGGCGGTTTCGTCGACGACGACAATTCCGGTGTTGATTCGCGCGATCTCCAGCGCGGCCGCGACCGTCAGCACGATAAAGGGCGGCACATTCCTCAGAAGCTTCGCCGCGACGAAAAAGACGGGCAGAAGATAGATGAACCACAGCGTGCCGAACGGCTGCACCAGGGCGACGAGGAAGGCCTCGACGACTGCGAGCGGGCCCTGTTCCAGCGCAAGACCCGGCCATTTGAAGACGCCCTGGATAAGCAGCCACAGCACATAGAAATAGGCGAAATGCACGACCTTGCGGTCCAGATAGAGCCGCCAGTCGCGTCCGATGACGAGCGACAGGAAAAGGCCCGAGATCAGGAAGAAGTCCGGCATGCGGAAGGGCCGCGCGAACTCGACGACATGATGCATGAAGCCGGTGCCTCCCGCGGCCTCGCCGACACCGAGCGTCGAATGCATCATCACCACGAAGCAGATGCAGATGCCCTTGGCGTAGTCGACCCACGGAATGCGCGGATCGCCACCAGCGGAACGGGAAGCGGAAGTGGCCATGCACGCAAGATACAGGATTCAAGCTTTCCAATTCTGGAATCCCGAATTTAAGGTTACGCGCTATTATTTACATTTCTATAATGGTATTATAGTCACAATCTTTTTTCTTGCGTGTTTTAGCCGGGGGCTTATATCCACCCCTGAAATTACGCCTTGAGCGCAACACAACAGGGAGATCGCGATGAGCGTCCGTATTGGGGATATCGCCCCGGATTTCGAGCAGGACTCGACCGAAGGCAAAATTCATTTCCATGACTGGGCGGGCGGCAAATGGGTCGTACTGTTCTCCCATCCGAAGAACTTCACCCCGGTCTGCACGACCGAACTCGGCGCGGTTTCGAAGCTCAAGGGCGAGTTCGACAAGCGCGGCGTCAAGGTTCTGGGCCTGTCCGTCGACCAGCTCGACAATCACGGCAAGTGGGCCGACGACATCGAGCAGACGCAGGGTGCGCGGCTGAACTTTCCGCTGATCGCCGACGCCGACAAGTCGGTTTCCGACAAATACGACATGATCCACCCGAATGCGTCCGACACCATGACCGTGCGTTCGGTGTTCGTGATCGATCCGAACAAGAAGATTCGCCTGATGCTGACCTATCCGGCGGCGACGGGACGCAATTTCGATGAGATCCTGCGCACGATCGACTCGCTGCAGTTGACCGACAAGCACTCCGTCGCGACGCCGGCCGATTGGAAACAGGGCGAAGACGTCATCATCGTCCCCAGCGTCACCGACGAAGCGGCGAAAGAAAAATTCCCGAAGGGCTGGAAAGCCCTGCGCCCCTACCTTCGGATAACCGAACAGCCGGGCGAATAATCCGTTTGCTCCAAAGAGCTGAAAAAGCCCGCCCTCAAGGCGGGCTTTTTTAATGCCGTGCCCCGCAGAAACCTTCTTTTACAGGGAAATGATTTTGTCCGGTTGAACCAACCCGCATCCTGCGGGTTGGTTCAATCGTATGAAGGGTGCGGAGAGTTTTTATGAGTGATGCGCGCATCGAGACGAGGCTCCCGACGGGAACTCGAAGGGCGGAGCTGCAAGCCCGCTTTCAGGAAATACGCAGACACAGCGAAGAGCTGGCGCGGGGGCTGCAGCCCGAGGACCAGGTGGTGCAGTCCATGCCGGATTGCAGCCCGACGAAATGGCACCTGGCGCACGTCTCCTGGTTTTTCGAAACCTTCCTTCTCGTCCCGCACCTGAAGGGCTACGAGACCGCCCATCCGCAATTCGCCTTCCTCTTCAACTCCTATTATGAGGCCGCCGGCGCGCGGCACAACCGGTTCGAGCGCGGACTCATTACGCGGCCGACGGTCTCGGACGTTGCGGCCTATCGTATGCACGTCACTCAGGCGATGAACGACCTGATCGGCATCGCGGACGATGCGCTCTGGGCCGAGATCGAACCCGTGGTCGATATCGGCAATCACCACGAGCAGCAGCATCAGGAGCTGATCCTGATGGATATTCTCAATCTGTTTTCCGCGAATCCCCTCCGCCCGGCCTATCGGCCCTGGAAAGCGCGCGCCGCGAACAAGGCCGCGCCTTTGACATGGTTTGATTACGAAGGCGGGATTTTCGGCATCGGTCATGACGGAGACGGCTTTTCCTACGACAATGAGAGCCCGCGCCACGATGTTCTCCTGCGGCCTTTCCGCCTCGCGTCGCGCGCGGTGACGAACGCCGAGTGGATCCAGTTCATCGAGGACGATGGCTATGCGCGCCCCGATCTCTGGCTCTCCGAAGGCTGGGCCCGCGCCAATACCGGCGAGTTCGCGGCGCCGCTGTATTGGGAAAGGGCAGATACCGGCTACCAGGCCATGACCTTGTCCGGACAGCACCGAGTCGATCCGGATGCTCCCGTTGTCCACGTGTCGTTCTACGAGGCGGACGCGTACGCACGATGGGCGGGAAAGCGCCTGCCGACCGAAGCCGAATGGGAGATCGCCGCACGCGGCTTGCCGCAGGACGGAAATTTCGCCACGTCGGGGTTCTTGCGCCCCATCGCAGCGGAGACCGTGCCGGATCATCCCACGCAGATGTTCGGCGATGTCTGGGAATGGACCCAAAGCCCATACACGCCCTATCCGGGCTATCGCGCCGCGCCCGGCGCGCTCGGTGAATACAACGGTAAGTTCATGTCCAATCAGATGGTTCTGCGCGGCGGGTGCTGCGCAACACCCGATGGGCATATCCGCGCGACGTATCGCAATTTCTTCTACCCGCATCAGCGCTGGCCGTTCGCCGGCCTTCGTCTCGCGGAGGACGCATGACGCCTTCCCTTGCCGCTGTCTTGCATCTCGATGAAGATCTGCGCCCGCTTTATCGAGACCGTTCCGGTTTCCTGCACGACGTTCTTGACGGACTGTCACGCGGGCAAAAGGCGATCCCGCCGAAATATTTTTATGACGCGGCGGGCTCGCGCCTGTTCGACCGCATCTGCGAACTTCCGGAATATTACCCGACCCGCACCGAAATGCAGATTCTCCGCGACGCGGCTCGCTCGATCGCAGCGCGCGCCGGAGAGGATGTGGCGTTGGTCGAGTTCGGCTCCGGATCGAGTGCAAAAATCCGCATTCTCCTCGACGCGCTTGCTCGTCCGGCGGCGTATGTACCTCTCGATATCTCCGGCGAACATATGCGCGCGGCGGCCAAATCCCTGCAGCGCGACTATCCCGGCCTCGACATCGCGCCCGTCGAAGCCGATTTCACGCATAAGGTGACGCTGCCGGAGGCGGCGCGCCGAAATAAGCTCCTGGGCTTCTTCCCCGGCTCGACCATCGGCAATCTCACGGTGGAAGAAGCGGAAGCATTTCTCCGTCAGGCGGGAGAAACGCTCGGCCCGGGAGCCGATTTCGTCGTCGGCGTCGATCTCAGAAAGCACGGAGCCGTCCTGCATGCAGCCTATAACGACGCGGCGGGCATCACGGCGGCGTTCAACATGAACCTCCTGACCCGCATCAACCGTGAACTGGGCGCCGATTTTGATCTGAAGGCCTTTCGTCACCGCGCGTTCTATAACGGCGTGCTGGGTCGCATCGAGATGCATATCGAAAGCCTGAAACCGCAGACAGTGTGCGTCGCCGGTGATGCTTTCGCCTTCCGCGAAGGTGAAACGATTCACACCGAGAACTCCTACAAATACTCGGTTTCCGGCTTCCAGCAGCTTGCCAGCCGCGGCGGCTGGCGTCCGGTCGACTGCTATATCGACGAAAACAGCCTCTTCAGTGTCCACTACCTCACGCGAAGCGCAGAGCCTGAGGCAGGCTGTCGTCGATCTCTTTGAAATCCCGTTCGAAATCGAAATCGTCCGTCAGATCGAGCTGGCAGATGCGTGCGGCATTGCTGGAACAGTCCAGGTCTTTCAGCAGAAGCCCATCATAAAGCTCGCCGAGCTCGAACTCGACAGCCCGATTTCGCGGCCGATCTTCACGCCGATCCAGCAGCAGCGGACGCGATGGCCCACTGGCCGGCCCTCGGTGGATCAAGCACGCGACCGAACGCCCTCGAAAGTTCTTCGAGGCTGAGCCGTGTGGGGGTTGCGGCTTTACGGGCAAGGAACCTCCGGCATGTCCACAGAACACCGGGCCTGGAAAGTCCGCATGATTCACCGGCTTTGCCTGCCGATCGATGACCTCCGCCCTGCAAAACATGGGATAAAATCGCGCTATTCACTGCAAAGTGCCTATTACAAGGCCTTTCCGTTGCGGCATGAGCCATTGGGCTCTTGCTCACCGGTCAACTCGACGTAATGTTCGTCCGCACGAATCACTGGAGGCACCATGGCTACGCAAATGACGAAATCGCAGTTGATCGAGAAGATCGCTGAGGCACACGAGCTGTCCAAGAAGGACGTCAAGGGCGTGCTGGAAACGCTGGCGACCCTTGGCTACAAGGAACTGAAGAAGACGGGGGTGTTCCTCGTCCCCGGATTCGCCAAGTTCGTCGTCGTCAAGAAGCCGGCCACGAAGGCGCGCAAGGGCACCAATCCCTTTACCGGCGAACCCATGACGTTCAAGGCCAAGCCGGCCCGTAAGATCGTCAGGGCGCGTCCGGTCAAGGCGGCCAAAGACGCGGTTTGAGCATTACACGGGGGTCCGACAGGGACCCCTGTTTGCGAGGATGGCCTGCGGAAGGGACAGCAGCGCACCCTATGGGCGCGCGCTGCCTTTCCGAGGTCTTCCGCTGCCCCTCGCATGCATCGCGGCTCTTTTCACCGGCCCGCAGGAGAGCACGGGGCGCGAGGGAACCTGCCGCCTGCAGCAGAGACTCTCCAGCAACAGAATCGTACATACGAGAATTCAGCGGCCATAAGGCGTAAGGCTACGGCGCATCGTCGAGTAAGGCGACTTGCGCGGCGCGTCACTACATCTTCGTGTATTGGGAGGTACAAGCGAAGAGGCTATATAATTCGCTTTACTCATTATTTTAAGAAGAGACTTCAAGTCTTGTCAAGACAGCCATTCGCGAGCAAGGCTATTCAACGGCGCCTTGCACTTCGAAGCCCGATTCGATCCACCGATGAATGGACGTACGGAGACGGGATGAAAACCAGAGGTGAGGCGGACGAGGCGCGCGGAGATCGTTGGGACTGCAAATTGCGGTCGACGATGAGCATGTCTCGCGACACATGCGAGAGTCTTCGCGCTCATCGGTCGACCCGCCAGCGTGTCGCGACTGTGGCCCCCGGAAGCAGGACCAGCCGAATTCGAAACTGACTGCGCCCCACGCGCGCCATCGCATCAAGGCACCCGAACCGTGATCCAGAACGCAAAATCATCGCCGCAGACCATATCCGTACTCCGGCTCACATTGCTGAACGCCAAGATCGGGCTTCTCAGTTTCGGCGGCGGCGTGACTGCGCTTTTCTATCATGAGTTCGTGATCAAGCGGCCCGTCCTGACCGAGGCCGAGTTTTTCAGCGGCCTGACGGTGTCCCAGATCCTGCCGGGCGCCAACGTCGTCAATATCTCGGTCTACATCGCCCAGAGGCTTCACGGCCTGCCCGGAGCGGTCGCCGCGGTCTCCGGCCTGATCGCCGGCCCGTTTTTCATCGTTATCGGCATGTATCTGATCTACGACCGGATCATCGATCTGCCCTGGGTGGCGGCGGGACTGGACGGCATCACCGCGGCCGCGATCGGTCTTCTCGGATTGCTCGTTTTGCGGGGAGTCCGCGCGTCACGACATGCGGACAGCATCCTGACCTTCATCGCAACGACGGTTTTGGTCGGCATTCTGCGGCTGCCGCTCATTCCCGTCGTTCTGTGCATCATGCCCGTCAGCATCGCACTCGCCGCTTACAGATTGCGCCGCGATGTCTGACAACGTGCCTCTCGCCCTCGCTTTGGCTTTCATTCCGCTGTCCTTCATGTCGTTTGGAGGCGGGATCAGCGTCCTGCCGGCAGTCCAGCAGCAGGCGGTCGAGTTGCATGCGTGGACCACGCCGCGCGAGTTCATCGAGATGTTCGCGATCGCCCGCACCGCGCCCGGCCCCGGCCTGATGCTCGCCACCCTCATCGGATGGAAGGTCGCTGGATGGGCTGGCGCCCTCATCACGACCTTGGCGATTTTCGTTCCCTCGTCCGTCCTCTGCTTCGTCGTCGCACAGGCCTGGAGGAAGCACGAAGGCAAGATCTGGCATCGCGCCGTCCAGCAAGGCCTCGCCCCCATCGGAACGGGCCTGATCGGTGCCGGGATCATCAGTCTGCTGGATCTCGCCGATGCGGGTCCGGTCTCCTTGGCGACCGCCGCGGCAACGGCCGCGGTGCTGATTCTGAACCCGCGAATATCGCCGCCCATCGTCCTCTTTTCCGCGGCGGCAATCTTCGCCGCGGGAAGCGTTGTTCTGAACGCGCAATGAAACGCCACCCGATCCGGGGATGAACACGGGCGATCAATAACGAGCCAGGGAGATCGTGAAGTTACGGCAACGAGCGAAACCGGACTTTCTGCTCTTTCTCACGATCGAGGCCGATCGCCGTTTCGGCGCGGAGCACGTCGACTTACGGAGCGTCGCAAGGGCACGGCCCGGACCTCTTCAACTTCGTCCGATCGGCATTTGAGAGACCGCGAAATGAGAAACCGCGAAACGGCGCGGGACACCCTGTCTCATCGACCGCATTATTAACCATGAAACTCGCGCGGCGAGCGCCGCCGCCCTTCATGCTCTCCGTATTGAGGCCGGCGAAGGGCAAAATTTTCAAGGTCTCACTTCACGTTACCGAGATCCGCGCAGCCCCTCAGGAATCCGCGCATCACCTCACCGTCGTTAACCGAAGTAAAACAAGACCGTTTACAGTGTCTATACACGCATATAGCATTCGTATCTTGGGGCGTACGTTTTCCCAGAGTATGTGTGATGAGTTGCGTATCGGTCGCGTTTGTCGATGATCACCCCCTGTTTCTGGCAGGCGTCTCGAGTTTGTTCGCCAGCCAGGATCGCTTCTGCGTTGTGGCGACGGGCGGCACCGCTACAGACGCGATTGAAATCGCTCGCGGACATCATCCGGCCGTGATGGTCATGGACCTCAGTATGCCGGGCGATGCTTTCGCCGCCATCGCCCAGATTACACGCGCCTGCACCACCAAGATCGTCGCCTTCACCGCGTCGACGGGGATAGACTGTGCCGTCCGCGCGCTGGACGCGGGAGCGAGCGGCTACATCCTCAAGGGGAGCACGGCTGCTGAACTGATGGCGGCGATCGAATTGGTGATACGCGGCGAGACCTTCATCAACCAGGGCCTTGCCGCCAAAGTCATTCAGGCCTTGAGGACCGCTTCGGTCCGCCCGGTGCAGCCGGAATCCCTCAAACTCAGCGCCCGCGAACAGCAAATCGTCCAGCTTCTGTTGCGGGGCCTCACCAACCGGGCGATCGCCGGCCGCCTCGCGATCAGCGAGAAAACCGTCAAACACTACATGACGGTGCTGATGCAGAAGATGCATGCGCGGAACCGGCTTGAAGTCGTCATCGCTGCACAGAAGATGGCCAGTGTCCCTGCCGAGCAGGGTCGCCAGACTTTTTCCTACAACTGATCCCGAGCCCGTTGATTGCCGTTTGCGTCAGCAGACTCGGGGGAATGACGTCCTCGATGGCGGGCGCCAAGCCGTTCATGATCAGGTCGGCCGCGCGTTCCGGAAGGAATAGCGCTTTGCGTCCCGCGTATCGGAGGATAATACTTTAGCCTAGCGAGGGTTGGGATCAGGCCCCTGGGTCTGAAGATCCGTTGGCAACTTGGCTTCGGAAGCGCTGGAATTGGTTAACGCTGGCCGCACAGTTCCTGGCGACCGCGGCGGTCGTGGTCTGCGTTTTGATGACGCTGCTCGGCCGTTGGGTGAACGGCCGCATTGAGGCCAGCGCGATCCGCAGCAATGCCGAGGCGGCCGCGATCTACATCGAGGCCTTTCTGGAGCCGATATTCCAGGACATTCCCGACGAAGGCCCCCTTCCGGCGAGCACGGTTGCTCTGCTCGATGCGCGGCTCGACGACATCACGCTGCGAAGACATGTCGAGGCAATGAAAATCTGGCGCCCCGACGGCACGCTGATCTACGGGCCAGACGCCAATCTCCTTGGTCAAAAATTCCAGTCGGACGAGCTGCGGCGCGCCGCGGCGGGCGAAGTGGCCTCCGGTCTGGAGTTCAGCCTCAACGAGGGGGCCTCGGGAGCGGCCAAGGCGGCGCTGATAGAGGTTTATGTGCCGCTGCACCGCCGCGGGACTGATCAAGTCGTCGCCATCGGGGAAGTCTACGAGAATGCGCTGCCGCTGAAAATCGAGCTTGCCGCAACCCGTCGTGCAACCCTGCTCGTGGTCGGAGGCCTGACCCTTTCCATGTTGGCCCTGCTCTATCTGATAGTCCGGAGAGGCAGCAAGACGATCGGAACGCAGCGCACCGCCCTGAAGCGGCGGTTCACAGAAGCAACGGCCTTGGCCAATCAGAACGCGCGGCTGCGGGAGGCCGCCGACCAGGCGAGGCTGGATGCGAACCGCTCGAACGAAGCTTTGCTGAGCCGGGTGGGCGCCGACCTGCACGATGGACCGATCCAGATCGCCAGTCTCCTGATGCTGAAGCTGGCATCGCTCAGCGACAATCCGACCTCCGCCCTCGCGGCCGGACTAACCGAGCTCGTGTCCGACCTGCTGGTCGAGCTGCGCAATCTCTCCGCCGGCCTCGTCTTGCCGGAACTGGAAAATCTGTCGGTCGAAGAGACCGCCCGGCTGGCCGTTGCGCGGCACAAGAATCTCACCGGTTCGGACGTTGTCATGGACATCGGACCGGTGCCGGTGGTCGTGCCGCAGGCACTCAAGATCTGCGTCTATCGGGTGATCCAGGAAGCACTGAACAACGCCTACCAACACGCCGGCGGCTGCGATCAGGTCGTGAACGTGTCGATCCAGGACGGTGGACTCGAAATCCGAGTGCGCGACGGCGGCAGCGGTTCCGACCCCGAAGCGGAGCCATCGGGCCGCGCCCAGCTAGGGCTCGCAGGCCTCAGAAACCGTGTGGAGGCTATCAGCGGCAAACTCCATTTCGGCCTCGTTCCCGGCAAGGGAGGAGAGCTCCGCGCGGTCCTTCCCATCCCCAACCGCACGTGAGCGCGTAATAAAGGGCGGTGCGCCTTCAAGCTCACCTTCAGCGTTTACGGGCCTTGCGGGCCGCATACCGGCGATCGCGTTCAGCCTTGCCGTCCAGCTCTTCGGCACCAGCCCTGGCTTTTTCCATCTCGATTTCACTTTGACGGATTGCCGCCTGCGCGGCGGCAGTCGCGGCCGCCTCCGCAGCCTCCCGCTCAGCCGCCGCCCGCTTTATTTGATTGCGCTCGGCGCGCCGGGCTTCCGCAGCCGCCGCGACCGCCGCGTTCTTGGCCCGTTTTGCGGCCACTTCGGGGTCGTCGGGATTCGGCGCTTTCCTGAGTTTCTCGAGCAATAATTCCTTGGCCGCCGCCGCGGATTTGCGACGCTCGGCAAAATCACCTTCCTTGAGGTGTTTCATGATCGGCTTTCTTGTGTGGCATCCCGGTCGTGGCTGCGCTTCGCCTTTTGTGGGTCGTGCCCTAGCCCACGAGGCGTTCAAAGTCGACATCGCCGGGACGAATAATATCGATGGCGCGGCGGGCGATATCCGACTCTGACCATCAAACCTGAGATATTTGTTCGGGGTTCTCTCCCCGGTTTGTCAGGTTCAACCACAGCCAGGCGACACAGCCCTTGACGCCCGTCAATGCCCCGCAAATCGCCGGACCTAGAGTACTCCGGGGCGTTCGGCGTCGCACGGGAGGCGGGCGAATGACAAACCAAGTCAGCTTCGAGCTCGAGCGCCAGGTCGCACGGAAGCCGAAGGCGGTGTTCGAAGTCGTCTCCGATATTTCGGGCTGGCCGCAGACCATCCGTTCGGTCCAGGCCGTGGAGCTTCTGACGCCGTGGCCTCCGAAAAAGGGCACACGATTCCGCGTGACGCGGGCCCTGTTTGGACGAACCACAACGCACGACATGGAGATCGCGGAATTCGCGCCGCCGCGACGCATGCGCATCGTCTCGAGCGATCCCGATCTCCTCTATGAGCTCGACCACATTATTGATGCCGCTGGCGGCGGCTCCCGGTTTTTGATGGTCTTCGGCAGCAAGCAGCAGGCAGTCGAAGGCAAGGGTCCGCCGCCGCTGATGTCGCCCTTTCTGCAAAGCCGGCTGCGTGACGAACTGGAGCAGGACATGGACGATCTGGTCGCCGCCGTCCGCGCGCTCGCGTGAACACCGCGCGCAGGCGGGGTCGCCGTCGGGGAAGACGCCCGGTATCCCAGACCGGTCGACCGACTTTCCTCTGGGAAAAGGGCGTTCCCGACCCGTCAAGCCACTTTCAAGGCAGCATTGCCCCGTCGGGGGGACTTCCGCTAATGTCCGCCCGCTCACGCACCCGTAGCTCAGCTGGATAGAGCGCTGCCCTCCGAAGGCAGAGGTCACAGGTTCGAATCCTGTCGGGTGCGCCATCTTTTCAATAACTTAGCAAGTGGCCCCGATGGCCGTACGGAAAAAGTACGGAAAACATCATCGGACGATTTGCGTCGAAATGGTCTCACGCCGAGCGAATCATGCGGTCAGGCTGGCGCGCAACATCGGCTGCGCGCCTAGCCAATTTGGACGGTGTAGGTACGCGGGAGGAATCCCAGACTTTTGAATAGTTAGTTGATTTCAATAGGAAATCGCCGGGGCCGTGGCAGTCTACCCCACATTTTCCCCCACACCGAGCTTGAGGTTTTTTGGAGCGTCGAGACACGGCGAAAGTCCGCTTCGCGCCCAGCTCCGGCCGGAAAGGCCGGTGGAGTCACTTCCCAAGAGCAGACGTTCCCCCGAGGTGAGTTTCCCGACCCGCGCTACTCGCCTATGCTGGAAAGCAATTCGTCGAGCTGCTCCAGCTGCTCCGGCAATGCGGCCGCCGAGCCCTGTAGTGCTTCCTCAAGCGCCTCCTTGGACGGATAGACTTCGTGGAAATTCAGTAGTGTCCTCCCGCCCTGGTCTTCGAAGGTCACGGTCGTGATCGCGCCCTCTTCGCCCTCGTCGTTGGTCCAGACGATGCGCTCGTTCGGCACCACCTCGAGATACTTGCCATAGAAGGCCATGGTGTCCGAACCGCCGGCGCCGAATTCCAGCCGATATTTGCCGCCGGTACGGACGTCCATATCGCACGATACGAGCGAAACGCCGGATACCGATTTTGGCACCCACCAGCGCTGGAACAGCTCGGGCTGGCTCCACGCCCTGTAAACCGTGCTCGGCGGCGCATTGAATGTCCGCGTTACGACGAGTTCGCGATCCCCTCTGCGCTCGACTGACGTGCGGTTCTGCGCACCACCTGCACTGTTAACTTGCTGATTCATCGCTTCCCTCCTGTTTCATTTCGCTGATGATTTCGTCCAATGCTTCGAAGCGGGCCTCGAAGAGCTTGCGATGCGCCTCGATCCACTCGGCCTCCGCCTTGAGGCCGCGTTTCCCAAGCTTGCAGGTTCTCACCCGTCCGACCTTCTGCGTGACGACGAGCCCCGCCCGCTCGAGAACCTGGACGTGCTTCTTCATGCCGGTCAGCGTCATCTGGAACTTATCCGCGAGACTGGTGATCGACGCGTCCCCTCGCCCAAGCTGATCGATGATCCCGCGGCGGGTCGCATCGGACAGCGCCGCAAACGAGAGATCGAGGGGAGGACTTACATGCTGAACCATGTAGTTCAGTGTCTAACCTGCTCGCGCAGGAAGCGCAAGCGTCCCGAACTTTCCCTGCCGTAGACCGGTCATTCGAGGTCACGCACCGCGGCGGCGGCAGCAAAAATCGTCTACTGCGGGTCAAAAGCGGACCTTCGAGCCGCTGATGAACGAATGTCAGCTTTCAGCGCCTGCTCCCCGAAAGCAGTCCGCCGGCTAACGGCCCAAAAGTCGACGTTCGGCGGGGCAAGCAACCGGTCTCCGAAGGCAGAGGTCACAGGTTCGAATCCTGTCGGGTGCGCCAATCTTTTCAATGTGTTAGGCGAGTTGCTGGCTGCATCGCCCACCGCCTACTCACCTAATACTCACCAACGTCGCCATTCCCCCGCCTCTTGTAAGGCAGGGGAAAAACGACGTTCACGAGAAGCTGCATCAGGAGATAGCGGCTGACGCGGCCGCCCGCCTCCTGGATCGAATTGGTCGAGCGGTGGACATCCCGCCCCAGCAATCTGAGGAAGCGGTCGCGAAGGTCGCTGCGGTCGAGCAGCACGAGAAAAACGAAGACCAGGATGATGCCGGCCGTCGCCAGCGGCTTGGCAGCGCGGCCGAGCCAGAGCATGGCCTGCTCGATGGGGGTTGCGCTCTGCCCAACCACCTCCACCTTCTGGGGCGGTGGCGGCGCCGTTTCCGCCGGTCGCTGCTCCGGCTCCGACACCTCTTTCCTAACCCGCTCGACCGACTGCAGGAGGCGGGCGAAAACCCCCGGCGCCCGTATTTCCTCGCGCAAGTCGGTGAGCTTTTTCGAGATTGTCGACTGATAGGTCGGGAATTCCGCCGCGAGGGACCGGATCTGCGTTCCGAGCAGAATCCCGAAAACGGAGGCTGATCGACAAGATGCGGGGCAGCCCTCGCTTGGTCAGCCAGGTAATGGGTGGGTTGAGCGCGAAGCCGATAAGAGAAGCTACCGCCAACGGGATGAGGATATCGCGGCCGTAATAGAGCGCCAGAATAATGATCGATGCCGATATCAGGCCGGCCGCAAGTCTGACAGGGTTGGTCGAGCCGTCGGCATTGCTGCCTGCGGCCTCGATTTCCGGCTCCCTCATCGGCGGAGGCGATTGATCCCACAAGCCGAGATCTCCGATGGGGCGCATGCTGGATGCGGCACCACTCCCTATAAGTCGACAACGGGCAGGTTCTTTCCCGCGTCGGTGCAACTTCTTCTGCCGCGCCGAATCCGGCTAGGGGATTAGCGATGAAGCTCGAAATCGTGCAACGCCGCTTCGCCAAGCTTCCGGAAGGAGGATGGATCGAGCTCGAAGACCTTATGCTCTGGCAACCCGGAACGCCGAAGCCCCGCACCTGGACGGGCTATTGCGTGTTTTTCTCCGACCTCGACCCGACTGGGCTACGCGACAAATTCGATGATCAGCGCATCGACGTGGTCGCTTCGGTGAAGCCATACGGCACATGGATGATGGGCGGGCATTGGTCGCTCACGCTGGCGCTTCGCGAGATGACTGGCCAGGCCTATCCATGATGGGCGGAAGGGTTGCGCGATGGCCACCACCGCCACTAATCGTATCAATCGCTAAATAAGACACGGGAAAGCAATCCGGGCATGCGCGAAGCGCGGGGCAGCTTAGGAACCAAGGGCTCCGGGGCCAGTTTCCCTTCGAAGACCATGAGGTAACCCTATGCGTAAGAGCATTTTTGTAATTAGCGCAGCGTTGCTTTTGGGCGCTTCGAGTTACGCCCTCGCGGAGACGGCCCGTCCCCAGTCGTCCACGACCGGCTCATCTTCGTCAACCAACCCATCTTCGGGCAGCGCGATGTCGAGCTTCCCCGGCTCGCCAGGTCAGATGAGTGAGTCTCAGATCAAGCAGCGTCTTGAGCAGCAGGGCTATTCCAACGTCACCATGCAGCATTACACCGGCACTGCGCAGAAGAACGGCAAGCAGGTACAGATCGAAGTGGACGGCGGCGTTACAGTCACTGAGAAGTAAGTTCGGCACCCCCGCGATGGACGGACCAGGCGGTGCTCCGCCAGATCCTGCTCGACGAGCGTTGTACGGCCGAGAGCCACGCCATGGCCGGCGATCGCCATGCGAAACGCCGCTGCGGAGTTGTTGATGTGCGGACCACGTTCGCTCTCCGCCGCTGGCAGGCCGGTATTTTCAAACCAGTCGCGCCAAAGCCGGAACCCAGGCTCCGACGCTATGGACGTGTCATGGCCCCGCGCGAACGGCGCACGCGACGGCCAGCAGCCAGCGAGATACCGAGCGCCATGCCCGCGAAGAAGGCGATGAGGCCTGTCGGCCGCGGCAGTTCGTGCAGACCGCTCATTGAAGCCAAAGGCGGCCCGCAAGACCTGACCAGGTTGGACCGCCAGATACCGGGCACATTTGTATCGTAGTTCCCTCTGCCTACATCTGCAGGAGCAGCGAGCGCTGCCGTGCAAACCTGCAAAGCTGAGTCGGAGCGTGAGAACCCTTATTTTGGACGATCGGGATGGCTGAGGCCCAGCAAGGCAGCCGACGGCGTGGTTGGCTCGTTGCGGGCGCGGTCGTCGTTGTGCTGTTCGGTGGGGCCGCCGCATGGTCGTGGCGTTCGTCCCTCCACGCACAACAAGCGCTCCATCAAGCACCGCCGCCCGCAATTCCGGTGCAGGTAACGAAGGTTACGACCCAGGACCTGCCTGTCTACCTGACTGGCGTCGGCACGATCCAAGCCTACAACACCGTCGAGGTGCGCACGCGGGTCGATGGCGAAGTGCAGCAAATCAACTTCGACGAAGGGCAGTTCGTCAAACAGGGCGATGTGCTGGCCCAGGTAGATCCACGACCATTCAAGGCGGCTGTCGACCAAGCCGTGGCCAGGAAAGCGCAGGACCAGGCGCAGCTCAATAATGCCAAGCGTGACCTGACGCGCGCGAACGACCTCGCCTCACGCGGTTTTGATACGAAGCAGCAGCAGGACACCCAGCAGGCGCTGGTCGACCAGCTCATCGCACTGGTGCACGCCGACGACGCCTCGATCGAGACGGCACAGATCCAGCTCGACTACAGCACCATCCGCTCGCCGCTCAACGGCCGCACCGGTCTCCGCATGGTCGATCGCGGCACCATCGTGCATGCGACCGATGCGAACGGCCTTGTCGAGATCGTCCAGCTCCAGCCCATTGCCGCCGTCTTCACGCTGCCCGAATCCGACCTGAAGGCGCTGTCCGACGCGTCACATGCCGGCACGGTCGATGTCTGGGCGGTGACACCGGACGGCAAGACCGATCTTGCCAAGGGCAAGCTCCTTCTCATCAACAACCAGGTCGACATGCAGACCGGTACGGTGAAGCTGAAGGCCGAGTTCGAAAACGCCGACTTTTCGCTGTGGCCTGGCCAGTCGATCAGCGCGCGCGTCCTTGTCCGCACGATCAAAGATGCGACGACAGTTCCGCCTACCGCGGTGTTGCAGGGCACCCAGGGGGCCTACGCCTATGCGGTCAATGCCGGCAAGGCCGAACTGCGCATCCTCAAGACCGGCGTGACCGCCAATGGCCAGACGTCGATCGAAAGCGGGCTGAAGCCCGGGGAAACCGTGGTCACGGCCGGTCAATATCGGCTTCGCCCGGACGTCGCGGTGGCGGCCAGCGATCCTGCCGCCCCCCAGAGGGCCCAAGACGCCGCTAGCCGGAAAGACCAGGGCACATGAGCTTCCGGCCAGGCGCCGAAGGGAAAGCGGAAGCCCCTCCTCCGACGTCCTTCGACGAGGCCCGCTCGAAAGACAAACAGCGTCAACCTCCGTCCGAGGCCGCACCCGAGAACACCGGCGGACGCGGCGCCAAGGGCGGCATATCGGGCATCTTCATCCGGTTTCCGATCGCGACCTCGCTCCTCATGGCGGGGATCGTCTTCGTCGGCGCGATCGCTTACCCGCTGCTGCCCGTTGCTCCGCTGCCGCAGGTCGATTTCCCGACGATCCAGGTTTCGGCGAACTATCCCGGCGCGAGCCCGGAAACGATGGCCTCGTCCGTGGCGCAGCCGCTGGAGCGGCAGTTTGCGCAGATCCCCAACGTGACGCAGCTGACCTCGACGAGTTCGCTCGGCACGACGTCGATCTCGATCCAGTTCGACCTCGACCGCCAGATCGACGCCGCGGCGCAGGACGTGCAGGCGGCGATCAACGCCGCCGGGGGGCAATTGCCAACCGATCTTCCGAGCCCGCCGATCTATCGCAAGGTGAACCCGGCCGACTCGCCGATAATGCTGCTCTCGGCGACATCCGACACGCTGTCGCTGACCGACGTCGACGACGCCGCCGATACCAAGATCGCTCAGCAGTTGAGCCAGATTCCCGGCGTCGGCCAGGTGTCGATCGGCGGCGAGCAGAAGCCCGCGATCCGCGTCCAGATCGATCCGGCGAAGCTCTCCGCGAAGGGCCTGTCGCTGGAGGATGTGCGGGCGAACCTGGCAATTCTTACCGTGAACCGGCCGAAAGGCAGCGTCGATAGTCCGACGCGCAGCTTCACGATCTACAACAACGACCAGCTGACCAAGGCCGAGAGCTGGAACGACGCCATCATCGCCTACGCGAACGGCGCACCGATCCGCGTCAGCGATATCGGCCAGGCGATCAGCGGGCCCGAGGACGCCAAGAAGGCGGCGTGGGCGAACGGCAAGCGCGGCGTGTTCCTCATCATCTTCAAGCAGCCCGGCGCCAACGTCATCGACACCGTCGACCAGATCCGCAAGGAACTGCCGCGCCTGCAGGCTGCGATCCCGCCGGCGATCGACGTGAAGATCCTGAGCGATCGCACGCAGACGATCCGCGCCTCGGTCTCGGACGTGCAGTTCACGCTGATGCTGACCATCGGGCTGGTGGTGATGGTGATCTTCGTCTTCCTGCGGAACGTCTGGGCCACGGTGATCCCGAGCCTGACGGTGCCGCTGGCGCTGCTGGGCACCTTCGCGCTGATGTATGTGGCCGGCTACAGCCTCGACAATCTTTCGCTGATGGCGCTGACAATCTCGGTGGGCTTCGTCGTCGACGACGCCATCGTGATGCTGGAGAACATCGTCCGCCACGTCGAGAACGGCGAGACGCCACAAGAGGCGGCCCTCAAAGGGGCAGGCGAGATCGGCTTCACCATCATCTCCATCAGTCTGTCCCTCATCGCGGTGTTCATACCGCTGCTCCTGATGGGCGGAATTATCGGTCGTCTGTTCCGTGAATTCGCGGTGACGGTGACGATGACCATCATGGTTTCCGCGCTCGTCTCGCTGACCTTCACGCCGATGATGGCGGCGCGCTTCCTGAAGAACCACGAGGGTGAGCGGCACGGGCGCTTCTACCGGGTCGTCGAACGCGGGTTCGACGCCATGCTCCGCGGCTATGCCTGGGCGCTCGACCACGTGCTGCGCCACCAGCGGCTGACGTTGATGGTGTTTTTCCTGACCGTCGCCGCATCCGGCGCGCTGTTCTATTTCATCCCGAAGGGTTTCTTCCCCGAGCAGGACACTGGCCTGATCCAGGTGACCTCGGAAGCCTCTCAGGACATTTCCTTCAGCGCGATGACCGAGCGCCAGGAGGAGGTCGGCCGTGTGGTGATGCAGGATCCCGACGTTGCGAGCGTCTTGATGACGATCGGCAGCGGCGGCGCGCAGACCGCCAATACCGGCCGGATGTACATCGCCTTGAAGCCGCATGACGAACGCACATCTTCGGCGCGCCAGATCATCAACCGGTTGCGGCCGAGGGTCGCTGAGGTGCAGGGCGTGGTCCTGTACATGCAGCCGTCGCAGGACATCAATGTCGGCGGCCGCGCGGCGCGCACGCTTTATCAGTACACGCTGCAGGATCCGGACATTGCCGAACTGAACGAATGGGCGCCGAAGCTGTTCGACAAGCTGAAGACACTGCCGGAGCTGCGTGACGTCGGCACCGACCAGCAGACCAGCGGCCGCACCCTGACCCTCGACATCGACCGCGATCAGGCGGCCCGGTTCGGCATCACGCCGGACACGATCGACGCCACGCTCTACGACGCCTTCGGCCAGCGGCAGATCGCGCAGTACTTCACGCAAATCAACAGCTACCACGTGGTGCTGGAGGTGACGCCGGCGCTGCAGCAGAGCCCGGATACGCTTAACCGCATTTACCTGAGGTCGATCACCGGCCAGCAGGTACCGCTCGGCGCCTTCGCGAAGTGGACGCTGCAGAAGATCGCGCCGCTCTCGATCAGTCACCAGGGCCAGTTCCCGGCGGTGACGCTGAGCTTCAACGTGGCGCAGGGCGTGTCACTCGGACAGGCCACCGCCGCCGTGGAGAAGGCGAAGGCCGAGATCGGCACGCCCGCCTCGATGACCGGCTCATTCCAGGGCAATGCGCAGGCCTTCCAGGCATCGCTTGCGACCGAGCCCCTGCTCATCGCGGCGGCGCTCGTGGTCGTCTACCTGATCCTGGGTATTCTCTACGAGAGCTATATCCACCCGCTGACGATCCTCTCCACTTTGCCCTCGGCCGGGCTTGGCGCGCTCGCGATGCTGATGTTGTTCGGGTTCGACTTCAGCCTCATCGGCCTGATCGGCATCATTCTGCTCATAGGCATCGTGAAGAAGAACGGGATCATGATGGTCGATTTCGCCATCGAGGCCGAACGCCATGAAGGCCTTCCGCCGGAGGCCGCGATCCGGCGTGCCTGCCTCTTGCGGTTCCGGCCGATCATGATGACGACGGCCGCGGCCCTGTTGGCCGGCGTGCCGCTGATGCTCGGCGCGGGAGCGGGTTCGGAAGTCCGCCAGCCGCTCGGCTATGCGATGGTCGGGGGCCTGATCGTGAGCCAGGCACTGACTTTGTTCACGACGCCCATCGTCTATCTCTACCTCGACCGCTTCTCCATCTGGCTGCAGACGCGCTTCGGCGGCAAGCGGGAATCGTCGGGCAAGCCGTCCGTCGCACACTGACGGGTGATGCATCAGGCCGTTCTCGTCGAACTCCCAGTTCTCTCATTGCGGTAGGTACGGAACCAGCTTCCGGGATCGTCGTGATTTTTCATAGACGAAACCGACGGGACCGCGCCGCCACGGCTCAGCGTTCCCGGGGTGACGTGTCCATACCGGGGGCGAGGCCGGTGTGGGAAGGGTTACGGTCGCGCCACTCTCGCTTACTTCTCGGCTCCTGGCGCTTCGGGTTTCAGATAAACGATCAGGCAACAGCAACACATTCCGAGTCCAATCAGCGGATATCTCAACGCCACCATCGCAGCCGCCCCGAAAACACATAAAGTGGCGATCGACCGAAAGCGCATGATCTTGCGCTCTTTCGGTGAGACGTCTTTGATTGGGTCTCGCTCAATAAGTTCCCAGATCAAAGATATGTAAGTCGCGTTTACGAGGAAGAAGACCGCGGCATAGAAGGCAACTGGCTGCGGCGCCAACTCACTCTCGGCCATCCAAGCGGTGGCGAGTGGAAGCAGCGACACGGAAAACAGATGCGCGAAATTGAACCACATGAGACGAGGAGTGGTCTCCGTGGCGTAGCGCATGAGATGGTGGTGATTGACCCAGACGATGGCGATGAAAAGATAGCTGACCGCATAAGCGACCCATGTGGGCCAAAGCAGCAGGAGCGCCTCGAACGTGGGCATCTCCGGCGGATGCAAATCCAAAACGAGGATCGTTATCAGGACAGCGAACACCGCGTCGGAGAACAAGTTCAGTCGTTCCGGAGTCCTCGCGTGCGGCATGGCCGTCAGCCCTTTCCTCCATAGAAATCGATTCGAAGTTCCGCCGAACTCGGAGGTTTGGCCCTCTACCCGTCAGACCGACTTCACCTCGCCGCCATCCATGCGAAGCACCGTGCCGGTCATCCAGCGCGCCGGAGGCGATACGATGAACGCGATAACGTCCGCGATCTCTTCAGCTTCACCGAAGCGGCTGATGCCGGCCTGTTTGAGGAACCGCTGCTTGGCTTCTTCGAGAGTGATCTTCCCAGCAGCCGCGGCTTTTTCGAGCATCGACAATCGGCGCCCCGTCATGATCGCACCAGGGGAAACGCTGTTGACTTGAATACCATCCTCGATGCCGCGTTCAGCGAACGCCTTCGCCAAGGCTTCAATCGCCGCATTGATTGCGCCGACTGCCGCCGCGGACGCCCTAGGAATTACGGCTGCATTTCCTGAAATGAATACGAGAGCCCCTTTCGACTCTCTAGGGCGTCCCACGCGCGGATCGTCAGACGGCGTGCGCCGTGAAACTTGAGTTCCATGCCCGTATTCCACTGTTCGTCGGTCATCTGGAACACATCGAGCCCGGCTACGGCGCCGGCGATGTTGACCAAGGCATCGATGCGACCAAAGCGATCAAGCGTCGTTTTCACAACGATCTCGGCTGCCGTGGGTGCCATCAAGTCGACTTCGAGCACGAGCGGTTCGGCGCCGATTGCTTTGACCTGCTCGCCAACCTCGCCCAGTTTTTCCCCGCTACGAGCTGCGAGGGCGATAGCGCCGAAGTCGCGAGCCAGCCGAAGTGCCGCGGCCTTCCCGATACCCGAGCTCGCGCCTGTGACGATCGCGACAGATTTCGACATATGTCTTCTCTTGCGTATTTGAAGTGTAAGGGGTCACGAGCCCGCCGCTTGTCGCTCATTTGAGAGACGGAGCAAGCGCACGGCAGTGTTGCGTTGTAATCACTTCAAGAAATCGCGGATGCTTTCAGCGATCTCGCGGGCATGCGTTTCCAAGGCGAAGTGGCCGGTGTCGAAGAAGTGGACAGCCGCAAGAGGATCGTCCCGCTTGAATGCCTCGGCGCCGGCCGTCGCAAAGAATGGGTCGTTCTTGCCCCATACCGCCAAAAGCGGTGGCTTGTAAGCGCGGAAGTATTCCTGGAATGACGGATACAGTGCGACGTTGCTCTTGTAGTCGCCGAAGAGGTCGAGCTGCACGTCATCCGCGCCGGGGCGGGCCAGATAAAAATTGTCGAGGTTCTGACCGTCCGGTGACACGCTCGTTTGATCGGGCACACCGTGGGTGTACTGCCAGTGGGTTGTCTCCGGGGTGAGGAGGGCGCGGAGCGCCTTTCGGTTCGCTTGCGACGGGTCTTGCCAGTAGGCCCTCATTGGATTGAAGCCCTCGCTGAGCCCTTCCTCGTAGGCGTTGCCGTTCTGCGAAATGATGGCAGTGATCCGCTCGGGATGGCGGACAGCGAGCCTTAAGCCTGTCGGTGCGCCGTAATCGAAGATGTACACCGCAAACCGATTGAGGCCGATGACCTCGGTAAAGCGCTCGATCACGCGGGCGATGTTGTCGAACGTGTAACTGAATTTCTCTCGTGGCGGCATGTCGGACTGACCAAACCCAGGAAGGTCCGGCGCGACGATATGAAATCTGTCGGCGAGGAGCGGGATCAGGTCACGGAACATGTGGCCCGCGCTCGGGAAGCCGTGCAGAAGCAGCAGCTTCGGCGCATCGGCTGGCCCCGCCTCGCGAAAGAAGATCTTGAAACCATCGACATCAGCCGTGCGGTATCTAACAGGCGCCATCAAATCCTCCTCTATTTGCAACCTCGTCTATGACGTCAGGACGGTTATCGGGTGAGGAGCGATAACCCGCCGGTCTCAGCCCGTAACGGCCGACTTCAGCCGCCGGTTACGGAGCGGATTGCGTCGCGGACAATGTCGACGACCACTGTTGGAGCGGTAACGCTGGGCGTGTGATCGACAGCATGCGCCTTTATCTCCGCCTTCATGCGCTCCGCCATGTAGCGCTGCGTGTCAGGGACGATCATTCGATCGTCTTCGGCAACCAGAAACCAACTCGGAACATCCTTCCAAAGCGGGCGCCCGACAGGAACAGTGATGCAGTTCAGCGATATCGGCCGCTGGACGGCAGCAAGAACTGCTCGATCGTCTGCGGATGCGTTTTGTGCGAACGCCGTCGCGAAGGCGTCTTCGGGCAGCCAAATCAAATTATTGCTGTCCGGTGCAAGCTTTGGCGCTTGGGGGTGGGGTTCGAGGCGATAGAACACGTCTGCGACCTTCTCGCCCTCTTCGGGAGCCAGAGCCGTAACGTAGACAAGCGCCTTCACGCGTTCGGGACGGGCGAGAGCGATGACCGCACCGGCATAGGCGTGTCCCGCCAGCACGATTGGCCCTTCGGTCCGGTCCAAGCTGCGGTTCAGGGCGGCCACGTCGTCAGCAAGAGATGTCAGCGGAAGCGGGGCTGCCAACACGTTCGCAGACTCTGCCTTCAGCGCAGTTATTACGCGTGCCCAGCTTGATCCATCCGCCCAAGCTCCGTGGGCGAGCACCACGCTCACATCCTTCATCGTCATCCTGCTGCTCCTCAAGGCTGCTGGGCGCCGCCACGCCATAACCCATCAAAACACGCTTGACAGGTTATGCTCACGCGGATAACTTGTCAATGGCTGTCTAACAGGTTATGCGGTTGGAGCCTGCTTCGGAGGGGGCCAATCGTGCAGCACGGACTGCCTGCAATTTTTATTGCCGACTCGCTCGGCCTCGATTTCCTGAACTCCATCGCGACGCCGGTCGATACACCCGTTGACTGGCTGGACAGCGGCGATGGTCTCTTAAGGTGGCTGGCGCAAGCCAAGCTTGTTCCGGCGGACGCTTTGAATGAGCTGAAGGCGCGAGCGATGCCAGGTGAACTGGACAAGGTAGCGGATCAGGCCCGTGCTCTGCGCGAGTGGTTTAGAGGCTTCGTTCGCAAGCATATGGGACGGCCGCTTCCGCCCAAGGCGCTTCACGAACTGGGTCCATTGAACAGGCTCTTGGAACGTGACGAAGCGTTCAGCCAAATATCAAAGCATCGCCAGA
Organism: uncultured Alphaproteobacteria bacterium; assembly: GCA_963786225.1. GTDB lineage: Bacteria > Pseudomonadota > Alphaproteobacteria > Rhizobiales > Methylopilaceae > Flaviflagellibacter. Next base: position 138,677 of record CAWAYQ010000017.1, read on the forward strand.
GCCTGGAACTGCGAATGATGCGGCGCTGGAGATCTCCTGAGTCCCTCCTGTTGCCGATCGGCGAAGCGTTGGCGAAGTTCGTGTGCGAGGAAGATTTCGCCGACGTCAAAGCGTGCGAGGGCCATTGCTGCACGCTGGTATTCGCCGACCATACGCGGAGGCGGGCGAGACGGTGGTGCAGCATGGCCGTCTGCGGCAATCGCGCCAAACAGGCCGCGCACCGCACCCGGCTCAAGAACGGGTACTGACAAGATTGAAATGACGCGACCAGCAAAGCTGGCACTGACAAGCGGGGGAACTTTAGAACGGACGCAACAGACAGGAGTCTAGCAAGATGGCCGCTCTTCCCTTGATCGTCTTCGATGTCAACGAGACGCTCCTCGATCTTGGAACGATGGAACCAACCTTCGAACGCATCTTCGGTGAAAAGAGCGCCATGCGCCGATGGTTCGACAACCTCATCCTGTATTCAGCGGCCCTGACTGTGGCCGGCTGCTATGTACCGTTTACCGATATCGGTTCGGCCGTGATGAAAATGCTGGCGGATACACGTGGCATCAAAATTGATGACAGCGACAAGAAAGAGCTCACGGAAAAGTTCTCCACGATGCCGCCTTACGCTGAGGTTCCGGCGGCGCTACGCAGGCTGCGCGATGCAGGTTTCCGGCTCTTCGCTCTCACGGACAATCTGCTCGAGGTTCAAACCCGACAGCTTGAACATGGCGGCATTGTCGATCTCTTTGAGCGGCGATTCAGTGCCGACGGGGTGAAGCACCACAAACCGTCGCGCGAGGCTTATGCCTACGTCGAGAGAGAACTTGCGGTTAAGCCCTCAGAGCTCTGTCTTATCGCCTGCCACACATGGGACACGCTCGGCGCCGTCGCGGCGGGCTGGAATGCGGCGCTGATCAAGCGTGTCGACAACGATGTTTTAGGAGTCGGTCCTCAGCCGCAGATCGTGGGCGATGACCTGAACGACGTTGCCAATCAACTCATAGCTCGACACCAAATACGAGCCTAACGAAAGGTGGCATTGGTGCCAGAAGCCGACTTCCAGCCCGTAAGGAACCTGCCGCGACCGTTCGCGTTGGCTAGGGACGAGACTATTGTCGAACTGAGATGAGCACGGGCGCAGACCGCACCCGAGCGACGAACTGTCGCCACGACGGTTTGCTGACGCTGGCGACACCATCGTTGTTACGCGAGGGGGAGACCCGGAGTTTTTTGTCTCCGGGGCTGCGAGCAGCGTTGAGACTGCTACGCCATCGCGCAAGCGGAGGTCCAACACGCCCCATGCAGGTCAAATACAGCCAGGATCACCAATACGTCACCGTCGAGGACGGTGTCGCAACCGTTGGAATAACTGACAACGGTCAAGAAAAGCTGAGTGACGTCACCTCTGTCGAGCTCCCGCGCGTCGGCGAGCAAGTGAAAAAAGGCAGCGCAGTCGGTGTTGTCGAGTCAGTCAAGGCGGCAAATGACTTCTACTCTCCCGTGAGCGGTGAAATCCTTGCCGTAAACGAAGCGCTCAATGGCAAGCCCGAACTCGTCAATGAACACGCCGAGGGCGCCGGTTGGATTTTCAAGATCAAGCTCACCGAGCCTTCCGAACTCGACGTGCTTTTGGATCGGGAGGCATATCTCGCTTACGTGCGGGAGCAAGGTTGATGCGCCATCTGTTTGATGGCTCCGCCAGGACATTTCCATATGCGACCTGACATCACCTCCACGCGCCATTGGCCGGAGTCATCGAAAGGAAAGAGCAATGGGATTGTCCTGGCAGCAAGGGCCACTTTCACCCGGCAAAGTCGGCCGATTCCTCGTTCCGGATCCGTTGCCGGATAGACTGCTCTACGCCGAGCCGCTGCGGCGGCGCATGCGAGTGCACTTCGGCGGAGCCTGGATTGCCGATAGCGAGGACGTCGTTCTGCTCCACGAGCCCGGCCGCTACCCCGTGGCTTACTTCCCGCAGGACAGCATTGCCGCCGGCGCGTTGGAGCCCGGCGAGTATACCTCCCGCCACCGCGACCTTGGACCGACGTCCTGGTACACGGTGCGCGCTGGCGAGCACCGCAAACCGCGTGCGGCGTGGCAGCATACCGAGCTGCCCGCCCACGCCCGTGAGCTGCAAGCGAGGGTGGCGTTCGCGTGGCCGGCCATGGACGCTTTCTACGAAGAAGACGAACGGATCGCTGGCCACGCCGCCGATAGCTACCACCGCATCGACATCCGCCAGACTGCGCGCCACCTGCAAGTTCGCTGCGGCAACCGCCTCGTGGCCGACAGCACGCGTCCGTTGGTCCTGTACGAGTCCGGCTTCGCGCCACGCTGGTACGTCCCGCGCTCCGACATCGAAGAGTCCGCACTGACCCCCGTCGAAGGGCAGACCTTCTGTCCGTACAAAGGCCTAGCCAGCTATTACGACATTGCGGACGCGCGCCGCGCCGCATGGTCCTATGAGAACGCCTGGACCGAAGTCGCGCGTATCTCTGGCCTTGTCTCGTTCGAGCCAGACAAGGTCCTGGTGCACCTTGATGGTGTTCAGCTCAGGTTGGAGCCGGGCCAGGGCGTGATCGAGCACGGTATCGACCGAGACCTTGCCGTCGAGGAGATAGCCGGCCGCTCCGTGACCGCCATCGCCGGAAACCTGGAAAGTGCGCAGTTCCGCCAATCCAGCGGCCAACGAACGCAGACTTAAGTGCGCGCCAGCCGCTGAAAATCGCACGCTAGTCTGTGCGGAAGGAAGCGAAATGCCATCGCTGCTATCGGTGAATGTTGGCATGCCACAGAATGTGGCGTGGCAAGGCAGGACAGTCTTCACCAGCGTGTGGAAGAACCCGGTCCCTGGCCCAAGAATGGTTCGGCGGCTCAATATCGATGGCGACGGGCAAGGCGACCTGGCCGGACACGGCGGCGAACAACGAGCCGTCTTCGTCTATCAGATCGACTCCTATCATTATTGGCAACGCCAGCTCGGTCGAGACGACTTCGCGTACGGACAGTTCGGGGAGAATTTCACCGTCCACGGCCTGTCTGACCAAGAGGTGTGCATTGGCGATCGGTACCGGATAGGCCGAGCTCTGTTCGAGGTCACACAGCCGCGGGTCACCTGTTACCGCGTGGGCATCCGTATGAAGGAACCGCGCATGCCCGCGCTGTTGGTCGCGCACGGCAGACCCGGCTTCTACTTCCGCGTCGTGGAAGAGGGCGAGGTGGAGGCCGGTGACGAGATCGTGCACGTCGCGACGGGGCTCGAACACATGAGCGTGTTCGAGATCAATGCGCTACTGTACACGCCCGGTCACCCTCGTAGCCAGCTCGAGCGCGCATTGCGTATCCCGGCGCTGAGCCCAGGTTGGCGCGCCTCTTTCCAGGCGCTGCTCGAACAGGAACAGACTGGCGGCACGACGGGAAATGCCGGACTGGCGCCCGGGTCCGGGCCGCCTCCGGCATGGGCGGGATTCCGCCCGCTGAGGGCGTCGCGCAAAGTTCGCGAGAGCAGCAGTGTGGTGTCGCTAGAGCTTGAGCCCGCGGATGGGCTTCCCTTGAGCGCGGCCAATCCTGGCCAGTTTGTCGTGCTGCGCCTGACACTCGCGCCTGGTACGCCGGCGATTATGCGCAGCTATTCGTTGTCGGGAGAACCCAGTGCCCGCTGCTATCGCATCAGCGTGAAACAGGAACCGCATGGGGTAGCAGGCGCCTACATCGACGAGACGGTGAAGATTGGCGACGAGCTGGATGTGAGCGCGCCACGAGGCAATTTCACTCTTCGGCCGGGCACTGCTCCCGTCGTATTTCTGAGTGCAGGGATCGGGGCGACACCTGTCCTTGCGATGCTCCACGAACTGGTAGCCGAAGCGTCGCCGAGGGAAATCTGGTGGCTATACGGAGCCCGCAGCGGCCGGGAGCATCCGTTCGCAAAGGAAGTCCATACACTCCTCAAAGCTTTGGCCCACGGCCACAGCCACATCCGCTACAGCTCGCCCGAGCCCGAGGATAAGCCAGGTGTCGATTTTGATGCTCGCGGACGCTTGGACATTGCGATGCTCCGGGAACTCGAAGTACCACGCGATGCCGACTTCTTCATCTGCGGGCCACCGGCCTTCATGAGCGACCTCACCGCGGGTCTTGCAGCCTGGGGGATCGCTGCAGGCCGTATCCACACTGAGCTTTTCGGTTCAGGTCCATCCAACACTCCGGGCATCGCCGCTTCTCCGCGCACGCCGCCGCACCTGCCTGCCGGGCCTCCCGGTGCAGGACCGCTGGTTTCGTTCGCCCGCAGTGGCTTGAATGTCCATTGGGGTTCGGCGTTTCAGAGCCTCCTTGAGCTTGCCGAAGCGTGCGACATCCCCACGCGGTGGTCGTGCCGCACGGGAGTTTGTCACACGTGTGAATCCGGACTCGTGGCCGGGACAGTCGCCTACCAGCCCGACCCAATCGATCCACCGGCGGCCGGCAATGTGCTGATCTGCTGCTCACAGCCTCAGGGCGACGTCGTTATCGATCTTTGAGCCGGTTGCAGGGCTGGGAGTCGGTCCTCAGCCGCAGATCGTGGGCGATGACCTGAACGACGTTGAAGGCCTGACTAATCCGGAAGTCTCGGCCGCCCGGAACTGCCTTGCCGTTCCTGCAGCGGCTTGTTGTACGGACATGCTGTCTCGTCGAGTCGCCGGACTAGTGCCTTGCAGCGGAACATCCTTTCGCGGCCACGTTCGATGACGGCCTGCTGGCGCCGCGCTGGACGCAGAGGGGCTAAACCGGGCCGGCGTGCCGACGGAGCTTCGGATTTACGCGGAGAAGCCGCACAACTTCCTCGCCTTGGCACGATCGCGGGGTCGCGCAGGCCGCCGAGCCGATCGAGGCGTTTTTCGCGCGTTTATTTGACCGCCATAAAAGGGCCGTCCAATTCGTCGAGCATTTGATGACGAAGGGCCGAACGTGTTCGAGCACGCTTATCGGCTCGGCCGGGAGCGCATAGCTATCGAGCGGATCGCACGCCAAAAAAGCCAGACCGTTGCGGCTACTGGTTCAAAGCCAGGAACCCGCCCGCCCCCGGATTAACAGCGCGCTCCCCCAAGGGGTCGCGGTGCGGGTGCGCCTCTTAGGAGGATCGACGATGCGAGACGCGGTACATCCCTCAAATGGTCTGGATCGGCGCAGCGCTATGAAAATTGCCGGGGCAGCAATTACGGCCGCGGCAATTCCCACAGCGGGAGTTGCCTTGGCCCAATCCACGGAAGGAGACACGGCGACGTCTCCAGTACAGGAAAGGCGAGACGCAGCCGAAAACCCTATCGAATTACTGCATAAACGCGCCACAACGAACGGCATTACCCTTCATTACGTCACCGTAGGCCAGGGTCCGGTCGTGCTTTGTATGCACGGTTGGCCACAGAACCACCGCGAGTTCCTTCCGGTCATGGGAAACCTCGCCGACAGGTATGCTTTTATTGCCCCAGACCTCCGGGGATACGCCGATAGCGACAAGCCCTATGAAGGATACGAGCCGAAAACCATCGCGGCGGATATGCTCGGACTGCTTGAAGCGGAGGGCGTCAGGCGCTTTCACATCCTGAGCCATGATTTGGGTGGGCCGCCTTCTGTAGCACTGGCATACTTGGCTTCAGACCGTGCCTTGTCGCTGGCTACGATCGAGACTCCGTTCTTCGGATTGAGTTTTCCTGGATATGTGGACCCGCGCGTGCCGTATTGGCATCTGGGAATGCATATGAACATGGACATCACCAGGTTTTTGGTGGAAGGGCGCGAAGATCAATATCTACGTCACTTTTTCAGGGATTTCGCATTCAATCCGGATGCGGTTCCCGAAGTAGACGTTCAGTTCTATGTCATGCAAATGCAGCAACCAGGGAACCTCCGAGCCAGCCTGAATCATTATGGCTACATTCCACAAATGGCTGAACAGACCAAAGACCTGACGCGCAGCAAGCTCAACGTGCCCATGTTGGCTTGGGGTGGTCGGAGGTCGTTCGGTGATCATTGCTTCGAAAGTGCCAACGCCATTGCCACCGATGCCCAAGGTGGCGTCATTGAAGAATGCGGGCACTGGGTGTTTGAAGAAAAAACGGATTTTATCGTTCAACAGTTGGGCGAGTTCTGGTCGCGGAACGGCTGATCTTTGCAGCAGGCATGGCGAGCCGCGCGCAAAGGCATCGACCGTCTCGCGTGCGTAGAGCTTTCGCCGGCGCATGATCCTATCGATGCGGACGCCATCGGCGGTGTCGCCGACCAAGCGAAGCGCCGGCTCTCGCACTCCCCGAATTCCTTCACGGGAGGAGTCGAGAGCCGGCTAGTCCCCAGAACGAGCCGCGGGCCTGGAGGCGTGCATTGAACGGCATCAAATGGGGGAGCGCGCAGGCACGCTGGGTGCTGCTGGCGACCGTTACCGGTTCCGGCATGGGATTCCTCGACGGCAGCGTTGTAGGCGTCGCACTCCCCGCCATCGGGCGCGACTTGGACGCCGAGGTCTCCGGCCTGCAATGGATCCTCAACGGCTACATGCTCGCACTCGCCTCGCTCATCCTCATCAGCGGTTCCCTCGGCGACCGCATCGGGCGGCGGCGCGTGTTCCTCATCGGCACGGTGTGGTTTGCCGCGGCCTCCGTCCTGTGCGCCTTCGCGCCGAGCGTCGGAGTACTGGTGGCCGCGCGGGTGCTCCAGGGCATCGGGGCAGCACTCTTGACGCCGGGCAGCCTGGCGCTGCTGGAGTCGGAGTTCGCCGAGGAGGACCGGGGCAAGGCCATCGGGGCGTGGTCGGGGCTCACCGGGGTGTCCAACGCCATCGGCCCGTTCCTCGGCGGCTGGCTGGTCAACTCCGACGGCTGGCGGTACATCTTCCTGATCAACGTGCCGCTGGCGATCCTGGTGGTCGCCGTAACGCTGCGGCACGTCCCCGAGTCGCGCCAGGTCGCACCCGGCGCGGCTAAGGACCTGGACTGGGGAGCGGCGGCACTGACCGTCATCGCGCTGGGCGGCATCACCTATGCGCTCACCGCCGTCGGCGACGCCGGGATCGCGTCTCCCGCCGTTCTGGTTTCGGGGGGACTCGGTGTCGTGGCGCTGGTGCTGTTCGTCCGTTCGCTGCGCCGCAGCTCGCACCCAATGATCCCGCCCGCGCTGTTCAGGTCCCCGCTGTTCGTGGCCGCGAATCTTGTCACTGCCGGGGTCTACGCCGCCCTGGGCACCACGTTCTTCCTGCTGGTCGTGCAGTTGCAGCAGGTGCTGGGCTACAGCGCGCTCCAGGCGGGGGCAGCCATGCTGCCCATCACCCTGCTGATGCTCGCTTTGTCCGCCTGGTCCGGTGACCTGGCGCAGCGCATCGGGCCACGGCTGCAAATGGGCTTCGGCCCGCTGGTGATGGCGCTCGGTCTGCTGTTCATGCTGCGCGTGGACGCCGGCGCCGGATACCTCACCGATGTCCTGCCCGCCATTGTGGTCCTCGGACTCGGCCTGGCCGCCACCGTGGCGCCGCTCACTTCCACTGCGATGGGCGCCGCCGGCCCCGACGACGCCGGCGCGGCGTCCGGCGTGAACAACGCGGTCTCGCGCGCCGCGCAGCTCGCCGCGGTGGCCGCCATCCCCGCGCTGGTCGGCATCAACGGCAGGGCCTATCTCGACCCGGAGCGGTTCAGCGCCGGCTTCCACACCGCGATGCTCATCGCCGCCGCGACGGCAGCGGCTGCCGGGGTCATCGCCCTGCTGCTCATCCGCCGGCCGGCGCCAGGGGCGGCGTCGCGAGAGCCCCCACAGGCCGGTTCGAACTACGCGTGCGGCCTGGACTCCGCGCCGATGCGGCCCTGCCCGGTGTCGTCGCCGGCCGGCCCCTGATCGCAGGCCCGCGCCGAACACGAAGGGGTTCTCCATACTTTCTTCGCAGCGATGCGAGCACTGGCCGACTAGCCAAAAGTGTTGCTTGCAGAGCCGGCGCCACGCGCCATGTACAACTTCCCTCTTCGGGGCGTTCCTCCCACTCAAGCCCGCCCGGTTCGCCGCGGCGGGCTCTTTTGTTTGCGTTTCAGCTTCTGCAAAACTTCTGGTCGTGCTCCAGGGGTTACGCTTTGGGCGGAACGGGGCGTAAGAGTGCCCAAAACCCGCACGAGCAAAGTGGCGGGAAGACTCCCTCACCCCGCGGTGTTAACCGTCTGTTAACCGAAGCGGCACCTAATCGGTCATCCTTTGTTAAGGAACACCGTGTTGGTTGCGTCTGCTTCGACCCTGCAAGCGCCACGTTTTCGTGGCAAATCCTACCTGGCGCTGGTGCTCCAGCCGGCGGCCCCCTTCGATGCCTGGCTTGAATCGCTCCGCGAACTGAGCGGCCGGTCCCCTGGCTTCTTCACCACCCGCCCGATCGTCCTCGACATTGCGGATCTGACTTTGTCCGAGCGCGATCTGATGACTTTGGTTTCGGCGCTCGAGCGACTCGGGATCCGGGTGATGGGCTTCGAGGGCGCGAAGGATTCGATCCTCGCACCCGGCATGCCGCCGGTGCTGTCGGGCGGCCGCCAGACGGGCGGCGTCGAAACGCCGAGCGCCTCGAAACGCGAGACCCCTGCTGCGCCATCTTCGTCCTCGCTTCTTGTCGAGAACGTACGCTCTGGCCAGAGCATCATCTTCACCAAGGGCGATGTCACCGTCACCGGCTCGATCGCCTCGGGTGCAGAGGTCGTCGCCGGCGGTTCGATCCATGTCTACGGCGCGTTGCGCGGCCGTGCCATCGCCGGCGCCCAGGGCAATGCCGATGCCCGGATATTCTGCCGCAAGCTCGAGGCCGAGTTCGTCGCGATCGACGCTTGCTATCTCACCGCCGAGACGATCGACCCGGCCCTGTCCGGCCAGCCGGTCCAGATCCGGTCGGAAAACGAAACTTTGAAGCTGGACGTTCTGCGCTGAATTTCAGGAGGGGTACGCCATGGGCGAGGTATTAGTCGTTACATCAGGAAAGGGCGGCGTCGGAAAGACGACCACGACCGCCGCGCTCGGCGCTGCTCTCGCCTCGTTCGGCGATACGGTGGTGGTGGTCGATTTCGATGTCGGCCTGCGCAATCTCGATCTCGTGCTCGGCGCCGAGCGGCGCGTCGTGTTCGACTTCATCAATGTCATCCAGGGTCAGGCCAAGCTGCCGCAGGCGCTGATTCGCGACAAACGGCTCGACAATCTGTGGCTCCTGCCGGCCTCGCAGACGCGCGACAAGGACGCGCTGACCGAGGAGGGCGTCGAGCGTGTCATTACGGAGCTGCGCCAGCGTTTCGACTGGGTGATCTGCGACAGCCCGGCCGGCATCGAGCGCGGCGCCGCGCTCGCCATGCGCCACGCCGATCTCGCCGTCGTCGTCAGCAATCCCGAAGTCTCCTCGGTCCGCGATTCGGACCGCATCATCGGCCTGCTCGACGCCAAGACGGAGCGCGCCGAGCGCGGCGAGACCATCGACAAATTTCTTCTGCTGACCCGGTACGATCCCGCTCGCGCCGCCCGCGGCGACATGATGGCGGTCGAGGACGTGCTGGAAATCCTGTCGATCCCGCTGCTCGGCATCGTGCCGGAAAGCGAGGACGTGCTGCGCGCCTCCAATGTCGGTTCACCCGTCACGCTTTCCAATCCCGCTTCGAAACCCGCCCGCGCTTATCTCGATGCGGCGCGGCGGCTGCGCGGCGAGGCGCTCGGCAACATCGAGGTGCCGATGGAGAAGCAGGGCCTGCTCGGCCGCCTGTTCGGAAGGAGGGCGGCATGAGCGTATTCGGGCTCTTCTCTCGCAAGAAGACGGCCAATGTTGCCCGCGAGCGCCTGCAGATCCTGCTCGCCCACGAACGGGCCGGCGGCGGTTCGTCCGATCTCCTGGCCAAGCTGCGCGAGGAAGTCCTCGCGGCCATCGCCAAGCATGTCGACGTCGATCCGAGCAGGGTGAATGTCAGCATGAAGAAGGAAGACGACGTCTCGATCATCGAGATCGACGTCGAGGTGCCGGACGAGGAACTGCCTCGCCTGCGCGTTGCCGCCGGCCGCTAGGCCGGCCGCACCGCACTAGGTGCGCGCCGAACAGCTCCCCGGCGTTGACGCAGCAGCCGACCGGCCAGCGGGGCCGTGGGGCGACGTACGTAGTTACACGACAAGCCGCACTGCACGACAGCATTCCTCCGTCGCCTGCCTTTCGGTCTCAGAAAGCGTGCGCGAGGATCGCGAAGCCCGCCAGGGCCGCCGCGCCGCCGCCGATGCGCACAAAAGATGCGTCCTTTTCGTTGGTCTTAACGAATACGAAGCCGAGGCCAACTCCGGCCAGGTGCAATAGGGCGGTCGCGAACATAAAGCCCAGACCGTATGCGAGGCCGGCGGCGTTCTCCGGCATTTCCGCGCCATGCGCGTGACCGTGGAAAATCGCAAACAGGCCGACAAGCGGCATCATCGCCAGAACAGGCGCCTTGAAGCGGAACGCGACGGCGAGACCGAACACGATGACGGAAAGCGCGATGCCGAGCTCGACGAACGGCACATCCATGCCGGCCATGCCTACCCCGCCGCCGATCGCCATCAGAAGCACGAAGGTTGCCGGCACCGCGTAAAGTGCGCGGCCGCCGGCCTGCCAGGCCACGATGCCGACCAGCACCATCGCGAGCACATGATCAAGGCCGCCGACGGGATGTTCGAAGCCGTGGAAGAAGCCTGCGGTGTCTCTGATGCCGGTATGCGCGGAAGCGATGGACGGACTGAAGGCAGCAGCAAGGCTCGCCGCAAATGTCGTGGTTCTGATCTTGCGCATATTTCCCTCTCGACGTCCGTTTGGCTGGTTGGATCACAGTTCCGCCGGGAACACGCAAGACTCATACCGTGGAAGAAATACCGTGGAAGAAAACGAGGTGGAGTGTTAACGAGTACGCTGAACATTCCGAATCCGGCACCTCCGGCGAACGCGCATCCTCGCGCACGAGAGGCTTTTTCCCGGCAGGGCCGCATAGCGGCTTAGACGAAAAGCCGTGGCCCAAGAGCCACATTACTGCTTTAAGGAGCGACCCGGGATTGCGACCCTGCGTTTGTGACACGATGTTGCGAACAGCGCTCCCATCCACAGGCTTCCGATGCTCCGTTTCTCTCGCCGCATGCTTGCGGCTTTTCTCTTCGTGTCCCTCGCCGCCCCCGCTTTCGCGCAGGGCGAAATGCCGGCTTTGCCCGTCTCGGTGGCGAAGCCCGTCAAACGCCAGGTCGTCGATTGGGCGGAGATGCCGGGCCGCTTCGAGGCGGTAAACTACGTCGAGGTCCGCGCCCAGGTCGCCGGCAAGCTCCTCAGCGTCCATTTCGAGGACGGCCAAACCGTCAATGTCGGCGATCTTCTGTTCCGCATCGATCCGGCACAGTTCGATGCCGCCTTGCGCGCCGCCGAGGCCGCCATCAAAAGCAACCAGACGCGCCTCGATCTCGCCGCCGCCGAACAGAAGCGCGCGCAGGATCTCCGCCAAAGCGGCAATATTCCCGAGGCCGTGTATCAGCAGCGCCAGCAGGTGTTTCTCGAAGCACAGGCCAATCTCGACGCGTCCAAGGCCGAATTCGAAAGGGCCCGGCTCAATCTCGGCTACACCGACATCACCGCCCCGATCGCCGGCCGCGCGGGCCGCAAGCTCGTCTCCGAAGGCAATCTGATTTCGGAAGGCTCGGCCGGAACGCTGCTGACCACGATCGTGCAGTTCGATCCGGTCTATTTCTATTTCGACGTCGACGAGCAGAGCTTCCTTTCCTACCAGCGCTCGCGCACCGGAAAGGCGCTGGCCCAGAATTACCAGACCGTCTACATCGCGCTCTCTGACGAAACCGACTTCCCGCATGTGGGCAAGCTCGATTTTCTGGGCAACCAGATCGATCCCGCGACCGGCACAATCCGCGTCCGCGCCACGATGTCGAACGCCGACGGCTTCATTACGCCGGGCCTGTTCGGGCGCGTGAAACTGCAGACAAAGCCCCCGTATGAGGCCCTGGTCATACCGGACGAGGCCATCGTTCTCGACCAGACCCGTCATCTCGTCATGACCGTCAAGGACGACGGCGTGGTCGAGCCCAAGGCCATCGAAGTGGGACCGCGCATCGGCAAACTGCGCGTCATTACGTCGGGGATCACGGAGAACGACAACGTCATCGTCAATGGTTTGATGCGTGCCCGTCCGGGCGGAAAAGTTGCGCCGACCACCGTTCCGATCGACGTGCCGGACGACCTGACACGTCCCAACGCCATCGCCGCGAACTAAGGCCCCCAGGATGCGCTTCGGCCATTTCTTCATCGACCGCCCGATCTTTGCCGCGGTCGTCTCCATCGTCACGGTCGTGATCGGCCTCGTGGCGCTGCTCCAGCTGCCGATCGCTCAGTATCCGAGCATCGCGCCGCCGACCGTGGTCGTGACGGCGATGTATCCGGGCGCCAACGCGGAGACCATCGCCGAAACCGTCGCCGCACCGATCGAGCAGCAGATCAATGGCGTCGAGGGCATGATCTACATGACCTCGCAGGCGACCTCCGACGGCTCGCTCAACATCACAGTGACGTTCGAGATCGGCACCAATCTCGATATCGCGCAGGTGCAGGTGCAAAACCGCGTCAACGCCGCCGAGCCGCGTTTGCCCGAGGCGGTCCGCCGCCTCGGCATCACCGTGAACAAGTCGTCGAACGACTTCCTGATGGTCGTGAACCTGTTCTCGCCCGACCAGTCGCTCGACGAGCTTTACGTCTCGACCTACGTCTTCCTCAACATCCGCGACCGTCTCGCGCGCCTCGAAGGCGTGGGCGACATGTTCGTGTTCGGCGCCCGCGAACTCTCGCTGCGCGTCTGGCTCGATCCCAACAAGCTCGCCGCCTACAGCATGGCACCGGCGGACGTCATCCTCGCGCTGCAGGAGCAGAACGTCCAGGTCTCGGGCGGCGCGCTCGGCCAGCCGCCGGCGCCCGCCGACACCGATTTCCAGATCATGGTGACGACGCAGGGCCGTTTCCGCACGGCGGATCAGTTCCGCGACGTCATCGTCAAGAGCACCGAAGGCCGCCTGGTGCGGCTGAAGGACGTCGCACGCGTTGAATTCGGCGCGCAGCAATATGCGACGAATTCCTACCTCAACGGTCAATACGCGGTGGGCATCGGCATCAACCAGCGCCCAGGCTCGAACGCTCTGGCGGCGGCCGATGTCGTGCTGCACGAAATGGAACTCCTGAAGAAGGATTTCCCGAAGGGCCTCGAATACGCGGTCGTCTACAATCCGACCGAGTTCGTTGCCAATTCCATCGACGCGGTGACCGAGACGATCTGGGAAGCGATCGCGCTGGTCGTCCTGGTGGTCCTGATCTTCCTGCAAAGCTGGCGCGCGGCGATCATTCCGATCCTCGCGATTCCAGTCTCGTTGATCGGCACCTTCGCGGTCATGGCCGGCTTCGGCTACTCGATCAACATGCTGACTTTGTTCGGCCTCATTTTGGCAATCGGCATCGTGGTCGACGACGCGATCGTGGTGGTGGAGAACGTCGAGCGAAATATTTCCGAAGGCAAGACGCCGCGCGAGGCCGCACACATCACCATGGACGAAGTGGGCGTCGCGGTCGTCGCCATTGCGCTCGTCCTGTCGGCGGTGTTCGTTCCGACCGCATTCATCCCGGGCATTTCCGGCCAGTTCTACAAGCAGTTCGCGCTGACCATCGCAGGCGCCACCATCATCTCCGCGTTCAATTCGCTAACCCTGTCGCCGGCGCTCGCGGCCCTTCTCCTCAAGCCTCACAAGCATAAGGACGCGAAACGAAGCCTGGTTCAGCGCGCTGCGGACGGGTTCAACCGCCGCTTCGACTGGATGTCGCTGAAATATTCTCACGGCGTCAAACGGGTCGTCGGCCACAAGATCCTCTTGCTCAGCATCTACGGCGCGCTCGTCGTTGCGACGCTGTTCGTGTTCAACCGCGTGCCGCAGGGCTTCATCCCGGCGAGCGACCAGAGCTACGCCATCGTCGCCGTGCAATTGCCTGAAGGCGCGAGCCTGCAGCGCACCGACGCCGTCGTGCGCAAGATCATCGACGTCGCGCGCAAGACTGATGGTGTCGCCAACGCGATCGGCATCGCCGGCTTCTCCGGCGCGACCTTCACCGCGGCCTCGAACGCGGCGGCGATCTTCACGCCGTTCGAAACCTTCGACGTGCGCGTTCCGAAGGGCCGCACCGCGACCAAGATCATCGCGGATCTTCAGGCCGCCGTCAGCGGCATCCAGGATGCGTTCATCATCGTCATCGCGCCGCCCTCCGTTCAGGGCCTGGGCACCGGCGGCGGCTTCAACATGCAGATCCAGGATCGCGGCGGCGTCGGCATCCGCGCCCTCGAAGCAGCGGTCACCGAAGTCACGACGGCCGCGGCAGCGGAACCCACGCTCATGGGCGTGTTCACGACGTTCAACACGCGTTCGCCGCAGGTCTACGTCAATATCGACCGCGAAAAGGCGCAGATGCTCGGTGTGCCGATCGGCAATGTCCTGCAGGCGCTTCAGGTTTATATCGGCTCGGCCTATGTCAACGACTTCACGGCGTATGGACGCTCGTTCCAGGTCAATGCCCAGGCGGACGGCGCGTACCGGATTCAACCATCCGATCTCACCAATATCAAGGTGCGCTCGTTGGCCGGCGCGCTCATTCCGCTCGGCACCCTGGTAACGATCAGCGACTCGACCGGACCCTACACCGTCAATCGCCACAATCTCTACACGTCCGTGTCCGTACAAGGGCAGGGCGTGCCGGGCGTGTCCTCGGGCGCGGCGCTTGCGAAGATGGAAGAGATTGCCGCTCGGGTCCTGCCGCCGGGCGTCGGGTTCGAATGGACCGAACTCGCCTATCAGGAGCGCAATGCCGGCAACCCGGTCTTCATCTTCGCGCTCGGCGTGCTGTTCGTCTTCCTCGTTCTCTCGGCGCAGTACGAAAGCTGGTCCCTGCCGTTCTCGATCATTCTGATCGTGCCGCTGTCTGTTCTCGCGGCTTTGATCGGCGTCATGCTGCGCGGGCAGGACAACAATATCCTGACCCAGATCGGCTTCGTCGTGCTGGTCGGCCTCGCGGCGAAGAACGCCATTCTGATCGTTGAGTTCTCACGTCAGGCCGAGGAAGAAGGAAAGAGCGTCGTCGAGGCGGTCATCGAAGCCTGCCGCCAGCGGCTTCGCCCGATCCTGATGACCTCGCTCGCCTTCACGCTCGGCACCGTGCCGCTCGCGATCGCAACCGGCGCCGGTGCGGAGCTCCGCCAGGCCATCGGCACGGCGGTCGTGTTCGGCATGGTCGGCGTGACCGTGCTCGGCCTGTTCCTCACCCCGGTGTTCTACGTTTCGATCCGGTGGCTGACGATGAACTTCGGAAGCGTGATCATGCCAAAGTTCAGGCGTGCCGGGCGGGCAGGGACCCGCGACATCGCGGCGATTGCCCGCGACGTCGCGGCGAGCAAGAAGGACTGATGATCGCTCGCACCCGCGCGTCCTCGGCCGCCGTCTACGCACGGGTCCTGATCGCATGGCTTCTCGCCATGCAGCCAATGCTGGGCGGCTATTATGCCGCCCAGGCCGCGAACGTCCCGCTCGCAATGGAATTGTGCCGGGGCGCGCCGGCGCCGGCGGGCGATTTGCCCGCGGGACAGATACGGGATCATTCGGCGTGCTGCCTCGCCGCGTGCGCGCCGGCATCCGCGCCGCCGCCCGCTGACGGATTCGCGCTCGTCGCACCGGCGTCGATTACATCGCCGTCGCCCGACCGGCGCCCCGAAAGGCTCGTCGTCGCGCAAGCGGGCCTTGGTCCGCAAGCGGCCCGCGCGCCGCCGCTCTGAATTCTCCGCCGAAAACTGAATCGCGCCGGGCGCCACGTGCCCGCGCTTCCTTCTGCTCTGGAGAATTCCATGTTCATGTCCATGACGCGCATCCGCGCTTTGCTGCCTGTCCTCGGCCTCCTCTCGCTGGCCGCCTCCGCTCACGCCCACGGTTTCAAGGCCGGCGCGCTCGAAATCGGCCACCCCTGGGCGCGCGAAACCCCGATTGGCGCGACCGTGGGCGCGGGCTATCTCACCGTGACCAACACCGGCGCTGAGCCCGATCGCCTGATCGCGGTCGAGACGCCGGGCGCCGGAAGGGTCGAGATCCACGAAGCCACCAACGAAAACGGCGTCGCGAAAATGCGCCCCGTCGCGGCCGTCGACATTCCGGCCGGAGGCCAGGCCAAGCTCGCACCCGGCGGCTTCCACCTCATGCTGATCGGGCTGAAAGAGGGCCTCGCCGAAGGGATGCGCGTTCCCGCGACGCTCGTTTTCGAGAAGGCCGGCCGTGTCGATGTCGAATTCGCCGTCGAGGGCATGGCCTATGGCGCTCCGAGCGAGCACAAGCACTGAAAGACAGAAGCCCGCAGCAATGCGGGCTTCGCCGTCGGATGAGAACAGACTTGCAACTCGCCGCCGGTCTTGTTTGGTTAGCGGATGGAACAAAACGAGATCCTGATCGGGCTGTCGCCCGGCGAGCGGCTCCGCGCCGATGGGCGTCAATCTCCGCGCGCCTCCGACATCGCGCGCGGCACGATGCGGCTGATGCGCTCGCTCGGCCTGTCCTGCGTGCCGGAACTGCCGCTTGCGTCGGGCCGCAGGGCCGATCTCGTTGCGTTCTGCCCGAAGGGACGGATCTGGATCGTCGAGATCAAATCCTGCCTCGCCGATTTTCAGGCCGATCACAAATGGGAGGATTACCGCGCCCATTGCGACCGGCTTTACTTCGCGGTCGACCCGGATTTTCCCCAGCATGTGATTCCGGACGAAGCCGGCCTTATTCTTGCCGACCGCTATGGCGCGCAGGTGCTGCGCGAGCCGGACGAACATCCGCTCGCGGGCGCGACGCGGCGCATGATGGCGCTGCATCTGGCGCACACGACGGCGCACCGGCTTCACTCTCTGTGCGATCCGGAGATCGAACGCGATCTGATGTAGCGCGATTGACCGCCGGAATATGAACGGCCGCGCTGCACGCTTTGCCGGCCCTCTCGCCGCGGCGCTTGCCCGAGGGAGCGGCTAGAGCCTGCTGTTTGGCGGCGGCCTCAGCCTTCTCAACGCGAACGCACCCGCCCATCAAGGGGGGCGGCACCATTTCGGCGCTCTATCTCGTCACCTATCTGATGCAGAGCCTCATCCCGCGCGTGCTCGGAAAGACCGCGACGGGCTGGGGCCTTGAGGCCGCGACCGCTCTCGGGCGCGGTCGTCCTTGCGGTGTTCGGCATCCTCGCCATCGTGCTGACGGTGACTTTTGTCCGGCCCGCCCAAAGCTGAAGGAGCGCATCAATATGACGAAGGTAGTCAAGATACCCGGACCCGATCATCCGATTACCATCGAGGCGAACCCGGCGCGGGTCGTCGTCTCCGTCGCCGGACACGTCATCGCCGACACGCGCAACGCGCTGACCCTGCGCGAAGCGTCCTATCCTGCGGTTCAGTACATACCGCGCGCCGATGTCGACATGACGCAGCTGACGCGGACCGCGCACGCGACCTACTGCCCCTACAAGGGCGAAAGCGCATACTACAGTCTGCCGGGAGGCGCAGAACGGGCGGCCAATGCGGTGTGGACGTATGAGGCGCCGTACGCGGCCGTTGCCGGTATCAAGGATCATCTCGCCTTCTACCCCGACCGCGTCGACGCGATCGAGGAGCGGAGAGACTGAAGGTCAGAAGCCGCGCGTTTTGGACTGACGTTCAGCGCGGGGCGCGCTTGGCCAGGATTCGCTGCAGGGTGCGGCGATGCATGTTGAGGCGGCGCGCCGTCTCGGAAACATTGCGGCCGCACAGCTCGTAGACCCGCTGGATATGCTCCCAGCGAACACGATCCGCAGACATCGGGTTTTCCGGCGGCTTCGGCTTGGAATCGGGAAGCGCCATCAAAGCGGCGTGGATTTCGTCGGCGTCGGCGGGCTTTGCCAGGTAATCGATGGCGCCGAGCTTCACCGCCGTCACCGCCGTCGCGATGTTGCCATAGCCGGTCAGGACGATGCCCTTGGCGTCAGGCCGCTTCTGCTTCAGCGCGGAAATGACGTCGAGGCCGTTGCCGTCGCCGAGCCGCATATCGACCACGGCAAAGGCCGGATTCTGGCTCTCGACGAGCGAAAGTCCCTCACGGACGGTTTCGGCCACGGCCACGGAATAGCCGCGGCTTTCCATGGCGCGGGCGAGCCGCTGCACGAAGGCCTTGTCGTCGTCGACGATGAGAAGCGAAAGGTCGCCCTGAAGGGCGGGTATATCGGCCATGTTCCTTGATCCTCGTGCCGACCGCAGCGGCGCGATGCCGCATCATCTATTAGGCAACGCCTGACTGCACAAGCATCTCGCGACGAAAGCTTCAGAGTTTGGCTAATTCGAAGGCCGCGCGCGGCCACACGACCCGGGCGACAGCCCCGGTGGCGCCGTTCTCGAAGGCGACCTTGGCCCCGGACCTTTCGAGCAAGGTTTTGGCGATGAAGACCCCAAGGCCGAGGCCCGGACGGTCCGTATCGACTCCCGCCCGTCGCCCCCGCGTGGTCAGATAGGGGTCGCCGAGCCGCGCCAGCACTTCGGGCGGAAACCCCGGCCCGTCATCCATGATGGTGACGGCGATCTCGTCGCCGTTCCAGTAAGCCGTGATCCGGACCGTCCGCCTGGCGAAATCGACCGCGTTCTCGACAAGATTGCCGAGCCCGTAAAGTACACCCGGGTTGCGCCGCCCAACCGGCTCCTTCGTGTCGCCCTTGGGCGCGTCGATCTCAATGGAGACGCCGAATTCGCGATGCGGCGCAACGACATCCTCAAGGAGATGGCGGATCGTCATCTCGGTATGCGGGGCGTCGTCCTCGTGCAGCGAGGTCAGTTTTTGAAGAATTTCGCGGCAGCGGTCGACCTGTTCGCGGAGCAGAATCACGTCGTCCTTGAGGGGGCCGTCCGACACCGCCCTTTCGATCTCGCGCGCGACCAGCCGGATCGTCGCCAGTGGCGTTCCGAGTTCGTGGGCGGCGGCGGCGGCGAGACCGTCGAGCGCCGACATGTGCTGCTCGCGGGCCAGTACCAGTTCGGTCGCCGACAGCGCCTCGGACAGCTGGCGGCCTTCGTCGGCGACACGCCAGGCGTAGATCCCGATGAAACCCAGCGCGAGCGAGATCGCCGCCCACATTCCGGTGACGTAAAGCGCCGGCACGTGAAACGCCGCGCCCGGCCAGGGCAGCGGCATATGAAGCACCGCAAGCAGGCTGACGCAGATGAAGGCGAGGATGCCGAGAATGGTCGTCGGCAGCGGCGGCAGGCTGGTCGCGGAAATCAGGACCGGCGCGAGAAACAGCATCGCAAACGGATTTTCGAGTCCCCCGGTCAGCGCCAGCAGGGCCGCGAGCTGAACGATGTCGAACCCGAGAAGCAGGGCCGCGCGCCGCGTCTCGAGCCGTTCGGTGACCGGGTAGAGCAGGCGCAGCATGATGTTGAGGCCGGCGGACATTGCGATCGCGGTGAGGCAGGCCGCGAACGGAAGCGCAACGCCAAGGCCGAAGTAGACGCCCAGCACCGCAACGCTCTGGCCGACGACCGCGAGCCAGCGCAACCGGATCAGGGTGTCGAGCCTTAGCCGGTAGGCGGGGGAAAATGTGGGTTCGCGCGCGATGACCTGAGGCATAGCTTTCCTTAGCCCAAGCCGGGGCGGCTGAGAAACATGCTCTCGGCCTCGAAATCCGCACGAGATGGGCCTAGATAGCCTCCGCGCAGCAAAACTTCCGGCTCATGTCCGTTTCCTCTCCCGCCATCGAGGTCGAAAACCTCGTCAAGATCTACAACGGCACCGCGGCGGTCGACGGCGTGAGCCTGTCGATTCCGGCGGGCGCCATTGTCGGCCTGCTCGGCGGCAACGGCGCGGGCAAGACGACGACCATCTCCTCGATCATGGGCCTTGTCCGTCCTACCTCGGGCACGGTGCGCGTCCTTGACGCCGACATGAACCGCGACCGCCATCGCGTCCTGCATCGGATGAATTTCGAGAGCCCCTATGTCGATCTTCCGGGACGGCTCACCGTGCGCCAGAACCTTCTCACCTTTGCCCGCCTGTACGGCCTGCCGGACCCGTACGCCCGCGTCCGGCAGCTCGCGGACGAACTTGAACTCGGCGAGTTCTTCGACCGCCCGACCGGCAAGCTTTCCGCCGGGCAGAAGACGCGTGTCGCGCTGGCGAAAGCCCTCGTCAACGATCCCGAAGTTCTCCTGCTCGACGAGCCGACCGCCTCGCTGGATCCCGACACCGCGGCCTGGATCCGCGACCGCATCGCGCATCACCGCGAGAAAGGGCGCAACCGTGCTTCTCGCTTCGCACAATATGCGCGAGGTCGAACGATTGTGCGATCGCGTGGTCTTCATGCGGCGCGGCAAGGTGGTGGCCGACGCAACGCCCTCCGAGCTTCTGGAACGCTACGGCCGCGACACGATGGAAGACGTCTTCATCGATGTTGCCCGTGGACAGAAGGCGAGGGCGCTTCTCGAGGACGTGCTGTGAGCGCGCCGATTCCCTATATCGCGTTTTCCCCGACGCGCATCGGCGCGATGGTCGCGCGGCAATGGTATGTACTTCGCTCGTCCTGGCCGCGGCTTCTCGAAATATTCTATTGGCCGGCAGTGTCGATGCTGACCTGGGGATTTCTGCAGGTCTATGTCGGGCAGGCCTCCGGGAAAGTGGCGCTCGCCGCGGGAACTTTGCTCGGTGCGGTCCTCTTGTGGGACATCCTGGTGCGCGGCGGCCTCGGTTTCTCCATCTCCTTTCTGGAGGAGATGTGGGCCAAGAACATGGGCAATCTGATGATGAGCCCGCTGACGCCGTTCGAGTTCGTCCTCTCGCTCGCGGCAATGAGCGTGATTCGCCTGATGATCGGTCTCGTTCCCGTTTCGCTGATCGCGATCGTCCTGTTCGGCTTCAACATCTGGAGCTTCGGCTTTCCGCTGATCTTCTTTTTCGTCAACCTCATTTTCATGGCCTGGTCGGTGTCGCTCGTCGTCGCCGGGCTCGTTCTGCGCCACGGATTGGGCGCGGAAGGCCTCGCCTGGACCGCGATCTTCATCATGATGCCGCTTTGCGCGGTCTATTATCCGGTTGCGATCCTGCCCGAGCCGGCGCAATGGATCGCCTGGGCGCTGCCGCCGAGCTATGTGTTCGAAGGCATGCGGGCGCTTCTTATCGACCATGTTTTCCACATCGACCTGATGTTCTGGGCGCTCGGCCTCAATGCGCTCTATTTCGCGCTCTCGGTTTTCATCTTCCTGCGCCTCCTCGAAGGCGCACGTGTCGCGGGCTCGCTTCTGTCGAGCGGCGAATAGAAGCTTGATTTTCTCGGATCTATTCCTGATATGCGGGGCGACATGCAAAACAGCGACATCAACGACCCGTCCGAAGCCGAAACCGCGCCGGACGTGGCGGCACCCGAGGCCCCGGACGCGCTTGCGCGCCTTGAAGCCGAGAATGCGGAACTGAAAGACCGCGCGCTCCGCAATCTGGCCGAGATGGAGAACCTCCGTAAGCGCACCGAGCGCGAGGTCGCGGATTCCCGCGCCTATGCGGTGACGGCCTTCGCGCGCGATCTTCTCTCGGTCGCCGACAATCTGGCGCGGGCGCTGACCGCCGTCCCGGAGGGCGAGGAAAACGCCGCTCTCAAGGCTCTCACTGAAGGTGTCGGACTGACGGGCCGCGAGCTCGAATCCACGTTCGCGAAGCACGGCGTGACCAAGATCGAGCCGCAGGCCGGCGAGAAGTTCGACCCGAATCTGCATCAGGCCATGTTCGAGGTGCCGGATCCGTCGCAGCCGAGCGGCATCGTGGTTCAGATCGTTCAGCCCGGCTTTGCCATCTCCGGCCGCCTGCTTCGCCCGGCACTTGTCGGCGTGTCCAAGGGCGGGCCGAAGCCGGATATCGGCCTCGACCGCAAGGCCTGAACTTTAGCAATCCGGTTAACTTGGCGGAAAGCCTGCCAGATTTTCCTATGGACCATTGCGTACCGACGTTGTTGTCTCCTTGGGGCAGGCAATGTTCGAGGTGCGTCAATGCCTCAGTTCCATTTGCGGGCCAAGCCGCATCCTGACGAGGTTTCGGTCGCGATCGGCGGCAACGGCGTCACGGCAACGGTTCGTCCGCCGGATCATGCCCGTCTGGATTTCGACCCCCGCGACCTCAGGCTTGCGACCGCGCTGCATTATGCCGGAGCCATCGCCGAACGGCTCGGCACCGATGTCAGCATTCTCGACGACAGCGACACGATTTACTTCATCGAAGACAGCCTCATCCCGGCGGAGTGACCCGGCGGAGCGTGAGGTTGATCCGCCCGCCTTGCGGGAACAGCGTACTCGACTGCGCGATCACGCGATCGACGCCGTGAAAGGCGAGCCGCGATGCCCCGCCCAGCACGAAAGCATCGCCGCTCTGAAGCTTTACGGAGCTTGTCCTGTCCCTACGATCCGTTCCGCCGACACGGAACACCGCCGTATCGCCGAGCGATAGCGAGACCACCGGCGCGTCGAAATCCCCCTCGTCCTTGTCCTGATGCAGCCCCATCTTCGCGCCGTCGCCATACCAGTTGACGAGGCAGGCTTCGGGCGGGTGCGGATAGTCCGCAAGCTGCTGCCACGCATTCAGCACCGCCGGTGGGAAGTCCGGCCACGGCCTTCCCGTATCCGGGTGCAGCCCCTGATAGCGGTAGCCCGCGATATCCGACACCCAGCCGAGCGGGCCGAGATTGGTCATTTTTACCGAGAACGGCTTGCCTGTCCGCGGCATGCGCGGCTGGAACAGGGGCGCCTCGTGCAGCAGCTTGCGCAGCTCGGCCACCAGGGTCTCCTGGGCCTCCCGGTCAAGAAAACCCGGGACGTAGAGCGCGCCGGGCGCGAGAGCGACTGCTTTTTGTTTTATCACAAGAGCGAAACCCTATTGCCGTAACACGTTGGCGGGTCTCATCTTAGAGACAGGGTGCACCAGACGCCCGGAGGAAACGCGATGAGCCAATATGTGGTGAAGAGCCTGTCCGTCGATCTCGTCGACAATTCGGCCTCGGTCTGCATGACATGCAACGCGGGCAAGCAGCCGACGATCATTAATATGAAATTCCCGATCACCGTCAGCGCGAAACAGTCGGAGACCGAGCTTCGCAGCCAGACGCGCGAGAAGATCAGGCTGGTTCTGACGCGGGCGCTCGAAAGCATCGACGCGGACGTCTGAAAATCGACGCGAACGCCTGAAAAGTGAGGCCGCCGGTTGCGCCGGCGGCCATGTTTTGTTCAGGCTGCGGCCTTGTTCTTGATCGCGCCGATGATCGCGGTCAGCACGAGACCGGCGACACCACCGCCGACCGCCTGGCTGGCAAGCGCGGCCACGTCCACCCCGCCACCTTCCGCGGCCCGGAGAAGGCCCGGCAGCAGCGTTTGCAAGAGATAACCGCCGCCAACGCCGCCGATCGCGCCGACGATCGAGTTCGCAAGCGTACCAAGGCTCAGATTCTTCATGATGGAGCCGGCGGCATTGCCGCCCGCGGCGCCCGCGATGAGTTGAACGATGAGGTTGAGAAGGGTAGCCGACATGGGGACCTCCCAATTCGCCCCTTTATCGAGGACGCCCGCTCGGGGCTTGAGCGGCTGCCATTGCCCTCAAGGGTAGTCTACCAGATCGCCCTGGGAAGGCGACGGCCCCGGAAGGGGTTTAAACACGGCATTCAACAAAGGCGTGATGCTCCGCCTTGCGGCTCAAAAACCCCCCTCTTATATAGCCGCCAACGCCACATTTTCGAATGTGGATTTCCAAGGAGACCGCTGCCCGACCAACCGGACGGGACGGCCTTGAACCGGGGCGCCTTTTTTCGGGTCCCAACCGGTCTCGCTGAAACGAAGGGGATGTAAAGTCATGGCGAAGGTCATTGGTATCGACCTCGGAACCACCAATTCCTGCGTCGCCGTCATGGACGGCTCGACGCCGAAAGTCATCGAGAACGCCGAAGGCGCGCGGACGACGCCGTCGATCGTGGCGTTCACTGACGAAAACGAACGCCTCGTCGGCCAGCCGGCCAAGCGCCAGGCGGTGACGAATCCGGAACGCACCATCTACGCGGTGAAGCGCCTGATCGGCCGCCGCTACGACGACCCGGAAGTCGTGAAGGCCCGCAAACTTTCGCCCTTCCCGATCGTCAAGGGCGACAATGGCGATGCCTGGGTCGAAGTCGATGGCAAGAAATATTCGCCGGCGCAGATTTCGGCCTTCATCCTGCAGAAGATGAAAGAGACGGCTGAAAGCAATCTCGGCCAGACCATCACGCAGGCAGTCATTACGGTGCCCGCCTACTTCAACGACGCCCAGCGCCAGGCGACGAAAGACGCCGGCAAGATCGCGGGCCTCGAAGTCCTGCGCATCATCAACGAACCGACGGCGGCGGCTCTCGCCTACGGCCTCGACAAGAAGAACCACGGCACGATCGCGGTCTACGATCTCGGCGGCGGCACGTTCGACATTTCGATTCTCGAAATCGGCGACGGCGTGTTCGAGGTGAAGTCCACCAATGGCGACACCTTCCTCGGCGGTGAAGACTTCGACATGCGGCTCGTCCAGCATCTCGCCGAAGAGTTCAAGAAAGACCAGGGCATCGACCTGCGTAACGACAAGCTCGCGCTGCAGCGCCTGAAAGAGGCCGCTGAAAAGGCGAAGATCGAGCTGTCCTCGGCGCAGCAGACGGAAATCAACCTGCCCTTCATCACCGCCGACGCGTCGGGTCCGAAACATCTGACCCTGAAGCTGACGCGCGCGAAGTTCGAGCAGCTTGTCGACGATCTCGTCCAGCGCACGGTCGAGCCGCTCAAGAAGGCGCTCAAGGACGCCGGGCTGAAAGCCTCCGACATCGACGAGGTCGTTCTCGTCGGTGGCCAGACCCGCATGCCGAAAGTTCAGGAGGTCGTGAAGGCCTTCTTCGGCAAGGAGCCGCACAAGGGCGTCAATCCGGACGAAGTGGTCGCCATCGGCGCCGCGGTCCAGGCCGGCGTTCTGCAGGGCGACGTCAAGGACGTGCTTCTGCTCGACGTCACGCCGCTCTCGCTCGGCATCGAGACGCTCGGCGGCGTCTTTACGCGCCTGATCGATCGCAACACGACGATCCCGACCAAGAAGTCGCAGACCTTCTCGACGGCCGATGACGGCCAGACGGCGGTCACGATCCGCGTCTTCCAGGGCGAGCGTGAAATGGCGGCCGACAACAAGATGCTCGGCCAGTTCGATCTCGTCGGCATTCCGCCGGCCCCGCGCGGCACGCCGCAGATCGAGGTGACGTTCGACATCGACGCCAACGGCATCGTCAACGTGACGGCCAAGGACAAGGCGACGAACAAGGAACAGCAGATCCGCATCCAGGCATCCGGCGGTCTCACCGATGCCGACATCGAAAAGATGGTCAAGGACGCCGAAGCCAATGCCGAATCCGACAAGAAGCGGCGTCAGTTGGTCGAAGCCCGGAACCAGGGCGAAGGCCTGATCCACTCGACCGAGAAGTCGATCAAGGATCTCGGCGACAAGGTTCCCGCGGCGGACAAGGATGCAACGGAAGAGGCGATTGCCGATCTGCGTCGCGCCCTCGAGACCGAGGATGTCGAGGACATTCAGGCCAAGACGCAGACCCTTGCCCAGGCCGCGATGAAGATCGGCGAAGCGATGTACGCGCAGAGCCAAAGCGGCGAGGGCGGCGGCGATGCCGACTCCCACGCTTCGGGTTCGAAAGAAGATGTTGTCGACGCCGATTTCGAAGAAGTCGACGACGACGAGAAGAAATCGGCGTAATTTCCCGCCGGGACTGGACCATGGCCCTCCGCTTGCACCGCGATCACAGGACCGGACAGACGGAGCGGCTTCTTCAAAAGCCTCGTCCTTTGAGCGGCGTCATGCGCCTTCGGGACGAGGTTTCTTTTTTGGGCTGGTGTGACTGATGGGAAAACGCTGCTTTTACGAGACGCTCGGCGTGGACCGCTCCGCCAAGGACGGCGAGTTGAAATCCGCGTTCCGGAAAATGGCGATGGAATGCCATCCCGACCGCAACCCCGGCGACCACAGCGCCGAAGCACGGTTCAAGGAAATCAACGCCGCCTATGAGGCCCTGAAAGACCCGCAGAAGCGCGCGGCCTATGACCGGTTCGGCCATGCCGCGTTCGAGAACGGCGGCGGAGCGGGCTTCAATCAGGATTTCGGCGCGGGAATGGCCGATATTTTCGAAAGCATGTTCGGCGACATCATGGGCCGCCGCGGCCGGGGCGGCGGCGCGGCCGGGCGCGAACGCGGCGCCGATCTCCGCTACAATATGGAGATCACGCTCGAAGACGCTTTCTCCGGCAAGGTCGCGCAGGTTCGCATGCCGACACCCGTCACGTGCGAGCAATGCGGCGGTTCGGGCGCCAAGCCCGGTTCCAAGCCCCATGCCTGCCAGACATGCGGCGGCCAGGGCAAAATCCGCTCGACGCAGGGCTTCTTCCTGATGGAGCGCACCTGCCCGGCCTGCCAGGGTCGCGGCGAGGTCGTCGACGATCCCTGTTCCGCCTGCTCGGGCGCGGGGCGCGTCACACGCGAACGCACGCTTCAGGTCAATATTCCGCCGGGCGTCGAGGAAGGCACCCGCATTCGCCTCGCGGGCGAAGGGGAAGCCGGCATGCGCGGCGGCCCTTCGGGCGATCTCTACATCTTCCTGTCGATCGCCCCGCACGGCTTTTTCCAGCGCGACGGCGCCGATCTCTACTGCCGAGTTCCGGTTGCAATGACCGAAGCCGCACTCGGTGCCGAGATCGAGGTGCCCACAATCTCGGGTGGGCGCGAGAAGGTGAAGATTTCCGACGGCACCCAGTCCGGCAAGCAGTTCCGGATCAAAGGAAAGGGCATGCCGGTCTTGCGTTCGCGCGAAATCGGCGATCTTTATATCCAGGTCGATGTCGAGATCCCGAAGAATCTCACGAAGCGCCAGCGCGAACTGCTCGAAGAATTCCGGCAGGCCTCCAACGAGGCCAATCATCCTGATGCGACCGGCTTCTTCGCGCGCGTAAAAGATCTGTTCGGCGCGCGGGAAGCTTGAGAGTATAAGACAATACCGGGACGGCTGTTCGGCTGCCTGTCACAGAGTACGCTTATCGAGACCGCATGAACCGTCCCGCGCCCCTCGTCGAACGCCTGAAAAAGAAGCCGGAACTCCGAGACGAAGCCCGCTTCATTCGATCCTGGATCGAAAAGCCGCTCATCACCGGCGCCGTCAGCCCGTCGGGCAAGGCTTTGGCCAGGATGATGGCGAAGCCGGTCGATCCCGCAATGCCCGGACAGGTTCTGGAGATCGGCCCCGGCACGGGTCCCGTGACCGAAGCTCTGATCGAACGCGGCATTGACGAGGAACGCCTTGTCCTTCTCGAATTCAATCCCGGTTTCGTGACGCTTCTGCGCCAGCGCTTTCCGCGCGCGACGGTGCTCCAGGGCGACGCCTATGACGTGATCGGCCTGACGCAGGGTGCGCTCACCGGGCCCGTCGCGGGTGTGATATCGAGCCTGCCGCTCCTGACGAAACCCGTCCCGCGCCGCGCCAAGTTCCTCAACGACTGCTTCTCGCTCGCTCTGCCGGGCGCGCCGTTCTGCCAGTTCACCTATATGGTCGCGCCGCCGATCCCGCTGTTCGCCATCGGCGATACCCATGCGTCGGGCAGCCCGCTTGTCTGGCGCAATGTTCCGCCGGCGCGCGTCTGGACGTATCGCCGCCCCGCGCACTGAGGCAGACCATGACCGAGCCGAAGATCCTCGTCTTCGCCGGAAGCATCCGCGCAGGCTCTCTGAACGAGACGCTCGCGGCCTATGCCGCGCGCCAGCTCCGCGCGCTCGGCGCCGAGGTCAGCCATATCAGCCTCAAGGACTTCCGGATGCCGCTTTACGACGGCGATCTGGAAGCGAGCGATGGCCCGCCCGAGGCTGCGAAGCAGCTCTGCGCGCTGATCTACGAACACCAGGGCGTCTTCATCGCCGGCCCCGAATACAACGCCTCCATCACCCCGCTCACGAAGAACACGCTCGACTGGGTGTCGCGCGTCGAACGCGGCAAGGTTTTCTTGAACCGCGTCTTCGCGCTCGGCGGAGCGTCCAACGGCAGACTCGGCGCCTATCGCAGCCTGATGGCGACGCGCCAGGTCCTGGAACTCGGCTGCACGGCCTTCGTGCAGCCCGAAATGATTTCCGTGCCGCAGGCCTCCAAGGCCTACGATGCGAACGGCGATCTCACCGAAGCGGCGCAAAAGACGGCGCGCCGCGCGCTCGATGCGCTCCACGCCAATGCTCGGCGGTATCTGTGAGCGGCCGGGCAAAAACCCTGGCCGATCCCCGCGACCGGCTGATCGTCGCGCTCGATCTTTCCGACGCGATTGAGGCCGAGCGCATGGCGCGACGTCTCGGCGACAGCGTGAGTTTCTACAAGATCGGCTACGAGCTCGGCTTCGCGGGCGGTCTCGCACTCGCCGAAAAGCTCGCGGGCGAAGGCAAGAAGATCTTTCTCGACTTCAAGCTCCATGACATCGGCAACACGGTCGAGCGGGGCGTCGCCTCGCTGGCGAAGACCGGCGCGACCTTCCTCACGGTCCACGCCTACCCGCAGACCATGCGCGCCGCGGTCGACGGGCGCGGCGACACCGCTCTGAAGCTCCTCGCCGTCACCGCGCTTACCTCCTATGACGACGCCGATGCCGCGGAGGCCGGCTATGCATTCGCGATCCGCGACCTCGTCCGCCTTCGCGCCGAACAGGCGCGCACGATCGGTATGGACGGCGTGGTCTGCTCGGCGGCGGAGACCGGCCTCGTACGCGACGTCGCCGGCCCCAATCTGGCGATCGTGACCCCCGGCATTCGTCCGGCCGGCAGCGCGGCGGGCGATCAGAAGCGCACGCTCACGCCGACCGAAGCCATCCGCGCCGGCGTCGATTATCTCGTCGTCGGGCGTCCGGTCATGGCCGCGTCCGATCCGAAAGCCGCAGCCGACGCCATCGTGGCCGAGATCATCGCGGCGCTGTAAGAACACCAATCTCAACGGAGGACGTCATGCCCAAGGCCTATTGGATCGCGCGTGTCGATGTCAGCAATCCGGAGGCCTATGCACCCTATGCCGCGGGCGCCGGTCCGGCGATCGCAAAGTTCGGCGGGCGGTATCTGGCCCGTGGCGGACGCTCCGAATCGCTGCAGGGCCCGGCCCGCGGCCGCAACGTGATCGTCGAGTTCCCCGACTACGAGGCGGCGCTCGCCGCCTGGAACTCCCCCGAATACCAGGCCGCGAAGAAATTCCGCGACGGCAATTGCGAAGCCGAATTCGTTGTCGTCGAGGGCTTTGAGGGTTAGTCCTTCCGCGTCACAATGAATCGTCGGAAACGGAGTGCGAGATGCGGCTGGTAGTGGTTGGCGCGGCGGGACGCATGGGCTGCGCGCTGATCCGCGCGCTGCTGCTGGCGCCCGGCGCGCGGCTGTCGGGCGGCGATCGAGCGCGAAGGCTCGCCCGCTTTGGGACAGGATGCCGGCGCGCTGGTCGGCCTGCCGGAAACCGGCGTGAAGGTGACGTCCGATCCGCTCGCGGCTTTCGCCGCCGCGGAGGGCGTCGTCGATTTCACCTCGCCCGCCGCGACCGTCGAGTTCGCGGGCCTCGCCGCGCAGGCGCGCATCGTCCATGTCATCGGCACGACGGGGTTTTCCGACGAAGACATCGAAAAGCTCGATGCCGCCGCGCGCCATGCCGTGCTGGTGCGATCCGGCAATATGTCGCTCGGCGTCAATCTGCTCGCCGCTCTGGTGAAGAAGGCTGCTGCGGCGCTCCCGGACTTCGACATCGAAATCCTCGAAATGCATCACCGCGACAAGGTCGACGCGCCGTCCGGCACCGCGCTTCTTCTCGGCGAGGCCGCCGCGGCCGGCCGCAAGGTGAAGCTTTCCGAGAAGTCCGTGAAGGTCCGCGACGGCCATACCGGCGCGCGGACCGCCGGAAGTATCGGTTTTGCGACCTTGCGCGGCGGCTCGGTCGTCGGCGAACATTCCGTCATTCTCGCCGGAGCGGGCGAACGCGTCGAACTCAGCCACAAGGCCGAGGACCGGGCGATCTTCGCCAATGGTGCAATTCGTGCTGCGCTGTGGGGCAAGGGCCGCACGCCCGGCCATTATTCCATGACCGATGTGCTCGGCATCGCCGATCTGTAGGGTGACATGATGGAGCGTACGCTTGTCCTCGTCCGGCACGGCCAGAGCGAGTGGAACCTGAAGAACCTCTTCACCGGCTGGCGGGATCCGATCTGACGGAAGTCGGCGTCGAGGAGGCGCGCGAGGCCGGCCGGAAGCTGAAGGAGATCGGCCTGAAATTCGATCTCGGCTTCACCTCGGAACTGTCGCGCGCCCAGAAGACGCTCGACATCATCCTCGACGAACTCGGCCAGAGCGAGCATTCCGATCACGCCGGAACATCGCGCTCAACGAGCGCGATTACGGCGACCTCTCGGGCCTGAACAAGGACCAGGCGCGCGAGAAATGGGGCGAGGAGCAGGTCCATATCTGGCGCCGCTCCTATCGATATCGCGCCGCCCGGCGGCGAAAGCCTGCGCGACACGCTGGCGCGGACGCTGCCCTATTATGTCCGCGAGCATCCTGCCGGAAGTGCTCAGCGGCAAGAACGTGATCGTCACCGCCCACGGCAATTCGCTGCGCGCGCTCGTCATGGTGCTCGAAGGGCAGGATCAGGAGAGCATTATCAAGCGGGAGCTGGAGACCGGCGCTCCGCTGATCTACCGGCTCGGACCGGATGCGCGGGTGATCGAGCAGTCGGGACCTCGCCGCTTAACCCTTCGATAACAGGTGCAGAAATGCTTGCGGGCCAATCGCAGGGTTTGGTATGGTCTGCATGATCGTTCCGCCGTCACGGCGGGTCTTTCTGCTACGACGGAACCGGACGATGGCCGAAGAGGCTCCCCGGACTGCTTGGATTGCGGGCTTCGCCCCTCGCGCCTGCGTGGCGCGCGATGTCGGCGGCCTGCTGCGCAGCGCGGCCCTGCGCCCGACCCGCCAGCGCATCGCGCTCGGCCGCATGCTCTACGCCAAGGGCGACCGCCATGTGACGGCCGAGATCCTGCACGAAGAGGCGATGCGCGCCCGCGTGCCGGTGTCGCTTGCGACGGTCTACAACACGCTGCACCAGTTCACGGAAGCCGGCCTCCTGCGCGAAGTCGCGGTCGACGGCGCCAAGACCTATTTCGACACCAATGTCTCCGACCATCACCACTTCCTGGTCGAGGGCGAGAACCAGCTGCTCGACATCCACGGCGACCACATCACGCTCGACGGCCTGCCCGAGGCGCCGGAAGGCATGGAGATCGCCCGCGTCGACGTGGTGGTCCGCCTCCGCCGCAAGGGCAAGAACAGCTGAGCTCGCATCGCGTCGAAGGCTCTACGGGCCTCTTCCCGCGCGTGAGGCGAGCTGGTCGAAGCTCGCCCGGATCCGCCGACAGCTTCCTGCGATCCAGCCGTCGAAGCCTGTCCGGAATCCGGCACCATGTGCCGTTACCCGGCATTGGCGAGACCGGCTGAAGCAGCACGACGCTCGAATCGGAGCTTCGGACAGGCGAAGCGGCAGAGTCGGCTCGGTCGCACCGGCGCGACAGACATTCACGTCTCGAGAAGCGCTGGCGCTCGACATTCGCTCCGTCCGCATCGCTCATCGCCGCATTTCTCTTCGGCTACGACTCAAGCTTCTGACCGTCGCGCATTGCCCTCTCCCGCGGCTCGCCTCGCGCGGCGAGTCGCACTCCTCTCCCGCTTTGCGGGCGAGGGGAAGGGCCGGGAAGTGGCTAGTTGAACTCTTCGCCAGGATAGACGCCGAACAGGCGTTCCTGTTCGATCCAGCCGTCGAAGCCATCGCCCCAGATCCGGCACCAGGTGCCGGTGCATTGCCGAGACGCTGGCGAGGACCTGGGGCTGGAGCTGCGCGACGACGACGCGTCGCCGTCGGCGCTGCGGCGCAGAGGCAGCGTCGGCTCCTTCGCCCAGGGCGCGACGAGCGCCGTGCGGCGGCCGGACGAGAAGGCTGTGGAACACCCAGCCCTCGGCGCCGTCGGCATCGCGGATGCGGCGCCAATTGTCCCATTCGGCAGTGATCTCGACCGGCAGCCCGGCGCGGCTGATACGATCCACGCCACGTCCTGGTCGTTGGCCGGCGCCGCGGCGCACATTGACCTTGTCGGATTTCAGGCTAACGAAACGCGGGACAGCGGCCGCTGACCGAGCCCACGGCGACCGACCGCCATTCGCGCCGTTGTCTTGGCGGCCTCCGACGGGCGCGGCGTCCGAGCCTGGGCGCCGGCTCTCCCGGCCCACGAGCATGCATGACGAGATAGGCCCATCCCGCCAGCGATGCCGCGAAGGCACCAGCCGAACCGGCCTGCCCTGAAAACGCTTACCGTCCATACGACCCTGCGACCAAGTCCACCGGCAGTTGTTTTTGGAAACCCGTTGAGGGACACTTCCGCGCAGGTGCCGGACCCTCATCGCTTTCGACGAAAATACCCACGGCAGGGTCAATGAAATCCTAACCAGACGGCATGCCGTCGAACAGCCCGCCATTCCGGCATGAACAGATACGCCACGCGTCGTCGTAACCCGGAAACTGCCCGAGAGCGTCGAGGCCCGCATGCGCGAGCTGTTCGGCGCCGAGCTTCAATCCGACGATCATCCGATGAGCCGCGAGGAACTGGCCCAGGCGCTGAAGACCGCGCATGTGCTGGTGCCGACGGTGACGGACCGGCTCGACCGCGAGCTGATCGCCGAAGCCGGGCCGGATCTCAAGCTGATCGCCAATTTCGGCAATGGCGTCGACCATATCGACGTCGCCGCGCGCCATCGAAGGGCATCACCGTCACCAACACGCCGGGCGTGCTCACCGAGGACACGGCCGACATGACGATGGCGATGATCCTCGCGGTGCCACGCCGGATCGCCGAGGGCGCCCGCATCATCCCGGATGGCGCGAACTGGAGCGGCTGGTCGCCGACCTGGATGCTCGGCCGGCGGCTGGGCGGCAAACAACTCGGCATTGTCGGCATGGGACGAATCGGCCAGGCCGTGGCCCGCCGCGCCCGCGCCTTCGGGCTCGAGATCCACTATCACAACCGCAAGCCGGTGGCGGCGCGGATCGAGCAGGCGCTCGGGGCGACCTACTGGGAAAGCCTCGACCAGATGCTGGCGCGCGTCGGATGTCTGTCGGTGCATTGCCCGCATACGCCCGCGACCTATCCATCTGCTCGCCGCGCGGCGGCTGAGGCTGCTGAAGCCGGAGGCCTATCTGGTCAACACCGCGCGCGGCGAGATCATCGACGAGGACGCGCTGATCGAGCTTCTCGAGCAGGGACGGATCGCCGGCGCCGCGCTTGACGTGTTCGAGGGCGAACCCAGCGATCGATCCTCGCTGGGTGGTCCTGGCGCGACGGGCAAGGTGCTGCTGATGCCGCATATGGGCTCGGCAACGATCGAGAGCCGGATCGATATGGGCGAGAAGGTCATCGTCAACATCCGCACCTTCCTCGACAAGCATCGCCCTCCGGACCGTGTTCTGCCGAGCATGCTGTGAGATTTCGGCGTCTGCGCGAGATTTATGTTCCCTTTTTGTTCGATCCGTGCCTAACCTTCACGTGGCTCAGCCCACGGAGGTTTCCATGCTTCGTCTCTCTTTTGCCGTTCCGCAGTTCCTTGCCGTCGCCGCGCCGGCATTCGCTGTCGAACTTGTCCAGCCGGCCGATCTCGGCCGTTCCTTGTTCGACGCGAAGCCCATCACCACGACCGATTCCAAGGGCCGCTCCTCGCAGCTGACGTTCGCGCCGGGCGGAACGTTGACGCGCGACCGCGGCGGGAAGTCGTCCGAAGGCAAATGGCGGCTGTCGGACGACGGCTTCTGCATGCAGCTCGGCCAGGCGAAGCGGGAGAGCTGCTACATCGTGCTGAAGCAGGAAGACGGCCGGTTCTCGGCGCTGAAGCGGGCCGGCGAGCCGTTCACCTGGACGAGGTGATTCCTCCCCTCTCGCGTGCGGGAAGGGCATCGCGATGCCGGGAGGCGTGAGCGCGGTGAGGGGCAGGCCGCATCAATAGACATCGAGCTTCGCCCTCACCCCGGTCGCCGGACGGCGACTCGAGCTCTCCAGCTTCGCAGGAGAGGACTAGGCCGCGCCCTGCCACTCAGCGGATTTTCCGGGTCCCAGGCATAGCCCACCGTCTCGAACCGCATCGACCGCGCGTCGATCATCAGTAGGCGGCCGGTCAGGCCCTCGCCGAACGGCGCGATCTCGCGGATCGCCTCCAGCGCCATCAGCGAACCGACCACGCCCGCGAGCGCGCCGAGCACGCCGGCCTCCTCGCAGGCCGGGATGGAGCCGTCCGGCGGCGGTTCGGGGAACAGGCAGCGATAGGTCGGGTTTGGCTGCCGTTCGGACCGTTCTCATAGGGGCGCAGCGTCGTCAGCGCGCCGTCCATCGTCCCGAGCCAGCCCATGACCAGCGGCCGCCTGGCGCGGAAGGCCGCGTCGGAAACGAGATAGCGCGTGCGGAAATTGTCGGAGCCGTCGAGCACGAGATCGTAATCGCCGATCAGCGCCTCGGCATTGCCTTCGGTGAGGCGTTGTGCGTCTCGACCGCGACATGCGGGTTGATCCGGCGCAGCGTGTCCGCCGCGCTCTCGACCTTGGCCCGGCCGGTGTCGCCCGTGCCGTGGACGATCTGGCGCTGGAGGTTCGACAGCGACACCACGTCGTCGTCGACTACGCCCAGCGTGCCGACGCCCGCCGCCGCGAGATAGAGCAAAGCCGGGCTCCCGAGCCCACCCGCGCCGATGACCAGCACCCGCGCCGCGCCCAGCTTCTGCTGGCCGGGTCCGCCGATCTCGCGCAGCACGATGTGCCGGGCATAGCGTTCAAGTTCTTCGTTCGTCAGCCTCATGCCGGGCCTCCGCGCGCCGCCCAGTCGAGCGCCTGTTCATCCGGTCGTGGCCCCAGAACAGCTCGCCGTCTTCGGTGACGAAGCTCGGCGCGCCGAAGATGCCGCATCGATGCGGCCTGCGGTCTGGTGACGGAGCGCGAGCTTGTTCTCGTCGGTCTGCGCCTTGGCGATCAGCTCTCCGCGGAAAGCCGAGCTTGCCGAGCACGGCGTCGATCACGCCCGCTCGGAGATCACCCCGCCCTCGCCGAATTCGAAATCGAACATCGCCCGGGTGAAGTCCGGCCGTCGCTCCTCGTCGAGCACCAGCGCGACGCGGGCGGCGAGAAGGCCGTTCTGCGGAAACTCCGGGGGCCGCCGGAAGGGAAGTTCGTGCTTGACGGCGAGGCGCTCCAGATCCCGCCACATATAGGCGCCCTTCACCGGAAATGCGCGGTAGGGCGAGGTGTTGAGGCCCTGTTCGGCGAATACCGGGCCGAGCAGGAACGGCTTCCAGGCGACGTCGACTCCGCGCTCTCCGCCTCGTCCGCCACCCGCATCACGGCGAGATAGGAATAGGTCGATCCGAAGTCGTACCAGAAGTCGATGTGCGGCATTGCCTCGTTGCGGGCCGTCCGAACGTCGAGCCCAGGACTGACGTCGGCCGGGAGCCCGGCAATCGGGCGGGTGCGCCAAACTTGGCCTTGCGCGCCGCCGGTGCGGACTAATGTGCGACGCGATGTCTTCGCGAAGTTACCTGCCCTCGCACGGATTCCCGACATGAACAAGAAGTCGCCGAAAAAGGTCGTGCTCGCCTATTCCGGCGGCCTCGACACCTCGGTCATCCTGAAATGGCTGCAGACCGAATATGGCGCGGAGGTCGTGACCTTCACCGCCGATCTCGGCCAGGGCGAGGAGCTGGAGCCGGCGCGCAAGAAGGCCGAACTGCTCGGCATCAAGCCGGAAAACATCTTCATCGAGGATCTGCGCGAGGAATTCGTCCGCGATTTCGTGTTCCCGATGTTCCGGGCCAACGCGCTGTATGAGGGCCAGTACCTGCTCGGCACCTCGATCGCCCGGCCGCTGATCTCGAAGAAGCAGATCGACATCGCCCGCAAGGTCGGCGCCGACGCCGTGGCGCATGGCGCGACCGGCAAGGGCAACGACCAGGTGCGCTTCGAGCTCGCCTATTACGCGCTGGAGCCCGACATCCACGTCATCGCGCCGTGGCGCGAATGGGACCTGACCTCGCGCACCCGCCTGCTGGAATTCGCCGAAGAGCACCAGATCCCGATCGCCAAGGACAAGCGCGGCGAGGCGCCGTTCTCGGTCGACGCCAACCTGCTGCACTCCTCGTCCGAGGGCAAAGTGCTGGAGGACCCGAACGACGAGGCGCCGGAACTCGTCTACCAGCGCACGATCGGCCCCGAGGAGGCGCCCGACAAGGCGACCTACATCACGATGGACTTCGAGAAGGGCGACCCGGTAGCGATCGACGGCGAGAAGCTGTCGCCCGCCACCCTGCTCGCCCGGCTCAACGAACTCGGTAAGGACAACGGCATCGGCCGTCTCGATCTCGTCGAGAACCGCTTCGTCGGCATGAAGTCGCGCGGCATCTACGAGACGCCCGGCGGCACCATCCTGCACAAGGCGCATCGCGGCATGGAATCGATCACGCTCGACCGCGAGGCCCTCCACCTCAAGGAGAGCCTGATGCCGAAATATGCCGAGCTCGTCTATTACGGCTTCTGGTTCGCGCCGGAGCGCGAAATGCTGCAGGCCCTCGTCGACAAGAGCCAGGAATTCGTCACCGGCCAGGTGCGGGTGAAGCTCTACAAGGGCAATGTCGACGTGGTCGGCCGCACCTCGCCCTACTCGCTCTACGACAAGGAACTGGTGACCTTCGAGGAAGGCGCCGTCGCCTACGACCACCGCGACGCGGCCGGCTTCATCAAGCTGAACGCGCTGCGGCTCAGGACGCTGGCGGCTCGGAAGCGGAAGATCGGCGTTTGAATTCCCTCTCCCCGCCAAGTCGGCCGGAAGGACGAGCGGGGTCGGGGTTGCGACTTCTCGATAGCGCGCACCCGCTCACCCGGCCGCGCTCCGCGCGTGCCGACCTCCCCTTTGGGAGAGGTGCGCGCGAATGGTTGCGCACGTTAGTACCCCTTAAACCCGAAGCCCGCAAAGTGTCTGATCGGCCTGCGGGGCGCGTGTCCTTGGGGGGACGCGCCGGCAGGCTTGGCATGCGCTAGCGAGGGCATCGAGATGCTCGGTATCGCGGGAAGAAGCGCAGAAACGGCGCGAACCCAAGTTCGATTCCCATCCGGAAGAATTGCTGGACCTGAGGCTCGGGCCTCAGGACCGGGCGCACAGCTATGACCGCGCCGCGCCGCGCCCGAAGAGATTCCTCGAAGAAAGAAGGCGCAGACGAGGAAGAGCCTGCGCCGAGACGCCGGGCGGCTCGCCGCGCGCCCCAACCGGAACCCGAGGACGACGAGGAAGAGGTGAGGAAGAGGAAGAGATGGAAGAGGAGCCGCGCCTCCCCGCCGCAAGAAGACGGCGTCCCGCTCAGGCTCCGCGCGCCGCGCCAAGAAGAGCGCGCCCCGTCGTCGGCGGAGCGATCCCGTGGGCTTCTTCGCGCTCGGCCGCATGTTCCGTTACAGCGCGATCCTCGCGCTCTGGCTCGGCATCGCGCTCACAGCGTTCGTCGTCGTCACCAAGCCACCCGCCTTCCGCCTATCAACGCGCTGGAAATCCCGCCGCGCCCTCCGAGCGTCACGCTCGTCGGGGTGGACGGGACCACGCTCGCGACGCGCGGCGACGGCAGCGCGTTGAAGGTCGACCTGAAGCACCTGCCCGATTACCTGCCGCAGGCTTTCGTCGCCATTGAAGACCAGCGTTTTCGTTCGCATTTCGGCGTCGATCCGATCGGCCTCATGCGCGCGGCGTATCAGAACCTCGTCGCCGGCCAGGTCGTGCAGGGCGGTTCGACGCTGACGCAGCAGTCTGCGAAGAATTTGTTTCTCACGCCCGAACGCTCGTTCGAACGCAAGGTGCAGGAAGCCATCCTCGCGCTCTGGCTCAGCGAAACTCTCAAAGGACGAAGATTCGAACTCTATCGAACCGCGTCTATTTCGGGTCGGGCGCCTACGGCGTACAGGCGGCGAGCCAGCGCTATTTCGGCAAGCCCGCAAGCTACGTCACGCTGGCGGAAGCCGCGATTTTCGCAGGCCTTGTAAAGGCGCCGTCGCGCCTGGCGCCGATGCGCGACGCGTTGGCCGCGGCAGGCGCGGGGCCAGGTCGTGCTGGCCGCCATGGCCGAACAGGACTTCATCACCGACAAGGAGGCCGCGCGAGCGATGAGCATGCCGGCGGCGATCGCCGCGCCGCGCATGGACGGCGCGTCCGGCTATGTCGCGGACTGGGTCGTCGATCAGCTCGCCGAACTCGCCGGCACGCTCGACAAGGACGTCATCGTCGACACCACGATTGATCCCATTCTGCAGGCCGAAGCCGAACAGGCCCTGGTGTCGGGTCTGAATGAAAGCGGCGCGAAACTCGGCGTCAGCCAGGGCGCCGTTGTCTCGATCGATCCGCAGGGCGCGGTGGAGGGCACTCGTCGGCGGAAGATCCTACGCGCAAAGCCAGTTCAACCGCGCCGTCGCGGCGAAGCGTCAGCCGGGCTCCGCGTTCAAGCCGTTCGTCTATCTCACCGCGGCCGAAGCGGGACCGACGCCCGGCAGCCTCGTGCAGGACGCGCCGATCCGCATCAAGAATTGGTCGCCGGAAAACTTCGACAAGAAGTATCGCGGAACGGTCACTCTCACCGAAGCGCTCGCAACCTCGCTGAACAGCGTCGCCTGTCCGCCTCGCAATGGATGTCGGGCCGGACGCGGTCGCGAAGACAGCGCACCGCATGGGCGTGACCTCGGAGCTTCAGGCCAACGCCTCGCTCGCGCTCGCAAACGTCCTAGGTAACGCCGCTGTCGCCACGGCCTATGCCCCGTTCGCAAACGGTGGCTACGGCGTCATTCCGTATGTCGTTCGCCGCGTACGTACGAGCGAGACCGGCCGGGTTCTGTACGAGCGGCGCGGCACCGGCCTCGGCCGGGTCGCCGATCCCCGCCATCTCGCAATGATGAACCAGATGATGTCGGAAACGCTGCGCATCGGAACGGCGCGGAAGGCGGAACTCGCGGGCTGGCCCGCCGCCGGCAAGACCGGCACCAGCCAGGACTTCCGCGATGCCTGGTTCGTCGGCTACACAGCGCAGTTCGTCACCGCGGTGTGGCTCGGCAATGACGACAATTCGCCGACCAAGCGCGCATCGGGCTCGGGCCTGCCGGTCGAGATCTGGAGTTGCGACATCACCGCCGCCCCGATTGCGGCATTCCGGTCGCCGGCCTGCCAGGTCTGTTCGGTCCGCTCGATGCTCCGGGCCGCAACGAGATG